>NZ_CP192578.1:1259907-2519815 GCF_050632205.1 Leifsonia xyli subsp. cynodontis
TCCACCGACTACGTCGACGCCGCCCGCTCCCGCGGGGTGGCGGAGTCGCGGCTGCTGCGCAAGCACGCGTACCGGCCGGCCCTCATCCCGATCATCACGGTGATCGGCCTGCAGATCGCTCTGCTGCTCGGCGGCGCGGTGCTGACCGAGTCGACCTTCGAGTGGAAGGGCCTCGGGTTCCAGCTCGTGCATTACCTGCAGGCGCGCGACTTCGTCGCCGTCCAGGGCATGGTCGTGCTGCTCGCCGTCATCGTCACCCTCACCAACTTCGTGGTCGACGTCATCGCGGCCCTCATCGACCCGAGAGTGAGGTACTGAGATGTCGACCGCATCCATCACCTCCCGCAAGCGCTCGCTCTGGGAGCGCGTGCCCGTCGTCCACCAGCTCCGGCAGAGCGTCGGCCTGCAGCGCGGGATGCTCGTCGTCGGCCTTGTGCTGACCGCGCTGTTCATCCTGGTGTCGATCTTCGCGCCGCTGATCGCTCCGTACGGCTTCGCGCAGTCGAAGGCCGACGGGCAGTCGTTCGGTGCGCAGCAGCCGCCGAGCGCCGCGCACATCTGGGGCACCACCTCGGGCGGCTACGACGTGTTCTCGCGCGTGATCTGGGGAACGCAGACCGCCATCCTCGTGATCATCGTCGCGGTCATCCTGTCGATCTTCATCGGCGTGCTGCTCGGCCTGGTCTCGGGGTACTTCGGCGGCTGGCTCGACCGCGTGCTCGTCGTCATCTGCGACGCGATCTACGCGTTCCCGTCGCTGCTGCTGGCGATCGTCATGGCCATCGCGATCAGCGGCGGCCAGTCGAGCCTCTGGGGCGGCATCTTCGCCGCGGCGATCTCGATCACGGTGGTCTACATCCCGCAGTACTTCCGCGTCATCCGCTCCGAGGTCGTCCGCATCAAGGCGGAGGCGTACGTGGAGGCCGCAAAGGTGGTCGGCGCGAGCAACGGCCGGATCATGTTCCGGCACGTGCTGCGCAACTCCACCCGCACGCTTCCGCTGATCTTCACGCTGAACTCGTCGGAGGCGATCCTCACGCTCGCCGGCCTCGGCTTCCTGGGCTTCGGCATCGAGCCGACCGCGGCCGCCGAGTGGGGCTACGACCTGAACAAGGCTGTGGATGACGTGACCAGCGGCATCTGGTGGACCTCCATCTACCCGGGCCTCGCGATCGTGCTCGTGGTGCTCGGCATCACGCTGGTCGGCGAGAGCCTGAACGACCTGGCGGACCCGCGGCTCCGCGGCCGCCGTCGCGCGGCAGCCGCCTCCGGCGAGGTCGCCGAGACCTCCGTCGTGCCGGGCGGCACGCTGACGGCCGGTCCCGGTGGGATCGACGGCCTGGAGGGCGGAGAGACGTTCGACGAGCATGGAATCGAGGTGCGTCCATGAGCGACGTCGTCCAGATCAACGACCTGTCGGTCTCGTTCGCGACCGACGCGGGCACCGTGAAGGCGGTCGACGGCGTCAGCCTGTCGGTCGCGCCGGGGGAGGTGCTGGCGATCGTCGGCGAGTCCGGCTCGGGCAAGACGGTCACCGCGAAGACCATCCTGGGCTTGCTGCCCGAGACGGCCACGGCGTCCGGAGCGGTCGTGCTGCGCAGTCGTGACGGCGCCACCGAGGCGGATGTCATCTCCATCGACAAGCGGCGCCTGCGGGAGGTGCGCGGCACCGATGTCGCCATGGTGTTCCAGGAGCCGTCCACGGCGCTGAACCCCGTCTATCCCGTCGGCTGGCAGATCGCGGAGGGGCTGCGCGCCCACTCCAAGCTGTCGAAGAAGGAGGCGCAGGCGCGCGCGGTCGAGATCCTCGAGCGGGTCGGCATCCCGGAGCCGCAGAAGCGGGTCAAGTACTACCCGCACCAGTTCTCCGGCGGGCAGAAGCAGCGCATCGTCATCGCGATGGCGCTGGTGCTGAACCCGGGCCTGATCGTCGCCGACGAGCCGACCACCGCGCTGGATGTGACGGTGCAGGCCGAGATCCTCGACCTGCTGCGCCGCTGCCGCGACGAATTCGGCGCCGCCATCGTGCTGATCACCCACAACATGGGCGTGGTCGCCGACCTCGCGGACCGCGTCGCCGTGATGTACCAGGGCAAGCTGGTGGAGCAGGCGGATGTGAAGACGCTGTTCTCGGCCCCGCAGGCCGAGTACACGCAGAAGCTGCTCGCCGCCGTCCCGAAGATCGGGCAGGGCGCCGTCGCCACGCAGGACCGCGCCATCGCCCGGGCCGAGCGCCCCGAGGAGGCGCCGGTGGTGCGCGCGCGCGACCTGCGCATCCAGTACCCGGGCCGGCTGGGGCGCCCCGGCTTCGTGGCCGTGGACGGGGTGTCGTTCGACATCCGCCCGGGAGAGGTGCTGGGACTGGTGGGCGAGTCCGGCTCGGGCAAGACCACGATCGGGCGCGCGATCGCCGGGCTGAACAAGGTGACCGGGGGCTCACTGCAGGTGCTCGGGCTCGAGATGAACGGCGTGCGCGAGCGGCAGTTCCGCAAGGTGCGCAGCGACATCGGCTTCGTGTTCCAGGATCCGGCGTCGAGCTTCAACCCGCTGCTCACGATCGCCGAGTGCGTCGCCGAGCCGCTGGTGGTGCACGGGCGCGCGTCGTCGGCGCAGGAGGCGCGTCGCCGCGTCGACGAGCTGCTGGAGGCGGTGCAGCTGCCGCGTGCGTACGGGGACCGCTTCCCGCACGAGCTGTCCGGCGGCCAGCGGCAGCGTGCCAGCCTCGCCCGCGCGCTGGCCCTGGAGCCGACCCTCCTGATCGCCGACGAGCCGACCTCGGCTCTCGACGTCTCGGTGCAGGCGCGCGTGCTGGAGCTGTTCGCCGACCTGCAGAAGGAGTTCGGCTTCGCGTCGCTGTTCATCAGCCACGACCTGGCGGTGGTCGACCTCCTGGCCGACCGCATCGCGGTGCTGCACCGCGGCCGGCTGGTCGAGGAGGGCACCGGCGCCGAGGTGCTCGGCAACCCGCGGGAGCCGTACACGCAGCGCCTGCTGGCCTCTCTGCCCGTCCCGGATCCGGTCGAACAGGCCGACCGGCGGGAGGAGCTGCGCCGCTTGACAGCGACCAGCGCCTAGGGTCGAACATGTGAGTTCCGAGCCCGCGATCGTCGTCAGCGACCTGTCCGTCGAATACCCCGCGCGGGGCGCCAGCGCCTCGTGCGTCGCCCTGCGCGGGGTCAGTTTCCGCCTCGAACCCGGGCAGGTGCTCGGGGTGCTGGGCGAGACCGGCTCGGGCAAGAGCACGCTGGCGCAGGTGCTGTCGGGGCGGGTGCTGCCGGCGCGCGCCGCCGACGCCGGTCCCCGGATCAGCGGCGGCGAGGCGTCTGTGCTCGGGCACAAGCTGCGGAAGGCGCGCAAGCGCGACCTGGCCGAAGTCACCTTCCACGTCGGCTACCTGCCGCAGGAGGCCGCGGCGACGCTGGAGCCGTCGCTGAGCGTGCAGGACAACGTCACGCTGCCGATCTTCGAGCGCGACGAGCACTACCCGCGCCGCTCGGCGGGAGAACGGGCCGCCACCATGCTCGACACCGTGCACCTGCCTCTCAGCGTGCTGAACAAGTACCCGTACGAGCTCAGCTCCGGTCAACGGCAGCGCGTGGCGCTCGCGCGGGCCCTCGTGCTCGGCCCGCGCATCCTGATCGCCGACGAGCCCACGGCGGGGATCGACGCGACGGTGCGGGATGCGGTGATCGACCTGCTCGCACAGCTGCGCGAGCACGACGACTTCTCGGCCGTGGTGGTCAGCCACGACCTGGCGGTGCTGCGCCGCGCGACGGATACCTCCCTCGTGCTGCAGGGCGGACGCCCTGTGGGCTTCGGGCCGATCGAGGAGGTGCTCGCGGACCCCGCGCATCCCTTCGTCGCCGGTCTGGCCCGCGCGCTGAAGCCGCCGCAGCAGCGCACCGAACGGAGGCCGCAGCGCGCCGGCGCACGGCGCGCGGCGAAGAACGACGCAGGAACGGAGCAGGCATGAGTGCGGACGCAGAGGGCACGAACGAAGCACGCCACCGGGCGGTGCTGGCCGACGAGGTGACGGCGCTGCCCGCCGACCGGCGCCCCGAGCCGGGCCCGATCGCGGTGCTGCCGGAGGCCGAGCGGCAGTTCGTCGACGCCGTCGAGGCGGCAGGAGGCACGGTCGAGCCGCTGTCGGCTCGCACGCGCGGCGTCGTCTGGCTGTCGAACAAGGATGCGGACGCGTTCCCGGCCGTGCTGGAGGCGCATCCGGGGATCGGGTGGGTGCAGCTTCCGTTCGCCGGCGTCGACGCCTTCGCGGGCATCCTGGCCTCGGAGGACCGTCCGGGACTCGTCTGGACCAGCGCCAAGGGCGCCTACGCGCAGCCGGTCGCCGAGCACGCCCTCGTGCTGAGCCTCGCGCTGCTGCGGGTGATCCCGAAGCGCGTGCGGGCGCGGTCGTGGGCGACCGAGCCGGAGGGTCGCTCGCTGTACGGCCTCGACGTGGTGATCGTGGGCGCGGGCGGAATCGCCCTCGAGCTGATGCGCCTGCTGGAGCCGTTCGGCGCGCGGGTGACCATCGTCCGCCGGTCGTCGACGCCCGTGCCCGGCGCTGTCCGCACCGTGACCGCATCCCAGCTCGCCGAGGTGCTGCCGTCGGCGGACCTCGTGGTGGTCGCCGCGGCACTCACCGACGGCACGCGCCGGCTCTTCGGCGGGGTGGAGTTCACGGCCATGAAGCCCACGGCATACCTGGTCAACATCGCCCGCGGCGGGCTCGTCGACACGGATGCGCTGCTCGACGCCCTGCGCACGGGCACGATCGCGGGTGCGGGCCTCGATGTGACCGACCCGGAGCCGCTGCCGGACGGGCACCCGCTCTGGGACGAGCCGAACGCGATCATCACGCCGCACCAGGCCGATACGCCGGAGATGACGGCGCCGTTGCTGGCGGAGCGCATCCGGCTGAACGTCCGTGCGTTCCTCGACGACGGCCGTTTCGTCGGCGTCGTGGACCCGTCTGCGGGGTACTGAACGGCGACGCACCCGGGTTGCCGTCCCGATTTCCGGAGCGGCCGGGAACCTTGCTAGAGTAGCTTCGCTGATCAAGCATTCCTCGATAGCTCAATTGGCAGAGCAGCCGGCTGTTAACCGGCAGGTTCTTGGTTCGAGTCCAAGTCGGGGAGCCAGCAGAGCCCCGGCCTTCACCAGAAGGCCGGGGCTCTTTCGCGTCCTGGGGTGGCGAGGATTTGGCACAAATCGACGTCATCGCGGCGCCATTACGTCGATTTGTGCCAAACCTTCCCCGGTCACTGCCAGCCGGGCTGCACGAGGCCGGTCTCGTAGGCGAGGACGACGAGGTGCACGCGGTCGCGCGCGTCGAGCTTGGTCATGATCCGCGACACGTGGGTCTTCGCGGTGAGCGGGCTGAGGTACAGCCGCTCGCCGATCTCCGTGTTGGTGAGGCCGTGCGCCACGAGGGCGAGCACCTGGCGCTCCCGCTCGGTCAGCTGCTCGAGCCGGGCGGAATCCGGCGCCGGGCGCAGGCCGCCGGAGACGCGCTCGATGAGACGGCGGGTCACCCCGGGGGAGAGGAGGGCGTCGCCGGCGGCCACCACGCGGACCGCGCGGATGAGCTCCACAGGCTCCGTGTCCTTCACGAGGAAGCCGCTCGCGCCGGCGACGATCGCCTGGGCGACGTACTCGTCGAGCTCGAAGGTGGTGACGATCACGATACGGGTGCCGGCCAGGTCGGGGTCCGCGACGATCTCGCCGGTGGCCCAGAGGCCGTCGCCGTCCGGCATCCGGATGTCCATCAGCACGACGTCGGGATGCGTCCGGCGCACCAGCTCGACGGCCTCCCGGCCGGTGCTCGCCTCGGCGACGATCTCCACGTCGTCCTCGGCCTCGAGCAGCGCACGGAAGCCCGCCCGGACCAGCAGTTGATCGTCGGCGAGCAGCACACGGATCACGATGCGGCCGCCTGTTCCCGATGGCCGGCGGACGGGGTCATCGGGATGCGCGCCTCCACGATCAGGCCGCCGCTCTCGGGGATGCGCGTCTCGAAGCGGCCGCCGAGCAGCTCGGCGCGCTCGCGCATCCCGAGCATCCCCTTGCCGCCGCTGGTCGCATCTGCGGGAAGCCCTCTTCCGTCGTCCTGGACCGTGAGGACGTACCAGCCGTCCTCTTCGGCGATGCGGATCGCGACGTTCGACGCCTGGGCATGCCGCCCGACGTTCGTCAGCGACTCCTGCACGATGCGGTAGAGCGCGAGCTGCGCCGCCGCCGACGGGGTCGACGTCAGGTCCGCCTGGTACGAGATCGCCAGGCCCGCCTTGCGGTAGGTGTCGACCAGCACCGGGATGCGCGCCAGATCGGGCTCGGGGGAGCGGGCCGCGTAGCCGTCCGGGCCGCGGAGGAAGCCGAGCACCCCGCGCACCTCCTCCAGCGCCTGGCTGCTCGTCGCCTTGATCGCCTCCAGGCTCTCGCGCGCCTTCTCGGGCCGGGAGTCGAACAGGTGCAGCCCGACGCCGGCCTGCACGCTGATCTGCGAGAGCGAGTGCGCCAGCACGTCGTGGAGCTCGCGGGCGATGCGCAGCCGCTCCGCCTCGGCGGCCGCCTCCCGCCGGGCGGCCACGGTGCGCGCCACCTCGCGGTACCGCTCCCCGCGGTTGCGCACGGCCTCGCCGACGCCGACGAGCAGGCACAGCACCAGCGCGATGATGAGCGGGCGGATCATCGCGGCGGCGTCGCCGCGGAGCAGGAAGGCGGCGGCCGGGCCGGCCAGCGCGAACCCCGCGAGCGTCCACCACACCCAGACACGGGCTCCGCGGACTACCGCGCTGATGACGGCGAAGGCGAGCGGGACGGCGGACAGCGGCGGCCCGGTCGTCACGGCGATGGCCGGAGCGCACAGCGCGGCGACCACGGCGACGGTGGGCCCCGGATGGCGGCGGACGGCGAGCAGAACGAAGGACGCCCCGAAGGCGAGCAGTGCGAGGCCGAGCGTCAGCGGGTCGCGGGAGGCGTCGCGCGCCGCCAGCACGATCCCCGGCACTTGGAGGAGCGCGGCGACGACGACCGCGAACCAGCCGGCGCCGTGGGGCCGCGAACGCCCGGCCCAGGGCGGAGTCGGCCAGGTGTCGGGGGCTCCGGGATGCGCACCCGAGCCGTGATCGGCGGGCGCGGTCCAAGGCATCTCCTCAGCCTAACGACGGCACCCGGTCGCGTCCTCCGCCGCGAGGTGTCTCCCGGCTACTCCCGGGGGAGTACGGGGCGGGCGCTCGGCCGGCTCACGGGTTGTGCTGCGCGTCGAAACCGCCATCATCGGGCGCCTGGTCGAAGAGGTGGCCGAACGTCGGGCCGCCGAAAGCGGTGAGGCCCGCCTCCCGCTCCAGCGACTCCCGGTTCCGCGCCTCGTCGTTCTCGTACTCGGAGAGCTCGTCGTCCGGCTCCTCGTTCCTGTGGTCGTCGCGCGCGTGGCGTCCGTCGTCGTGGGTCATGGGCGAATGGTACGTCCTGGGGAGGGGGCGCGGGCAGAGGCCGACGCGTGGGTGCTCCCCGTGGAGCAGCCGCGAACGCTCCCGGCGGCGGATTCGCGCGGCGAGGCTTCCCGCGAGGCTGACAGTGTCGTCCGCGAGAGGCGCGGACCCTCACCGATTGGACACCTCATGCTCAGCTCACTGGCCACCGCCGCCGTCGCCGCCGCGCCGTGCGTCGCGTACGGACCGCCGTTCGTCGGCTGGTGGTGGATCTTCATCCCGATCCTCTGGATCCTCGTCTTCGCGCTCATCTTCGGCTTCGCCGGCCGGCGCTGGCGGCAGGCCGCCATGGCGCGCGGCGGCGACAACGGCTGGGGACCGCGCGGCGCCGCCCGCTCCGCCGAGCAGACGCTCGCGCAGCGGTACGCGAACGGGGACATCGACGAGCAGGAGTACCGCGCCCGGCTGGAGGTGCTGCGCGCGAATCGCGACAGCGCCTGAGTCATCGGAGGCGGCCCGGTAGGATCGACCGGGCCGCCCGAGGTGCGCGGCAGGAAGGACGGGAGATGGACGTCGTCACCCCCGCGACCGCCGCGCTCGCGATCATCGCGGCCCTCGTCTTCCTCGGCCTCTGGCTGTGGGAGCGGAGCCGGCGCATCCGGCTGCGCGACACCCGCCAGGAGTCGGAGTGGGACCGCATCGACCGCGAACTCGACCTCGCCGAGCAGGTCGGCCGGTTCCGCATCGTCGGCGATCTCGGCGATGTCGCCATCCAGTCCGTGTCGCGCCTGGTCTCGCAAGCCGAGGGCATCCGCTACGCGGCGGATGCCGACCCCGCCGCGGCCGTCCGGTCCGTCGGCGCCCTGGAGAACTCCGCCCGCGACGCGCTCGGCGACCTGCGCCGGCTGCAGGCCGTCGCCCGTGAGGCTCAGGATGCGTCACTCCCGCAGCCGAGCCTCCACTCGGCCCGCGACCTGTTCCGGGTGCTCCGGGATGCGGGGCTCGCGGTCACCTTCACCGAGTCGGGCGACCGCTTCGAGCTGCGGCAGGGCGCGGAGCTCGCCGTCTTCCGCATCCTGCAGACCAGCCTGGAGAACGCGCTCAAGCACGGCGGCCCGGGCACGAACGCGTCCGTCGCGTTCACCTGGACCTCCGACGGCCTGCAGGTCAGCGTCGAGGACGACGGCATCCGCGCGGCGGCCCGCCGGCTCGGTCTCGATCGCGCGGGGGTCGACCAGGCGACGGCGTACACCATCGCCGACGACGTCCGCGCGCTGACCGAGCACTACGAAGGCGCCGGGATCATCGAGATGCGGGAGCGGGCGGC
The DNA here is from genome assembly GCF_050632205.1 of Leifsonia xyli subsp. cynodontis. Taxonomy (GTDB): domain Bacteria; phylum Actinomycetota; class Actinomycetes; order Actinomycetales; family Microbacteriaceae; genus Leifsonia; species Leifsonia xyli_D. The sequence goes on from NZ_CP192578.1 coordinate 1,268,668, forward strand.
GCTCTTCGGCGGGACGCTGACGGCGCAGACCATCCCGGGCGTCGGCTTCACGCTGTCGGCCGTGTTCCCCGCGCTCCGCCACCACAACGGCGTGCACGGGGTCGACCTGCGGCGCTGATCCCCGAGGGGTCGGTCTCCGCTGGGGTCAGTCCTCGAGGTGATCGCGGCCGGGCAGCCAGCTGAGACCCGGGACGCCCCAGCTGTTCTTGCGCTGCGCCTTGGCGGCGGCCTTGCCGAACGGATGCGCGAGGCGGTCGACGTACAGCACGCCGTCGAGGTGGTCGTACTCGTGCTGGAAGATGCGGGCGAGCCAGCCCTCCGCGTGCACCTCGTAGTCGGCGCCGTCGAGGTCCGTCGCCTGCAGGATGACCCGCTCCGCCCGCCTGAGCGGGAACCGCTCTCCGGGAAACGACAGGCACCCCTCCGACTCGGCGTCCTCGTCCAGCTCCTCCACGCTCAGCGGGCTCAGCCACAGCGTGGGGTTGATGGCGACCCCGCGGTGCGGGACGTCGTCGTCGTCCGTCCACCCGTACACGAAGAGACGGAGCGGCACACCGACCTGCGGACCGGCTAGGCCGACGCCCGGTGCCTCATCCATCGTCTCGAACATGTCCGCCACCAGCGCCCGCAGTTCGTCGTCGATCTCCTCGACCGGACGGGCAGGGGAGTGCAGCACGGGGTCTCCGGTGATCCGGATCGGGAGGACGGCCATTCAGCAAGACTATCCGGATCACTCACGGTAGGGTCGTGGGGTGGGTACGGAACTGATGGACGCCTTCGACCTGTCCTATCAGCCCAGCCAACTCCTGGGCATCCCGGTCGCGCTCGTCGGTGCCTGCTTCCTCTCCGTCGGAGCACAGCTCCAGCACCACGGCGTCGCCAAGGTCGAGGCGACCGCCGGCCGCGCCGACAGCGGCCTCAGCGGCCGCCAGCTCGGGCTGCTGCTGGCACGGCCCTCCTGGGTCATCGGCACGCTGCTGCTCGGTCTCGCCATCGTCTTCCAGCTGGTCAGCCTCAAGCTCTCGCCGATCATCCTCGTGCAGCCGCTCGGCGTCGTCGGCCTCGTGATCACGAGCATCCTGAACGCGCGCGTGAGCGGGGTGAAGCTGAACCACCGCTCGGTCATCGCCGTCACGCTGTGCGTCAGCGGTGTGGGGGCGTTCGTGCTGCTCGCGGCCGTGTTCGCCCGCGATCTGCCGGTGACGAGCCGGGCGCTCGTCGTCATCCTGATCATCCTCGCCGTCGTGCTCATCACCTTCGGTGTCCTCTTCTGGTTCCTGCGGCACCGCTTCAAGGCGATCATCTACATCGTCGGCGCGGGCGTGCTCTACGGCTTCGTCGCCACCCTCGCCAAGGTCGCCATCGAGCGCATCTCGAACCAGCAGTGGGACTGGCTGCTGGTCGCGTGCATCGTCGCGCTGCTGCTCGCCGCGGCCCTCGGCGCCTACTTCGTGCAGAACGCGTACTCGTCCGGGCCGCCGGATCTCGTGATCGCGGGCCTCACGGTCATCGACCCCATGGTCGCCGTCACGATCGGCATCGTCGTGCTGAACGAGGCGGCGGGAGCGCCATGGTGGGCGATGGTCGGTTTCGCGGTCACCGGAGCCGTCGCCGTGCTGGGCGTCCTACAGCTGGCGAAGTACCATCCGCAGACCGCCTCGGACGCGCCGGTAGCTGACCGCATTACGGACGTGGCGCAGGAAAGCGGCTTAGACTAGGCCGTTGAACCGACCGGGCAGAATCCCCGCCCGGGCCGCGAAGACCGTCGCCGGATTCGCCTTTCCGAAGCCCACGACCGTAGGGAACGAACCACGTGCCTGATACGAGCGGACCGCATCCGACCCCGCCCGCCCCGGCAGCCGAGAAGCCGCTGACGATCGTCATGGGGTGCGACACGTTCGCCCCCGACGTCAACGGCGCCGCCCGCTTCGCCGAGCGCCTCGCCGCCGGCCTGGTCGACCGCGGCCACGACGTCCACATCGTCGCACCCGCCGCGAGCCGCAAGCACGGCACCTGGGTGGAGGAGCACGAGGGCCGCACGATGACGGCCCACCGCCTCACCAGCTGGCGCTGGTACCCGCACGACTGGCTCCGCTTCGCGCTGCCGTGGACCAGCAAGGCCAACGCGCGCCGCGTTCTCGACACCGTGAAGCCCGACGTGGTGCACTTCCAGTCGCACATCGTCGTCGGCCGCGGGCTGGCCGCGGAGGCGCAGAAGCGCGGAATCCGCATCATCGCCACGAACCACGTGATGCCCGAGAACATCGTCGAGTTCAGCATGCTGCCGAAGTTCCTGCACAAGACGTTCGTCCGGCTGGCCTGGGCGGATGCGCGCAAGAGCTTCGACCGCGCGGAGGCGGTTACGACGCCCACGCGCCGGGCGGCGGAGTTCCTCGAATCCGCCACCGGCCTGCGCGGAGTGCACGCCATCTCGTGCGGAATCGACGCGCACGACTACACGCCCGACTTCGAGCCGCGGACGGGCAACACCATCCTGTTCGTCGGCCGGGTCACCGGCGAGAAGCAGATCGACGTGCTCCTCAACGCGCTGAAGCTGCTTCCGGAGGACCTGGATGCGCGGCTGCAGATCGTCGGCGGCGGCGACCAGCTCAAGAACCTGCAGGCGATGGCGGAGACCCTCGGGATCGCTGATCGCGTCGAGTTCCTCGGCTACGTCAGCGACGCCGAGCTGCGCCAGGCATACACGCGGGCGACGGTCTTCGCGATGCCGTCGATCGCCGAGCTGCAGTCGATCGCGACCATGGAGGCCATGGCGTCGGCGCTGCCCGTCGTGGCCGCGAACGCGATGGCCCTGCCGCACCTCGTGCACGAGGGCGAGAACGGGCACCTGTTCCGTCCGGGCGACGCGCAGGACCTCGCCGACAAGCTGGAGAGCGTGCTCAGCCTGCCTCAGCAGGAGCTGGATGTGCTCAAGCGCGCGTCCCTCCGCATCGTCGCCTCCCACGACATCCAGACGACGATCAGCACCTTCGAGAGCCTGTATCGTGGTGAGCCGGTGGCCGACCCGGTGACGGAAGCGGCCCGCAGCGTTCCCACCCCGGAGTGACCAGGGCGGGCACGCGATCGGGGCGGTAGCTCAGCTGGTCAGAGCAGGGAACTCATAATTCCTCGGTCACGGGTTCAAGTCCCGTCCGCCCTACTTCCCTTGCGCTACGAGGCGAAGGCACACCGGTGGTCCCATCCGAGCGCGCGCAGCATCGGAGCTCCGCACCCACCCGATACGTTCGGGCCCCTCCCAGGTGGGCGCGCCCGGGTGACGACACAGAACCACTCTTCAGGCTGGGAACCCAGCCACCACAGCGCGATTGTATGCATTGCCGCCGACGGCCCGTCACGATCTGGAGACTTGCTCGTCTATTAAGGTGACGGGGATTGATCCCCGTTACGTCGCGGACCACCGATCCTTCCGCTTTGCGGGTGAGGATCACCGATCCTTCCGCTTTGCGGGTGAGGCCCACGCCGTTCGGGCGTTCGATGAAGAACGAAACGGAATCCCTCTATGAGCAAAATTCGAGATCTCGTGCCGACTTTAGCGGTGGTCCTGAGTGTGGGTGCCGCACTGGCTGGTTGCACCGCGAGCGGGCGGGCCGCCCAGGATGCGCGACCTGCACGGGTCGTAGCAGCGGACAGCCACGGCAAGAACCCCGTGACCCCGGAGCAGGCGCGCCGGTTCGGTCCACTGCGACAGAGCGAAGCACGCTATCCGAAGAACCGCGGATTGTCTGCCGAAGCAGTGACTGAGCGCTATGCGTTCATGTCGACCAGGTATCAACAGGTCGGACAGCTCCTCTCGCCCGACGATGCCGAATTCGTTCGAATCTACGCGACGGAGACCCCGGCGATGGTGGAAGCCACCAAAGAGGCCACCTCCGTGGAAGGTACGGGTAAGACTGTGAGCGACGTACACGCCATCCCCGCCATCACTAAGAACTTCTCCAAGACGGGCAGCGGAGCAGGAGCCACGGGCTCCGTGAGCGGTTACCAGTACATGAACTACTCCGACGTGCCATGGAACATCAGCGGCAACTGGTCTGCCCAGATCAGTGCAAGCGGCTCGTCGACGGTAACCAAGGTGACGTGTATCGAGCACGTGCGGGTCTACGGCCTCATTGGGTCGTCGGGGATTGGCCTCGCCTACGCCGCCAATCCGTCCGGAACCGTCAGCGGAAGGAGCAACAGCTTCTACCGGTCGGCCAACTTCACGGCGTACGGCGCATACTGGACGATGAACTACGAGGCCGACTTTTACACCTCGCGTGGTTCGTTCAGCGTGACCGGGTGAGTGGGAGCCAAGAATGTCGTCTGGAGTTGAGCCGATTCATCTGGTCGTTACAGTCTTGGTGCTCGCTGCCATCGTCGCCGGGATTTTGTATCTGATTTCCCGCACTCGTCGCAATGACCACCACAACAGCCCTCCGACCTAGATCAGCACACCCTCGACCGGGGCCGACCGCCGTCAAGGGTGGACGCGAGGGGCATCCCCGCAGCGCGGTGGATAGCGTGCAGCTGCCCTGCCGTGGCAGTACGGTCGCTCCATGGCGCCGAACACTTCAATCCCCTAGCTATTTCACGGCTGCGGCGTACCGTGACGGGGCATGAACACAACCGGATGGATCATCCTGATCGTCGTCGTGGTGGTCGTCATCATCGTGATCGCCATCATCGCCGCCACCGTCGGCCGCAACCGCAAGCGGGAGGCGGACCGCCGGAAGGCCGAAGAGATTCGGCAGTCGGCTGCCCAGACCCAGCTGGATGCGCGCGAGCGCGAAGCGAAGGCCGCCCGGGCCGCCGCCGACGCCAAGCAGGCGGAGGTCGACGCCGAACGCCTGCGCCGCGAGGCGGAGGAGCGCCAGACGTCCGCCGCCGAGGCGCGCTCGGAGTCGGAGGAGGCGCTGCGGAAGGCCGACCACGTCGACCCGGACGTCCGCACCGACCGCCACGGCAACCGCGTGGACGCCGCCGACGACACCGCGGCTGCGGGCACCACGACGGCGGCGCCCGCCGCCGATGCCGCACCGGTCGACGACTCCCCGCGCCGCGCGGCTCGTCACGAGGCTCCGCGCCTGGACGACGGCGGCGACCGAACGGTCCGCTGACCGGCCGTCGGCCGCGCAGGAACAGACGGCGAGTCGCCGGCCCCGGCCCGACGGGCGGCCGGCGACTCGCACTGTGCCCGGGCTAGCATCGGAGCGTGGGTGTCGGTCGGCGGACGGAGGGTGCGGTGCCCGCGTTCGTCGTCGTGCCGTACGGCCGGGCCGACATCACCATCGCCGATCGGCTCGGGAAGGGCGATCGCAACCGACTGGCGTCACTCGCCGCCGACGACGACCGGCAGCGCGCGTTCCTCGCCGGGCGGGCAGCCCTGTTCGCCGCTGCCGCGCAGCTCGGCGAGCGCGGAGTCCGCATCGACGCCAGCTGCCCCGACTGCGGCGTGTCTCACGGCCGCCCGGTCGCCGAGGGCGGCGCCACGCGCATCCACCTGGCCCTCGCCCACGCCGCAGGTGGGGCCTTCGCGGCAGCCGCCCGGGTCCCGATCGGCATCGATGCCGAGCCGGCCACCGCATCGGCGGAGCGGCTCGCGGCCGTGGACGACCTCGCGCCGGGCCGCGGCGACGCCCTGCGCCGCTGGACCGCGATCGAGGCCGTGCTCAAGGCGGATGGACGCGGGCTGAGGGTGGCACCGTCCGCGGTGCAGGTGTGGCGCCGTTCCGCGCTGCTCGACGGCGTCCGCTACCGCCTGCGCACCAGCCGGCCGGACGGGTGCGTCGTCACCGTCGCCGAGCTCCTGACGCCTCAGCCGGAGAGCGACGGCAGCCGCGTGTCCCGTAGCCACGCATCGAAGAACCCGTCGAGCGGTTCGTCCGCGTAGCGCTCCGCGAGCCGCTCGAAGTCGGCGCTTCCGACCGTGCCGAAGCGGTTCACATCCGTCCACTCGCGCAGCAGTCCGAAGAAGCGCTTGTCGCCGAGCCGGTGCCGCAGCGCGTGAAGCAGGCAGGCGCCGCGCTTGTAGACGCGGTCGTCGAACATGAGATCGGGCCCGGGGTCGCCGAGCAGCAGGTCCTTGGGAGCCAGCCGGAGCCGCGCATGGTGCGCCCGGGCATGCGTCGCCGCCGAGAGGCCGCCGGAGGCCTCCGACCACAGCCATTCGGCGTAGCAGGCGAAGCCCTCGTTGAGCCAGATGTCGCCCCAGGCGGCCAGTCCGACGCTGTTGCCGAACCACTGGTGGGCGAGCTCGTGCGCGATGAGACGCTCGGAACCGCCCCGGCCGTCGGCGTGCGTCGAGCCGAACGTCGCCATGGCCTGGGACTCCAGCGGGATCTCGAGCGGATCCTCGGTCACCACGACCGTGTACGACGGGAACGGATACGGGCCGAAGAGCTCCTGGAAGCGCTCCAGCATCCGCCCGACGGGCTCGAAGTCGTGCAGCACCCGTTGCGCGAGCGATGCGGGATAGGCGACCTCCCAGTCCACCCCGGCGCTCCTCCGTCGCTCCACCGTGTAGCGCCCGATCTGCACCGCGGCGAGGTAGCTGGCGGTGGGTTCGTCGCGCTCGAACGTCCAGGTGCCGCGTCCGGCGCTGACGCTGTGGCCGGTCGGCTCGCCCGTCGCGAGGACGGTGTAGGCCTGCTCCGTGGTGACCCGGATGCGATACGCGGCCTTGTCGGACGGCCGGTCGTTGCAGGGGAACCAGGTGGGCGCTCCCGACGGCTGCGCCGCGACGATGGCGCCGTCGCTGAGCTCCTCCCAGCCCAGCGTCCCCCACCGGGTGCGCCGCGGCGCGGGGGAGCCGTCGTAGGCGATCTCGACGGTGAACTCGGCGCCGGGGGCGATCGGCGCGGCCGGCACGATGCGCAGATGCGTCGGCGTCTGCGTGAAGCGCGTGCGCTTCTGGCCGTCGAGGCGCACCCGCTTGGCCTTCAGGTGCACGAGGTCGAGGGCGATGAAGCCCAGCGACACGTTCGCTCGTCCGTGGATGACCGCGGTCGCATCCAGCCGGTTCGTCGTCACCCGGTAGTTCAGGTCGAGGTCGTAGCTCAGCACGCCGTAGTCGTCGGTGCCGGACCGCGGCAGGTAGGAGTGGGGTACCGCGTCGGTCATCCGCCGACCCGAGCCCGGTACTCCCGCACGACGACCTCGCGCCACGGACCGATGGGGTTGCCGCTCCAGCGGCTGCCCGCGGGCACCGACTCTCCGCGCATCACCAGCGACGCCGGACCGACCGTGGCCTCCGGCCCGATGTCGGCGGCGGGCAGGATGACGCTGTGCGGGCCGAGCGTGCCGCCGCGCTCGATCGTGACCTGGTCCATGCTCATGATTCGATCATGAAAGAGGTGGGTCTGCACGACGCAGCCCCGATTCACGGTGGATGCGTCGCCGAGCGTGACGAGATCGGCCTCCGGCAGCCAGTAGCTGTCGATCCACACGCCGCTCCCGATGCGGGCGCCGAGGCTGCGCAGCCACCAGACGAGGGCAGGCGTTCCGGCGGCGGCCCAGGCGAACCAGGGCGCGGCGACCATCTCGGTGAAGGTGTCGGACACCTCGCTGCGCCAGATGAACGACGACCACAGCGGATGCTCGCCCGGCTTCAGCCTGCCGAGCAGCAGCCACTTCGCAGCGGTGCTGACCGCCGCCGCGACGGCCCCGGCGATCATGAGCACGGGTCCGCCGAGCACGACCGCCCAGACGGGTCCCCAGAGCGTGTAGACGGCTCCCAGGGCGATGACGACGCCCAGCCCGATGCCGTAGGTGACGAAGACCGGCACGACGCGCAGGAGCTCCCACGCCGCACGCGCGACCCGCAGCGCGGTGCGAGGCGCGAAGGTGCGCGAGACGTCCGCATCCTGCACCTGCCTCCGGAGTCGCACCGGCGGGGAGCCGAGCCACGACGAGCCCGCCTTCGCCTTGCGCGGCGCGAAGGACAGCACGGCCACCAGACCGTCGCGCGGCACGCGGTTGCCGGCCCCGGCCATCCCGGAGTTGCCGAGGAACGCGCGCGCCCCGATGTCGACGTTCGCGATGCGGACGTAGCCGCCGCCCAGCTCGTACGAGGCGACCAGCGTGTCGTCGGCGAGGAACGCGCCGTCGCGGATGCGGGTCATGCGGGGGAGGAGCAGCACCGTCGACGCCTCCACGTCCTTCCCGACGCGCGCGCCGAGCATCCGGAGCCACACGGGCGTGAACAGGCTCGAGTACAGCGGGAACAGGATGCTGCGCGCGAGATCCAGCAGGCGCTCGGTCGACCACGCCTGCCAGCCGGTCCGGCTGCGCACCGGGTACACGCCCTCGCGCATCCCGATGCCCAGCAGGCGCACGAAGACCACCACCAGCGTAGAGAGGACGACGCCGGCGGCGAGCGTCCCGGGCACGAGGCCGGCGGCAGCTGCCGCGACGACGGCCGCCCAGGTCTCCGCGCCCCGGACGAACGCCGCCACGACCGCCGCTCCGACGGCGAGCGCCACGACCGGGACCAGGGAGACGACCGTCGAGGCCAGCGCGTACGCGGCGACCCAGCGCGTGCGCCGCTGCGGCCGCTCCTGCGGCCACCAGTCGCGGGCGCGGCCGACCCGGACCGCGGGCGAGCCCGACCAGTTCTGGCCGGCCGGCACCCGCCCGAAGACGGCCGAGCCGGGCGCCACGGTCGCATTGCGCCCGATCTTCGTGCCCGGCATCAGGGAACTCCGCGCTCCGACGGAGCTGCCCGCGCCGATGCGGATCTCGCCGATGCGCACGACGTCGCCGTCGATCCAGTAGCCGGCCAGGTCGACCTCGGGCTCGATGGACGCCCCCGCGCCGATGCGCAGCATCCCCGTGACCGGCGGGAGCGTGTGCAGATCGACCCCGCGGTCGATCGTCGCGCCGAGCGCCCGGGCGTAGTAGAGGATCCACGGAGCGCCGGCGAGGCTCGCGCCGCCCACCTGGTGGGCGACCTGCTCGGCCAGCCACAACCGCAGGTGCACACCACCGCCGCGCGGATGGTCGCCCGCCTTCACGCCGAGCAGCAGGAGCCGCGCGGCCACGACGGAGATCGCCATCCGTCCCCACGGCGTCACGAACACCAGCAGCCCGATCACCAGCCAGAGCGGATCGGCGGCGGGCAGCACGTCGAAGCCGCCGAGCGGACGGAGGAGCAGCGATGCCGTCAGAAGGTAGAGCAGCCAGCGGATGCCGCCGAGGATGAACAGCGGGACACCCAGCACGGTCTGCAGCGCCCGCATCCGCAACGGGGTCGGCGGCACGACGTGCGTGGAGGCCGCTGAGGGCGACGGGGAGCTCTCCGCGAGCGCCTGAGCCATCGCGCCGAACCGCGGGGTCGCGTAGACGTCCGCGACGGTGATGTCAGGATGGCGCCGCCGGATCAGTGAGACGAGCTGCGCAGCGGCCAGGGATCCGCCGCCGAGGTCGAAGAAGTTGTCGTCGGGACCGGTGACCGTCAGCCCGAGCACGCTGCGCCAGTCCTGTGCGAGCGCCAGGGCCACGGGATCGTCGGTGCTCGCGCCCATCCCGTCGTCGCCGATGTCCTCCAGCGGCCAGGGCAGAGCCGACTTGTCGACCTTGCCGGAGGTGCGCACCGGCAGTTCGTCGACCACCGCGAGCAGCGGCACGAGTGCCGCGGGCAGCGTCTCCCGGAGGTGCTCGAGGGATGCGCGGCGGTCGAACGCGTCCGGCTCCGGCACCGCGAGGTAGCCGACCAGCACGTCGTTGCCCGCCGAGGAGCGGCGGACCGCTGCTGCGGCGCCGGACACCCCGGGGAGCTGCTGCAGCGCCGCCTCCACCTCGCCGAGTTCGATGCGGCGGCCGCCGAGCTTCACCTGATCGTCGGCCCGGCCGAGGTAGAACAGCCCGGCCGAGTCGAAGCGGACCACGTCGCCGCTGCGATAGGCGCGCTCCCAGCCCAACGTGGGCATCGGGGCGTACTTCTCCGCATCCTTCGCCGGGTCGAGGTAGCGCGCCAGGCCGACACCGCCGATGACGAGCTCGCCGCTCGCGCCGTCCGCGACCGGCACGCCCTGCGGATCCACCACCGCCAGGTCCCAGCCGTCCAGCGGCAGCCCGATGCGGACGGGCTCGCCCGCGACCAGCGGCGCGGCGCACGCCACCACGGTCGCCTCGGTCGGGCCGTACGTGTTCCACACCTCGCGACCGGGCACTGCCAGCCGGCTGACCAGCTCCGGCGGGCACGCCTCGCCGCCGAAGATGAGGAGACGCACGCTGTCGAGGGCATCCACCGGCCAGAGGGCGGCCAGCGTTGGCACGGTGGAGACGACGGTGATGCGCCGCGCCGAGAGCCACGGCCCGAGGTCCATGCCGGTCCGCACGAGCGAGCGCGGAGCGGGTACCAGGCAGGCGCCGTGGGCCCAGGCCAGCCACATCTCCTCGCACGACGCGTCGAACGCCACGGAGAGCCCCGCGAGCACGCGGTCCTGCGGTCCGATCGGCTCCTCCTGAAGGAAGAGGCGCGACTCGGCGTCCACGAACGCCGCGGCCGACCGGTGCCGCACGGCGACGCCTTTCGGCGTCCCCGTCGAGCCCGAGGTGAAGATGATCCACGCGTCGTCGTCGGGGGCGGGCGGCTCCACGACGGGGATGGCGGAGGTGCTGGGATGCGGCGGCAGCGCGTCGAAGAGCGCGCGCGGCGGCTGCTCGCCCGACAGGATCAGTCCGGAATCCGTCATGACGGCGCGGACCGCGGCCTCGCCGAAGACGAGCTCCGCCCGCTCCTCGGGGTCGTCCGCATCCACGGGCACGTACGCGGCGCCCGCCGCGAGCACGCTCAGGATGGCCAGGTACAGCTCCCGGCTGCCCGAACTCATCCGCACGCCGACCCGGTCTCCGCGCCGCACTCCGGCCTCGCGCAGCCGCGCGGCGCCGGCGCCGACGCGGGCGAGCAGCTCCCGGTAGCTGAGCGCGCCGGCGGCATCCTCGAGCGCGGAGGCGTCGGGGAACCGGCGTGCGGATTCGGTCAGGACGTCGATGAGGGTGCGAGCGGGAGGGGCGGCCTCCCCGCGCAGCAGCAGACCGGCAGACGGGGGAGCAGACGCGTCGGGCACGGCGGCACGCTACGGTCGGCGGGTTAAGTGTCGGTGAACGACGCCGGTGCCGTCGTCTCAGCCCTCGCCGAGGGCGTGCAGCAGCTGCGCCTTGTTCATACGGGAGTAGCCCTGGATGCCGCGATCCTTCGCGCGGTCGCGCAGGTCGCGGAAGGTCGGGATGCCGGTGGAGGAGGCTGCGGTCGTCGTGGATGCCGTGGTCGTCGTTCCAGGCGCACCCGCCGACGCGGTCTTCTGCGAGCGGTGCACCGCCTTCTTGGCGTCCTTCGTCGCCTGCTGCAGCCGGGCCGCGAGCGCCTCCGCCTCGCGCTTCGACTTCTTGTCGAGCTTCTTGACCGCCTTCTCGGCGTCGCCGACGGCGACCCGTGCGGTCTCCAGTGCCTTCTCGGCGGTCTTCTCGGCCTTGCTCTTGACCACGATGCCCTCCTGCCGTCACGCCCTCGTGGGGCCAACCATACGGGCGTGGAGCCTCCTGCGGACTAGGGGATTTCCGCGTCCCGCTCCAGGCGCGCGACCAGCGCATCCAGAATGGGCCGCTGCGCTTTCGTCAGCTTGCGCGCCGCCTCGTCCAGCGGGAACCACCGGGCGTCGTCCACCTCGGGGAACTCCCGCATCCGTCCCGAGCGCGGCGGCCACTCCAGCGTGAACGTGTTGCTGCGCACCTCGCCCGGCTCGAACTCGCTCTCGCCCGCGAAGACCACGATCGTCTTGCCCGAACCGCGGAACTCGCCCAGCGGCAGGTAGTCGGTGTCCGGCGCGGCCGTCCCGATCTCCTCGGCGAACTCCCGCCGGGCCGCCGCGAGCTCGTCGCCCAGATCGCCCCCTCGACGATGCCCTTCGGGAACGACCACGCGCCCTCGTCCTTGCGCGCCCAGAACGGCCCGCCCATGTGCGCGATCCACACCTCCACGCCCTCACGGCGGCGGAACAGGAGCAGGGCGGCGCTGCGGACGGTCATGGGGACAGCCTCCCACCCCGACGCGACTAACGTGGAGACGTGGACTCGGGCGATGCGTGGGTGGAAGGGCCGGACGGCGAGCGCTTCTGGGGGCGCTTCGGCGCCGCCGGCCTGCTCGTGCACGACCTGCGCCGCGGCGTGCTGCTGCAGCACCGGGCCGACTGGAGCCACTTCGGCGGCACCTGGGGACTGCCCGGCGGTGCCCGCCACGCGGGGGAGTCCGCCGTCGACGGCGCGCTGCGCGAGGCGGCGGAGGAGGCGGCGGTTCCGCCGGACGCGCTGCACGTGCTGTTCGAGAGCGTGCTCGACCTCGGCTTCTGGTCGTACACCACCGTCGTCGCGCAGGCGGTCCGGTCGTTCGAGCCGCACATGGCGGACGTCGAGAGCATCGAGCTGCGGTGGGTGCCGGTGAACGACGTGCTCGCACTCCCGCTGCACCCGGGGTTCGCGGCGTCGTGGCCGTCACTGCGGGCGCGGTTGACGGCCCTCTCCGACTGAAGGGTCACGGGGGTCGGCGTCTCCGGGCAGGCGCTGGATCATGCCACCGCTCGGGAGCCGCTGCGCGGTGTCCTCGGTCAGACGGCCGGGCGGCGGCTCGTACTGGCGCTCGCGCTGGAACCAGCTGACGATCCGCTCCCGGAGGCTGCTCATGGTGGGCAGCCTACGCCCACGTTGTAGCGTGGCCGGATGGCCGACACCGAGCATGACGACGGGACGATCGTCTGGCTTAACGGCACGCACGGCGTCGGCAAGTCCACGACGAGCACGCTCCTCACGGAACTCGTTGCCGATTCGCGCATCCTCGACGCCGAGAAGATCGGCGAGGTGCTCATGGATGTGAAGCCGGGTCTCCCTCCCACCGACAACTTCCAGCACTGGCCGCCGTGGCGCGCGCTCGTCGTCGAGACGGCGCGCCGCCTGATGGAGTACACCGGCGGAACGTTGATCATGCCCATGACGGTCCAGGTCGAGGAGTACTGGCGGCAGATCAGCGCGGGACTCGCCGGGCACGGGATCCCGGTCCGGCATTTCGTGCTCCATGCCGATGAGGCGACGCTGCTCCATCGGATCGAGAAGGACGAGGTGCTCGGACCGTCGAACTTCCGGCGCGCGTACGTCGACGCCTACGCCGTCGCCGCGGCGGGGTGGCTCCATGATGCGGCGGAGGTCGTCGACACGACCGGGCTCACTCCGTCACAGGTCGCCGCGCGGGTCGCCGCATCCCTTCGGGACCGTTGACGGCACTGCGCCGGCTTCCCCGTGCGCGCCGCAGTGTCGGCGGCTGGCCGGAGAGTGGAACCGTGCACATCGACGGGCACGTGCGTACAGTCGATGACGTACAGTTGTACGGACAACTAAGGAGGAACCGTGGCCGCCACTGCACGTCTGGAGTTCCGGATCAGCCCGCGCGATCGAGCCCGCATCGAGCGCGCGGCCGAGCTCACCGGCGAGCCGCCCTCGACCTTCGCGCGCCACGCAGCGGAAGAACGGGCGGATGAGGTGTTGCGCGAGCACGAGGCGACGACGCGAGTGCCCGCGGAGTTCTTCGACGCGCTCTACGCAGCCCTGGAAGCTTCCGCCGAACCCAACGAGAGACTGGCGGCCGCGGCCGCCCGTCTCCCCGAGGTGAACGCTCGTCTTCGTGACATGACGACGTGACCCACCATCTCGCATCCGAGCGATTCAATCCTCGGATCCACGATGCCTCCGCGTTCGATTGCGGCGTCGCCGGCATGGACTCGTGGTTGCGCGAGAACGCCGAAGATGCTGCGCGCCGGCAGACGGCCGTCACGTGGGTGTGGGCCGCCGGCAGGCGCGTGGTCGGGTACTACGCCCTGTCCGCCCACAAGCTGGCACGGGACGATGTGCCACGCTCGATCGGACGTGGCGGCCCAGTGGAGATACCCGCGGTCTTGATCGGCAAGCTCGCTCTCGATGGGAGCCTGCGCGGTGACGGGCTGGGTGGCACGCTCCTCGCAGATGCGCTCACTCGTGTGCTGCTGGCAACGCAGGTCGTCGCGGCGCGGGTCGTCGTCGTCGATGCGCTCAATGAGAAGATCGCCACGTTCTACGAGCAGCACGGCTTCACGCGGATCCCCGGGAGTCTCCGGCTGGTGCGCCGGACGAGCAGCATCCGACTCGACCTCCTCAGCCAGACGGAAACAGTTCCCGCCATCTGAGCCTCGTGGTCGGGAACCGTGCGCATCCCAGTGTCGGCGGATGACCCGAGAATGGAGTCGTGCACATCCTCCTCGAACGCTCCGCGGCCGATACGGCGCGCGCGACGTGGCTGGATGCAGAGGGGAGCGCCGCGCGCACGGAGTCGGTCGCGCTGACCGAGCTCCCCGGTCGTGTCGCCGCGGAGGAGTCCGGCCCCGACCGGCCTCGCTGGGTGTGGGACGACACACGCGCCTGGTACCCGCGCCTTCTCGACGGCGGAGTGCGCGTGGGCCGGTGCGTCGACCTGCGGCTGTGCCACACCATCCTGCGCAACTCCACGCTCACGTCGGGCACCGCACTCGCCGGCGCGCCGCCGGGCCCCTGGGATGCGATCGCCCAGCCGGTGGAGGAGGCACCGGCAGTCCACACGGCCCTGTTCGACTTCGACGAGCCGTCCGCCCCGACTCCGGAGGCCGCCCGCGACGTCCGCGCGGAGTTCGCAGCCCAGGAGGACGCGGTCGCGCATAGCGCCGACCCGCGCCGGCTGCGCCTGCTGCTCGCGGCGGAATCGGCGGGCGCCCTCATCGGGGTCGAGCTGCAGCACGCAGGCCTCCCGTACAGCGCCGCCCGGCACGACGAGCTGCTCACCGGGCTCATGGGTCCGCGCCCCGCCTACGGCCGGCCGGCGGTGCTCGAAGAGCTCGCCCGCGACATCCGCGCGCACCTCGACGCGCCCGAGCTCAACCCGGATAGCCCGCCCGACCTCCTCAGGGCGCTGCAGCGCGCCGGGATCATGGCGAGCTCGACCCGGTCGTGGGAGCTGCGGAAGGTGGAGCATCCCGCCATCGACCCGCTGCTGCGCTACAAGAAGCTGTCCCGGCTGCTGACGGCGAACGGATGGACGTGGCTCGACGCCTGGGTGCGCGACGGCCGCTTCCGCCCCGACTACGTGCCCGGCGGCGTCGTCACCGGCCGCTGGGCCACCCGAGGCGGCGGAGCCCTGCAGCTCCCCAAGCAGGTGCGCGGCGCGGTCGTCGCCGACCCGGGCTGGAAGCTGGTGGTGGCGGATGCGGCCCAGCTCGAGCCGCGCGTCCTCACCGGGCTGTCGGGCGACCAGGCCATGGCCGCCGCCGGTCGCGGCAAGGACCTGTACGAGGGGATCGTCGCATCCGGCGCGGTCGACGAGCGCGCCCACGCGAAAGTCGCCATGCTCGGGGCGATGTACGGCGCGACGTCCGGCGAGAGCGGCCGGCTGATGCCGCGTCTCACCCGCGCGTTCCCGCGCGCCGTTCGTCTGGTCGAGGATGCGGCCCGTGCGGGGGAGCGCGGCGAGAAGGTCACCTCACGGCTGGGCCGCAGCTCGCCGCTCCCCGGAAGCGCCTGGGCGAGTGCGCAGTCGGCGGCGTCGTCCGTGGATTCGACGGCGGCCGACGAGCGCCGGGCACGCTCGCAGGCGCGCGACTGGGGCCGCTTCACCCGCAACTTCGTGGTGCAGGCGAGCGCGGCCGAGTGGGCGCTGTGCTGGATGGCCGAACTGCGCAAGCGCCTGACGGAGCTGGCCCCGGATGCGGCGCTCACCGAGGGGCCGCACCTGGTGTACTTCCTCCACGACGAGGTCATCGTCCACACGCCGGAAGCGCTGGCGGACGACGTCGCGGCAGCGGTCCGGGCGTCCGCCGAGCAGGCCGGGCGGCTGCTCTTCGGAGCGTTCCCGGTCGAGTTCCCGGTGACCGCCGCGATCGTCGACAGCTACGGCGAGGCGAAATGACCGGCGCAGTGGAATGCCCGAGTGTCGGAGTTGGTTGTCACCGGGGACCTGACCGAGGATGGAGACCATGACCGACACCGCACGCGACGAAACCACCCGGGTGGACCCGAACGCCGTCCTCGCCCGCTACCGCGCCCGGCGCGAACAGGTGGTCACTGCGCCGCAGGGCAACCTGGCCCTCGTCAACACCCAGTGGATCACCGGCGAGCCGGACTCGGAGCAGCCGGTCTGGGGCGTCCCCGGGCTGTGGTCCCCGCTGCCGAAGGGGGAGTCGGGCCTCAAGGTCACGGCCACCGCGACCGATAACATCTTCGTCGACGAGGTGCTCGTCGACGGCACCACGATCGTGCGAGGCAAAGACGACCCGAACCCGGGCGCGATCCGGTTCAGCGACACGCAGACCGGCTTCGTCATCGCCAGCGAAGACGGCGACTACGCGCTGCGGGTCTGGGACGCGAACTCGGAGGCGATCCAGGAGTTCGGCTCCATCGACGCCTTCCCGTTCAACCCCGAGTGGATCATCCAGGCCTCCTTCACCCCGATCGAGGGCGGCAAGACCGTCGGCTTCGAGCACCTGAAGGACGACGGCGCCACGCGCGACATGGTCATCCCCGGCGAGATCACCTTCACGAAGGACGGCGTCGACTACAACCTGGCCGCCTTCAAGGCGGGCCGCGCGCTCCAGCTCGTGTTCGCGGACACGACGAACGGCGACTCCACCTACTCGGTCGGCCGGTTCCTGTTCGTCGTTCCGAACGACGACGGCACGGTCACGCTCGACTTCAACCTCGCCGTCCTGCCGCCGTGCGCCTTCAGTTACAACTTCAACTGCCCGCTGCCCCCGGCACAGAACCGCTTCGCGGTGCCGATCGAGGCGGGGGAGAAGAACGTCCTTAACAAGCAGGGCGAGTTGCTCCACTGACGCGGATCCACTGACGCGGATCCCCAGACGCGTATCCACTGACGCGCCGCAAGAAAGGGAGGATGCTCCAGCCGTGTCGCGGCGGGATCTCCTCCCTTTCGCCACGGGCGCCGGAGTGTCGCGCCGGAACTCCTCCGTTCCGCCGCGCCCCGGCACGCTCAGTCGCGGGCGGCCGCCGCCTCGGCGGAGGGCCGGCGCCCACGACGCGGCCGCTCGGGGGAGCGGGGCTGCACCAACGCTTCCGGATGCGCGCCGAGCGTCGCAGCGACCTCGTCCAGCCACTCGATGGCCGCTTTCGCGCCCAATTCGGCGGCGCGGTTCGCCGCGAGCAGTGCTCGCGAGTCGGCCTCATGCGACAGGTACCGGATGCGCTCGGCGTAGGCCGCCCGGTACGACTCCACGAGACGCGCCGCATCCACACCGTTCAGGGACGCCGCGATGAGCACTTGGTCCTGCATCTCGTCCCAGTCCGGACGTCCGTCGGCCGGCCCCTCGCGGAGCCATACGGCGGCTGCCTCACGACCCGCGTCGGTCAGCTCATAGAGCGGAAGGCCGTCCTCCGTGGCGCCCGCCGACGCGACGAGGCCCTGATCGGTCAGCCGATCGAGCGTCGAGTACACCTGCCCGGGGTTGAGCTGGCGGCGATGCGCCGCCCGGCAGAGGAACTCGCTCTGCAACTGCGAGCCGTAGGCGGGGCCCTGCGTCAGCAGCGCCAGGAAACCGTTCTGCACCGACATACTGGGTATGCTATTCCGCTTCCACGTTCGCAGAGGGACCGAATCGCCGAATCACAATCTTGTAACTACCCGCGGTTCTCGTGCACAATGGTGGCAACGCGCGCGAGCGCATCCAACTTCATACGCCGAAGCACTCCATCCCGTTCCTGGTCGTAGGGGAAGACGCACCAACGAACGGAGGAGAATCATGTCGGCACACGCAGCTCGAGGGGTGCTCTACGTGCACTCCTCTCCCAGCGCGCTCTGCCCCCACATCGAGTGGGCGGCCGGTCGTGCCCTGGGTCGGGCGGTCAATTTCACCTGGGAGGCACAGCCCGTGCTGAAGGGTGCCCAGCGCACGGAGTTCTTCTGGGACGGTCCGGCGGGCACCGGCGCGCGGCTCGCCTCCGCGCTGCGCGGGTGGGAGCACCTGCGCTACGAGGTCACGGAGGACGCCGGCCACGGCACCGATGGCGGGCGCTGGATGCACACCCCCGACCTCGGCATCTTCTTCGCCCAGGTGGACACCGCGGGCAACATGGTCGTGCCGGAGGACCGCATCCGCTACGCCATGGAGATCGCCGGCTCGAACGCGCTCGAACTGCACCGCGAGCTGCGCCTCGCGCTGGGTCAGGCGTGGGACGACGAGCTGGAGCCGTTCCGCCACGCCCACGACGACACGTCGGTCATCTGGCTGCACAACGTCGGCTGAACTCCCGCGGCGGGCCGGGCTCCGGCCGCCCGCAGGCGGTGAAACGCAGAAGGCCCCGGTCGATTCGACCGGGGCCTTCTGCTGTCCGCGGGAACGTCTGCGGCGGCGCGAGCAGGGGCAGGCGTTCCGAAACGCCGCAGACGCGTCCGCGGATCAGTAGCTGCGGAACGCGGCGACGGCGTTGTGGCCGCCGAAGCCGAAGGAGTTGCTGATGACCAGCTGCGCGCCGTCGCCCAGAGGCTGGGGCTCGCCCTTCACCTGCAGCGGGATGGCCGGATCCATCTCGGTGATGTTGATGGTCGGGGAGCCTGGCGGTCGCGGATCGCGAGGATCGAGAACACCGCCTCCAGCGCCCCGGTGCCGCCGAGCAGGTGACCGGTCGACGCCTTGGTGGCCGACACGGGGATGCTGTGCACGCGGTCTCCGAAGACCTCGCGCAGGGCGACGTACTCCGACGGGTCGCCGACCGGCGTGCTCGTCGCGTGCGCGTTGATGTGCGTGACGTCGTCGGGCGAGGCGCCCGCCTGCTTCAGCGCGAGGTGCACGGCCCGGCTGGCACCGCGTCCCTCGGGGTCGTTGGCGGTGATGTGGTACGAGTCCGCCGTCACGCCGCCGCCGGCGAGCTCCGCGTAGATGCGGGCGCCACGGGCGAGCGCGTGCTCCTCGGTCTCGAGCACGAGGCTGGCCGCGCCCTCGCCCATGACGAAGCCGTCGCGGTCGACGCTGTAGGGGCGGGAGGCGTGCGCCGGGTCGTCGTTGCGGCGGGAGAGCGCCTGCATCGACGAGAACGACGCGACCGTGATCGGGTGGATGGCCGACTCGGTACCGCCGGCGATGACCACGTCGGCGAGGCCCGCCTGCAGGTGCTCGTACGCGTTGACGATGGATTCGGTGCTCGACGCGCACGCGGAGGCGACGGTGCGTGCGAATGCACGGGCCTCGAAGTGCATCGACACGGCGGCGGAGGCCGCGTTGGGCATGAGCATCGGAACGGTCATGGGCAGCACGCGCCGGGGGCCGCGCTCGCGCAGGGTGTCCCAGGCGTCGAGCAGGGTCCAGACGCCGCCGATGCCGGTCGCGTAGTCCACGCCGAGCCGCTCGGGGGCGACCTCGGGGCGGCCCGCATCCTCCCATGCCTCCATGGCGGAGATCAGGGCGAACTGGCTCGACGGGTCGAGGCGCTTGGCGACGGGGCGCTCCAGCACCTCTTCTGGGCGCACCTTCGCCTCGGCGGCGAAGGTGACCGGCAGCTCGTACCGGGCGACCCAGTCGTGCTCGAGGGTGCGCGTGCCGGACTCGCCGGCCAGCAGCCCGGCCCAGCTGTCGGGGGCGGTGCCACCGAGGGGCGACGATGCGCCCATCCCGGTGACGACGATCTTCTTGGTCATAACGGCAGTCTCCGTGTGTCGAGAGGCGGAAGCAGGGCGCTTCCGCACGCGCGGGCGGCGACACGAGGGTGCGCCGCCCGCGCGGAAGAAATCAGGCTCGGGGCCTCAGGCGTTCTGCGCCTTCACGATGAACTCGACCGCGTCTCCGACGGTCTTGAGGTTCTTGACCTCTTCGTCGGGGATCTTGACGTCGAACTTGTCCTCGGCGTTGACCACGATGGTCATCATCGAGATCGAGTCGATGTCGAGGTCGTCGGTGAACGACTTGTCCAGCTCAACCGTGTCGGTCGCGATGCCGGTCTCGTCGTTGATGAGCTCGGCCAGGCCGGCAAGAACTTCTTCGGTGGACAATGCCATGGTTTTCTCTCCTTGGGGGTGTCGTTGTGACCGGGAAACAGTCTAGGGCAGCACGACGACCTGGGCGCCGAAGACCAGACCGGCGCCGAAGCCGATCTGGAGCGCCAGTCCGCCGCTGAGCTCCGGATGCTCCTCGAGCAGCCGGTGGGTCGCGAGGGGGATGGATGCGGCCGAGGTGTTGCCCGTCGTCTCGATGTCCCGGGCGATCGCGACGGTCTCGGGCAGCTTGAGCTGCTTGGCGAACTCGTCGACGATCCGCATGTTGGCCTGGTGCGGGATGAACGCGGCGAGCTGGTCCGGGGTGACCCCCGCCTCGTCGAGCGCCTTCTTGGCGACCTTGGCCATCTCCCAGACGGCCCAGCGGAAGACCGTCTGCCCCTCCTGGCGGAGGGTCGGCCACGGGCCCGCGCCGTCACGGTAGTCGATGAGCGTGTTGCTCATCCCGACCGCGTCGGCCTTGGAGCCGTCGGAGCCCCAGACCGTCTTGGCGATGCCGGGGTAGTCGCTCGGCCCGATGACGACCGCGCCGGCGCCGTCTCCGAGCAGGAACGAGATCGTGCGGTCGGTGGGGTCGACGACGTCGGAGAGCTTCTCGGCGCCGACGACGAGCGCGTAGTGCGCGGCGCCGGTGCGGATCAGGGCGTCGGCCTGAGCGATGCCGTACGCATAGCCCGCGCAGGCGGCGTTCATGTCGTACGCCGCTGCCGGATTCGCGCCGACCCGGTCCGCGAGCACGGCGGCGATGGACGGCGTCTGCTGCACGTTGGAGACGGTCGCGACGATGACCGCATCGATCAGCTTCGGGTCGA
The DNA here is from genome assembly GCF_050632205.1 of Leifsonia xyli subsp. cynodontis. Taxonomy (GTDB): domain Bacteria; phylum Actinomycetota; class Actinomycetes; order Actinomycetales; family Microbacteriaceae; genus Leifsonia; species Leifsonia xyli_D. The sequence continues at coordinate 1,289,527 of NZ_CP192578.1, forward strand.
CGCCCGACTTCTCGATCGCCTCCTTCGACGCCTCGGTGGCGAGGTCGACGGCGAGGATTCCGGCGCTGGCGCGCGTGCGCGTGATGATGCCCGTGCGCTGGCGGATCCACTCGTCGGAGGAGTTGATCGGGCCGACCAGGTCGTCGTTCGGGACGACCAGGTCGCCACGGGCGGCCCCGATCGAGAGGATGCGGGTGTACTGCGGTCCGTGCGACTGCTGCAGGGTGGGGTGTGTCATCAGGCTTCCTGGTCGATGAGGTCGAACGCGGCGGGCAGGTCGTCCGGCGTCTTGATGGCGACGGTCGGAACGCCCTTGAGTCCGCGCTTGGCGAGGCCGGCGAGGGCACCCGCCGGGGCGACCTCGATGAGTCCGGTGACCCCGGCCTCCTCGAAGGCCTTCATGTCGAGGTCCCAGCGGACGGGGAGGAGACCTGCCCGACCAGCAGCCGCAGGAACTCGGCGCCGTCGGTCACCTCGGAGCCGTCCTTGTTGGTCCACAGCCGCAGGGTGGGGTCGTTCGTCGTGAGCGTGGCCGCGAATTTCTCGAGCGCGGGCACCGCGGGCGCCATGTAGCGCGTGTGGAAGGCACCGGCGACCTGCAGCGGGATCACGCGGGCGCGGGCCGGCGGGTTCTCGGCGAGCTTGGCCAGCGCATCCAGGGCGCCGGCGACCACGATCTGACCGCCGCCGTTGTAGTTGGCGGGGGAGAGCTCCAGCTCGTCGAGGCGGACGAGCAGCTCTGTCTCGTCCGCGCCGATGACCGCGCTCATGCCGGTCTGCACCTCGGCGGCCGCCTTCGCCATCGCCGCGCCGCGCTCGCGCACGAACGCGACCGCATCCGTCTCGCTCAGCACGCCGGCGCCGGCCGCCGCGGTCAGCTCGCCGACCGAGTGGCCCGCGATGCCGCCGACGCGCTCACGGCGTCCGTCGGCGAGCAGTGCCGAGAGTGTCAGCAGTCCGGCGGAGACGATGAGCGGCTGCGCCACCGCGGTGTCGCGGATGGTGTCGGCGTCGCTCACCGTGCCGTGTGCGACCAGGTCGATGCCGACCGCGTCGGAGATGCCGGTGAGCTGGTCGCGGAACGACGGCTCGGCCAGCCACGGCGTAAGGAAGCCCGGGGTCTGGGATCCCTGGCCCGGGCACACGATGACGATCACGGTTTCCAGTCTGCCAATCTTCCGCCCAGCGGATGTGTCGGATGTATACGAAGTCTTCCGGGATTGCTTTGTGGCTGTCTACAAGTCAGCCGCCGCGACGCGACGAATCCGGTTCGTTGATCGAGCCGACGATCAGCGCGGCCTGCAGGATGAGCGCCTCACGCGCGCCGGTCGCATCCCACCCGATCACCTCGGAGACCCGCTTGAGGCGGTACCGCACGGTGTTCGGGTGCACGAAAGCTCCCGGGCCGTCGCCTCGAGCGAGCGGCCGTTGTCGAGGTAGCACCACAGCGTGGTCAGCAGCTCGGTGGAGTGCGACTGCAGCGGACGGTAGATGCGGCTGATCAGGGTGGCACGGGCGAGGCCGTCGCCCGCCAGCGCCCGCTCGGGCAGCAGGTCGTCGGCGTGCACCGGCCGCGGGCAGTTGCGCCAGGCCTTCGCCACGGCGAACCCGGCGAGGGCCGCCTTCGCGCTCTTCGACGCATCCACCAGGCTGGGCACCTCGTGGCCGAGCACCAGGTGACCGGGGCCGAAGCCCGGCTCCAGCTGCTGCGCGATCTCGAGGAAGGAGATGACCGGCGTCGGGCCGATCGCATCCTCGGGGGCGTCGTTGCTGGGGAAGGCGCGGCCGATCACCAGCACGAGGCGGCTGCCCTGCACGCCGATCAGCACATCCGCCGACATGTGGCGTGCGGTTCGGCGCAGCTGGTCGACGTCGAGCATCTTCGGCGCGGTGCCCACGAGCACGCTGACCTCGCCGTGGCCGTGCCAGCCGAGGGCGGCGATGCGGCTGGGCAGCTCGTCGTCGTACTCGCCGGTCAGGATGCTGTCGACGACGAGCGCCTCCAGCCGCGCGTCCCACAGACCGCGGGCCTCGGCCGCGCGCGCGTAGACGTCGGCGGCCGCGAAGGCGATCTCGCGCGAGTACAGCAGGATCGCCTCGCGGAGGTCCTCGCCGCCCGCGCTCTTGACCCGCTCCTCGACGACCTCGACCGTGATCTTGATCAGCTGGAGGGTCTGCTGCAGGCTGACGCTCCGTAGAAGCTCCCGGGGCGCCGCGCCGAACACATCCGCGGCGATCCACGGCGTCGAACGCGGGTCATCGTACCACGAGATGAAGGACGAGATACCCGCCTGCGCCACCAGGCCGACGGCGGAGCGCCGGCCCGGTGGCATGTCGCGGTACCAGGGAAGGGTGTCTTCGAGCTTCTTGAGCGTGGTCGTGGCCAGCTCACCCGAGATCTTGCGCAGCCACGCGAGCGTCTCGGGCTTCGTCCTCTCCACCGCAGCAGGCACGGGGCTGTTACGCCTCGCCGCCCGCGGTGCCGGTGGTGCCGGCGTTCACGTCGTGCAGCAGGTACTTCTCGATCGCCCAGGCCGGAGCGTTCGGGTCCACCTGGCCGCGAGCCGCGAGCAGCTCGAGCGTGCGGACCACGATCGAGGGACCGTCGATCTTGAAGAACCGGCGCGCCGCCGGGCGGGTGTCCGAGAAGCCGAAGCCGTCGGCGCCGAGCGTCGCGTACTCGCCGGGCACGAACTGACGGATCTGGTCCGGCACGGCGTGCTCGTAGTCGGTGACGGCGACGAACGGGCCGTCGGCCTCCTGCAGCTTGCGGGTGACGTACGGCACCTGCTTCTCCTGCTGCGGGTAGAGGAAGTTGTGCTCCTCCGCCTTCAGGCCGTCGCGGCGCAGCTCGCCCCACGAGGTGACGCTCCAGACGTCGGCCGACACGCCCCAGTCCTGCGCCAGCAGCTGCTGGGCCTCGAGGGCCCACGGCACCGAGACGCCGGAGGCGAGCAGCTGCGCCTTCGGGCCCTGGTTCTCGGCGGGACGCAGGCGGTGGATGCCGCGGACGATGCCGTCCACATCCACGCCCTCGGGCTCGGCCGGCTGCACGATCGGCTCGTTGTAGACGGTCAGGTAGTACATGACGTTCGGGTCGGGGTGGTTGCCGCCGTACATCCGCTCCAGACCGGCGCGCACGATGTGGCCGATCTCGTAGCCGTACGCCGGGTCGTACGCGACGACCGCGGGGTTGGTCGAGGCGAGCAGGGGCGAGTGGCCGTCCGCGTGCTGCAGGCCCTCACCGGTCAGCGTGGTGCGACCGGCCGTGGCTCCGATCAGGAAGCCTCGCGCCATCTGGTCGCCCGCCGCCCAGAGGGCGTCGCCCGTGCGCTGGAAGCCGAACATCGAGTAGAAGACGTACACCGGGATGAGCGGCTCGCCCTGCGTCGAGTACGACGTTCCGACGTTGGTGAACGCGGCGACCGCGCCCGCCTCGTTGATGCCGACGTGGATGATCTGACCCTGCGGGCTCTCCTTGTAGGCGAGGAGCAGTTCGCGGTCGACCGACGTGTAGTGCTGGCCGTTCGGGTTGTAGATCTTCGCGTTCGGGAAGAACGCGTCCATGCCGAAGGTGCGGGCCTCGTCCGGGATGATCGGGACGATGCGGTGGCCCCACTCCTTGGAGCGGAGCAGGTCCTTGAGCAGGCGGACGAACGCCATGGTCGTGGCGACCTCCTGCGTGCCCGAGCCCTTCTTGGAGATCGCGTAGGCGGAGTCGTCCGGCAGGTCAAACTGCGTGTACTTGGTGCGGCGCTCCGGCACGTAGCCGCCGAGCTCGCGGCGACGCTCGTGCAGGTACTGGATGGTCGGGTCTTCCGCGCCCGGGTTGAAGTACGGCGGGAGGTAGGGGTTCTCCTCCAGCTGCGCGTCGGCCACCGGGATGCGCATCGCGTCGCGGAACGCCTTCAGGTTGTCGAGCGTCATCTTCTTCATCTGGTGGGTCGCGTTGCGGCCCTCGAACGACGGACCGAGGCCGTAGCCCTTGATGGTCTTCGCGATGATGACGGTGGGCTGGCCCTTGTGCTCGACGGCCGCCTTGAAGGCCGCGTAGACCTTGCGGTAGTCGTGGCCGCCGCGCTTCAGGCCCCAGACCTGGTCGTCGGTGTAGTCCTTGACGAGCTCCAGCGTGCGCGGATCGCGGCCGAAGAAGTTCTCGCGCACGTAGGCGCCGTTCTCGGTCTTGTACGTCTGGTAGTCGCCGTCCGGCGTCTGGTTCATGAGGTTGACCAGGGCGCCGTCGTTGTCGCGGGCGAGCAGGTCGTCCCACTCGCGGCCCCAGATCACCTTGATGACGTTCCAGCCGGCGCCGCGGAAGAAGCTCTCCAGCTCCTGGATGATCTTGCCGTTGCCGCGCACCGGGCCGTCGAGGCGCTGCAGGTTCGCGTTGATGACGAAGGTGAGGTTGTCGAGCTTCTCGTTCGCCGCCACCTGGAGCTGGCCGCGCGACTCCACCTCGTCCATCTCGCCGTCGCCGAGGAATGCCCAGACGTGCTGGTCGGAGGCGTCCTTGATGCCGCGGTTGGTGAGGTACTTGTTGAGCTGCGCCTGGTAGATCGCGTTGATCGGGCCGAGACCCATCGACACGGTCGGGAACTGCCAGAAGTCGGGCATGAGGCGCGGGTGCGGGTAGCTGGAGAGACCGCCGCCGGCGTGCGACTTCTCCTGGCGGAAGCCGTCGAGCTGGTCGGCGCTCAGCCGGCCCTCGAGGAACGCGCGGGCGTAGACGCCGGGGGAGGCGTGGCCCTGGAAGAAGACCTGGTCGCCGCCGCCCGGGTGGTCCTGGCCGCGGAAGAAGTGGTTGAAGCCGACCTCGAAGAGGGTCGCGCTCGAGGCGTAGCTCGAGAGGTGCCCGCCGACCGCGATGCCGGGACGCTGCGCCCGGTGCACCATGACGGCCGCGTTCCACCGGATCCACGCACGGTAGCGGCGCTCGATCTCCTCGTCGCCGGGGAACTCCGCCTCGTTTTCGGGGGAGATGGTGTTGATGTAGTCCGTGGTCGGCACCATCGGGACGCCGATGTGCAGATCCTTGGAGCGCTTCAGCAGGCTGAGCATGATCTCGCGAGCACGCTCGTGGCCCTGGGCCGCAACCAGTTGGTCGAGGGATTCACGCCATTCGGCGGTCTCCTCCGGGTCCGAGTCGATGTTGTTCACCGAGTACGGGTCCTGGTCGTTTACAGTCACCCTCGACCTCTTTCTTGTGTCGGATGGATCGAAAGATGCCGCTCGGCTGTCGGTTCTCGACAAAGCGCGGACACCATCCTTCAGCCTAGCCGCACTCCGCGGGTGGTGGTGACCGCCCGCTTGGCGGCGTGCGCGGGCCGGTCTATGCTGTCTGCTCGTGGCTCTTGAGAACGACACCCAGGCTCCCGACTTCGAGCTGCTCAACCAGTACGGCGAGACGGTCCGGTTGAGCGACTTCCGCGGCCGTAAAGCGGTCGCGCTGGTCTTCTTCCCGCTCGCGTTCTCGGGCACGTGCACGGGTGAGCTGTGCGAGCTGCGCGACAACCTCCGGCTGTTCGAGGACCACCGGGTGGAGCTGCTGGCCATCTCGGTCGACTCCAAGTACACGCTGCGCGCCTGGGCGGAGCAGGAGGGCTACGGCTTCTCGCTGCTGGCCGACTTCTGGCCGCACGGAGAGATCGCGAAGGAGTACGGCGTCTTCCTGGCGGAGAAGGGATTCGCGAACCGCGCGACGTTCCTCATCGACGACCGCGGCATCATCCGCCAGTCGTTCATCACCGCCCCCGGCGAGGCCCGCTCGATCGACGCGTACCGCGCAGCGCTCGACCGGCTGCTGGCGCACGTCTGACCCTCCCGTCCGCGGATCGCGCCGCGGGCCGTCGGAATCGGAGGAGTTCGCGCCGGTTCCCGCCCGCTCGTTCCTCCGTTCCCGACCGGCTAGGCTGGTCGGCATCCCGGGCCTTTAGCTCAGCTGGTAGAGCGCCACGTTTACACCGTGGATGTCGTCGGTTCGATCCCGGCAGGGCCCACCACACCCCGCAGCGAACGCGCAGCAGCGGTAGCGCATCCACTGGTCCGTATCGGTAGCCTGACCGCATGCCTGAGGGACCGTACCGCTGGTTCGTGTACGCCGAGCTCGCCCTGGCGGCGGTGACGTTCGTCGCGCTGCAGTTCGTCGTGGCGCCGTACGGCGGGCGGCACGGGCGCGGCGGGTGGGGGCCGACCGTGCCGTCGCGCGTCGGCTGGGTCGTCATGGAGGCGCCCGCGTCCATCCTGTTCGTCGTGTTCTTCCTGCTCGGGTCGCACCGGGCCGAGCTGGTGCCGCTGCTGTTCCTGGCGCTCTGGCTGGTGCACTACGTCTACCGGGCGTTCGTCTACCCGTTCCTGATGCGCTCGGGGTCGCGGATGCCGGTGGTCGTGATGCTGCTGGCGATCACCTTCAACACTCTCAACGCCTGGGTGAACGCCCGGTGGATCTCGCAGTACGGCACGTACCCGGCCGCCTGGCTCGCAGACCCGCGGTTCTGGATCGGCGTGGCGCTGTTCGCGGCCGGATTCGCCCTCAACACGCAGTCCGATCGCACGCTGCGCCGGCTGCGCAGCCACGGCCAGGGCGGGTACCGCATCCCGCGGGGCGGCGGCTTCCGGTACGTGTCGAGCCCCAACTACCTGGGCGAGATCGTCGAGTGGACCGGGTGGGCGGTCGCCACGTGGTCCCTGGCGGGCGCGGCGTTCGCGCTCTACACGGCGGCCAACCTCGCCCCGCGGGCCATGGCGAACCACCGGTGGTACCGCGAGACGTTCGCGGAGTATCCCCCGGAGCGGCGAGCGCTCATCCCGTTCGTGCTGTGAGGCGTTCGCCGGGACGCTCGTGACGGTGGTCGCGCCTACGCTTCTCACGAGAGGGAGGGATGCGTCGTGCCGGAGAGCGTCGAGCAGTGGTGGGCGCGCCGCCAGTGGTCGAAGGGCGCGGCGGTGCCGTACCCGATCGGCAGCTTCCGCACCGACTGGGAGCGGTACCCGGTGCTCGTGCGGCAGTACCACCCCGACCTCAATCACGGGATCACACTGACGCAGGTGCCGCCCGCGGCCGACGTGTTCCTGGTGTGGGAGTGCGATTCGGGGCACCGCTTCGTCGCGACGCCCGAGGAGCAGCGGGCGCGCCCGGGAGGGACGCGGCGGCGGTCGGCCTGGTGCCCGCAGTGCGCCGAGGCGGCGGCGCCGCGGCGGGTACGGGTCGCCGGGCCGGACGCCGGGATGCACGTGTGCGGCCATGCGCGCGATCCGCGGCGCATCGAGGCCGAGACCGACGACGACCGGTGCTACCTCTGCCGGCGGCTCGATCGGGAGGCGCTGTCGCGTGAGCAGCTGGTGAGCATGGCGGCGCCCGGATCGCGGGTCGCCGTCTCGGCGGAGAACGGCACCGCCGGCACGTACTCGTGGCAGTGCGAGGCGGGCCATCCGTCGTACCAGGCGAGCATCGAGCGCATCCTCGGCGGCCGCCGCTGCCCGATCTGCCGGCATGCCCGGGCCGGTGCCGACCGGGTCGCCATGGGGGAGGCGTTCGTCAGCCGTTGGGCGCCCGCGCCCGCATCCGCCGCCGAACCGGAGCTGAAGCGGCGGCTCGGCGAGCGGCTCGACGTCGACCTCGGGATGAACGCCGTGCGCGTCGCGAAGCCGTTCCACTCGCATCTGGAAGTCTGGCCGGACATCCTGCTGCCCGAGCTCACGGTCGCGATCGAGTACGACACCGCCGGGCGGCACGGGCTGGAGCACGTCGGGCCGCGGGAGGCGTCGGACCGGCGCAAGGACCGCCTGCTGCGGGCCGTCGGCTGGGAGGTGATCCGCGTCCGCTGCGGCAAGCTGCAGCCGATCGGGCCCTACGACGTGTCGGCGGGCGGGGTGACGGATGCGCTCGTCGACCGCATCCTGGCGCGGCTGGGGGAGATCCGCGGAGACCTCTTCGTCGCCGCTTACCGGCGCTGACGCGGCCGGCGCACGCGACGGCACTGTGCCTGCATTTCCGCGCGGCAGGGCTCTGGCGGTGTGTCGGAGGTGCTCGCTACGCTGAGCGGCGAACCGGCATCCACGAAGCTCTCACGAGGAGGACACCATGCCGTCGATCCTGAACCCGTACCTCAACTTCCGCGCGTCGGCGCGGGAGGCGATGGAGTTCTACCAGTCCGTGTTCGGCGGGGAGGTGCAGCGCAGCACGTTCGCCGAGTTCCAGATGGCCCAAGACCCGGCCGACAACGACCTCATCATGCATTCGCAGCTCACGACCCCGGGCGGCTTCACCCTGATGGCCGCCGACGTGCCCGCGCACATGGAGCTGAACCAGGGGTCCGCCATCTCCATCTCGCTGAGCGGCGACGACGAGGCGGAGCTGACCGGCTACTGGCAGAAGCTGATCGAGGGCGGCAACGTGGTCGAACCGCTGAACAAGGCGCCCTGGGGCGACAGCTTCGGCATGGCGATCGACCGCTTCGGCGTTCAGTGGCTGATCAACATCGCGGGCGCGCCGCAGGAGTCCGCCGGCTGACGCCCGGGGCCGGCCGGGCCGTCAGCCGCGCAGCTCGTTGATCGCGGCCTCGAACGACCGGAAGTAGGTGCGCCGGCCGGGCCGGCCGATCTGCGTCACCTCGAACATGGCGTCGAGCTGCAGGATGAAGCCGACCACGGGCGGCGCACCGAGCGCGGCGACCCGGGTGTCGCTGACACGCCACTCGTGGTCTGAGATCTCCGACACCTCCAGTCCCTGCCGGAGGAAGCTCACGCGCGTCTTCATGAGCCAAGTGAAATGGACACGCCGAGCGGCGGCCAGGCCTTGACAGCGAAGTCGCCGAGGTGTGCGTCCAGGCCCACGTTGGTGTATTCCCGCGGCACGGTGACGGGAGCTATGGTTCAGCCGTCCGCATCGGGAACCTCGGGGAGGAAAGTCATGTGCCGTTGGCTCGCATACTCGGGAGAGCCGCTCAGGCCCTCTGAGCTGATCCTGGACACGCAGCACTCGCTGGTCGCGCAGTCGCTCAACTCTCCGCTGGGGACGGAGACCGTGAACGGGGACGGGTTCGGCTTCGGCTGGTATCCGGAAGACCCGAGCAACGGCAACATCCCGGCGCTGTTCCACAGCGTCGAGCCGGCCTGGAACGACGAGAACCTGCGTGAGCTCACGGGCTCCATCGCCAGTCCGCTGTTCTTCGGGCACGTGCGGGCGGTGGCCGGGCCGCCCATCCAGCAGTCCAACTGCCACCCCTTCCGGCACGAGAACTGGCTGTTCATGCACAACGGCTTCCTCGACGGCTTCCTGCTCTCGAAGCGCGACCTGGTGCTCGCGATCGACCCGTCGCTGTTCCCGCTGATCCACGGGACTACCGACACCGAGGTGCTGTTCTATTTGGCCATCACTCTCGGGCTTCAGGACGACCCGGTGGCCGGGCTCGGCCGCGCGATCCGGATGGTCGAGTCGGTGGGCAAGACGAAGGGCATCGAGTTCCCCATGCAGGGGACGATCGCGGTGTCGGACGGTCACACGCTCTGGACCTTCCGGTACTCGACCGCGCACCGCACCCGCACGCTGTACCACTCGGCCGCGATCCCCGAGCTGCGTGAGCTCTATCCCGATGCCGCCCGGCTGGAGGTCTTCGGCGAGAAGGCCAAGGTCGTGGTGTCCGAGCCGCTGAGCGACCTGCCGGGCGCCTTCGTGGAGGTGCCGGAGTCGACCGTGGCCGTGCTCGACGACGACGGGTACCACCACGAGCCGTTCTTGGACGAGGCGGCCTGACCGGCAGCGAACGGGCGGGAGTGGATGGGGCGGCCGCGACCACCCCATCCACGTCGTCAGTCGCCGTCCTGAACGCGACGGATGAACGCGTCCACGTGCTCACGGAGCGCGTCGATGCGGTGCTGGCGGGCCGCCTCGACGTCGAACCCGACGTAGGCGGTCGGCGGTCGGCGCCGGACGTTCGCCGAGCACTCGAACGCGGAGCAGACGAGCGTGCCGAGGGTGTTGCCGTTGCGTCCGGCCTTCCCCGCGCGCTTGGCGATGAAGAAGACGACGTCGTTGGGCAGGTGCACGTCTTCGCACCAGGAGCACTGCGGCCGGGTGCGGATGCGCCCCTCCGCCTGCCGGAGGAGGACCCCGATCGGCTCGCCGTCGACGATCGCGACGACGTAGCCGAGCCCCGGCTGCTTGCGGTCGCGCCAGCCGAGGTAGTCGAGCTGATCCCAGCGCAGCTGCGCCAGGTCGGGGAGGGTGAGCTCCTTGCGCTCGCGCTGCGACGCGTTGACGAAGGAGGAGCGGAGTTGTTGCTCGTCGAGAGGAAGCATGGATGAAGGCCTGACTGTCATGAACCGGTCATGGGCGGACGGGTCGAGAACGACCGGTCGTCCGCGGAAGCCGTCGCCGGGCATGCCGAACTGCGGCAGCCCGGGTGACGGGCGAGCGCGCCGAGGGCGCGCGGAATCACCGAGAGAGGCAGCGCTATCTGGTGCCGGCGCAGAGCGCGCCGACGACCTCCAGACGCCCGGATGCCGAAAGGCCGGATGCGACGATCGCGGCGGGCTGCGGGCTGAGCGGAATCACCCCTCCACTCTAGCGCCGGGCGCGCCCAGGATGTCGGTGGTCGGCGGAAGACTGCGAGGGACACCAGGAGGACGCACCATGACCGAATCGACAGTCGAGCAGGTCGACCCGCCCGAGTTGTACCGGAGTCCCGCCTTCGCGCAGGGCATGATCGCTCCGGAGGGCCCGCTCCTCTTCGTGGGCGGCCAGAACGGGGTGGATGCGGAGGGCGCCCTGCTCGACGGCCTCCAGGCCCAGACGGAGCAGGCCCTGCGCAACCTGCTCGCCGTGCTCGCGGCGGCGGGAAGCGGACCGGAGCAGGTGGTCAAGCTGAACATCCATCTGGCGCCCGGCATCGATCCGACCGCCGCCTACGGTGCGACGCGCACCGTCTGGGGGACCATCGCACCGCGGTCACCGTGCTCGCGGTCGCTCCGGCGCGCCCGGGCGCCCTCGTCGAGATCGACGCCGTGGCGGCCGTGCCGCGCTGACCCGCCCGGGTGACGTCAGACCCCGCGGCTGTCCGTTGCGTCCGGGTCGGTGAGACTCTCGGCGACGGCCTCTCCCTCGGCGCCGGTGTCGTCGCGCCCACCGTCGTCGGCGGCCTCGTCCCCGGTCGGCCCGACGGCGCCTCCGCCGGTCCCGTTCTCGCTCCCGTCGCCGTCGCGGTACGCGCCGGTGCCTTCGTCGAGCGTGCCCTGACCGTCCGGATATCCCGCGTAATCGGGGTACTCGGGCTCGCCCGCCGGCGTCTTCTTGTCGTCTGCATCCATGTGCGCATCGTCCCCCTTGTCGGGAACGTGCACTAGGGTCGAGTGGTGGTGGATGGTGGTGCGGTACCCGACGTGTCGGAGCTGCAAAGGCTCGAGGAATGCGTCAAGGAACCGATCAGGACCCCGGGCCGCATCCAATCCTTCGGGATGCTCTTCGTCGTCGACATCGCGACGTACGAGATCGTGACCGTCAGCGAGAACGCGGCTCAGTGGCTGGGCCGGTCGGTCTCCGACCTGGCGAGCCCGACGCTCGAATGGAGCGTGACGGCGGAGACGCACGGCGACCCCATCCGCGTCGAGCTGTCGGGCGGCGCGTACGACGCCATCACGCACCGCCTCGGTGAGCGCGTGGTCATCGAGCTGGAGCCCGCGACCGGCATGCTCGACCGTCCGACCGCCTCGGTGGTGGGCGCGATCCGCTCGCTCGGACTGCTCGCCGGCGCCGATGAGCTGCGGCAGGCCGCGGCCGAGGAGGTCAAGCGGATCAGCGGGTTCGACCGCGTCATGGTCTATCGGTTCTTCCCGGACGGCCACGGGGAGGTCGCGGGGGAGGCGTCCGAGCCCGACATGGAGTCGTACCGCGGGCTGCGCTTCCCGGCCTCCGACATCCCGCAGCAGGCGCGGTCGCTGTACCTCACGAAGCTCTCGCGGCAGATCGTGAGCACCGAGGACGACGGCACTCCGCTGCTGTCGGTGGAGGAGTCCGCTCCTCTCGACCTCAGCAGCGCGGAGCTGCGGGCCGTCTCGCCGCACCACCTGCAGTTCATGCGCAACATGGGGCAGGCGTCGACCGTCTCGTTCTCCCTCATCCAGGACGACCGTCTCGTCGGCATGATCACGTGCGCCCACCGCACCGAGCGGCGCATGCCCATCCTGCTCCGCCGCGCGCTGGAGGTGCTCGCGACGCAGCTCACGCTGCAGCTGGGCGCGCTGGAAGCGATCGCACAGCTGCGCCGCGACCTCACCATCCGGGAGCAGCGGTCGGCCGTGCTCGCGGGTATCCCGCTGTCCGAAGATCCGCTGCTGACGCTGGCCGACAACGGCGCGGAGCTCTGCCGCCTGGTCGAGGCCGACGGCGCCGTGCTCGCGATCGACGGGCTCAGCCGAAGCGTCGGAGCCGTGCCGCTGCTCGATCGCAACCTGCTCCTGGCCGCCGCGGGCAGCGAGCCGCTCAGCACGCACGAGCTGGGCCGCACGCATCCCGGCCTCGCCACGCTCATGCGCGGTTTCGCCGGCCTGATGGTGGTGCCGGTCGGCGCGCACGGCGTGCTGCTGTTCTTCCGTCAGGAGGTGTCGCAGGTCATCCGCTGGCTCGGCGACCAGACCCCCGCGAACCGGCGGAGCCTGCTCTCGCCGCGCAACTCCTTCTCGGAGTGGCGGCAGAGCGTGGAGGGCTCCTCGCTGCCGTGGGGTCCGATCACCGAGGAGGCGCGCGAGCTCGGCCGCGACCTGTCGCGGGCCCTCGATCGCCGGCGCGAGGTGAGCCTGGCACAGCTGGCGCTGGTCGACCACCTGACCGGCCTGCACAACCGTCGCTCGCTGGAGCACCGCCTCGAGGCGACTGTGACCGAGGGGAGGGCGGCGTGCTGCTCTTCCTCGACCTCGACGGCTTCAAGTCGATCAACGACCGGCACGGGCACGAGACGGGGACGCGGTGCTCCGCACGATCTCCGGGCGCCTCACCGAGGGCAGCCGCGCGACCGACGTCATCTCGCGGCTCGCCGGCGACGAGTTCGTCGTGCTGAGCGCCGGCTCTTCGCGCGAGGACGGCGAACGGTTCGCCGCACGACTGGTCGGCGAGATCGCGAGGCCGATCGACACGGCGCGCGGTCCGATGACCGTCACGGCGTCGTGCGGCGTCATCACGATCGAGCCGGGCCTGACGGCGAAGCAGCTGCTGGATGCGGCGGATGCGGCGATGTACCGCGCGAAGAACTCGGGGCGCAACCGCATCTCCCTCTAACTCGTCGTGCGAGGCGTAGAGTCGCGCGCATGCCCGACCCGACGCATTTCGACCGGCACGCGGACCTGTACGACCGGGCTCGTCCGCCGTATCCCGAGGCTTTGCGCGCGCGTCTGACCGAACTGGGTCTGCTCGTGGCCGGCCGTCGGGCACTGGACCTCGGTGCCGGCACCGGACAGGCGACGCGCCTTCTGGTGGAGGCCGGGATGGACGTGACCGCTGTCGAGCCGGGTGCAGCCCTCGCCGCACGGCTGCGGGAGAACCTCCCGAGTGTCCACGTGTTGCAGGCCGGCGCAGAAGAGGCGGACCTCCCCACCGCCGCCTTCGACCTCGCGACGGCCGCCACGGCCGTGCACTGGTTCGAGTTGGATGAGGTGCTCCCGAAGCTGCACGCCGCCCTCGCCGCCGGCGGCCGCTTCGCGGTGTGGCGCAACGCCTACGGCGACCCTGCTGTGCCGCCGACGCGGTTCCGTGAGCGCATCGACGCGATCGTCGCGCGGCGAGACGCACCTCCGCGACGGCAGCCCGGCGAGTCGGACACCGCCGAGTGGGTCCGGCTGCTCGAAGCCGGCGGCCTGTTCGAAGCCGGCGGCCTGTTCGAGGCCGTGCACGTGGAGGAGTTCCACTGGGCGATCGACCTGGACGAGGATGCGATCCGGGGCCTCTTCACGACCTTCAGCGACTGGTCGCCCGGAGAGGCCGACGACGCCGCACTCGCGGTTCGGGATCTCGGCGGCACGGTGACGGAGCACTACCTGACGCCCCTGATCGTGCTCGCGCGCGTCGACTGACCCGCCACGCCGTGTCGATCGGCGGAACGACCTCGATGGGATGGGGGTTCCCCCGGGATGCCGTTCCGTTCACGTCGGGTTGAGACGTCTTCGTTCGAGTGAACACGTTTCCGCTTCGAGTCCGGCATCCCCGGGCTGTCCACAACGTTACCGGCGGACCGCCATGTCCTCAATGTGGGGGACCGAAACCGTCAACAATTGACGGGGCCGACACGGTTGCCCGCCCTCCCGGGGGAAGGCGGGCGACGGGCCGCATCTGTTTCAGTTGAACTTGCGGCGGTACTTCGCGATCGCGAAGGCGTAGGCCACCACCAGGATTCCGACCAGCCACGCCAACGCGACCCAGATGTCCGATCCCACCGGCTGCCCCGAGAACAGCGCCCGGATCGTGTTCACGATGGACGTCACCGGCTGGTTCTCCGCGAACCAGGCGACCGGCGCCGGCATCGACTCCGTGGGCACGAAGGCCGAGCTGATGAACGGCAGGAAGATGAGCGGGTAGCTGAACGCGCTCGCCCCGTCCACCGTCTTCGCCGAGAGCCCTGCGATCACGGCGATCCAGGTGAGGGCCAGCGTGAACAGGATGAGGATGCCCGCCACCGCGAGCCACGCGCCCACAGAGGCGCCGGTCCGGAACCCCATGATCAGCGCGACGCCGATCACGATCGCCACCGACACCACGTTGGCGACGAGCGACGTGAGCACGTGCGCCCACAGCACCGACGACCGGGCGATCGGCATCGACTGGAACCGCTCGAAGATCCCGCCCTGCAGGTCGAGGAACAGCCGGTACGCCGTGTACGCGATCCCCGAGGCGATGGTGATCAGCAGGATGCCGGGCAGCATGTAGTCGATGTACGACTCGTCCGACCCGATCCGGATGGCCCCGCCGAGCACGTACACGAAGAGCAGCATCAGGGCGATCGGCGTGACCGCGGTGGTGATGATCGTGTCCGGGCTGCGGAGGATGTGTCGCAGCGAGCGCGCGGTGAGGGTGCGCGTGTCGCTGAGGACGTAGGTGCTCATCGGAGTTCCTTCCCTGCCGCGCCGGCTTCGCCGGCGGGCGTGTCTTCGGCGTTGTCGTCGCCGACCAGGGCCAGGAAGACCTCCTCGAGGGTCGGCTGCTTCTCCACGTACTCGACGGTGGCCTGGGGGAGCAGCTTCTTCAGCTCCGCGAGGGTGCCGTTCTGGATGATCGCGCCCTTGTGCAGGATCGCGATGCGGTCGGCCAGCTGCTCGGCCTCATCGAGGTACTGCGTCGTGAGCAGGATCGTGGTGCCCGCGCGCGCCAGCTCCCTGATCGCGTCCCAGACCTCGATTCGGGCCTGCGGGTCGAGGCCGGTCGTCGGCTCGTCGAGGAACACGATCGGCGGGTCGCCGATCAGGCTCATCGCGATGTCCAACCGCCGCCGCATCCCGCCGGAATACGTGCCGGCCTTGCGGTCGGCCGCGTCGCTGAGCGAGAAGCGGGCGAGCATCCGGTCCGCCACCTCGCCCGGGTTCTTCAGGTGGCGCAGCCGGGCCACGAGCTGGAGGTTCTCCCGCCCGGTCAGCACCTCGTCCACCGCGGCGAACTGCCCGGTGAGGCTGAGCGACCGGCGAACGTCGGCCGGCGACGAGAGCACGTCGAAGCCGTGGACGCTCGCGTCGCCGGCGTCCGGCTTGATCAGGGTGGCCAGGATGCGGACCAGCGTGGTCTTGCCGGCCCCGTTGGAGCCGAGGAGGGCGAAGATACTGCCCGGAGCGACGGCGAAGTCGACGCCGCGCAGCACCTCCACCTCCGTGAAGGACTTGGTGATGCCCTGCACCCGGATGGCGGGTTCGAGCGTCGCGGTGCTCATGATCGCCGCCCTTCCGACTGCTCGCCGGCGGCCTCGTCGATCGCCTTCGTCAGGCGCTCCCGCTCCTTGTCGATCCAGCGCTTGCCCGTGTACGCCTCGGCGAACGTCTCGGCGAACTCGGCGGGGTCGTCCCCGACGACCTCGCGGATGGGTGTGCCGTCGGTTGCCGCACGCTCCCACAGGTCGGCGAAGTCGCCGAGCATGGTGACGAGCACGTCGCCGTCGACCAGGCCGCCCTGATAGAGGAAGTAGCGGTGGAAGGCCTTGGCCGAGGCCCGGTAGGGCTCGGGGAGGGCGTCCAACCGCGCCATGTACTGCCGGTACTGCTTCTTCTGCTCGAGCGACCCGGTGATCGTCTCGATCCATTTCGCTGCCATGATCAGTCGTTCCCTTCGTCGTTGCTGCGTGCGGTGGTGCCGTTGTCGTCGTCGCGGAGTCGTTCGATGCGTTCGGAGAGGAAGCCCCACGTCTTCCAGAACTCCTCGAGCTGCTCGCGCCCCTGGTCGTTGAGCGAGTACACCTTGCGCGGCGGTCCCTTCTCGCTCGGCACCTTCTCCACGTCGACGAAGCCGCGCTGCTCGATACGCACCAGGAGGGCGTAGACCGTGCCCTCGACGAGCTCCGTGAAGCCCTGGTCGCGTAGGCGCGACGTGATCTCGTACCCGTATGCGGGACGGCCGGCGAGGATCGCGAGGACCATGCCTTCGAGAGTGCCCTTCAGCATCTCCGTCATCTGGTTGCCCATCGGGTCACCTCCTACTCAGTGATGTTGACTACCGGTACAAAGTAACACTGAGTACCGGTACTTAGCAACACCGAATACAGGAGGATATTCTGGGCACCACCCCCGGAAAGGAAAGCCTGATGCACGCCGCCCTCGAGTACACCTACGCAGACGACTACCTGGAGGCGCGCGAGGCGCACCGGCCGGCGCACCTGGCCGCGGGATGGGCGGCGGTCGAACGCGGCGAGCTGCTGCTCGGCGGTGCCGTGGGCGAGGGCCCGTACAGCGGGCTGCTGATCTTCCAGGGGGACGACCCGGTCGCCGCCGCCACGCGGTTCGCCGAGGCCGACCCCTACGTCGTCAACGGCGTCGTCTCGTCGTGGACGGCGCGGCCGTGGACCACGGTCATCGGCGAGGGCGCGGCGACACCGATCCGCCCGTAGCTGACCGGCCGCCCGTCACAGCTCGAACTCGCGGGTCTCACCGGTGTGCAACAGCACCGGCTGGCCCTCGACGATCACGCGCACCGGGTCCGCGAATCCCGCCGCCGACGCGATCGTCAGCGTCGTGCGGGTGATCGCAACCCGGAGCCGGTGGGCGCGGTAGACGATGGTGAACTCCAGCGCCTCCAGCTCGGCGGGCAGCAGCGGGTGGAACCACAGCATGTCCGCGCGCGCCTCCAGCCCCGCATAGCACCGGGTGAGGAGGTCGACGGAGCCCGCCATCGCCGCCAGGTGGACGCCCTGCCGGGTCGTCCCGGCCTGGATGTCCGCCATGTCGCTCTGCAGCGTGCGTTCCAGGAACTGCCACGACCGGCTGCGGTCGCCGCGGGCCTCCAGCCAGGAGTGGACCACATTGGACAGGGTGGAGCCGTAGGTCGACGTGCGCGAGTACCGCTCGACCGTCCGCACGATGACGTCCGCGTCGAGCGGATACCCCATGTGCCGCAGCAACTCGCGCAGCTCCTCGGCGGAGAACAGGTAGAGCAGCATGAGCGAGTCCGGCTGCTTCGAGACCTGATATCGGTTGGTCGAGTCCCCTTCGGCGTTGAGGATCAGGTCGAGGCGCTGGATGCTCGGGTAACGCTCGCGGTACTCGTCGAGCGGCAGCGGCTCAAGCGCGTCGTACCCGTCGAACTGCGAGAGCGTCCCGTCGCGGTTGAAGATGATGCGCAGGCGCTTGGCGATGTACGACCAGCGTTCCAGCTCCGCCGGCGAGAGGCCGAGCGCGTCGGATGCGGAGGCGTCGGGGCGCGCCGAGAGGATGCGCGCCGTATCCACCGCGCGCAGGAGCACCCAGGCGGTCATCACGTTGGTGTAGACGTTGTCGGTGAGCCCGGCGCCCGGATGCGCGGGCGGGCCGTCGTGGAACTCGTCGGGGCCCATCACGCCCGCGATCGAGAAGCGTCCGGTCGTCTCCTCCCAGGTCGCCAGCGAGGCGAAGTAGCGGGCGACGCTCACGATGAGCTCGGCGCCCTCCTCCGCGAGGTACTCGCTGTCGCCGGTGAGCTGGTAGAACTGCCAGGCGCTGTAGGCGACGCCGAGCCCGACGTGCCGCTGCAGGCGGGAGTTGTCCGCCATCCACTCGCGTGTCAGCGGGTTGAACAGGCGGTGCGGTGTGACGTCCTCGCCGGTGGTCGCGCTCTGCCAGGGGAAGCAGGCGCCGTCGCGGCCGGCGTCCGCAGCGGCGATGCGGGCCGCGCCCAGGCGGCGATGGCGGTAGGCCAGGAGCGCGCGGCTGACCGCCGGGCGTCGCAGCGTGAGCACCGGATAGACGAAGAGCTCGTCCCAGAAGACGTGGCCGCCGTACGCCTCGCCGTGGAGCCCGCGCGCGGGCACGCCGACATCGAGGTCGGCGGTCGCGCCCGCGAGTGTCTGCAGCAGGTGGAAGGTGTTGAGGTGGAGGGGGATGCTCGCCTCGCTCTGCGGACGGAGGACCACCGTGAAGTCGGCCCATAGGCGCTCCCAGGCGCGCCCGTGCTCGTCGAGCAGGCCGGCGAACCGCGCGCAGCGGTCCACCGCGGCCTGCGCTGCGCCCGGCGCCGAGCGGATCGCCCGGTCGCGTGACGTGCTCACCGCCGCGACCTTCTCGACCGTCACCGTCTCGCCTTCGCGGAGCTCGACGGTCAGCTCCTGGTGGAGCGATTCGCCGTCGGCGACCGATGGAGCCGGCGCCTGAACCGGAGCCGGCTCGGCGCGGTCGCCGCGGTAGACGCGCGTCCGGACCGCGAGGCCGACGTGCACGCCCGAGTCGACCGTCTCCACGGCCAGGAGCAGGGTGTCGCCGGACGGCTGTCCGCTATCGCGGATCACGTAGCCGCGCGGTGGTCCCTTCTCCTGCCCGGCCACGTCGATGCCGCTGCGGATGGTGAGCCGGCCGCTCCAGTTGCGAGCCGTGACGGTCGCCTGCACGGCGCCGAGGCGCGTATCGGCCTGGGAGACGAGCCGCCGGAAGCGCACCGCGGTCTCGCGGCCGTCCGCGTCGCGGAAGACCAGAGAACGCCGCAGCACGCCCTGCCGCAGGTCGAGCTCCTGGCGGAAGGAGACCACATCCGTCGCGTCCGCCGTCAGCCACCCGCCGTCCTCCACGCGGAGCAGGAGCGGCAGCCAGTTCGGCAGGTTCACGATCTCCTCGACCGCGCCAGGCCCGTCCTCGGTCGTGTCGTACACGCCGGCGAGGTAGGTGCCGGGGTGATGGATGGCGTCGGCGCGCGCCTCCTCTGCGGCGCCACGCACACCCCAGTACGCGTTCGCGAGCGTGCAGAGGCTCTCGCGGGTGCCCTCTGCCGCCGGGTCGTAGCTCGTGTAGGCGAGGACCCAGGGGTCGGAGGGGCCCGTGCGGCCCAGGCGCGCATCCGGTGTCACCTCGAGCACGCCGGGGCTGGGCACGGTCGCATCCGCCCCGGCGGCGCGCAGGGAGGCCGCCGCGCGCGGATGCGCCGCGATGCCCACCACCAGAGCGAACCCGGCGGCGGCGGCCGCGGTGACTCCCGCCACGGAGTCCTCCACCAGCAGCGACCCCGCTGGCGCGACGCCGAGACGTTCGCACGCCTCGAGGAAGACGGCAGGGTCGGGCTTCGAGGGCAGGCCGCGGGCCAGCGCGTCGTTGCCGTCCACCACCTCGTCGACGAGCGCTCCGAGCCCGGCGCGCGAGAGGATGGCCGGAGCGTTGCGGCTCGCGGTCGCGACGGCGATGCGGACCCCCGCCGACCGCAGGCCCCGGAGGAGGTCGACCGCGCCCGGCACGAGCGGAACGCCGTCCGCCGACGCCAGCAGGTGCTCGAACAGCCCCTGTTTGCTCTCCGCGAGGCGCGCCACCAGCTCGGCGGTGATCCGCTCCGGAGCGAGGCCGCGGGCGGTCAGCAGAGTCCGGATGCCGTCCTCGCGGCTTCGCCCGTCGACGTACCGCTCGTAGTCGAGCGGGGCGAACGGAGCGGTTCCGGGCAGCAGCCGTGGCAGCTCGGCATCGAAGAGCAGGCCCCACGCCCGCTCGTGCAGGTCCCTCGTGCGGGTGAGCACGCCATCCATGTCGAGCACGGCCCCCGCGATGGGGAGGTCGAGGAGCGCGTCCATCGTGCCTCCCTCCCGCGGCGAGCAGACGCGCCGAACGTACCGCGAGGGCGCGCGCTCCTCTCGGGGCGAAGGTCCCGCCATGCGTGGCGCCGCCACCGATCCGAAGGAGGGTGGCGGCACCGCGTGCGGCGGTCAGAAGCCGGCGAGCAGCTGCTTCATGGTGGCGATCTCGGCGGTCTGTGCCGCGACGATCTTCTTCGCCAGCGCGACGGCGTCGGTCGCCCGTCCCTTCTCCGTCTCGGTCGTGGCCATGGCGATCGCGCCCTGGTGATGCTCGATCATCTGTGTCAGGAAGAGCTTCGAGGCGTCGGCGCCGGATGCGTTCTTGAGCGCGTCCATGTCGTGCTGCGTCATCATGCCGTCGCTTCCCATGTCCATATCGCCCATGTCGGTCTTCTGACCCCAGGTCGACAGCCAGCCGTTCATCGTGTCGATCTCGGGCTGCTGGGCCGCCTTGATCTTCTCGGCGAGTTCCGTCACCCGCGCATCGACGCCCTGCTTGGCGAGGAGCGTGTCGGACATCTCGATCGCCTGCTGGTGGTGGGCGACCATGTCCCTGGCGAAGGTCATGTCCTGCTGGTTGTGGTCGGAGGCCGCCGGGCCACTGCTCGAGGTGCCGTGGTCCATGCCGGGCATGTCGCCCATTCCGGAGTCGGCGCCGGAGGAGCCGGCCGTGCAGCCGGCCAGTGCGGCTGCGGTGAGGAGGGCGCCGGAGGCGATGGCGATCAGTCGGATTCTCATTGATGGTCTCTTTCGTCGTGTGTGTCGGTGGATGACGGGCAGGCGAGAGCGCCCCGCGCGGGTGCGCGGGGTGCCGCCTCGGGTCATCTGCGATCGACGGAGAGAGCCAGAAGGGATGGTGGTGGTGGGGACTCGGCGGCGCGGGCGAGAGCCCTGGTCAGCAGGGCGGGCGCGGCTCGCGAGCCGATGCCGAGCAGTGCGCGGGCCACGGCGGGAGCGAGGAGAAGGATGGTGGCCGCGAGGAGGGCGAGGGTGCACACCATCGGGGTCATGGCGTGCGTCGGGTCGCAACCGCCGGCGGCACAGCTCGCGTCGGCGCTCGCGCCCTGCGTCGTAGCGGTGGCAGCCGACGCGTCATGGGTCGACGCAGCGTGGGCGGGCACGGCGTGCCCGGAGGCGACGTGGGCCATCGCCATCCCGTGCTGGGCGCCCGTCGGCGCATCCAGCACATGCATCGCGAGCAGTCCGGCGAGCACGCCGACGACGGCCGTCAGCGTGACGAGGGCACGTCGCCAGGTGCGCGTGTGCGCAGGTCCGCCCGTGATCGACATGTGCCCTCCTTTCACCTCGACGGTAGCGCTCCCACCCTGAATACCCGCCGGGGGTTCACCTGGACAGGACCAAAGGCCCGGCTGGCGGGTGGACCGGCGCTCATATTGGTGATCGTAGTAAGGAGAGGGACATGTACGGATGGATGATGGGCGGAGCAGGCGGGTGGTGGATCCTGTGGATGCTCGTGCCCATCCTGCTCGTCACCGCGGCGGTCGTCCTCGTCGTCGTCTTGGCACGGAGGCCCGACGCGTCAGGCGGGCAGGGCGACGGAGCGCGCCCTCCGAGTGCTCTCGAGCTGCTCGATCGACGTTACGCGGCCGGCGAGATCGACGACGAGGAGTACCGCCGCAGACGCGGCCAGCTTCAGGACGCTCAGAACAAGCAGGCGCGCTGAGCGAGGGCCGTGGCCTTCGCCCGGCTGGCCCGACGGAGTACGTCTAGGACCTCACGAGCCGGGCGATGGCGTCGCTCGCTTCCTGGGTCTCTTCGGCGCGGACGGCAGCGCCGAGATCTGGTGAGGATAGGGCTCCAAGGGTGGTCAGACGTGGGAGGCGGCTTGCCGGGTCTCGGGCAGCGTACGGGAGCGGTCGAGGGCGGCTCGGGC
Source organism: Leifsonia xyli subsp. cynodontis (assembly GCF_050632205.1). Lineage (GTDB taxonomy): Bacteria > Actinomycetota > Actinomycetes > Actinomycetales > Microbacteriaceae > Leifsonia > Leifsonia xyli_D. The sequence continues at coordinate 1,311,619 of NZ_CP192578.1, forward strand.
GCTGGTCTCCGGTCGCAGGTCGAGTCGGCGCAGCAGTTGCGCGTTGAGTGCGACGACGATGGTGGACAGGGACATCAGGAGGGCGCCGACGGACATCGGCAGGACGAAGCCGATGGGTGCGAGGACGCCGGCCGCGAGCGGGACGGATATCAGGTTGTAGCCGGCCGCCCACCACAGGTTCTGCTTCATCTTGCGGTAGCTCGCCCGGGAGAGCTCGATCACCGACAGCACGGAGCGGGGGTCGTCACTGGCGAGGATGACTCCGGCGGAGGCGATCGCGACATCCGTGCCGGCGTCGATGGCGATGCCGACGTCGGCTTGGGCGAGGGCGGGGGCGTCGTTCACGCCATCGCCGACCATCGCCACCGTGCGGCCTTCGGCCTGGAGTTCTTTGACTTTGGCGGATTTGTCCTCCGGCCGGACCCCGGCGAAGTACCGGTCGATGCCGAGCTCGGTCGCGACCGACGTGGCGACAGCGTCGGCGTCGCCCGTGATCATCACGACCTGCACGTTCTGGGCGTGCAGTGCATCGACGGCCTGCCGGGACTCCTCTCGGATCTCGTCGGCGAGCTTCAGCGCGCCGGCCACCTGCCCGTCGATGAGGACGTGGAGGATGATCGCGCCATCCTCCCGCCAGGAATCGGCGACGCGCAGCTCGTCGACCCCCGCCTCGTCGAGCAGGTTGGGGCCGCCGACGCGAACGTTGTGGCCGTCGACCATGGCCGACACGCCGACGGCCGGGGACGACTCGAAACCGGTCGCCCTGCTCACCTGCAGCTTGTGAGCGGCCGCGGCGTCGACGATCGCCCGCGCCAGGGGGTGCTCGGAGTCGGATTCGGCCGCGGCCGCCAGGCCCAGCAGTTGATCGGAGCTGGTGCCGTCGGTCGTCTCGACGGCGATGACGGCGGGTTCGCCCTTGGTGAGGGTCCCCGTCTTGTCGAAGAGGACGGTGTCGACGGTGCGCATGCTCTCCAGCGCCAGACGGTCCTTGACCAGGACACCGCCGCGGGCGGCGCCTTCGGTGGCGATGGAGACCACCAGCGGTATGGCCAGCCCGAGTGCGTGCGGGCAGGCGATCACCAGAACGGTGATGGTCCGTACGACGGCCTCGTCGGGAAGCCCGATCATCGTCCAGACCGTGGCGGTGATGACGGCGGCGCCGAGGGCGAACCAGAACAGCCACGCCGCCGCGGTGTCCGCGATGCGCTGCGCGCGGGAGGAGGAGTTCTGCGCGTCGCTGACCAGGCGCTGAATGCCCGCGAGGGCGGTGTCGTCGCCGACCGCCGTGATCTGGATGCGCAGGCCGGAGTCGGTCGCGACCGTGCCCGCGACGACGGCGTCGCCGACATCGCGGCGGACGGTGCGGGATTCGCCCGTGATCATCGACTCGTCCATGCTGGCCGAGCCGGAGACGATGCGCCCGTCCGCCGGGATGCGTCCGCCAGGACGGACGACGACCACGTCGCCGACCTGCAGGTCGGCGGGAGCCACCTGCACGGTGCTGTCGCCCTCCACACGCTCCGCCTCATCGGGGAGCAGAGCGGCGAGCGAGTCGAGCGCCGATGTGGTCTGCGCCAGGGATCGCATCTCGATCCAGTGCCCCAGCAGCATGATCACGATCAGGAGCGCGAGCTCCCACCAGAAGTCGAGTCCATGGTCCAGGAGCCCTAAGCTGGCGCCCCAGGAGGCGAGGAAGGCGACCGTGATCGCGAGCGCGATCAGCAGCATCATGCCGGGCTTGAGGGCGCGCAACTCGCTGACCGCGCCGGTGAGGAAGGGGCGGCCTCCCCACGCGTACATGACGGTGCCGAGGATCGGTGAGATCCACGCGACCCAGGCCGCGTCGGGCAGCGGGTACCCCAGGATCATGGCGAACATCGGAGAGAAGCCGACCACGGGGATGGCGACGATCAGCATGATCCAGAACAGCCGCCGGAACTGACCGACGTGGTCGCCGTGGCCGGCGTGGCGGTCGTGTCCGTTGTGATCGGTCATGGTGTGAGCCCTTCACCTGGGTGATGTGCTGGGGTCCTGAGTTGTCAGGCGGTCTCGAGGATGCGGGTGGAGGTGTCGGCAGCCGGTGCGGTGGCGGCGCCGCGGGGCCGGAAGCCGCGGAGCCGGAGGCTGTTGCTAACGACGAAGACGCTGGAGAACGCCATCGCGGCTCCCGCGATCATCGGGTTGAGCAGGCCGAGGGCGGCCAGCGGGATCGCCGCCACGTTGTAGGCGAACGCCCAGAACAGGTTGGTCTTGATGGTGCCCAGGGTGCGGCGGGCGAGGCGGACCGCATCGGCTGCGGCCCGCAGGTCGCCGCGGACGAGGGTGATGTCGGCGGCCTCGATGGCGACGTCGGTGCCGGTGCCCATCGCGAGGCCGAGGTCCGCGGTCGCCAAGGCTGCGGCATCGTTCACGCCGTCGCCCACCATCGCCACGGTCCTGCCCTCGGCCTGAAGTCGGCGGATGGTCTCTGCTTTGTCCTGGGGGAGCACGTCGGCGACGACCGTCTCGATGCCGACGGTATCGGCGACCTCCCGCGCGACCGTCGCGTTGTCGCCGGTCAGTAGGATCGGGGTGAGGCCGAGCTGCCTGAAGGCGGCCACCGCCTCGCGGCTGGTCGGCTTGATGGCGTCAGCGACGACGAGCAGTCCGCGGGCCTCGCCGTCCCAGGCGACGCTGACGACCGTCCGGCCGGCTGCCTCCGCAGCGTCCTTCGCGGCGGTGAGGGAGTGGCCGAGAGGGATGGACCAGTCCTCGAGAAGCGACGCACGGCCGACCAGTGCCAGGTGGCCGTCGACGACGCCTTGCACTCCGCGACCCTCGATGTTCGCGAAGTCCTCCGGGGCAGGGAGCGATCCGGTGCGCTCGGCCGCTGCGGCGGCGATGGCCCGGGCGATCGGGTGCTCGGAGGCTGCCTCGACGGCGCCGGCAACGCGCAGGAGCTCGGTCTCGTCCACCCCGGGAGCTGTCACGGCGTCGATCAGCGTCATCTTCCCCGTGGTGACGGTGCCCGTCTTGTCCAGAACGATGGTGTCGACGGTTCGGGTCGACTCCAGCACGTCCGGTCCCTTGATCAGGATGCCGAGCTGCGCGCCGCGCCCGTCCCGACCAGCAACGCAGTGGGGGTGGCAAGGCCGAGCGCGCAGGGGCAGGCGATGATCAGCACCGCGACGGCGGCGGTGAACGCTGTCGTGGCAGGGTGGCCGGTGATCAGCCACGCGGCGAGGGTGACGACGGCGATGCCGAGCACGATCGGAACGAAGATTCCGGAGATCCGATCGGCGAGGCGTTGCACCTCGGCCTTCCCGGACTGCGCCTCCTCCACCAGCGTGGCCATCTGGGCGAGCTGAGTGTCGCTGCCGACGCGGGTCGCCCGCACGAGCAGTCGGCCGCCCGCGTTGACCGTGGCACCGGACACCGCATCGCCGACGGTGACCTCGACCGGAACGGACTCGCCGGTCAGCAGGGACATGTCGATCGCGCTCGCACCGTCGACGACGACGCCGTCCGTGGCGATCTTCTCGCCGGGCCGGATGACGAACTCGTCGCCGACCTGCAGCCTCTCGATCGGGATGCGGGACTCCTGACCGTCCCGCAGCACCGCGACATCCTTCGCGCCCAACTCCAGCAACGCCCGCAACGCCGCGCCGGCCTGCCGCTTCGACCGCTTCTCGAAGTAGCGGCCCGCGAGGACGAACGTGGTCACCCCGGACGCGACCTCGAGGTAGATGTTGCCCGCGCCGTCGGAGGCGGCCACGGTGAAGCTGAAGCCGTGCGTCATGCCCGGCATCCCGGCCGTGCCGAAGAACAGCGCATACAGCGACCAGCCGAACGCGGCCAGCGTGCCGATCGACACCAGGGTGTCCATCGTCGCCGCGCCGTGGCGGGCGTTGATGAACGCGGCCTTGTGGAACGGCCATGCGCCCCACAGGACGACCGGCGCCGCGAGCGTCAGCGAGAGCCATTGCCAGGAGGTGAACTGCAGAGCGGGGATCATCGCCAGGGCGATGACCGGCACCGACAGCGCGATGCTGCCGATCAGACGGTTGCGCAATCCCGTCAGCTCCGGGTCGCTGTCCTCGTCGGCGGCCGCGGGTCGCCCGGACGGAAGAGCGGCGGTGTAGCCCGTCTTCTCCACCTCCTGGATCACCGTGGCCACCTCCATGCCGGCCGGAATCGAGACGCGCGCCTTCTCTGTCGCGTAGTTGACCGTCGCGGTGACGCCGTCGAGGCGGTTCAGCTTCTTCTCGATCCGCATGGCGCACGACGCGCAGGTCATTCCGCCGACCTCGAGTTCGAGCATCGCGCCACGTGCGGCTGGAGCGGGGGAGGCTGCCATGTCGTACTCCTTGCGGTGGGGGATCGAGGGTGGTCGTTACTTGCGGACGGCGGCGTAGCCGGCCTCGTCGACCGCGGCCAGCACCGCGGCATCGTCGACACCGCTGCCGGTGGTGACATGAAGAACGCCATCGGTCGCCGAGACCTTCACGCCGTCGACGCCGGCGACCTGCCCCACCTCGGTGGACACCGCCCGCTCGCAGTGCTCGCAGGTCATTCCGGTCACCTGGTAGTCGATCGTCTCCATGAGTCCTCCGTTGACGTAGGGATACCCCGAGAGGGTATCGGTGTGTATGAACAGAATACCCCCGGGTGGCATTCCCGCAAGCTCGACGGGGCCGTGCGGGCGCGTGCGGACCGGTCCTCTATAATCTGCGTATGGATGCAGATAAGGCGATATGCGGCCGTCTTCCCGACAGTCAGTTCGTCGAGCTCGCCGTCGAGGTGTTCGGGATGCTCGCGGACGCGACGCGGGTGCGGATCGTGCTGGCGCTCAAGGACGCGGGGGAGTTGTCGGTGAACCACCTGGCGGACATCCTCGACAAGCAGCCGTCGGCGGTGTCGCAGCACCTGGCGAAACTGCGCCTCGCGCGAATCGTCTCGACCCGTCAGGACGGGCAGCGGGTGTTCTACCGGCTTGAGAACGAGCATGCCAGCCGGCTCGTCACGGACGCGATCTTCCAGGCGGAGCACTCGCTCGGCGGCACCCCGAGGCACCACCACGCGCAGGCCGCCGTGGCCGAGGGGTCGGCGCATGAGCGGCACCCACACGCACGAGCACGGCGGGCACGCGCACGACCATGACCACGAGCACGGCCATGACCATGATCACGACCACGGCCATGATCATGACCACGAGCACGGCCACTCGCACCCGCACGGCGGCGTGAAGGGCTTCCTCTACGACCTGTTCGTCCCGCATACGCACGATGCCGCCGACTCGGTCGACGACGCGCTCGAGGCGAGCAAGGCCGGCGTGACGGCGGTCAAGGTGTCCATGCTGATCCTGCTCGGCACGACCATCCTGCAGTTCGGCTTCGTGCTGTTCACCGGGTCAGTCGCACTTCTGGCCGACACCATCCACAACTTCGCGGATGCGCTCACCGCAGTGCCCCTGTGGATCGCGTTCGTGCTCGGCCGGCGCGTGGCGACCCGCCGCTACACCTTCGGTTACGGGCGCGCCGAGGATCTGGCCGGGCTCTTCATCATCTTCGTCGTCGCGCTCTCGGCCGTCGTCGCCGGATGGGAGGCGATCGACCGCTTCATCCATCCGCATCCCGTGCAGAACGCCTGGTGGCTCATCGCGGCCGGCCTGATCGGATTCGCAGGCAACGAGCTGGTGGCGATCTACCGCATCCGCGTCGGCCGCAGGATCGGCTCGGCCGCGCTGGTCGCGGACGGCGTGCATGCGCGCCTGGACGGCGTCACGTCGCTTTCGGTCGTCCTCGGCGCGATCGGCGTGCTGCTCGGCTTCCCGATCGCCGACCCGATCATCGGCCTCCTGATCGCGGTGTCCATCCTGATCCTGCTGTGGGGGACCGTGAAGTCCGTCGGCGCGCGCCTGATGGACGCCGTCGACCCGCACCTGATCGAGCGGGTGGAGCACGGCCTCGAGCACACCGAAGGTGTCACCGGCGTCCGCAGCGTCAAGCTGCGCTGGTCCGGGCACCGCCTTCTCGGATCGGCCGTCGTCACCACGAGCGCGCAGAGCCTGCACGACGCCACCCATGTCGCCGAGCACGCTTCGGACCGCGTGCGCGGCGACCTGCGGAACCTCGACGACTTCGTCGTCACCCCGGTGGCCGCCGACCACTGACGACGCGACCGTGGACAGTGAAGAGGGGCGCAGGATCGGTGATCCTGCGCCCCTCTTTGCGGGTGCCGCTCAGCCCTGACGGGCCTTCATCCGCGGGTTCTTCTTGTTGATGATGAACGTGCGGCCCCGGCGGCGCACCACCTGAGCGCCGGGCATCGACTTGAGCGAACTCAGCGAGTTGCGAACCTTCATGACGGACCTCCCTTGTTGAAACCTATTCTCAATAACACGAGAGGGCCGCGTTTTATTCGCCGAGCCGGGGATCAGACCCCGAAAGTCGCCAGCCAGGCGTCGACCACCGGGATGTCGATCCGCTGGTACCCGCCGAGGTAGCGGCAGTTGTCGGTGTAGCCGTAGCTCGTCACGGCGACGAGCTTGTCGCCGAGGAACACCGGACCGCCCGAGTCGCCGAAGCAGGTGCCGCCGGTCCCGCGTGTGTCGTTCGGGTTGCCGTTCGTCTGCAGGATCTGCGGCGTGAGCTTCTGGCCGGGCATGTCCACGTAGCGGCGGATGAGCGGGTAGCTCATCGGCTGCGGCTTCTGCGGGCCGGACTCCGGCTTGCGCACCTCTGTGCCGTATCCGACGGCCGTGAACAGCGTCTTCGACAGGTCGCTCGTCTTGATGGCGTCGAGGGTGCCGACCGGCGCGATCTGCGGGTACCCCGACCCGAAGGAGGCGACCGGCTGGTCCAGCACGATCACGCCCACGTCGTTCCAGTTCGCGGTGTCGGTGAAGTCCGAGTACTTCGGATGCGTGTACGCCGTGCCCGAGTAGTAGCCGGCGGCCGCGATCTCGGCGGCGGTGTATCCCGCGCTCGGGTCGGCGGCGACCGGGAACGGCGCGGGCGGCTGCTCGGCGATGACCGAGTCGAAGGTGACGAGCGTCTTTCCCAGCGTCCCCGACGTGCAGTGGGCGGCGGTCAGCACGACCGTCGGCGACACCAGCGTCGCCGAGCACCGGAAGCGGCCGTCCGCGTCGTAGAACAGGATCAGACCGACATCCGGGTGCTTGTCCCCATCGGCTGTACCACCCGTGCTGGCGACCGCGGGTGTGCCGACGGCCAGTCCGGCGAGCGTGGCCAACGCGATGGCGGCGGCCAGGATTCTCTTGCGCATGGATCCCCCTTGGATCTCGGAGCGGTTTCGATTCTCCGAGTATGTACGTTCCCTCAGAATTCATCCAGAGGCAGCAGGGGAGGGGGTGCGGGATTGCGCACATGCGCAGGACCGGTCAGCCCAGTAGCCGTGCGAGCCGGTCGAGCTGCTGACTCCATCCGGGCTCGAGGCCGGCGATCATCGGTGCGGACGCCGCGTCGGCTCCGGATGCGGTGATGCGCAGTCTGAGCGCGGTGCCGCCGCCATCGGTATCGCCGTCGGGGGAGAGGGTGACCTCGACGACCACCTCGAAGAACCGCCGGCCGTCGGCGTCGACGGGGGAGAGGTCGAAGACGACTCGCCGGCCGTCGACGACATCTCGCACTGCTCCCGAGGAGGCGTACTCGGCGCCGTCCGCTTCGCGCAGCACCAGTTCGACAGGCGCGCCGATCTCGGGGGAGATCGCGCACCGCACCACCGTGAAGTGTCGGGGCGCCCACCAGCGGGCGGCCTCGGCGGGGTCGGTCCACGCCTGCCACACGGCGTCCGTGGACGCTGGGAACGTCCGCTCCAGCAGGATGTCGGCGCTCGCGCCGGCAGTTCTCACGGCTTCGGCGTACCGGGCGAGCGCGACGTCGTCGGCCGTCTCGGATCCGAGCCCGGCGAACCAGTCCGCGAGTTCTGCCATGGCGGAGCGGTCTAGCTGGGCGAGGCGGCGCCGACCGAGGCGCTCGACCCGGATGACGCCGGCGGCTTCGAGCGCCTGGAGATGCTTCGTCGTCTGGGGCTGGAGGGCGCCCACAGCGGTCGCCACCTCTCCGACGGTTCGCGGTCCCGCGCTCAGCAGGGTGACGATGCGGAACCTCGCAGGCTCACCCATCGCCGCCAGTGCGTGTTGCACATCCACTCTGTCTCCCTCTTGACACATTCGTTAGGACGAATATATCGTCTGGCTCGTACCGTTGCAAACCTCCGAGAGGAACGACCATGAAGACCATCGAACGCACCGTTCCAGCGGCCCCCGAGACGATCTGGGAGCTGTGGACCACTGCCGAGGGAATCTCGCGCTGGTGGGCGCCGGACGGCTTCCGGACCGAGGTCGACAGCATCGACCTCCGTCCGGCGGGGGAGCTGGTCTACACCATGACCGCGGAGGACCCGGCTCAGGTCGCCTTCCTGGAGCAGAACGGCCTCCCGCTGAGCACGCAGGCGCGCAAATTCTTCACGGAACTCGATCGGCCGCGCCGTCTCGCCTACCGCTCGGTCATCGACTTCGTGCCCGACCACGAGCCTTACGAGCAACTGACCGTCGTCGACCTGGAACCGGTGGGCGACGGCACGAGGGTGGTCATGCAGGTCGAGGAGCTGCACGACGACGTGTGGACCGAGCGCCTGCTCGCCGGCCGAGCAAACGAGCTGGACAATCTGGTCCGGCTCGTCACGGCGGGCTAGCGTCCGGGAGCAGGACCACCAGCTCACCCGTCGTCCGGGTCATGGCCACGTACCGGTCGACCGCTGCCGCCACGTCGGCGCCGGGCTCGACGGCGGCGCCTCCGTCGGGGGCGGGAGGCGCGAGGAGCACGAGGTCGAACTCGAGCCCCTTCGCCTCGACCACGTCGAGTGACCGCACGCGTGGGCCGCCCGCGTAGTCCCGATCTCCGATGACGCAGGCGATTCCCTCCGCATGAACAGACGACCAGTCGGCGAGGATGCGTTCCCGTTCCGCCGACGGCGCGAACCGAACCGGGATGCCGTTGTCGCGGACCGAGATCGGGACGTTCGCGTCCGGCAGGACGGCGCGGATGACCGGTGCCGCCGCATCCATCACGGCGACAGGGGTGCGGTAGTTGACGGAGAGGGTCCTCACCGTTGCGCCTGGCAGGCCGACGTCCGACAGGCGTTCCCTCCAGGTCTCCCGGAAGCCGCGCCTGGCCTGTGCGCGATCGCCGACCACCGTCATGCTCAGGGACGGCACCCGCCGGGTCAGCATCAGCCACTCGGCCGGCGTCAGCTCCTGCGCCTCGTCCACGACGATGTGAGCGAAAGGACCGGCCAGAAGGTCGGTGGGGGACGCTTCATTTCCCTCGGCGGTGTCGAGTGTCGCCCGGAGATCCTGCCCTCGCAGCATGGACATGGTCTTGAGTTCGGAGTCGTCGCTCGCGATGAGATCCCGGATCACCTCGTCCATCACCGAACGGTCGGCCCTCGCGCGTGCCTGCTCGGCCCGCCGTCGGCGGTCGCGCTCGGGGTCCCCGGCACGCTGCGAAGCGGCGTCCAGCAGGGGCAGGTCGGAGCGCGTCCAGGGGCTCGCCTGCGACCGCTGCAGGAGCGCGGCCTCGTCGGCGGTCAGCCAGGGGGCGCAGCGGAGCAGCAGGGTCGGCGAGCTCCACAGCCTCCGGACGACAGCACCGGGGTCGAGAAGCGGCCACACCGCATCGAACACGTCGGTCAGTTCTGTCTCGTCCGCCAGCGCTCGGCGGATCCTCTCGGCTTCGGGGTTCCCTCGCTGAAGACCGTAGGCGTCGAACTCCTCCTCGCCATCGAAACCCCGGCGGCGGGTGTCGCCGTCCCAGCCCGCGCTCCCGGTGGCCCGCCCGTCGTCTGGCCACCCGTCGTCTGGCCACCCGTCGTCTGTCCACCCGTCGTCAAGCCATCCATCGTCCGTCTGCGCACCGCCCTGCCGCGTTCGCGCGGAGATGAGGTCGACGAGGACGTCCAGCAGCGCCTCCCAGATTTCAGCCCGCATCTCGTTGTGCGGCGCGGCGGGATTCGCAGCGCCGATCGCCTCCGCCCAGTCTCGCGGGGCGATCCGCAGTTCGCCCCACGGTGTGTCGAGGACTGCCGGACGGGTCGGCGGGCGCTCCCAGAGGGCGATCGCGGCTTCGACCGCCCCGGGCATCCGGCCGTCGCCCTTCAGCAGCGCGATGCGACGATCCTGCTCGGGGGCCGCATCCGCGCCCCCGGCACGAGGTCCGCGATGGTGCAGGCGCGAACCCCCTCCTCGCCGAGTCCGGGCAGGATGTCGGCGACGTAGTCGATGTAGGCGTGCGACGGGCCCACGAACAGCAGGCCCCCATGCCCGCTCCGTATGCGCGGGTCGGAGTAGAGCAGGTAGGCGGCGCGGTGGAGCGCGACCACCGTCTTGCCCGTGCCCGGGCCGCCGTCGACCACAAGGGCTCCGCGCCCGTCCGCGCGGATGATCGCATCCTGATCGGCTTGGATGGTGCCGAGCACATCCCGCATCCGGGGCGTGCGGCTTGCGCCGAGGGAGGCGATGAAGGCGGACTGATCGTCGAGGGCCGCGGGGGAGAGGGGACCCTCGTCCGTGAACGTCTCATCCCAGTAGTCCGTCACCCGGCGGTCGGTCCAGCGGTAGCGCCGCCGTGCGACCGCCCCGAGCGGATGCGCGAGGGTCGCACGGAAGAACGGCTCGGCCGCCGGGCTGCGCCAGTCGACGAGGAGCCGCTCCCCGTCGGCGTCGGTGAGGCCGATGCGCCCCACGTAGATCGTGCCCGTCGAGGTGATCACGCGGCCGATGCAGAAGTCGGCGCCGAAGCGGCGCAGCAGCCTGCCGCGCCGGTTCAGCCGGACGACCTCCACCTCGCGCTCGTACGCCTCCTGTCCGTTGCCTCCCGGCGTTGCCAGCAGCACGGCGAGGCGCCCCTCGAGCTCCTGGCGTTCGGCGGCGAGGCTGGCGTCGATCCGGGCGAAGTGACGGACGTCGTCGGCGATCAGGGCCGGTGCCGCCTTGGCGGGATGCGCGTCGAGAGCGAACGGCGCGGGGAAGGCCGCGATCAGCGCACCACCCGATACCGGATGTGCGTGGCGTGCGGGGTGTCGATGACCCTGAGGATCTCCAGCTCGATCTCGCGGGGGAGCAGGTCGAACAGACGGTGACCTCCGCCCAGGAGCACCGGGATGAGGTGCACCTGGATCTCGTCCAGCACCCCCTCCTCGAGGGCTTTCTGCGCGGTGTACCCGCCCTGCACGTACACGTCGCGATCGCCTGCGGCCTCCACCGCCTGCCCCATGGCGCTCGCCACCCCGTCGAGGACGTAGTGGACGTTGGGATAGCCCCAGCGCGCGGCCGGACCGGGTGGCCGATGGCTCGGCACGAAGATGGGGACGCCGTTGTGCACATCGCCACCCCAGTGGTCCATCAGCTCGGCGGTCCGCCGGCCCGTGACGACCGCACCGATCGCGTCGAGCTCGCCGGCAAGGGCTGCGGCCTCGCCGGTGAGAGCGGAGGCGTCGCCGCCGGGCGCGTACCACTCGTGAAGCCGGTTTCCGTCGTCACCGCCCAGGAAGTCGTCCGGCTTCGAGATGTATCCGTCGAGCGACACCGACATGTACAGGACCGTTGCCATCGCTGCTTCTCCTTACTCAGTGAATCGTTCGGTCGTCGCGCGGGACGACGCGGTAGGTGACGTGGAGGACTGTGCTCGCCGCTCGGGCGTAGACCTGCTCGAAATTCAGCGCCGGAACGCCGTCGAACAGGCGGGAGCCGGCGCCGAGGCTGAACGGGACGATGTGCAGCCGCAGCTCGTCGACCAGGCCGGCGACGAGGAACTGGTTGATGGTCTCCGCGCCGCCCTGGATCGAGATCTCTCCGTCGCCGGCCGCCTCGCGCGCCTGCGACAAGGCCGACGCGATGCCGTCGGTGACGAAGTAGTAGGTGGTGCCACCTTCCATAGGCTGCGGGTCGCGCGCATGATGGGTGAGCACGAACACCGGACCGTGGAACGGGGGATCGTCGCCCCACCAGCCGTTCCAGTCCCTGTCCCACTCGCCCCGCACGGGGCCGAACATGTTGCGGCCCATGATGTGGACGCGCGCGGCGGCCATCTGTTCGACCTCGGCGCGGTTCTCCTCGGCGTGGTCGAACATCCAGGAGTGAAGCCTGTCGCCCCATCCGTCGCCGCCGTCCTGGCCGAACGGGCGCTCCTCGGTCTGGTCGGTACCGGCGGCGTAACCGTCGGCGGTGATGGTCAGATTGGCGATCACGGATCCTCTGTTCATCGCGCTCACCGCCCGTAGCTCAGCAGGGTGTTGCGGGAACCGTCGAGGACGCGGGCCTCGACCGGCGTCAGGCTCACGGGTCGCGCGAACGCGGGGACCCCCTCGCCGATCGCATCCGGGCCGATGATGAGATCGAGCCGGTCCACGAGGCCGTCGGCCAGCAGCCCGTTCCACAGCGTGCCGCTGGCGAAGACGACGACCGCGCCTCCGTCGCCTTCCTTCTCCCGTGCGATCACCTCCCGGATCGCGTCGCCGCCCACGACCGTCGTGGTGTCGTGCCACGGGTTGTCTGCGGGCACCTCGTAGCGATCACTGACCACCAGCTTCGGGATGTCCTGGTAGCGGCGGCCGAATTCGCGGTTGACCGCGCTGAGGGCCGGATTCGACGGGTCCTCGGGCGCTTCGGAAACCGTCGGCCAGAAGGAACTGAACAGCTCGAAAGAGCGCCGACCGAGCAGAACGGCGGAGGCCTCGCGCAGGAGGCCGAGGTTGTGCGCATCGAAGGCAGCGTCGAGGTTCAGCGCGAGCGGGTTGCCGCCGGGGCCTGCGGCGAAGCCGTCGAGGGTCATGGCGGTGGAGACGATGAGCGGGCGCATGGGCGATCCTTTCAGACGAGGGTCCTCGCCAGGTGAGGCCTGCCATTCTCCGGGACGAGGGGGCTCTTGCGGCAAGCCCCGTGAAGTGATATATTCTGGAAATGCGAGGACATGTTCCTCGCTTTTTTGTTGCCGCAGGGGCTGCGCGCGGCCTACCCTCCCAATCACTTTCTGAGAGTGATCGGAGAAAACTCATGCCGTCCCCAACCATCGTCCTCGTCCATGGAGCCTTCGCTGACGCCGCCAGTTGGGCACCCGTCACCCGCCTGCTGCTCGACCGGGGCCATACGGTCGTCGCGCCACCGCTGTACATGCGAAGCCTCGTCGCCGACGCCGCATCCCTGAGAGCGTTCGTCGAGCACATCGACGGCCCGGTCATCCTCGCCGGGCATTCCTATGGAGGCGCGGTGATCACGATCGCGGGGGAGGCGGCCAACGTCGTCGGGCTCGTCTATGTCTCCGGCTACGCCCTGGATGCAGGCGAAACCATCTCGAAGCTGCAGGGCGGCTTTCCCGACTCGGAACTCATCGCGAATCTCGTCTTCACGCCGTTCCCCATCCCGGGTCAGGAGGACGGCTCCGACGTCTCCGTGAAGATCGACGCCTTTCCGCACATCTTCGCCGCAGGCCTCGACCCGCGCGTCAGCGAAGTCCTCGCCGTCTCACAGCGTCCGCTGGCCGCTTCGGTGTTCGACGAAGCGGCGCCGGGCGCCGCCTGGAAGACCAAGCCGGCCTGGGGGATCGTCTCGGCGGGGGACCACACCATCAACCCGGACGTCGAACGTTTCGGTTACCAGCGCGCCGGGGGACCACACCATCAACCCGGACGTCGAACGTTTCGGTTACCAGCGCGCCGGGATCGCCGACGTCACCGAGCTGGATGCGCCGCACCTGGTCATGCAGACCAACCCCCAGGATGTGGTCGACGTGATCGAACGAGCCGTGGCGGGGAGTGGGGACGCGAAGAGCTGAGTGACGTCGTTCAGCGGCGTGCAGCCGGGCTACGTCGTTTTAAGCTGACATAATGTGCATTATCAGCGGAAGGGATTTGACCTCCTGACAGCGGACGGTGCGAGCGATATCCTCAGCACGAACCGCCCAGGAAGGCGGCAGCCACTGCGAAGGGATGAAGCAATGAGCCTCAACGATCCGACCGGTCACGAGTTCCACGAATTCTCCCTGGACGCCCGCACCATGACGCGCTCCGCCATCAACGCCATCCGCACGGCGCTCGGCATCAGCGGCGCCGTCGGCCTCATCCTCGGGATCGTGCTGCTGTTCTGGCCCGAGAAGACGATCGCCGTGCTCGCGATCTTCCTCGGGATCTACTTCCTGGTCGCCGGCGTGCTCCGGCTCGGCGTCGGGATCTTCAGCCGCGGGATGAGCGGCGGCGCCCGCGCGCTCAACATCATTCTCGGAGTACTGCTCATCTTCGTCGGCATCATCGCGCTGAAGAACGTCTCGGCCGCAGCGGTGACGCTCGTGATCTTCACGGTGGCGTTCATCGGCGTCGGGTGGATCATCGAGGGAGTCATGGCACTGGCCGAGGCGGGCCGGTCGCCGTCCACCGGCTGGTCCATCACGTTCGGCATCCTCAGCATCCTCGCCGGGATCGTGGTGCTGGTGCTCCCCGTCTCGTCCGCCGCGTTCCTGCTGCTGTTCGCCGCGATCGCGCTGATCGTGCTCGGGATCATCGGGATCGTCCGCGCCTTCACGTTCGGACGCGACGTGCTGAAGGCGACGGAGTCCGCCTCGACCGCCCCGCGCGTCGCCTGAACCGACCGCACACGGAACGGCCCCGCTCACGATGCGAGCGGGGCCGTTCCTGCGTTCAACGGTGGTTGGTGCGGCTGGGCAGGTGCTGCGCCCACCAGTCCAGGATGATGTCGAACCGTTCGCGACGGTGGCGCGGGCGGCCGCTCCGGCTCAGCTCGTGGTCCTCCCCGGGGAAGATCACGAGCTCCGTCTCGACGCCGCGCCGTTTGAGCGCCGCGTAGTAGCGCTCGGCCTGACCGAGCGGGCACCGCAGGTCGGCCGACGAGTGCAGCACCAGGGTCGGCGTCCGCACCCGGTCGACGACCGCCTGGGGGCTCTGCGACCGCATGAGCTCGGGATCGGTGCCCGTGTACTCGTCGCCGAAGAAGCTGCCGATGTCACTGGTGCCGACGAACGCCTCCGGGTCCAGGAACCCGCGCTCGACGATCGCCCCGGCGAAACGGTGATCGTGCGCGATCGTCCACGCCGTCAGGTATCCCCCGTACGAACCGCCCATGATGCCGACGCGGTCGCCGTCGAGCCCGGGCACCTGCGCGATGGCACCCTCGAGGAAGTCGATGACATCCGCCAGGTCGACGGTGCCCATCTTCTGCCGGATCACGCGCCCGTGCTCTTGGCCGTAGCCGGCGGAACCACGCGGGTTGGACATCACCACGGCGTACCCGGCAGCCGCGTAGACCTGCGCCTCGTCGAAGAGCGCGCCGGTGTAGGCCGCGAACGGGCCGCCGTGGATGTTGAGGAGCACGGGATGCGGCCCCTCGCCCTCTGGCACGAGAACCCAGCCGTGCACCGGGTAGCCGTCGCGGCCGGTGACCGTCAGCTCCGTCGGCGCGATGACGCCCTTGGCGCGCAGCGGAGCCGAGAGGTCCGTCAGCCGGTGCAGTCCCTCCGTGTCGACCATTGCGACGTCGCCGCTGGTGCGGGCGTCGGCGAAGGTGACGACGATGGTCTCGCCTGCGACGCCCGCTCCCCCGATGACCGTCTTCTCGTCAGTCAGGGTCCGAAGCTCTCCATCGGCGGTAACCGACGTCAGTACCAGAGCGCCGCGGCGGCGGTCCTGGACCAGGACGGCGTCGTCACGGTACGCCGCGATGTCCGACTCCGTGAAGTCCACCGTCTCCGGGTCCGTGAGCCGGCGCGGGGCGTCGCCCGGGGCGCCGATGACATACAGCGCGGTGTTGCGCGCGACGAAGTCCCGGCCGCTCTCCCCCACATCCTGAGCGGTGAAGAACAGGGCGCCGCCGTCTGCGAACTGCGCATCCACGACGCTGTACGACCCGTGCTGCCCGGTGAGGTCGCGGGCGTCGCCGCCCTCGACCGGGACGGTGAACACGTTCGAGCGCAGGTCGATGTCGCGACTCGCGTGGCGCGCCGAGACGAAGGCGATGGCCCGCCCGTCCGGTGAGAACGAGATCGATCCGTCGTCCCACGGGCCCTCGGTGAGCCGCCGCGGCTCGGCGACGGCCGGCGCGGGATCGCTCGAGCCGTCGGGCTGGGCGACAGGCGCCGGTGCCGGCGGGGCCCAGACGTCGGGGACGTTGACGACGTAGATGTGTGCGCGCCGGTCGTTCGTGTAGCCGAGCCCGTTCGCCTGATATTTCAGTGTGTCGATGCGGCGGGCCGGCTCCCCGTTCGGGTCGATCCCCTCCACCGTTCCGTACCGGCCCTGCTCCGGCTCTCGGCTGACGAACGCGAGCGCTCGGCCGTCCGGCGACCAGGCGAACTCCGTGACGCCGAGCGTGCGGTCCGTGACGGCGACCGGCTCTCCCCCGGCGGCGTCGACGACGAACAGCTGCGGCGGACGCTTCGGCTCGGCACGCAGGAAGGCGAGCAGACGGCCGTCGGGCGAGAACTGCGGTGCGGTGTCGCGGAACCCGCGCGTGAGCAGCTTCGGTGCAGCGTGCCCGCTGAGCGGGATCGTCCACAGCTGGCCGACGGTGGCGTCTGCCGAGAGCGAGGGATGCATCACCGAGACGACGGCGCGGCCGCCTCCCGGGTGCACGGTCGGTGTGGAGACGCCGACGAGCAGGTCGAGGTCGGCGGCCCTCATCCGGGCAGCTCGGAGTCGGTGATCGGCGTGAAGCTGGACACGTCACCGACCAAGCGGGTGTGGTCGGCGGGGATGGGGTCGATCACCGCCGCGGCGACCTCGGCGGCGAACTCGCTGACGTTGTAGAGGCGTCCGGCGGCTTCCTTGCGCGCGTCGATGGCGCCCGGGTTGAGGCGGTTGAGCAGCGTCGCGGTGATGGTGCCCTCGATCATGTCGCCCGAGACGACGACGAACTCGACGCCCTTCTCCTCCAGCGTCGGCAGGAGGGCGCGGAGCGCATCCTCGCCCGCTCGCTTGCTGAGCGCCACCGCCTCGTACTCGGGCATGGTCGGCGTCGTCGCGATGAAGTGCGCCTGGTGGCTGGTCACGAAGACGACGCGCGAGCCCTCGCCGAGCAGCGGCAGCGCTGCGGTGAGCGTATTGACCTGGGCGTCGCGGTTGAGCTGCATCGCGTAGTCCTCGGCCATACCCGACTCCATACCGCCCGAGGCGTTGAGCACGAGGATGTCGAGGCCGCCCCAGGCCCCCTCGACTGTCCGGAACATGGCCGCGACCGACTCGGGATCCGTCAGATCGGCTCCGACGGCGAGAGCCGTGCCGCCCGCGTCGACGATCGCGTCGACGAGCTTCGCCGCGCGCGCCTCCTTGTTGCGGTAGTTGATCACCACGCTCGCGCCGGCGTCGGCCAGGTACTGAGCAGTGTCGGCTCCGATGCCGCGGGACGAACCGGTCACGAGGGCGCGCTTGCCCGTCAGCGAACCAGGGGAAAGGGGTTTGCCACGAATACTCCTCGGCGTCGATGTCTGCATCCTGAGACTACCAAGTGGGTCCGACGCGGCGTCGGTGCGTGCTGGTACGGTCATACCAAACGGTGAAAGGGGGACGTCATGGACATCACGTCCTTCGCCTGGATCGCGTGGCTGGTCCTCATCCTCGTCTTCGTGATCGTCGAGATGCTCACGCTCGACTTCGTCTTCCTGATGATGGCCATCGGCAGCCTCGGCGGCCTGCTCTCGGGCCTGTTCGGCGCACCCTGGTGGCTGCAGCTCATCATCGCGGCCATCCTCTCGGTCGTCCTCATCTTCTTCATCCGGCCGCCGCTGCTGCACGCGCTCAAACGCGGCGGCGACCCGGCCAAGAGCAACGTCGACCGGCTGATCGGGATGGGAGGAGTCGTCGTCTCGACCGTCACGCGCGCATCCGGCCTGGTCAAGCTCCAGATCGGCGAGACCTGGACGGCGCGGCTGGCCGGCACCTCTCCTCCGGAGCTGGTGCCCGGCGAGCACGTCGTCGTCGTCGCGATCGAGGGGGCCACCGCCGTCGTCGCCCCCGCACCGGTCTCCGCAGGAAGCGACGGCGTGACCGAGAGGATCGCCCCATGAACGACACCAGTCAGCTGGTCGTGACCATCGTGGTCAGTGTGATCGTGCTGATCATCGCGATCTTCGTACTGGTCACGCTGTTCCGCTCGATCCGCATCATCCCGCAGGCGCGGGCCGGAGTCGTGGAGCGGCTGGGCCGGTACCACAAGACGCTGATGCCCGGTCTGAACGTCGTCGTGCCGTTCATCGACAAGGTGCGGCCGCTCATCGACATGCGCGAGCAGGTCGTGTCGTTCCCGCCGCAGCCGGTCATCACCGAGGACAACCTCGTCGTGTCGATCGACACGGTGGTCTACTTCCAGGTGACGGATGCGCGCGCCGCGACGTACGAGATCGCCAACTACCTCGGCGCGGTCGAGCAGCTGACCACGACCACCCTCCGCAACGTGGTCGGCGGCCTCAACCTCGAAGAGGCGCTGACCAGCCGTGACAACATCAACGGCCAGCTGCGTCTCGTGCTCGACGAGGCCACGGGCAAGTGGGGCATCCGCGTCTCCCGGGTCGAGCTCAAGGCCATCGACCCGCCCACGTCCATCCAGGACTCGATGGAGAAGCAGATGCGCGCGGAGCGCGACCGGCGTGCGCTGATCCTGACGGCCGAGGGAACGAAGCAGTCCGAGATCCTGAACGCGGAGGGTCTGCGGCAGGCCGCCATCCTGCGCGCCGAGGGCGACGCCAAGGCCGCTGTGCTGCGAGCGGAGGGCGAGGCGAAGGCGATCACCACGGTGTTCGGCGCGATCCACGAGGGCAATCCGGACAATCTTCTGCTCGCGTACCAGTACCTCCAGACGCTCCCCAAGCTGGCGGAGGGCGCGTCGAACAAGCTGTGGATCATCCCCAGCGAGCTGACGGAGGCGCTGAAGGGCATCGGGACGGCCTTCGGGTCGGCCGGCGCGCCGCGCGGCGACGGCACGGGAGGAAGCTCCGGAGGAGGCGCCCACGCGCAGCCCGAGCCGGCCCAGGCCGCGACGGCGCAGACACCGCCCGTTGCTCCCCGGCGTCGCCGACCGCGTGACGTTCCTCGACGGGCGGCCACCGCGCGTCATCGCGCATCGCGGCCTGGCGGTCGACGCGCCCGAGAACACGCTGCTCGCGTTCCTGCGCGCGCTCTCCGCCGGCGCGACGCACCTGGAGACCGACATCCACGCGTCCGCCGACGGGGTCGCGGTCATCGCCCACGACCCGGACCTCTCCCGGGTCGCCGGCCGCGACCTCCGGATCGCACAGCTGACGATGCGCGAGCTGCGCCGCATCGACCTCGGACACGGCCAGGCCTTCTGCTCCCTCGCGGAGGCGCTCGACGCCTTCCCCCAGGCTCGCTTCAACATCGACGTGAAGGATGCGCGCGCCGCCGGACCCGCGGTGGACGCCCTTCGCGCCGCCCGGGCGACCGACCGCGTGCTCATCACCAGCTTCTCCCCCGACCGCAGGCGCGCCGTGACGGACAGCCTCCCGGGTGTCGCCTCCTCCCCCGCGGTCTCCGAGGTCCTGCCGGCCCTCGCCGGCGCGAAGACCGGCCTGGCGTCGCTCGTGCGCCGCTCGCTGCGGGGCTTCGCGGCGGTCCAGATCCCCGAACGTCGCGGGCCGGTGCAGCTCGTCACACGGCGCACGGTGAACAGCATCCACGCGGCCGGGGCCGAGGTGCATGTCTGGACCGTGAACGAGCCCGGCGACATGATCCGCCTGCTCGACCTCGGGGTCGACGGCATCGTGACCGACCGCTGCGACGTGCTCCGCCGGGTGGTCGACGCACGGCGCTGAACCGGGCCCGGAAGGCCCGAGGACTCTGTGAGGGCACTGGGAGAACGGCCGCCCCGGAAAGAGAATCCCCAGCTTGACGGTTTATAACTGTGAGGATTCGCGCGCACAGAGGAGAACCACACAATGGCAGATCGCAGCTTGCGCGGAATGAGACTCGGCGCCCAGAGCCTACAGAGCGAAGAAGGCGTCGTCTACTCTCCGCGTTCCCGTTACACGTACCTTTGCCCGGCTTGCGGCAAGGAGACCGAGACCGTGTTCTCGGCCGAGGCTGAGGCCCCCGACACCTGGGAGTGCAAGCACTGCGGGCAGGAGGCCCGCCGGCTCGTCAACGACACCCCCGTCGAGGTCGACCACACCGACGTCAAGACGCCGCGCAGCCACTGGGACATGCTGCTCGAGCGCCGCACCCGCGCCGAGCTCGAGGAGCTCCTGGAGGAGCGCCTGCAGTACCTGCGGGCACGTCGCGGCACCAGCGAGCACAAGCACAGCGCCTGACGGGCGCCGTCCGACGCTCCGCCGTCACCCGAGGCCGTTCTCACCCGCGTGGTGAGAACGGCCTTCTCACGTCCACCGGCGGGTTGCGCCGCCCCAGGGCGGCCGCGAGCAGCCCGAAGAGCCCGAGGCCGGCGACCAGGAACTCGATTCCCCGGCTGAGCAGCGTCGCGGGGGTCGTCGTCGTGCCGAGCGGCACATCCGCCACCATGTGTCCGGGCGTGAACGGCGGGATCGAGCTGATCGTGCGTCCGTCCGGTCCGACGATCTGGCTGCTGCCGACGGTCGAGATGTTCACCAGCGACCTGCCCGCCTCGATCGCGCGGAGCCGGGCGATCGCCAGCTGCTGCTGGTTCTCGTCGGTCTCGCCGAAGTCGGCGTTGTTCGTCTGCGCGAGGATCACCTGCGCTCCCCGCGCATCATGTCGGTGAGCAGCTGGTCGTCGACGATGTCGAAGCAGATCGAGATACCGGCACGCACCCCGCCGATGTCGAAGACGTTGTCGCGGGTGCCGGGCGTGTAGTCGCGGCCGATCAGGTCGATGAGGGCCGGGGCGAACGGGCGCCAGAAGGCGCGGTCGGGCACGTACTCGCCGAAGGGCACGGGGTGCTTCTTGTCGTAGAAGTCGACCGCGCCCGTGCCCGCCTCCCACTGCAGCGAGGTGTTGTAGAGCTTGTCGTCGCGCTGCGTGATGGTGCCGACGATGAAGGGCGCGCCGTACCTGCGGCTGAGAGCGTCGAGCACGGCGGCGTTGCCCGGGTCGCGGGTCGGATCCGGCAGCGCCGATCCCTCCGGCCAGACCACCATGTCGATCTTCTTGGCGCCCGTCGCCTCAGACGCGGGGATCCGCAGGGTCTCGGCCACCTGGGTGTCGAACACGGCGCCCGGCGGAGCGTCGTCGAAGTACCCGGCGGGCCCGTTGCCCTGCACGGCCGCGATGCGCGTGGTGCCCTTCGTGGTCGCAGGCCACGCCGGGATCGCGAACAGCAGCGCCACGGCGATGCCGGCGAGCAGCGCGCGCGGGGTGCGCCGCACATCCACCGCCCCGCACAGCTCGACCAGGAACGCGACGAGCCACACCATGGCGAAGCTCAGCCCCGAGATCCCCAGCCAGGCGACCAGCGGCGCGAGCGGGCTGGTCGACTGCGACTCGGCGACGCGCCCCCACGAGAAGCCGCCGTACGGCCAGGTGCCGGTCACGAACTCCCGCAGCACCCACAGGCCCGCGAGGACGACCGGCAGCAGGCCCACGCGGCCGAGAACGGTCGGGAAGGCGCGGGGCACCCAGCGGTAGGCGAGGCTGATGAGGATGCCGCCCGCACCCCAGAACAGCGCCTCCAGGGTCGACAGCGCGATCCACGGCACCGGGCCGAGGTAGAGGGCGGTCCAGGCGACGTGGACGAGGTAGAACGACTCGCCGGCGAGGAAGCCCACGAGGAACGCCGTCCCGGGCCGTCGGCCGCGCTGGGCCACGAGGACCATCGCGATGCCGACGAAGGTCAGCGGCCACCAGTCGAGGGCGGGGAACCCGGCGTCGAGCACGGGACCCGCGCCCAGGGCGACCAGCACCGCGACCCACAGCGGAAGGGTGGGTCGCGGGACGGTGTGCACGAAGGGAGAGCCTAAGGCATCCAGCTATGGGCGCCGCTCAGGCGACCGACGAGTACGCGACGATCCCGCGCCGGATGGACTCCAGCGCCTGGCGGGCGACCCGGCCGACGTTGCCCTGCGCCACGAGCGACAGCTGGTCGAGGAGGTCGATCGTCTGCTTGGCCCAGCGGACGAAGTCGCCCGCCGCCATGTCCGCCTCGCTCAGCACCGCATCCAGTCCCGAGCCGCGGGACCACATCCACATCGCCAGGGAGATCGCCGTCGACGGCGGCTCGCTGCCCGGGAGGCGGTGCTCCTGCTCCAGGTCGTCGAGCGTGCTCCAGAGGGTCGTCGTCTTCTCGAGCGCCGGGCGGAACGCACCGCGCGGAAGCGTGCGCTCGTTGGCGAGGCCCTCGTCCCGCCGCGGTTCGAAGACGAGCGCGCACGCCATCGCGGCGAGCCCGGGTGCGTCGAGGTCCTTCCAGACGTTGCGCCGCAGGCACTCGGCGACCAGCAGGTCCCGCTCGCCGTAGATGCGCTTCAGCGTGCGACCGTGCACGGTCAGGGCCGTTTCGCCGTCCTGGTCCACCAGGTAGCCGAGCTCGAGCAGCACGTCGGAGACCCGGTCGAACACCTTCGCCACCGCGCCCGTGCGCGACTGGATCTGCGCGCGCAGGCGGTCGGTGTCGCGCTTCAGCTTCCACCAGCGCTCCGCCCAGCGGGCGTGCTGCTCCCGCTCGGTGCAGCGGTGGCACGGGTGGTCCTTCATCCGCTTGCGCAGGGCGGCGAGCTGACGCTGCCGCTTCTCGCGGTCGGCGTTCGAGGTCGTCTCGACCCGTGAGCCCTTGCGCTCCAGGTCGGTCAGCTCGCGGCGGATCGAGAAGTACTCCCGGAAGTCGCCGAGGTGGCAGGTCATGGCCTCCTCGTAGCCGGCGAGCGACTGCTCCTGCTGCATGGCCTTCCGGGCGAGGTCGACGACCGCGCGGTCGGCCTGGAACTGGGCGAACGACGACTCCAGGATCTCGCGGGTGCGAGGGCGCCCGAACTGGTCGATCAGGTTGACCGCCATGTTGTACGTCGGCCGGAAGCTCGAGTTCAGCGGGTAGCTGCGCCGCGAAGCGAGCGAGGCGACGGACTGCGGGTCGAGCCCGTCCTCCCACTGGATGACGCTGTGCCCCTCGACGTCGATGCCGCGGCGGCCGGCGCGACCGGTCAGCTGCGTGTACTCCCCCGGCGTGATCGGCACGCGCGCCTCGCCGTTGAACTTCTCCAGCTTCTCGAGCACCACCGTGCGGGCGGGCATGTTGATGCCGAGCGCGAGCGTCTCCGTCGCGAAGACGACTTTCACGAGCTTGCGGCGGAAGAGCTCCTCCACGACCTCCTTGAAGGCAGGGAGCAGCCCGGCGTGGTGGGCGGCGACACCGCGCTCCAGGCCCTCCAGCCACTCCCAGTAGCCGAGCACCGCGAGGTCCTCGTCGAGGAGGGTGCGGCAGCGCTCCTCCACGATGGCGCGGATCTCCTCCCGCTCGTGCTTCTCGGTGAGCCGTACGCCCGCACGGAGGACCTGCTTGACGGCGGCGTCGCAGCCGTTGCGGCTGAAGATGAAGAAGATGGCGGGAAGCAGATTGCGGTCGTCGAGAAGGGCCACCAGATCGGCGCGGTTCATCCGGAACGCGTCGGGGCGGCCGCCCTTCGAGTGGTAGCGGCCCACATCCTTCATCTGACGGCTGCTGAGCACCCGTCCGCCGTAGCGGGCCATCTGCACGAGTTCCGGGTTGACCCGGTTGGTCGCAGCGAGGCCCGACGAGTCGAACAGATCGATCAGCTTCGACCGCATCAGGATGTGCTGCTCCAGCGGCACCGGCCGCTCCTCCGACACGATGACCTCCGTGTCGCCGCGCACCGCCTGCAGCCAGTCGCCGAACTCCTCCGCGTTCGACACGGTGGCGCTGAGCGACACCATCCGCACCTCCGACGGCAGGTGGATGATGACCTCCTCCCACACCGCGCCGCGGAAGCGGTCGGCCAGGTAGTGCACCTCGTCCATGACGACGTAGGCGAGGTCGGTGAGCAGGTCGGAGTCGGCGTAGAGCATGTTGCGCAGCACCTCGGTCGTCATGACCACGATCCGGGCGCGCGAGTTGATGTTGGTGTCGCCGGTCAGCAGGCCGACCGATTCCGGGCCGTACGCCTCGACGAACTCCTGGAACTTCTGGTTGCTCAGCGCCTTCATCGGCGTCGTGTAGAAGACCTTCGCGTTGGCCTCGCGCATCGCGAGGAAGACCGCGAATTCGGCGACGATGGTCTTGCCTGCGCCCGTCGGTGCGGCGACGAGCACGCTGCTCCCCCGCTCCAGGGACGCGCACGCCTCGCGCTGGAACGGGTCGAGATCGAACCGCAGGCCATCGCGGAACGTCTCGAGCAGGGGCTGCCGGGCCCGGTCGCGGGAGGCGGCGTACCGCTCCGCCGGCGAGAGCGTCTGGTCGGTCACCCGCCCAGCCTATGCCCGCCGCACGACACTAGGCCGCGAGCTCGGCCTCCAGCCGGTCGGCGGCCTTCGCCGCGCGACGGTCGTGGATCCAGGCGACGCCGTACGCCGCGAAATACAGCGCCACCATCGGGATCGCCAGCAGGAACATCGACAGCACGTCCGCGGCGGGAGTGGCGATCGCGGTGAACAGGGCGATCAGGATGAGCGCCCACCGCCACGACGCGATGATCGACTTGGCGCTCAGCACGCCCACGAAGTTGAGCAGCACGAGGAAGACGGGCAGCACGAACGCGATGCCGACGGCGATCACGAGCTTGAGGATGAAGTCGAAGTACGTCTTCGCGCCGATGATCGCCGCGTCGTCGGCGGGCGCGAAGCTGGTCAGCAGCCCGACGATGTGCGGCACGAGCAGCCAGCCGCACACGCCGCCGGCGATGAACAGGGGCACGGCCGTGAAGAAGAAGCCGAAGCCGTACTTCAGCTCCTTGCGGGTCATCGCCGGCACGAAGAACGCCCAGATCTGGTAGAGCCAGAACGGGCTGGAGATGATCGCGCCGATCGTGATCGCGACCTGCATCTTCAGGTCGAACGCGCCGGTGATGCTGTCGTAGTTCAGCATGGCCTCGCGGCCCTGTTGCTTCGCGATGGCGGTGATCGGGCCGCGCATCGCATCCATCACGTAGTCGCTGAGGAACCAGCCGATCACGGACCCGACGAGCAACGCCAGGGCGGAGCGGAAGAGGCGTTTGCGAAGCTCGATGAAGTGCTCGGCGAGCGTCATCCGTCCTTCGCGGTTCTTGCCTCGCTTCGTGGAGGCCACCGGACTAGGACTTCGGGTTGGACTCGGTCGAGGGGTCGACCGGAGCAGGGGTCGGCGTCACGGGAGCCTGGGCCGAGTTCTGTGCGGTGCCGTCGGCGGCAGCGCCGTCTTTGCCGTCCTTCTTCAGCTCGTCGACCTCGCCCTTGAAGATGCGCATCGACTGGCCGATGCTCTTCGCGAGCGCCGGGAGCTTCGGCGCACCGAACAGCAGCAGGATCACGGCGAGGATGATGAGCAAGTGCCATCCGGTCAGTCCTGCGAACATGAGATCAGGTCCTCTTCAAAAGGTGGGCGAAGCGATCCGGAACCGTCGCCGGATCCACATCGACGAGTAGTCTACCGCGCCTGACCCG
The DNA here is from genome assembly GCF_050632205.1 of Leifsonia xyli subsp. cynodontis. Lineage (GTDB taxonomy): Bacteria > Actinomycetota > Actinomycetes > Actinomycetales > Microbacteriaceae > Leifsonia > Leifsonia xyli_D. The sequence continues at coordinate 1,337,194 of NZ_CP192578.1, forward strand.
CGCATCCCTGCGAGCTTGCCGGGCATAGCGCCGCCGTACGACCAGCGCCTCGCGCTCGGCGCGCAGCGTCTCGACATCCGCCAGCACGGCCGGCTCGAAGGCCTCGTGCAACTCGTCGGCGCGCCGGGAGAGCACCTCGGCCTTCTCCATCAGCGCGGCGGCCTCGCGGCCCGCGGCGACGACCTTGCGGAACAGCCACCAGGCGAAGAAACCGAGCATGCCGAGCAGACCGAGCACGAGCACGGTCCAGATCACCAGCCACGACCACCAGGGCATGCCGCCAGCCTAGCGCGCGGCGCACAGGCTGCCGCGTGGTCGGAACGGGAGGAGTTCCGCCCGCGACGCGCCGCGAATGGCGGGATACGGAGGCAATGCGGGTCACCGCCGCGCGGGAACTCCTCCGTTTTCCAGTGCGGACGGCTCCGCCGCGCGCGTCAGCGGTCAGCGGTAGCGGTCGACGCCCGCCTGTGCCCAGCCCGCGACGATCCGCCGCGCCTCGGGCGGGTCGAGCACCGTGAGCACGCCGGACAGCCCCGCGACGAGGCGCTTGAGCCCGTGGAAGTGGGCGACCCGCACGCTGGTGCGGATGACTCCCCCGCGCTCGACGCGGTCCGCGCCCTCGGGGATGTAATCCTCGATGAGCGGGATGGCCGAAGCCGACACCTCGACCGTGACCAGCTGATCCTCGTCCGTCCCGGTGAAGAGCGTCTCGGGCAGCTTCACGTCGCCGGGCCGGTAGGTGATCGCCTCGGTCGTCGCCACGAGATCGTCGATCCGGTCGAGGCGGAAGGTGCGGATGGCCGTGCGCAGGTGATCCCACCCCCGCAGGTACCAGTCCTGGTCGACGGATTCGATGCGCAGCGGGTCGACCCGGCGGCGCTCCCGCTCGCCGCGCGAGCTGAGGTAGTCGAACTCGACCTGGACGCCGGCGATGACCGCATCCCGGATGGTCGCCAGCGCCTCGTCCGTCTCCGAGCGGGCGACGGCCAGCTGGCTCGGGGCAGCGGAGGCGCCGCGCGCGAGCTTGGCCATCAGCGAGCCGATCGCATCCCGGTCGGCGTTCTCCGGGAGCGCGGTGAGGTACTGCAGCCCGGCGATGAGCGCCGCGGCCTCGCGGGCGGAGAACCGGGGCGAGTCGTCGATGGCGACCTGGTGCGTGAGGACGATCTGGTCGTTCTCCTCGAAGTCGTCCCAGGCGATGTCGAACAGGTCGCCCGGCTGGTACGCGTTCGTCTCGCCCGGGATGCCGGAGACGGCGATCAGCCGCACGGCGTCGCGCAGCTGCGCCTGCTCCACGCCGAAGTGCTCGGCGGCCTCGGCGACGCTCACGCGGTCGCGGTCCATCAGGTACGGGACGAGAGCGAGCAGGAACGCCAGCTTGTCCTGCGCCTGCATCGGCGGCTTGCGGCGCTCAGCCATCGGTCCCCTCCCCTCCACGCGGTGCGCGGCGACCGTCGCCTCCAGCCGGGCGAGCACCAGCTCGCGCAGCTCCGGCGGGGCCAGCACGACGACCTCCGGCCCGAACGAGGCGAGCTGATCGGCCAGGATGTTGCTGTCCGAGAAGTTGACGGTCAGCCGCAGCGGCTCGCCCTCCGCTCCGACCGGCACGGCATCGCCGTAGCGCTTGCCGAGCCGGGTGGCGGCATCCGTTCCCGCGGTCACCTCGATCTCGGCGACGTTCGACTCCCAGATCCGCTCGAGCTCCAGCAGCGCGCGCTCGGCGAACTCCTCGCCCTCCACGCGGTACTGCTCGGGGTCGAACGCGCGTGACGTCAGCTTGACCGGGCCGACGATCCGCGAGAGAAGGAACGTGCGGGAGGCGCCGGCGCCCTGGTCGATGCCCTGCAGGTGCCAGCGGCCCTGATGCTGTACGAGCGCGAGCGGCGCCACGGTGCGCTGGCGGGACGCGCTCTCACCGGGCTTGAGGTACGGGAACTGCACCATGACGTGACGCTCCAGCGCCTGGCTGAGCGGCTCGAAGGCGGCTTCGCGCACACGGAGCCGCGGGGCGTAGCCGACGACCGGGTCGTCCGCCTCGACGCCCAGCGACCGGAGCTTCATCAGGGCGCGCCGCGACTCCCCCGAGAGCGAGCCCTCGCGCCAGACGGCGGCGGCGAGGCCCAGCAGCGTGAGCTCCTCCGGAGAGAAGCTGACATCCGACGGGAGGTCGTATGCCCCTTTCGGAATGCGGTACCGCAGCAGCTGGTTGTTGCCTGACGCCTCCGGCGCCTCCACGGTCTCGAGCGGGACGCCGAGCTCGCGGATGTCGTCCTTGTCGCGCTCGAACTGCCGCTCGAGACTGCCGTTGTCACCGTGCGGCTCGTACCGCTGGCGGTACCCCTGCACGGTCGACAGGATCTCGCTCTTCGTCAGGCCGTTCTCGGTCGCGAGCAGCGCCAGCACGAGACTGAACAGGCGCTCCTCGACCGGGACGCGCGCGGGCGAAGACGAGGAACGGGACACCCGTCCATCCTAGTGCTCGCGGTCAGCGGATCCCCAGGATGTCGACCACCCAGGCGGACGCCGGCACCTGGCCCTCGGCGGGCGCCTCGATGACGACCTGCGAGCCGACCGTCTTGCCGACGAGCTGGCCGAGCACGCTCTGCGGCAGCGCCTGGTTCAGCTGGCTCTGACCGGTCTTGATGGAGACGAGGTCGGGAGAGCCGGACTGCCAGCTGGAGAACAGGACGTTCTTGTTCTCCCAGCCGAGCGCCGTGTACTGCAGGATGACGAGCGAGTCCTTCTTCACCGTCCCGCCGTCGCCGACCTTGAGCTGCTCGGTGCGGAGCGACTTCGGCGCCCCGCCGGACGACGGGAGGGTGATGCCCGGCTGGCCGGTCGGCGCGAGCACGACCGTCGGGAAGCCGTTGACGGACGGGCGGACCGCGCCGTTCGCCTTCGCCAGGTACGCCTTCAGGATGTCGACGACGATGACGCCGGAGCTGGTCGCCCCCTGGCCGCCCGCATCCTTCGGCGAGATGACGACCGCGACGCGCGAGCCGACCGGCGCGCACTGGAGTCCCTTGCTGAGCGCCTCGTTGCCCGAGCCGAGGGCGAGCGGATAGGAGTCGCCGCTGCCGTAGGAGGTCTGCTGCACCTGGCCCGTCTTGCCGTCGAGGATCGTGTACTGGATCTCCACGACCTGACCCCGGTGCACCTCCTCGCCGGTGCCCTCGGTGAGGATGCTGCGCTCCGACTTCGTCGTGTTCAGCGGGGTGGGCACGGTGATCTTCGGCTTCGAGCCGATCTTCCCGGTCGCCTCCACCAGCTGGGATGCGCTGCCCGACGGGAGCGCGGTGCCGCAGTCGTCGTTCGGGTTCGTCGAGCATCCGGTCAGAACTGCGGCCACCAGTCCGGCGGCGACCACGACGGCGGACGTTCTTCCGATGGTGACTCTGCGCACGTGTTCTCTTTCGGTCGGGGCGTGAGACGGCCCATTCATGCTAGCCGACGCCGGGTGCGTCCTCGTCCGCGCCGTCCGCATCGGCGGAGCCGGCGTCGCGGCCCTTGGCGAGCTCCGCGCTGGCGGTCGCCTCGCGCATCCGCTTGCGCAGGCTCTTCGGGCTGGAGGTCCGCTCGCCGAGCGCGCCGGGCGTCCACGCCTCGACGTCCTCGTCCGAGTAGTCCGACTTCGACGGCCGGCGCTTGAGCTCCGGCAGCACGGTGTCCGGAGCGAGCCGGCGTGCCGTGATCAGGAAGCCGGTGTGGGCGATCATCCGGTGATCCGGGCGGACCGCCAGGCCCTCGACGTGCCAGCCGCGCACCATCGTCTCGTTCGACTGCGGGTGCGTGTAGTGACCGGACGCACGGATGGCCTCGGCGACGCGCGAGAGCTGGGTGACGGTCGCGACGTAGCAGATGACGACGCCGCCCGGCTTGAGCGCGGCGGTGACCGCATCCAGGGTCTCCCACGGCGCCAGCATGTCGAGCACCACGCGATCGACGCTGCCCGGCTCGACCGCCTCGGGAAGCGTGTCCTGCAGATCGCCGACGGTCAGCGTCCAGTTGTCCGGGTCGCCGCCGAGGAAGGTCGCGGCGTTGGCGCGCGCCACGTCCGCGAACTCCTCGCGGCGCTCGAACGACAGCAGGCGGCCCTCCGGACCGATGGCACGGAGCAGCCACAGCGACAGCGCGCCGGAGCCGACGCCCGCCTCCACCACCGTCGCACCCGGGAAGATGTCGGCCAGCGCCAGGATCTGCGCCGCATCCTTCGGGTAGACGATCGCTGCGCCGCGCGGCATCGACATGACGAAGTCGGTGAGGAGCGGACGCAGGGCGAGGTGCTCGACGCCGGCGTTGTTCGTGACGACCGAGCCGTCCGGCAGGCCGATGATGGCGTCGTGCTCCAGCACACCCCGATGGCTGTGGAAGAGCTTCCCGGGCTCGAGCGTGATGGTGTTCAGCCGTCCCTTGGGGCCGGTGAGCTGCACGCGGTCGCCCGCGCGGAAGGGTCCGGAGCTGCGCCGCGTCTCGTTCATCGGGTGGCCTCCTCGCGGCGCGCACGGGCGACGGCGGCGACGTCGTCGGCCGTGCGTCCCTCCAGCGAATCCCAGAGCGTGTGCTCGTCCGATTCCGGCAGCGGCACGATGTGCGGCACGCCGATCGCGGTCGCCCCCGACGCCACGGCGGACGCCAGGCCGACCAGCGAGTCCTCGATCGCGACCGCATCCCGTGGCTCGACACCGAGCAGGCGCGCGGCCCGCAGATACGGCTCCGGCGCCGGCTTCGGCTCGTCGACCTCGTCGCCGCTGACGATCACGTCGAACGCGTCGAACGGGATGTGGGCGACGATCTGCTCGGCCATCCGGCGCACCGACATGGTGACCAGGGCCGTGCGGATGCCGCGCTCGCGCAGCGACTCCAGCAGCTCGCGGGCGCCGGCGCGCCACGGCACGCCCTGCTCGTCGAGCTTCTGCTGCACGCGGTCCGTCAGCCAGTGCACGATCTCGTCCGCACTCATCGCGACGCCGCGGGACTGGAGGATCTCGGCGGAGTTCCAGAGGCCCAGGCCGACCAGCAGCAGGCCGTCGTCGTGCGTCCACGTTCCGCCGAACGAGCCGACGAGCTCCTGCTCGGACGCCATCCAGTACGGCTCGGTGTCGACGAGGGTGCCATCCATGTCCCACAGCACGGCGGCGGGCAGCGCGGCCGCATCCGGGGTGGGATCCGACGGGAGGGGGCCTGTTCGCTGCGGGGGAAGACGCGGTCACAACGGGCAAGTCTATCGGGAGAGGTGCGGGCCTATCCTTGAGGGATGGCAGCCCGACCGGCTCGCCAGGAAGGGACGAGGGACGACTTCGTGACTGACGGAAAGAACATCCTCGGAGGCCGCATCCTCGTGGTGGCGTTCGAAGGCTGGAACGACGCCGGCGAGGCCGCCAGCGGTGCGGTGAAGACGCTGAAGGAACAGCTCGAAGTGGTGCCGATCGCCGAGGTCGACCCGGAGCTGTACTTCGACTTCCAGTTCAACCGCCCGGTGGTGACCGACGACGACGGCCGCAGGCGCCTGATCTGGCCCTCCGCGGTCGTCTACGGCCCGTCGCTCCCCGGGCGCGTCGGCGAAGACCTGGCCGAGGACGCCGAACTGGCCGTCACCGGGGACAACGCCGGCAACATCTTCCTTCTTCTCGGCACAGAGCCGTCGCGCAGCTGGCGCAGTTTCACCGCCGAGATCATGGATGTGGCGCTCGCGGCCGACATCGGTGCCGTCGTCTTCCTCGGCGCAATGCTGGCGGACGTACCGCACACCCGCCCGATCTCCGTCTTCGCCTCGAGTGACAACGCCGCCGTGCGCGCCGAGCTCGGCGTGGAGCGGTCGAACTACGAGGGTCCGGTCGGCATCCTGAGCGCGCTGGCCGAAGGGGCGGAGGACGTCGGCATCCCGACCATCATGATCTGGGCGTCCGTGCCGCACTACGTGCACAACGCGCCGAGCCCGAAGGCGGTGCTCGCGCTCATCGACAAGCTCGAGGAGCTCGTCGACGTCACCATCCCGCGCGGCACGCTCGTCGACGAGGCGGCCGCCTGGGAGGCGGGGATCGACGCCCTCGCGGCGGACGACGAGGAGATGGCGTCGTACATCCAGCAGCTCGAGCAGGCGCGCGACACCGTCGACTCCCCCGAGGCGAGCGGCGAGGCGATCGCGCAGGAGTTCGAGCGCTACCTGCGTCGCCGGGGCGACGGCCGCGACGGCGGGACCGCCGGCCGCGCGCCCGACGACCCGCGCCGCGGCTGAGCGCCGCGGGCGGGCCTGATCAGGCCTGCAGCGCGCCCGTGGCGAGCAGGATCATCAGCAGCACGCCGAGCGCGATGCGGTAGATCACGAACGGCAGGAAGCTGCGCCGCGAGATGTAGCCCATGAAGAACGCGATCACGAGCAGCCCGACGACGAAGGCGACGATCGTCGCGGCCGCGGTCTCCACCGGTCCGAAGACCTCCATGGTGCAGGTGCCCGCCTTCGCGAGCGCCTCGGTGCACGGCTCCTTGACGGCCTTGTACAGCTGGTAGAACCCGCTGCCGAACACGGCGGGCAGCGCGAGCAGGAACGAGTAGCGGGCCGCCGCGCGGCGCTGGTAGCCCATGAACAGCCCCGCCGTGATCGTGCCGCCGGAGCGGGACACGCCCGGGATGAGCGCGAGAGCCTGCGCGAGGCCGAAGATGATGCCGTCGATCCAGGTCAGTTCGCGAAGCCGCTTGGTCTTCGCCCCCACCCAGTCGGCGATGCCGAGCAGGATGCCGAACACGATCAGCGTCGTCGCCACGATCCAGAGCGACCGGAAGACGGTCTCGATCTGGTTCTGGAAGAACAGGCCGAGCACCACGATCGGGATGCTGCCGAGGATCACCAGCCAGCCCATCCGCGCGTCGGGGTCGTTCCGCGGGATCCGGCCGAACAGCGCGCGGAACCACTGGGTGACGATGCGGGCGATGTCCTTCCAGAAGTACAGCAGCACGGCCGCCTCGGTGCCGAGCTGGATGATGGCGGTGAAGCGGGCGCCCGGGTCGGCGCCGGTGCCGAGCAGCTCGCCGACGATGCGGATGTGGGCCGACGACGAGATCGGAAGGAACTCGGTGAGACCCTGGACGAGGCCGAGGATCAGGGCGTTGATGAAGTCCATGCGGTGTGGAGGATTCCCGGTTCGAGAGGGGCGCGGCTCAGTAGGAGCGCAGCAGGTCGCGGAGCACAGTCCTCCCGAACACTAGCGCGTCGAGCGGCACGCGCTCGTCGACACCGTGGAACATGCCCGGGAAGTCGAGGTCGGCCGGCAGCCGCAGCGGCGCGAAGCCGTACCCGGTGATGCCGAGACGGCTGAGAGCCTTGTTGTCGGTGCCTCCGGACAGCAGGTACGGCAGCACGGGCGCCCCGGGGTCGTGCTGCTGCAGCGTCCCCGTGATCGCGTCGACCAGCTCGCCTCCGAACTCGGCCTCGAGGCCGATGTCGCGGTGCATGACCTCGATCTCGACGTCGTCGCCGATCAGCTCGCGCACACGGGCGAGCACCGCATCCTCGTCGCCGGGGAGGGTGCGGATGTCGATCAGCGCCTCCGCCGTGTCGGGGATGACGTTGTGCTTGTAGCCGGCCTCGAGCAGGGTCGGGTTGGTCGTCGTGCGCAGCGTGGCGAGGATGAAGCCCGCGGCGGTGCCCGTGCGGATGACGACCTCGTCCGGTCCGACGCGCTGCGGGTCGACGTCGAGCAGCCGGCCCAGCTCGCCGATGAGGCGGGATGTGGTCGCGGTCAGCTGGATCGGCCAGTCCTGCCGGCCGATCGTGACGACCGCCTCGGCGAGCTTCGTGATGGCGTTGTCGCGGATGAGACGCGAGCCGTGGGCGGCGCGCCCGCGGGCGATCAGCTTGATCCAGACCAGCGACTTCTCGCCGGTCTGCAGCAGGTAGGCGCGACGGCCGGCGAGGTCGATCGAGTACCCGCCGACCTCGCTGATCGCCTCGGTCGCCCCCTCGAACAGCTCGGGGTGGTGGTCGACCAGATGGTGCGAGCCGCGCCGGCCGCCGTCTTCCTCGTCGGCGAAGAACGCGAGCACCAGATCGCGAGCGGGCCGCTCCCCGCGGCCAGGATGTCTCCGATCGCGGTCAGGATCATCGCATCCATGTTCTTCATGTCGACGGCGCCGCGGCCCCAGAGCAGGCCGTCTTTGATCTCACCGCCGAAGGGATCGACCGTCCAGTTGCGCGGGTCGGCGGGCACCACGTCCAGGTGGCCGTGCACCACCAGCGCCGGCTTCGCAGGGTCGGCGCCCTCGACGCGTGCGACGACGCTCGCCCGGCCCGGGTCGGACTCGAACACCTGCGGCTGGAGCCCCAGCGCGGCGAGCTTCGCCTCGACGTACGCGGCGGCCTCCGCTTCGCCGTTCGACCGGCCCTCGCCGTAGTTCGTCGTGTCGAAGCGGATGAGGTCGCGGGCGATGATCGCGGTCTCGTCGAGGCCGGACGAGGGGTCGCGGAGTTCGTCGGTCATCCCTTTACGCTACCGGGCGCGGCCGACGCTCAGCGCGCCACGCCCGGGGTGCTGTGCGGAGTGATCCGGCTGGGGAAAACCGTGCTAATGTCTTTCTTCGGCAGCCGGAGAAGTCCGGAAGCGCCCACCTGAGTCCGGGTGGCGGAAATGGCAGACGCGCTAGCTTGAGGTGCTAGTGCCCGTATAGGGCGTGGGGGTTCAAGTCCCCCTCGGACACCAGCAGGAGAACACGCAGAAGGCCCCGATCGTCACGATCGGGGCCTTCTGTGCTCCCGGAGCGGGGCTATGGTGTCGCTGTGCCCAGCGAGAAGCGCTCCTCCTCCAGCCTGTTCACCGTGCTGCTCGCCTTCGGGGCGAACATCCTGGTCGCGCTCGCGAAGACCGTGGCGGCCGTCATCACCGGATCGGCCTCCCTGGTCGCAGAGGCCGCTCACTCCTGGGCGGACGCGGGCAACGAGATCTTCCTGATCCAGGCCGAACGGGCGGCCGCGAAGCCGAGGGACGACTCGCACCCCGGCGGCTACGGACGCGACGCGTATGTGTGGAGCCTGTTCGCCGCGGTCGGCCTGTTCACCGCCGGAGCGGTCGTGTCGATCATGCACGGCGTGTCCGCGCTCGGCTCGGAGGAGAAGGACACAGAGTACCTGATCGGCTACATCGTGCTGGCCGCCGCCTTCGTCTTCGAGGGGATCTCGTTCATCCAGTCGTACCGGCAGGCGCACGCGAAGGCGTCGTCGAGCGGAACGGGGACTTTCGAGCACGTGCTGCGCACCTCGAACCCGACCCTGCGGGCGGTGTTCGCGGAGGACTCCGCCGCGCTCGGGGGCCTCGTGATCGCGTTCTTGGGCCTGCTGCTGCACCAGCTCACCGGGAACGCCTTCTGGGACGCGCTCGGCTCCATCCTGGTCGGCGTGCTGCTGGCGATCGTCGCCTTCGTCCTCATCGAGCGGAACCGGCGCTTCCTCGTGGGTCAGCCCGGATCCGACCGGGCATGGCAGGTCGCGCTGTCGGCGCTCCTGCAGCATCCCGAGGTCGAGAAGGTCACGTACCTGCACATCGAGTACGTCGGCCCGGAGCGCTTCTATCTGGTCGCCGCGGTCGACCTGCGCGGCGACGACCGGGAGTCGGATGTGGCCCTCGACCTGCGGGACGTCGAGGCCGAGCTCGAGCGCTCGCCCTGGATCACCGAGGCGGTTCTCACGCTGTCCCAGCCCGGTGCCGCGGCGCTGATCCCCGACGGCTCCGGCGAGCGGGACGCCACGCAATTGCGGTCATAGCGGACAGCATCCGACCGCATGCCCGGGCACAATGGAAGGCATGTCCAGCACCGGATCCCGAGCGCTCCAGCTCCTCTCGCTGCTCCAGACCCACCGCTACTGGCCGGGTCAGGAGCTCGCCGACCGCCTCGCCATCTCCCCCGCACGCTGCGCCGCGACATCGAGCGCCTGCGCGACCTCGGCTACCCCGTCGACGCCACGCGCGGTGTCGCCGGCGGCTACCAGCTCGCGGCCGGCGCCTCCCTGCCGCCCCTGGTGGTCGACGACGACGAGGCGGTCGCGCTCGCCGTCGGATTGCGGACAGCCGCGCAGAGCGGCATCGCGGGTGTCGACGAGGCGTCGGTCCGCGCCCTCGCGAAGGTCGTGCAGGTCATGCCGCCGCGACTCCGCCGCCGCGTCGACGCGCTGCGCATGACGACCCTCACCACCGCGCTGGGTCCGGCCCCGTCGGCCGACGCGGGCATCCTCACCGCCCTCGCCCAGGCCTGTCGCGACGAGGAGCGGATCGAGTTCGCCTACGTCGCGCGCGACGGTCAGGCGTCCACCCGCGCGGTCGAACCCCACCGCCTCGTCTCGATCGAGCGCCGCTGGTACCTCGTCGCCTACGACCTCACCCGCTTCGACTGGCGCAGCTTCCGCCTCGACCGCATCGCCGACCCCAAGCCGACGGGCACCCGCTTCCGGCCGCGCACCCTGCCGGCGGAGGATGCGGCCGAGTACGTGCGCGAGTCGCTGCACAGTGTCGTGGAACCGATGGTCGTGGAGGCGGTGGTCGAGGCACCGCACGACCGGGTGGTCGACGTGCTCGGGCGCTGGGCGAGTGTCGAGGACGGCGGCGACGGCACCAGCGCCGTGCGCATCACGGCGGACAGCGCCGAATGGGCCCTGTTCGGACTGGCAGCGGTGGATGCCCCGTTCCGCATCATCGGGCCGCAGGAGGCGGTGCTCGCCGCTGCCGACTGGGGTGAGCGGTTCACGCGGTCGGCGACCGAGCTGGCGGCGGAGGCGCAGGCCCCCGCCCCGGCCCCGTCCGAGGCCGACGCGACCCGCCCCCGGTAGACTGGAGGGGATGACGACAACAGCCCGAACCCCGAGCCCCGCCGACATCAAGAGGTGGCGGCGCTACCTCGCCGACGAGCGGGCCGAGGCGGCCGTGTACCGCGACCTCGCCAGCCGCCGTCAGGGCGAGGAGCGCGACATCCTGCTCGCCCTCGCCGAAGCGGAGCGGCGTCACGAGCAGCACTGGGTCGACCTCCTCGGGGAGCGCGCCGGCAAGCCGCTCCGCGGCGACGTGCGCACCCGGATGCTCGGCTGGCTCGCCCGCCGCTTCGGCTCCGTCTTCGTGCTCGCGCTCGCGCAGCGCGCGGAGGCACGATCGCCGTACGCCGCCGACAGCGACGCGACCCCGCAGATGGCCGCCGACGAGCAGGTGCACGAGGAGGTCGTGCGGGCGCTCGCCGCCCGCGGGCGGCAGCGGCTGTCGGGAACGTTCCGCGCCGCGGTCTTCGGCGCGAACGACGGCCTGGTCAGCAACCTGGCCCTGGTGCTCGGCATCAGCGCGAGCGGCGTCTCGAGCCAGGTCGTCCTCCTCACCGGCATCTCCGGCCTGCTCGCGGGCGCCCTCTCGATGGGCGCGGGCGAGTACGTCTCGGTGCGGTCGCAGCGCGAGCTGCTCGAGTCGACGACGCCGAACCCGGCGACCGGCTCCGCTCTCCCCCACCTCGACGTCGACGCGAACGAGCTCACCCTGGTCTACCGCGCCCGCGGCATGGCACCCGAGGAGGCGGCCGAGCACGCACGCGAGGTGCTCGCCGGCCTTCAGGCCGTGACGTCGCCTATCCCGCTCGTGCCCGAGCCGGCCGAGGACGAGCACGAGGCCGTCGGCACCGGATGGAGTGCGGCGATCTCGAGCTTCTGCTTCTTCGCCTCGGGGGCGCTCGTCCCCATCCTGCCGTTCCTGTTCGGGCTGACCGGCACGGCGGCGATCGTGGTCTCGGCCCTGCTCGTCGGCATCGTGCTGCTCGGGACGGGCGCGGTCGTCGGGGTGATGTCGGGCGCCTCGCCGCTCAAGCGGGCGGTGCGTCAGCTGCTCATCGGCTACGGCGCCGCGGCGGCGACGTACGTGCTCGGCCTGCTGTTCGGCGCGACCGTCGGCTGATCCGCGCTAGCGGCGTCGGCCCGCATCGGTGCCGTACGTGATCGCGCCCACCAGCGGGATGAGCAGGAACCACAGCCAGCTGTACTGGTAGCCCCACACCATCCCGGTGATGAAGAACAGGATCAGCGACACGAACGGGATGATCGAGACGGCGAGCAGGCCCCACCGGCTGGAGGGGTCACGGCGGCCCCACGGCGAGCCGTCGGCTGCCTGGCCGGGGTACGCCTGCTGCGCGTAGGACTGGTGGGCGTAGGGCTGCTGCGGCGGCGCCGCGCGCGGAGCATCGAGGTGCAGCCCGCCGGGCAGGTCGGCGAACAGCGGTGCGAGGTCGCCGCGGGTGACCGCCGACCGCGCGGCCGAGGTGCGCGTCTGCAGCTCTTGATCGGTCAGCCTCCCCTGTCCGGCGTGGGACTGGAGCGCCGCGACGGCGCGCTCCCGCTCGTCGTTGCTCAGGCGCAGCGACGCGCCGGACGGATCGGTGATGTCGGTCATGGACGCCAGTATGGCAGCGCCCGGTGCGCAATGCATGGAGTGCGCTCATTGCACTCATAGCGATCGCGTCGGCGTAATGACCGGCGTCCTCCGGAGTCTTAGTAGGTAGCGGGCCAGCGGCCTGCGTGCCGATCCACGACGACTAGGGGACATGCTGGCCATGACATCTCGCCCGGGAACCACGTCCATCCGTTCGCGCCGCCGGCGGGCGGGAATGCTCGCGGCCGTCTGCCTGATCATGGGGATGGCCGCGGGCATCCTGCTGCTCCCCCAGTACGTCTCCAACGCGACGACCACCGCCGTGTCGACGACGTACAAGACGGCCACCAACGAGACCACGGGGTCTGTCGCGGCGTCGTCGGACGCCCCCGGCGGCGCGAAGACGGGTACGGCGAAGCCGGGCGACACGATCAAGTGGGTCATCAGCTACGCCAACAAGACGACCGCGAACGCCGCCGTCACCCTCACCGACCTGCTGACCTCCGCCGGCACGTTCATCCCCGGTTCCCTGCAGCTGCCGCCCAACCCGAACCCGAAGGGCTCCTCTCGCCGCAGTACACGACGAACGGCGGCACGTCCTGGGTCGCCGGCACGCCCTCCGCGGGGGCCAACGGTGTCGGCTTCACCGGCACGCTCCTGCCGCCAGGCACGCAGCAGCTGTCACCCTCGTTCGCCAGCCCGCCCCCGGCCACCCTGACGCTCTCGAGCGGCGACACCTACAACGTCGCCCTCCGGAACGGGCTGGTCTACGGGATCGGGCATCACCGCACGGGCGCGGTCCTGTTCTGCGCGCAAGCCAGCGGCGCGACGTGCCCCGGGTGGCCGACCGGCAGCAACTGGCAGACGTGGTCCGCGGTCGCCGGGACCGCGGTGGGCACCGGGACCGTCTGGACCGGCTACACCTCCCTGCAGAGCGGGATGTGGATCAGCGGCAGCCGGATGCTCTGGTTCGCGGGCGCGGCGGACGGCTCCAGCCAGGGCGTCGCCTGCCTCGACCTCTCCACCACCACGCCGAAGAGCTGCGGCTACACGGCGCGCACCGGGACCGTGACGCGCGCGGTCGGGTTCGGCGCGCAGATCGGCGGCACCGGGATCCCGGCCTCCGACGGCAACCTGTACGCCGCCGCGAGCAGCTCCGGCGCGGCGCTCCTCGTCTGCGTCACCCCCGCCGGCGCGGCCTGCGCGGATGTGACGCTGAACCCGAGCGGATGGACGAGCTCGAGCTACTACGTAGCCTCCACCTACGGGGACTACGTGTTCGCCAGCATGCAGCAGACGACCGCGAACTCCTGGCTGACGTACTGCTACGACGTGAAGCTCCGCAGGCAGTGCAGGGACTCCGCGGGGGTGAGCGCCTGGCCGGTGAAGTCGTCGCCGGCGGCGGCGTACTCCGGGACCCCGTTCGCGCCCATCCTCTCGACGGCCGGGGCCGTGACCGGCGTCTGCACCATCACCAACGGAGCGGGGACCGCGTCCACCTGCTGGAACCTCAGCGGAGCGCTGCTCACCGCCGCCCAGAACCCGTACACCGGGACCGGCGCGAACTTCACCGCCGGCGGCTACCCCGCGGGTGAGGCGTTGATGACCGGCACGAAGGTGTTCCTCTCCAACGGCAACCAGGTCATCTGCCGCGATTTCGCCTCGTACTCGGGAAGCGGGACGGTGCCCGCCTGCGCCGGCTACACGAACGTGAGCAACACGACGAACTACACCGTGCGGCCGGCGACGGACCTCGCCTCCGACTGCATGGTGGCGACGGGCGACGGCGGCGTCATCACGTTCTTCCGCGCCTCCACCGGCGGCACCTGCACGGCGACCGCGCCGCAGACGGTCACGGTCACCCCGACGTCGTCCTACTGCGGGACGGGCAGCGCCTCGTTCACCCGGTGGGGCACCCTGAGCCTGCCGGGCCTCGTCACCTCGGCGTTCACGAACACCCTGGTGACTCTCACCGACCAGAACGGCGCCGCGATCGCCGGATACACCGGGGTCCGGCTCGCCGCGGGGGCGACGCTCTCGCTCGCGAGCGTGCCGAAGACGGTGACCTCCCTCACGGCCACCGTCACGGTCGAGGGCGTGTCCGATCCCACCGGCGTCGTCAACGGGCAGATCTCGGTCAGCTGGGTCGGCGATCCCGTGCAGCTGTGCTTCCGCACCACGGTTCCGCCCGTCGCCTGCGACGCGGCCTCGCCGCTGATGCTGTCGAACACGGCGAAGGCGGTGACCACCTCGGCCGCCGGCAGCGACTCCCCCAGCGGCAATGCGACCGGCGCCGTGCAGTTCTCGGTGCGGGCGGCTGCCTCCCAGTGCTCACTAGCCATCGCGAAGACCTCTGGCGTGCAGACCGCCCGGCCGGGAGAGAAGGTCGTCTACAGCATCACGGTGACGAACACCGGCTCGCAGGCGTACGGCAGCGCCGCGTTCTCCGACGACCTGACGGACGTGCTGAAGGATGCGACCTACAACGCCGACCAGACCGCCACCGCCGGCACGGCGAAGTACGCGCAGCCGGTCCTGTCGTGGACGGGCGCCCTGGCTCCTGCGGCGAGCGCCACCATCCGGTACTCCGTCACGCTGAAGAACCCGGACACCGGCGACCACGCGCTGCGGAACACCGTCGTGTCGACGTCGCCGGGCTCGAACTGCCCGACGGGGTCCACCGATCCGCGCTGCACGTCCGATGTGCCGGTGACGGTGTCCGATGTGCTCTGGCGCAAGGTGGATGCGACCGCGGCGGCGAACATCCTCTCGGGGGCCACCTGGAACTTCACACCGGTGGACGCCGCCGGCAAGCCCACCGGGCCCGCCATCGCGGTGACGGACTGCGTCGCGGATACGGCGGCCGCCTGCACCGGGGCCGACATCGAGCCGCTCGGCGGTGCGTTCCGGCTGACGAACCTCGGGCCGGGCACCTACCAGCTCGTCGAGACGCGGGCGCCGGTCGGCTTCCAGCTCAACCCGTCCCCCATCCCGGTGACCATCGCCGCGACGTCGACCACGGTGACGCTGCGCGACGTGGCCAACAAGCAGATGCCCGTGCCGCTGATCCCCCTCACGGGCGGGCTGGGCACGGACACGCTGACGTTCACCGGAGGGGCCTCCTCGCCGGCGTGCTCTGCGTCGCCGTCGTGCAGCTCGTGCTCCGTCGCCGGTCAGCCTGAGCTCCGGGCGACTGGAGCCCGATTGCGGGGTGCGCTGCGGCGGACGGCGGCTTACACTTGCTTTCGAACGTATGTTCGATTGGCGAGGTGAGCACATGACCGAGATCGACGAGGCGGTCGCCGTCTGGACGACCGACGACGGGGTGCCGACACGGCTGGTGTGGCGGGCGACCCGCTACCGCGTCTCCGACACGCCGACCGTCTGGGCGGAGGTGTGCGCCTGGTGGCGGCCGTTCGGCGAGCATCGCTACACGGTCGGGACACTTCCGCGCGAGATCGGCGGCTGGCGGTTCCAGGGCACCAGCGAGGACGGCGTCGCGCGCGTGTTCGACGTGCGGCACGATGCGGTCGACCGGTCGTGGCGACTGGTCCGCGTGTTCGACTGAGGCGGGGCGTGGCTCCCCGCCCCGGGCGTCCGTTCGCATAGCCTCCATCGGGTGATGGACGACCGCTACGGAACGGATGTGCTGGCCGGCGACTGGAAGAACGCCGGGCGCACCCCGTTCCCGCCGTCGAGGCGGTGAAGGATCTGGTGGTCGAGGAGGCCGGGACCGGCTTCTGCGGCGCGATCACCCGGCTCGAGGCGCAGACCGTCGAGTTGGAGGACTACTTCGGCAAGAAGCGCGTCTTCCCGCTGACCGGGTCGTTCCTCATCGACGGGAAGCCGGTGCGCCTCGTCGCGCCGTCGCGGGCGCAGGCCGGCCGGTCGCGCACGGCCTCCGGCTCGTTCGCGGTCGGCGAGCAGAAGGCGCGGATCGCGCGCGCCAGCCGCATCTTCGTCGAGGGGCGGCACGACGCCGAGCTCGTCGAACGCGTCTGGGGCGACGACCTGCGGGTGGAGGGCGTGGTCGTCGAGTACCTGGAGGGCGTCGACGACCTGGACGCGATCGTGAAGGAGTTCCGGCCGGACCGCGGCCGCCGGATCGGCGTGCTGGTGGACCACCTGGTCGCCGGGTCCAAGGAGAGCCGGATCGCCGAGCAGGTCGCCCGCGGACCGTACGGTGCGCACGTGCTCGTGGTCGGGCATCCCTTCGTCGACATCTGGCAGGCGGTGAAGCCGGCCCGGGTGGGGCTCTCGGCGTGGCCGGTGATCCCGCGGTCGGTGCCGTGGAAGCACGGCATCTGCGCGGCGCTCGGCCTGCCGCACGAGACGCAGGCGGACATCGCCCGCGCGTGGAAGCGCATCCTGGGCCAGGTGCGGTCGTACTCCGACCTCGAGCCGGAGCTGCTGGGGCGCGTGGAGCAGCTGATCGACTTCGTCACCGAGCCGTAGGCGCCGGTCACCACCCGTATTCGACGTACGACTCACCGCGCAGCAGTGCCTCGATGCCGTTCCGGATGACGGGGATGACGTCGTCCGGCAGCGCGGCGACGGGCGCCCACACCAGTTCGGAGGCCTTGTCCGGCTCGCCGATCACCGGCACTGTGCCGTCGGGCAGGTCGGCGGCGAAGAAGAAGTCGATGTAGGCGTCCCCGTCGGCGCGGCCGTGCTGCACGAGGGCGAGGCGCACGTCGTCGGCGGTGAGCGCCAGGCCGGTCTCCTCGCGCGCCTCCCGGAGCACCGCGGCGGTGGCGGACTCCCCCGGCTCGATGTGGCCGGCCGGGAGGGCGAGCTCGCCGTCGCGGTAGCCGGTCCCGTCGCGGCGCTGCAGCAGGATGCGGTCGCCGTCGAACAGGCAGAGGTAGACGGCGGCGGGGTACGTGGGGCGCACGCGTCCATTGTGCGCCGGCGACCGGTGTCGGTGCCCGGGGGTACAGTGCGGATGCGCGCTGCGCGTGCCTGCATTACCGGGTACGAAAACCCGAAATTGCATTTGCACTCTTCGAACATACGTTCGAAAATAGAAGGGTGTCCCTGGCAGCCCACCACCTCAGCGAACCGGTCGTCGACCGGGCGCAGGTGCACGAGCTGCAGACCCGCATCCGGCAGATGCAGGCCACCAAGCTCGAGAGCCGGACGCTGCAGACGCATCCCGCCCTCTCCCCGCTGCTGCCCGGCGGCGCGCTCAAGGCCGGCGCCGCGTACTCGGTGCGCGGGTCGACCACGCTGCTGATGGCCATGCTCGCCGGCCCGAGCGCCGCGGGGGCCTGGTGCGGCGTGGTCGGGATGCCCGACTTCGGCGCGGAGGCGGCCGGCCGGTTCGGGATCGACCTGGAACGGCTGGTACTGGTGCCGCATCCCGGCGACGACTGGCTGACCGTGACCGCGGCCGTCGTCGACGTGCTCAGCGTGGTCGTGGTCGCCCCGCCCTCCCGCGCGAAGGACGGCGACGTCGCCCGGCTCAGCGCCCGGCTGCGGCAGCGCGAGGCGACCCTCATCGTCGCGGGCGACTGGCCGCAGGTCGAGGCGACCCTCACGGTCTCGCGCAGCGGCTGGGACGGCCTCGGGTCGGGCGACGGCTACCTCTCGTCGCGCCGGGTCACGGTGGAGTCCGCACCGCGCGGGGGCTCCGGGCCCCGCCGCACGGCCGACCTGTGGCTGCCCGCGGTCGACGAGAGCTTCCGCGCCTCCGCCCCCACCCGCCTCGAGGCGGTGGTCTAGATGGCCCCCGACGTCCGTCAGCCGGCCCCGCACGAGCCGGCCGTCACCCGTGCCATCGTGCTGTGGTGCCCCGACTGGCCGGTCATCGCGGCGCGGCAGGCGCTCGACCTGCCGGAGGACCTGCCGCTGGCGCTGGTCGACAAGGGCGTCGTGTTCGCGTGCTCCGAAGCCGCGCGCGCCGACGGCGTGAAGCGCGGACTCCGGATGCGCGAGGCGCAGGCCCGCTGCCCGCAGCTGGAGGTCGTGCCGTACGACCCGGTGCAGGATGCGCGCGCGTTCGAGCCGGTGCTCGCCGCGATCGAGGAGATCACGCCCGGCGTGCAGCCGGTGCGCCCGGGCACGTGCGTGCTGCGGGCGCGCGGCCCCGCACGCTACTACGGGGGCGAAGAGGAGGCGGCCGCCGAGTTGCTGCGCTGCCTGGAGATCTTGGGGCTCCCGGATGCTCGGGTCGGCATCGCCGACGGGCCGTTCGCCGCCGAGCAGGCCGCCCGTTCCACCGGCCGCGCACGCATCCGGGTGATCCCGGCGGGTGGCTCCCCCGCTTTCCTGGCGCCCCTGCCGGTCTCGCAGCTGGGCCTCGCCGACCTCACCCCGCTGCTGCGCCGGCTCGGGCTGCACACCCTCGGCGACATCGCCGCGCTCTCGCGGGTCGACATGCGCGAGCGGTTCGGCGAGCGGGGCGAGCACGCGCACACACTCGCCAGCGGTCTCGACGGCGCCGCCGTCGTGCCGCGCACCCCTCCGAAGCAGCTCGACCGCGCGATCGAGTTCGAGCCGCCGCTCGACCGCGTCGACCAGGTCACCTTCGCGGTCCGCGGCACGGCGGAGCAGTTCGTCGCCGGCCTCACCAAGGCGGGGCTGGTGTGCACGTCGCTGCGGGTCGAGGTGACCGACGAGTCGGGCCGCGTCAGCGACCGCACCTGGCTGCATCCGCGGCTGTTCTCCGCTCCCGATGTGGTCGACCGGGTGCGCTGGCAGCTGCAGGGCGCCGGCGCGATCGACTCGGGCCTGGCATCCCCCATCGCGCGCGTGGTGCTCGAGCCCGAGGCGGTCGACGACATCGGCCACCACGAAGACGGCTTGTGGGGCGGCGGCGGCGACGAGCGCATCCACCACGGCCTCACCCGCGTGCAGAGCATGCTCGGGCACGAGGCCGTTGTGACGGCCACGATCGCCGGCGGACGGGCGCCGGGCGAGCGACAGGTGCTGGTGCCGTGGGGCGACCGCGCGGTGGGTGTCGCCCGCGTCGACCGTCCGTGGCCGGGGTCGCTGCCCGCGCCGGCGCCGTCGACCGTGTTCGAGGTGCCGCGTCCCGTCGCGGTGCTGACGGAGGACGGCGCCTCGGTCGACGTCACCGACCGGGGCGACGTGACGGCGCCGATCGCACGCTTCTCCCCCACCGGCCAGGCGCGGGATGCGCGCCCGGTCGACTCCTGGGCCGGCCCCTGGCCGGTGCGCGAGCGGTGGTGGGATGCGTCCCTCTCCCGCGCGATGCACCGGTTCCAGCTGGTCGACGCGGACGGGACGGCGTGGCTGGTCGCCCTCGCCGGCTCCGGCTGGTTCGCGGAAGCGCGGTACGACTGATGGACGGGGCCGGCTGATGGGCTTCGACAACCCGCCCATCCCGTGGGCCGAGTTCGAGCGCCGGCTCTCGGGGCGGCGCACCGCTCAGCCGACCGACGAGCGGCCGTCGTCGCGCAAACGGCAGAAGTACGTGCCCCAGCCGATACCGGAGGCGCCGGGCGGCGACGCCGTGCCGTACGCCGAGCTGCACGCGCACAGCAACTTCAGCTTCCTCGACGGCGCCTCCTCGCCCGAGGAGCTGCTCGAGGAGGCCACCCGGCTGAACCTGCACGCGCTCGCACTCACCGACCACGACGGGCTCTACGGCGTCGTGCACCTGGCCGAGGCGGCGGAGGCCTACGACCGCGTCAAGACCGTGTTCGGCGCAGAGCTGTCCCTGTCGCTGACCAAGCCGCAGAACGGCGAACCCGACCCCGAGGGCAGCCACCTCGTGGTGCTCGGCCGCCGGCAGGAGGGCTACCACCGGCTCGCCGCCGCGATCACCGCGGGGCAGCTCGAGGGCTCCGAGAAGGGCCGCCCGGTGTACCGGATCGACGAGCTGGCCGACCAGGCGCAGGGCGAGTGGATGGTGCTGACCGGCTGCCGCAAGGGCGACGTCCGCCTCGCCCTGGCCGAGCACGGCGAGCGGGCCGCCGAGCGCGAGGTGGCCCGACTGGCCGAGCTGTTCGGCCGCGACAACGTGCTGGTGGAGCTGATCGACCAGGGCGGCCCCCGCGACTCCACCGACAACGACATCCTCGCCCGGATCGCCGCGCGGCTGGGGCTGCCGACCGTCGCGACCAACAACGTCCACTACGCGAGCCCGGCGCAGTACCCGCTCGCGACCGCGGTCTCCGCCGTGCGCGCGCGGCGCAGCCTCGACGAGCTCGACGGCTGGCTGCCCGCCGCCGGCGCCGCCCACCTGCGCAGCGGCGCCGAGATGGCGCGCCGCTTCGCCCGCTACCCCGGCGCCGTCGAGCGCACCGTCGAGATCGCCGACGACCTCGCCTTCCGCCTGCGCAGCGCGAGGCCGCGGCTGCCGAAGCAGGACGTGCCCGACGGGCACACGCCCATGAGCTGGCTGCGCGAGCTCACCTGGCGGGGAGCCGCCGAGCGCTACCCCGACCTCGACCGCAACCCCGCGAAGCGCGAGCGCATCGAGCGCGAGCTGGATGTGATCGAGGCGAAGGACTTCCCCGGTTACTTCCTCATCGTCCACGACATCGTCCGGTTCGCCCGCAGCCAGGGCATCCTCTGCCAGGGCCGCGGGTCGGCCGCCAACTCGGCGGTGGTCTACCTGCTCGGGATCACGGCGGTCGACTCGATCAAGTACGACCTGCCGTTCGAGCGGTTCCTCTCCAGCATGCGCGAGGAGGAGCCCGACATCGACGTCGACTTCGACTCCGACCGGCGCGAGGAGGTCATCCAGTACGTCTACCGCAAGTACGGCCGCCACAACGCCGCCCAGGTCGCCAACGTCATCACCTACCGGCCCAAGAACGCGGTGCGCGACATGGCCAAGGCGCTCGGCTACTCCACCGGCCAGCAGGACGCCTGGAGCAAGCAGATCGACTCGTGGGGCTCCGTCCAGACCAGCGACGACCACGACATCCCGGACGACGTGGTGGGCCTCGCGCAGCAGGTGCTGACGTTCCCGCGGCACCTCGGCATCCACTCGGGCGGCATGGTGCTGACCGACCGGCCCGTCGGCGAGGTGTGCCCGATCGAGCACGCCCGCATGGAGAACCGCACGGTGCTGCAGTGGGACAAGGACGACTGCGCCTGGATGGGCCTGGTCAAGTTCGACCTGCTCGGCCTCGGGATGCTGTCGGCGCTCGACTACTCGATGCGCACGATCGAGGCCTCGCTCGGCGAGAAGTGGACGCTGGAGACCATCCCGAAGGAGGAGGCGGGCGTCTACGACATGCTCTGCCGGGCCGACTCGATCGGCGTCTTCCAGGTCGAGAGCCGCGCCCAGATCGGCACCCTGCCCCGCCTGCAGCCGCGCAGCTTCTACGACCTGGTGATCGAGATCGCGCTGATCCGGCCGGGGCCCATCCAGGGCGGCGCCGTGCACCCGTACATCCGCCGCAAGCTCGGGAAGGAGCCGGTCACCTACCTGCACCCGGCGCTGGTCCCGGTGCTGGAGCGCACCATGGGCGTCCCGCTGTTCCAGGAGCAGCTGATGCAGATGGCGGTCGCGGTCGGCGACTGCACCGCGGAGGACGCCGACCAGCTGCGCCGCGCGATGGGCTCCAAACGGGGCGTGGAGAAGATCGACGCGCTGAAGGCGAAGCTCTACGAGGGGATGGCGCACAACGGCATCGTCGGGGACGACGCCGACGCGATCTACGGCAAGATCGAGGCCTTCGCGAGCTTCGGTTTCGCCGAGAGCCACGCGATCAGCTTCGCGCTGCTGGTGTACGTGAGCTCGTGGATGAAGCTGCACTACCCGGGCGCGTTCCTGGCCGGCCTGCTCCGGGCGCAGCCGATGGGCTTCTACTCGCCGCGCACGCTGACCGCCGACGCCCGGCGGCACGGCGTGGTGGTGCAGCGGCCGGACATCCAGCGGTCGGGCGTCTTCCCGCTGCTCGAGCCGCTCGACGACGCACGCCCGGGGCCGACCGGCACCGACCCGTGCCTCGAGACCGAGCAGCCGCCGATCGACCCGTTCGACCCGGCGGTGCCGCTCGACTTCGGGGCGCACCGGCGCGACGGCGGCCACGCCGTGCGGCTGGGGCTCGCGGGCGTCACGTCCATCGGCGAGAGGCTCGCCGAGCGGATCGTCGCCGAACGCGAGGCGTACGGCCCCTACCGCGACCTCGGCGACCTGGCCCGCCGCGCCGGCCTCAACACCGGCCAGCTGGAGGCGCTCGCCGCGGCCGGCGCGTTCGAGGGCTTCGACCTGAGCCGCCGTCAGGCGATCTGGGAGGCCGGCAACGCCGCCCAGGAACGCCCCGAGTACCTGGCGGGCACGGCGATCACGGTGCAGCCGCCGCTGCTGCCGATGCTCTCCCCGCCGAGCAGCTGGCGAGCGACCTCTGGTCGACCGGGATCTCGACGGACGACCACCCCATCCGGTTCCTGCGGCCGGCGCTCGCGGCGCGTGGCGTGTACCCGGCCGACGCGCTCGCCGCCGGGGAGTCCGGCCGCCGCATCGAGGTCGGCGGCGTGGTGACGCACCGCCAGCGGCCCGCGACCGCGGCCGGCGTGACCTTCCTCAACATCGAGGACGAGACCGGGATGGTGAACGTGGTCTGCCCGGTCGGGGTGTGGAACCGCTACCGCCGTGTGGCGCGGCAGGCCCCCGCGATGATCGTCCGCGGCATCCTGGAGCGGAGCGAGGAGGGCGTGGTCAACGTGGTGGCCGACAAGCTCGAGGCGCTCGACACCGGCATCCGCACCGTCTCCCGCGACTTCCGCTGACCGCCGCTCAGTCGTCCTCGAAGCGCAGGTGCCGCACGCTGCGGCCGTTGCGGCGCACCAGGCGCAGCGCCTCCACGCCGATCCGGATGTGCGGCTCGACGAAGTCGCGCGTCACGCCCCGGTCGCTCTCCTCGGTCTTCACGCCCTCCGGGGTCATCGGCTGGTCGGAGACGAGCAGCAGCGCGCCGCTCGGGATGCGGTTGGCGAACCCCGCGGCGAAGACCGTCGCCGTCTCCATGTCCACCGCCATGCACCGCGACCGGCGGAGGTACTCCTTGAAGGTCTCGTCGTGCTCCCACACCCGGCGGTTGGTCGTGTAGACCGTGCCCGTCCAGTAGTCCTGCTTGAAGTCGCGGATCGTCGACGACACGGCACGCTGCAGCTGGAACGCGGGCAGCGCGGGGACCTCCGGCGGCAGGTAGTCGTTCGAGGTGCCCTCGCCGCGGATGGCCGCGATCGGCAGCACCAGGTCGCCCACCCGGCTCTTCCGCTTCACGCCGCCGCACTTTCCGAGGAACAGCGCCGCCTTGGGGCAGATGGCCGACAGCAGGTCGAGCACGGTCGCGGCGTTCGGGCTGCCCATCCCGAAGTCGATCATCGTGATGCCGTCGGCGGTCGCGTTCGGCATCGACCGGTCCCGGCCGCGCACCTCGGTGCCGTACCATTCCGCGAAGCGTTCGACGTAGTCGCCGAAGTTGGTCAGCAGGATGTGCTCGCCGAACTCCTCCAGCGGCGTCCCGGTGTAGCGGGGCAGCCAGTCGCGGACGATCTGCTCCTTGCCGCGCATCGACACGTTGGGCGGGACCGTGATCGCCGTGTCGGCCGTGTTCTCCGCATCCACCATGGTGCCGTGTCCTCTGCCGCTCCGGGCCGCGCCTAGCCGGCGACCGACGTGCCGAGCAGCGAACCGACCGCGAACGTGGCCGCCAGCGCCAGCGCGCCGCCCACCACCACGCGCACCATGGCACGGCCGCGGGAGCTGCCCCCGATCCACGCCGCGACGTAGCCGGTGATCGCCAGCGCGATCAGCACCGCGACGAAGGTGACCGGGATGCGCACCTCGGCCGGCAGCAGGATGGTCAGCATCGGGAGCACCGCGCCGATGGTGAACGCGATGGCGGAGGCGATCGCGGCGTGCCACGGGCTCACCACGTCGTTCTCGTCGATCCCCAGCTCGGCGCTCAGGTGGGCGGCCAGCGCGTCGTGCTCGGTGAGCTCCACCGCGACCTGACGCGCGGTCGCCCGGGACAGGCCCTTCGCCTCGTACAGGCCGGTGAGCTCCTCCAGCTCCTTCTCCGGCATCTCGGCGAGCTCCCGGCGCTCCTTCGCGATCAGGGCGCGCTCGCTGTCGCGCTGGCTGCTCACCGAGACGTACTCGCCGAGGGCCATCGAGATCGCGCCACCGACCAGGGCGGCGAGGCCCGCGGTGACGATCGCGGGCACCGAGGTCGTCGCGCCGGCCACACCGACGACCACCGCCGCGACGGACACGATGCCGTCGTTCGCTCCCAGGACCCCCGCGCGCAACCAGTTGAGGCGCTGCGCCGTTCCCCCGCGGTGCGGTTCGTCGGCATGCTGTTCCGGCGCGGGCCCGGCGTCACCCATCGTGTCACTCATGCCCTCAGCCTAGGAAGGGCGGCGCGGCGGCGCCAGGAAGGTTCGGCGACCCTAATGTGCGCCCAGCCGCTTCCGCAGGAAGTCGATGCGCGCCTGCAGCTGCGTGACGCTCGCCTGGGCGACCGCCGGTCCCCCGCACACCCGCCGAAGTTCCGCGTGGATGAGCCCGTGCGGCTCGCCCGAGTTCTTCGAGTACAGCCCCACCAGGCTGTTCAGCAGCTGCCGCTGCTCCTTCAGCGTGCGGTGCAGCGGCGCGGGCGGGTGCCCCTCCGCCGCGGCCGGCCGCGACGAGTGCCGGCGGGCCTGCCGCTGCTGGCGCTGCAGCAGCAGCTCGTGCACCTGCTCCGGCTCGAGGATGCCCGGCAGCCCGATGAAGTCGTGCTCCTCGTCCGTGCCCGGAACCGCGAAGCTGCCGAACTCCTTGCCGTCGTAGAGCACCCGGTCGAAGTTGGCCTCCGACCCCAGCGCCTCGAACGCGAACTCCTCGGTCAGCGCCTCCGACGCCCGCTCCTCGCGGTTCGCCTCGGCGACCATCGCGTCCTCGGGGTTCCACAGGTCGCCCTCGGCGTTCTCGTCGGCCACTCGGTCGAGGGCGTGGTCGCGCTCCAGCTCCAGGGCGTTCGCCAGCGCCATCAGGGTCGGCACGTTCGGCAGGAACACCGACGCCGTCTCACCGCGCCGCCGGGCCCGCACGAAGCGGCCGATCGCCTGCGCGAAGAACAGCGGAGTGGATGCGCTCGTCGCGTAGACGCCCACGGCGAGCCGCGGCACGTCCACGCCCTCGGACACCATGCGCACCGCGACCATCCACCGCGACTCGCTCTTCGCGAACGCCTCGATCCGGTCGCTCGCCTCCTTCTCGTCCGAGAGCACCACGGTCACCGGTTCCCCGCTGATCTGCTGCAGCAGGTCGGCGTAGGCTCGAGCGGCGTAGTGGTCGGTCGCGATCACCAAGCCGCCGGCGTCGGGGATGGAGTTGCGCACCTCGGTGAGCCGCCGGTCGGCCGCCGACAGCACCGACGGGATCCACTCGCCGCGCGGGTCCAGCGCCGTGCGCCACGCCTGCGACGTGATGTCCTTGGTGTTCCCCTCGCCGAGCCGCGCCTCCATCTCGTCGCCGGTCTTCGTGCGCCAGCGCATGTGGCCCGCGTAGACCATGAAGATGACCGGGCGCACGACGCCGTCCTCGAGCGCGCGGCCGTAGCCGTAGTTGTAGTCGGTGACCGACGTGCGGATGCCCTGGCGGTCGGGCAGGTACGTCACGAACGGGATCGGCGCGGTGTCGGAGCGGAACGGCGTACCGGTGAGCGACAGCCGGCGGGTCGCGCGTTCGAAGGCGTCGCGGATGCCGTCGCCCCAGCTGAGCGCGTCGCCGCCGTGGTGCACCTCGTCGAGGATGACCAGCGTCTTGTGCCCCTCGGTGATGTCCTTGTGCAGGGACGGGCGCATCGCCACCTGCGCGTAGGTGACGGCGACCCCGCGGTAGTGGCGCGCGTAGCGCCCGTCGGAGTTCTTGAAGTCCGGGTCGAGGTGCAGTCCCACACGAGCGGCCGCCTCGGCCCACTGCCGCTTCAGGTGCTCCGTCGGAGCGACCACGGTCACCCGCTCGACGACGCGGCGCGACAGGAGTTCGGTCGCGAGGCGGAGCGCGAAGGTCGTCTTGCCGGCGCCGGGCGTCGCCGCGGCGAGGAAGTCGCGCGGCTCATGCACGAAGTACGCGTCGAGCGCCTCGGCCTGCCAGGCGCGCAGCTTGCCCGCCGTACCCCAGGCGGCGCGCTCCGGGAACGACGGCGAGAGGTGCTCCGCCGCGAAGCTTCCGGCATGCGCGCCCGGTCGCTCGTCGTCCTCCGGCCGGTCGTCCGGCTCGGGTATTGCTGTCGTCTCCACTTGGATCAAATCTACCCGAGAGCACCGACATGGCCGTCCGATGCAGAATGGAGCAATGGCCCAAGAACAGCACCCCTGGTCCCGCTACGTCGCCCTCGGAGACTCGTTCACCGAAGGCATCGGCGACCCGGAGCCGCGCAGCCCCGGGGGCCATCGCGGGTGGGCCGACCGCGTGGCGGAGGTGCTCAGCAGCCAGACGGAGGACTTCGCGTACGCGAACCTCGCCGTGCGCGGCAAGCTGATCAAGCAGATCCTCGACGAGCAGGTGGATGCGGCGGTCGCCCTCCGGCCCGACCTCATCACGATCTCGGCGGGCGGCAACGACGTCATCCGTCCCGGCACGGATCCCGACCAGATCGCGCGGCTGTTCGACGAGGCCGTGTCGCGGCTCAGCGTCGACGGCGCCACGATCGTGGTCTTCACCGGCGTCGACGTCGGCTTCTCGCCGGTGTTCCGCGGCATCCGCGGCAAGGTCGCGATCTACAACGAGAACGTCCGCGCCATCGCCGCCCGATACGACTGCATCGTCGCCGACCAGTGGGCGCTGACCGAGATCCAGGATGCGCGCATGTGGGCGCCCGACCGCCTCCACCTCGCTCCGCTCGGCCACCACACGGTCGCCCGGATGGTGCTCTCCGCGCTGAACGTCGAGAACGACCTGCAGCCGCTCGAACCGGAGCCGCTGCCCGTGCGCACGTGGCGCCAGGCCCGCTCGGAGGACCTGTCGTGGGCGCGCGAATACCTCGTCCCGTGGGTGCTCCGCCGCATCCGGCACCAGTCGTCGGGCGACCACATCACGGCGAAGCGTCCCGACGCGGGGCCGTTCCTGATCAGCGGCGACTGACGCGCGGAAGGGCGCTACGACCCCAGGCCCCCCGGATGCGCGAGCCGCCAGCCGAACCCCGGGTCCGGCACGTCCCTCGCCAGCGCGAGCGGCACGGCAACCGTCTTCCCGTTCAGGGTGAACGTGCCCTGACCGAGGATGTCGCCCGTGAAGCCGGACGACAGGGGACGCGTCTGCAGGTCCACCTGGATGGGCGTGTCCGACCACACCACGAACGACTTCGTCTCGGTGGCGATGAGCTTCGACGAGGCGCCCCACGCCGTCGTGTACGTGCCGAACGCCTGACCCTTCTCGACGGGCGTCACCGGATGGAAGCCGGCCTTCACGCTGGTCAGCAGCGCCTTCACCCCGGCCCACAGGTCGTCATGCGTCGGAGCGCCGAGCACCACGCCGAGCACGCGGACCTTCGTCGACCCGACCGGGACCTCGGCCGAGAACAGCAGGCAGTTGCCCGCCTCGTCGGTGTTGCCGGTCTTGATCCCGTCCACTCCCCCGAAGCCGAGCAGCGTATTGGTGTTGTCCTGCGATCCGGCGCCCGGCAGGGTGACGTTCTTCTGCGAGACGATGGCGGAGAGCGCGGGCGAGGCGAGCACGAGCTTCCCGATGCCGATCAGGTCCTTCGTCGTGCTCACATTGCCCGGGTCGAGCCCGTCCGGCGTGACGACCTTGGTGCCGGTGAAGCCCTTCTGCCGCAGCCAGTCGTTGGCCGCCTTCACGTACGCGTCGGTGGAGCCGTACGCCCAGTTCGCGAGCGAGATCGCGTAGTTGTTCGCCGAGGGCAGCAGCATCGCCTCCAGCGCCTGCTTCTCGGTCATCGAACTCCCCGCCACCACGGGCGCCCACGACCCGCCCGCGCCGATCACCTGGTTCCAGATGTCCACGTCGCGCTGCGTGAAGGCGATGTCCGGGCCGTCCTCCGTGCCGTTCAGCGGCTTCTTGTCGAGCACGACCAGCGCGGTGATCGTCTTGGTGACGCTGGCGATCGGGACGCTTGCGTCGCTCCCGTGCGACCCTGCCGCGCCCGGGTAGTCGGGGGCGACGAACGCCGAGGAGCCGTACGCGGGCCACGCCGGCTGCGCGGCGGGCTGTGTGAGCGTCTTCTCGTGCGCGATCACGGCCGCGGTCGCGGGGATGGGGGCCACGAGCGAACCGACGACGTAGACGAAGGCCACGAGGATGGCGGCCAGCAGTCCGAAGACCACGATCCGGCGGCGGCGGTACACGCTCGGCGAAAGACGGCGCGGCGGAACGGTCGGGACTTGCTGGGGCACCCTCGGATTTTAGCCGCGGCTACCGATGCGACGGCTGAGAACGCGCCCGCAGCGCCCACAACGCGACGGCGGAGGCGGACGCCACGTTGAGGGAGTCGACGCCGTGCAGCATCGGGATGGTGACCACCGTGTCCGCCGCCGCCAGCGCCCGCCTGCTCAGCCCGTCGCCCTCCGCGCCGAACACCATCGCGACGCGCTCGGGCGGATCCGCGGCGTACGCGTCGAGAGTTACGGCGTCATCGGCGAGGGCGAGCGCCGCGATGTCGAAGCCGGCGTCGTGCAGCAGCGGTGCCGCCGCATCCCACTCGGGCAGCCGGGTCCACGGCACCTGCAGGACCGTGCCCATGCTGACCCGCACGCTGCGGCGGTAGAGCGGGTCGGCGCAGCGGGGCGTCACGAGGACGGCGTCGGCGCCGAGCCCGGCCACCGCGCGGAAGATCGCGCCGACGTTCGTGTGGTCGACGATGTCCTCGAGCACGACGACGCGGCGCGCATCCCGCAGCAGGTCCGCGGGATCCGGCAGCTCCGGCCGGTGCATCGCCGCCAGCGCGCCGCGGTGCAGGTGGTACCCGGTGAGGCTCTCGAGCACGGCTGCGTCCCCGACGAAGACCGGCACATCGGGGAAGTCGGCGAGCAGCGGCTCGATGTCGGGCAGCCACTGCTCCTGCAGCAGCACCGACCGCGGGCGGTGCCCGGCGGCAAGCGCCCGCGTGATCACCTTCGTCGACTCGGCGATGTAGAGACCGCCGGCCGGCTCGGTCACCCGGCGCAGGGCGACGTCGGTCAGGCGGGAGTAGTCGGCCAGGCCGTCGGCGGTCAGGTCGTCGATGCGGTGCAGGAGCATGGCATCCACATTGCCAGGCCCACGAAACAAATCGGAAAACTGCGGTGTTTAGACTGACGACGGATCTGGAGGTGCCTGTGACCACGCTGACGACGGAGCTCCCGCCCGAGCTCGCGCGCGGCATCGACCAGACCGTCGAGCTGCTCCAGGGCCGCCGCGTCGCGGTGCTCACCGGCGCCGGCGTCTCCACCGACTCAGGCATCCCGGACTACCGGGGCGAGGGCGCGCCGAAGCGCACGCCCATGACGTTCCAGCAGTTCCTGGCGGACGACCGCTTCCGCAAGCGCTACTGGGCCGGCAGCCACCTCGGCTACCGCCGGTTCGCCGCCGCGCATCCGAACGAGGGCCACCGGGCCCTCGCCGCGCTGGAGGCGTCCGGCGCCGCGAACGGCGTCATCACCCAGAACGTGGACGGGCTGCACAAGCAGGCGGGGTCACGCCGGGTCGTCGACCTGCACGGCGCGATGGATCGGGTGCTCTGCCTGGTCTGCGGCCAGATCTTCGCCCGCGAGGCGATCACCGCGCGGATCGACGCCGCCAACCCGTGGCTCGACACCGAGGGGGCGGTCGAGATCGCCCCGGACGGCGACGCGATCGTGACCGACATCGACGCCTTCGTGGTGCCGGACTGCACCGTCTGCGGCGGCCACCTCAAGCCCGACGTCGTGTTCTTCGG
Source organism: Leifsonia xyli subsp. cynodontis (assembly GCF_050632205.1). Lineage (GTDB taxonomy): Bacteria > Actinomycetota > Actinomycetes > Actinomycetales > Microbacteriaceae > Leifsonia > Leifsonia xyli_D. The sequence continues at coordinate 1,367,426 of NZ_CP192578.1, forward strand.
GGAGTTCGTCCCGCCCGAGAAGTACCGCGAGGCGAGTGCCCTGGTCCGTTCGGCGGACGCGCTGCTCATCGCCGGCTCCTCCCTGGTCGTCAACTCCGGCATCCGTCTGCTCGAGGAGGCACGCCGTCGCCGCCTGCCGATCGTCATCGTCAACCGCGGCCAGACCAAGGGCGACGGCCGCGCGACCGTTAAGCTGGACGGTGGGACGACGGAGACGCTGGTCGAGCTGGCCAAGCGACTGGGCTGAGCCGCCCACCATCCCGGCAGCACCGCGTCCCGCAGCGAAAGGACGCGCGTGACCTTCATCTCCCTCGTTCGGCACGGACAGACCGACTGGAACCTCGCCAAGCGCATCCAGGGCTCCAGCGACATCCCGCTCAACGCCACCGGGCGCGAGCAGGCCGAGACGACCGGGCGCGCGCTCTCCGGCGGGCGGTTCGACGCGATCTACGCGAGCCCGCTCTCGCGCGCGTTCGACACCGCGCGGATCATCGCCGGGCACATCGGCCTGGGCGAGCCGCGGCCGCTGGCGGCGGTCGCCGAGCGCAACTACGGCGAGGCGGAGGGCCTCACCGGCGCGCAGATCCTCGCCCGCTGGCCGGAGGGCGTGCCGGTCCCCGGCCGGGAGACGCGGGAGGAGGTCGTCGCACGGGCGCTGCCCGCCCTGCGTGAGCTCGGCGAGCAGCATCCCGGCGAGAACGTGATCGTGGTCAGCCACGGCGGCGTCATCTCGTCGCTGGTCCGCCACGTCACCGACCACGCCCTCCCGGGCCCGGGCGAGCTCATCCCCAACGGCTCCGTGCACCGCTTCATCTACGACGACGGCGCGCTCACCCTCGACCGCTTCAACCTCGGCCCGGAGGACCGCGACCTCTTCACCGCCTCCGTGATGTGAGCGGTCAGCATGTGACATCGTGACGATAGCCGCCGGCCTTCGCCGTGGCCACTATCTGCGGCGTCGCATCCGTTTGAGGAATCACCCCGAGCGCGCTGATCTTCTGCGGATTCGCCTTGTAGCAGCCCGCTACGACAATCCAGGCAGATGCATCCGCATTCTCGTTGTACGTCGGCGACGTGTGCAGAACGTTCTCGGACAAGTCGATGACGTTCGGTGAGTTCAGGTGCTGCATTGCAGCGCTGAGAGTCTCGCCGATGTACTTCTCGGGGTCCGGCGTGTTCGACGTGCATCCGGTCAAGGCCAAGACGGCGACTGCAGCGACCGCGACCGCCCGACCAAGCTGTTGGATCTTCATCGTTCTTCCTTCGAATGGCTTTCCTTCTACTTGCAGTAGATCTGATTGCTGTACGCCGAGAAAGCATGCAGCCACCCGCTGTACGTGCTCGTGACGCCCGATGGCGCGCTGGTGACCTTCTTGATCCGGTACGTGAAGTAGCGCCCGACAGCGTAGCCGGTCCACGCAACTCCCGGTCGGAGTCGGGGCGAAGTGCAGCCGACGGAGATGGATGTCGAACCAGCCGACGAGATACCCAGACCACTCGCCACACCACCACTGTTCCACCCGAGCGACACATCGATGGAGTTGGTTGCGCTCTTGCCCGCTGTGATCGTGCATGTCCCGTTCGACGCGTAGCACCGCGCGACGATGTGTGTGAAGTCGACACGACCACCGGCGTAAGAGGAGTTGACGACTTGGAAGGTCGTTCCGTAGACAGGCCTAGCCGGCAGGCCCGCTTTCGGCTCACTGGAGGCGAATCCGGTAACGGCGACACCGACGACGAGCGCGCCCGCTGACATCCACACTCGAGATCTCCGCATTCGGGGATCCCCTTTCCTGGTTCGACAAGGAACGCGCGGACGTGCACCTGGCCCAGACAGAGCTGGAAGCGGCATCGCCCACGACTGCGACAGGAGAAGCACCTGTCATACCTTCTAAGACGTCGAACTCGCTCGCGTATGACGCGAGCGATAGGAATCCGCGCAAACGCGGACTATGTCAGCGCAAGCGCGCGACCGCCGTGAGCACCACGACCCGCCGAGCCGACCAGAGTCCGGTCAGCCGGAGCAGGACGTGAGGGAATCGACCGGGGCGGTCAGCACGGTCGGTCCGCCGATCAACGTCACGGTGCGCACTCCCAGGCGTCCCATGTCGGCCAGCACCCCGCTCGGCACACACGTACCCGGAGCGAGGAACAGCGGCGACGACGTCTTGCCCGCCCAGCTGCTCGCTGCCAGGGCGTCAGGGTAACCGAAGCCGGTGGCGAGGAAGGCCGTGGATGCGGTCGCGTAGGTGCTGACGTTGACGGCCTCGGCCGTCGCGTACCGATCGGAGCCCGCGAGGCGGGAGACGGTGTACCCGGCCTTCGTGAGCGAGTACTCGAGCGCGCTCGACATGACCGTCGTCCCGCCGACCAGCTTCACCTTCGTGGCCCCGAGCGACGTCAGCAGCGCCGCGGTCGCCGGATCGATGCCGCCGGCCGCGCCGTTCACCAGGAGGACGGGCTCGCCCGTCGAGCCTGCGGCGCCGCCCGCCGACAGAGCGTCCGGGAAGTTGGTGCCGGATGCGAGGTACACCGTGCTCGCGGTCGAGAACGCACCGGTCACCACCAAACGGGAGGTGGCGAAGCGGTCGTCTCCCGCCGCTCGGCTCACGGTCGCGGACGGGGCCGCGGTGCGCAGCTGGCTCAGCACATGGTCCGACACGGCCGTCGCGCCCCCGGCGACGACGATCTTCGACGGCTTGAGGCGCGCGACCTCGGCAGCGACGTCGGTGGTCAGCCCGGAGGACGGCGTCAGCAGCAGGGGGCCACCGGCCTTCGTCGCGGCTGGGCCGGCGGCGAGAGCGTCCGGATAGTTCTGGCCGGAGGCGATGTAGACGACGGGAGCCGTGCCGGGAAACGCCCGCTTCGAGACGGCCACGGAGGTCGCGAAGCGGTCGCTGCCCGCCACCCGCTCGGTGGTGAGCTTGCGGACCACCGAGACCAGCGTGTTCCCGGCTGCCGCGCCCGACACGTACACGCTTCCCGTGCTCGGATTCACCGCGACGTCGGCCGGGGTCGGAACGGAGACCCCGGCGACGACGGCGTGGGATGCCGTGCCGATCGCGAGCACCTCGTTGACGGTGCCGCCCTCGAAGGGCTGGGAGACGGCCGCGTACAGCGTGCCGGCGGTCGTGTCCACCTCCAGCGATTCCGCCTGCGCCGGGAGTGCGATGGTGGACGAGATGGCAGCGCCGCCGCGTGGCACGAGCGCGACCTCGTACGCGGTCGAGAACGGTGTCGTGCGGCGGCCGACGTACACCGTTCCATCTGCCGGGTCGACTGTCGCGATGCTGGCGATCCCGGTCAGCGGAACCGCGCGTGTCAGCGCGTTCGTCGCCGTACTGAACGCGTACAGGGTGGAAGCGGTCGGCGAGCCCGTCACGGCGTACACGAGGCCGCCGGCCGGGTCGACGGCGACCGAGGTCGGCCCCTGCATCGTCGGCGGCAGCGACACCGCCGTCGGCGTGACGCCCGCGCCGCCGATGGCCGTCGTGATCTGCGCGGCCGTCAGCACCAGCAACGATGGCGTCGGTGTTCCGCCGACCGAGCGCGTTCCGACGAAGTAGACGGCGCCCGTCGCGCTGTCGACCGCCATCCCACTGTTGCCGGACGCGCCCACCAGGGTGACCGCACCGAGCGGGATGGTCGCGACCTGGGTCGCCGTCGCGGTGTCGAACACCGCCACTGAGGCGGTGCCCGCAGCGGTGTCCGCGATCGTGACATAGACGTGCCCGCGGGCGGCGTCGATGTCGACGCCGTTCGGGATGTGCGGAAGCGGGATCGTCTTCGTCACCGAACCGTCGGCGAGGTTCAGCGCCGACAGGCTGCTGTGGTCGCTCCCGCCCTCCAACGCGTACAGGGTGTTCTTCGAGGGATCGACCGCCATCGTCGGGATGGTCGCCCATGCGTCGCCGCCGGATGGTACGGGCAGCTGTTCGACGACGCGATACATCGACTGGTCCGCGTTCGCCGGCACTGCGCCAAGCGCGGCCCCCGCGATCGCGGTCACCATCGCGAGACCCGCGGCCGCGGCCGTCCTGAACCACCTTTTGTCTGACATCGACGTCCCCCCGAAGAAAAGTGCACTTCTGCACACTTCGCGATTATGGCATCAAACGCGCTTCCGTTTCGAGTGCCCTGTCGCGTTCAGCACCTCGAGGAGCCGGGCGGCCGAGCCGTCCCAGGTGTAGCGCTCCGCCTGCGCGCGGCCCGCCGCCGAGCGGGAGGCCCACACGCCGGGTGCCTCGAGTTCGCGGACGCGCGCCGCGACCTCCTCGGCCGAATCGGGCGGGAAGTACAGCGCGGCCTCTCCCCCGATCTCGCGGAAGATGGGGATGTCGCTCACGAGGACGGGCGTCCCGAGCGTCATCGACTCCAGCAGCGGGATGCCGAAGCCCTCGTCGCGGGATGCCGTGACCAATGCCGTCGCGGCGGCCAGCGTCTCGGCGTACTCGTCGTCGCTCGCGCCGTTGTGGAAGACGATCGTCGCGCCGGGCGCGAGTTCCGTTAGCCGCCGGCGCTCCGCATCCGTCACCCGGCTCATCAGGTGGAGCGTGTAGCCGGGCAGCAGCGCGACGGCGCGCACCAGAGTGTCCACGTTCTTGTACGGCATGAACGAGCCCATGTAGACGAGACTCTTGGTCTCGGGCGCCGTGCGCTCGGCGCGGCCGGACGCGAGTTCCGGCATGTCGGCCGCGTTGGGCACGACGTGAACCGGGCGTTTCGTCAGGTGGTGCTCCGCGATGAGCCCCTTTGTGGTGTCCGAGACGGTGACGACGGCATCGGAGCGGTTGAGCAGCAGCCGCTGCGGCCACCACGCCAGGTGGTACAGCCGCCAGAGTCCCCGCACGAAGGCCGGCAGGTCGCGCGGCGGCGTCGGGTGCCGGTAGTAGATGAGGTCGTGGACGGTCAGCACGAGCCGGTACTTCCGGCCGAACGCGCCCATCGTCTGCATCGGGGTGAAGACGACGTCAGGGTGCAGCTTGTTGACGGTGCGCGCGACCCAGGGCTCCCCCACCGCGGTCGGCGAGGGGATGAGCTCCCACGGCAGCTCGGGCAGCAGCTCCAGCTGGCGGTGGTCGCTGATCAGCATGGTCACCGGGTGCAGCTTCGCGAGGGCCGTCACCAGCCCGGCGGTGTAGCGGCTGATGCCGTCGTGCCGGCCGATGCGCGTGTACCGGCAGTCGAAGAGGATCCTCACGCCGCCGTCCCCTCGGCCAGGAACCGCTCGATCGCGCGGGCGGCGGCCACCGGAGTCTCGTAGTGGATGAGGTGCCCGACATCCGGGATCACCACCAGTTGCGCGTCGGGGAACAGCGTCTGCAGGCGGTACTCGGCCGCGATCGGGGTGATGTCGTCCTTCTCGGCGGCGACCAGCAGCGTCCGCTCCGGGATCCGCGGCGCATACTCGCTGACGTCGTGCTCCACGGACGCGCGGAACGCCTCGAGCACGACCCGGCGGTCGCTGAAGGCGGAGAAGTAGCGGTCGTGCTGGTCGTGGATCCAGCGGCGAAGGGACGCATCCCGCGTCTTCGCCATCGCCAGGCTCATCACGCGCACGATCACGCGGTTGCGCAGCAGGGCGAAGCCGAGACGCTCGGGCAGCGCGGCCGCCAGCCAGTAGTAGAAGATCGCGAGGCGGGTGAAGACGCCGCGCGGGCCTTCGAGCGCCGGCTGCCCGATCGGGTTCACCAGCACGACGGCGTCGGGACGAGGCGAGCCGGCCGGCTCGCCGGCCAGCGCCCCGGCGACGACGATCGACCCGAACGAGTGGCCCAGCAGAACCACGCGGGCGGCGGCGGGGAGGCCCAGCGCGGCCACGAACGCGCGCAGCCAGCGGCCGTAGCCGTCGATGTCGTGCGCCGCCTCCCTCATCGGCGTGGACCCCCCGAACCCGGGCAGGTCGGGCGAGACCATGCGCACGCCGTCCAGCTGCGCGACGACCGGCTCCAGTCCGTGGTGATCGCCGCGGAAGCCGTGCACGAGCACGAGCACCGTCGACGCGTGCGGGTCGCCGTAATCCCAGTAGCGGGTGGTGGAACCGAGGACGCTGACCGCCTCCTCGCGGACGGGCACGCGCTCGAGCGCGACGGCGTAAGGGGAGGTGACAGGCATCGCCTGACAGTCTAGGCGGCGCGGCCGACAAGAGGACTGGACAGGCCACGGTCGGCACGCCCTAGACTCTGCTGAGTGCAATCGCTTGCACCGCACTGCCGCGCCCGCGCACCACCCCCGTCCTCCATCCCCCGCACAAGGAGAACCGTGAGCTTCACCGCGCCCATCACGCTGCCCGGCCTCGCCCTCGATCCCCAGTGGTACCGCCGGTCGGTCTTCTACGAGGTCATGGTGCGGTCGTTCGTCGACAGCAACGGAGACGGATCCGGCGACATCGCCGGGCTCACCGGGAAACTCGACTACCTGCAGTGGCTGGGCATCGACGCCCTGTGGCTTCCGCCGTTCTTCCAGTCGCCGCTGCGCGACGGCGGCTACGACGTCTCGGACTTCACGTCGATCCTGCCCGAGTTCGGCACCATCGACGAGTTCCGCGAGCTGGTGACCAAGGCGCACGAGCGCAACATGCGCATCATCATCGACCTCCCGATCAACCACACCTCCGACCAGCACGAGTGGTTCCAGCAGTCGCGCTCCGACCCGGAGGGGCCGTACGGCGACTTCTACGTGTGGAACGACACGGACGACAAGTGGCCGGACATCCGCGTCATCTTCGTCGACACCGAGGACTCCAACTGGGCGTTCGACGAGGCGCGCCGCCAGTTCTACTTCCACCGCTTCTTCTCGCACCAGCCCGACCTCAACTTCGAGAACCCGGCCGTGCACCAGGCGATGTACGACATCGTCAAGTTCTGGCTCGACCTGGGCGTCGACGGCTTCCGGCTCGACGCCATCCCGTACCTCTACGAGTCCGACGAGGGCAACGGCGAGGGCGAGCCGAAGACGCACGAGTTCATCATCAAGCTGCGCGAGTGGGTCGATCGCGAGTACCCGGGCCGCATCATGATCGCGGAGGCCAACCAGTGGCCCCGCGAGGTCGCGGCCTTCTTCGGCAGCGAAGAGGAGCCGGAGTGCCACATGGCCTTCGACTTCCCGGTGATGCCGCGCATCTTCTACGCGCTCCGGTCGCAGCAGGCCGGCGAGCTGGTGCGGGTGCTGTCCGAGACGACCGACGTCCCGGAGGGCGCCGCGTGGGGCGTCTTCCTGCGCAACCACGACGAGCTCACGCTCGAGATGGTGAGCGAGGAGTACCGCCAGGCAATGTACGGCTGGTACGCCTACGACCCGCGGATGCGCGCCAACATCGGCATCCGGCGCCGCCTCGCGCCGCTGCTCGACAACTCGCGCGCCGAGCTCGAGCTGGCCCACGCGCTGCTGTTCTCGCTGCCCGGCAGCCCGTTCCTCTACTACGGCGACGAGATCGGGATGGGCGACAACATCTGGCTGCCCGACCGCGACAGCTCGCGCACGCCGATGCAGTGGACGCCGGATCGCAACGCCGGCTTCTCCAGCGCCGACCCGGGCAAGCTCTTCCTCCCGGTCGTGCAGTCCCTGGTCTTCCACTACAACCAGGTGAACGTGGAGGCGCAGCTCGCCCAGTCCCGCTCGCTGCTGCACTGGATCCGCAACGTCATCCACGTGCGGAAGGCGCATCCGGTGTTCGGCCTCGGCGACATCCGCGTGCTGCCGACCGATCACGAGTCGGTGCTCGCCTTCGTGCGGTCGTACGCCGGCAGCGGGACGCACTTCGGCGACCAGCCGGAGGACGTGCTGTGCGTGTTCTCGTTCGCGCACAACCCGGTGTCGGTCACGCTCGAGGCGCCCGAGTTCGCCGGGAGCACGCTGTACGACCTGTTCGGCGGGGCGGAGTTCCCGACCGTCGCCGACGACGGCCGCTTCACGCTGACCCTCGGCACGCAGAACTTCTACTGGCTGCACATGGAGCCGCGCCGCGCCTGATTGCGCTCGCTCCGCATCCTGCCGAGTGGCGACATCCGCTCACCACTCGGCGCGGATTCGCGCACCTTCTCACGACTCGGCGCGCCATCCGTTCGGATGACGGAGGTCGTGCCTAGCGTTGAGTCATGAGCACGTGGCACCACCGGCTGGGAGTCTTCGACCTGGAGACCACCGGGATCGACGTCGAATCGGCTCGGATCGTGACCGCGCACGTCGGCCTCCTCGACGAGACCGGCGAGGTGCTGCACCGCCGGGACTGGCTGCTCGACCCGGGCGTCGACATCCCGTCCGAGGCGACGGCCGTGCACGGCATCACCACCGAGCAGGCGCGCGCCGCCGGGATGAATGCCGCCCGCGGCGTCGCGGCGATCGTCGCGCAGCTGCGCAGCCTGTTCGACCGCGGCATCCCCGTGGTCGCCTACAACGCCCCCTACGACTTCACGCTGCTCGACCGCGAGGCGCGGCGGTACGACGTGGCGCCGCTGGTCTCGCCGGGCCCGATCATCGACCCGCTCGTGATCGACAAGGCGGTCGACAAGTACCGCAGGGGCAAGCGGACGCTGACCGTCACCGCGACCCACTACGGCGTCGACCTGCTCGCCGCCCACGATGCGGGCGCGGATGCGATCGCCGCCGGCCGCGTCGCGCAGGCGCTCGCGCGCATCCACGCCGAGGCTCTCGCACTGGAGGCGGCGGAGCTGCACCTGCGCCAGGTCGACTGGTGCCGGGAGCAGGCGGCCGACTTCCAGGAGTACATGCGGCGCGAGCGCGACCCCCAGTTCACCACCTCCGGAGACTGGCCGCTGCGCTGACCGCTGCGGGCTCCGACGCTTCCCCCGCATGCGGGGGCTTCTGCGGACGCCCGCTGGCCCGCTACGTTGTGTGCCATGAGCGATTCCAACCTGAACCCCCAGCCCCTCCCGCCGCAGCAGCAGCAGCCGCAGTACGCGCAGCCCTACGGCGCGGCTGAGCCCCGGTGGAACACCATGGCGATCGTCGCGTTCATCGTGACGTTCTTCATCAACATCGTCGGCATCATCCTCGGTTTCATCGCCCTGTCGCAGATCAAGCGCACCGGCGAGAAGGGTCGCGGACTGGCGCTGGCCGCCGTCATCATCGGCTTCATCTCGATCGTCATCGGCATCATCTGGGTCATCCTGATCGTCTCGCTCGCTGCGAGCGGCAACTACACCACCACGTCCTGAGCCACAGCGGTCGCTGCCGATCGAAGGAGTTCGGGTGCCGAATCTCCTTCGATCGGCAGTCCCGCGGGAGATTCGACGGTGAGCCGCCCGAATCTCCTTCGATAGCGGGCACGGCCCGCGCCGGCGACCCGCGCAGCGGCAACGACGAAGGCCCCCGTCCAGCGGACGGGGGCCTTCGTGCTGCGGCGGAGCCGCGTGCGGCTTACTTGCCGAAGTTCTTGTAGCGCGAGTTGAACTTCTCGACACGGCCGGCCGAGTCGAGGATGCGCTGCTTGCCCGTGTAGAACGGGTGCGACTCGGAAGAGATCTCGACGTCGATCACCGGGTAGGTGTTGCCGTCCTCCCACTCGATCGTCTTGTCGCTCGAGACGGTGGAGCGGGTGAGGAACGTCGCACCCGAGGCCAGGTCGCGGAAAACCACCGGGGCGTAGTCGGGGTGGATGCCAGTCTTCATCAGGACTTCCTTGTTGCGTGTCGTATTCGGTCGTGTCCGCGCCGGACGGCGTGAGGACGGGAAGCTTATCGGCCCAGGTCGGGCCAGCTATCTACTTTAGCAGATCGGCGCGGATGAACCGTCACCCGGCGGCGCGCGCCGTGTAGCGCCCGTCGGCCTCGCTGATCTCCACCGCGACACCGAACGTGTCGCTCAGGTTCTCGCTGGTGAGCACCTCGCCTATGGGGCCTGCGGCCGCGATCTCGCCCTCCTTGAGCAGCAGCGCGCGGTTGAAGCCCTGCGGGATCTCCTCCACGTGGTGGGTGACCATCACGATCGCCGGGGACTTCGGGTCGCTGGCGTAGCCGCCGAGCAGCTTCACGAGCTCCTCGCGCCCGCCCAGGTCGAGGCTGGCGGCCGGCTCGTCGAGCAGCAGGATCTCGGGGTCGGTCATCACCGAGCGGGCGATCTGCACGCGCTTCTGCTCGCCGTCGGAGAGGCTGCCGAAGGTCCGCTCCGCCAGGTGGTCGAGGTGCCACTCGGCGAGCACGCGGTGCGCCCGGCGCTCGTCGATCTCCTCGTACAGCTCGTGCCAGCGGCCGGTGACGGCGTACGCGGCGGTCATCACCACATCCAGCACACGCTCGTTGCGCGGGATGCGCCGGGCCAGCGCGCTGGACGCGAACCCGAGCAGCGGCCTCAGCTCGGCCAGGTCGGTGTGGCCGACGGACTCGCCGAGCACGACGGCCTCGCCCGAGCTCGGGTGCAGCGCGGCCGCGGCGATCTGCAGCAGGGTGGTCTTGCCCGCGCCGTTGCGGCCCAGGATGACCCACCGCTCGTCCGGCTCGACCGCCCAGTCGATTCCCTTCAGGACGGGGTTGCCGTCCCGCACAACGGACACGTCGGAAAGTCGGATAACGCTGTCGGCCATGCGCTCCAGCCTACCTGCGCTAGCGGCCGATGAGTGACCGGTACACGTCCCGCGTCTGCTCGGCGATGGCCGTCCAGCTGAACGAGGTCTCGGCGCGCTCACGGCCCACGCGGCCCATCTCCGCCGCCCGCTCCGGATCGCTCACGACCTCGATCAGGGCGGCCGCGAGGTCGTCCACGAACCGCTCCGGATCGGTCGGCGTGCCGGTGCCGTCCTGCAGCTGCTGGATGGGCACCAGCCGGCCGGTGACGCCGTCCACGATGACCTCGGGGATGCCGCCGGTCGCGGTGCCGACGACGGGCAGCCCGCACGCCATGGCCTCCAGGTTGACGATCCCCAGCGGCTCGTAGATCGACGGGCAGACGAACACGGTGGACGCGGTGAGCGCGATCCGCAGCTCGTCGTTCGGGAGCAGGCGGTCGATCCACACCACTCCGTCGCGCTCCCGCTGCAGCTGCTCCACGAGTCCGGCGACCTCGGCGAGGATCTCCGGCGTGTCGGGCGCGCCCGCGCAGAGGATGATCTGCACCTCGGGCGGCAGCCGGCGCACCGCGCGCAGCAGGTACGGCAGGCCCTTCTGGCGGGTGATCCGGCCAACGAAGATGACGGCCGGGCGCTCCGGGTCGATGCCGAGCGCACGCGCGCGGTCGTCGTCGCGCAGCGGCTGCCAGCGCTCCAGGTCGATGCCGTTGTAGATCGTCACGACCTTGGTCGGGTCGAGGTCGGGGTAGGCCGCGAGGATGTCGCGCCGCATCCCGTCGCTGACCGCGATCACCGTGTCCGCACCCTCGAAGGCCGTCTTCTCGATCCAGCTGGAGACGCGGTAACCGCCGCCCAGCTGCTCCGCCTTCCACGGCCGCAACGGCTCGAGGCTGTGCGCGGTGACGACGTGCGGGACGCCGTGCAGCAGCTTGGCCAGATGGCCCGCGCCGTTCGCATACCAGGTGTGCGAATGGACCACATCCGCTCCCCCGCAGTCCTGCGCCATCTGCAGGTCGACGCCCAGCGTCGCGATCGCGCCGTTCGCCTCCGCGAGCTCCGCCGGCACGCGGTACGACGCGGTATCCGGCTCCTCCCGGGGCTCGCCGAAGGCCCGCACGACGACCTCGGTGTCGGTGCGGAGGGCCCGCACCAGCTCGGTCACGTGCACCCCGGCGCCGCCGTAGATGTCCGGCGGGTACTCCCTGGTCAGAAGATCGACGCGCATGACCAAAACGCTAGTACAGCGAACACTTCGCCTCTACTGTTAGGGGCATGGCACCAGGCAAGAAGATCTTCGGCATCGTCCTCGCGGGCGGAGAGGGAAAGCGGCTGATGCCGTTGACGGCGGACCGCGCGAAGCCCGCCGTCCCGTTCGGCGGGCAGTACCGCCTGATCGACTTCGCGCTGTCGAACCTGATCAACTCGCAGCTGCGCCAGATCGTCGTGCTCACCCAGTACAAGTCCCACAGCCTCGACCGTCACGTGTCCCAGACCTGGCGGCTCGACGGCATCACCAGCTCGTACATCGCCTCCGTCCCCGCTCAGCAGCGCCTCGGGAAGCGCTGGTTCAGCGGGTCGGCGGACGCCATCCTGCAGAGCCTCAACCTGCTGCGCGACGAGAAGCCCGACATCGTGGTGGTCGTCGGCGCGGACCACGTGTACCGGATGGACTTCGGCCAGATGATCGAGGCGCACATCGCCTCCGGGGCCCCGGCGAGCGTCGCCGCCATCCGCCAGCCCATCGGTCTCGCCGACCAGTTCGGCGTCATCGAGGTGGAGCCCGACCGCCCGGACCGCATCGGCGCCTTCCGCGAGAAGCCGCGCGACCCGATCGGCCTTCCGGACTCGCCGAACGAGGTGCTCGCCTCGATGGGCAACTACGTCTTCGACGCCGACGCCCTCATCGACGCGGTGATCCGCGACGGCGACAAGCCCGACTCCAACCACGACATGGGCGGCGACATCATCCCCGACTTCGTCGCCCGCGGCGAGGCGGCGGTCTACGACTTCAACAACAACGACGTCCCGGGATCCACCGACCGCGACCGTTACTACTGGCGGGATGTGGGGACGATCGACTCGTTCTTCGAGGCCCACCAGGACCTCATCTCGGCCCTGCCGATCTTCAACCTCTACAACAACAGCTGGCCGATCTTCAGCCAGGTGCTCAACTCGCCGCCGGCGAAGATCGTGCGGGACGGACGCGGTGCGCTCGGCACGACCATCGACTCCATCGTCTCGCTCGGCTCCGTCATCTCGGGCGCCCACCTCGAGCGCAGCGTGCTCGGACCGTGGGCCAAGGTCGACTCCGGCGCCAAGGTCATCGACTCGGTCGTCTTCGAGCGCGCCGTGATCGAGCCGAACGCGTTCGTCGGCCGGGCCATCCTCGACAAGGATGTGGTGGTCGCCGAGGGCGCGCAGATCGGCGTCGACCCGGAGCGGGACCGCGCGCGCGGCTTCACGGTGACCGAATCCGGCATCACCGTGGTCGGCAAGGGCGTGCACGTCGTTCCATGAGCGACTCGCATCACCGCAAGGCGTCCGTCCTGGTCGTGCTCGACGCCGACTCCACCCTGCTCCAGGACGAGGTCATCGAACTGCTCGCCGAGGAGGCGGGCTCCCGCACCGAGGTGGCGGAGATCACCGAGCGCGCGATGCGCGGCGAGCTGGACTTCGAGCGCAGCCTGCGTGAGCGCGTCCGCACACTGAAGGGCCTTCCCGCCTCGGTGTTCGCCCATGTGGGCGAGCGCATCCGCGTCACCGAGGGCGTGCCGGAGCTCGTCGCGGGCGTCCAGGCCGCTGGCGGCGTGGTCGGCGTCGTCTCCGGCGGCTTCCACGAACTGCTCGACCCGATCGGCGAGCGGCTCGGACTCGATCACTGGCGGGCGAACCGCCTGGTGGTGCGGGATGGTGTGCTCACCGGCGAGGTCGACGGACCGGTCGTCGATGCGGCCGCCAAGGCGCAGGCGCTGCTGTTCTGGGCCGCGGACGCGGGCGTGCACCTGAGGCAGACCGTCGCGATCGGCGACGGCGCCAACGACCTGCGGATGATGGCGGAGGCGGGCCTCGCGGTCGCCTTCAACGCCAAGCCGAAGGTGCGGGCCGAGGCGGACCTGGTCATCGACCGCCCCGACCTGTCGCAGGTGCTGCCCCTCCTCGGCCTGCGCGGCTGACCGCGTGGGTCAGTGGCCCATCCCGAGGCCGCCGTCGACCGGGATGACCGCGCCGGAGATGTAGCCGGCGTCGTCGCCCGCGATCCAGGTGACGACCTTGGCGACTTCCGACGCCTGTGCGAAGCGGCCGGCCGGGATGCTCTTCTTGTACTCGGCCTGCTGCGCTTCCGGCAACGCGGCCGTCATGTCCGTCTCGATGAAGCCGGGGGCGACGACGTTGGCGGTGATGCCGCGTGCCCCGAGCTCGCGCGTGATCGACCGCGCCATGCCGACGAGGCCGGCCTTCGAGGACGCGTAGTTGACCTGGCCGGCGCCGCCGAACAGCCCGACGACGCTCGAGATCAGCACGATGCGGCCGAAGCGTGCCCTCAGCATCCCCTTGTTCGCCCGCTTGACGACCCGGAAGGCGCCGCCCAGGTTCGTCTCGACGACCGAGTCGAACTCCTCGTCCGTCATGCGCATCAGCAGCGTGTCCTTGGTGATGCCCGCGTTGGCGACCACGACCTCCACCGGGCCGAGCTTCTCCTCCACCTCGGTGAACGCCGCGTCGACCGAGGCCGTGTCGGTCACATCCGCCCGCACCGTCAGGGCGCCCTCCGGTCCCTCCCCCGAGCGCGCCGTGACCGCGACGCGGTGGCCCTGGGCGACGAACTCCTCGGCGATGGCGTAGCCGATCCCCCGGTTGCCTCCGGTGACGAGGACGGTGCGTGGCGTGGTCATGCGCTTCCCTTCAGGAACAGCTTTCTGCGTATTCGGCCCGAGCAGGCCCGTCGAATAGTTTATGGACGTACTCTGGGGTGAACGCACATGAAGAAGCCCTCAGCCCCGTCGATCACGAGCCTCCCCCTCTCCCCGGACGAGGAGCGCAAGCACCGGATGATCAAGTATTCGGTCGCTATGGGCGTCCGTGTGCTCTGCCTCATCGCCGCGGTCATCGTGCCCGGTTGGTGGGCCGCGATCCCGCTGGTCGGCGCGATCTTCCTGCCGTACTTCGCGGTCGTCATCGCGAACGTGTCGGTGGAGCAGGGCCGGGTGGATGTTCAGCGTCCGGGCAGTATCGTTCCAGTGGCGCCTCCGCCGCAGGCGCCGAGGGACGAGCCTCGGGAGGGCTGATGATCGGGATGGGCGAGCCTGCGCCGCTGACCTGTTCGCGCGCCGGCTGCCGTGAGCGTGCGTCGTGGCGGATCGAGTGGCGCAACCCGCGCATCCACTCGGAGGATCGCGTGAAGGTGTGGCTCGCGTGCGACGAGCACGTGGAGTTCCTGCGCGAGTTCCTCGCCGCGCGCGAGTTCCCGGTCCGCGTGGTCCCCGCGGTGGGTTCGGACGCATGAGCGACCCGAAATCCGCCGGCTGGCGGTTCGCCTTCTCGCGCCGCTGGCTCGGCTACCTCGCCTTCGCCATCGTGTTCGCGATCGCGTGCGGGTTCCTCTCCAACTGGCAGTTGGCCCGCAGCAAGGAGGCTGCCGCCGCCAATGCCCTGATCACGGCGAACTTCGACTCGAAGCCGGTTCCGTTGACGACAGAGCTGCCGACGCTCGGCGCGTACTCGGCGAAGCAGGAGTGGACCCGCGTCACGGTGCGCGGCACGTACGAGCGCGACAAGCAGCTGCTCGTGCGCAACCGCCCATTCAACGGCAATCCCGGGTTCGAGGTGCTCACGCCGCTGCGCACGGCCGACGGGACGCTGTTCATCGTGGACCGGGGATGGGTGCCCACCGGCAGCAAGACGGACGCCCCCGACCATGTGCCCGCGGCGCCCGCCGGCGAGGTGACCGTGGTCGCGCGTCTCAAGGCCAGCGAACCGGCCATCCCAGGGCGTACGGCGACCGGCGATCAGGTGGGGACCATCCAGCTCTCCGTCGTCGAGCAGAAGCTCGACGGCGCGGACATGTACACCGGCGCGTACGGACTGCTCGATTCGGAGGACCCGGCGCCCGCGACCGCGCCGACGCCGACCGTGACCTCTCCCCCGACGCAGGACGAGGGGCTCCATTGGTCGTACATGATCCAGTGGATCATCTTCGCCCTGATCGGCTTCTTCGGCCTCGGCTACGCGCTGGTGACCGAGTACCGTAAGCGCAACTCCGACGACCCGGCCGAGCGCGCACGGGCCGCCGAACGGGAGCGCCGCCGCCGCGCGAAGCGGACCGACTCCGACGTCGAGGACGAACTGCTCGACGCCACGCACTGATCGCGTGCTATCGTCATCCCGATCGTGTTCCGGCGACAGGAGGTGAGACCCATGAACGCAGTGTCGACAGTGGGCGCTCCCCTTCGCCTACGATCACGCGGCTGAGCCTTCTCGCCGCCGGGAGCGCCGTCCAGCATTTCGCGAAAGGCGACTCCCATGAACATTTCTCCTTCCTCTTCCGCGCGCACGGAGCGCGCACTCATCCTCGGCGGCGGCGGATCGACCGGTAACGCCTGGCTGATCGGCGTCATCGCCGGGCTCGCCGAGGCCGGCCTCGACGTCACCGCGCCCGATCTGACCGTCGGGACCTCGGCCGGCGCCACGGCGGCCGCACAACTCACCGCGGACGATCCGGCGTCACTCTATGCGGCCGCGCTCGTGCCGCCCCCGCCCCGCGGGCCGGCTCCCGCCGGAGCCGCCGGGGCCACGGGCGGCCTGGCGCGGCTGAGCGCCCTCATCGCCGCGTCCACGGACGCCGACGACTACCGGCGCCGCCTGTGCGCAGCCGCCCTCGCGGCGGACGCGGACGACGACGGATCCCGGTCGGAGCGCTGGCGCGCGATCGTCGCGGCCCGGCTCCCCGGCGCCTCGTGGCCGCGTGACCGCCGCATCCTGATCACCGGAGTGGATACGCGCACCGCCGAGGGCGTCGTGTTCGACCGGGACGGCGCCGTCGGCCTCCTGGATGCGGTGGCCGCGAGCACGTCGAGCGGGCTCCCGTACCGGATCGGCGAGGCACGGTACCTCGACGGCGGGTTCCGGACGAACGCCGAGAACGCCGACCTGGCGAGCGGCTACGCGCGGGTGCTGGTTCTGTCGCCGTTCGGCGGGCGGTCGCTCGCACCGGCCGGGTGGGGCATCCACCTCGCGGTGCAGATCGACGCCCTCCGCCGCTCCGGCAGCCGCGTCGAGGTGGTCGGGCCCGAGTCGCAAGAGCTGTTCGGCGAGAACGCGATGGATCCGTCCCTCCGCCCCGCGGCGGCCCGCCTCGGCCATGCGCAGGGCGTGGCGCTCGCGCCGTCCCTCGCGGCGTTCTGGGCCTGACCCGCGCACGATTCGTGACGAATGGTCGCCATTCAGTGCGAGTAACGACCATTCGTCACGAATCCCCGTGAGACCTCAACGCAGATTTGGCACAAATCGACGTCATCGCGGCGCCATAACCGAGATTTGGCACAAATCTCGACGGGTCAGGCGAGAGAGATGAGGTCGAGGTAGTCGCGCGACCAGTGGTCCTCGACCCCGTCCGGGAGGATGAGCACCCGCTCGGGGTTGAGGGCCTCGACCGCGCCCTCGTCGTGGCTGACCAGCACGACGGCGCCCTCGTAGTGCGCCAGCGCGTCCAGGATCTCCTCACGGCTCGCCGGGTCGAGGTTGTTCGTCGGCTCGTCGAGCAGCAGGACGTTCGCGCCCGAGACGACGATCATCGCCAGCGCCAGACGCGTCTTCTCGCCACCGGAGAGCACCCCGGCCGGCTTGTGCGCGTCGTCCCCGGTGAACAGGAACGAGCCGAGCACCTTGCGCGCCTCGGTCTCCGTCAGGTTCGGCGACGACGACACCATGTTCTGCAGGACGCTGCGCTCGACGTCGATCGTCTCGTGCTCCTGCGCGTAGTAGCCGATGCGGAGGCCGTGGCCGGGCTCCACCTGACCGGTGTCGGGCGCGTCCACTCCGGCGAGCATCCGCAGCAGCGTCGTCTTGCCGGCGCCGTTGAGACCGAGCACGACGACCTTCGACCCGCGGTCGATCGCGAGGTCCACCGCGGTGAAGATCTCGAGCGAGCCGTAGCTCTTCGACAGATCGCTCGCCTGCAGCGGGGTCCGGCCGCACGGCGCGGGCGTCGGGAACCGCAGCTTGGCGACGCGGTCGGCCTGGCGCACATCCTCGAGGCCGGCGAGCAGCTTCTCGGCGCGCGCGACCATCTGGTGCGCGGCGGCGGCCTTGGTGGCCTTCGCCCCGAACTTGGCGGCCTGCAGCTGCAGCGCGCCCGCCTTCTTCTCGGCGTTCGCGCGCTCCTTCTTGCGGCGCTCCTCGTCGGCGGCGCGCTGGCGCTGGTAGTTCTTCCAGCCCATGTTGTAGATGTCGATGACCTGGCGGTTCGCATCCAGATAGAAGACGCGGTTGACGGTCTCGCCGACGAGGTCGACGTCGTGCGAGATGACGATGAAACCGCCCGTGTAGCTCTTGAGGAACTCGCGCAGCCAGATGACCGAGTCCGCGTCCAGGTGGTTAGTCGGCTCGTCGAGGATCATCGTCCGGGCGTCGGAGAACAGGATGCGCGCCAGCTCGATGCGCCGGCGCTGACCGCCCGACAGCGTCTTGAGCGGCTGGTCCAGGATGCGGTCCGGCAGGTTCAGGTTGGAGGCGATGGATGCGGCCTCCGCCTCGGCGGCGTACCCGCCGAGCAGGTGGAAGCGCTCCTCCAGCCGTCCGTACGTCTTCATGGCCGCCTCCGACACGGCGGAGTCGGTGCTCGCCATCTCGACGGTCGCCTTCTGCATGCCGAGCACGATCGAGCCGAGACCGCGGGCGTCGAGGATGCGCGTGCGCGCCAGGTCGTCGAGGTTGCCCGAGCGCGGGTCCTGCGGCAGGTAGCCGAGGTCGCCGGAGCGGTCGACCGTCCCCGCGGTGGGCAGCAGGTCGCCGGCCAGCACCTTGGTGAGCGTCGTCTTCCCGGCGCCGTTGCGCCCGACGAGTCCGATCTTGTCGCCGGCGGCGACGCGGAAGCTCACGTCCTCCATCAGGAGGCGTGCGCCCACGCGGAGTTCCAGCCCCTGCACGGCAAGCACAGTCGTTCTCTCTTTCGGTTCTCAGCAGCAAACAGTTCCGGACTTCTTCGGGTCGACACGCCGCGGCGGGACGGAAGAAGTCCGGAACTGTTGGAAGGGGTTCGGCTAGATGGCGAAGCCGAGGGCGCGCATCATGTCGCGGCCGTCATCGGTGATCCGCTCGGGACCCCACGGCGGCATCCACACCCAGTTGATGCGGAACGCCTCGACGATGCCGTCCAAGCTCTCGGCGGTCTGCTCCTCGAGCACGTCGGTCAGCGGGCAGCCGGCGCTCGTGAGCGTCATCGAGATGATGAGCGCGTTGTTCTCGTCGTCCCAGGCCAGGTCGTAGATGAGGCCCAGGTCGACGACGTTGATCCCGAGCTCGGGATCCATGACGTTCTTCAGCGCCTCCTCGACCTGGTCGAAGAGCGCGGGGCTCAAGGTGGCGGGCATAAGCGGATTCTACCTCTCGGTGCTCGGAGCGGTCCGGGCTCAGGCCTCGGCCAGCTCGGCCGCGTCGGCCGACGCTGACTCGGGGGCGTCGACGTAGCGGTCGTAGCCCTCCTCCTCCAGGCGGTCGGCGAGCTCGGGGCCGCCCTGCTCCGCCACGCGGCCGGCGACGAAGACGTGCACGAAGTCCGGCTTGATGTAGCGCAGGATGCGCGTGTAGTGCGTGATGAGCAGGATGCCCAGGCCGGTGTTGGCCTTTGCGCGGTTCACGCCCTCCGACACGATCTTGAGCGCGTCCACGTCGAGGCCCGAGTCGGTCTCGTCGAGCACGGCGAACTTCGGCTTGAGCAACTCGAGCTGAAGGATTTCGTTGCGCTTCTTCTCGCCGCCCGAGAAGCCCTCGTTGACGTTTCGCTCGGCGAAGGACGAGTCCATGCGCAGCGCGCCCATCGACTCGCGGACGTCCTTGACCCAGGTGCGGATCGACGGCGCCTGGCCATCGATCGCGGTCTTCGCGGTGCGCAGGAAGTTCGTGTTCGTCACACCCGGGATTTCGACCGGGTACTGCATGGCGAGGAAGAGGCCCGCGCGGGCACGCTCGTCGACGGTCATCGCGAGGACGTCCTCGCCGTCGAGCGTGATGGTGCCCTGCGTGACGGTGTACTTGGGGTGGCCGGCGATCGTGTAGGCGAGGGTCGACTTGCCCGAGCCGTTGGGGCCCATGATCGCGTGGATCTCACCCTCGTTGATGGTGAGGTCGACGCCGTTCAGGATGGGCTTCGTGCCCTGGTCCGTCTCGACGGTGACGTGGAGGTCGCGGATCTCGAGGACTGACATGGTTACTGGTTCTCTTTCGTGACGCTGGAGTCGATGTAGACGTCTCCGTCGATGATCTCGACGCCGAAGACGGGGACCGGCTCGTAGGCCGGGAGGTTGAGGGGCTTGCCGGTGACGAGCGAGAACTGCGAGCCGTGGGCCCAGCACTCCAGCGTCTCGTCTTCGACGAAGCCTTCGGAGAGCGAGATCTCGCCGTGCGTGCAGGTGTCGCCGATGGCGTGGACGGTGCCGGCAGAGTCTTTGACCACGGCGATCGGCACACCGTCGACCACGACGCGGGTGGCCTGGTTCTCGACCAGCTCGGCGACCGCGGCGACGCGCTGCGCCGCCATCAGTGCCCGGCTCCGTTCGCGACCGAGGTCGCCTGGAGCTCGTCCTCGATCTTGGCCTGCAGGCGCTCCTGCAGCGCCGGCGAACCGATCTGCTGCACGATCTCGGCGAGGAAGCCGCGAACGACCAGGCGGCGCGCCTCGTCCTCCGGGATGCCGCGCGACTGCAGGTAGAACAGCTGCTCGTCGTCGAACCGGCCGGTCGCGCTCGCGTGGCCGGCGCCGACGATGTCGCCCGTCTCGATCTCGAGGTTCGGCACGGAGTCGGCGCGGGCGCCGTCCGTCAGCACGAGGTTGCGGTTCTGCTCGTAGGTGTCGGTGCCGACAGCCTTCGGGCCGATCAGCACGTCCCCGATCCAGACCGTCCGCGCGCCCTCGCCCTGCAGCGCGCCCTTGTACGTGACGCGGCTGCGGGTCTCGGGACCGTCGTGGTAGACGTACACCTGCTGCTCGAGGTGCTGCGTCGCGTCGGCGAAGTACGCACCGAGCAGCTCGGCGTCCGACCGCGCGCCGGCGAGGTGCGCCGACGGGTTGAGCCGCACGACGCCACCGCCGAGGGTGATCGCCACGTGCTTGATCCGCGCGCCCTCCGCCAGCTCGGCGAAGTGGGCGGCCACGTGCAGCGCGTCGTCGTCCCACTCCTGCAGCGAGACGACCGTGAGGTCCGCGTCCCTGCCGAGCAGGAACTCCACGTTCTCGGTGAGGTGGGCGGCTCCGGTGTTCTGCAGGATGAGCGTGGCGGTCGCGCCGTCGGCCACCTCGACCACGGTGTGCGCCGCGCGGGGCGCGTCGCCGAGGCCGGCGCGGGTGAGCGTCACCTCGCGGTGGTCCCCGCTGAGGTCGGCGCTGATGCTGACCAGCAGCGCCTGCTCGAAGGCGGTCCACGCGTTGGCGGATGCGCGGTCCTCGGGCTTTCCGGCCCGGCCGATCCGCGAGTCCTCGCGCCCGACCCAGAGCGTCGAGACGCCCTTCGCCGCGGTCACGTCGCCGGTGCTTGTCAGAGAGTAGGCGTACGGGGAGCCGTCGAGTTCGCCGCTCGTCAGCTCCTGGATGCGCGCTACCGGCGTGTACTTCCACATCGGCTCACGGCCGGTGACGGCCGGGAACGCGGAGACGTCGGTCGACGTGAACCGCTCGGAGCGGGTCTGGACGGGGACGGGCGCACGCATGTGCGATGGAGCCGGCGCGTTCTGTTCTGTCTGCGTCTGCTGGATCGTCATCCGACGGAGCCTTCCATGCCCATCTCGATGAGCTTGTTGAGTTCGAGTGCGTACTCCATCGGGAGTTCGCGGGCGATGGGCTCGATGAAGCCGCGGACGATCATGGCCATGGCCTCGTCCTCCGGCAGCCCGCGGGACATCAGGTAGAACAGCTGCTCCTCGCTCACGCGCGACACCGTCGCCTCGTGGCCGAGCTGCACGTCGTCGACGCGGATGTCGATGGCCGGATACGTGTCGGACCGCGAGATCGTGTCGACCAGCAGCGCGTCGCAGCGCACGGTGTTCGCGGAGTGATGCGCAGCCGCATCCACCCGAACCTCGCCGCGGTAGCCGGCACGGCCGCCGCCCCGCGCGATCGACTTGGAGACGATCGACGACTGGGTGTACGGCGCCATGTGGATCATCTTGGCGCCGGCGTCCTGGTGCTGGCCGGGGCCGGCGAACGCGACGGAGAGGGTCTCGCCCTTGGCGTGCTCCCCCATCAGGTAGATCGACGGGTACTTCATCGTCACCTTGGAGCCGATGTTGCCGTCGATCCACTCCATCGTCGCGCCCTCCGCGGCGGTGGCCCGCTTGGTGACGAGGTTGTAGACGTTGTTCGACCAGTTCTGGATGGTCGTGTAGCGCACACGGGCGTTCTTCTTCACGATGATCTCTACCACCGCGGAGTGCAGCGAGTCGGACTTGTAGATCGGCGCCGTGCAGCCCTCGATGTAGTGCACGTAGCTGCCCTCGTCGGCGATGATCAGCGTCCGCTCGAACTGGCCCATGTTCTCCGTGTTGATGCGGAAGTAGGCCTGCAGCGGGATCTCGACCTGCACGCCCTTCGGCACGTAGACGAAGGAGCCGCCCGACCAGACGGCCGTGTTGAGCGCCGCGAACTTGTTGTCGCCCGACGGGATGACCGTGCCGAAGTACTCCTCGAAGAACTCGGGGTGCTCGCGCAGCGCCGTGTCGGTGTCCATGAAGATGACGCCCTGCTGCTCCAGGTCTTCGCGGATCTGGTGGTAGACGACCTCGGACTCGTACTGCGCGGCGACGCCCGCGACGAGGCGCTGGCGCTCCGCCTCCGGGATGCCGAGCTTCTCGTACGTGTTGCGGATGTCCTCTGGGAGGTCCTCCCAGCTCTGCGCCTGCTTCTCCGTGGAGCGGACGAAGTACTTGATGTTGTCGAAGTCGATCTCCGACAGGTCGGCACCCCAGGTCGGCATCGGCTTGCGCTCGAAGAGTTGAAGGGCCTTCAGGCGGCGCTGCAGCATCCACTCGGGCTCCTTCTTGAGCCCGGAGATGTCTTTCACCACCTGGGGCGAGAGACCGCGACGTGCGGAAGCGCCCGCAGCGTCGGAATCCGCCCAGCCGAACTCGTACTGCCCCAGAGAGGCGAGCTCAGGCCGATCGATCAGGATGTCTGACATATCTACCTCGTTTCCTACCAGCCGTAACCGGATATCAGTCCGGCTCATTCCCCTTCGCACACGACGAGAGATCGTCGGCCGAGAGTCGTGATTGTGCGGATGGCGCAACTGCGTACCTAGACTGTTCGTGGAGGCGGGCCGCGACGCACCGCCTGCAGGCGCGCGCACCGAGGCGCGTTCCTCGAACCCACCAATTCTACAGGTGCGACGAGGTAAAAGTAGAGGCGCGCCTGCGGGTTGGCCGAGTATCCGCATCCCGCCCTGCCGTTTGAGACCGAGGAAACCCAGAAACACATGAAGCGCTTCATCGCCTGGCTGCCGGACCGCGTGGACGGGCGGACGCGTGTCGTCGCCTGGATCTACCTGGCCGCCCAGATCATGCTCGTCGCGACCGGCGGCGCGGTGCGTCTCACCTCCAGCGGCCTGGGCTGCCCAACCTGGCCGAAGTGCACCGCGGACTCCCTCGTCAACACGCCCGAGATGGGCGTCCACGGCGTCATCGAGTTCGCCAACCGGCTGCTGGGCGGGGTGCTGGCCATCCTCGCGATCATCGCGTTCCTGCAGGTCGTGAAGCTGTACCGCTCGCGCGGCGACCTGTTCTGGCTGACACTCGTCGCCGGGCTCGGCGTGCCGTTCCAGGCGGTCCTCGGCGGTATCACTGTGCTGACCGGCCTCACGTGGTGGGTCGTGGGGACACACTTCGTAACGTCGATCGTGCTGGTGGCGATCACCACGTCCTACCTGGTCCGCCTCTACGCGGTACCCGGGCCACGGGAGCGGGCCGTGCCCGGATGGTTCGCGGCGGTCGCGTGGGTCACCAGCGTCGTCGTGGCGGTCACCATCCTCGTCGGCATCGTGACGACGGGATCCGGCCCGCACGCGGGCGACACGAAGACCCCGCGCAGCGGCCTGAACCCGGAGATCCTGCAGCACGTGCACGCGATCCCGGCCTACGTGACGTTCGCCCTCACGCTCGTGCTCGTCGTTGGCTCGTTCCGGTACCGCACCACGCCGGTGCACCGGTTCTCGCTGTACCTGCTGGCGGTCGAGGTGGCGCAGATCGCCGTCGGCCTCATCCAGGCGAACACCGGCCTGCCGGGCATCCTCGTCGGCGTCCACATGACCCTCGCGGCCCTGCTCGCGGCCTGCATGACCGCCATCCTGCACGCGCTCACGGGCCCGGCCGAGCGGGCCGAGGCGCGCGCCGCCTCAGAGTCCGACGTCGTCGCGGCGTAGCGTCCCCACGCGCGCCTCGCGCCGCACGCCGTGCAGCTCGACGATGGTGCGGATGCCCTCGTCGAAGCCGAAGCCGGCCGCCTCGGCCAGCCGCTTGCTCGCGTGGTTGCCGGGCACGTACTCCCAGTTCAGCTGGTCGAACCCCAGGCCCGCCGGGTCGAGGGCGTAGCGGGTGACCGCCACCAGCGCCTCCCTCATGTAGCCGTGTCCACGGCCCCACGGGCCCGACCACGCGCCGAGGGACGCGGAGCCGGGACGGTCGTCGCGCCGCACCTCCAGCGCGCCCAGCATCCGGCCGCCCTCGCGCAGGTGCAGCGCCCACACCGTGTAGCGCCGGCTGGCGACCCCGTGCGGGCAGTAGGAGCGGACGAAGAACTGGGCGCTCTCGCGCGTGTACGGCGTCGGGAGCGGCACCCACGCCTGTGTCTCCGCATCCTCGCACGCGGCGAGGACATCCGGGATGTCGTCCTCCGTCGGCGCATCCAGCACCAGACGAGGGGTCACCAGGTGTGCGGTCAGCAACGGTGCCGTCATGCGCACATGCTAGAGGCGAGCGGACCCCCGCGGCACGGAATCCGGGCCGGAGCCGGTCAGAACGGCAGCAGCGGGTCGATCGCGACCGCGAGGAAGATCAGCGTCAGGTAGGCGATCGAACCGTGGAACACGCGCATCGGCGACACCGTCTCGTGCCGGATCGCGAGGTTGTAGAGGCGGTGCGACTCGTAGATGAACCAGCCGCCGGCGACCAGCGAGACCGCCGTGTAGAGCAGGCCCATCCGGCCGACCGGGATGAGCAGCAGCGAGCAGGCGACCATCGCCCACGCGTACAGGATGACCTGCAGACCGACCACCGCGCGGCCGCGGACGACGGCGAGCATCGGCACGCCGGCCTCCTGGTAGTCGGACCGGTACTTCATCGACAGCGGCCAGTAGTGCGGCGGCGTCCAGAGGAAGATGATCCCGAACAGGATGAACGGCGCCCAGTCGAGCGAACCCGTCACGGCCGCCCAGCCGATCAGCACCGGCATGCAGCCGGCCACGCCGCCCCAGACGATGTTCTGCGGGGTGCGGCGCTTCAGGATGAGCGTGTAGAAGACGACGTAGAGCAGGATGGCGGCGACCGACAGGCCCGCCGCGAGCCAGTTGGTGAAGAACCCGAGCACGAGCACCGAGGCGATGCCCAGCGCCCACGCGAAGACCAGCGCCTCGCGGTCGGAGAGCTCGCCCGTGACGAGCGGGCGGTTCTTCGTGCGCCGCATCACGCGATCGATGTC
This sequence comes from Leifsonia xyli subsp. cynodontis, assembly GCF_050632205.1. GTDB lineage: Bacteria > Actinomycetota > Actinomycetes > Actinomycetales > Microbacteriaceae > Leifsonia > Leifsonia xyli_D. Next base: position 1,392,844 of record NZ_CP192578.1, read on the forward strand.
GCGGTCGATGTAGCAGTTGAAGGCGCCCGCCGATCCCGCGCTCATGTAGCCGCCGATGACGGTGGCGAGCACCAGCCAGAGGTTCGGGATGCCGCGCTCCGCCAGGATCATCGTCGGCACCGTGGTCACCAGCAGCAGCTCGACGACACGCGGCTTGGTGAGCGACACGTACGCCCTCACCTTGCGAGCGACGCCGATGCGGCCCGGTTCGACACGGCTCTCTACAGCGACGTCCATTGCTCCTCGGTGTTTTCAGCGCTCGGTGGTTCGGCGGATGGGGCAGAAGAGCCCTTGGAAAGTCTACGGCACGTAGAGGCGGCGCTGCGGGGCTACGCCGTGTCCGGCCAGAGCACAACCACCTGGGGGAAGACCCCACGTTTCGTGCGTGTTACCTATACTTGAAGGTGCTCGCCAGCCGACGCCCCTTCCGGGCCCGGCGCCGATGACGTCCACGGCGCGCACTACCTCAACCGGTGCGGGTACCACGACGACCCTCACCTATTTCTACGAAGGGTCAGTTTTCACGTGGCAGCACTGCAGTGGGATCCCATTGACAACAAGGCGGTAGACACGGCTCGCGTCCTCGCGGCCGATGCGGTGGAGAAGGTGGGCAACGGGCATCCCGGCACCGCCATGAGCCTCGCGCCCGCCGCCTACCTGCTCTTCCAGAAGGTCATGCGCCGCGATCCTCACGACCAGCACTGGCTGGGCCGCGACCGCTTCATCCTCTCGGCGGGCCACTCGTCCTTGACCCAGTACATCCAGCTCTACCTGGGCGGCTACGGTCTCGAGCTCGACGATCTGAAGAAGCTGCGCACCTGGGGCTCCCTCACCCCCGGCCACCCCGAGTACGGACACACCGACGGCGTGGAGATCACCACCGGACCTCTCGGTCAGGGCATCTCCTCCGCCGTCGGTTTCGCTTATGCCCAGCGTTTCGAGCGCGGGCTGTTCGACCCTGAGGCCGCCCCCGGCACCAGCCCGTTCGACCACCACGTCTACGTGATCGCGTCGGACGGCGACCTGGAGGAGGGCGTCAGCTCGGAGGCCTCGTCGCTCGCCGGCCACCAGGAGCTCGGCAACCTCATTGCGATTTATGACAGCAACCAGATCTCGATCGAGGACGACACCGACATCGCGTTCACCGAGGACGTCAAGGCGCGCTACGAGGCGTACCACTGGGACGTCCAGGTCGTCGACTGGAAGAAGACCGGCGTCTACCAGGAGGACGTGGAGGAGCTCTTCACGGCCATCGAGAACGCCAAGGCCGTCACCGACAAGCCGTCGCTGATCATCCTCAAGACGATCATCGGCTGGCCGTCGCCGAAGAAGCAGAACACCGGCAAGATCCACGGATCGGCGCTCGGCGCCGACGAGTTGCGCGCCGTCAAGGAGGTGCTCGGCTTCGACCCGGAGCAGACCTTCGAGGTCGCCGACGAGGTCATCGAACACACCCGCAAGGCGACCGAGCGCGGCGCCGAGGAGCGCGCCGAGTGGCAGAAGGGCTTCGACGCCTGGGCCGAGGCGAACCCCGAGCGCAAGGAGCTGCTCGACCGGCTGCTGAGCGGCCAGGCGCCCGACCTCGAGAGCGTGCTGCCGGTCTTCGAGCCGGGCAAGGACGTCTCCACCCGCGCCGCGAGCGGCAAGGTGCTGAACGCGATCGCCCCGGCCATGCCGGAGCTGTGGGGCGGCTCCGCCGACCTCGCCGAGTCGAACAACACCACCATCGAGGGCGCGCCGTCGTTCGTGCCGAGCGAGCGCTCGACGCACGAGTGGACGGGCAACCGGTACGGCCGCGTGCTGCACTTCGGCATCCGCGAGCACGCGATGGCCGCGATCATCAACGGCATCGTCCTGCACGGCCCGACCCGTCCGTTCGGCGGCACGTTCCTGATCTTCAGCGACTACCAGCGCCCGTCGCTGCGCCTGTCGGCCCTGATGGACATCCCGTCGATCTTCGTCTGGACGCACGACTCCGTCGCCCTCGGCGAGGACGGCCCGACGCACCAGCCGATCGAGCAGCTCTCGACGCTGCGCGCCATCCCGAACTTCGCGGTCGTCCGCCCCGGCGACGCCAACGAGGTCGCGTGGGCCTGGAAGACCATCCTGGAGCGCCGTCAGGGCCCGGCCGGCATCGCGCTGACGCGCCAGAACATCCCGGTGTTCGAGCGCGGCGAGGGCGACGCCGAGGGCGACACCCTGGCGTCGGCGAAGAACGTCGCGAAGGGCGCGTACATCCTGGCCGAGGCGCCGGGCGGCACGCCGGACGTGATCTTCATCGCCACCGGCTCCGAGGTGCAGATCGCGCTCGAGGCCCGCGAGGAGCTGCGCGGCGAGGGCATCAACGCCCGCGTCGTCTCGGCCCCGAGCCTGGAGTGGTTCGCCGAGCAGCCCGCCGAGTACCAGGAGAAGGTGCTCCCGGCCGCGATCAAGGCCCGCGTCTCGATCGAGGCCGGCCTCGCGCTCGCCTGGGACAAGATCGTCGGCGACCACGGCCGCAGCGTGTCGATCGAGCACTTCGGTGCGTCGGCCGACTACAAGACCCTGTTCCGCGAGTTCGGCATGACCACCGAGCACGCCGTGTCCGCCGCGAAGGAATCGCTCGCGTCGCTCTGAGCGCGGGCCAAGAGGAGAAGAAGAACATCATGACTGACACCACCTCCACCACCCAGACCCCCACCGCCGCCCTGTCGGCCGCGGGCGTCAGCATCTGGCTCGACGACCTGTCGCGCGAGCGCATCAACTCGGGCGGCCTGCAGAAGCTGATCGCCGAGAAGAACGTGGTCGGCGTGACCACGAACCCGACGATCTTCGCCGCCGCGCTCTCCAAGGGCGAGGCGTACGACGAGCAGGTGCGCCAGCTCGCCGCCGCCGGTACGTCCGTCGACGACGCGATCTTCGAGATCACCACCGACGACGTCGCCAACGCGAGCGACATCTTCCACGAGGTGTTCGAGCGCTCGAACGGCGTCGACGGCCGCGTCTCGATCGAGGTCGCCCCCGGCCTCGCCCGCGACACCCAGGCGACCATCGCGGCCGCGAAGAAGCTCTCGGACAAGATCCAGAAGCAGAACGTCATGATCAAGATCCCGGCGACGGTCGAGGGCCTCGAGGCCATCACCGAGACCATCGCGGCGGGCATCAGCGTCAACGTGACCCTGATCTTCAGCCTCGAGCGCTACCGCCAGGTCATCGACGCCTACCTCACCGGCCTCGAGAAGGCCAAGGCGGCGGGCATCGACCTGTCCGGCATCCACTCGGTCGCCTCGTTCTTCGTCTCGCGCGTCGACACCGAGGTGGACAAGCGCCTGTCGGCCATCGGCACCGACGAGGCCGAGGGCCTCAAGAGCAAGGCCGGCATCGCCAACGCGCGCCTCGCCTACGAGGTGTACGAGAAGGAGTTCGCCACCGACCGCGCCAAGCAGCTGGTCGAGGCCGGCGCCAACGAGCAGCGCCCGCTGTGGGCCTCCACCGGCGTCAAGGACCCGAGCCTGCCCGACACGCTCTACGTCGAGGCGCTCGTCGCCCCGAACGTGGTCAACACGATGCCGGAGAAGACGCTCGACGCCACCTTCGACCACGGCACCATCACCGGTGACACCGTCACCGGCACCTACGCCGAGTCGAACGACGTGCTGAACAAGCTGGCCGACCTCGGCATCAGCTACGACGACGTCACCGAGACCCTCGAGCGCGAGGGTGTCGACAAGTTCGTCGTCTCCTGGAACGAACTCGTCGAGACCGTGAAGAACGCTCTCGAGGGGGCCGCCAAGTGACGTTCCGCATCCACGTCACCGGTCCGGCGGCGGAAGCCGTCCGGACCGTGGTGCCCCAGCTCGTCGCCGACAAGGTGGCCTCCGGCATCACCGCCCTCGACCCCGCGCTGTGGGGCCCGGCGGCCGAGCCGGAGGCGTCCAAGCGTCTCGGCTGGACCGAGGCGGTCGCCATCTCGCGTCCGCTCGTCGCCGAGATCGTCGCCCTGCGCGAGGAACTGCACGCCAAGGGCGTGAACCACATCGTCCTCGGCGGTATGGGCGGCTCGTCGCTCGCGCCCGAGGTCATCACCCGCACGGCCGAGGCCGAGCTGACCGTTCTCGACTCGACCGACCCGGGCCAGGTGCTGGCGGCGCTCCGCGACCGGCTGCCGGCCACCGCGGTGGTCATCTCGTCGAAGTCGGGCTCCACGCTCGAGACCGACAGCCAGAAGCGCGTGTACGAGAAGTGGTTCCAGGATGCGGGCATCGACCCGCGCGAGCGCATCGTCGTCGTCACCGACCCCGGTTCGCCGCTGGACCAGTCCGCCCGTGAGGCCGGCTACCGCGTCTTCAACGCCGACCCCAACGTCGGAGGACGCTACTCGGCGCTGACCGCCTTCGGCCTGGTGCCGTCCGGTCTCGCCGGCGTCGACATCGCCGAGCTGCTCGACGAGGCCGAGGCCACGCAGATCGAGCTCGCCGTCGACAACGCGCAGAACCCGGGTCTCGTGCTCGGCGCCGCGATCGCCGGCACCAGCCCGCTCAAGGACAAGCTGGGGATCGTCGCCGACGGCACTCACATCGTCGGCTTCGCCGACTGGGCCGAGCAGCTGATCGCCGAGTCCACCGGCAAGGAGGGCACCGGCCTGCTTCCGGTCGTGCTCGACAAGCTCGCCCCCGAGCTCGAGTCGAAGCCGGCCGACCTGCAGGTCGTCCGTCTCGTCGCGAACGCCGAGGCGCACCACCTGTTCCCGGCCGACCGTCACGAGGGCGAGATCCTCGTGTCGGGCAGCCTGGGCGCACAGCTCCTCGTCTGGGAGTACGCGGTAGCGGTCGCCGGGCGCCTGCTCGGCATCAACCCGTTCGACCAGCCCGACGTCGAAGCCGCCAAGGCCGCGGCGCGCGCGCTGCTCGACAACCGGCCCGAGCCCGCCACCCCGGCGTTCACCGCCGGCGGCATCGAGGTGCGCACCACCGGATCCTTCCTCGGCGAGGCGAAGACCCTCGACGCCGCGGTGGATGCGCTGCTCGCGCAGCTCGGCCCCGACGGCTACGTCGCGGTCCAGGCCTACGTCGACCGCCTCGCCCTCCCCCAGCTCGCGGGGATCCGCGACCTGCTGGCGGCGAAGGCGAACCGCCCGGTCACGTTCGGCTGGGGCCCGCGCTTCCTGCACTCGACCGGTCAGTTCCACAAGGGCGGTCCCGCCGTCGGCGTGTTCCTGCAGATCACGGCGACGGCTCCGGAGGACCTCGAGATCCCCGGCCGTCCCTTCACCTTCGGGCAGCTCATCCAGGCCCAGGCCGCCGGCGACGCCAGCGTCCTCGGCGAGCACGGCCGCCCGGTGCTGACCCTCACGCTCACGAACCCCGAGGCGGATGTCGTCTCGCTGTTCGAGGCCGTCAACTGAAGTCCCGATAAAGGAGACCGACACTTGTCACCGGTGGAGATCACCCCGGAGTTCAACCCGCTGCGGTTGCCCTCCGACCGCCGCCTCAATCGCATCGCGGGGCCCAGCAGCCTCATCATCTTCGGCGTGACGGGCGACCTGTCGCGCAAGAAGCTGATGCCCGCGGTGTACGACCTCGCGAACCGCGGCCTGCTGCCGCCCGGGTTCTCTCTCGTCGGGTTCGCCCGGCGCGACTGGGAGGACCAGGACTTCGAGAAGGTCGTCTACGACGCGGTCAAGCAGTACGCGCGCACGCCGTTCGACGACGACGTGTGGCAGCAGCTCGCGCAGGGCATCCGCTTCGTGCCCGGAGAGTTCGACGATGACGAGGCGTTCCAGCGCCTCAAGGACACCGTCGAGCAGCTGGACGCGGAGCGCGGCACGATGGGCAACCACGCGTTCTACCTGTCCATCCCGCCGAAGGCCTTCCCGATCGTCACCGAGCAGCTCAAGCGCTCGGGTCTCGCCGACCAGTCCGGCGAGGGCTGGCGGCGCGTCGTCATCGAGAAGCCGTTCGGTCACGACCTGCAGTCGGCGCGCGAGCTGAACGCCGTCGTCGAGACGGTGTTCCCGCCGGACTCGGTGTTCCGCATCGACCACTACCTCGGCAAGGAGACCGTCCAGAACATCCTGGCGCTGCGCTTCGCCAACGAGCTGTACGAGCCGATCTGGAATGCCAACTACGTCGACCACGTGCAGATCACCATGGCGGAGGACATCGGCGTGGGCGGCCGCGCCGGGTACTACGACGGCATCGGCGCTGCGCGTGACGTCATCCAGAACCACCTGCTCCAGCTGCTCGCGCTCACCGCGATGGAGGAGCCCATCTCGTTCAACGCCGCGGACCTCCGCGCCGAGAAGGAGAAGGTGCTCGCCGCCGTCCGGCTGCCGAAGGACCTGGCGACCTCGACGGCCCGCGGCCAGTACGGCAGCGGCTGGCAGGGCGGCGAGAAGGTCGTCGGCTTCCTGGAGGAGGACGGGATGAACCCCCAGTCCACCACGGAGACCTACGCGGCCATCAAGCTCGAGATCGGCACCCGCCGCTGGGCCGGTGTGCCGTTCTACCTGCGCGCGGGCAAGCGCCTGGGCCGCCGCGTCACCGAGATCGCGGTCGTCTTCAAGCGCGCGCCGCAGCAGCTCTTCGCGGAGTCGCAGACCAGCGCGCTCGGTCAGAACGCGCTCGTCATCCGCGTGCAGCCCGACGAGGGTGTGACCATCCGCTTCGGCTCGAAGGTGCCAGGCGCCGGCATGCAGGTGCGCGACGTCAGCATGGACTTCGGCTACGGCCACGCCTTCACGGAGGCGAGCCCCGAGGCGTACGAGCGGCTCATCCTGGATGTGCTGCTCGGCGACCCGCCGCTCTTCCCCCGCCACGAGGAGGTCGAGCTCTCCTGGAAGATCCTCGACCCGATCGAGGACTTCTGGGCCACGCAGGGCCAGCCCGAGCAGTACCGCCCCGGAACCTGGGGCCCGAAGTCGGCCGACGAGCTCCTGGAGCGCGACGGCCGCGTCTGGAGGCGTCCATGATCGTCGATCTTCCCGCGACGAGCGTCAGCAACATCTCGAAAGCCCTGGTCAAGATCCGCGAGGAGGGCGGCGCCGTCGCCCTCGGCCGCGTGCTCACCCTGATCATCGCCACCCACCTCGGTCAGGAGGAGGAGGCCATCGAGGCCGCCAACGACGCCTCCCGCGAGCACCCGATGCGCGTCATCGTGGTCTCGACCGAGGAGGACCGGGAGCGGAAGAAGGGCGAGGCCCGCCTCGATGCTCAGATCCGCGTCGGCGGCGACGCCGGGGCGAGCGAGGTCATCGTGCTCCGCGCCTACGGCGAGACGGCGAGCGACGAGGAGGGACTGGTCACCGGCCTCCTCCTCCCCGACGCCCCTGTCGTGGTCTGGTGGCCCGGGGTCGCGCCCGAGAAGGCGTCGCACTCCCCGCTCGGCCGGATCGCGACCCGGCGGATCACCGACGCCTCGGCCCAGCCGAATCCGCAGGACTTCCTGTTCCACCTGGGGCAGACGTACGCCCCCGGCGACACGGACTTCGCCTGGACCCGGCTCACCCTGTGGCGCGCGCAGCTGGCCGCCGTGCTCGACCAGCCGCCGTACGAGCCCATCACGGGGGTGGATGTGGCCGGTGCGGCCGACTCCCCTCCACGCTCCTCCTCGCCGCGTGGCTGCGCCTGCAGCTGCAGGTGCCGGTGCACTACGACCTCGCCTCGCGCGCGATCGGCTCCGGCGGCATCCACGGCGTCAAGATGGAGCGCGCAACCGGCACCATCGAGCTGGAGCGCGAGATCCCGAACGTCGCCCGCCTGTCGCAGCCGGGCCAGCCGTCGCACGACCTCTCCCTGCCACGCCGCAGTCTGCGCGACTGCCTGGCGGAGGAACTGCGTAGGCTGGACCCCGACGACCTCTACGGCGAGGTGATCACGAAGGGTCTCGCACTGCTGGAGACCTCCGACGAAGGAGCAGGCGCCAGGGCATGACGAACGAACGGCGGGTGCTCGTCCACCCCGACAAGGAGGCCCTGGCCGCATCCGTGGCGGCGCGTTTCCTCACCAAGACGATCGACATCCTCGACGACCTCGGCCGCGCGAACATCGCGCTGACCGGGGGCACGATGGGCATCGCGGTGCTGGAGGCGGTCAACGCCTCCCCGCCCGCGACACCATCGACTGGTCGAAGGTGCACTTCTGGTGGGGCGACGAGCGCTTCGTGCCGCGGGACGACCCGGACCGGAACGAGCGCCAGGCCCGCGAGGCTCTCCTGGAGCACATCGCGGTGCCGCCGGAGAACGTCCACCCGTTCCCGTCGTCCGACGAGATCCCGGACATCGATGAGGCGGCGCGCGTGTACGCGGCCGAGCTCGAGGCGTTCGGTCACGAGGGCTGGCCGGTTCCCAAGTTCGACATCATGTTCCTGGGAGTCGGGCCCGACGGGCACATCGCGTCGCTGTTCCCCGACCGTGACGGCATCCGCGAAGAGAAGGTCAGCGTGATCGCCGAGCGCGACTCGCCCAAGCCTCCCCCGCAGCGGCTGAGCCTGACCCGCCCGGTGATCAACTCCTCCGACCGCATCTGGCTGGTGCTCGCCGGCAGCGACAAGGCGAGCGCCCTGGGCCTCGCCCTCGCCGGCGCGAGCTACACCGAGGTGCCGGTCGCCGGCGCCAAGGGCCGAAAGCGCACCGTGTTCTTCGTGGACAAGGATGCGGCGGTCGACGTGCCCGAGAACCTCATCGCGCCGTCGTACTGACGCGCGCACGTCGAGTGGTGACCAGGTGTCACCACTCGACGCTCGTGGTGAGCAGATGTCACCACTCGACCGGCGCAAGGACCGGGTGGCGTGAGCCGGCTCGCGTCCTTCAGGCGGAGGCGCGGACGCGCTCGCGCAGAAGGGCGAGGCGCGCGGCCGGCGCCCCGGTCAGCGGCGCCCGGCTCCGGATCGCCAGGCGGTCCCGGCCGGCGGCGGCGATCCCGCGGTCGAAGGCGTGCGTCAGCAGGTGCAGGTAGAAGGCCAGGAGGCGCGACGCTTCGTCCCGCACCTCCGCGTCGCACCCGGTCAGGTCGAGCTCGTCGACCCAGTGCTGGAGCTCGGCGAACGCGATCCTGAGCTTGAGGCTGCGCCGTGCATCCACGGCCACGAGGGGTGAACCGTCGTCGTAGCGGGTGAGCAGGCACTCCGCGTCCTCCGCGCAGGCGACCGCTGCGTCGAGGAGCGCGATGAGTCCAGCGCGGGCGACCTCATCCCCGAGGGCGCGCGGGATGCCCGCCCGGTCGTCCCGTGAGCCGCGCATCCACCACCTCCTGCTGTGGCACGCAGTCTAGCCGCACGACGAAGGCCGTCCACCCGGATGGATGAACGGCCTTCGTGCGAATGTCGCGTCAGTTCGTGGTGGGGCGACCGCGGCGGGCGCGGAGCTGGTTGAGCGCGTCTTCGAGAAGCTGCTCCGCCTCCTCCTCGCTGCGGCGCTCCTTCACGTAGGCGAGGTGCGTCTTGTAGGGCTCTGTCTTCGCCACCGACGGCGGGTTCTCCTTGTCGCGGCCGGCCGGCAGACCGGTCGACGGCGAATCTATGACGTCGGGGATCTCCTCCTCGGGGAGGTTCGCCGCGAAGTAGCGGACCGTCTCGTTGCCGAGGGCGTCCCAGTACGAGATCGCGATGCGCTCCGCGTGGAAGCCGCGGTCCTGTTCGCCCATGGGGCCCGCGCCGACGCGCGAGCCGCGGATTGCACTGCCTCCGGAAGCCATGCCGTTCTCCTTCTTCAGTGACGCGCTTACGCGCTGAACTTGGTGATCAGACCGAGCACGACGATGCAGGTGATCCAGATCAGCCCGAGAATCACCGTGATGCGGTTGAGGTTGCGCTCGGCGACGCCCGAGGCACCGAGGTTGGAGGTGACACCGCCGCCGAACATGTCGGACAGACCGCCACCGCGGCCCTTGTGCAGCAGGATGAGCAGCGTCAGCAGGAGGCTGGTGATGCCCAGCAGCACCTGCAGGACGACCTGGAGAATGAGCACGGGGAACCTTTCGGGAAGCGTGCGGGGGCCTCGACCCCCGGGTAAACCAACGTCCAGTATAACCGGCGGCGCCGGTCAGAGGCCGACGTGCTTCTGGTACCGGACGATCGCCGCGAACTCGTTCACGTCGAGGCTGGCTCCGCCGACGAGGGCGCCGTCGACATTCGGCTCGCGCATGAAGCCGGCGATGTTGCCCGACTTCACCGATCCGCCGTACAGGATGCGCGTCTTCGCGGCCACGTCGTCGCCCAGCAGCTCGGCGATGACCCCGCGCAGCGCGGCGCAGACCTGCTCCGCCTGCTCCGGGGTGGCCGCTTGGCCGGACCCGATCGCCCAGACCGGCTCGTACGCCACCACGACGTCAGCCGCGGAGTCCACCTGGGCCAGCGCGGCACGCAGCTGCGCGACGGGGACGGCGCTCGCGCCGTGGACCTCCAGGTCCTCCGCCGTCTCGCCGACGCAGATGATCGGCGCGATGTTGTGCTTCAGCGACGCGGCCACCTTCGCGGCCACCTGCTCGTCGGTCTCGTTGTGCAGCGTGCGCCGCTCCGAGTGGCCGATGATGACGTACCTGGTCTCCAGCGCCTCCAGGAAGGCCGCCGAGACCTCGCCGGTGTAGGCACCCGACTCGTGCTCGGACACGTCCTGGCCGCCGAACGCCAGCGGCAGCTTGTCGGCCGAGATCAGGGTCTGGACGCTGCGCAGGTCGGTGAACGGTGGGAACACCGCCACCTCCACCGCGGTGAAGTCGTGGTTCGCGTCCTTCAGGGTCCAGGCGAGCTTCTGGACGAACGCGATGGCCTGGAGGTGGTCCAGGTTCATCTTCCAGTTGCCGGCGATGAGCGGCACACGTCGTGCCGCGGGGTTCACTGCTGCCATCCGAGGACCTCCAGTCCGGGGAGTCGCTTGCCTTCGAGGAACTCGAGGCTCGCGCCTCCGCCCGTCGAGATGTGACCGAACTGGTCGTCGCGGAAGCCGAGCGCGCGCACGGCCGCGGCCGAGTCGCCGCCGCCGACCACGCTGAGGCCGTCGACCTCGGTCAGCGCCTGCGCGACCGCCTTGGTGCCGGCCGCGAACGGAGCGAGCTCGAACACGCCCATCGGGCCGTTCCAGAAGACGGTGCGGGCGCCGCGGACGTACTCGGAGAACAGCTCCGCCGTCTCCGGCCCGATGTCGAGCCCGAGGCCCGTGGAGCCCCAGTCGGTGTCCTCGATCGCGTCGACCGGGCGCACCGCGTGCTCCGCGTCGGCGCCGAACTTCGAGGCGACGACCACATCGCGCGGGAGCACGATCTCGACGCCGAGCTCGTCCGCCTTGGCGAGGTAGCCCTTCACGGTGTCGATCTGGTCGGCCTCCAGCAGGCTGGAGCCCACCTTCAGGCCCTTGGCCGCGAGGAAGGTGAACAGCATCCCGCCGCCGATGAGCAGCGAGTTCACCTTCGGCAGCAGGTGGCCGATCACGCCGAGCTTGTCGGAGACCTTCGAGCCGCCGAGCACCACCGCGTACGGCCGCTCGGGGTTCTCGGTCAGCCGGTCGAGCACCTCGAGCTCGGCCTGGATGAGCGTGCCGGCCGCGCTCGGCAGCAGCTGCGCGAGCTCGTAGACGCTGGCCTGCTTTCGGTGCACGACACCGAAGCCGTCCGAGACGAACGCGTCGCCGAAGGCGGCGAGCTTCTCGGCGAACGCCTTCCGTTCGGCGTCGTCCTTCGCGGTCTCCCCGGGTTGAACCGGAGGTTCTCGAGAAGAGCGATGTCACCGTCCTTCAGGGCGGACACCGCATCCGCGGCGCCGCCGCCGACGGTGTCCTTCGCGAAGGTCACCGGCTTGCCCAGCAGCTCGGAGAGCCGCTGGGCGACCGGCGCCAGGCTGTACTTCGCATCGGGCGCACCCTCAGGGCGGCCCAGGTGGGAGATCACGACCACCTTCGCGCCCTGGTTGATCAGGGCGTTCAGGGTGGGAATCGACGCTCGCACACGGCCGTCGTCCGTGATCTTCGAGCCCTCGAGGGGCACGTTGAGATCGCAGCGGACGACGACCCGCTTGCCTGCGAGCGAACCGAGTGAGTCGAGTGTGCGGAGCGTCACGTCGGTTCCCTGTCGTTAGAGGCGCTCGGCCACGTACTCGGTCAGGTCGACCAGACGGTTGGAGTAGCCCCACTCGTTGTCGTACCAGCTCGAGAGCTTGACCTGGTCGCCGATGACACGCAACAGACCCGAGTCGAAGATCGACGAGTGCGGGTCGGACACGATGTCGCTCGAGACGATCTCGTCCTCCGTGTACTTCAGGATGCCCTTGAGCGGACCCTCGGCGGCCTTCTTGTAGGCCGCCTTGACCTCGTCGACCGTGACGGGGCGCGAGGCGGTGACCGTCAGGTCGGTGATCGAGCCGGTGGGGACCGGGACGCGGAGGGCGAAGCCGTCGAGCTTGCCCTTCAACTCGGGGAGCACCAGGCCGATGGCCTTGGCGGCACCGGTCGAGGTCGGGACGATGTTGATGGCGGCGGCGCGCGCGCGACGGAGGTCGGAGTGCGGGCCGTCCTGCAGGTTCTGGTCGGCGGTGTAGGCGTGGACCGTGGTCATCAGACCGCGCTCGATGCCGAACTCGTCGTTGAACACCTTCGCCAGCGGCGCGAGGCAGTTCGTGGTGCACGACGCGTTGGAGATGATGTTGTCGGTCTCCGGGTTGTACAGGTGCTCGTTCACGCCCATGACGAACGTGGCGTCCTCGCCGGTGGCCGGGGCGGAGATGATGACCTTCTTGGCGCCCGCCTCGATGTGCTTGCGCGCGTCGTCGGCCTTGGTGAAGCGGCCGGTCGACTCGATCACGATGTCGACGCCCAGGTCGCCCCAGCCGAGGTTGGCGGGGTCGCGCTCAGCGAGAACCTTGATCGGCTTCCCGTCGACGACGATGTTGTCGCCGTCGAGCTCGACGGTCGCGTCCAGACGGCCCGTGATCGAGTCGTACTTGAGCAGGTGCGCGAGCGTCTTGTTGTCGGTGAGGTCGTTGACGGCGACGACCTCGAGGTCGCTGCCCTTCGCGAGAGCCGCGCGCAGGTAGTTGCGACCAATGCGACCGAACCCGTTGATTCCGATCTTTACGGACACAGATGTCTCCAGTTACTCGATGGGCGCCGGACGGCGCACTTTGTGGGTGGTTGTTGCGGACGTCGGCGTCCCGGGAGGCTCCTCCCGGGACGCCATCCTGCTTACGACAGTAGCAGCAGACCCGCGGTCTTCTCGCGCGCCCGCAGGAAGCGGTCATTCACGTCGGACCAGTTGGTGATGTTCCAGAACGCCTTGACGTAGTCGGCCTTCACGTTGACGTAGTCGAGGTAGAAGGCGTGCTCCCACATGTCGAGCATGAGGAGCGGGACGGTCGCCGCGGCGAGGTTGCCCTGGTGATCGTAGAGCTGCTCGATGATCAGCTTCTGGCCCAGCGAGTCCCACGCGAGGATCGACCAGCCGGAGCCCTGGATGCCGAGCGCCGACGCCGTGAAGTGGGCGCGGAACTTGTCGAACGAGCCGAAGAACTCGTCGATCGCGGCGGCCAGCTCGCCGACCGGCTTGTCGCCGCCGTCCGGGGAGAGGTTGTTCCAGAACACGGTGTGGTTGACGTGGCCGGCGAGGTTGAACGCCAGGTCCTTCTGGAGCTTGTTGACGTAGGTCAGGTCGTCGGCGTCACGCGCCTCCGCCAGCTTGGCGATGGCGGTGTTGGCGCCGTCGACGTAGGTCTTGTGGTGCTTGTCGTGGTGCAGCTCCATGATCCGGCCGCTGATGTTCGGCTCGAGCGCCGAGTAGTCGTACGGAAGGTCCGGCAGGGTGTAGTCAGCCATTACTCATCTCCACTGTTGTTATGAGGGAATCCCCCTGAAAAAACTACACCTCGTCCAGATCGGCGGGGAGGCTGGCCTCGGTGCCCGGGATGCCGAGGTCGCTCGCGCGCTTGTCCGCCATAGCGAGGAGCCGGCGGATGCGGCCGGCGACCGCGTCCTTCGTCATGGGCGGGTCGGCGTGGTGACCGAGCTCGTCGAGGCTGGCGTCGCGGTGCGCGAGGCGGAGCTCGCCGGCGTACTGCAGGTGCTTGGGCACATCCGGCCCGAGGATCTCGAGGGCGCGCTCCACGCGGGCGCATGCCGCGACGGCGGCCTGAGCCGAGCGCCGCAGGTTGGCGTCGTCGAAGTTGACCAGGCGGTTCGCGTTGGCGCGGACCTCTCGGCGCTGGCGGAGCTCCTCCCAGTTCGCGACGGTCTGCGCGGCGCCCATCGCGACGAGCATCGCACTGATCGCCTCGCCGTCGCGGATGACGACGCGGTGCACTCCGCGCACCTCGCGGGCCTTGGCGGCGATGCCCAGCCGGCCCGCGGCCCCGACGAGCGCCATGGCGGCCTCGTTGCCCGGGCAGGTGACCTCGAGGGCGGCCGAGCGGCCGGGGTCGGTCAGCGAGCCGTGCGCCAGGAACGCGCCGCGCCAGACGGCGGCCAGCTCGTCGCGGGATCCGGTGGTGAGGCGGTTCGGGAGCCCGCGGATCGGCCGGCGGCGCGCATCCAGCAGACCGGTCTGCCGCGCCAGGGTCTCGCCGCCGTCGAGCACGCGCACCAGGTACTGGTTGCTGCGCCGGATGCCCGAGGCGGAGATCACCGACACGTCGCTGCGGACGCCGTACAGCTCGGCGAGGTCTTTCCGGACCCGGCGGGCGAGCTCGGGCGTCTCCAGCTCGCTCTCCACCGCGATACGGCCGCCGATCAGGTGGAGGCCGCCCGAGAAGCGCAGGATGGTCGCCAGCTCTGCGGCCCGGACCGTGGTCTTGCTGACCTCGACCTTCGTGAGCTCGTCCTTGACGTCGGAGGTGAGAGCCAATCGGATTCCTTACTGTCTCAAGGCGGGGGTGGTGCCGTGGATGGATGGGCCGGGATCATTCACGGCCGAGGTCGCGGTGTTTGGTGTTCACCGCCAGACCGGGGAAAGTGCGCAACCGGGCCGCGAGCTCTTCCGCAATCGCGACGGACCGGTGTTTTCCGCCAGTGCAGCCTATCGCGATCAGCGCGTGCCGTTTGTTCTCGCGCTGATAGCCGGCCATGATCGGGCGCAGCGCCGAGACGTAGCCCTGGATGAACTCCTCGGCGCCGTTCTGCTCGAGCACGAAGTCGCGGACGACCCCGTCGAGGCCGGTGTGCGGACGCAGCTCGGGGTTCCAGAACGGGTTGGGCAGGAACCGCGCATCCGCCACCATGTCGGCGTCGGCAGGCAGCCCGTACTTGAAGCCGAAGCTCATGATGGTGACCTGCACGTCCGCCGCGTCCTCCGCCGCGAACGTGTCGGTGATGTTGGTCGCCAGCTGGTGGATGTTGAGGTCCGTCGTGTCGACGATGATGTCGCTCGCCTCGCGGATCTCGCGCAGGCGCGTCCGCTCGGCGGAGATGCCGTCGAGGATGGTGCCGTCGCCCTGCAGCGGGTGCGGCCGGCGCACCTGCTCGAAGCGGCGGACGAGCACCGCATCCGACGCCTCCAGGAACAGCACGCGCACCTTGGTGCCCTCGCGCAGGCTCTGGATCATGTCGCGCAGGTCGACGAAGAAGTTGCGCCCGCGCACGTCGACGACGGCGGCGATGCGCGGCAGCCCGGACTCGGCCCGGTTCGCGAGCTCGATCAGCGGGCGGAGCATCTGCGGAGGGAGGTTGTCGACCACGTACCAGTCGAGGTCTTCCAGGGCGTTCGCGACCGTCGAGCGCCCGGCGCCCGACATCCCGGTGACGATGAGCACCTCCTGCTGCTCGCCGTTTGCGACAGTGTCGTCGTCGGTGGCCATCGAACGGTCTCCTCCGCTGCTGGGGTGTGGCCTCCAGCCTACCGACTGGCGTCCGCCGCTTGGCCGTCTTCCTCGCGCACATCGGTGCGGTCGGCGTCACCCGCGTCGCCCGGATCCGCGTCGGCGCGCGCACCGTCCGCCAGCCGCTCGAACACCGCCGTGGCGAGGCGCGGGCCGACGCCGCGCACCTCCGCGATCTGCTCGGGAGTGGCCTTCCGCAGCTGGGCGACGGAGCCGAAATGCTTCAGCAGCTCCTTGACGCGCGAGGGCCCCAGCCCGGGGATCTCGCCGAGCACCGTCCCGATGTCGCGCTTGCGGCGGGCCCGCTGGTACGTGATGGCGAAACGGTGCGCCTCGTCGCGGAGGCGCTGGATGAGGAACAGCGCGTCGCTGTTGCGCGGCAGGATCACGGGGAAACCGGAGTCGGGCAGCCAGATCTCCTCCAGCCGCTTGGCGATGCCGGCGAGCTGGATGCCCGTGACGCCGGACTCGTCGAGCGCCCGCTTCGCCGCCGCCACCTGCGGCTGGCCGCCGTCGACGATGAGCAGGTTCGGCGGGTACGAGAACTTGCGGCGGCGGCGCTCGGCCGCATCCACCACCTCGTCGGCACCGGCGGCGCCCTCGGCGTCGAGCGCCGTCTCCTCGTCGAGGCCCTCGACCGCCGCGGGCGCCTCCTTGAGGTACGCAAGGCGCCGCGAGATCACCTGGTAGATCGACTCGGTGTCGTCCGTCGACTCCGGGATGCTGAACCGCCGGTACTGATCCTTGCGGGGCAGCCCGTCCTCGAACACCACCATCGAGGCGACGATGTTCGTGCCGCTCAGGTGCGAGACGTCGTAGCACTCCATCCGCAGCGGGGCGTCGCCCATCCCGAGGGCGTCCTGGATGTCGTTCAGCGCCTTCGAGCGGGCGACGAAGTCGGAGCTGCGCCGGGTCTTGTAGAGGATGAGCGCGTTCTTGGCGTTCATCTCGACCGTCTGGGCGAGGGCGGCCTTCTCGCCGCGCTGCGCCGTCTTCAGCTCCACGCGTCCGGTCAGCCGGCCACGGGGAGCGGACGGGTCGGGCGTCTCGCGGCGGCGCTGCGTGAGCCAGAGGTCGAGCTCGGCCGTGTCGTCCGGCAGCTCGGGCACGAGGATCTCGCGCGGGGGCGCGTCCGGCCCGTCGTAGGCGTTCTGCACGACCGTCTCGACCAGCTCGCCGAGGCTGACGTCGAGCTCCTTGTCGACCACCCAGCTGCGCACACCGCGCACCCGGCCGCCGCGGACGATGAACTGCGTCACCGCGGCCGCCAGCTCGTCGTGCGCGATGCCGAACACGTCGGCGTCGATGTTCTCGGTCAGCACGACCGCGCTCTTGCCGAGCGCGCCCTCCAGCGCCTGGATCGCGTCGCGGTGGCGAGCGGCGGACTCGTAGTCCATCGTGCTCGCCGCCTGCTTCATCTTCTCGGTGAGGTCGCGCAGGTAGCCGCTGTCGTTGCCCGCCATGAAGCTGGCGAAGTCGATGGCGAGCGACTTGTGGTCCTCGGGCGTGATGCGGCCGACGCAGGGGGCGGCGCACTTGCCGATGTCGCCGAGCAGGCACGGCCGGCCGGTCAGCTCCGCGCGGCGGTACACGCCGTCGGAGCAGGAGCGCATCGGGAACGCCTTCAGCATCAGGTCGACGGTCTCGCGGATCGCCCAGACCTTCGTGTACGGGCCGAAGTAGCGGGCGTCCTTGATGTTGCGGTTGCGTGTGATCATCACGCGAGGCACCCGGTCGCCGAGCGTCACCGCGAGGTACGGGTACGTCTTGTCATCGCGGAACTTGACGTTGAACGGAGGGTTGAACTCCTTGATCCAGGTGTACTCGAGCTGCAGCGCCTCGTACTCGGTGCCCACGACCGTCCATTCGACGCTGGACGCCGTGGTGACCATGCGGCGGGTGCGCTCGTGGAGGCTGCGGAGCGGCTGGAAGTAGTTGCTCAGCCGCGCCCGCAGGTTCTTCGCCTTGCCGACGTAGAGCACACGCCGGTTCTTGTCGCGGAACCGGTACACGCCCGGCTGGGTCGGGATCTCGCCGGCCTTCGGCCGGTACGGGACGGTGTCGGCCATCCCCTACGCCGCGCCCCGGGCGGACTCGCCCTGCAGGATCTCCTTGAGGAAGAAGCCGGTGTGGCTGCCCGGCGTCTCGGCGACCTTCTCGGGCGTGCCGGTCGCGATCACCTCTCCGCCGCCCGCGCCGCCCTCCGGGCCCATGTCGATGATCCAGTCGGCCGACTTGATGACGTCGAGGTTGTGCTCGATGACGATCACGGTGTTGCCCTTGTCGAGCAGGCCGTTCAGCACCAGCAGGAGCTTGCGGACGTCCTCGAAGTGCAGACCCGTGGTCGGCTCGTCGAGCACGTACACGCTGCGGCCGTTGGAGCGGCGCTGCAGCTCGGTCGCGAGCTTGACGCGCTGCGCCTCGCCGCCGGACAGCGTCGTGGCGCTCTGACCGAGCCGGACGTAGCCGAGGCCGACGTCGACCAGCGTCTGCAGGTAGCGGTGGATGGCCGAGATGGGCTTGAAGAACTCCGCCGCCTCGCTGATCGGCATGTCGAGCACCTCGGCGATGTTCTTGCCCTTGTAGTGCACGGACAGGGTGTCGCGGTTGTACCGGGCTCCCCGCAGACCTCGCACGCGACGTAGACGTCGGGCAGGAAGTTCATCTCGATCTTGATCGTGCCGTCGCCCGAGCACGCCTCGCAGCGTCCGCCCTTGACGTTGAAGCTGAACCGGCCCGGCAGGTAGCCGCGGGTCTTCGCCTCGACGGTCTCGGCGAACAGGTTGCGGATGCGGTCGAACACGCCCGTGTAGGTCGCCGGGTTCGAGCGCGGCGTGCGGCCGATGGGCGCCTGGTCGACGTGCACCACCTTGTCGAGGTTCTCGAGACCGGTGACAGTGCGGTGCTTGCCCGGCACCTTGCGGGCGCCGTTGAGCTTGTTGGCCATGACCCGGTACAGGATGTCGTTGACGAGCGACGACTTGCCCGAACCGGAGACGCCGGTGACGGCGACGAACGTGCCGAGCGGGAAGTCGACCGTCACCTTCTTGAGGTTGTTGGCCTCGGCGTCCACGACCCGGATCATCCGCTTCTTGTCGATCTTGCGGCGCTTCGCCGGGATGGCGATCTCGCGGCGGCCGGCCAGGTAGTCGCCGGTCAGCGACGCGGTGTTCTCGAGCAGGTCGTCGTAGGAGCCGGAGTGGACGACGTGGCCGCCGTTGACGCCCGCGCCCGGGCCGATGTCGACGATCCAGTCGGCCGTGCGGATGGTGTCCTCGTCGTGCTCGACCACGATCAGGGTGTTGCCGAGGTCGCGCAGCGCGACGAGCGTGTCGATCAGCCGCCGGTTGTCGCGCTGGTGCAGACCGATGCTGGGCTCGTCGAGCACGTACAGCACGCCGGTCAGGCCCGAGCCGATCTGGGTCGCCAGGCGGATGCGCTGCGCCTCGCCGCCGGACAGCGTGCCCGCGGCGCGCGCCAGATCGAGGTAGCTCAGGCCGACCTGGATCAGGAAGTCGAGGCGGATCTTGATCTCGCGCAGCACCTGCGCGCCGATCTTCTGCTCGCGCTCCGTCAGGTGCAGCTTCTCCATGAAGGCGCGGGCGTCGCTCAGGCTGAGCAGCGAGGCGTCGGCGATGCTCTTGCCGTGCACGAGCACCGCGAGCACCTCGGGCTTCAGACGCTTGCCGCCGCAGACGGGGCACGGAACCTCGCGCAGATACTCGGCCCACCGCGCACGCTGCGTGTCGGTCTCGGCCTGCAGGTACTGGCGCTCGATGTACGGCACGACGCCCTCGAAGCCCGACGTGTACGACATCTCGCGTCCGTAGCGGTTCTTCCACCGCACCTTGACCTCGAAGTTGTCGCCGTGGAGCACGGCGTCCTTCACTTCCTGCGGGAGCTTGCTCCACGGCGTCTTCAGCGAGAACTTCAGATCGCGCGCGAGGCCGTCGAGCAGCTTCTCGTAGTAGTTGAAGAGTCCCTTGCCCTGGGTGGTCCACGGCACGATGACGCCCTCGGCGATGCTCAGCTCGTCGTCGCCGAGCAGCAGCTCCTCATCCACCGACATACGGGTGCCGAGGCCCGAGCACTCCGGGCAGGCGCCGAACGGCGCGTTGAACGAGAAGGTGCGCGGCTCGATCTCGGTCAGCTGGATCGGGTGGCCGTTCGGGCAGGAGAGCTTCTCGCTGAAGTTCTGCCAGGCGGCCGCACCCTCGCGGTCGACGTAGTTGACCTGCACCAGACCGTCGGTCAGGCGCAGCGCCGTCTCGAGCGAGTCGGTGAGGCGGCCCAGGATGTCGGGGCCGGCCACGAGACGGTCGATGACGACCGAGATGTCGTGCTTCACCTGCTTCTTCAGCGCGGGCGGGTCGGAGAGCTGCACCTGCTCGCCGTCGACCAGCGCGCGCGAGTAACCGCTCGCCGCCAGCTCCTTGAAGAGGTCGACGAACTCGCCCTTCTTCTGCGAGACGACCGGGCTGACCACCATGTAGCGGGTGCCCGCTTCCAGCTCCATGAGCTGGTCCGCGATCTGCTGCACCGTCTGACGCTGGATGCGCTCACCGCAGATCGGACAGTGCGGCACGCCGATGCGCGCCCACAGCAGACGCATGTAGTCGTAGATCTCGGTGATCGTGCCGACGGTCGAGCGCGGGTTGCGGTTGGTGGACTTCTGGTCGATCGAGACCGCGGGGCTCAGGCCCTCGATGAAGTCGACATCCGGCCGGTCGACCTGGCCGAGGAACTGCCGCGCGTACGCCGACAGCGACTCGACGTAGCGGCGCTGCCCTTCGGCGAAGATGGTGTCGAACGCGAGCGACGACTTGCCCGAGCCGGAGAGGCCCGTGAAGACGACCATCGAGTCGCGCGGGATCTCGAGGTCGACGTTGTGGAGGTTGTGCACGCGGGCACCGCGCACACTGAGGTGCGACCCGGTCACCCGGCCGATGCTGCCGCCGATCGTGCCGGTCTCGCCGCTCACCCGTTCGTTGTTCACTCGCCCGCTGCTCACTCGCTCTATTCTCCGCCATCCATGCTGGGAAATCCGGGGCTGTTCGCCCACCGCGCACCTCGCTCGAGACCTCGAACGTGTGTTCGATTCTATCGTGCCGGGCGCGGGCATCCCCGCAGGCGCGAGTCTAGGTGGCACCACCGACATTCGTGCCGCGCACCCCTTCGTGGACGGACCGGATCAGCGGCGTGGGCGGCGGAGCAGGGACGGGATGAGCATCCCCACGAGCGCCAGGACCGCCGCACCGGAGACGATGGCCAGCAGCGGCAAGGATGCGCGGGACGGCGGCAGCAGGATGAGCACCGCTGCCGCCTGCACGGGCACCTGGATCAGAACGAAGCGGCGCAGCGACGGCAACAGCACCGTGGGGTGGAGGCGGGCCGTGGGCGGCACGGCCAGCATCCACGCGGCGATGAGGTGGAGGGCGTGCACGCCCGCGATGAGGGCGAGCAGGCGCAGGGTCAGGATGCCCGGCTCGACCAGCGACGACAGCACGAGCACGCCGATCAGCACCCAGGCGGTCAGCCAGCGGGGGCGCCACACGGCGACGCCCACCAGCAGGGCGGCGATCGCGGTCCATGGGCCCTCCGGCACACCGACGAGCACGAGCGGGAGGGCGACGGCGGCGAAGGCGGCACGCAGCGACCAGCCGGGGACCGTGCGTGCGAGCGCGTCGGGCGTCATCGGCGTGCCCCCGCGACAGGGCTCGCAGCCCGGCATCACGAACGCTCGGATCCTGCCAGGTCAGCAACTCCACTCCCCGGACTGCAGTCGGCGCAGGCGCAGCCGGCGTTCGAGCTCGATCGTGCGCAGCGCCAGCCGGTCGCGCGCGGTCAGGTCGCGCGTATCCCGCGCGGGCAGCACATCCACCGCGATCACCCGGTGCCCTGCCGCGCGCCAGGTGAGGGCGAGCGTGGACGGCTGGTCGTCGAGAAAGGTGGCGAGCACGTACACCAGCGCGCCCGGGGAGAGCCGCGGCGACCGGACGCGCTGATAGCCGGAACCCGTGGCGGCCGTCAGCTCGATCTCACGCAGGACACGTTCCCGGTGCCGCGCGCCGGCACGCGGCGGGAGTACCCGGTGGGACTCCCCCAGGTCGTCGAAGCCCACGCGGTCGCCGGCGGCGGCGTAGGCGGCGGCCAGAGAGGCGGCGGCCTCCCGCGCCACGTCCAGCGACGAGACGGCCGGCCGCGGGTAGGCGCGCGACCAGTCGGCGACCACGCCGGTCAGGTCGTCGCGGGCGTCCAGCACGAGGTGCACCGCGGCGTCGGAGGTGGCGGTCGTGCGCCGGACGTAGAGCTCGCCGGAACGGCCGGCGCGTGCGGTCGCGCGCCAGTCGATCCGCCGGAGCCGGTCGCCGGGATGGAACAGATCGATGTCGCGGAACTCCCCGCCGTCGCCGGGGCGCGTGGACACATGCTGGCCGGTGAGACCGAGCAGCCGGGCGGGCAGCGGAAGGGCGCGCACCCGGGCGCGGATCGGGCGGACCACGCGCTCGAGCTGCGCGCCGCCGGACGGCGCGGTCACCCAGGCGGCGTCGGGTCCGATCGCGCGGGCGGTCACGGCGGCGATGCGCTGGCGGCCGGAGTGCACGACGGGGACGTCGCCGGTCGCGTCGGCGGCGGCACGCGGGGTGAGCACCGCATCCACCGGGGCGGATTCGCCGAGCGCGAGGCGGAGGTGGATGGCGTCGGGGCGCTGGGTCGCGGTGGTGCGGAGGCGGACGGTGAGGGCGGGCGTACCGACCGCGGCCGGGCGGATGGCGGCGGGCGAGATCACGGAGGTGTCGAGGACGGTGTCGTCGGCGGCGGTGGTTCCCGTGCTCCGGCGGGTCGGGCGCCGGTCCCAGCCCAGGGCGGCGGCGAGGAGGAGCGGCGCGCCGACCAGCGCCGGCTCGACACGCGACATCACGAAGGCGGCGACGATCGCGACGATCCCGACGACGACCGCACCCGCCAGCGACGGGCTCGCGATCCATCCCGTCGCGGTCAGCGCCCGTGCCCGCGAGTCTGCGGCGGGTACTCCGCTCTCGCCGGGGTCGGTCATCGCCCCTGGGCCTCCGCGCGGTGCGCCGTTCCGACCGCGGGCGGCCCGGCGACCGTGTTGACGGCCTCCGCCACGACCTGCTCGGCGCGGACCCCGCTCGTCCACGCCTGCACCGTGAGGGTGAGTCGGTGCGCCAGGACCGGGATCGCGACCGACTTCACGTCATCGGGGATGACGAAGTCGCGGCCGTCGAGCACGGCCAGGGCGCGAGCAACGAGCAGCAGCCCCTGCGACCCGCGGGGTGACGCCCCGACCTCGACCGAGCGGTCCCGCCGGGTGGCCGCAGCGAGGCGGACGCAGTAGGCGACGATGTCGGGGTCCACATCCACCGCCTCGACGCCCGCCTGCATGGCGGTGAGCGTCGCGGCATCGATCACCGGTTCGACCGTCGCGACCTCGTGCCTCCGCGCGACGCGGGCGAGCAGCACCCGCGACTCCCCCGCCTCGTCCGGATAGCCGACGCTCAGCCGGACCATGAACCGGTCGAGTTGGGCCTCCGGCAGCGCGTAGGTTCCCTCCGACTCGATCGGGTTCGCCGTCGCGACGACGTGGAACGGCGTCGGAAGCCGGAAGCTGCGTCCCTCCACCGACACCTGCCCCTCCGCCATCGCCTCCAGCAGCGCCGACTGCGTCTTGGGCGAGGTGCGGTTGATCTCATCGGCGAGGAACAGGCCGGTGAAGACGGGCCCGGGCCGGAACTCGAACTCGGCGGTGCTCGGCACGTAGACGAAGGACCCGGTGATGTCGGAGGGCAGCAGGTCCGGCGTGCACTGCAGGCGGCGGAAGTCGAGCCCGACGGCGGCCGCGATGCTCCGCGCGGCGAGCGTCTTGCCGAGTCCCGGGACGTCCTCGAACAGCACATGGCCGCCCGCGAGGATGGTCGCGAAGGCCACGCGGAGCGGCTCGCGCATCCCGACGACGACGCTCCCGACGCGGTCGAGCACAGCGGAGCCGAGGCGCGCGACCTCGTCGACGGCGAGCGGCGGAACGGACGGGATGCTCGGGTCAGCGGGCACGGGACGGCTCCTCGGGGGTCGGGGTCGGTTCGGGGTCGGTGGGGGGATCGAGCGCCTCGAGCCGTTCGAGGACGGCGGCGACCAGGGCGGTCCGTGGTGGAGCGACGGCCGAACCGCGGCGCAGCAGGCTCAGGGCGTCCGCACCCAGGAGCGCCTCGAGCTGAGCGTCGGCCGCCCGGTCCTCGAGGTCGAGGCCGCGCAGGGCCAGGGCACGCTCCGCCACCGAGCGCAGGCGGCGGACGCCCTCGGGCGACGCGCGTCCGCCCCGGGATCCGAGCGACCAGCCGAGCTGCACGACGTCCCGCCGGGATCCCGCCCGCGGTGGCGGGGGCGCGACCGGCCAGCTCACGTCCGCGGCCTCGCCGAGCGCGGACAGGCAGGCCGTGAACGCGAGGGCGGCCGCGCCGAGCCCGATGGCGTGTTCGGCGTCCATCCCGAGGTACCAGGCGGCGACGCCGACGGCGACGCCGAGCAGCGCGCTGAGGATGAGCCGTCGCAGCAGCCGCGGAGGCAGGCGGCGGCTCACGGGCGCCCCCGAGGAGGTCGCCGGAGCTGCGCGGACCCGTTGCGGCGCCGACCGTCCAGGATGCGCGCAGTACGTCCACGGCCTCCCGCGCGGCGTCGACGTCGGTGGCGGTCACGGGCGTGCTGCTGAACCGCGCGCGGAGGTACAGGGCGAGGAAGCGCCTCGCGGCGTCGCGGTCGGCGGCCACGCGCGCGACGACCCGGGCGGCGAACTCGGCGGGCGTCTCGGCGGGTAGGCGCCGGACGCCCGAGTCGGCCGCGCCCTCTTCGAGCCCGACCCATGCGCGCTCGATCGCGTCGCGCGGTTCACGTCGCTCGGAGAGCTCGGCGGAGGCCCGGTCCAGACCGCGTCGGACGTGCTCCGGTTCGGGCTCGTGCTCGGGGGCGGGCGGCGCGTCGGAGACACCGGCATCCGCGACGTCGGCCAGCGACGGCAGCTCAGCCTGGGGTGCCGACCGGCGTCGGAGTCGCCACAGGATCGCCAGGGCGACGATGACCGCCAGGATGATGAGGGCGACCAGCAGCCAGGACAGGTCGATGCGGACCTCGTGGTACGCCTGCTGCGGCCCAGGCGAATCGGTCATCCCCTGCTGCGGGGGGCCGCTGCGGATGGGCGCCGGCGGCAGGAACATCCGCGGACCGGTGAACTCGGGCGTTCCCTGGAAGGCCAGCGCGAGCACCGCGACTCCCACGAGGGCGGCGCAGACCGCGAGCGTCCAGCGCCTCCGTCCCGTCGTCCTCGCAGCCACCCTGCCACCGTATCCCGGCCCGCAACCGCGCGAGTGGTGACTTCATGTCGCAATTCGCGCCGAATTCCGACCACGACTCACCACTCGCGCTCCTGCGCTGGCCGGTCAGCCCAGGTGGCCCGCCTTCTCCATCTGGCGGAGGTCGCGCTTCAGGTCCGAGAGCTCGTCGCGCAACCGCGCCGCCAGCTCGAACTTGAGTTCGCCCGCCGCCGCCAGCATCTGCTGGTTGAGGTCGGCGATGATCCCTTCGAGCTCGGCCGCACCCTGCGCGGCGATGCCGCCGCTGCGGAGGTTCGGCGTCGGGCTCTTGCGCTTCTGCTCGCGGCCTGCGAGCATGCGCGCCGTGTCGGCCTCCTCCCGCGCGAGGATGTCCGTGATGTCGGCGATGCGCTTGCGCAACGGCTGCGGATCGATGCCGTTCACGCGGTTGTACTCGATCTGCTTCTCGCGGCGGCGTTCGGTCTCTTCGATCGCGTTCTTCATCGAGTCGGTGAGCACGTCGGCGTACATGTGCACCTGGCCCGAGACGTTTCGGGCCGCACGGCCGATGGTCTGCACGAGCGAGGTGGACGACCGCAGGAAGCCCTCCTTGTCGGCATCGAGGATGGCGACAAGCGACACCTCCGGGAGGTCGAGTCCCTCACGCAACAGGTTGATGCCGACGAGCACGTCGTAGACACCGGCGCGGAGCTCGGTCAGCAGCTCGACGCGACGCAGCGTGTCGACGTCGGAGTGCAGGTAACGCACCTTGACACCGGCCTCCGCCAGGAAGTCGGTGAGCTCTTCGGCCATCTTCTTCGTCAGCGTGGTGACCAGCACGCGCTCGTCGCGCTCCACCCGCAGTCGGATCTCTTCGAGCAGGTCGTCGATCTGGCCCTTCGTCGGCTTCACGACGATCTCGGGGTCGACCAGACCGGTGGGGCGGATGATCTGCTCCACCACGCCGTCGGCGATGCCCATCTCGTACTTGCCCGGCGTGGCCGACAGGTAGACGGTCTGGCCCACGCGGTCTTTGAACTCGTTCCACTTCAGCGGGCGGTTGTCGAGCGCGCTCGGGAGCCGGAACCCGTGCTCGACCAGCGTGCGCTTGCGCGACGCGTCGCCCTCGTACATGGCGCCGATCTGCGGCACGGTGACGTGCGACTCGTCGATCACCACGAGGAAGTCGTCGGGGAAGTAGTCGAGCAGGCAGTGCGGGGCCTCGCCCGGCCGCCGTCCGTCGATGTGCCGCGAGTAGTTCTCGATGCCCGAGCAGAATCCGATCTGCTCCATCATCTCGAGGTCGAACTGCGTGCGCATGCGCAGGCGCTGCGCCTCGAGCAGCTTGCCCTCGCGCTCCAGCTCCTGCAGCCGTTCGTGCAGCTCCTCCTGGATCGTGCCGATCGCGCGCTGCATCGTCGCCGGGCTCGCGGCGTAGTGGGTCGCCGGGAAGACGGACACCGCATCCATCTTCGAGATCACGTCGCCGGTCAACGGGTGCAGCGAGTACAGCGCCTCGATCTCGTCGCCGAACAGCTCGATACGGATCGCGTGCTCTTCGTAGACCGGGATGATCTCGATCGTGTCGCCGCGCACGCGGAACTTGCCGCGCGAGAAGTCGACGTCGTTGCGCTCGTACTGCATGTTGACGAAGCGCCGGATGAGCGCATCGCGCCCGACGTTCTGGCCCACCTGCAGCGCGACCATCGCCTCCAGGTACTCCTCCGCCGCACCGAGACCGTAGATGCAGGAGACGGTCGAGACGACCACGACGTCGCGCCGGCTCAGCAGCGAGTTGGTCGTGGAGTGCCGCAGGCGCTCCACCTCGGCGTTGATCGAGGAGTCCTTCTCGATGAAGGTGTCGGTCTGCGGCACGTACGCCTCGGGCTGGTAGTAGTCGTAGTAGGAGACGAAGTACTCGACCGCGTTGTTCGGCAGCAGCTCGCGGAACTCGTTCGCCAGCTGCGCCGCCAGCGTCTTGTTGTGCGCCAGCACCAGCGTCGGGCGCTGCACCTGCTCGATCAGCCACGCGGTGGTTGCCGACTTGCCGGTACCGGTCGCGCCCAGCAGCACCACGTCGGTCTCACCGGCGTTGATGCGCCCGGCCAGCTCGGCGATCGCCGTCGGCTGGTCGCCGCTCGGCTGGTATTCGCTGACGACCTCGAAGGGACGGACGGAGCGCGTGGGAAGCATGCCTCCAGTCTAGGAAGCACCACCGACACTGCGGCCGGCTCTCGCTCACAGCGGAACAGCCGCCGCGGCGAACGCGCTCAGTGCCTGCCCTGCAGCCGTTCCCAGAGGGCGTCGACCTGTTCGCGGGTGCGCTGCAGCGTGCCATCCGTGTCGATGACCACGTCGGCGACGGCCAGGCGCTCCTCGTCCGACGCCTGCGAGCGGATGCGCCGCTCAGCCTCCGCCGCGTCCATTCCCCGCAGCGTGACCAGCCGGTGGATGCGGGTCGCCGCATCCGCGTGCGCCACGACCACGAGGTCGAACGGGTACTCGTTCGCCGACTCCACCAGAAGGGGCACGTCGTAGACCACGATCGCGTCCGGGTCCGCCGCGGCGGCCGCCTCGAAGCGGGCCGTGGACGCCGCGAGGACCGCCGGGTGGGTGATCCCGTTCAGGTCGCGCAGCGCGTCCTGGTCGCCGAACACGATGGCGCCGAGGGCCGGACGGTCCAAGCTGCCATCCGCCGCGATGACGCCCTGGCCGAAGCGCCGGGCGATCTCCGCCAGCGCGGGCGTGCCGGGCTCGACGACCTCGCGGGCGATGCGGTCGGCGTCGACGATGACGGCGCCGTGTGAGGCGAGGCGGGACGCGATGGTCGATTTGCCGGAGGCGATCCCCCCGGTGAGTCCGATCAGCTGCACCGGCCCAGCCTAGCCGGGACCTGCATTGCCCCGCTCTCAAGCGATTGCGGTTATCCGTAACGTCCGCGCGTGCGCGAGCACCCGCAGTCGTTCCGAACCGCCGCAGTCTCGGTTGCCGACGTCCCGGGAACGACGAAGCGGCCGGTCCCGAAGGACCGGCCGCTCGTCATGAGACGTGTCTCAGTTGTTGGAGCTGAGCTTCTCGCGCAGAGCCGCGAGCGACTCGTCGTCGGCGAGCGTTCCGCCCGAGCCCGTCTCGGAGGAGTACGAGGACGAACCGCTGTCGGCGGCAGCCTCCTCGAGGCCCTTGGCGACCTGGCGCTTGTGCGCCTCCCAGCGCGCCTGGGCCGCAGCGTACTGCTGCTCCCACTCGTCGCGCTGCGCCTCGAAGCCTTCCTTCCACTCGTTCGTCTCGGGGTCGAAGCCCTCCGGGTACTTGTAGTTGCCCTGGTCGTCGTACTCGGTGACCATGCCGTACAGCGCCGGGTCGAACTCGGTGCCCTCGGGGTCGACGCCCTCGTTCGCCTGCTTGAGCGACAGCGAGATGCGGCGACGCTCCAGGTCGATGTCGATGACCTTGACGAACACCTCGTCGCCCACGGACACGACCTGCTCGGCCAGCTCGACGTGCTTGCCGGACAGCTCGGAGATGTGCACGAGGCCCTCGATGCCGTCTGCCACGCGGACGAACGCACCGAACGGGACCAGCTTGGTGACCTTGCCCGGCGCGACCTGACCGATCGCGTGGGTGCGGGCGAAGACCTGCCACGGGTCCTCCTGCGTCGCCTTGAGCGACAGGGAGACGCGCTCGCGGTCGAGGTCGACCTCGAGGATCTCGACGGTGACCTCCTGGCCCACCTCGACGACCTCGGAGGCGTGCTCGATGTGCTTCCAGGAGAGCTCCGACACGTGGACGAGGCCGTCGACGCCGCCGAGGTCGACGAACGCACCGAAGTTGACGATCGACGAGACGACGCCCTTGCGGACCTGGCCCTTGTGCAGGTTGTTGAGGAACGTGGTGCGGGACTCCGACTGGGTCTGCTCCAGCAGCGCGCGGCGCGAGAGCACCACGTTGTTGCGGTTCTTGTCGAGCTCGAGGATCTTGGCCTCGATCTCCTGACCCAGGTACGGGGTGAGGTCGCGGACGCGGCGCAGCTCGATGAGCGAAGCCGGCAGGAAGCCGCGCAGGCCGATGTCGACGATCAGGCCGCCCTTGACGACCTCGATCACCGTACCGGTGACGACGCCGTCGGCCTCCTTGATCTTCTCCACATCGCCCCAGGCGCGCTCGTACTGAGCACGCTTCTTGGACAGGATGAGGCGGCCTTCCTTGTCCTCCTTCTGGAGAACGAGGGCCTCGACGGTGTCGCCGACCTCGACGACCTCGGTGGGGTCGACGTCGTGCTTGATGGAGAGCTCGCGCGAGGGGATGACGCCCTCGGTCTTGTAGCCGACGTCGAGGAGGACCTCGTCGCGGTCGATCTTGACGACGGTGCCTTCGATCAGGTCTCCGTCGTTGAAGAACTTCAGCGTCTTTTCGACCGCGGCAAGAAAGTCCTCAGCAGATCCGATGTCGTTGACGGCGACCTGCTTGGGTGCCTTGTCGGTCGTTGCGGTTGTCATGTAGTGGGTGCTCCGTAATGGACAGGAATCAGGCCGGTCGCGATCGTTTAGGATGTTTTCCGCGAACGGCAGGCGGATTGGGATGTCACACAAGTGACGTTCTAGTCTACCGGGCGGCGGACGGGTGCAGCAAGCCGCGGCCGGCGAGGATGTCACGGAGCGCCGGTTCGAGCTCCGGGTAGGCGAATTCGTAGTCCGCATCGAGCAGCCGTTCGGGCACCACCCACCGGCTCTTGAGCACCAGCTCGGTCTCGGTGCGGATCGCCGCCGAGCCGAGTTCGAGCATCCAGCGGTACGCGGGCAGGCCGATCCTGGCGCCCAGCAGCCGGCGCAGGGTCGCCATCAGCGTCACATTGTCGGTGGGATTCGGCGACGACACATTCACCGGCCCGTCGAGTTCGGGACGCGCCCGGAGGAACTCGATCGCCCCGAGGACGTCGGCGATGTGGACCCAGCTGAACCGCTGCCTCCCGCCGCGGGCCCGGAACTCGTGGAAGGTGCCGGCATTGCGGCGCGGGGTGGTCGCGAACCACGGACCGTCGATCTGCGGTCCCCCGAGGCCGAACCGGACCAGGTTGACCAGAGGCGTCAGCGCGCTGCCGTCGCCGAGCACGATCGCCATGCGCAAGGCCACCCGGCGGGTTCCCGGGAGCTCGCCCGCGAACAGCTCGCGTTCCCACGCCTTCGCCACCTCGACCGAGAAGCCGGTGCCGAGCTCGCCGGTGGACTCGGTCATCGGCCGGTCCTCGGCATGGCGGTAGATCGTCGCAGTGGATGCGTTGAACCAGACGGGCGGCGGGTCGTCGCTCGCGGCGATCGCCTCGCGCACGGCGCGCGTCGTCTCGAGCCGGGACCGGAAGATCTCCGCCCGGGCGGCGTCGCCGTAGCGGCAGTTGACGCTCTTGCCCGCCAGGTTGATGACCGCCGCTGCCCCGGAGACCGCCCGCCGCAGTCCCGCGGCGTCGTCCCAGCGGACGTCCGGGCCGTTGCGGCCGACCAGGGCGACCTCGGCACCCGCCGCACGGTAGTGCTGCGCGAGGTAGCGCCCGACGAACCCGGATGCTCCTGCGATGACGATGCGCTCGCTCACGCCGATCGTTCCCCCTCTTCCGCGATCCCGTACCGGAACCGCCCCGTGTATTGATAGATGCGCCCGATCAGCGGCGCGGTCACCGTGATCGAGACCAGCTGCTGCTGCTCCTCGTCGCTCCACCGCTCGGTGAGCACGACCACCGGGGCGAACGGAGCGGGGAGGCGCAGGCGCCGCCCGGACACGACCAGCCAGACAACCGTCGACCGGAGGCGGAGGCCGCCGTCCCGCACGGTCGCCGCGAACTGGGCCTCGGTCCGGACCGGGCGCCCGAGGCGGTCGACGACCGCCCCGCCGCGTACTCCGATCTCGTCGATCATCGTCGCGGTTCGCCCCCGGAGCTCGAAGACCCGGGTGGCGGCGACCGCCGGCGCCCCGTCGGTGCCTGCGACCGGCCGGTTCTCGACGGTGAACGGAACCCCGCGCTGCCACACCGGGAACATGACGTGCGACCGGGCGAACACGGCGAGCACGGGCCACAGCCACCGTCGCGGCGTGCCCACGGTGTCGAACACGCCCGCGCCCCGCCCGACCGCGCCGTCCGGGATGGCGTCGAAGTACCGCTGCAGCCGCGGGTGCAGCTCGTCGAACGCCGCGCCCAGAACGGCGCGGTACGGGGAGATCACCAGGACGTCAGGGACACCGACAGGATGCGCTGCTCAGTCGAGCAGCGCCGCCTTCAGTGTGTCGAGGCCGACGCCGCCGATGTCGAGTGCCTTCTTGTGGAAGGCCTTGATGTCGAACGAAGCACCCTCGCGGCGGGCGTACTCGTCGCGCAGCTGCTCCCAGATGCGCTGACCGATCTTGTACGACGGCGCCTGTCCGGGCCAGCCCAGGTACCGGTTCACCTCGAAGCGCACGAAGGGATCGTTCATGTTCACGTTCTCGCGCAGGAAGGGGAAGGCGTCTTCACCCGTCCACGGACGCGAGCCGTCCGGCATCGGCTTCTCCAGGTGCACGCCGATGTCGAGCACCACGCGCGCCGCGCGCATCCGCTGGCCGTCGAGCATGCCCAGACGGTCGGCCGGGTCGTCGAGGTAGCCGAGCTGCTCCATGAGGCGCTCGGCGTAGAGCGCCCAGCCCTCGGCGTGACCCGACGTGCCGGCGATACGCCGCCACGAGTTCAGCTGCGCCTTGTTGTAGGTCGCCTGCGCGATCTGGAGGTGGTGACCGGGAACACCCTCGTGGTAGACGGTCGTCAGCTCACGCCAGGTGTCGAACTCGGTGACGCCCTCGGGCACGCTCCACCACATCCGGCCCGCGCGGGCGAAGTCGTCGCTCGGGCCCGTGTAGTAGATGCCGCCCTCCTGCGTCGGCGCGATCATGCACTCCAGGCGGCGGATCTCGGCCGGGATGTCGAAGTGCGACTTGCCCAGTTCTTCGATCGCACGGTCGCTGGTCTCCTGCATCCACCGCTGAAGAGCGTCGGTGCCGTGCAGTTTGCGGCTCGCGTCTCCGTCGACGAACGCGATCGCCTCGTGCACGCTCGCGCCCGGCTTGATCTCGCCGGCGATGGACTCCTGCTCGGAGCGCATCCGGGCGAGTTCTTCGATGCCCCACTCGTACGTCTCGTCGAGGTCGACGGTCGCGCCGAGGAACCCACGGGACGCGAGCGCGTAGAGCTCGCGGCCGACGGCGTCCTTCTCGGGGGCGTGCTGCGCCAGCTCGTTCTCGAAGAAGTCGGCGAGCGTGGCGTACGCCTGCGCGGACTCCTTCGCGCCCTGCGCCAGGTCGGCCTTGAGCGACTCCGGCAGCACGCCGTTCAGCGGCTTCGCGTCGGCCGTGAACTCGTAGAAGAAGCCGGTGTCGGCGACCTGCTTGCGCGCCTGCGCCAGTACCTCGCGCACCTGGCGGATGGCGGGGACGTTGCCCGCCGCGATGCCGCTGCGCAGCGTCTCGATGTAGCCCTCCATCGCCGCGGGGAGGTTGTGGAGGCGCTTGGCGACGTTCGCCCAGTCCTCCTCGGTGTCCGTCGGCACGAGGTCGAAGATGTCGCGCAGCTCCTGTGCCGGCGACGCGATGACGTTGAGGTCGCGCTGAGCGAACCCCGCCTCATGCTTCTCGACCGTGAGCTGCAGTTCGCGGCTCAGGTCCATCTTGGTGATGCGGTCGATCTCGTCGACCGGCTCTGCCGCCTCGATGCGGGCGAGCGTCTCCTTCACCTTGGCGATGGCGTGCTCCGCGCCGGCGGGCGAGTAGTCGGCGTACTCGCCCTCGCGGCCGGGCCGGCCGAGCCAGACGTGGAATTCGGGATAGAGCTCGAGCTGGGTGTCGACCCACTCCTCGGCGATCGTGTCGACCGGGGTGGGTTCGCGCTTCTGATCGTTGGTCATGCTCCGACCCTACCGACGAGCGTCCGACACCGGCACGGGCCGGTCGGTTTTGTGGACAAGTCGTCCGGATGCAACGCTGTGCACGATTCAGGCGAGGCCGCGCCGGTCCAACTCGTCCCGGAGTGCGACGAAGAAGCGGTCGATCTCGCCCAGCCGCCGCGTGTACAGCAGCGTCTCGGCACCTCCTACCCGGCCGACCGCGTCGAACTCGATTCGCGTATGCGTCTCGTCCACCCGGACGAACCGCAGCTGCGGCTGGAAGAACGCGTACCCGCCGAGAGCCTGCGCGAACGGGTCGCGCAGGCTCGTTCCCGTGATGGCATCGCGGACGAAGTCCTGCACCTCTTCGTACGGCACGGGCACGACCTCGCTCGGAATATGCCTCGGAACGACCGCCCGCTTACGGCGCCTCCCGAGGCTCCGGGGCCGGCGCGGCTCCAGCTCACTCACACCGGCAGCGTAGCCCGGCAGATCGTCAGTGGGCGGCGGCGTCCCAGTTCGCGCCGCGGCCGACCTGGACCTCGAGCGGGACCCGCAGGTCGGCGGCGCCGGCCATCCGGGCGCGCACGATCGCCTCGAGCGCATCCCACTCCCCCGCGGCCACCTCGAAGATGAGCTCGTCGTGCACCTGCAGCAGCATCCGGGAGTCGAGCCGCTGGTCGATGATGTCGCCGGCGATGCCGAGCATGGCGACCTTCATGATGTCGGCGGCGGAGCCCTGGATGGGCGCGTTGAGCGCCTGGCGCTCGGCGTTCTCGCGCAGGACGCGGTTGGTGGACGTCAGGTCGGCGAACGGCCGGCGGCGGCCGAAGATCGTCTCGGTGAAGCCGTCGACGCGCGCCTGCTCGACCACGTTGCGGAGGTAGTCGCGCACGGCTCCGAAGCGCTCGAAGTAGTCGGTCATCAGCTGCCGCGCCTCGGAGGTCTCGATGCGCAGCTGCTTGGAGAGGCCGAACGCCGACAGGCCGTAGGCGAGGCCGTAGGACATCGCCTTGACCTTGGTGCGCATCGCCGGGCTCACCTCGGCGGGTGTGACACCGAACACGCGAGAGCCGACGAAGCGGTGCAGGTCCTCCCCGCCGTTGAACGCCTCGATCAGCCCCGGGTCCTCCGACAGGTGGGCCATGATCCGCATCTCGATCTGCGAGTAGTCGGCGGTGAGCAGCGTCTCGAAGCCCTCGCCCTGCGTGAAGGCCGAGCGGATCTCGCGCCCCTCCTCCGTGCGGATCGGGATGTTCTGCAGGTTCGGGTCGTTCGACGAGATGCGGCCGGTGCTCGTGCCGGTCTGGTCGTAGGTGGTGTGGATGCGGCCATCCTTCTCGACGGAGCGCTCCAGCGTCTCGACGATCTGCTTGAGCTTGGTGGCGTCGCGGTGCTGCAGCAGCAGGCCGAGGAACGGATGCGGGTTCTTCTCCTGCAGGTCGGCGAGCGAGCCGGCGTCGGTCGAGTACCCCGTCTTCGTGGCGCGGGTCTTCGGCATCCCGAGCTCCTCGAACAGCACCTGCTGCAGCTGCTTCGGCGAGCCGAGGTTGATCTCGTGGCCGATCTGCGCGTACGCCTGCGCGGCGAAGTCGTTGGCCTTGTCGGTCAGTTGGCCGCGCAGACGGGCGAGCACCTCGGAGTCGATGGTGACGCCGTTGAGCTCCATCTCGGCCAGCACGGCGACCAGCGGAAGCTCGATGTCGTCGAGCACTCCCCGGGTGCCCTCGTCGAGGGCGATCATCTGGCCCTCGGCGACCCGGCGGATGTACCAGGCCTCGGTCGCCGGGCTGACGGCGTCGTTGATCGGCACGAGCTGGTTGGGGTCGGAGACCGGGAGCGTCTCGCCGAGCACCTCGTACACCTGCTCGGCCAGCGATTGCGCAGCGGCCCCGGGCTTCACGAGCCAGGAGGCGATGCGGGTGTCGAACGCCAGTCCGTCCACCACGAAGCCGGCACGGCTCAGCGCCTTGAACTGCGGCTTGGCGTGGAAGAAGTACTTCGGCGCGCTGGTCGCGAGCCACTCCTCGAGCGCCGCATAGTCCGGGCGCCCGGGCGCCCACGGCACGTAGACGGTGTCGTCGGCGGTGGCGAGCCCGAAGCCCGAGATGCCTGCGGGTCCCGTCTCGAGCTGGACCGCGACGGCAGCGCCGTCGGCCGACGCCTTCGACAGCCAGTTCGCCAGCTCCTCGTCGACCATCGTGCGCACGGCCGGCGCGCTCACCGCTCCCGCGTCGCCGACCTGGGCGAACGCGGATGCGCCGTCGAGCATCCCCTCTTCGGCCGCGGTCTTCATCAGGCGGTCGAGCAGCGTCTTGAACTGGAGGCGGGCGAAGATGTCGCGCACCGCATTCTCGTTGAGCGGCTTGCGCTCGAGGTCGGTCGGGCCGATGGGCAGCTCGACGTCGTCGAGCAGCTGGTTGAGGCGCCGGTTGCGGAGGGCGTTCTCCTTCTGATCGCGCAGGTTCTGCCCGACCACGCCCTTGATCTCGTCGGCGTGCGCGACGATGTTCTCGACCGTGCCGTACTGCTGCACCCATTTGACGGCCGTCTTCTCGCCGACCTTGTCGATGCCGATCAGGTTGTCGCTGGTCTCGCCGACGAGCGCGGCGATCTCGGGATACTGATGCGGCTCGATGCCGTACTTCTCGCGCACGGCCGCCGGGTCGTAGACCTTGAGCTCGGAGACCCCGCGGACGTTCGGGTACAGCAGCGTCACGTCGTCGTTGACGAGCTGGATGGTGTCGCGGTCGCCCGAGACGAGCAGCACCTTGAAGCCCTGCTCGACACCCTGGCGCGCGAGGGTGGCGAGGATGTCGTCGGCCTCGTAGTCCTCTTTCGCGATGGTGGTGACGTTCATCGCATGCAGGACTTCTTCGAGCAGCGGGACCTGGCCCGCGAACTCGGACGGGGTCTCGCCGCGCGTGCCCTTGTACTCCGGGTATTCGCGCGTGCGGAAGGAGTAGCGGGAGATGTCGAAGGCCACCGCGAGGTGCGTCGGCTTCTGCTGCTGGAGCAGGTTGATGAACATCGCGATGAAGCCGTGGATCGCGTTCGTGTGCTGACCTTCACGGTTCACGAAGCTGTCGACCGGAAGAGCGTAGAAAGCCCTGAATGCCAGCGAATGGCCGTCGACGATCAGGAGGGTAGGCTTTTCGGAGTCTGACACCAGGCCAGCCTACAAGGGGCCGGTGACAGTCCAGACGACCGTCAGGAGAGGCCGAGGATGACCGATGACGTGACCGAAGATGCGCTCGCGTACGTGCAGCAGAGAGGGCTCGGCGCGCTGGCCGAGAAGATGGGCATCGAGATGCTGGAGTTCAGCATCCAGCGCTCCGTGGCACGGATGCCGGTCGAGGGCAACACGCAGCCCGCCGACCTCCTGCACGGCGGCGCGTACGTCGTTCTCGGCGAGTCCCTCGGCTCGATGTCGGCCAACCTCTACGCCGGCGAAGGGCGCCTCGCGGTCGGGATCGAGATCAACGCGTCGCACACCCGTTCCGCGACGAGCGGCTTCGTGACCGGCGTCTGCACGCCCATCCATCTCGGCCGCACGCTGACCACGCACGAGATCGCGGTGTCGGACGACCGAGGCCGTCGCTGCTCGACCATCCGCATCACGAACCTCATCAAGGAGCTGTGAGGCGGAGGCGGCTGCCGCGGGCGGGCATGCCGGGAACGGAGGAGTTCCGGGTGCGCTGGGGCCATCGGCCCCTCCCATTCCGGTCATCGACCCGCGTGTCGGGGCTCGGTTCCTCCTTTCCAGACGCGACCGCGCGAACGCGACCGCCCGAAAGGGAGGAGCAGAGGACGCGGCACGCCGGCAAGAACGGCAAGGGGAGGAGCAGCCGACGAAACCCGCCGGATGCTCCCCCTCGGGCGCCGGGCGGTGCTACTTCTTCGGCGCGAGCTGCTCGATGATC
Source organism: Leifsonia xyli subsp. cynodontis (assembly GCF_050632205.1). Taxonomy (GTDB): domain Bacteria; phylum Actinomycetota; class Actinomycetes; order Actinomycetales; family Microbacteriaceae; genus Leifsonia; species Leifsonia xyli_D. The sequence continues at coordinate 1,429,759 of NZ_CP192578.1, forward strand.
GCCTGGGCGACGTCGTGCATGGTCAGGCGGCGGTCCATCGAGGCCTTCTGGATCCAGCGGAACGCCTCCGGCTCCGACAGGCCCATCTTCTCGTTGAGGAGGCCCTTCGCGCGGTCGACCAGCTTGCGGGTCTCGAACCGCTGCACCATGTCGGAGACCTCGGCCTCCAGGGCGATGATCTGCTGGTAGCGGGCCAGCGCGATCTCGATCGCGGGCAGCAGGTCGTTCGGCGTGAACGGCTTGACGACGTACGCCAGGGCGCCGGCCTCGGTCGCGCGCTCGACGAGCTCCTTCTGGCTGAACGCGGTCAGCAGGACGACCGGGGCGATGTGGTCCTTCGACAGGCGCTCCGCCGCCGAGATGCCGTCGAGCTGCGGCATCTTGACGTCCATGATGACCAGGTCGGGGCGCAGCTCGGTCGCGAGCGCGACCGCCGTCTCGCCGTCTCCGGCCTCACCGACGACCTCGAACCCGTTGTCGCGCAGGGTCTCGACGATGTCGAGGCGGATGAGGGACTCGTCCTCCGCCACGACGACGCGGCGGGGTGCGGTGGTGGTCGATTCCTGGTCAGTCACGCACAAAAGCCTACGGTATTGTTCAGGTGTTGTTGTGCGCCGCCGTGGCGGAATGGCAGACGCGGAGCACTCAAAATGCTTTGTCCGGAAGGGCGTGTGGGTTCGAGTCCCACCGGCGGCACGACGATCTCAGATGCGCGCGCCGACCACGGTCGCCGCGAACCGGCGGGCCCGCTCAGCGAGTCCCGCGATGCGCTCCTCGACCACCAGGTCGGCGTCGAAGCCCACGTACGACGGCGGCGGGGTGCGGCGCACGTTGGCGCTGCACTCGAACGCGCCGCAGACCAGCGTCCCCACCGTGTCGCCGTTCCGGCCAGCCTGCCCGGCGCGTCGCGCCGACCAGAACCAGACGTCGTTGGTGAGGTGCACATCCTGGCACCAGCCGCACATCGAGGGCACGTGTGACCGCATGGAGGCCTCAGAGGCGCGCAGAACGATCCCGACCGGGCCGTCGGCCGTCGGGATGACGACGTAGCCGCGCTGCGGCAGCCGCGGGTCCCGCCAGCCCAGGTACTCGCGGCGCGCCCAGTCGACCTCGTGCAGGCCCGGGGGCAGCGGAAGCTCCTCGGCTTCGCTGCGGGAGCAGTTGACGAACGACTCGCGGATCTGCTGCGGGGTCAGGATCTCCATGCGCACCTCCTCGTCCCATGCTCGCACAGGATTCGCGCCGCACCGCTTGACCCTGCCCCTCGGGTCAGGGCTTAGCGTGCTCGCATGACCACGATCGAGAGCGTCACCGACGCCAGCTTCCAGGAGGATGTGCTCGCCGCGCCGGGCACCACCGTCGTCGAGTTCTGGGCGGAATGGTGCGGTCCGTGCCGGGCGCTGTCGCCCATCCTGCAGCAGTTGCAGGAGGAGCACGCCGACCGCATCCGCATCGTCAAGATCAACGCCGACGAGAACATGGACACGACGGTCGCCTACAAGGCGCTCGCCCTGCCGGTGATGAAGGTGTTCCAGGACGGCCAGGTGGTGAAGACGATCATCGGCGCGAAGCCGAAGCCCGCGATGGAGCTGGAGCTCGCGCCGTTCCTGTGAGGCCCGGAGCACGGATCGCGCCGGACCTCAGGTGAGGTGGTCGAACGCGCCGCTGACCCAGCCGATGTAGCGGTCGGCGGAGCGGAGGACCGCGCCGCGCGCGTCCTGCAGCACGACGTTGCCGAGGTTGCCGTACATCCGCTCGAACGGGCGGTCGCACACGGTGTCCGCGATGCGCCGCACCACGGCGGCCGAGAGCGGGATGTCGTTCGGGTAGCTGCGCTGGAACGTAACCCACTGCTGCGACGGCCCCGGGAAGACGGTGTCGCCGCTGAGCACGACCCCGCGGTCCCAGTGCACGACGGAGCTGCCGGGGAAGTGCCCGCCGACGGTCCGCAGGGTGACGCCGGGCAGCACCTCCACCTCGCCGGTCCACGACTGGATGGCCGGATCCTCGCGCTGCACCCAGTGCCGGTCGGCCGCGTTCACGAGCACCGGAGGGTCGCCGAGCATCCGCGACCAGGTCACCTGCGCGCCGAACATGTGCGGGTGGCTGGTCGCGATGACGGCGACGCCACCGAGGTCCTGCACCGCCGCGGCGGCCGCCTCATCCACGTAGCCGGTCGGGTCCCAGAGGAGGTTGCCCTCCGGGGTGCGGAGCAGGAGGCTCTGCTGCCCGATCCCGACCTTCGGCTCGCTGCGCAGACCGTAGAGATCGGGCTCCAGCTCGGTGACGACGACCCGCTCCCCCTCGCGCTGGAGCCGCTGCAGCGTCGTCCACTCCTGGCCGGTCGGCGGCACGTACTGCCGCTCGTCCTCGCAGATCGGGCAGGATGCCGGGGCGTGCTCGCCGGCCGCATCCACGATCGGTACCGTCTCCACCGCGCAGGTCGCGCACAGCCATTCCGCCACATCCGGACTCTAGCGAGCTAGGGGCTCCGGCGCAGCCCCGTCGGCGTCGAGTGGTGAGTGGATGCGCGAATCGGCGCCGAGTGGCGGCATGATGTCACCACTCGGCGGAGGACGGAGGGCGCGGAACGGGCTCCGCGGAATAGGCTGGCGCGCGGACCGATTGGAGTGGATGTGAAACGCATCGGGTTCCTCAGCTTCGGGCACTACCAGCCCATCCCCGGCTCCGTGTCGCGCACCGCGGCGGACGCCCTCCTGCAGAGCATCGAGCTCGCCGTCGCGGCCGAGGAGCTGGGCGCGGACGGCGCGTTCGTCCGCGTCCACCACTTCGCGCCTCAGCTGGCGTCTCCGTTCCCGCTGCTCGCGGCGATGGGCGCGCGCACATCGCGCATCGAGATCGGCACCGCCGTCATCGACGCACGGTACGAGAACCCCTCTACATGGCCGAGGACGCGGCGGCGGCCGACCTGATCGGCGGCGGACGGTTGCAGCTCGGCGTGAGCCGCGGGTCACCCGAGACGGCGCTGCGCGGCTACGAGTCGTTCGGGTACGCGCCCGCCGATGGCGAGACGGACGCCGACATGGCCCGGCGCCACATCGAGCTGTTCCGCGCGGCCATCGCCGGGGCGGGCGTCGCCGAGGCGAACCCGGCGATGACGGGCGGGCAGCGCGGCGCCCTCGCGATCGAACCGCAGTCGCCCGGCCTCGCCGACCGGATCTGGTGGGGCGCGGGCACCCGCGCGACCGCCGTGTGGGCGGCCGAGCAGGGCATGAACCTGATGAGCTCGACTCTGCTGACCGAGGACACGGGCGTGCCGTTCTCCGACCTCCAGGCGGAGCAGTTGCAGCAGTACCGCGACGCGTGGAAGGCCGCCGGCTGGGAGCGCGAGCCGCGCGTGTCCGTCAGCCGCAGCATCCTGCCGATCACGACCGACCTTGACCGGCGCTACTTCGGCGCTTCCGCCCTCGCCGACCGGCACGACCAGGTCGGCCACCTCGACGGCGGCCTGGCGCGCTTCGGCAAGAGCTACGTCGGCGAGCCGGAGCGCATCGTCGAGGAGCTGCGGGAGGATGCGGCGGTCGCCGACGCGGACACGCTTCTCGTCACCGTTCCCAACCAGCTGGGCGTCGACTACAACGCGCACCTGCTCGAGACGATCGTGACGCAGATCGCGCCCGCCCTCGGCTGGCGCGACTGACCCCGCCTCTCACCCTCCACCCCGCAGCATTCGTCACGAATGGTCGCTCTTCGCCCCGAATAGCGACCATTCGTGACGAATGCCCACGCGAGGCGGCACGCGTTTGTACCCCGAACGCGGCGTAGACGTACGCCGCGGGACTGGGATGATGGACCTACTGCACACCCGAATCTGCAGTACCGCAAACGTTCCGCGTCTGAAGGGTGTGCCATGGAAGGCCCTCGTCTCCGCTCCATCGTCGTCGCCTCGGCGCTCGCGCTCGCGCTCGGCGGCTCCGCGCTGGCGGCATCCGCTCCGGCGGCGGCCGTGACCGTGCGCCCGGATATCACCACCGAGTCCTCCGCGATCACCGGGATGTGGGCCTGGGGAGACCCGATCGACCCCGCCCTGGACGCACGCGGGCACGGGATGCCGCAGTTCGCCCCGCAGGCTCTCGCCGACTTCGCCTCGGCCCACCACCTCCGCACCGTCTTCCTCTCCGTGCCGTGGGCGGCCGACGAGGGACCGTTCTCCGCCTGGCTGACGGACGCGGTGGATGCGCTGCACGCCGCCGGCGTGACGAAGGTCGCGGCTCTCGGCGGCGACGGTGGATGGGCGGACGACCCGTCGCTCGCGGCCACGTGGACCGCGGCGGCGCTCCGCGCGGCTCCGTTCGACGCCGTCCAGTTCGACGTCGAGCCGTGGGTGGTGTCCTCCGACGCCGAACTGCCGGCCGTGGTGACGAAGCTCCAGACGATGTACGACGCCGCGCGTGCCGCGGCCGGCTCTGTGCCGATCGGCGCCGACCTGCCCTGGTGGCTGCAGGCGAAGCCGCAGCCGGGCGGCGGAACCGCGCTCGACGCGCTGCTCCCCCACCTCGACTCCGTGGCGATCGTCGCCTTCGTCGACCACGCTGCGGGGACGGACGGCCTCGTCGCGCTCGCCCAGCCCGCGGCGACCGCGGCCGCCGCCCAGGGCGTCCCGTTCACGGTCGGCGTCGAGACGGATACACCCGAGGTGGCCGGCGGGCCGGCGGCGACCTTCGGCGACGACAGCGCTGCGCTGCTCGAGAGCGAGACGGCCGCGGTCCGCTCGGCACTGTCCGGAATCGGCGGCTACGGCGGCGTCACCGTCGAGCACCTGCTCAGCTGGCAGAACCTCATCGCTCGCTGAGTCCCGTCGCCGCCAGGACGCGCGCCCGCTCAGCGCCCGTCGGCGGCCGCCTCCAGTGCGGCGATGTCGAGCTTCCGCATCCCGAGCATCGCCTGATTCGCCCGCGCGGCCCGTGCCCGGTCGGGGTCGCCCTGCAGCTCGATCAGACGGCGCGGAACGATCTGCCAGCTGACGCCCCAACGGTCCTTCAGCCAGCCGCACATGCTCTCCTCGCCGCCGTCCGCGGTGAGCGCCTCCCACAGCCGGTCCACTTCGGCCTGGTCGTCGCACAGCACCGAGAGCGAGAAGGCCTCGGTGAAGCCGCCCGCCGGGCCGGTGTTCATCGCCTGGTACTCCACGCCGTCGAGCGTGAAGCGGAGCACGACCAGTCCGTCCGGCATCCCCTCGCCGAACCGCTGGACCTCCAGGATGCTCGAGTTCGGGATCAGCGACGTGTACAGCGCCGCCGCCTCCTCCACCCCGTTCTCGAACCACAGGAACGTGCTGACCTTCTGCATGGGATCCCCCTTCGCGGCCTCGTTGCCGATGCCGCCCATGCTAGCCGCGCGGAGTAGCGTTGCACCCGTGTCGAGCACTCCATTCACCAGCTACATCGCCATCGGGGACAGCTTCACGGAGGGTGTCGGCGACGATCTGCCCGACGGCCGCGTGCGCGGGTGGGCCGACTTCGTGGCGCTCGGGATGGCCGCCGCCGCAGACGGGCCGTTCCGGTACGCGAACCTCGCGGTGCGCGGGCGCAAGCTGGGGCCGATCGTGGCCGAGCAGCTGGACCCGGCGATCGCGCAGCGCCCCGACCTGATCAGCCTCAACGGCGGAGGCAACGACATCATGCGGCCGCGCGTGTCCATCGAGGGCGTCGCGAGTACCCTGATGGATGCGGCGGATCGCGTGGTCGCCTCCGGCAGCCACATGCTCCTCCTGAGCGGCGCAAACCCCAGCGCGCACCTCCCGCTCGGCGGCCTCATGCGGCGCCGCGGCGAGGAGCTGGCGGTCGCGGTGCGCGCGATGCTGCCGCGCGACGGCATCACGTTCGTCGACAACTGGGCCGATGAGGGGCTGGAGGACTTCCGCTACTGGTCGGAGGACCGCCTCCACCTCGGTCCGCTGGGCCACGCGCGCGTCGCGAGCAACGTGCTCACCGCCCTCGGCGTGCCCGTCCCCGCCGAGTGGGGCGTGGAGGAGGTCGCCTCAGCACCGCCCGGCGAGAAGACGCGGCGCACCGCGGAGTACTACCGGCGCTACGTGCTGCCGTGGGTCGGCCGACGCCTCACCGGCCGCTCCTCGGGCGACAACCGCACCGCGAAGATCGCCGAGCTGACGGTGGTCGACCCCGAGGCGGCGCACCCGCTGTAAGCGCGCACACAGCGGGCCTCAGTCGTTGTCGCCGCCCGTCGTGTCGATCCGCGTGGTGCGCTCGCCGCCGCCCCACTTCCACTCGGCGACCTCGGGAATGTCCTCCCCGTGCTCGCGGGTGTACTGGCGGGCGCGGAGCCGCGCATCCTGCATCTCCTGGCGCAGTCCCGCCTCGCGGGACGCGAGCCCGGGGACGCGGTCGAGCACGTCGATGACCAGGTGGTAGCGGTCGAGGTCGTTGAGCATGAACATGTCGAACGGCGTGGTCGTGGTGCCCTCCTCCTTGTAGCCGCGCACGTGCAGGTTGCTGTGGCCGGTGCGCCGGTAGGTGAGCCGGTGGATCAGCCACGGGTAGCCGTGATACGCGAAGATCACCGGCTTGTCGGTGGTGAACAGCGCGTCGTACTCGCGGTCGGTCAGGCCGTGCGGATGCTCGCGTGCATCCTGCAGTCGCATCAGGTCGACGACGTTGACCACGCGCACCTTCAGGTCGGGCAGCCGGCGGCGCAGGATGTCCGCGGCGGCGAGCGTCTCGAGCGTCGGGATGTCGCCCGCGCAGCCGAGCACCACATCCGGCTCCTCCCCCTCGCGCTCCGTTCCCGCCCACGGGAAGATGCCGATGCCGCGCGTGCAGTGGGCGACGGCGTCCGCCATGTTCAGCCACTGGGGCGACGGCTGCTTCCCGGCGACCACCACGTTGACGTAGTCGACCGATTTCAGGCAGTGGTCGTAGGTCGACAGCAGCGTGTTCGCGTCGAACGGCAGGTAGACGCGCACGACGTCGGCCTTCTTGTTGACCACGTGGTCGATGAAGCCCGGGTCCTGGTGGGAGGCGCCGTTGTGGTCCTGCCGCCAGACGTGCGAGCTGAGCAGATAGTTGAGGGACGCGACGGGACGGCGCCACGGCACCTCGCCCGCCGATTTCAGCCACTTGGCGTGCTGGTTGAACATCGAGTCGACGATGTGGATGAACGCCTCGTACGACGTGAAGACGCCGTGACGTCCGGTGAGCAGGTAGCCCTCCAGCCAGCCCTGGCACTGGTGCTCGCTCAGCACCTCCATCGCGCGTCCCGTCGGCGCCAGGTTGTTGTCGGAGTCGATCGGCAGGTATTCGGCGTTCCACTGCTTCCGGGTGCCGTCGTAGACGGCCTGCAGGCGATTGGATGCCAGCTCGTCGGGTGCGAACAGCCGGAAGTCGTGCGGGTTCGCGGCCATCACATCCCGGAACCACTCGCCGAGCACGTGCGTCGCCTCGGCAACCGTGTCGCCGGGCTCGTCCACCTCGACGGCGTAGTCGCGGAAGTCGGGCAGGAGCAGGTCGCGGCGCAGCAGTCCGCCGTTGGCGACCGGGTTCGCGCTCATCCGCCGTTCGCCCTCGGGCGCCAGGGACGTGACGAGCTCGACGGGGCGGCCCTGCTCGTCGAACAGCTCCTCGGGCCGGTACGACTTGAGCCAGCTCTCCAGCAGGCGCGTGTGCGCCTCGGTGTCGCGCGCGTTCGCCAGCGGCACCTGGTGGGAGCGCCAGTTGTTCTCGGTGGGGTGGCCGTCGATCTCGGCCGGGCACGTCCATCCCTTCGGGGTGCGCAGGATGAGCATCGGCCAGGCGGGGCGGCCGTCGAGCTCGCCCGCGGCGGCGGCCCGCTTGATCTCGGCGATGCGGTCGAGGATCTCGTCGAGCGTCGCGGCCATCCGCTTGTGCACCTCGCGCGGGTCCTCTCCGTCGAAGCCGCCGGAGACGACGAACGGGGTGTAGCCGTAGCCGCGCATGAGGTCGAGCAGCTCGGACTCGGGGATGCGGGCCAGCACCGTCGGGTTGGCGATCTTGTAGCCGTTGAGGTGCAGGATGGGCAGCACGACGCCGTCCTGCTCCGGGTTCAGGAACTTGTTGGAGTGCCAGGCGGTGGCGAGCGGACCCGTCTCGGCCTCGCCGTCGCCGACCACCGCGGCGACCAGCAGGTCGGGGTTGTCGAAGGCGGCGCCGAACGCGTGCGACAGGGCGTAGCCCAGCTCGCCGCCCTCGTGGATGGAGCCGGGCGTCTGCGGCGCCGCGTGGCTCGGGATGCCGCCCGGGAAGGAGAACTGGCGGAACAGCCGGCGCAGGCCCTCCTCGCTCTGCTCGATCGCACTGTACAGCTCGCTGTACGTGCCGTCGAGGTACGCGCTCGCGACCACGCCCGGGCCGCCGTGGCCGGGGCCGGCGACGAAGAGGGTGTCGAGGTCGCGTTCGCGGATGGCCCGGTTGAGGTGCGCGTAGATGAAGTTGAGACCCGGCGTCGTGCCCCAGTGGCCGAGCAGCCGCGGCTTGATGTCCTCGCGCGACAGCGGCCGGCGCAGCAGGGGGTTGTCGAGCAGGTAGATCTGGCCGACGGACAGGTAGTTCGCGGCGCGCCACCAGGCGTCCAGCCGGTCCAGCGTCTCGTCGCTCAGCTCGTGTCCGCGTTGCGCCGTGCTCGTGTCGGTCATCGTGCTCCCTCGGTCCCGGTCTCCCGCGCGCGGAGGCGTCCGGCTGCGGGTGGCTTGTCGCGCAAGCCTACGGCCCGTCCGCTCCGAAGAACAGGCGTGGAGAAGAGCATCGTCCAGACGGGTGCCGGGCCGGTGACCGTGCACCGAACGCCGGGTGACGGCGGAGCGCCGGGATCCCGTACGGCGACGCTGCTGCTCCACGGCGCGGCCGGCTCGTGGACCACGTGGGCGCCGATGATTGCGGCCACCGCAGCGGCCGAGGGCGGCGTTCCGCCGGACCTGCTGATCCCGGATCTGCCGGGGTGGGGCGACTCGCCCGCCGACCCCGGGTCGCTGGATGCAGGGGTGCTCGCCCGCGCGACGGCGGAGGTCGCGCGTGCCTTCGGGTACGAGCGGTGGCGCGTGGCCGGGCACTCCCTCGGCGGGTTCGTCGCGCTGGAACTCGCCGCGGCGGAACCGTCCGCGACGGAGGACGTCGTCCTCGTGTCGGCGACGACCTTCGGCGGGCGGGCGGACACGCTCGGGCTTGGCCGGCTGCTGGCGGCGTACTCGCCGCTCCTGCTTCTGAATGCGGGGATGCGGGCCCTCGCCGCCTGGGGATCGTTCGGGATGCGGCTGGTGCGCGTGCTCGACCGGACGGGGCTGCTCGGCCGGCTCACCGCTCCCCTGTTCGCCCGCGCGGTCCCCGGTGTCGTGCACGAGCTCGCGCGCGACCTGCGGCCGGCGGCGTTCGTGCGTGCGGTGGCGTGCGCCTCGGTGTACCCGGCCGTAGAGCGATGGTCGCGGATCCGGTGCGGAGTGGTGGCCGTCCGCGGGTCGCGGGATGTCTTCGTCCCGGCGTCCGACGACGGTCGGCTCGCCGCGATCATCCCCGGGCTGCGGACGATCGTCGTCCCGGGGACGGGGCATTTCGCGCACGTCGAGCATCCGTCGCTCCTCGCCCGGCTGTGCCTGCCGGACGGCGGCGGCGCCGGCGGCGGCGGCGCGGACGCCGGCGCCGGCTCTCGGCGAGCGTCGGAGGTGCCCGCTAGCGTCGGAGCATGAGCGACACAGTGGTCGGCCCGGCCGACGAAGCCGTCTGGAGAGACCTGCAGACGGTGTTCAGCACGCGCGGAGACCCGGCGGGATGCTGGTGCCAGTGGTTCAAACTGCCCGGCCCGCGCTTCAAGGAGCTCTCGGTCGAGCAGCGGCGGGAGCGGCTGCACGACCAGACACGCGCAGAGGCACCGGGCGCGGCCGCACCGGGGGTCATCGCCTGGGTGGACGACCAACCGGCGGGCTGGGCCGCGGTGGAACCGTACTCGGCGTATCCGAATCTCGCCCGCTCCCCGATCACCAAGCGCGTGGAGGGCGACCCGCCCGACCCGTGGGCGGTCACCTGCTTCGTGGTGCGGGTCGACTTCCGGCAGCGGGGGGTCGCCCGCTCTCTCCTGCACGGTGCAGTGGAGCACGCCCGAGCGCACGGCGCCGACGTGCTCGAAGGCTACCCGGTCGACCCGGAGGTGCGGCCGTCGCTGTCGAACGCGGAGCGGTACCACGGCACGGTGTCGCTGTTCCGCGACGGCGGCTTCGAGGTGGTGCGGCGGCCGAGCGCCACGCGGGCGATCATGCGCCGGACGCTGTGAGCCGCGGGCGACGGACCGCGCACTAAGCTCGATCGGGTGAGCTCCACCCGTCGCGACCGTCTCGTGGGCGCGGGCACCCAGGTGGCGACGGAGATCAGCATCAACTTCGGCTCGGCGGTGGCGGGGCTCCTCATCCCGGTCGTGGGTGCGATCGTCGTGGTGGCCGCCCGGCAGATCGTCACCGCGGCCGCGGTGCTGCCGTTCTACCGTCCGAAGCGCTCCGAGCTGACCTGGCGGCGGCTGTGGCCCGCGCTCGCCCTCGGGGTGGTGCTCGCCGCGATGAACCTCAGCTTCTACGAGGCCGTCGGCCGGCTCGGGCTCGGGATGGCCGCGACCATCGAGTTCCTCGGTCCGTTCGCCCTGGCGCTGGCCGGATCCCGGAGGCTGCTCGACGCCGGCTGCGCGGTGGCCGCAGCGGCCGGCGTGCTGCTGCTGACCGCGACGGAGGGCGCGGTGGATCCGCTCGGCGTCGCATTGGCGCTGACCGCCGCGGCCGCGTGGGCAGCGTACATCCTGCTCACCCGGCAGGTCGCGACGCGGCTGCCCGGGCTCGAGGGGCTGAGCGTCGCCAGCGTCGTCTCCACCGTCCTGACCGTCCCGCTCGCGCTGATCGTCGTCGACTACAGCAGGCTGGATGTGCGCATCCTGCTCATGCTGCTCGCCCTCGGCGTGCTCTCCTCGGCGGTCCCGTACAGCCTGGACACGTTCATCCTGCGCCGCCTGACCCCGCGGCTGTACGCCGTGATCACCAGCTTCGGCCCGGTCGTGGCGACGATCTTCGGGGTGATCGTGCTGGGCGAGCGCTTCACGCTCATCCAGCTGGCCGGCATCCTCATCGTGTGCGCCGCTGCGGGAATCACGATCGCCACACAGCGGGAGCAGCCGCGCTCCGACCTCGAGCAGACCGCCGAAGCCGTGCCCTGAGTCAGGACAGGATGTCCTTCGTCGTGAATCGGCCGATGGCCAGCGCGCCGAACACCGCGATGTAGCCGAGCTGCAGCAGGGCATTGTCGCCGAACGAGTTCCACGAGATGGGGTCGCGCAGGAAGTCGCCGAAGCCGAGCCAGTAGTGGCTGAACAGCCACGGATGCAGCCCCTCCAGCTGCGGCAGCTGGTCGAGCACCTGCGCGATGACCGCCAGGACGGCGGTGGCCGCCATGGCGCCGACGGGGACGTCGGTGAGCGTCGACAGGAACAGCCCGATGGCGCACAGCCCGAGCAGCGACACCACGATGTAGAGGGCGATCAGCAGCATCCGCAGGTACGCGTCGCCGAGGCTCACCTGCACGCCGGAGAGCAGCGTCACGGGCCCGATCGGGAACAGCAGCATGCCGATCAGCGCCCCGGCGAGGGCGACCACCAGCGCCGCGGCGACGCAGAACACCGCGCACCCGGCGTACTTCACCCCGAGCAGGCGGAGGCGCCCGGCCGGCGCGATGACGAGGTAGCGCAGGGTGCCGTGGCTGGCCTCCCCGGCGATCGTGTCGCCCGCGACGACGCCGATCGTCAGCGGCAGGAACAGTGGAATGCAGACGACGAGCGCGGTGAACGCGACGAACAGCCCGTTGCTGCTGATCTCGCTCAAGAAGGCCGGGCCGCGCGAGCTGCCGCCGGTGAGGCGCACGGCGACGGCGATGAGGATGGGCACGGCGGCCAGCGCCGCGAGCATCGCCCACGTGCGCCAGCGCCGGAACATGACCGAGATCTCGGAGCCGAGAAGCGCCCAGCCGCCGGAGGGGTGCTCGCGGCGGGCGCTGACAGCGCGGTGCACCGGCGGGGCCGCCGCCGGTGCGGTCAGTTCACTGCTCGACATCGAAGCCCTCCCCGGTCAGCTCGACGAAGCGCTCCTCGAGGCTGGACGCGCGCACGGCGAACCCGCGCAGGCGCACGCCGTCGCCGACGAGGGCGGCTGCGAGCTGCTCGGGTGCGGGCGTTTCACCGGACACGTGCAGCGGGAAGGGCGCCTCGACAGCGTCGTCGCGTGCCTCGGCAACGAGCCCGAAGCGCGCCAGCACGCCCGCGGCGAGCCGTGCATCCGGTGTCTCTACGACCACGCGCGGCCCGGATCCCCGCCGCAGCTCATCGAGGGAGCCCTGCGCCACCAGCCGGCCCGTCCGCATGATGGCCGCGTGCGTGCAGACCTGCTCGATCTCGGCCAGGAGGTGACTGGAGACGAACACGGTCGTGCCCTCGTCGGCCAGCGAGCGGACCAGGTTGCGCACCTCGCGCGTCCCCTGCGGGTCCAGACCGTTGGTGGGCTCGTCGAGCACGAGGAGGTCGCGGTCCGTCAGCAGCGCCCCGGCGATCCCGAGCCGCTGCTTCATGCCGAGCGAGTACGCCCGCAGGTGCTTGCCGGCGGCGTGCGACAGCCCGACGCGCTCGAGCGCCGCCTCGACGCGGGCCCGTCGGGTCGCCCCGGGCGCGTAGCGGTCGGCGGTGTCCCGACGCATCAGGTTCGCCGTCCCGGAGAGGTAGGGCGCGAAGGCCGGTCCCTCGACCAGTGCGCCCACCCGCGGCAGGACGCGCGCACCGCGGTCGGGCATCGCCTCGCCCAGCACCTCGATGGAGCCGGCGGAGGGCGACACGAGGCCCAGCAGCATCCGGATGGTCGTCGTCTTGCCGGAGCCGTTCGGGCCCAGGAAGCCGAACACCGAACCGCGCGGCACGTTCAGGTCGAGGCCGTCGACGACCGCTCGCGACCGGAAGCGCTTGGTGAGGCCGCTGGTCGCGATCGCCGCTTCGCTCACTTCGCCGTCGCTTGCGCCGCCGTCTGGAGTGCCGACACCGGCACCGAGCCGGCCAGGACCCGGCCGTCGGCGGTGACCAGCACCGACAGGACGGATGAGCTCAGCGCGCGGCCGCCGTCGACCGGCTGCGTCAGCTGGGCGAAGAGCGGGTCGTCGGCGACGGAGTTCGGCGCGGACCCGGCGGGGAGCGCGACCACGGTCGACCAGCCGGTGCCCGAGACGGACGGCTTCGGGTGCGTGCCGCCATCGTGACGGAGGGACTCGGCGGTCGGCAGCTTCTGCTCGGAGACCGTCGCGCCCTTCGGCGGGGTGAACGCGAAGCGGGAAGCGTCGGGCTTGTCGGTGCTGAACGACGTGAACCCGGCCTCGAACGCCGGCGAGCTGGCGCCCCGCGCGGTGACGGCGACCTTCAGCGGGATGCCGGTCTTGCCATCCACAGCGATGGAGACCGAGCCGATCAGGGTGGAGTCGGTCTTCGGAGTGAGCACGAGGTCGTACGCGTCACGGCCGGCGACCTTCTGCGGAGCGCCGAGGGAGACCGTCGTCGAGGGATCGACCGCGTCGAGGAAGCGCTGCGCCAGCTGGGTGGGAGTGAGCGAGGTGGCATCCGGAGTCGGCGACTCCTCCGCGTGTGCCGGGAGGGTCGCGTGCGCGACCTTCTCGCCGGTCGACTGGTAGAGCCACAGGTCGGAGCCGTTGCGGATGGCGTCGCGCTCGGCGAGGCGGTCCTGCACCTGGACGTGCACGCGGGTCGGACCGTCGACCCATACCGCGGCGGTGTGGTCGGCGAGGGCCAGCTCCAGCAGGTTCGCGGCGCTGTTGTCGTCCATGCCCTTCGACGTGGTCGCGGGGAGGCTCGGCAGGCCCAGGTCGGAGCTCTGCTCCACGGTGCCCGAGAACGAGCGGGTGTCGCTCGCGGCGACGAGCCGCAGCACGTCCGCCGGCGACTTCACGGGGAGGTCGCTCGCGCCGGCGGCCAGCGGCGCCACGATCACGGCCGCGGCGATCGCGGCCGGTACGACGACGGCCGGCGCCCAGCGCATCCAACGGTGTTCCATAGTCCGAGGGTACGCGCGCAGCACCACATCCGACCCTCCGGATTCCATGGGAGAACGGGAGTTCATCCTCAGGTCTGACGCCGCGTCATACCGCGGGCGGACGGCCGCCCGGCTGTCGTCGGAAGCGGAGGAGAACGTGGGCTTCGCCCGCCTGTGCGCCTCCGTTTCCCGACGACCTGCGGCGTGTCGCGCCCCGACCTCCTCCCTTGGCGACGGGACGGGTCTGCAAGCCCCCGGAGTCGGCGGCCGGCGACCCGCCACGAAAAGGAGGAGATCACCCCGCGACACACCGGCGAAGGCGGGTGCGGGAGGAGTGGCGAGCCATGCCGGCCGGGATGTCCTCCCCAACCGACAGGCTACGACGCCGACGCGCCGGCGGCAGACGGGGGCGGAGGCGACCGCCGCGACGGCACCGCCCGCACACGCAGAAGGGCCCCGCCGGAGCGGGGCCCTTCCGAACCGGTGCTACAGGACGTCGCCGACCCGGTGCACGCGGATGTCGTTGGTGGTTCCGGGGATCCCGGGAGGGGAACCGGAGATGATGATCACCTTGTCGCCGTCGACCGCGCGGCCGGTCGACTTGAGGGCCTCATCCACCTGGGCGACCATCTGGTCGGTGTGCGTGACACGGCCGACGACGAAGGACTCGACGCCCCAGAACAGCGACATGCGGCGGCGCACCGACTCCTCCGGCGTGAACGCCAGGATGGGGATCTGGTTGCGCAGGCGCGCCATGCGGCGGGCGGACTCGCCCGACTCGGTGAAGACGCAGAGGAACTTGGCCTCGACGAAGTCGGCGACCTCGACGGCGGCGAGCGTGATCGCGCCCGACTGCGTGCGCGGGCGGGTGCCCAGCGGCTGGATGCGCTCCAGGCCGTGCTCCTCGGTGGAGGTCACGATCCGGGACATCGTCTGCACGGTGATCGCCGGGTACTCGCCGACGCTGGTCTCGCCCGAGAGCATGACCGCGTCCGCACCGTCGAGCACCGCGTTCGCGACGTCGGAGGTCTCGGCGCGGGTCGGGACGGGGCTGGAGATCATCGATTCGAGCATCTGCGTCGCGACGATGACCGGCTTGGCGGCGCGGCGGGCCAGCTCGACCGCGCGCTTCTGCACGATCGGGACGGCCTCGAGGGGCAGCTCCACGCCGAGGTCGCCGCGGGCGACCATGATCGCGTCGAAGGCCTCGATGATCTCCTCGAGCGCCTCCACCGCCTGCGGCTTCTCGATCTTGGCGACGACGGGGACCTTGCGGCCCTCCTCCGCCATGATCTCGTGGACGCGGCGGATGTCGATGGCGTTGCGCACGAACGACAGGGCGATCAGGTCGGCGCCGAGCCTGAGGCCCCAGCGGAGGTCCGCCTCGTCCTTCTCGGAGAGCGCGGGCACGTTGACCGCGACGCCAGGGAGGTTGATGCCCTTGTTGTTGGAGACCGGACCGGCGACGACGACCTCGGTCGTGACGACCTGGCCCTCGACCTCGACCACCCGGACGCGCACCTTGCCGTCGTCGATCAGCAGGTAGTCGCCCGGCTTGACGTCGTGCGGGAGGCCCTTGAACGTCGTCGAGGAGATCTCCTTCGTGCCGATGATGTCCTCGGTCGTGATCTTGAAGATGTCGCCCTCGGCGAGCTCGTAGGGGCCGGCCTCGAACTTGCCGAGACGGATCTTCGGACCCTGCAGGTCGACGAGCACGGCAACCGGCTTGCCGGCGTCGTCGGCGGCCTTGCGCACGTTGGCGTAGACCCCCTCGTGCACCTCGTAGCTGCCGTGGCTGAGGTTCATGCGCGCCACGTCCACACCCGCGTCGATGATCGCGCGGATGTTGTCATAGCTGGAGGTCGCCGGACCGAGGGTCGCGACGATTTTCGCCCTTCTCATGCTTTGTCTGTAGCTCCGTTGTTCTGCGCCGGGGGCGCGTGGGTCGATGGGGGTGGCGCCCGGTCGTGCGGGCATCGCGTCGGTCAGACGAGGATGCCGCGGTCGGTGGGACGGATCGGAGACGGCAACTGCGTCTCCCCTTCAAGATACCGGTCCACGGCGGCCGCCGCTGCCCGGCCCTCTGCGATGGCCCACACGATGAGCGACTGGCCGCGGCCGGCGTCGCCGGCGACGAAGACGCCCTCCTGCGAGGTCTGGTATTCGCCGTCGCGCGCGACGTTGCCGCGCTCGTCGAACGGCAGGCCCAGCTGCGAGCCGAGGTCC
The DNA here is from genome assembly GCF_050632205.1 of Leifsonia xyli subsp. cynodontis. GTDB lineage: Bacteria > Actinomycetota > Actinomycetes > Actinomycetales > Microbacteriaceae > Leifsonia > Leifsonia xyli_D. The sequence goes on from NZ_CP192578.1 coordinate 1,446,023, forward strand.
TCCTGCTCCGGGCCGGTGAATCCGAGCGCCAGCAGCACCAGGTCGGCCGGGATCTCGCGCTCGGTTCCCGCCTTCGGCACGCGGCGTCCGTCGAGGAACTCGGTCTCGGCCACGCGAAGCGCACGGACCTCGCCGAACTCGTTCGCCAGGAACTCGACGGTCGAGGCGAGGAACTCGCGCTTGCCGCCCTCCTCGTGCGCCGACGAGACCTCGAACAGGGTCGGGGTCATCGGCCACGGCTGGTGGCCGGGGCGCTCGGCCGGCGGCTGCTTGCCGATGGCGAGGTTGGTGACGCTGGCGGCGCCCTGACGGTGCGCGGTGCCGATGCAGTCGGCGCCGGTGTCGCCGCCGCCGAGGACCACGACATGCTTGCCGTCCGCGGTGATCTGGCCCGAGACGTCGTCGCCGGCGCCCGCCTTGTTCTGCTGCACGAGGTACTCCATGGCGAAGTGCACGCCTGAGAGCTCACGGCCCGGGATGGGCAGGTCGCGCGGCACCATGGCGCCGGTCGCGACCACGACCGCGTCGTAACGCGCCCGCAGGTCGTCCCAGGTGATGTCGACCCCGATGTTGACTCCGGCGCGGAAGCGGGTGCCCTCGGCCATCATCTGGTTGAGACGCGCCTCGAGGTGCTTCTTCTCCATCTTGAAGTCCGGGATGCCGTAGCGCAGCAGTCCGCCGATGCGGTCATCGCGCTCGTACACCGCGACGGTGTGGCCGGCGCGGGTGAGCTGCTGGGCGGCGGCGAGGCCCGCGGGACCGGATCCGACCACCGCGACCGTCTTGCCGGTGAGCCGCTCCGGCGGGTGCGGCTGCACCCATCCGTTCTGCCACGCCTGGTCGATGATCGAGACCTCGACCTGCTTGATCGTCACGGCCGGCTGGTTGATGCCGAGCACGCACGACGACTCGCACGGCGCCGGGCACAGGCGGCCGGTGAACTCCGGGAAGTTGTTGGTCGCGTGCAGGCGGTCGATCGCCTGGCGGCCCTCCCCGCGCCACATCAGGTCGTTCCACTCCGGGATGAGGTTGCCCAGCGGGCAGCCGGAGTGGCAGAACGGGATGCCGCAGTCCATGCAGCGGCCCGCCTGCCGGCGCAGCTGCGCCGGGTCCTGCGCCTCGTAGACCTCTTTCCAGTCCATGAGTCGCACGGAGACGGGGCGGCGCTTCGGCAGCTCCCGCTCGGTCGTCTTCAGGAAACCCTTCGGGTCAGCCACCGGTCACCTCCAAGATTCGGTTCCAAACGATGTCGCCGTCGGGGTCGAGACCCTCGTCGACGGCCTCCTGGCGCATCTGCAGCACCGCGGCGTAGTCCCGCGGCAGCACCTTGACGAACTTCGCGACGGTCTCGTCGAAGTCCTCCAGCATCCGGGTCGCGAGCGTCGAGCCGGTCTCGGCCGCGTGCCGCTCGAGCAGGTCGCGCACGATCTCGATGTCGGCGCTGCCGAGGGGCAGGAGCTCCAGCTCGCCGCTCGCCAGCGACTCGCGGTTGACGCGCTCGCGCTTCAGGTCGTAGACGTACGCCGTGCCGCCCGACATGCCCGCGCCGAGGTTGCGCCCCGTCCCGCCGAGGATCACGGCCAGCCCGCCGGTCATGTACTCGAGCGCGTGGTCGCCCACGCCCTCCACGACCGCGGTGGCGCCGGAGTTGCGGACCAGGAAGCGCTCGCCCACGATGCCGCGGATGAACATGCTGCCCTGCGTCGCGCCGTAGCCGATGACGTTGCCGGCGATCACGTTGCGCTCCGCCGGGAACACGGTGCCCTGCGGCGGACGGACGACGATCTGGCCGCCCGAGAGCCCCTTGCCGACGTAGTCGTTGGAGTCGCCCTCGAGCCGCAGCGTGATGCCGGACGGGAGGAACGCGCCGAACGACTGCCCGGCGGACCCGGTCAGCGTGATGTCGATCGAGCCGGCCGGCAGCCCGTTCTCGCCGTGGCGGACGGTCACCTCGTGCCCGAGCATGGTGCCCACGGCGCGCTCGGTGTTGCGGATCGGGAGGGACAGCTTCAGCTCTCCGCCGTTCGCCAGCACGCCCTGCGCCGCCTCGATCAGCTGCACGTCGAAATGCTGTTCCAGCTCGTGGTCCTGCACGCGGCCGTTCTTGCGCGGCGCCTCCGGCCCGAACGCCGGGCCGTGCAGGATGGGCGCCAGGTCGAGACCGGACGCCTTCCAGTGCTCGATCGCACCGTCGACATCCAGCACCTCGGCGTGGCCGATCGCCTCGTCGAGCGTGCGGAAGCCGAGGGCCGCGAGGTACTCGCGCACCTCCTCCGCGATGAACTCGAAGAAGTTCACGACGAATTCGGGCTTGCCGGCGAAGCGCGCCCGGAGCTCCGGGTTCTGCGTGGCGACGCCGACCGGGCAGGTGTCGAGGTGGCAGACGCGCATCATGACGCAGCCGGAGACCACCAGCGGGGCCGTCGCGAAGCCGAACTCCTCGGCTCCGAGAAGGGCGCCGACGATGACGTCGCGGCCGGTCTTCAGCTGGCCGTCGACCTGCACGACGACGCGCTCGCGCATCCCGTTGAGCATCAGCGTCTGCTGCGTCTCGGCGAGACCGAGCTCCCACGGCGTGCCCGCGTGCTTCAGCGAGTTGACCGGCGAGGCTCCCGTGCCGCCGTCGTGGCCGGAGACCAGGATGACGTCCGCCAGCGCCTTCGCCGTGCCGGCCGCGACCGCGCCGATGCCCGACTCGGAGACGAGCTTGACGTGGATGCGGGCGCCCGGGTTGGCGCGCTTCAGGTCGAAGATCAGCTGCTTCAGGTCTTCGATCGAGTAGATGTCGTGGTGCGGCGGCGGCGAGATCAGGCCGACGCCCGCGGTCGCGTGCCGCGTGCGGGCGACCCACGGGTACACCTTGGTCGGGGGCAGCTGCCCGCCCTCGCCCGGCTTCGCGCCCTGCGCGAGCTTGATCTGGATGTCGTCGGCGTGCGTCAGGTACATCGACGTGACGCCGAAACGGCCGGACGCGACCTGCTTGATGGCGGAGCGGCGCTCCGGGTCGAGCAGGCGGTCGAGGTCCTCGCCGCCCTCACCGGTGTTGGACTTCGCGCCCAGCCGGTTCATCGCGATCGCCAGGGTTTCGTGCGCCTCCTTCGAGATGGAGCCGTAGCTCATCGCACCGGTCGAGAACCGCTTGACGATGGACGAGACGGGCTCGACCTCCTCCAGCGGAACCGGCGGGCGCTCGCCCTCCTTGAAGCGGAACATGCCGCGCAGGGTCATCAGCGACTCGGACTGGTCGTCGACGAGCTTGGTGTACTCGCGGAACACGTCGTACCGGCGCGTGCGCGTCGAGTGCTGCAGCCGGAACACCGTCTCGGGGTTGAACAGGTGCGGCGAGCCGTCGCGGCGCCACTGGTACTCGCCGCCGGTCGCCAGCCGCTCGTGCGCGAGCGCCGCTCCCTCGGACGGGTACGCGCTCTCGTGTCGCGCGAGGTTCTCGGCGGCGATGACGTCGATCCCGACGCCGCCCAGCTTGCTCGTGGTGCCGGTGAAGTACTGGTCCACGAACGCCTGGCTGAGCCCGACCGCCTCGAACGCCTGGGCTCCGGCGTACGACGACACGGTGGAGATGCCCATCTTCGACATGATCTTCAGCACGCCCTTGCCGAGCGCCTTGATGACGTTCTTGACCGCCTTCTCAGGGCTGACGCCGGTGATCATCCCGCTGCGGACGAGCTCCTCGCAGGTCTCCATCGCCAGATACGGGTTGATCGCGGACGCGCCGTAGCCGATCAGCAGCGCGACGTGGTGCACCTCGCGGACATCGCCCGCCTCGACGATCAGGCCCGCCTTCATGCGGGTCTCCGAGCGGATGAGGTGGTGGTGCACGGCCGCGAGCATGAGCAGCGACGGGATGGGCGCGAGGTCCTTCGTGGAGTCGCGGTCGCTGAGCACGATGAACTGCGCGCCGTTCGCGATCGCCTCGTCGACCTCGTCGCACATCTCCGCGAGCCGGCGCTCGAGTGCGTCCGGTCCGGCGTCGGAGCGGTACAGGCCGCGCACGGTCGTGGTGAGCGTGCTGTTCGGGCGCGGGTCGATGTGCTGGATCTTCGCGAGCTCGTCGTTGTCGATCACCGGGAAGTCGAGCACGACCTGCTTCGCGTGCTCCGGGCCGGCAGTCAGAAGGTTGCGCTCCGGGCCGAGACCCAGCTTCAGCGAGGTGACGACCTCCTCGCGGATGGAGTCGAGCGGCGGGTTCGTGACCTGCGCGAACTGCTGGGTGAAGTAGTCGAAGAGCAGGCGCGGGCGCTCCGAGAGCACCGCGACCGGCGTGTCCGACCCCATCGCACCGAGCGGCTCTGCCCCGGTGGTCGCCATCGGCTTCAGGAGGACGCGGACCTCCTCCTCGGTGTAGCCGAACGTCCGCTGCCGGCGCACGATCGACGCCGGGGTGTGGACGATGTGCTCGCGCTCGGGCAGGTCTTTCAGGTTGATGCGGCCCTCGTCCAGCCACTCCCCGTAGGGGCGCCCGCGGCCAGCTCCGATTTGATCTCCTCGTCCTCGATGAGGCGGCCGGCGACCGTGTCCACCAGGAACATGCGGCCCGGGCGGAGGCGGCCCTTGCGGACGATGCGGCTCGGCTCGATGTCGAGCACGCCGATCTCGGAGGCAAGCACCACGAGGCCGTCGTTCGTGACGACGTAGCGCCCGGGGCGGAGGCCGTTGCGGTCGAGCGTCGCGCCGACGAGGGAGCCGTCGGTGAAGACGATCGCGGCCGGGCCGTCCCACGGCTCCATGAGCATCGAGTGGTACTCGTAGAACGCCCGGCGCACCGGGTCGATCTCGGTCTGGTTCTCCCAGGCCTCCGGCACCATCATCATCACCGCGTGCGGCAGCGGACGCCCGCTCAGCGAGATGAGCTCCACGACCTCGTCGAACGAGGCGGAGTCGGAGGCGCCCGGGGTGACGACCGGGAAGATCGGGCGGAGGTCGCCGAGCAGCTCGCTCTCGAGCTGCGACTGGCGGGCGCGCATCCAGTTGCGGTTGCCCTGCACCGTGTTGATCTCGCCGTTGTGCGCGATCATCCGGAACGGCTGCGCGAGCGGCCACGACGGGAAGGTGTTCGTGGAGTAGCGCGAGTGCACCAGGGCGAGCTTGGACGCGAAGCGCTCGTCGGAGAGGTCCGGGTAGAACGGCTCCAGCTGGAGCGTCGTGACCATGCCCTTGTAGACGAGGGTACGGCTCGAGAGCGAGGAGAAGTAGAGGTCGAGCTCGCGCTCGGCGCGCTTCCGCAGGAAGAACGTCTGGCGGTCGAGCGCGATGCCGGCGGGCTGCTCGCCGTTCTCATCGCGCCGGGTGGACGCGACGAAGAGCTGCTCGATGACGGGCATGGCCTGGCGCGCGAGGGTGCCGAGCTCGTCCGGGCGCACCGGGACCTCGCGCCAGCCGAGGATCGTGAGCTCGTGCTCGGCGGCGATCGACTCGAGCGCCGCCTTGATGTCGGCGCGCTCCTGCTCGCCGCTCGGCAGGAAGGCGTTGCCGACCGCGTACCGGCCGGCCGCGGGAAGCGCGAAGCCGGCGACCGCGCGCAGGAACGCATCCGGGACCTGGGTGATGATGCCCGCACCGTCGCCCGTGCCGGCGTCGGAGCCGACCGCGCCGCGGTGCTCCAGGTGACGCAGCGCTTCGAGCGCGGCGTCGATGATGTCGTGCCCGGCCGTGCCGCGGAGCGTCGCGACCATGGCGAGGCCACAGGCGTCCTTCTCGTGGGCAGGGTCGTACAGGCCCTGCGGGCCTGGCACGGTCCCGAAGCGGGAATGGGGAGGCGTGAGCGCCATCTGTCGACCGTCCTCACAGTGTCGTGGATGTGGGGATGTTGGGAGCGGGGACGCCTTCGGCCCGATGCTGGGAGGGTTCCGCCGCGTCCGTGCGGGCCGTGTGCGGCCCGCACTCTCGGTGCGGTCAGGTGCGTGGGATCGCCTCGACGGTTGTGTTACTTCGAGCCGTCGGGATTCATCCGTTCGTGGGGCTTGTGGCCTTGGCCGAAGCGGACCCGGCAGGCACTCCGTCGTCGTCGGCGGTGTCCTCGTCTTCCAGGTCCGTGTCGTCAGAGTCTACCTCAGCATCCGGTCGCACCCATTCACGACCCGGCCGGTACGGGCTCGGCTCGATTCCCGGGTGCCGGCGGGACTGCACGACGAAGATCACGAGGCCGAGCACGACCGCGACGAAGGCGGCCCAGACGTTGGTCGGGATGCCGAGGAACGAGTACTCGCTCGGGTCGATCCGGATCGACTCCAGGTAGGAGCGGCCGGCGCCGTACCAGATGAGGTACAGCGCGAAGAGCTTGCCCCACTGGAGGTGCCACTTGCGCTCGATCAGGACGAGCAGCACGACGCCGATGACGTTCCAGATGATCTCGTAGAGGAACAGCGGCTGGAACAGCGTGTTGTCCGGCAGCCCGACCGGGATGGCCTTGTTGCCGGCGTCGATCTGCAGGCCCCACGGCAGGTCGGTCGGCAGGCCGAACAGCTCCTGGTTGAACCAGTTGCCGAGGCGGCCGATCGCCTGGGCGAGCAGCAGCGCCGGGGCCAGCGCGTCGGCGAAGGTCCAGAAGCGGATGCCGGTCCAGCGGCAGCCGATCCAGGCGCCGACGGCGCCGCCGAGCAGCGAGCCGAAGATGGCGTTGCCGCCCTCCCAGATCGCGAAGACCTTCCAGAGGTCCGCGCCCGGGTAGAAGTAGTCGGCCGGATGCGTGACCACGTGGTAGAGCCGCGCGCCGACGATGCCGAGCACGACGACGGGGATCAGGATGTCGAGCAGCACGCCCGGCTCGGCGCCGCGCTTGGTCAGGCGGCGCGACGTCCACATCGCGGCGATGACGATGCCGATCAGAATCATGATCGCGTAGGTCTGGATGCGCCAGTGCAGACCGAAGATGTCGATCGGGATCTGCTGCCACTCCGGCCCGGGGCTGGGGATGCTGGCGTACCAGCTGCTCATGGTCAGGGTCACCCGAGGACTGCCTTTCGATCAGATTGGGATGCGCGCGACGTGTCGCGCTGACACCTTGGTTTAGGGCGCGGTCAGCCGCGGATCGTGCCGCGGGCGAGCTCGGCGGCCACACGGCCCGCCTCCGCCACCCCGCCGTCGCCGAGCGCCTTGACCAGCGCCGAGCCGACGATGGCGCCGTCCGCGTACTCGAGCACCTCGGCGACCTGCGCCGCGGACGAGATGCCGAGACCGACGCACGCGCTCGTGGCGCCCGCGTCGCGCAGGCGGCCGACGAGCGTGCGCGCAGCAGCATCCACATCCGTCCGGGCGCCGGTGATGCCCATCGTAGAGACCGCGTACACGAACCCGCGGCTGTACTCGACGGCCTGCCGGAGGCGGGCGTCGGATGAACTGGGGGCGGCGAGGAACACGCGGTCGAGGCCCGCGCGGTCGGAGGCGGCGAGCCAGTCGGCGCCCTCGTCCGGGATGAGGTCGGGCGTGATGAGGCCCGCTCCCCCGGCCTCGGCGAGGTCGTCGGCGAAACGGTCGACGCCGTACTGCAGCACCGGGTTCCAGTACGTCATGACGAGGACGGGGATGTCGACCTGCGCAGTGATCTCGCGCACGGCGGTGAAGCCGTCGCGCAGGCGGAAGCCCGCACTCAGCGCCTGCTGCGTGGCGGCCTGGATGACCGTGCCGTCCATCACCGGGTCGGAGTACGGGAGGCCCAGCTCGATGACGTCGACGCCGTTCTGCGCCAGCGCCACGGCGGCCTCGACGCTCGTGCTGAGGTCCGGGAAGCCGGCGGGCAGGTAGCCGATCAGCGCGCCACCCGCCTCGGCGTTGCGCCGCGCGATCGTGTCGGCGACGCGGCTCACCACGACGCCGCTCACGACTGCACCGCGTCCGCGTCGATGAGGTCGAAGTAGCGGCCGGCCGTCTCCATGTCCTTGTCGCCGCGACCGCTGAGGTTGACGAGCACGATGCCGTCCGGTCCGAGCTCGCGTCCGAGGGCCAGCGCGCCGGCGAGGGCGTGCGAGGACTCGATGGCGGGGATGATTCCCTCGGTGCGGCTCAGCAGGCGCAGCGCCTCCATGGCCTCCGCATCGGAGACGGGCACGTACTCGGCGCGGCCGATCTTCGCGAGCCACGCGTGCTCCGGTCCGACGCCCGGGTAGTCGAGCCCCGCCGAGATCGAGTGCGACTCGATGGTCTGGCCGTCCTCGTCCTGCAGCAGCATCGAGCGGGCGCCGTGCAGCACGCCGGGACGGCCCTTGGTGATCGTCGCGGCGTGCCGCGGCGTGTGGGCGCCCTCGCCGCCTGCCTCGTAGCCGACCAGGCGCACATCCTCGTCGTCGAGGAACGCGTGGAAGATTCCCATCGCGTTCGACCCGCCGCCGACGCACGCGGCGACGGCGTCCGGCAGGCGGCCGGTCAGCGCGAGCACCTGCTCCCGCGCCTCCTCGCCGATGATCTTCTGCAGGTCGCGGACCATCGCCGGGAAGGGATGGGGCCCTGCGACCGTGCCGAAGATGTAGTTGGTGTGCTCGACGTTCGTGACCCAGTCGCGCATCGCGTCGTTGATGGCGTCCTTGAGCGTGCGGGAGCCGGTCTTGACCGCGACGACCTCGGCGCCGAGCAGGCGCATCCGGGCGACGTTGAGCGCCTGGCGCTCAGTGTCGACCTCGCCCATGTAGATCGTGCACTCGAGGCCGAACAGCGCAGCCGCGGTGGCCGTGGCGACGCCGTGCTGACCGGCGCCGGTCTCGGCGATCACGCGGGTCTTGCCGATGCGCTTGGTCAGGATGGCCTGGCCGAGCACGTTGTTGATCTTGTGCGAGCCGGTGTGGTTCAGGTCTTCGCGCTTCAGGATGATGCGCGCACCGCCGGCAGCCTCGGCGAAGCGCGGCACCTCGGTGATGATCGACGGACGGCCGGTGTAGCTGCGGTGCAGCTCGTCGAGCTCGGCGTGGAACGCGGGATCGGCCTTGGCCTCCTCCCACGCCGCCGACAGCTCGTCGAGTGCGGCGACCAGCGACTCGGGGACGAACCGTCCGCCGAACTCGCCGAAGTACGGACCCTGCTCAGTGCGGAGGGACATCAGACTCCCAGAAACTCTTCGAGCGTTGCGACGGGGTCGCTCGTGACGAGCGCCTCGCCGACGAGCACGACATCCGCGCCCGCCGCCCGGTAGTGCGCGACGTCGTCGGCCGACTTCACGGCGGACTCCGCGACGCGGATGACGCCGGACGGGATGCGGTCGGCCAGGCGGCCGAACAGGTCCCGATCCAGCTCGAACGTGGTGAGGTCGCGGGCGTTCACGCCCACGAGGCCGGCGCCGGTGTCGAGCGCGCGGCTGAGCTCGTCGGCCGAGTGCGCCTCCACCAGGGCGGTCATGCCGAGCTGCGTGATCAGCTCGTGCAGCTCGACCAGCTGCTTCTGCTCCAGCGCCGCGACGATCAGCAGCACGAGGTCGGCGCCCGCTGCGCGGGCCTCGAACACCTGGTACGGATCGGCGACGAACTCCTTGCGCAGCACCGGGATGGACACGGCGTCGCGAACGGCTTCGAGGTCGGCCAGCGACCCGCGGAACTTGCGCTCCTCGGTCAGCACGCTGATGGCGCTGGCGCCGCCGGTCTCGTACGAGACGGCCAGCGCGGCGGGGTCGGGGATGGCGGCGAGCGAACCGCGCGAGGGGCTCGCGCGCTTCACCTCCGCGATGATCTTGACGCGCTCCGCCGGAGCGAGGGCCGCGAGGGCGTCCAGGGCCGCGGGGCGTGCCAGAGCGGCCGCCTCGACCCGGGCGAGGGGACGCTCGGTGCGCCTCCGCTCAGCGTCCTCGAGCGCGCCGGCGACGAGGTCGGCGAGCACGGATCAGTGGCCCTTCGGGGTGTACTTGGAGCCGCCCACTCCGTAGCCCGCGCGCTTCATGACCCAGCCGACGATGAGCCCGATGATCGCGAGTCCCGCAGCCGCCCAGACGATGATGGGGGCGTCGAAGAAGAACGCGATCGCGCCGATCGTGAACGCGACCAGCATGATGATCACGGCCGTCCACGCCGCCGGCGAGTGACCGTGGCCTGGCTCGACTGACTCGCTGCTCATGGGACTCCTGCACGTCGGGTGCGCTGCCGTCCGGCCGCGCACGAGGGATGGAACGCGTCCAGTCTAGTGGTTCACCGTGTCGGGTCGTCGCCTCGGGTGAGCTCGTCCCAGCTGTCGATCGCGGTGTCGCGGTCGAGGGCGGCGGGCTCTCCGGGCGTGTCGGCGGCGGCCTCGGCGGCCTCCGCCTGGGGCTCGTCGCGGGCGTCCGCTGCCTCGGCCACGACCTCGCCGGCGGGGCGGCCGTCCTCCCCTCGAACCGGGTCTGGTACTTGCGCGACGGCCCGGGCCAGAGGCGCGAGCACACGACGACGGCCGCGCTCGCGAAGATGATGACGACCCCGGCGACGACGGCGAGCCACGGCCAGAAGCCGACCTCGACCGAGTGCACGAGGTGGCGGATGGATGCGTCCCCCGCCACGCCCGTCGCGGTCGTGATCGCCGACGCCGCCGCGCGCACCGCATCCGACAGGGCCGTGATCGCCGAGACCAGCATCGAGACGCCGAGCAGCAGGCCGAGCAGCGCCAGCACGATCCGGAACACGGGGCCGGCGATCGCCAGTGCGGCGGTCAGCGCGAGTCCCGCGAGCGCGAGGGCGGTGAGCGCCGGTGCGGCCACCGATCCGGCCACGGTGATGGTCGCCGCGTGCTCGGCGGTGTCGCTCAGACGGATCGAGAACCAGGTCTGGGTCGCGGCCAGCAGCGCCAGCACGCTCCCGACGACGAAGAGCAGCAGGGTCGTGTACTTCACGCGGCGGGCACTGCCGGTCTCAGTCGGCACCGGGCACCCGCTTCATCGCATTCGCGACCGCCACCGCGCGCAGCGGAGCGGCCGCCTTGTTCTGCGACTCCTGGAACTCGCTCTCGGGCACCGAGTCGGCCACCAGTCCTCCGCCGGCCTGCACGCGCGCGACGCCGCCCATGATGGTCGCGGTGCGGATCGCGATGGCGAGATCCGCGTCCCCGGCGAAGTCGAAGTAGCCGATCACGCCGCCGTAGACGCCGCGCTGCACCGGCTCGAGCTCGTCGATGATCCGCAGCGCCATCGGCTTCGGCGCACCGGAGAGCGTTCCGGCCGGGAACGTCGCGCGGAACACGTCGATGGCGGATGCGTCCGGCAGCAGGTCGCCCTCCACCGACGAGACGATGTGCATGATGTGGCTGAACCGCTCGATGCGCATGAACTCGGTGACCTCGACCGTGCCTGCGGCGCAGACCTTGAGCAGGTCGTTGCGGGCCAGGTCGACGAGCATCAGGTGCTCGGCGCGCTCCTTGTCGTCGGCGAGGAGGGACGCCTCCAGGTCGAGGTCCTCCTCCGGGCTCGCGCCGCGCGGGCGGGACCCGGCGATGGGATGCGTGAACGCGCGTCCCTCCTGCACCTTCACCAGGGCCTCGGGCGACGAGCCGACGATCTGGTAGGGCTCGCCGTCGGGCTTCTCGAGCGACAACAGGTACATGTACGGGCTCGGGTTGAGGGCGCGAAGCACGCGGTAGACGTCGAGGGCCGGCGCGGTGCACTCGAGCTCGAAGCGCTGCGAGATGACGACCTGGAAGATGTCGCCGTCGACGATGCGCTCCTTCGCCGTCACGACGGAGGCCAGGAAGTCGTCCCGGCGCGTACGCGAGACGGGCTGCGCCGGAGTCCCGAGGTCGACGTCGGCCAGCCACGCCTCGGACGGCCGGGCGAGCTCCGCCTGCATCCGGTCGAGGCGCCGCTGCGCATCCGCCCAGAGGGTGTCTGCGTCGTCGACGCCGTCGGCCAGCGCGTTGGCGATCAGCTTCACGGTGCCGGAGCGGTGGTCGATGACCACGAGGTCGGCGACGAACGCGAGCGCCTGGCCGGGCACATCCACGTCGGCGGGCGGCGCGTCGGGCAGACGCTCGATCTGGCGGATCGCCTCCCAGCCGATGAAGCCGACCAGGCCCCCGGTCAGCGGAGGGAGGCCCGGGATGCGCGGCGTCTGCCAGCGCGCGTGCAGCGCGGCCAGCGCCTCCAGCGGACGCAGCGATGCGGCGGTGCCGATCGCGCGCTCGGCCGGGAGGCCGTAGTCGAGCCACTGCACGGCGTCGCCCTGCTGGGTGAGCACCCCGAAGGACGCAGCGCCGACGAACGAGAAGCGCGACCAGATGCCGCCCTGCTCGGCGGACTCGAGGAGGAACGTGCCCGGGCGGCCCGCCGCGAGCTTGCGGTAGATGCCGACCGGCGTCTCACCGTCGGCGAAGAGCTCGCGGGCGACCGGGACCACCCGGTGCTCCGCCACGAGCGCGTCGAAACCGGCCCGCGACGTGGTGGCCGCGGCCGTGTCGATCGCCGCGCCGCTCACAGGTCGGCCGCCTCGATGTCGGGACTCGCGCCGGTGGCCGGCTGCAGCACATCCGCGTCGAAGCAGGTGCGCGTGCCGGTGTGGCAGGCCGCGCCGACCTGGTCGACCGTGACCAGCAGGGTGTCGCCGTCGCAGTCGAGCGCCGCGCCCTTGACGTACTGCACGTGACCGGACGTGTCGCCCTTGCGCCAGTACTCCTTGCGCGAGCGCGACCAGAAGGTGACCCGGCCCTCGCTCATGGTGCGGCGGACCGCCTCGGCGTCCATCCACCCCATCATGAGCACCTCGCGGGTGTCCCACTGCTGGATGATCGCGGGCACCAGCCCCTGATCGGTGAAGCGGATGCGCTCCAGCACCGCACCGGCGTCGGTCGCGTTCGGCGTCGTCGCGTCGCCCGTGGCGTTCATCGTCGGACCTCCATCCCGGCCGCAGCCAGTTCGTCCTTCACCTGCGCGATGGTCAGCTCGCCCTGGTGGAACACGCTCGCCGCGAGCACGGCGTCGGCTCCCGCCTCGATCGCCGGGACGAAGTCGGCCAGCCGTCCGGCGCCGCCCGAGGCGATCACCGGCACGTGGCTGATCGCGCGCATCTCGCGGATGAGCTCCAGGTCGAAGCCCTCCTTGGTGCCGTCGGCGTCGATGGAGTTGACCAGCAGCTCCCCCGCGCCCAGCTCGATCGCACGTGCGGCCCACTCCAGCGCATCCAGGTCGGTCTCGGTGCGGCCGCCGTGGGTCGTGACCACGAAGCCGGACGGGGTCGATGCCGAGCGCTTCACATCCAGAGAGAGCACGAGCACCTGGGCGCCGAACCGCGCGGCGATCTCGGCGATCAGCTCCGGCCGCGCGATCGCGGCCGAGTTGACGCCCACCTTGTCGGCCCCGTGCCCGAGCAGCTTGGCCACATCCTCCGGGCTGCGCACGCCGCCGCCCACGGTCAGCGGGATGAAGACCTGCTCGGCCGTCGCCCGCACCACGTCGTAGGTGGTGGCCCGATCGTCGACCGTCGCCGTCACATCCAGGAAGGTCAACTCGTCGGCGCCCTGCTCGAAGTACCGGCGCGCCAGCTCCACCGGGTCGCCCTGGTCGCGCAGGTTCTGGAAGTTGACGCCCTTCACCACGCGGCCGGCGGCCACGTCGAGGCAGGGGATCACCCGGACCGAGACGCCCATCAGATCCGCGCAGCGTGGATGGACGTGACCAGGATGGCCCGGGCGCCCAGTTCGTACAGGTCGTCCATGATGCCGTTGGTCTGGTCGGACTTGATCATCACCCGGACCGCCACCCAGTCGGGCTCGCCCAGCGGCGACACGGTCGGCGACTCGACGCCCGGGGTGAGCGCGACGGCCGCATCCAGCAGGGCGACCGGCAGGTTGTAGTCGATCAGCACGTACTGCCGCGCGAGCATGACGCCCTGCAGCCGGCGCACCAGTGTGTCGACCCCCGAGACGGGGCGCGGCGAGGAGATCAGCACGGCCTCCGACTCCAGGATGACCGGGCCGAAGATCTCCAGCCCCTGCTTGCGCAGTGTCGACCCGGTCTCGACCACGTCGGCGACCGCATCCGCCACGCCCAGGCGCACGGCGGACTCCACCGCGCCGTCGAGCTTGATGAGGGACGCGCTGACGCCGTTCTCGCCGAGGAACGCGCCGACCAGCCCCGGGTAGCTCGTCGCGACGCGCTTGCCCTCCAGGTCGCTCAGCTCGGTGAACACGCCGGCCGGGCCGGCGAAGCGGAAGGTGGAGGCGGCGAAGTCGAGCGCCTCGATCTCGGCGGCGGGAGACCCGGAGTCGAGCAGCAGGTCGCGGCCGGTGATGCCCACGTCGAGGGCACCGGAGCCGACATAGGTGGCGATGTCGCGCGGACGCAGGTAGAAGAACTCGACGCCGTTGCGGGCGTCGGTGACGATCAGCTCCTTCGGATCGCGGCGGCCGACGTACCCGGCCTCGTGCAGCATCTGCGCCGCGGTCTCGGAGAGGGAGCCCTTGTTGGGAACGGCGATCTTGAGCATGGTGAGTCTTTCGTGGTCGACGAGCAGTGGATGGAGGTCGAACCATCACAGATGTCGGTACACGTCGGCCGGGGTCAGCCCCTTCGCCAGCAGCAGGACCTGCAGGTGGTAGAGCAGCTGCGAGGCCTCCTCGGCCAGCGCATCGTCGGACTCGTACTCGGCGGCCATCCAGACCTCCGCGGCCTCCTCGACGATCTTCTTGCCGATGGCGTGCACGCCGGCGTCGAGCTCGCGGACCGTGCCGGAACCATCCGGACGCGTCTCGGCTTTCTCGCTCAGCTCGGCGAAGAGGTCGTCGAAGGTTTTCACGAGTCAAGCGTACCGGGCCCGGCCGGGGCCGTCGGACGCGGTCAGTGCACGTGCGCCGACGCGGCGTCGCGCAGCGAGGCGATCCGCTCGGCCGGCTCGCCGCGGAACACGCTGGAGCCCGCGACGAAGGTGTCGGCGCCTGCTGCGGCCGCGGTGACGATCGTCTCCTCGGTCACGCCCCCGTCGACCTGCAGCCACACATCGAGCCCGCGCGCCTCGACCGCCTCGCGGAGGGCGACCAGCTTGGGCATGGTCTCCGGCATGAACGACTGGCCGCCGAAGCCCGGCTCGACGGTCATCACGAGCACCTGGTCGAACTCCTCCAGGAGGTCGAGGTACGGCTCGACTCCCGTGCCCGGCTTGAGGGCGATGCCGGCACGCGAGCCGATCGCGCGCAGCCGGCGCGCCAGGGCGATGGGATCGTGCGCCGCCTCCGCGTGGAACGTGACCGAGTACGCGCCCAGTTCGGCGTACCCGAGGGCCCAGCGGTCCGGGTCGTCGATCATCAGGTGCACATCCAGCGGGATCGGGCTCACATCCTGGATGCGGCCCACCATCTGCGGCCCGAAGGTCAGATTCGGGACGAAGTGGTTGTCCATCACATCCACGTGCACCAGGTCGGCCGTGTCGATCCGCTGCAGCTCGCTCTGCATGTTGACGAAATCGGCCGCCAGGATGCTCGGGTTGATGCGCACGTGTCCCATGCCCCCAGCCTAGGCGGAGCGGGCCGGGGCCGGCGTCGCTAGGCTGAGCGCTTGCGCAGCAGCGCGATGAACATGGCGTCGGTGAGGTGGCGGTGCGGCCACAGCTGCACCGTGGAGGCGTCGCCGGCGAGGTCGAGGCGCTCGGCGGCGAAGGACTGCACAACGGTCGCGGTCTCCTCCTGCTCGAGCGTGCCCGCGTGACGCTCCAGCGCATCCGCGACGATCCCGCGCGTCTCCGCGACGTGCGGCGAGCAGGTCACGTAGGCGAGCAGGCCGCCGGGCTTCAGCGCGGCGACGGCCGAGTCGAGCAGCGCCGCCTGCAGCTTCGTCAGCTCGGCGACGTCGCGCGGCGACTTCCGCCAGCGCGCCTCCGGACGACGGCGGAGGGCGCCGAGGCCCGTGCACGGTGCGTCGAGCAGGACGCGGTCGAACGCCTCCGGATGCTCGGCGCCGACGGCCGTGCCGTCGAGCTCCCACACCGGGACGTCGAGCGGGACGGGCGCCAGGGCCCGGCGCACGAGCTCGGCGCGGGCGGGCACCAGCTCGTTCGCCACCAGCTCGGCGCCGCCGGCCAGTGCCTCCGCTGCGAGCAGCGCCGCCTTGCCGCCGGGTCCGGCGCAGAGGTCGAGCCAGCGCTCGCCTGCTACGACCGGCTGCGCCCGGCTGAGCGCGAGCGCGGCAAGTTGCGAGCCCTCGTCCTGCACGCGGATGCGGCCCTCGGCCTCCTCGACCAGACGCTGCGGGTCTCCCCCGCCGACGGTGAATCCGGGCGGCGAGAATCGGTCGGGCTGCGCATCCTGCGGCGCGTCGGCGAGCCCGGGCAGCGCGATCAGGTTCACCCGCGGGGCCGTGTTGTCGGCCTCCAGCAGGCTCTCCAGCTCGTCGCCGCGTCCTTCCGCCTCCAGAGATCGGCGGAACGCGCGGATCACCCACACCGGGTGCGAGTACAGGGCGGCGAGGCGGTCGTCCGCGTTCTTCGCGCGGCGGGCCACCTCCTCCCGCCACTCGTCGGGCGTGTGGCGGCCGATCTCGCGCAGCACCCCGTTGACGAAGCCGGTGCCCGAGCGGCTGCCGACCGTGCGGGCCAGGCCGACGGACTCGTTCACGGCGGCGTGCGCGGCCACACGGGTGGAGAGCAGCTGGTGGGCGCCCAGGCGCAGGACGTCGAGGAGCGGCGGGTCGATCTTGTCGACCGGGCGGCCGGCTGCGATCGCGATGACGCGGTCGTAGTAGCCCTGCAGGCGCAGCGTGCCGTACGTCAGCTCGGTGGCGAGGCCAGCATCCGCCGGGGAGAGCGCGGCGCGGTCGATGCGGGTCGGCAGGAGCAGGTTGGCGTAGGCGTCGGACTCGCGGACCGCCTGGATGACGTCGAAGGCGACGCGGCGCGCGGGCTGCACGTCGGTGTGCGGCGCGCGGCTGCCGCCCCGGCCGGCGTTGCGGGAGGCGTTGCGGGGGCCGTTGCGCGGCGTCATGAGAGCACCAGCCCGGAGGTCGCGGACTGCGCTGCTCCGCGGAACCAGTCGGCGGCGGCCATGGCGCGCTTCCCGGCGGGCTGCACGGTCACGAGCTCGAGCGGATCGGTGCCGGTTCCGACGAGGATGCTGCGCCCGCGCGCCTCCACCGCTCCCGGTTCGAGCGGCGGCTCGCCCGTCGCCCGTCGCGCCTCGTGGATCTTGAACCGTTCGCCGCCCAGCAGCGCGAAAGCGCCGGGCTCGGGCGTCACGCCGCGCAGGCGGGCGTAGACGCGGTCGGCGGGCGCTGTGAGGTCGAGCTGCGCGTCCTCGATGCCGAGCTTCGGCGCGAGGGTGACCTCGCCGTCCTGCGGCGTCGCCGTCGCGGTGCCCGCGGCCAGCGCATCCACCGTGTCCGCCAGCAGCGCAGCTCCGTCGATCGACAGTGCGTCGAGCAGCTCGCCGGCAGTCTCGTCCGCGCCGACTGGGCGCCGGAGCTCGGAGAAGACGTCGCCCGCATCCAACTCGGGGACCAGCCGGAAGACCGCGGCGCCGGTCTCGGTGTCGCCCGCGATGACGGCGTGCTGCACCGGCGCCGCGCCGCGCCAGCGCGGGAGCAGCGAGAAGTGGAGGTTGACCCAGCCCAGCCGGGGAAGGGACAGCAGCGGCTCGCGCACCAGGCCGCCGTACGCGACGACCACGCCGAGGTCGGGCTGCAGGTCGGCGATGCGGGCGGTGACCTCCTCGCGGAGGCGGTTCGCCTTGAGCACGGGGAGCCCGAGACGCTCCGCCGCGGCGGCGACCGGCGAGGGGGTGAGCACGCGCTTGCGGCCGAGCGGCGCATCCTCACGGGTGACGACGGCGACCACCTCGTGCCGGGCCGCGACGGCCTCGAGCGACGGGATGGCGACGGCGGGGGTGCCGGCGAAGACGATGCGCATGAGGGAAGGTTCTTTCGGTCGGGACGGCGATCAAGCCTACTCCGCGGGCGGCGGTCGCGCCCCGCGATGCCGCCCGGTCGCATCCACTGGTCCCGACACGCCGTCATGCCGCTCCTGTTGACGGCATGTCGGGACCGCTCGTTCGTTCAGCCGCATCGGTGGGACGCGACACGCCGTTCAACGACGCTCGAAACGGCGTGTTGCGTCCCATGGATGCGCCGCAAGCGGGTCAGAGGATCTCGGGGTCGTCGAAACGCACGCGCAGGGTCGGCGCCGGGCGGTAGCCGGGCTTGCCGGCAGGCGCGCGGCGGCGACGGGTCGCGTTCTTGACGACGGCGGCACGGACCTCCGCGGCGACGCCGTTACCGTGCGCGTAGTCGAAGCGGAGCACGGCGCGGACGAGGT
This sequence comes from Leifsonia xyli subsp. cynodontis, assembly GCF_050632205.1. Classification (GTDB taxonomy): domain Bacteria; phylum Actinomycetota; class Actinomycetes; order Actinomycetales; family Microbacteriaceae; genus Leifsonia; species Leifsonia xyli_D. Next base: position 1,464,208 of record NZ_CP192578.1, read on the forward strand.
CCGGGCCCGAGCGGGCGGCGCGTCCCTCCGGCTCCACGGGGGCGGGGCCGAGCACGTCGATGAGCAGGGACCGGTCCACCGCGGCCAGCACCTCCGCGACCGTGGCCTCCGTGCCGGTCACGGATGCGAGGCGCACCGCGGGGGAAGCGCAGTTCGCGGCGGTCGGCGAGCTCCTCGCGGGCGAACTCCACGAGGCGTCCGGTCGCGAAGTCGCGCGCCAGCGGGCCGGACACCCCCACCAGTACGGTCGGCGCGCCGGGCGCGGCGAGGCCGGCGGCGCTCTGCCACCAGCGCAGGCAGTCCTCCGCGACGTGCAGGCTCTCGCGCGCGAGCATCCGCTCGCCGTCGAGCAGCAGCACGGCCTGGTACCCGCCCTCGGCGATCGGCTCCGCTCCCCGGGTGGCGACGACGAGGGCCGGCGCCGAGCTCACGCGCTGAACGGGGTGGTCGCCGTCGGCCAGGATGACGCGCGTGCCGGGGAACGCGCGGCCCAGTTCCTCGGCGGTCCGGCCGGAGCCGACGGTCACCATCCGGAACCGGCGGTGCTCGCAGTGCTCGCACTGCCAGTCGGTGGCGAGGCGCCCGCACACGGTACACGACGGCGGCGCGCCCGCCCGCGTCTGGTGCAGCGGGCCCTTGCAGTTCATGCAACGCGCCGCCTGGCCGCAATTGGCGCAGGCGATCACGGGCGCGTAGCCGGGGCGGGCGACCTGCACGAGGACCGGGCCGCGCGGGCGGCCGCTGTCTCCGCCGAGGGCCTCCCGGGCGGCGCGCCAGGCGGTCGAGGGGATGCGCGCGGCGCGGGCCATGGGCTCCGGCGCCTGCTGGTTGGCGGTCAGCACGACCTTCGACGTCACCGCGCGCTCGGGGCCGAGGTCGCGGAGCCAGCCGAGTTCGACCAGGCGCTGCGCCTCCACGCTGCGGATGTTGCCGCTCAGCACGAGCGCACAGCCCTCCAGCTCCTGGCGGACGAGCGCCGCATCCCTCGTGTGCACGTACGGGCTGAGCGGTTCGGCGTGCAGCGGGTCACTGTCCTCCCACACCACGATCAGGCCGAGCCGCTCAGCCGGCGCGTAGACGACGGACCGGTTGCCGATGACGATCCGCGGCCCGGACAGCGCCTCGAGGAAGCCGCGGTAGCGGTCGGCGTTCGCCTGGCCGGCGTCGGCGCGCACCACGACCTCCGCCGGCGCGATCGCCGCGAGGGCGGCCGAGAGCTGCTCCAGGTCGCGGTGGTCCGGCACCGCGACGATGGCGGTGCGGCCGCCGCGCTGGCAGTCCGCCGCCAGCGCCGCGAGGGTGACGGCCCACTCGCCCACCCACGTGCCGTCCGGCAGGGGCACGAGCCGCGGGATGGCGCGCAGCGCGATCCGCTCGTCGCGGGCGACCGCATCCTCGAGCACCCGCTCCCCGTACCCGCGCACCGGAACCGCCGCGCGCCGCGCGCCCGAGCCGCCGCCGAGTAGCGACATCTGCTCACCACTCGGCCCGGATTCGCCCACCGACTCACCACTCGGCCCGGATTCGCGCACCGACTCACCAGTCGACCGAGCCGGAGGGACGGGAGGAACGGGAGGAGCGGGAGGAGCGGAGTCCGCGGCCGCTGCCGCCCGCGCCGCCAGCCACGCCTTCTCGACGCGCACCATCCGCCCCGGCACCGCCAGGCGCAGGATGTCGCTCGCCGTCCCGGCGCTGCGGTCCGCGAGCCGCCGGGCCAGCCGCCACACCTCGGGGGTGAGCACACGCGCGGGCGAGACGACCGCCTCCAGCGGGCTCAGCGTGCCCTCGAACCCGTCGGACGGCTCCCCCACCTCGACCAGGTACCCGTCGGCGACCCGGCCGGCGGAGCGCAGCGGCACCCGCACGCGGACGCCGGGCACCGCCGAATCGGCGAGCTCCTCGGGGATCGCGTAGTCGAAGAGGTGGTCCAGCTGCGGAAGCGGCGAGTCGATGACCACCCGGGCGACCCGTGCGGCCGCCGCCACCGTCAGAGTCCCGCGGCCGAGCGCAGGTCGTCGACGCGGTCGATCCGCTCCCAGGTGAACTCGGGCAGTTCGCGGCCGAAGTGGCCGTAGGTGGCGGTCTGCGCGTAGATCGGGCGCAGCAGGTCGAGGTCGCGGATGATCGCGGCCGGGCGCAGGTCGAAGACGTCGCGGATCGCGCCGATGATGCGCTGCTCGGGCACCTTCCCGGTGCCGAAGGTCTCCACGTAGAGGCCGACCGGCGCCGCCTTGCCGATCGCGTAGGCGATCTGCACTTCGAGGCGGTCGGCGAATCCCGCCGCGACGGCGTTCTTGGCGACCCACCGCATCGCGTAGGCGGCCGAGCGGTCGACCTTCGACGGGTCCTTGCCCGAGAAGGCGCCGCCGCCGTGACGGGATGCGCCCCCGTACGTGTCGACGATGATCTTGCGCCCGGTCAGCCCCGCGTCGCCCTTCGGGCCGCCGATCTCGAAGCGGCCGGTCGGGTTGATGAGCGTGCGGATGTGCGCGGTCTCGAGCCCGGCGCCGTGGAGCACGGGATTGATGACCTCCTCCACGATCTCGGCCTGCAGCTGCTCGTTGGAGACGTGCGGCGCGTGCTGCGTCGACAGCACGACGGTCTGCACCGACTTCGGCACGGCTCCCTCGTAGCCGATGGTGACCTGCGTCTTGCCGTCGGGGCGGAGGTAGTCGAGCACGCCGTCCTTGCGGACGGACGCGAGACGCTCGGCCAGCCGGTGGGCGAGCCAGATCGGAAGCGGCATGTACTGCGGGGTCTCGGTCGTCGCGTAGCCGAACATGATGCCCTGGTCTCCCGCGCCCTGGCGGTCGAGGTCGTCGTGGCTCTGCTCGGCGCGGGTCTCGAGCGCGTTGTCGACGCCCTGCGCGATGTCCGGGGACTGCGCGCCGATCGAGACGGAGACGCCGCACTGGGTGCCGTCGAAGCTGACGTCGGACGAGTCGTAGCCGATCTCGACCAGCTTGTTGCGGACGAGCGCCGGGATCTCGACGTACCCGCGCGTCGTCACCTCGCCGGCGACATGCACCAGCCCGGTGGTGACGAGCGTCTCGACGGCGGCGCGGCTGTGCGGGTCGACGGTGAGCAGGGCGTCCAGGATGCTGTCGGAGATCTGGTCGCAGATCTTGTCCGGGTGGCCTTCGGTCACGGACTCGGACGTGAAGAGACGCAGATCTGCCATGGTTCTCCCTGGTCGACGGGGTGGAAGGATCGCGACCGGATGGTCTCCGACGCGTACGCGCTATGCGATGACGTCGAGGATACGGTCGGCCACCGACAGCTTGCTGCCCGAGGCCTCCATCACTATATCGCCGCCCTTTCGCAGGACCACGACCTCGTTGCTCTCCGTTGCGAAGCCCTGCGACCATCCCACCTGGTTGAGCACCAGGAAGTCGCTGCCCTTGTGCTCGAGCTTGCTGCGGCCCAGCTCGATGAGCGCCTGCGGGTCGGGCTCCGTCTCGGCCGCGAAGCCGACGACCACCTGCCCGTCGCGCTTGTGCGCCGACAGCCCGGCGAGGATGTCGGGGTTGGCGACGAGCTCGAGCGTCAGCGTGTCGCCCTGCTCCGACTTCTTGATCTTCGCATCACGCGTCTGCGCCGGCCGGTAGTCGGCCACCGCGGCGGTCATCACGACGATGTCGGCGGCCCGCGCGGCCTCTTCGACCGCCGCCTGCAGTTCGAGCGCGGTCTGCACCTCGATGAGCTCGACGCCTTCGGGCGGTTCGACCTCGAGGTGCGCGGCGACCAGCACCACATCGGCGCCGCGGGCCTGCGCGGCGCTGGCGATCGCGACGCCCTGGCGCCCGCTCGAGCGGTTGCCGAGGAAGCGCACCGGATCGAGCGGCTCGCGCGTGCCGCCGGCAGTGACGACGACGCGCTTGCCCGCCAGGTCGACGCCTCCGCGCGGACGCCGGGCCGCCTCGTTGGCGCGCCGCCGCTCGGAGAGCACCACGACGTCGTTCGGCGCAGGGGCGAGGGCGGGAGCCGCCGGCGCCTCCACCGCGCGCGGGGTCGCCCCGGCGGCGCGCAGAGCGGCGCGGACGATGACTTCGGGCTCCTCCATCCGGCCGGGACCCGAGTCGGCTCCGGTGAGCTGCCCGCTGGCGGGGCCGACGACCGTGACGCCGCGGCTGCGCAGCGTGGCGATGTTCGCGACGGTGGCCGCATTGCGCCACATCTCGGTGTGCATCGCGGGAGCGATGACCAGCGGAGCGGTGGATGCGAGGACCGTATTGCCGAGCAGGTCGTCGGCGAGGCCCGCGGCCAGCTTGGCGATCGTGTTCGCCGTCGCCGGCGCGATGACGATGAGGTCGGCGGACTGACCGATCGCCACGTGCCTGACCTCGGCGACGCCCTCGTAGAGGTCCGTCGCGACGGGGTTGCGGCTGATCGCCTCGAGCGTCGGGCGACCCACGAACCGCAGCGCGGCCTCCGTGGCGACCACGTGCACCGAGTGCCCTTCGAGGACCAGGGCGCGGATGACTCCGACGGCTTTGTATGCGGCGATGCCGCCGGTCACTCCGACGACGATGGTCAATCGTGGGCTCAACGGCGGCACCTCTCCTGCGCCGGGTCGCTCCCCGGCGGCGGTCGTCTGCGGCTCTACTGGTGCGTGCGGCGGATGCTGCCTACTCGGCGGCGATCGGCTTCACGACGAGCTTGTCCTCGTTGATCTCGTGAAGGGCGACCGAGAGGGGCTTGTCGTCGACGGAGGAGTCGACCAGCGGGCCGACGTTGTCGAACAGGCTGCCCTCGTGCAGGTCGGCGTAGTAGTCGTTGATCTGACGGGCCCGCTTGGACGCGAAGATGACGAGGGCGTACTTCGACTCGACCCGCGACAGGAGCTCGTCGATGGGCGGGTCGATGATGCCTTTGTTGTTGGTTGCCATGCGGGCTGCTCCTTGCTCTGGGCGACCGGGCGCGGTGGCCCGATCGACGGCCGCGTCAGGCGGCCGGGGACGGTGGGCGCGCCGTCGACGGCGCGGAGGGACGGCTCACGGACGCGACGACGCCGCGCGGACCTTCATCAAGTCTACGACCTCGCGGGCCGCGGTGGCGACGTCGTGGTTGACGACCTTGTAGTCGAACTCGTCCTGGGCGGCGAGCTCGACCTTCGCGGTCTCCAGCCGGCGTTGCTGCTCGGCGGAGTCCTCGGTGCCGCGGCCGATCAGCCGGCGGACCAGCTCCTCCCAGGTCGGCGGGAGCAGGAAGATGAGCCGGGCCTCCGGCATCGACGCCCGCACCTGCCGCGCACCCTGCAGGTCGATCTCGAGCAGCACGCTGCGCCCGGCGGCCAGCGCCTTCTCGATCGGGCCGCGCGGAGTGCCGTAGCGGTACGCGTTGTGCACGGTCGCGTGCTCCAGCAGCTCGCCCTCGACGATCATCCGGTCGAACTCGGCGTCGTCGACGAAGTAGTAGTTGACCCCGTCCACCTCGCCGGGCCGCGGCTTGCGGGTGGTCGCGGAGACGGAGAGCAGCACATCCGGGTAGTTCTCGCGGATGTACGTGGAGACGGTGCCCTTGCCGACGGCGGTCGGGCCGGCGAGCACGACGAGGCGGTTGCGCTGCCGTCCGGTGCGGCTCTCCCGCTCGATCAGGAACTGGCGCAGGCGCAGCCGCTGGTGCCGTCCGAGGCCGCCGAGGCGCTTGGCGGGTGAGATCGCGAGGCGGTCGAGCGCCTCCTGCATCTTCGTGGTGCCGATCGCGGGGACGCTCAGCAGGAACTCCGTGACGCGCAGGCGTCCCTCGACGCCGTCGGGATCCGCGGTGGCGTGGTCGAGCACCGTCAGCGGCGAGACCTCCCGGGAGGCGATGGATGCCTTCACGGCGGCACGCGCACGTCGCGCGACGACCGCGGCCTGGGAGGCGGCGCGGCGGTCGACCTCGGGGGGCGCGGGCCGGGACCCGGCCGAATGGTCGGAGGAGGAGGAGGCGACGGCGTCAGACATGGGCGGCGCGCACCTCCTCGGCGCGGCGCTCGACGGCGTCCGCCAGGCCCGCGGGGCCGACGGAGAGGAGACCGCGCGATTCGCTCACGATCACGCCTCCGGCGAGCGACCCGAACAGCCGCGGCGCGTCCTCCACCCGGGCGCCCTGGTGGCCGAAGCCCGGCGCGAGAACGGGAAGGGCGGGCGTCCGCTCCCCCGCCGTCGTCACGTCGATGCCGTAGTCGGCGAGCTCGACGGTCGCGCCGAGCACCAGCCCGACGGACCCGTACGGCGCGCCGCCCGAGTGGTCCTGATTGAACGCATGCACGTCTTCGATGATCGCACGGGCGACGGACGCTCCCGCCCGCGGTCCGCTCTGCACGACCGCCTGCTGCACGGCGGCCGCCTCCGGGTTGGAGGTCGCCGCGAGCACGAACAGGCCCTTGCCCGCCCGCTCCCCCAGCTCCATCGCGTCCGCCAGCGACCCGACGCCCTGGTAGGCGGCGACCGTCATCGCGTCCGCCTCGAGCGGCGATCCGGGGGTCAGCCACGCCTCCGCGTACGCCGTCACGCTGGTGCCGATGTCACCGCGCTTGGCGTCCGCGATCACCAGGAGCCCGGCGTCGCGGGCGGCGGCGAGCACCTCCTCCAGCGCCGCGTATCCGGCCGCGCCGAAGCGCTCGAAGAACGCGACCTGCGGCTTGACGATGCCGGCGCGGCCGGACGCCGCCTCCACCACCGTCAGCCCGAACGCCCGCAGCCCGTCCGCCGATGCAGGCAGCCCCCACGCCTCCAGCAGGTGGGCGTGGGGGTCGATGCCGACGCAGAGCCGTCCCTGCTCGGCGAAGACGCGGGCGAGCCGGTCGCCGAACGTCATGCGCGGGCGGCCCTCTCCAGTGCGTACTCCTGCAGCGACTTCACGTCGAAGCCCTCGCGGATGGCGTCCAGCGACGCGACCGCCGCGCTCAGCTCCGCGATGGTCGTGAACAGCGGCTTGTCGGCCGCGACGGCGGCCGCGCGGATCTCGTACCCGTCGGCGCGGGCGGAGCGCCCGCTCGGGGTGTTGATCACCACATCCACCTCGGAGCGGTTGATGATGTCGACGATCGAGTCGCCTCCCGACTCCTGGGCCTCGCTGTGCTTGCGCACGATGCGCGCCTCGATGCCGTTGCGGTTGAGCACCTCGGCGGTGCCCTCGGTCGCGACGATGCCGAAGCCCAGCTGGTGGAGGCGCAGCACCGGCAGCACGACGGCGCGCTTGTCGCGGTCGGAGACCGAGACGAACACCGTGCCCTCGAGCGGCATCCCGCCATAGGCCGCCGACTGGCTCTTCGCGAACGCGGTCGGGAAGTCCTTGTCGATGCCCATGACCTCGCCGGTGGAGCGCATCTCCGGGCCGAGCACCGAGTCCACCACGGTGCCCTCCTTGGTGCGGAACCGCTTGAAGGGCAGCACGGCCTCCTTGACGGCGACGGGCGAGTCCATCGGGATGAGCGAGCCGTCCTGCTCGGGCAGCAGGCCCTCGGCGATCAGCCCGTCGATGCTCTCGCCGACCATGAGGCGCGACGCGGCCTTCGCGAGCGGGATGCCGAGCGCCTTCGAGACGAACGGGACCGTGCGCGACGCGCGCGGGTTGGCCTCGAGCACGTAGAGCACGCCGGCTCCGATGGCGAACTGCACGTTGAGCAGGCCGCGGACGCCGATCCCCTCGGCGATCTTGAGCGTCGCTTCGCGCACGCGGTCGATCTCGCGGCGGCCCAGCGTGATGGGCGGGAGGGTGCACGACGAGTCGCCGGAGTGGACGCCCGCCTCCTCGATGTGCTCCATCACGCCGCCGATGTAGAGCCGCTCGCCGTCGTAGAGCGCGTCGACGTCGATCTCGATCGCGTCGTCGAGGAAGCGGTCCACGAGCAGCGGATGCGACGGTCCGACGATGCCCTGGCCGGCGACCCGCTCGAAGTAGTCGGCGAGGGAGGCGTTGTCGTAGACGATCTCCATGCCGCGCCCGCCGAGCACGAAGCTCGGGCGCACCAGCACCGGGTAGCCGATCTGCTCGGCCGCGTGCGCCGCCGACGGGTAGTCGACCGCCGTGCTGTTGCGCGGCGCCACCAGGCCGGCGTTGTCGAGGATCTCGGAGAACTGCCCGCGCTCCTCCGCCAGGTCGATGGCCTCCGGGGTGGTGCCCAGGATGGTCACGCCTGCGGCTTCGAGGCCCTTGGCCAGCCCCAGGGCGGTCTGCCCGCCGAGCTGCACGACGACGCCGACGAGTTCGCCGGTCTGCGACTCCGCGTGGATGACCTCCAGCACGTCCTCGAGCGTCAGCGGCTCGAAGTAGAGCCGGTCGCTGGTGTCGTAGTCGGTCGACACCGTCTCCGGGTTGCAGTTGATCATGATCGTCTCGAACCCGGCGTCGTGCAGTGCGAACGAGGCGTGCACGCACGAGTAGTCGAACTCGACGCCCTGGCCGATGCGGTTCGGGCCGGAGCCCAGGATGACGACCTTGCGCTTGTCGCTCGGCTCCACCTCGGTGTCCAGGTCGTAGCTGGAGTAGTGGTAGGGCGTGAGCGCCGGGAACTCGCCCGCGCAGGTGTCGACCGTCTTGTAGACCGGTCGCACGCCGAGGATGTGGCGCACCTCGCGCACGTCCGCCTCGCCGAAGCCGCGCAGCTCGCCGATCTGGGCGTCGGAGAAGCCGTGGTCCTTCGCGTACCGCAGCGTCTCGGTGTCGAGCGTCGGGGCGTCCCGGATCAACTCGGCGACCTCGTTGATGAGGACGATCTGGTCGATGAACCACGGGTCGATCTTGGTCGCCTCGAAGACCTGTTCCGGCGTCGCGCCCAGGCGCAGCGCCTGCTGAACGGCGACGATGCGTCCGTCTGTCGGCGTCGCGATCGAGGCGAGCAGCTCCTCCACCGTGCGCTCCTGCGGGCCCCAGTGGAAGGACGACCCGCGCTTCTCGAGCGAGCGCAGCGCCTTCTGCAGCGCGCTCGTGAACGAGCGGCCGATCGCCATCGCCTCGCCCACCGACTTCATGGTGGTGGTCAGCGTCGGGTCGGCGGCCGGGAACTTCTCGAACGCGAACCGCGGCACCTTCACGACGATGTAGTCGAGCGTCGGCTCGAAGCTCGCCGGCGTGACCTTCGTGATGTCGTTCGGGATCTCGTCGAGGCGGTAGCCGATGGCCAGCTTCGCCGCGATCTTGGCGATCGGGAAGCCGGTGGCCTTCGACGCCAGCGCCGACGAGCGGGAGACGCGCGGGTTCATCTCGATGACGATGATGCGGCCGTTCTCCGGGTTCACCGCGAACTGGATGTTGCAGCCGCCGGTGTCGACGCCCACCGCGCGGATGATGTCGATGCCGATGTCGCGCAGCTTCTGGTACTCGCGGTCGGTCAGCGTCAGCGCGGGCGCCACCGTGATGGAGTCGCCGGTGTGCACGCCGACGGGGTCGACGTTCTCGATGGAGCAGACCACGACCGTGTTGTCGGCCGAGTCGCGCATGAGCTCGAGCTCGTACTCCTTCCAGCCGAGGATGGACTCCTCCAGCAGCACCTCGCTGGTCGGGCTCTGGTGGATGCCGTCGCCGGCGATGCGGCGCAGCTCCTCCGGTGTGTACGCGAAGCCCGAGCCGAGTCCGCCCATGGTGAAGGACGGGCGGACGACGAGCGGGTAGCCCAGGTCCTCCGCGAACTCGAGTGCCTCGTCCACCGTGTGCGCGATGTGCGAGCGGGCGACCTCGGCGCCGGCCTCGACGACCAGCTCCTTGAAGATCTGGCGGTCCTCGCCCTTCTGGATGGCCTCGAACTTGGCGCCGATCAGCTCGACACCGTACTTCTCGAGGATGCCGTGCTCGTGCAGCTGCATGGCCGCGTTGAGCGCCGTCTGGCCGCCGAGGGTCGGCAGAATCGCGTCCGGCTTCTCCTTGGCGATGATCGTCTCGATGACCTGCCAGGTGATCGGCTCGACGTAGGTCGCGTCGGCGAAGTCGGGGTCGGTCATGATCGTCGCCGGGTTGGAGTTGACCAGGATGACGCGGACGCCCTCGGCCTTGAGCACGCGGCAGGCCTGCGTGCCCGAGTAGTCGAACTCGACCGCCTGGCCGATGACGATCGGGCCGGAGCCGATGACGAGGACGGAGTTGATGTCGTCGCGCTTGGGCATCAGTTGTTCTCCTGCTCGGTGGTGTCGGAGCCGGTGTGCTGGGCGCGCACCATGTCCAGGAAGCGGTCGAAGAGGTAGTTGGCGTCGTGCGGGCCGGCCGCCGCCTCCGGGTGGTACTGGACGCTGAACGCATTGAGGTCGAGGCAGTTGAGGCCCTCGACGACCTGGTCGTTGAGCGAGAAGTGGCTCACCTCCACCCGGCCGAACCCGGCGGGCGAGTCGAACTCGGCGTCGATCGGCGCCTTGACGGCGAACCCGTGGTTCTGGGCGGTGATCTCGACGCGGCCGGTGCGCTTGTCGAGCACCGGCTGGTTGATCCCGCGGTGCCCGAACGGCAGCTTGTACGTGTCGAGGCCGAGTGCGCGGCCGAGCAGCTGGTTGCCGAAGCAGATGCCGAAGTACGGCAGGCCGGCGCGCAGCGTCTCCTGCAGCAGAGCGACGTGCTTGTCGGAGGCCTGCGGGTCGCCGGGGCCGTTCGAGAAGAACAGGGCCGAGACGCCGAGCCCGAGCACATCCTGAGCGGACACCTGCTGCGGGAGCACGTGGACGTCGAGGCCGCGGGCCGCCAGGTTGTCGAGGGTGGACTTCTTCACGCCCAGGTCGAGCACCGCCACCGAGCCGACCTTCTCGCCGACGGCCGGAACGGTGTAGGGCTCGACCGTGGAGACCTCGGCGGAGAGGTTGCGGCCCGTCATCTTCGCGCCGGCGAGCACCAGCTCCAGCTGCTCGCTGTCGCTCAGCTCGAAGTCGTCGCCCGAGAAGATGCCGGAGCGCATGGCGCCGGCCGACCGGATGTGGCGGGTCACGGCGCGCGTGTCGATGCCGCTGATCCCGACGACGCCCTGGGCGACGAGGTCGTCGTCGAGGCTGCGCTGGGCGCGGAAGTTCGAGACGACGCGGCTGGGCTCGCGCACCACGTAGCCGGCGACCCAGATCTGCCGGGACTCCATGTCCTCGTCGTTGGTGCCCGTGTTGCCGATGTGCGGCGCGGTCTGCAGCACGATCTGGCCGGCGTACGACGGGTCGGTCAGGGTCTCCTGGTAGCCGGTCATGCCGGTCGCGAAGACGGCCTCGCCCAGCGTGCGCCCGCGGGCGCCGTAGGCCCGGCCGACGTAGCGTGTTCCGTCTTCGAGGACGAGCACGGCGGGTTCTGCTGCGAGCACGTCACACCTCCTTGTCGTTCGTGTGCTCCGCGCTCGTGTCCTCCGGGGCCGCAGCCCCCGGGACGAGGGGATCGGGAGCGATCTGTTCGATGGCCGCGGCGAGCTGCGCGCGGCGTGCCGGGTCGACGACCCGGAAGTAGCTGTCGGCGGCCGTTCCGCCGCTGGTGGTCCATCCCATCCGGAGCAGTCCGTCGCGCTCGACCGCGCGGTCGATGGCGACGCTGGCCGCGCCGACGCCGCTGACGACCCCGGCCGGGACGAACACCGGCTGCTCGCCGGTCACCGCGATGGCGACGCCCTCCGGCCGGACCGTCACGGTGCCGGCGCCACGGAAGGCGAGCCCCGGCAGGGCGAGCCGTTCCAGGTGCTGACCGGCCTTCGTGGTGGCGACGTAGAGCACGTCCGCCTCGGCCGTCGGCGCGCTCAGCGTGCCCGGGGTAGAGTAGCCGCCGCCGGATGCGCTGTCGCGCCGCACGCGCCGGCGCCAGCCGGCGACCGCGAGGGCCAGCACGATGACGACGACCGCGACGATCGCGATCGTGGGGAGCACCTTATCCACGTGCGGCCACCTCCTCCGCGTCGCGCACCGCTCCGTCGAGGACGGTCGGGCGCCCCTGGTGGAACGTCGCGACCACGCGGCCGGGCAGCGAGAGCCCGAGGTAGGGCGAGTTGACGCCCTTGCCCGCGAGATCGGCGGTGGAGAAGTCGCGCGAGACGCTCGGGTCGTAGAGGAAGAGGTTCGCGGGCGCACCCGCCTCGAGCGGACCGCCGTGGCCGGCCAGCCGCCCGATGCGGGCGGGGGTCGCGGAGAGCACGCGGGCGACGTCCGCCCAGCCGAGCATCCCGTTGTCCACGACACTCGCCTGCACCACCGACAGCGCCGACTCCAGGCCGACCATGCCGAACGCGGCGGCGTCCCACTCGCAGTCCTTGGCCTCGATGGGATGCGGCGCGTGGTCGGTGGCGACGATGTCGATCGTGCCGTCCGCGAGGCCGGCGCGGAGCGCATCCACGTCCTCCCGGCTGCGGAGCGGCGGGTTGACCTTGTAGCGCGCGTCGTATCCGGTCGCCAGCTGCTCGGTGAGAGCGAGATGGTGCGGCGTGACCTCGGCGGTCACGTCGATGCCGCGGGCCTTCGCCCAGCGGATCACGTCGACGCTGCCCGCCGTCGAGACGTGGCAGACGTGGAGGCGCGAGCCGACGTGCTCGGCGAGCAGCACATCCCGCGCGATGATCGACTCCTCGGCGACCGCGGGCCAGCCGGTGAGCCCCAGCTCGCCCGACAGCGCACCCTCGTTCATCTGGGCGCCCTGCGTCAGCCGCGGCTCCTGCGCGTGCTGGGCGATGACGCCGTCGAACGCCTTCACGTACTCGAGCGCACGGCGCATGAGCAGCGGGTCGGAGACGCACTTGCCGTCGTCGGAGAACACCCGGACCCGGGCGCGGGAGGCGGCCATCGCGCCGAGCTCGGCGAGCCGCTCCCCCTCGAGGCCGACGGTGACGGCGCCGATCGGGCGGACCGTGGCGTACCCGGCGGCCTCCCCCAGGCTCAGCACCTGCTCGACGACGCCCGCGGTGTCCGCCACCGGCGAGGTGTTCGCCATGGCGAAGACCGCCGTGAAACCGCCGGCCGCCGCGGCGCGGGTGCCGGTCAGCACCGTCTCGCTCTGCTCGTAGCCGGGCTCGCGCAGATGCGTGTGCAGGTCGACCAGGCCGGGCAGCGCCAGCAGCCCGTCCGCGTCGATCGTCGTCGCACCCGCGGCACTCAGACCGGAACCGGTCTCGACGATCCGGCCGCCCTCGACCAGCAGGTCGGCGCGGGCGCCGTCGGCCAGCGTCGCGCCGCCGATCAGGAATCTCTCGTCCACATCCACCTCACACCACCTGCTCGGGACCGCTGCCCGACAGCAGCAGGTACAGGGCCGCCATCCGCACGGAAACGCCGTTCGCGACCTGCTCCCGGACCGTCGAGCGCGGGGAATCCGCCGCCGCGGCGGAGATCTCCAGCCCGCGGTTCATCGGTCCCGGGTGCATCACAATGCTATCGGGCTTCAACCGGCCGAGCCGTTCCTCGTCCAGCCCCCAGCGCCGCGCGTATTCGCGTGTGGTCGGGAAGAACGCCGCGTTCATCCGCTCCGCCTGGATGCGCAGCATCATCACGACGTCGGGCCCAGCCGCGATCGCGTCGTCGAGGTCGTAGGCCACGTCGACCGGCCAGCCCGAGACGTCCACCGGCAGCAGCGTGGGCGGCGCGACCAGGGTGACGTGCGCGCCGAGGGTCTGCAGCAGCCAGACGTTGGAGCGGGCCACGCGCGAGTGCAGGATGTCGCCCACGATCGCGACGCGCACGCCGGCCAGATCCTTCCCGCGCGAGGCGGTGCCGTGCAGACGGCGGCGCATGGTGAACGCATCCAGCAGGGCCTGCGTCGGGTGCTCGTGGGTGCCGTCACCGGCGTTCAGGATGCCCGCGTCGATCCATCCACTGGTCGCGAGCGTCTGCGGGGCTCCCGACGAGCCGTGCCGGATGACCACCGCATCCGCTCCCATCGCCTGGAGGGTCTGGGCGGTGTCCTTCAGGCTCTCGCCCTTGCTCACGCTGGAGCCCTTGGCGGAGAAGTTGATGACGTCGGCCGAGAGGCGCTTCGCGGCCGCCTCGAAGGAGATCCGGGTGCGCGTCGAATCCTCGAAGAAGAGGTTCACGACGGTCTTGCCGCGCAGGGTCGGCAGCTTCTTGACCTCGCGCTCCTGCACATCCGCCATGTCCTCGGCGACGTCGAGCAGTTGGATGGCGCCATCGCGCGGGAGGTCGCGGGTCGAGAGCAGGTGCCTCATGCGCCGGCCCCCTGCTGCTCGTGCGGGCCGTCGATCGTGACCGACTCGTCGCCGTCGACCTCGGCGAGCCGCACGAAGATGCGCTCGGACGCCGCAGACGGCAGGTTCTTGCCGACGAAGTCCGCCCGGATCGGCAGCTCGCGGTGGCCGCGGTCGACCAGCACCGCGAGCCGGACGGCGCGCGGTCGGCCCAGGTCGCTCAGCGCGTCGAGCGCTGCGCGGATGGTCCGGCCGGAGAAGAGCACGTCATCCACGAGCACCACGGTCTTGCCGTCGATCGGGCCCGGCAGCGACGTCGGCTGTGGCGTGCGGGTCGGATGCCGCGACAGGTCGTCGCGGTACATCGTCACGTCGAGCGCGCCCACGATGTCGGCCGGGGAGGCGACCGCCGCCGGTTCGATGCGCTGGATGTTCTCGGCGATCCGCCGCGCGAGCACGACGCCGCGGGTCGGGATCCCGAGGATCACCAGCTGGTCCGTTCCCCGGTTGGACTCCAGGATCTCGTGGGAGATCCGAGTCAACGCCCGGGCTATGTCAGCCTGCTGCAGCACGGTACGCGCTGTCATGCCGACCTCCTTCCCCGCCTCACCGGACGGCTGTTAAAGGATGCCTAACGCCTCCACCCTAGCAGGAGGCGGCCGCTCCCCCGCTCACCGCGCTCGCGCAACGAAGGAGATGCGAACGCCGTATGGCCGAAACTCCTGTGCGACTGCCAATCGAAGGAGATTCGAACGCGAAACTCCTTCGTTCGCCGAGCCGGGAGTCCACCGCCACCGTCCTCCGTCGAACATCTGCCCGTCCTCGTCGGAGGCCTGGCCGCCTCGCGGCCGACACTCCACCCCGGCCGCTTTCCGTCGGATAGGTGAGGCACCTTCTCCGACGGAACTCGGGGCGACTCGGGGCGCGAGCGCGGGCTCAGTGGCTGCCGAGGAACTCGGTGAACGCCTTCTTGTCCGTCACTCCGCCGGGATACTGCTTGCCGTTCACCAGCACGGTCGGGGTGCCCTTGATCGTGTCGAGCACCTTCGTGCCGTCGACCTCGATCGGGCCCTTCTGCGAGTTCGCGGTGTTGCCCTGCGCCCACGCCTGGTACGGGCCGCTGTCGGCCAGGCACGACGAGATGTCGCTCGCGCCGGCCGTGCTCGCGCGCTTGGCGAGTTCCTTGTCCGTCAACCCGTCGGAGTTCTCCTCCGGCTGGTCGGTGAACAGCGCCTGGTAGAACGGCAGGATCGCGTTCCGGTCCTTCACGGCGACGCACGTGAGCGCCGCGGCCGCACGGGTCGAGTAGCCGGTGCCGTTCGACACGGCGTCGAGGAAGGTCAGCGGGTGCAGCCGCAGCGTGATCGATCCGTCGTCGACCGCGTTCGCGAGCGTCGCTCCGTTGGTCTGCTCGAACGCGCCGCAGACCGGGCACATCGCATCGAACCAGATGTCGACCTTCTTGGCTCCGTCCCCGACGGTGATGAAGCCGCCGTCGAAGTCCACGGCGCCGTCGGTGCCCGTCGGGGGCGCGTCGGTCGCGACCGGCACGTTGGATGCGCCGCCCAGCAGCGAGCATCCCGCCGCCGCGAGCACCACGCCGACCGCCAGCGCTACCGCGGCCGCCGCTCGGCGCAGGCGCCCGCTCATGCCGTGCCGTTCTGCGCGATCTTGGCGAGCAGCCCGTTCACGAATCCTGCGGAGTCGTCCGTCGACAGCACGGTCGCGGCCTCCACGGCCTCCGAGATGGCGACGCCGTCGGGCACCTCGTCGTTGTAGAGCACCTCCCAGACGCCGATGCGCAGGATGGCGCGATCGACGGCGGGCATGCGGGCGAGCGTCCACCCCTGGGCGTACGTCTCGATCTGCTCGTCGATCTCGTCCTGGTGCTCGATCACGCCGTCGAGGATCTCACGCGCGTACAGCCACGAAGCCTCGCGTGCCGGCTGGCTGGCCGCCCGCTCCGCCTCGGTCGCGAGCGCCTGACGCAGCGGGGTCTGCCGAAGGTCGGCGCTGTAGAGCACGTCGAGCGCGCGCTTGCGCGCCTTGGTCCGAGCGCTCATCTAGTCGTTGACGCGGCCGAGGTAGTCGCCCGAGCGGGTGTCGACCTTGACCTTCGTGCCGGTCTCGAGGAACAGCGGGACCTGGATCTGGTAGCCGGTCTCCACGGTGGCGGGCTTGGTGCCGCCGGTGGAGCGGTCGCCCTGCAGGCCCGGCTCGGTGTAGGTGATCTCGAGCACGACCGAGGCCGGGAGCTCCACGTAGAGCGGCGAGCCCTCGTGCAGCGCGACGGTGACGTTCTGGTTCTCGAGCATGAAGTTGGCGGCGTCGCCGACGACCGGGCCCGGGATGGTGATCTGGTCGTAGTCCGACGTGTCCATGAAGACGAAGTCGGCGCCGTCCTGGTACAGGTACTGGTAGTCGCGGCGGTCGACGTTGGTGATGTCGATCTTGGCGCCGGCGTTGTAGGTGCGGTCGACCGTCTTGCCCGTGGTGACGTTCTTCAGCTTTGTGCGGACGAACGCACCGCCCTTGCCCGGCTTCACGTGCTGGAACTCGATCACGGTCCAGAGCTGTCCGTCGATGCTGAGGACGACACCGTTCTTGATGTCAGCGGTAGAGGCCAAGGGATGTTCCGTTCGTTCGATGAGAAGTTTCGGGTGGATGCCGCACCCCGTCAGGGGCGGCCCACGGCGGACCGCACGGCGGTCCCAGAAGATTCTAGACGTCAGCGCCCGTTTCGGCGAATGAACGCCAGGGCCAGCCGGTACGACTCGAACCCGAACCCGGCGATCACTCCCGTCGCCACCGCGCTGATGACGCTGGTGTGCCGGAACTCCTCGCGCGCGTGCGGATTCGACAGGTGCACCTCGATCACGGTGCCGCCGCCCTTCGTGACGAGCGACACCGCATCCCGCAGCGCGAAGGAGTAGTGCGTCCACGCACCGGCGTTCAGGATGACGGGCGCGCCCGAGTCCGCCGCCTCGTGCAGCCAGCGCAGCAGCTGGCCCTCGTCGTCCGTCTGCCGCAGGTCGATCGCGTCGCCCCCGGCGTCGCCCTGCAGCACGGCGCGCAGGTCGTCGAGCGTGCCGGAGCCGTACACGTCGGGCTCACGCGTGCCCAGCCGCCCCAGGTTGGGTCCGTTCAGGACGAGGATGCCGGCCACGTCACTCCTCTCCCGGCTTCAGCGGGCGCACGCGCACCGCCGACCAGGTGTCGTCGACCGCGATGTTGCTCACGCCGCGCCAGCCGTGGCTGCGGGCCTCCCCCGCGACGACGTCGCGGTTGACGTCGGCGCGGCCGCCCTTCGGGTACACGACCCAGACCGCACGGGCGCCGGAGGCGACCGGCAGCTGCTCGGCGTAGAGCGCGATCAGCTCCTCGCGGTTCCGCACCACGCTCGCGATGACCGCCGCCTCGGCGACCGGGACCGCCGTCGCGCCCTCGGGCAGCGGCCCGAGCAGCGCCCGATCCTCGTCGCTCGCGGCGACCAGCGCGATCCCGTCGCCGGGCTTCGCCTGGAAACGCTGGAGCACCGTCTTGTCGGTCACGAACCCACCTCCTGATATGCGGCGAACAGCAGGCTCTGGTCGGGACCGGCCAGCACCGTCGGCCGGGCCACGTCGTCGAGCACGATGAAGCGCAGCATACTGCCCCGCGCCTTCTTGTCACGCTGCATGGTCGCGAGCAGCGTCTGCCAGCGGCCCAGCGGATACGTCACCGGCAGGGTCAGCGACTCCAGGATGCGGCGGTGCCGGTCGGCGACCTCGTCGCTCAGCCGCCCGCTGAGGCGCGCCAGCTCGGCGGCGAACACCATGCCCACCGAGATCGCGGCGCCGTGGCGCCACTGGTAGCGCTCGGCGTGCTCGATCGCGTGGCCCAGCGTGTGGCCGTAGTTGAGGATCTCGCGCAGCCCCTGCTCGGTGAAGTCCTCCCCCACCACGCGTGCCTTGATGCCGATGGACAGCTCCACCAGGCGGCGGAACTCGGGCGTCTCGGGATCGGTGGCCCGGTCGACGTCGGCCTCGAGGGTGTCGAGGATCTCGGGCTCGGCGATGAAGCCGTACTTGACCACCTCGGCGAACCCGGCCAGCAGCTCGTTGCGCGGCAGCGACGTGAGCGTGTCGAGGTCGCAGATGACGGCCGCCGGCGCGTAGAAGGCACCGACGAGGTTCTTGCCCTCGGCCGTGTTGATGCCCGTCTTGCCGCCGACCGCCGCATCCACCATCCCGAGCAGGGTCGTGGGCACCTGGATGAGCTTCACGCCGCGCAGCCAGGTGGCGGCCACGAATCCGGCCAGGTCGGTGACCGCGCCGCCGCCGAAGCCGATCACGGCGTCGGAGCGGGTGAAGTCGGCCTGGCCCATGATCTGCCAGAGGAAGGACGCGACCTCGATGCGCTTCGCTGCCTCCGCATCCGGGATCTCCGCCAGCAGCACCTCGTACCGATCGACCAACGACTCGCGTAGCTCGGCCGCCGCCGCGCCCAGCGTCGGCTGGTGCACCAGCAGGATCTTGCGCACGCCGGAGCCGAGGTACGGGCCGAGGTCGTAGCGCAGGCCGCGGCCGACCATCACCGGGTAGGGCTCGCGCCCGTTGACGAGGATCTCGGTGGGGGCGTCGGTCATGCGTGTCCTTCTTTCTGCGCTGTCTCGGTCCCACCACGGACCCAGGCCGCGATCTCCGCCGCGATGGTGTCGATCGGGCGGGACGAGGTGTCCGCCGTGTAGTCCGCCAGCGCGGCGTAGAGCTCGCTGCGGGAGGCGACGAGCCGCTTCCACGACTCGAGGTCGGTGATCAGCGGCCGCTTGCCGTTGGTGATGCGCTTGGCGATGGCCTCCGGGCGGACGGTCAGCAGCACGACGCGAGCGTCCGCCAGGTCGGCCTGGGTCGCCGGGTCGAGCACGGCTCCCCCGCCCAGCGACACGATCCCGGGATGCCGCAGGGCGTCGGCGACGGCGGCGCGCTCCAGCTCGCGGAAGTATGCCTCGCCCTGGGTCGCGAAGATCTCGGGGATCGGCCCGTGCTCGGCGACCACGACGGCATCGGTGTCGACGAACGGCAGTTCGAGCAGCTTCGCGAGGCGCTTGCCGACGCGCGACTTGCCGGCCGCCGGCGGCCCGATCAGTGCGATCGTCTGCGGGGAGGTCACAGCGCTCAGGCGTAGGGCGCGCTGACGCGCTCCGTGGCGAGGTTCTGCGGGATGGCGTCGAGGTAGCTTCGGAGGTTGCGGGCCGTCTCGGTCACCGAGTCGCCGCCGAACTTCTCCAGCACCGAGTTCGCCAGCACGAGCGCGACCATGGCCTCCGCGACCACGCCTGCGGCGGGAACCGCGCAGACGTCGGAGCGCTGGTGATGCGCCGGCGCCGCCTCGCTCGTGGCCACATCCACGGTCCGCAGTGCGTGCGGCACGGTCGCGATCGGCTTCATGCCGGCACGCACCCGCAGCACGCCGCCGGTGCTCATGCCGCCCTCCGTGCCGCCGGCCTTGTCGCTGGTGCGGACGATGGTGCCGTCCTCGGCGATCAGCTCGTCGTGGGCCTCGGAGCCGCGGCGGGTCGTGGTCAGGAAGCCGTCGCCGATCTCCACGCCCTTGATCGCCTGGATGCCCATGAGCGCGGCGGCGAGTTGCGCATCCAGCTTGCGGTCCCAGTGCACGTGCGACCCGAGCCCCGGCGGGAGGCCGTAGGCCAGCACCTCGACGACGCCGCCGAGGGTGTCGCCGTCCTTGTGGGCGGCGTCGACCTCTGCGACCATCCGCTCGGACGTCGCCGGGTCGAAGCAGCGCAACGGATCCGCGTCGAGCGTGTCGACGTCGGACGGACGCGGCAGCGGGGCGCCCTCGGGCACGCGAACCGGGCCGATCGACAGGGTGTGGCTGACGAGGGTGATGCCGAGCTCGTTCAGGAACGACTTCGCGATCGCGCCGAGCGACACGCGCGCGGCCGTCTCGCGGGCGCTGGCGCGCTCCAGCACCGGACGGGCCTCGTCGAAGCCGTACTTCTGCATCCCGACCAGGTCGGCGTGCCCGGGGCGCGGACGCGTCAGCGCGGCGCCGCGGCCGGAGTTGAGCACCGCCGGGTCCACGGGCTCGGCGCTCATCACATCCACCCACTTGGGCCACTCGGTGTTGCCGATGCGCAGCGCGATCGGGCTGCCGAGGCTGAAGCCGTGGCGCACGCCGCCGGAGATGTCCAGTGCGTCCTGCTCGAACTTCATGCGCGCCCCACGGCCATAGCCGAGTTTGCGGCGCGCGAGGTCGGCGCGGATCGCGTCGAGCGACACCGGGACCCCGGCGGGAAGACCCTCCAGGACGGCGATGAGTTCGGGGCCGTGGGATTCCCCGGCCGTGAGCCAACGAAGCATGCTTCGATTCTGGCATAGCGCGATGGAGCGGCCCGACGTATGACCGCCCGGGTCACGCGTCCAGCAGCTGCCCCGCCTCGTCGATCCCGACCGCATCCAGCATCGCGGCCAGCACCTCCGCTTCGTCCTGCAGCGGCTGCAGCGGGTCGCCCGAGACGAAGATGCGCACCTGCAGCAGCGCCTGGTGCGCGAGCATGGCGAGCCCCGAGACCGTGCGGCCGCCGACGGACTCCCACTGACGCGCCAGCGGCGTCGGCCACGGCTCGTACGCCACGTCGAAGAGCATCGAGCGGCGGCGGGTGGAGTCGGTGTAGACGGCCTCGGTGGTGGAGCCGCCGGGCAGCGTGCTGATCACGAGTTCGGGCACGTCGAGCGAACGGTCGGCCTGCGAGAAGGGGCGGATGCGGACGCGCAGCCCCAGGTCGTTCGCGAGCGGCTCGATCCAGCCGCTGCGGGTCAGATCGCGAACGTGCACGTCCACCCGCTCGGCGCCCAGCTCCGCGGCGGCGACGAGTGCGGACGCCGCGGTCGCTCCCCCGCCCAGGATGTGCACGTAGCGTGCCTCGTCCAGCCCGGCCGCCTGCAGCGCGCGGACGATTCCGGCGACGTCGGTGTTGAAGCCGCGCAGGTCGTCCCCGTCGATCAGGACGGTGTTCGCGCCGCCGGTCTGGTCGGCGATCCTGTCGGTCTCCGCGAGCAGCGGCAGCACCGCCTTCTTCAGCGGCATCGTGAGGGAGAGTCCCCGCCACTCGGGGCCGAGCCCCGCGACGAAGTCGGGAAGCGCGTCTTCTGTCACGTCGATGGCCTCGTACGCCCAGTCCAGACCGAGGGCGTCGTAGGCGGCGCGGTGGAGCTCCGGCGAGCGGGAGTGGCCGATCGGGGAGCCGAGCACGGCGAGCCGGCGGCTGGGGGTCTTGGGCTTGCGGGGTTTCGTCGCCTTCCCGGACTTCTTCTCGACCGGACGCGGCTCCTCGTCCTCCGGCTCCTCGCGCTCGACCGCCGCTTCGGCATCCGCGACGGCGGCCTCCTCGGCCTGCTTCTCGCGCTCTGCCTCGACCAGCTCCGCGATCGCAGCCTCCGCCGACGCCTCGGACAGCCCGTCCTCGACGGCGGCCTCGTCCGCATCCGTCGTGTCGGGATCCGTCACCGCCTCGTCCTCGAGCACGGCCGGCTCGGCCGGGTCCTCGGTGCGGGGGCGCTTGCGGGAGTCACTCATATCCGGGGTTGTCCTTCATCCACTGCTGCCACTTCTCCACCGCGGCGTCGTGCTCGGCCTGGGTGGTGGAGAAGATCGTCTCTCCGGTCTTCAGATTCCACGTCACGAAGTACATCCAGGAGCCGTCGGCGGGATGCTGCACCGCGTTGATCGCGAGATCTCCGGGGTTCGAGATCGGTCCGACCGGCAGCCCGGGATGCACGTACGTGTTGTACGGGTTGCCCGCGTCGGCGCGCTCGGCGTCAGTGGTCGACACGCGGTCCGTGTGGCCGGTGCCGTAGGCGACGGTCGCGTCCGACTGCAGATCCCAGCCCTGGGCGATGCGGTTGAGGAACACGCGCGCGACCTTGGGGTAGTCGTCCTTCAGCCCGGCCTCGCGCTGCACCACCGACGCCAGGATGACGGTGTTCCAGCGGTTCTGCGGGGCGACGCCCGCCTCGTCGAGCGACTGGAACATCCGGTCGACCATCGTCTTGATCGCCTGCTGCGCCGTCGTGCCCGGCGCGAACGTGTACGTCGCCGGGAACAGGAAGCCCTCCAGCGACTTCGCCTGCGCGGGAAGGCCGTAGGCAGCGGGGTTGGCGGCGGCGGCCTGCAGTTCGGGCAGCGGGATCTTGGTCGCGTCGGACACCGTCTGCAAGATGTCCTTCTCGGGCGTGCCCTCGGGGATGACGGCAGTGTTCTCCACGCGCGACGCCGGGTCCTGCAGAGCGGCCAGCGCGGAGGCGGCGCTCATCTTCTTGGCGAGCTTGAACACGCCGGGCTGGAACTGCGGATCCGGCTTCTGGCGCAGCAGCAGCGAATAGAAGGCGTCGTAGGTCTTGACGACGCCCGCCTTCGCCAGGTTCTCGGCGATGCTCGACCCGTCGTCACCCGACTTGATCGTGAACATCACCTCGCCGCTTCCGCTGCCCTTGTAGTCGTCGTCGGGCGGGAACAGCGCGTTCTGCACCTTCGCGATCTGCGGCTGGAAGATGGCGTACGCGGCGCCGGCCATGCCCCCGAGGATCCCCAGGATGACGACCGTGACGATGAGCCGCTTCACCCAGCGGCGCTTCTTCGGCGGTTCGTCATGCGACAGGTAGTTCTGCTGCCGCCAGATGAGAGGATGCTCGTCCTGGGCGGACTCGTCTTCGGTGTCCAGCACGCCGAACAGAGTACGCGCAGGATGGTCGGGGTGCGAGGTCGAGCGGTCGTCGTTGCCGTGGCGGGCGGCCGCACCCACCGGCTGCGGCTCCTCCACCTGGGCGACCGGGCCGGTGATCACGGCGTCGAAGTCGAGCCCGGCGAGGGCCGCGACGTCTGCGGGCGACTCCTGCGTGGGCGTCGGGGACGAGATCGGCGCGGCGTCGGCGACTGGGGCGGCCTCGTGGTGGTGCGTCTGCTGCGACTCGTCCGCCTGCTGCGCCTCCTGCGCCTCGCGGGCGGCCCGCGCCTCGCGGCGCGTCATCGGCGGGCGTCCGTCGCCGGGCGCGGACTCCGTCGCGGGCGCCTGCGGAGGCGCCGGCGGCCGGTTCACGGCCGGGAACGAGGGCGGCTCCGGCCGCTCCTGGGGGTTCTGAGACAAGCTAGTGTCCAATGCTCGTTTCGACGGGGTCACCCGGCGGACGGCCCGTGGCCCGTTCCGCGTCGAGGGCGTGCTGCAAAATTATCGTGGCGGCGACCTGATCCACGACCGGACGCGCCTTCTTCGTGTTCCTGCCCGACGCTCGCAGCGCCTGGGACGCCGACACGGTCGACAGCCGCTCGTCGACCAGGCGCACGGGGACGTCCAGCTCGGCGGCCAGCGTCTCGGCGAAGCCGACCGCATCCGCGGTGGACGCGGTACGCGCACCCGAGAGCGCGAGCGGCAACCCGACGATAACCTCGAAGGCTCCGAGTTCTCCGACGATGTCGGCGATCCGGCGCCGATCCGCAGCATCTTCGGAGCGTGCGACCGTCTCGACCGGGGTGGCCAGCATCCCGTGGAGGTCCGACCGGCTCACGCCGATCCGGACCTTGCCCACGTCGATGCCGACGCGCACCCCGCTGCGCACGCGGTGCTATCCGATCGCCGACACGACCGCGCTGAGCGCCGCCGGGATCGCGTCCGCGTCGGTGCCGCCGCCCTGAGCGAGGTCGGGCTTGCCGCCGCCCCCGCCGCCGAGCACGCCGGCCGCCGTCTTCGCGAGTGCGCCCGCGTTGACGCCCGCGTCGCGCGCCGCCTGATTGGTGCCGACGATGACGACCGGCTTGCCGCCGGCGCGGGCCGCGAGGGCGACCGTCGCCGCGTCCGAGCCGAGGCGCTCGCGCACCGTGGTGACCAGCAGGCGCAGGTCGTCCGGGCTGTTCAGTGTTCCCGCATCCTCGGCCACGACCGTGACCGCGCCGCGGCGGGTGGCGGACTCGAGCAGGGCGGGCACCTTGTCGAGCACCGCGCGCGCCTCGAACGCCTGGATGCGCTTCTCGGCAGCCTTGAGGCTGGCCATCAGGTCGGCGATCTTCTCGGGCAGCTGCTCGCGGGGCGTCTTGAGCGAGCCGGAGAGCTGCGAGACGATCGTTCGCTCGACCGCCAGGTCTTTGAACGCCTCCAGCCCCACCAGCGACTCGACGCGGCGGTTCGTGGAACCGACCGACGACTCGCTGACCAGGTTGATCATCCCGATCTCGGCGCTCGTCGACACGTGCGTGCCGGCGCAGAGCTCGCGCGACCACGGACCGCCGATGTCGACGACGCGCACGACGTCGCCGTACTTCTCGCCGAACAGGGCCATGGCGCCCAGGGCCTTCGCCTCGGCCAGCGGGAGCTCGCGCGTCGTGACCTCGAGGTTCTGGCGGATCGCGTTGTTCGAGATCTCCTCGATCTCGCTGCGCGTCTCCGCCGACAGCGCCTGGTTCCACGAGAAGTCGAGGCGCAGGTAGCCGGCCTTGTTGTACGACCCGGACTGGTGCGCGTTCGAACCGAGCACCTGACGCAGGGCCGCGTGGATGATGTGCGTGCCCGAGTGGGCCTGGCGCGCGCCCCGGCGGTAGTCCGCATCCACCAGGCTGGTCGCCGGCGCTCCGACGCCCACCTCACCGCTGCGGACCAGGATCTTGTGGCTGATCAGCCCCTTCACGGGCTTCTGCACGTCGAGCACGTCGAGCTCGTAGCCGGGGCCGACGATCGTGCCGGCGTCCGCATCCTGACCGCCGGACTCCGCGTAGAGTGCGGTGGCGCCCAGGATGATCTCGGCCACCTGCCCCTCGCGCGCACGGTCGACCGAGCGGCCGTCGACGATGAGCCCGAGCACGCTCGACTCCGTCTCGAGCTCGGTGTAGCCCGTGAACACGGTCTCGCCGAGCGAGCGGAACGAGCTGTAGACCGAGAGGTCGGCCAGCGCCGTCTTCTTGGCCTTCGCGTCGGCCTTCGCGCGGGCGCGCTGATCGGCCATCAGCTTGTCGAAGGCGGTGCGGTCGACGCTGAGGCCGGCCTCCTCCGCCATTTCGAGGGTGAGGTCGATCGGGAAGCCGTAGGTGTCGTGCAGCAGGAACGCGGTGTCGCCCGCGAGCTGCGTGCGCCCGCTCTTCTGTGTACCCGCCACGGCCGTGTCCAGGATGCTGGTGCCCGCCGCGAGCGTGCGGAGGAAGGTCTCCTCCTCGGCGTACGCCAGCTGCGAGATCCGCTCGAACTCGGTCTCGACCTCCGGGTAGGCGGCCTTCATCGCGTCACGGGAGGCGGGGAACAGCTCCGGGAAGGTCGCCGTCTCGACGCCCAGCAGGCGCATCGCGCGCACGGTGCGGCGCAGCAGCCGGCGCAGCACGTAGCCACGCCCCTCGTTCGACGGCGTGACGCCGTCGGCCATGAGCATGAGCGCGCTGCGGACGTGATCCGCGACGACCCGCAGCCGCACGTCGTCCTCATGCGCCTCGTTGCCGTAGGGCTTCTTCGCCAGCGCCGCCGCGCGGTCGAGCACCGGCCGCACCTGGTCGATCTCGTACATGTTGTCGACGCCCTGCTTGATGAAGGCGACGCGCTCGAGGCCCAGGCCGGTGTCGATGTTCTTCTTCGGCAGGTCGCCGAGGATGTCGAAGTCCTTCTTTCCGTCGCCCTCGCCGCGGAGGTACTGCATGAAGACGAGGTTCCAGATCTCGACGTAGCGGTCGTCGTCCGTCGCCGGTCCCCCGTCGATGCCGTAGGCGGGGCCGCGGTCGAAGAAGATCTCCGAGCAGGGCCCGCGGGGCCGGGCTGGCCGGTCGACCAGTAGTTGGTGTCCTTGCCGAGGCCCTGGATGCGCTCCGGCGGCAGGGTGGAGACGCGCTGCCAGATCTCGCGCGCCTCGTCGTCCTCCTCGTACACGGTGACCCAGAGGTCCTTCGGGTCGAAGCCGAGGCCGCCCTCGTCCTCCGACGTCGTCAGGAGCTCCCACGCGAACGTGATGGCCTGCTCCTTGAAGTAGTCACCGAAGGAGAAGTTGCCGGCCATCTGGAAGAACGTGCCGTGCCGCGGGGTCTTGCCCACCTCGTCGATGTCGAGGGTGCGGATGCACTTCTGGACGCTCGTCGCGCGCGGGAACGGCGCGGGCACGACGCCCGTCAGGTACGGCACGAACGGCACCATCCCGGCCACCGTGAACAGCAGCGACGGGTCGTCGCTCACCAGGGAGGCGGACGGGACGACGGTGTGGCCGCGCTGGGCGAAGAAGTCGAGCCAGCGGCGATGGATTTCAGCGGTCTGCATGGGTTCCGGTCAGTCGAAGTCTGCGAGGTGGAGAGAGGGCGTCAGTCGCCCTGGATGGCCGAGCGGATCTCGGCCTCGCGCTGGCGATAGCCGTCGGTGACGGCGTCGCCGAAGTCGCGTGCCTTCTGGTCGAGCGTGGTGAAGAATTCGCGACCCTTGGCGGTCTCGTTGACCTTGTGGGCGACGGCGAAGCCGATGGCCACGCCGATGAGCAGCCACAGGAAACTCTTCATTTGCTGATCCTCCCTCTCTGGATGACGCCGCGCGCGGACGCACGGCGCACGAAGGCCCAGTCTAGTGGGAGCCGCCGGGGAGCTACCGGGATCGGGGCTTCTTCGGAGCCAACCCTCCGGCAGCCTTGAAGGCGGCGCGCGCGGCGGCGCTGAATCCGGCCAGCTTGATCAGCGGACCGCCCACCGTCGCGGCGAACAGGGCGACCAGCGACGACACGTTGCCGGTGACGTCCGCCACGTTCCTGGTGATGGTGTCGACGCGCTCGAGCTGCTTGTTCGTCTGCTGCAGCGTGGTGGCGGTCTCGTCGAGGATCGGCGTGATCCCGTCGCTCGCCTCCTTGATCGCGTCACGCGTCGAGTCGAGCACCCGCCCGAGCTTGATCAGCGGGATGGCGATGAAGCCGACGAGGATCGCGAACACGACCGCCGCGATCAACCCCGCGATGTCTCCTCCAGACATGTGCGCCCCTTCCATTCCGCCACCGGCATACGGCTCCCAGCGTAGCCGCATGTGCGGCCGGGCGGGAACGCGAAACGGGGCCGCGGCGTGAAGCCGCGACCCCGTCTCGGATCGTCTTGCGGTGCTTAGCGGGCCGCGTAGTACTCGACGACCAGCTGGACCTCACAGGTCACGGGGACCTCGGCGCGCTTCGGGCGGCGCACGAGGCGGGCCTGCAGCTTGTCGATCTCGACGTCCAGGTAGCCCGGGGTCTTCGGCAGAACGTCGAGGTGACCGCCGGCGGCCGCGACCTGGAAGGGCTCGGTGCCCTCGGAGCGGGCCTTGACGTGGATGAGCTGGCCCGGCTTCACGCGGAAGGACGGGCGGTCGACGAGCTGGCCGTCGACGAGGATGTGGCGGTGCACGACGAACTGGCGCGCCTGCGTGATGGTGCGGGCGAAGCCGGCACGGAGCACGAGGGCGTCGAGACGCATCTCGAGGAGCTCGACCAGGTTCTCACCGGTCAGGCCCTGGGTGCGGCGGGCCTCCTCGAAGGCGATGCGGAGCTGCTTCTCGCGGATGCCGTACTGGGCGCGCAGGCGCTGCTTCTCGCGCAGACGCACCGCGTAGTCGGAGTCGGCCTTGCGCTTGGTGCGGCCGTGCTCACCCGGAGCGTAGGGGCGCTTCTCCATGTAGCGCGCCGCCTTCGGGGTGAGCGGGATGCCCAGGGCCCGCGATTCGCGAGTCTTGCTGCGGGAACGTGAAGACACGGTTTCCTTTCGGTTTCTCTCTGAAGTAGTGGATGCGGGCATACCTATGCGCCGCAGAGAGAGGGATTGTCGCCAGGGACGCCCGGCTACAGGGCTGGTCCCGTCGAATCGTGTACTCGGCAGCCGACCCCGCACACGCTTCTAGGCGCGTCAATACTAGCAGAGCCGGATCAGCGTCCGCGCACGATGCGGCGCAGCTTCGCCAGCCGTGCCGACACGTCGCGTTCGTTGCCGTGCTCGGTGGGCGTGTAGTACGTCGTGCCGTCCAGTTCGTCGGGCAGGTATTGCTGCTCGAGCACCCCGAGGGCGTCGTCGTGCGGGTACTTGTAGCCCTTGCCGTGACCCAGCCGCTTCGCCCCGGGATAGTGCGCGTCGCGCAGGTGCTTGGGCACGCGCCCGATCTTGCCGGCGCGCACATCGGCGATCGCCGCATCCAGCGCCATGTACGCCGCGTTCGACTTCGGCGCCGTGGCGAGATGCACGACGGCCTGCGCGAGCGGGATGCGGCCCTCCGGCATCCCGATGTACTGCACGGCGTCGGCCGCGGCGATGGCCACGACCAGCGCCTGTGGGTCGGCCATGCCGATGTCCTCCGAGGCCGAGACGATGATGCGGCGGGCGATGAAGCGGGGGTCCTCCCCGCCTCGATCATGCGCGCCAGGTAGTGCAGGGCCGCGTCGACGTCGGAGCCGCGCACCGACTTGATGAACGCGCTGATCACGTCGTAGTGCTCGTCGCCGTTGCGGTCGTAGCGCAGCAGCGCGCGGTCGACCGCCTGGGCGACCAGCTCGGCCGTGATCACCGGCTTCTTCTTCGAGGTCGCCGGCGTCGAGGACGCGGCGGTGACAGACGCGGCCTCGAGCGCGGTCAGCGCCCGGCGCGCATCGCCGGAGGCGAGGCGGATGAGCGCCGCGCGCGCCTCCTTCTCGAGCGTGTACTGCCCGCCGAGTCCCCGGTCGTCGGCGACCGCACGGTCGATCACGACACCGAGGTCGTCGTCGCTCAGCGTCTCGAGCGTCAGCAGCAGGCTGCGCGAGAGCAGCGGGGAGATGACCGAGAAGGACGGGTTCTCGGTCGTCGCCGCCACGAGGATCACCCAACCGTTCTCGACGCCCGGGAGCAGCGCATCCTGCTGCGCCTTGGTGAAGCGGTGGATCTCGTCGAGGAAGAGGACCGTCGAGACGCCGTAGAGGTCGCGGGTGGAGAGCGCCTCATCCATGACGAGCCGCACATCCTTCACCCCGGCGGTGACGGCCGAGAGTTCGACGAAGCGGCGGCCGGAGGAGTGCGCGATCGCCTGCGCCAGCGTGGTCTTGCCGGTGCCGGGCGGGCCCCAGAGGATGACGGAGACGGACCCCGACTGCCCCTCCTTGTCGGAGGCGAGGGCGACGAGCGGAGACCCGGGCTTCAGCAGGTGGCGCTGACCGGCGACCTCGTCGAGCGACTTCGGGCGCATGCGCACCGCGAGCGGAGTCGCTCCGGTGCGGAGCCCAGGTTGCACGTCGACCACCCGTCCAGCGTAGTCGCGACCACCGACACTCCGGCTGTGAGCGGCGCCTCGTCCGGGGGCGGCGGTTTGTCGTCCATAGGCGCGCCGGATAGGGTTCTCCATGATCCAGCGGGCGAGCCTCGCGGACATCCCCCGTACGGACCGCCGGAGGACACACGTGGCACCGAAGCAGAACGACCGCGAAGCGCGACTGGCCCGCGAACGGCTGCGCGCCTACCAGGCGCGGCAGACCGTGCACCAGCGCAAGGCCGAGCGCCGCAAGCGTGACAACTGGGTGGCCGGAATCGCGGCCGTCGTCATCGTCGCCCTGGCCGTCGCCACGCAACTGCTCTACTTCTCCGCAGGACCGGGAGCTGCGAAGGCGTCGTCGTCGTCCTCCCCTCCGCCGCCGCCTCAACCGCGACGGTGCCGCCGAAGACCCTGGCCGAGGACCGCACCTGGAAGGGCACGATGACGATCAACGGCATCCCGCTCGGCGTCTCCCTCGACGGCGCCGCGGCCCCGCAGGCCGTCTCCTCCACCGTCTCGCTCGTGCAGAAGAAGTTCTACGACGGGCTGACCTGCCACCGCCTGACGAACGGCGGGTTCTACGTCCTGCAGTGCGGCGACCCGAACGGCGACGGCAGCGGCGGCCCGGGATACGAGTACGGCCCCATCGAGAACGCGCCGGCGGACAACGTCTACAAGGCCGGGACGATCGCGATGGCGCGTCAGGGCAACAAGGCCGAGAGTCAGGGCAGCCAGTTCTTCATCGTGTACAAGGACACGACCATCCCCTCGGACGACGCCGGCGGGTACACCGTCATCGGCCAGGTCACCTCCGGCCTCGACCAGCTGACCTCGCAGGTCGCCGACAAGGGCGTGCAGGGCGGCGGCACCGACGGCAAGCCGGCCGTGAAGACGACCATCGACAGCTTCACCCTGCAGTGACCGCGGCCGGTGCAATAGGCTGATTCCCAAACGTTCGGGCGGCATCCCGCCCGCATCGCGCAGCAGCAAGGTGAGGCTCTTGGCTACTTCTGAACAGCACCCCTGGGGACGTGTCGACGACACCGGGACCGTGTACGTCCGCGAGGGCGACGGCGAACGCGTCGTCGGCGAGTACCCCGACGGCACGGCGGAGGAGGCGCTCGCGTACTTCGAGCGCAAGTACACCGACCTCGCCGGTCAGGTGGGACTGCTCGAGCAGCGCGCCCGCCGTGGGGCGCCCGCCAACGACATCGCCAAGTCGGTGGCCAACCTCCGCTCCTCGGTCGAGGGCGCGAACGCCGTGGGCGACCTCGCCTCCCTGCTGACGCGCCTGGACGCGCTCGGCGGCACGGTGGAAGAGCTGACCGAGCAGCAGACCGCCGAGGCGAAGGCCGCGCTCGACGCCGCCATCGCCGAGCGCACCGCCATCGTCGAGGAGGCGGAGGCGCTCGCTGCGCAGGACCCGGCGCGCACCCAGTGGAAGACGACGAGCACCGCGCTCGACGCGCTCTTCGCGCGGTGGCAGGCGCACCAGCACGACGGCCCCCGCCTGCCGAAGAACGAGGCGAACGAGCTCTGGAAGCGATTCCGCGCCGCGCGCTCCACGATCGAGCACAACCGCAAGGCGTTCTTCGCCGAGCTGGACACTCAGCACCGCGACGTGCGCAATCGCAAGAACGCCCTGATCGAGCAGGCCGAGAGGCTCATCCCGCAGGGTGCCGACGGCGTGCCCGAGTACCGGCGCCTCCTCGACCAGTGGAAGGCCGCGGGCCGCGCGGGCAAGAAGAACGACGACGCCCTGTGGGCGCGCTTCAAGGCCGCCGGCGACGCCATCTACTCCGCCAAGGCCGAGGTGGATGCGCGCGACAACGTCGAGTACGAAGAGAACCTCACGCAGAAGCTCGCCCTCCTCGAGGAGGCCGAGCCGCTGCTGAAGGCGACGGACCGCGAGACGGCCCGGGCGCAGCTCCTCTCGATCCAGGAGCGGTGGGACCAGATCGGACGTGTTCCGCGCGAGCAGGTGCGCCCCATCGAAGACCGCCTCCGCAAGGTCGAGGCCGCCGTGCGCCGCCTCGACGAGGAGCACTGGGAGAAGAACAACCCCGAGAAGAAGGCGCGTTCCGAGGGACTGGCGAGCCAGCTCAACGCCGCGATCGCCAAGCTGGAGCAGGAACTCGCCGACGCGCAGGCGTCCGGCGACAGCGCGAAGGTGAAGGCGGCCCAGGAGGCCCTGGATGCGCGCAAGGTCTGGCTCGACGCACTCGGCTGAGCCCGCTCGTCCACAGCCACGGCTGACAACGGGTTATCCACCGATTCGGCCGTAGCGGCCCGCACGGGAGCACCCGCGGCGAGGCTTGATCCATGACCTGGATCACGCCTCCCCTGCTCGACACAAGCGTCCTCCCCATGGTGGAACTGCTCGCCCTATGCCTCGACGGCCACCTCTATCGGGTGGGTGACCTCTTCGCCCTGGCGGACACTCCAGACGGTCCCGAGCTGCGCGCGCACGCGTTCGCGCGCTCGACGCCCGGCTGGCTGGTCGCCGACCGCGGCTCGGCCGCCTGGATCCACGGCACGCGAGCGTCACCCCCGCCCGTCCCGCAGGTGTGCGTGCCGCTGCAGCGCCGCGGCGGGGTCTCCTCGCCCGCGGTCGACGCCTGCCATCGCTCGCTGCCTCGCGACGACACGGTCGAACTGGGCCCGATCCGCGTCACCACGCCCGCGCGCACGGCGACCGACCTGCTCAGCACACCGGGCCGATTCGGCGCCGGGCAGGCCCTCGAGGTGCGCCACCTGCTCGCGCTTGGCGAGGTGACCCCGGCCGAGCTCGACGAACGGCTACGCACGAGCCGGCGTAAGGGATGCGCGCTCGCACGCAGCCGGCTGCCCGCGGTCGCGCGAGCGGCGCTGCCCGAGCCGGCAGGCGCCTCGGCGGCCGGCCGGTGAGCGGGCTCAGCCTCCGCTGACGCGGTAGACGTCGTAGACGGCGTCGATCCGGCGCACCGCGTTGAGCACGCGGTCGAGGTGGGTGGTGTCGCCCATCTCGAAGACGAAACGGCTCAGAGCCAACCGATCGTTCGACGTGGTGACCGTCGCAGAGAGGATGTTCACATGGTGCTCCGACAGCACGCGCGTGACGTCGCTGAGGAGGCCCGAGCGGTCGAGCGCCTCCACCTGGATCTGAACCAGGAAGACGCTCTTCGAGCTGGGCGCCCACTCGACGTCGATCATGCGGTCGGGCTCCTGAAGCAGCGACTGCACGTTGTGGCAGTTGGCCTGGTGCACCGAGACGCCCTGGCCGCGGGTGATGAAGCCGACGATCGGATCGCCCGGGACCGGAGTGCAGCACTTGGCGAGCTTCACCAGGATGTCCGGGGCTCCGCGTACGAGCACGCCGGAGTCGCTGTTGCGGAGCTGGCGGCGGGCCTTGACGGGGATCTCGAGCTCGCCGTCCGACTCGACCTCGGTCTGCAGCGACGCCACGATCTTCTCGATCATCGACTGCGTCGAGATGTGACCCTCGCCGATCGCGGCGTAGAGCGCGGAGACGTCCGGGTACTTGAGAGACGAGGCGACCTCGACCAGCGCATCCTGCGTCATCAGCTTCTGCAGCGGGAGGTTCTGCTTGCGCATCGCGCGTGCGATGGCATCCTTGCCCTGTTCGATCGCCTCGTCGCGGCGCTCCTTGGTGAACCACTGGCGGATCTTGTTCCGGGCGCGGGGGCTCTTGACGAAGTTGAGCCAGTCCTGGCTGGGGCCCGAGTCCGGGTTCTTCGAGGTGAAGATCTCGACGACGTCGCCGGTGTTGAGGCTGCTCTCCAGCGGCACCAGCCGGCCGTTGACCTTCGCGCCCATGGTGCGGTGCCCGACCTCGGTGTGCACGGCGTAGGCGAAGTCGACCGGGGTCGCGCCCGCGGGCAGGCCGATGACCCGGCCCTTCGGCGTGAAGACGTAGACCTCCTTGGCGCCGATCTCGAACCGGAGCGAGTCGAGGAACTCGCTCGGGTCGGCCGTCTCGGCCTGCCAATCCGAGATGTGGGCGAGCCACGCGAGGTCCGTGTCGAACTTCGCCGGGCCGCCAGAGCTCTTGCCGGTCGTCTGCTCCTTGTACTTCCAGTGCGCGGCGACACCGAACTCGGCGCGCTGATGCATCTCTTCTGTACGGATCTGGATCTCGACCGGGCGGCCCTGGGGGCCGATGACGGTCGTGTGCAGCGACTGGTACAGGTTGAACTTCGGGGTCGCGATGTAGTCCTTGAAGCGCCCGGGCATCGGCGTCCAGCGGGCGTGGATCTGGCCGAGCACGGCGTAGCAGTCGCGCACGGTGTTCACGAGCACGCGGATGCCGACGAGGTCGTAGATGTCGTCGAACTCGCGGCCGCGCACGACCATCTTCTGGTAGATCGAGTAGTACTGCTTCGGCCGGCCGACAACCTTCCCGCGGATCTTCGCCGACTTCAGGTCGTCGTTGATCGCGTCGATCACCTGCTGCACGAGGCGCTCGCGCTCGGGAGTCCGCTGCTTCACGAGGCTCTCGATCTCGGCGTAGAGCTTCGGGTACAGCACGGCGAACGAGAGGTCCTCGAGCTCCCACTTGATCGCCTGGATGCCGAGCCGGTGCGCCAGCGGGGCGTAAATCTCGAGGGTCTCGGTCGCCTTGCGAGTGGCGGAGGCGGCGGGCACGAAACCCCAGGTGCGCGCGTTGTGCAGGCGGTCCGCCAGCTTGATGATCAGCACGCGGATGTCCTTCGACATCGCGACGATCATCTTCCGTACGGTCTCGGCCTGGGCGCTGTCGCCGTACTTGACCTTGTCGAGCTTGGTCACGCCGTCGACGAGCATGGCGATCTCATCGCCGAACTGGTCGCGCAGCTCGTCGAGGGTGTACTCGGTGTCCTCCACGGTGTCGTGCAGGAGCGCGGCGGCGATGGTCTTGGCGCCGATTCCGAGGTCGGCGATGATCTGTGCCACGGCGACCGGATGCGTGATGTACGGCTCGCCCGACCTCCGCTTCTGGCCGCGGTGCGCACGCTCGGCGACCGTGTAGGCCCGCTCGATGAGCGAGAGGTCGGCCTTCGGGTGGTGCATGCGCACCGTGCGCATCAGCGTCTCGACGGCGCCCGACGGCTGCGCCCGCGAGAAGATGCGGGGAACCAGACGGCGCAGGGAAGCGCTCTGCGATGTCGTCGTATCAGCCATGCGCGCCTCCTGTCGTCCATTATGACCGGTTGTGAACACCGTTCTGTCACGGTGAACGCCGATGGCCCTAGACGATCGCTCCTGGCGTACCGTCGTCGCGCAGCACCGGGCCTCCGCCCGCCTGCCACGCGCCCATTCCGCCCGCCACGTTGGCCGCAGGATAGTTCGCCTCGTTCAGGGCGTCCGTCACCATGCGCGATCGGGCACCCGTGCGGCAGATCACGAGGATCTGCCGGTCCTCCGGCAGTTCGTGCTGGCGCAGGCCGAGCTCACCGAGCGGGATGTGGTGGGAGGCGGGCGCGTGGCCCGCCTCCCACTCGAAGTCCTCGCGCACGTCGAGCAGCCAGGCCGCTCCCCCGTCGGTCAGCTCGCGCGCACGCGCGGCGGACACCTCGTCGTCGGCTAGGAACCCGGTAGGGGCGGAGGCGTCGGTCATCCGGTGGGGCTACTCCGCGGCCGTCGCGACGGCGTCGGTCTTGACCGCGGCCTTCGGCCGGATCGAGCGCACCTTCTGGTCGTGCTTGCGGATCGCCGGCTCGCCCTCGCGGAACTGCGAGTACATCGGCGCCGCCAGGAAGATCGTCGAGTACGTACCCACGATGATGCCGATCAGCAGCGCGAGCGAGATGTCGCGGAGCGTCGCCGCACCGAGGGCGTACGCACCGATGAACAGGATCGACGCGACCGGCAGCACAGCCACGACGGCGGTGTTGATCGACCGCACCAGCGTCTGGTTGACCGCGAGGTTGACCGCCTCGGGGAACGTCCGGCGGGTGAGCTCCAGCTCCTCCTTGGTGTTCTCCCGGATCTTGTCGAAGACCACGACCGTGTCGTACAGCGAGTAGCCGAGGATCGTCAGGAAGCCGATCATCGTCGCGGGCGACACCTCGAACCCGACCAGCGCGTAGATGCCGGCCGTGATGATGAGGTCGTGGAACAGCGAGATGATCGCGGCGGCCGACATCTTCCAGGTGCGGAAGTACAGCGCCATGGCGATGAAGGCGAGGAGCAGGAACACGACGAGGCCCTGGATGGACTGCTGGGTCACATCCGCACCCCACGAGGGTCCGATGAAGGTCGCCGAGACCTCCGTCGGGTCCACGTCGTACGCCTTGGCCAGCGCGTCGGACACCTGGCGGGTCTGCGACTCGGAGAGCTGGTCGGTCTGCACACGCACCGCGTTGTCTCCGACCACGCTGACGTGCGAGACGGCGTTCGGCACGACGCTCGTGACCGCGGCCTGCGCCTTGGTCGTGTCGGTGCTCGAGACCTGGCTGATCTGGAACTGCGACCCGCCGCGGAACTCGATCGAGAAGTTGAACCCGCCCTTGATGACCGGGATCAGGATGGCGAGCACCACCATGACGGCGGCGATCGCGTACCAGACCTTCCGTCGGCCGACGAAGTCGATCGACCGCGCCCCGGTGTAGAGGTCGTTACCGAATTTCACGAGACGGCTGGCCATCAGGAGTCCTTCCCCTCGGTCGAACGATCCGAGGACGCCGAGGCGCCAGCGAGCTCAGCCGCCTTGCGCTCGGCGATCGTCTGGCGGCGAGCCGCCTCCTTGCTGCTGCGGGCGGCCGTGCCGGCCCCGACGACGGCCGCCGGTGCACGGAACTTCGCGGCCCCGCGGTACACCGCGCCGAGCGCCTGCGGGTCGAGACCGGAGAGCGGATGACCCGAGCTGAAGAACCGCGTACGGGCCAGCAGCTGCAGCGTGGGATGCGTGAACAACAGCACCACGATGACGTCGATGATCGTCGTCAGTCCCAGCGTGAACGCGAACCCGCGGACATTGGCCGCGGCGAGCACGTAGAGCACGACAGCGGCGAGCAGGTTGGTCGCCTTCGACGCGTAGATCGTGCGCCGGGCGCGTCCCCAGCCCGCCTCGACAGCGGATTCGAGCCCGCGTCCGTCGCGCAACTCGTCGCGGATGCGTTCGAAGTAGACGATGAACGAGTCGGCCGTGAAGCCGATCGCGACGATCAGGCCCGCGACGCCGGCGAGCGAGAGCCGGTAGTCGTAGTGCCACGACAGCAGCGAGATCGTCAGCCACGTCAGCACACCGGCGACGACGAGCGAGAAGATCGTCACCAGGCCGAGCAGGCGGTACTGGAAGAACGTGTAGATGGCGACCAGGATCAGGCCGATGAGACCGGCGATCAGACCGGCGAGCAGCTGCGAGGTCCCGAGCGTCGCCGAGATCGTGTCCTGGCTCTGCACCTTGAAGCTGAACGGCAGCGCGCCGAACTTCAGCTGGTCGGCGAGGGCCTTCGACGTCGTCTCGGTGAAGTTGCCGGTGATCTGCGGCTTGCCGTCGGTGATGGCCGCCTGCGTGGTCGGGGCGGAGATGACCTTGCCGTCGAGCACGATGGCGAACTGGTTCTGCGATCCCTGCAGCGCGACGAGTCGCGTCGTGACGTCGGAGAACGCCTTCGTACCGGCGTCGTTGAAGACGATGTTCACGGCCCATTGACCCGTGGTGACACCCTGCGAGCTCTGCACCAGGCCGGCGCTCGCATCCTTGATGTCCTGGCCCTTCACCTCGACCGGTCCGAGCAGGTACTTGACTGTGTTCTGGTCGTCGCACGTGATCAGCGGCTGGTCGGTCGGGGCGGAGCTGGAGGTCTTCTTCGCATTCGCCTTGCAGTCGTAGGCGTCGAACTCGGCCTTCAGCTTCGGCGTCACCCAGGCGAGGTCGCTGCCGTTGGTCGGCTTGGTCGACGGGGTGGCCTGGAGGCCCGGGGCCGGAGTCGGCGCGGGCGTGGACTTGCCGTCGGCGCCCACGACCTCGTTGGTCGGTCCGCCGGCGATGAGCACGGGACGGAAGTCGAGGCGGGCGCTTGACTTGACGCGGTCGAGCGTCGCCTGGTCCGGCTTGCCGGGCAGCGACACGACGATGTTGCGCGAACCCTCTGTGGAGATCTGCGCCTCGGAGACGCCGGAGGCGTCGATGCGCTGGCGGATGATCGAGACCGCCTGGTCGAGCTGCTCCTGCTGCACGGACTGGCCGTTCTCGACCTGCGGAGCGAGGATGATCTGCGTCCCGCCCTCCAGGTCGAGCGCGAGCTTGGGCAGCCACGTCGCGTTACTGAACAGGACGCCGGCCGTGAGGGTGCCCAGGAGCACCACCACGATGACGCCGAGCCACGTCAGCGAACGCCAGGCTTTCTTGACCGGGGTCGACTTTGCCACCTAGGTACTCAGCTTTCTACGAGTGCTCCGACGCCTCCCGGGCGCCGGAGCACAGGGAATGTGTCAGTCGTCGCTCGCGCGCTTCTTGGTCGTGTCGTCGAGACGCTCGCCGTACTCGGGCGCGACGGTGTCGGTGCCCTCGGCCGGGATGGCGTGGTCCTGGTTGAGCTCGACGGCCGGACCGGTGGCGGCGACATCGCCGTCCGTCCCGGTCTCAGCGACGGCCTCGTTGGGCTCGACCACGCGGGCGAGCACCTGGCGGTGCACCTTGACCGTGTGGCCCGGGCTGGTCTCGATCACCGCGGTGTTGTTCTCCTCGTCGACCGAGAGAAGCGTTCCGTAGAGACCGAAGTTGGTCATGACCTCGGCGCCGGGCACCATCTTCGAACGGGTCTCCTC
The DNA here is from genome assembly GCF_050632205.1 of Leifsonia xyli subsp. cynodontis. GTDB lineage: Bacteria > Actinomycetota > Actinomycetes > Actinomycetales > Microbacteriaceae > Leifsonia > Leifsonia xyli_D. The sequence continues at coordinate 1,502,265 of NZ_CP192578.1, forward strand.
CTGCTCCTTGCGCCGCTTGCGGCTGTTGCGGAACATGAAGAAGACGAGGGCCGCCAGGATGACGACCATCACGATGGTCAACGGGTCAAAGACCATGGGGAGTTGCCGAACCTTTCAATGGGGGGCAAGGGGTTGGCCGAACGGCCAGCTTGGATTATATGTCATCGATCAGTGTCGGAGGCTGGGAGGAATCCTTCGCGCGGCTGGGGATCCCCAGGTGCCGCCACGCGGCCGCCGTCGCCATGCGGCCCCGGGGGGTTCGCGACAGCAGCCCGATGCGCACGAGGAAGGGCTCCACGACCGATTCGATCGTCTCCGCCTCTTCGCCGACGGAGACGGCCAGCGTGTTGAGCCCGACCGGTCCCCCGTCGAATCGCTCGAGGATGACGTGCAGCACGGCGCGGTCGAGCCGGTCGAGGCCGAGCGGGTCGACGTCGTACAGCTCGAGGGCCGCCCGGACCGCCGCGATGTCGCCCCGTCCGCCGTGCACGAGCGCGTAATCGCGCACCCGGCGGAGCAGCCGGTTTGCGATGCGAGGGGTGCCGCGGCAGCGTCCGGCGATCTCGGCCAGCGCCTCGCGGTCGATGTCGAACTCGAGCATCGCCGCCGCGCGCGACAGCACCTGGGTGAGTTCGGCCTCGTCGTAGAACTCGAGGTGCGCGGTGAAGCCGAACCGGTCGCGCAGCGGGTTCGGCAGCAGCCCCGAGCGCGTCGTGGCTCCGACGAGGGTGAACGGCGCCAGGTCGAGCGGGATGGATGTGGCTCCCGCCCCCTTGCCGACCATGATGTCGATGCGGAAGTCCTCCATCGCGAGGTACAGCATCTCTTCCGCCGACCGGGCCATGCGGTGGATCTCGTCGATGAACAGCACCTCGCCGGGCGTCAGCGACGACAGCAGGGCGGCGAGGTCGCCGGCGTGCTGGATCGCGGGCCCGCTCGACAGGCGCAGCGGCCGGCCGCTCTCGTGCGCGACGATCATGGCGAGCGTCGTCTTGCCGAGGCCGGGAGGGCCCGCGAGAAGGATGTGGTCGGCCGTCCGCTCCTGCATCCGCGCGGCGGTGAGCAGCAGCTGCAGCTGCCCGCGCACCTTCGCCTGCCCGACGAACTCGGCCAGGTTGCGGGGGCGGAGGGCGCCTTCGAACGCGAGTTCGGACTCCGACTCGAGCTCAGGCGCGGTCAGGTCGTCGGTCATCGTGCCCCCTGCTGCTGGGCCGGACCGAGCCGGGCGAGGGTCAGCCGCAGGAGCGTCTGGACGCTGTCGCGCTGCTTCTCGTCGGTGTCGGCGACGACCTCGGCCACCGCCTCGGACGCCACGCGCTCCGGCCAGCCGAGCCCGACCAGCGCGACCAGCACGCTGTCGGCCACGGAGGAGGGGGCGCCGGCGGTCTTGGCGACCGGGGCCGGCCGGCGCACAGCGGCCAGCTTTCCGGTCAGCGACACGACGATGAGCTTCGCGGTCTTGGGCCCGATTCCGGACACCTTGCGGAAGGGCGCATCGTCGTCGGCGGCGACGGCGGCCGCGACGTCGTCCGGCGAGAGCACCGCGAGCACGCCGATCGCCGACTTGGGGCCGACGCCGGAGACGCCGTTGAGGAGTTCGAACACCTCCAGGCGCTCGCGGTCGGCGAAACCGAACAGCTGCAGCGCATCCTCTCGCACGATGAGCGAGGTGTAGACGAACGCCTCCTCGCCGACACGCAGCGACAGGGCGTGGTCGGGGGTGAGCTGGACCGCGAAGCCGACGCCGCCCACCTCGATGACGGCGGTGCCGCCGCTCGCCGAGAGCACGGTACCGCGGAGGGAGGAGATCACCGTGCCAGCCTACGGGGAGCCGCCGACGCCCGGGTGGAGCGCTCCGCGGCGCGCCATGCCGCCTGCGCCGGGGTCAGCGACGTGCCGCTCGCTCCCCCGGCATCCGGCGCCACGGGGCCGCCGCGCCAGGCGTGGCAGATCGCGATCGCGAGCGCATCCGCCGCATCCGCCGGCTTCGGCGCCTCGTCGAGCCCGAGGATGCGCGCGACCATCGTCTGCACCTGCTTCTTGTCCGCCGAGCCGTAGCCGGTGATGGCCGCCTTGACCTCGCTCGGGGTGTGCAGGCCGACGGGCAGGCCGCGCTTGGCGGCGGAGTGCAGCGCGACGCCGCTCACCTGCGCCGTGCCCATGACGGTGCGGAGGTTGTGCTGCGCGAAGACGCGCTCGATCGCGACGACCGCCGGGCCGTGCTCGTCCAGCAGCGCCTCGATGCCGGTGCCGACCGCGAGGAGCCGCTCTTCCAGCGCCATGGCCGGCGGCGTCCGGATCACGGTCACGTGCACGAGCGTCGCGCGGCGGTCGGGTCGCACATCCACGATCCCGACGCCGCAGCGCGTCAGACCCGGGTCGATACCGAGCACCCGGATCGTCATGGTCGCGGTCTACTCGTCGTCTTCGTCGAGCTGCGCCTGCACCTCGGCGCTGATGTCGAGGTTGGTGTAGACGTTCTGCACGTCGTCCGAGTCCTCGAGCGCGTCGATCAGGCGGAACACCTTGCGCGCCACCTCGGCGTCGGCCTCGACGTTGACGGTCGCGACGAATTCGGCGTCGGCGGAGTCGTAGTCGATGCCCGCGTCCTGCAGCGCCGTGCGCGCGGCGACCAGGTCGGAGGCCTCGGTGAGCACCTCGAAGCTCTCGCCGCGGTCGGTCACCTCTTCGGCGCCGGCGTCGAGCACGGCGGCGAGCACGGTGTCCTCATCCACTCCGTCCGCGTGCGGCACCACGATGACGCCCTTGCGGTGGAAGTTGTACGCCACGCTGCCCGGGTCGGCCATGGTGCCGCCGTTGCGGGTCATCGCGGTGCGGACCTCCGCCGCGGCGCGGTTCCTGTTCTCGGTGAGGCACTCGATCAGCAGGGCGACACCGCCCGGGCCGTAGCCCTCGTACATGATCGTCGTGTAGTCGATGGACTCGCCCGTGAGGCCGGCGCCGCGCTTGATCGCGCGATCGATGTTGTCGTTCGGGACCGAGGTCTTCTTGGCCTTCTGCACCGCGTCGACGAGCGTCGGGTTGCCGGACAGGTCGGCGCCGCCGGTCTTCGCCGCGACCTCGATGTTCTTGATCAGCTTGGCGAAGGACTTCGCGCGGCGGGCGTCGATCACCGCCTTCTTGTGCTTGGTCGTTGCCCACTTGGAATGCCCGGACACTGGTGCTCCCTCGTCTTACGTCTGAAAACTCGTCCATTGTACGCGAGCCGCATCCCGGACCTTGGTCAGGAAGTACTCGTGGAACCGCGTGTCCCCGGTGATCTCCGGGTGGAACGAGGTGCCGATCAGGTTGCCCTGCTCGACCGCGACGACCCGGCCGTCCTCGACCTGCGCCAGCGCCGTCGCCTTCTCGCCGATGCTCTCGACGATGGGCGCGCGGATGAACACCGCATGCATCGGCTCGTCGCCCACGGCGGGGACGTCGAGGTCGGTCTCGAACGAGTCCACCTGCGAGCCGAACGCGTTGCGCCGCACCGCCACATCCAGTCCGCCGAGGCTCTGCTGGCCCTCGATGCCGTCGAGGATGCGGTCGGCGAGCATGATGAGGCCGGCGCAGGTGCCGTAGACGGGCAGGCCGTCGGCGATGGCCTCGCGCAGGGGCTCGGCGAGGCCGAACGCGCGGGAGAGCTTGTCCATCACGCTGGACTCCCCGCCCGGGATGACCAGGCCGCCGACCTCCGCCAGCTCGGACGCGCGGCGCACGGGCACGGCGTCGGCGCCCAGGCCCCGCAGGACCGCGAGGTGCTCGCGGAAGTCGCCCTGCAGGGCGAGGACGCCGACCTTCGGTCCGTTACCAGCCACGCTCGGCCAGGCGATGCGGGGCGGCCAGATCGGAGACGTTGATGCCGACCATCGCCTCGCCCAGGCCGCGGGAGACCTCAGCGATCACGGACGGGTCGTCGTAGAAGGTGGTGGCCTTGACGATCGCGGCGGCGCGCTGCTCCGGGTTGCCCGACTTGAAGATGCCGGAGCCGACGAACACGCCGTCCGCGCCGAGCTGCATCATCATCGCGGCGTCGGCCGGGGTGGCCACGCCGCCCGCGGTGAACAGCACGACCGGGAGCTTGCCGGTCTCCGCGATCTCGCGCACCAGCTCGTACGGCGCCTGCAGCTCCTTCGCTGCGACGTACAGCTCATCCTTGGTCATCGCCTTCAGCGCGTTGATCTCCGACGTGATCTTGCGGATGTGCTTGGTCGCCTCCGACACGTCGCCCGTGCCCGCCTCGCCCTTCGAGCGGATCATCGCGGCGCCCTCGTTGATGCGGCGGAGCGCCTCTCCGAGGTTGGTGGCGCCGCAGACGAAGGGGACGGTGAACTGCCACTTGTCGATGTGGTTCACGTAGTCGGCGGGCGAGAGCACCTCGGACTCGTCGATGTAGTCGACGTCGAGCGCCTGCAGCACCTGCGCCTCGACGAAGTGCCCGATGCGGGCCTTGGCCATGACCGGGATGGAGACCTCGGCGATGATCGCCTCGATGAGGTCGGGGTCGCTCATGCGGGCGACGCCGCCCTGGGCGCGGATGTCGGCCGGGACGCGCTCCAGAGCCATGACCGCGACGGCGCCCGCGTCCTCGGCGATGCGTGCCTGCTCGGGCGTGACGACGTCCATGATGACGCCGCCCTTGAGCATCTCGGCGAGGCCGCGCTTGACCCGGCTGGAGCCGATCGTGCCGCTCTGCGTGCCCTGTCCACTGTCTGTCATGATCGCCCTCTCGTGCGGCACCGCACGCACTCGTGCGGTACAAAGTCGGTTTTGGCCTATGCCGAAGATAGCATCCTCTCCCCCGCCGGATAGACTCACTCACGTCGGGAGGGACATGGAGCAGACCATCACGGGCACGACGGCGTCCGAGATCGCGGCGAGCGTGCGCGCGCTGCACGAGCGCGGCGCCCTGCGCGCCGGCGACGCCCTTCCGCCGGTGCGCGAGCTCGCGGCGCAACTGGGCGTGAACCGCAACACCGCCGTCGCCGCGTACCGCCTGCTCGCCCAGGCCGGCGTCGTGACGGCCCGCGGGCGTGCCGGAACCGTCGTCGCCGGGCTCGCCGCCGTCGCCCAGGAGGGCTACGCACCCGACAGCGTTCTCCGCGACATCGGCACCGGCAACCCGGACCCCGCGCGCATCCCCGACCTCTCCTCGGCCCTCGCCGGCGCGATCGGACGCCCGGTGCTCTACGGCGAGCCCGTGATCGACCCGGCCCTGGAGGAGCGCGCGCTCGCCTGGGTCGGCGACGACCTGCCCGGGCGCCCGGTGCGGATCACGGTGACGAACGGGGCTGTGGATGCGGTCGAGCGGCTGCTCGCGCAGGCGCTGCTCCGCGACGACGCCGTCGCGCTGGAGGATCCGTGCTTCCTGGCGAGCATCCACACCGTCCGGCTGGGCGGCTACCGCGCGGTCGCGGTGCCGGTGGATGCCGAGGGCATGACCGTCGACGGGCTGCGGGCCGCCCTCGGGGCGGGCGTCCGGGCGATCATCTGCACCCCGCGCGCGCAGAACCCCACCGGCGCGTCGCTCTCCCCGACCGGGCGGCGGCGCTGCGCGAACTGCTGGCCGACCATCCGTACGTGCTCATCATCGAGGACGACCACTTCTCGATGCTCTCGCAGCGCCCGTACGAGACGCTCATCGGGCCGGAGCACCGCCGCTACGCCCTCGTCCGCTCGGTGTCGAAGTCGCTCGGCCCCGACATGTGCCTGGCCGTCGCGGCGACCGACCCGGAGACCGCCGAGCGGCTCTCCTTCCGGCTGAGCCCCGGGACCACCTGGGTCAGCCACATCCTGCAGCGGCTGGTGCTCGCACAGCTGACCGACGAGACGGCACTGGCCACCGTGGATGCGGCCGGCCGCCACTACGCCGGACGGAACGCCGCCTTCGCCGCCCAGCTGACGGAGCGCGGGCTGCCCACGGCGGCCGGCGACGGACTCAACCTCTGGGTCGAACTGCCCGTCGCGGCGCGGGCCGTCGCCGACCGGCTGATGCGGCGCGGATGGCTGGCGCGCACCGGCGACGAGTTCGTGCTGGGCGAGCATCCGGAGCCGTCGCGGCACCTGCGCCTGACCGTGCACGACCTGACCGAGGACGAGACCGCGCGGCTGCTCGACGACCTGACCGACGCCGCTCGGTGAGCCGCCGCCGGGCCGCGCGCGTCGTGACCCTCTCACGGGATGAGAAGATCGAAGGATGAAGATCCTCTCGATCCAGTCCGCGGTCGCCTACGGTCACGTCGGCAACTCCGCCGCCGTCTTCCCGCTGCAGCGCATCGGCGTCGAGGTCATGCCCGTCTACACGGTGAACTTCTCGAACCACACCGGCTACGGCGCGTGGCGCGGTCCGCTCATCTCGCCGGACGACGTCCGCGACGTGATCACCGGCATCGAGGAGCGCGGCGTGCTGGGCCAGGTGGATGCCGTCCTCTCCGGCTACCAGGGCAGCGAGGGCATCGGCGACGTGATCATCGACGCCGTCGCCCGCGTCAAGGCCGCCAACCCGAGCGCCGTCTACGCGTGCGACCCGGTGATGGGCAACGCCAAGTCGGGCTGCTTCGTCGCCCCGGCCATCCCCGTGCTGCTGCGCGAGCGCGTGGTGCCGGTCGCCGACATCATCACGCCGAACCAGTTCGAGCTCGGCTTCCTCACCGACACGGAGCCGGACACGCTGGAGTCGACCCTGGCCTCGGTGGATGCGGCGCGCGCGATGGGCCCGCGCACCGTGCTGGTGACGAGCGTCGAGCGACCGGATGCGCCGGCCGACACGATCGAGATGCTCGCCGTGGACGACGCGGGCGCCTGGCTGGTGCAGACGCCGCGCCTCCCGATCAAGGCCAACGGCTCGGGGGATGTGACGGCCGCGCTGTTCACCGCGCACTACGTCCGCACGGGCGACGCCGAGCTCGCGCTGCGCAAGACCGTCTCGAGCGTGTTCGACCTGATCGCCCGCACCCTCGAGTCGGGCGAGCGCGAGCTGCAGCTCGTCGAGTCGCAGGAGTCGTACGCTCACCCGCGCGAGCAGTTCGCGGTGCGCCAGGTCCGCTGACCCGCGCGCGCTCCGGTGCCGCCCCCGCTCCGGCTCCCCGCTTCCCGCTTCCCGCTTCCCGCCGAGTGGTGACATCTGGTCGCCACTCGGCGGGAATTCGCGCCATTACTCACCACTCGGCGAGCGACCGCCGCGCGGCTAGGGGCGCGGCCAGGCGGCCGCCAGCGACGCGCGGACCTCGCCGAGCAGCTGCGGCAGCGCCTTCGTGCGCGCGATGATCGGGAAGAAGTTCGCATCCTGAGCCCACCGCGGCACGATGTGCTGATGGAGGTGCGCCGAGATGCCGGCTCCGGCGACGGCTCCCTGGTTCATGCCGATGTTGAAGCCGTCGTTCTTCGACACCTCGCGGATGACGCGCATCGCCGTCTGCGTGATGCTGCCGACCTCGGCGACCTCCTCCGGCGTCGCCTCGTCGTACTGCGCGATGTGGCGGTACGGGCAGACCAGCAGGTGGCCGCTGTTGTACGGGAACAGGTTGAGCAGCGCGTACGCGTGCGTTCCCCGGGCGACGATCAGCGCATCCTCGTCGCTCATGCTCGGCGCGACGCAGAACGGGCAGTCGTCATGACCCGGATCGCCCTGCTGGATGTAGACCATCCGGTGCGGGGTCCACAGCCGCTGGAACTCGTCCGGCACCCCGACGAGGTACGACGGGTCGTCGACGCGGACGGGACCGTCCGTCACGTCCGCGCCGGCGCCGTCGTATGAGCCGAGGTTCAGTCGTGCCATGCCGTGTCGACCAGCTCGTGGCTGCGGATGCTCTCCACGATGCGCTCGATCGCCTCATCCACCGTGACGCCGTTGCGCTGCGTGCCGTCGCGGAAGCGGAAGCTGACCGTGCCGGCCGATGCGTCCTCTTCGCCGACGATCAGCTGGAACGGCACCTTCGCCTTGGTGTGCGTGCGGATCTTCTTCTGCATCCGGTCGTCCGAGTGGTCCACCTCGGCGCGCACGCCGCGGGCGCGCAGCCGCGAGATGACGTCGTCGAGGAACGGCGCGTACTGGTCCGCGACGGGGATGCCGACCACCTGCACCGGCGACAGCCAGACCGGGAACGCGCCCGCGTAGTGCTCCAGCAGGATGGCGAAGAAGCGCTCGATGGAGCCGAGCAGCGCCCGGTGGATCATCGCCGGCTGCTTGCGCGTGCCGTCGGCCGCGTTGTACTCCAGCTCGAACAGCTCCGGCTGGTTGAAGTCGAGCTGCACGGTCGACAACTGCCAGGTGCGGCCGATCGCGTCACGCGCCTGCACCGAGATCTTCGGCCCGTAGAACGCGGCCCCGCCCGGGTCGTCCACGAGTTCGAGCCCGGACTCGATCGCGACCTCGCGCAGCGTCTCGGTCGCGGTCTCCCACGACTCGTCGCTGCCGACGTACTTGTCCGGATCCTTCGTCGAGAGCTCGAGGTAGAAGTCCGTGAGGCCGTAGCCGCGCAGGGTCTCGAGCACGAACTCGAGCTGGCGCGCCACCTCCTCCTTGATCTGGTCCTCGGCGACGTAGATGTGCGCGTCGTCCTGGGTGAGACCACGGACGCGGGTGAGGCCGGACAGGGTGCCGGACTTCTCGTAGCGGTACACCGTCCCGAACTCCGCGAAGCGCAGAGGCAGCTCGCGGTAGCTGCGCCCGCGCGCACGGAAGATCAGGTTGTGCATCGGGCAGTTCATCGGCTTGAGGTAGTAGTCCTGCCCCTGCCGGGTGATGTTGCCCTCGGCGTCACGCTCCTCATCCAGGTGCATGGGCGGGAACATGCCCTCCTTGTACCAGTTGAGGTGCTGGCTGGTCTCGAAGAGGTGCGCCTTGGTGATGTGCGGCGTGTTGACGAGCTCGTAGTCGTTGGCGATCAGCCGATCGCGCATGTAGTCCTCGATCTCCTTGCGGATGATCCCACCCTTGGGGTGGAACACCGCGAGACCGGACCCGATCTCCTCCGGGAACGAGAACAGGTCGAGTTCGGCGCCGAGCTTGCGGTGGTCGCGCTTGGCGGCCTCCTCCATGCGGGTCTGGTACGCGCGCAGCTCGTCCTTGCTGGGCCACGCGGTTCCGTAGATGCGCTGCAGCTGCTTGTTCTTCTCATTGCCGCGCCAGTAGGCGGCGGCGACGCGGGCGAGCGCCCAGCCGTTGCCGATCATCCGGGTGTTCGGGAGGTGCGGGCCGCGGCAGAGGTCCTTCCAGACCGTCTCGCCGCTCTTCGGGTCGACGTTGTCGTAAATGGTGAGCTCGCCCGAGCCCACTTCCACGCTCTCCGTCTCGTCGAATGCGGCGGTGTCGCCGTGCTGCACGCCGCCCTTGAGGCCGATCAGCTCGAGCTTGTACGGCTCGGCGGCGAGCTCGGCGCGCGCCTCCTCGTCAGTGACGACGCGGCGCACGAACCGCTGGCCCGCGCGCTGGATGCGCTGCATCTCCTTCTCGAGGGCCTTCAGGTCCTCCGGGGTGAACGCGTCGAGCACGTCGAAGTCGTAGTAGAACCCGTCCGTGATGGGCGGCCCGATGCCGAGCTTGGCCTCCGGGTTGATCGCCTGGACCGCCTGCGCGAGCACGTGCGCGGTCGAGTGGCGCAGGATGCTGAGCCCGTCCGGCGAGTCGATGGTCACCGGCTCGACGGCGTCGGTGGTCGTGACGGTCGTCGCGAGGTCCTTCAGCTCACCGTTGACGCGCATCGCGACAACGGAACGGTCGGTGAAGAGCTCGAAGCCGTCGGCCACCTGTCCACTCCTTGAGTCGTTGAATCGGGGAACCCTCCAACTCTAGCCGGGTGCGCACGCGGCCCGCCGCCCGCGTCCGCTTCGGCGACACGGCACTTGTGGCCCGTTCGGGTGCATGCGCTCGCTTGGGGCAGATCGTAGACTGAACCGGCCTGCCCAGCCCGACCAGCTTCCGGACGGACCCGAACCGACGGACACCACACCTCCCCGACAAGAGCGGATGTCCACCATGAGAATCGGTACTCTCGCGACCGGAGCACTGCTCCTGTCCCTCATCGGAGTCACGCCCGCTCAAGCGGCGATGGCCGAACCCGTCGCGGCTCCGGCCGCGACCAGCACCCCGGCGCCGGATGCGTCGACCCCGGCTCCGACGGACTCGTCGAGCCCGGCCCCCACGGCCGCGCCGACCCCGACCATGGCGGCCCCGACGCCCACGCCTGCGCCCGCCCCCACCACCTCCACCCCCGCGGCCGACCCGTCGCTCTCGGTGCAGGACGCCGCGGGCGACCACGCCATGGGCTCCACGGTCGAGGCCGTCGAGGGCCCGGCGGCCGGGGCGCGGACGATCACGCCGAAGGCGGCCCTCGGGGTCGGCGGCGTGGCGGGCATGGACATCAGCGGCTGGCAGCCCACGGTCGACTGGAACTCCATGTGGGCGAACGGCGCGCGTTTCGTCTACATCAAGACCACGGAGAGCACCGACTACACCAGCTCGCACTTCCCCTCGCAGTGGGCCGGCGCGACGAGCGTCGGGATGATCCGCGGCGCCTACCACTTCGCCACGCCCAACACGACGGACGGCGCGACGCAGGCCCGCTACTTCTACGCGCACGGCGGCAGCTGGGCGCCGGACGGACGCACCCTCCCGCCGCTGCTCGACATCGAGTACGCGACGGACGGTAGCGGCACCTGCTGGGGCCTCTCGACCGGGCAGATGTCGGCGTGGATCCGCGACTTCGTCGGCACGATGAAGTCCCTGACCGGGATCGAACCGGCCATCTACTCCACCGCCAACTGGTGGAACCAGTGCACCGGATCGAACAACACCTTCGGCGCGTACCCGCTCTTCGTCGCGCGCTACGGGACGAGCACGCCGGGCGCCCTGCCCGCCAGCTGGCTGAACTGGACCATGTGGCAGTACGCCAGCTCCGGCGTCTTCGCGGGCGACCAGGACATCTTCAACGGCTCGTACGCGCAGCTGCAGCAGTTCGCCTTCGGCGCGAACAGCCACCCGCCGATCGGCGCGTACGACACCGCGTCGGTCTCCGCCGGCAGTCCGTTCACCGTGACGGGCTGGGCGTTCGACCTCACCAACCTGGGCGCGCCCGTCCAGGTCAAGGTCGACTGGAGCACCCCGGCCGGCAACACGACGACGACCACGACGGCGAGCCTGTCCCGACCGGATGTGGGGGCCGCCTACCCGCCGGCGGGCGCGAACCACGGCTTCACGACCTCCGTGCCGTGGGCGGGCTCTGGCCAGTACGGCGCGTGCGTCACCATCCTGGCGCTCCCCGGCGACAAGGCCGGCAACACCTCCCTCGGCTGCAAGACCGCGTTCACGTCGCCGGCGTCGCCGACGACCCCGCCGGCCCAGCGCCTGACCGGATCCGACCGGTTCGAGACCGCCGTCGCCATCTCGCGCGACCGCTACCCGTCCGCGGGCGTCCCCGTCGTCTACATCGCCTCGGGCCTCGACTACCCGGATGCGCTGGCCGCCGCCCCCGCGGCAGCCGCCCAGCGCGGGCCGGTGCTGCTCACCACCAGCGTGAGCATCCCGCCGTCGACCCTCGCCGAGGTGCAGCGCCTGCAGCCCAAGAAGATCGTGATCGCCGGAGGCAGCAACGCCGTGAGCGCCTCCGTCGCATCCACGCTCGCCGGGATCGCCCCGGTGACGCGCCTGGGCGGCAGTGACCGCTATGAGACGGCCCAGAAGATCGCGGCGTACGCGTTCCCCAACGCCACCAAAGCGTACGTCGCCACGGGCTTCGGCTTCGCGGACGCCCTCTCGGCCGGACCGGTCGCCGCGAAGCTCGGCGCGCCGCTCCTCCTCGTCGGAACGCCGACCTTCGACGCGGGCACCGCGGCCTTCTTCGCCTCACGGTCGATCACGCAGGCCGTGGTCGTCGGCGGCACGAGCGTCGTCTCCGCCGGCTGGGTGCAGGGCGCGCAGGCGGCCGGCATCAGCGTCACCCGCGTCGGCGGGTCGTCGCGCTTCGAGACCAGCACGCAGATCACGGCGACCGCCTTCAGCACGAACGGCGGCTCGAACGTGTACCTCGCCTCGGGCGTGAACTGGCCGGATGCGCTGGTCGCGGCGGCCGCGGCCGGGTCCGTCCCGAAGCCCCTGCTGCTCAGCAACACCGGCTGCGTGCCCCGCACCGTCGGCGACCAGCTCGTGCGGCTGGGAACCACATCCCTCAAGGTCGTCGGCGGCACCAGCGCCCTCACCTCGGACGTGAACACCCTCTCGGTCTGCTTCGTCGGCTGACCCTCGGCGACGCTCGCGCCTCCCGGGCACACGATTGCGCCCCCTCCCGATCCGGGAGGGGGCGCCTTCGTCGTTGCGGCGGGGTGCCGCTTGGTTACTTCGTGATACCGGCGAAGAAGGCCGAGCCGTTGGGCGTGCCGACACCGGTCGCGGTGTCGTATCCCTTCGTGCTGTGGAGGGTCTGGTCCGGCTCCTCCTGCGTGCGCAGGCTGTAGCTCAGACCGCCCGCGGCGTTCTCGCTGTTCACGTAGTTCACGCGGAGGACGGACGGCAGCGGCGACTGCACGGTCGTCCCGAACATGTCCGCCTGGTCGACGTCGTAGAACGCCGAGCCGCCGGCCGCGTACGCCGCGTAGATGCGCGGGTTCAGGAACCCGAGCGGGGCGCCGGCCACCTGGTTCGCCACGGCGGCGATGCCCGCGGTCAGCGGGGCGGCAACCGACGTGCCGCCGATGCGGTACTCGTCGTAGTACGTGCCGTCGCTGAACGCCTGCGTCTGGCCGACGAGCAGTCCGGTGTTCGGGTCGGCGAGGGCGCTGATGTCGGGCACCAGTCGACCGGAGGCCGTTCCGACCGCCGCGGCCTGGTAGCCGGGCTGCGCGAACAGCCGGCTCACGCCGCCGCCGCCACCGCCGTTGAACCGCCCGGGCAGCGGAGCCGCCAGGGTGCCGTCCAGCTCGTACGGAGCGCTGGTGATGTGGTCGGTCGGCGTCGCGGTGACCGGGTCGAGACCGGTCTGCCAGCCCACCTCGAACGACCGCGTCCATCCGGTGCGGTTCAGCGCCGACGACGGGTCGTCGATCGCCGAGTAGCCGAGCCCGCTGACTGCGGCCGTCGGGACGACGGAGGCGGACGAGCCGCCCACGGCCGTCACGAACGGGCTGTCCGCGTAGAAGTCGACCGTCGGGGTGCCGAAGTTCTGCACCTCGTCGCCGCTGTCACCGCTCGAGACGAACACGCCCACGCCGGTCGCGGCCGCCTCGATGAAGGTGTTGTTCAGGCTGATCACGAAGCCGCGCGGGACCGCCTCGCCGGCGAAGCCGTAGCTGATCGAGAGGATGCTCGCCAGGTGCTTGTCGACGATGTGGTTGATCGACGCGTCGAAGTCCTGGTAGGCGTTCGACGATGCCACGTAGAGCAGGCTCGCGCCCGGAGCGGTCGTGTGGATGGCTTCTGCGTCGAGCGTCTCCTCGCCGTAGTAGTCGCCCGGGACCTGCTGCGGCGTGTCCGGGTGCTTGTACACGCCCGGTGCCACCATCTGGGTGATCTTCGGCGCCGGCAGGTTGTGCAGGCTGCTGTACTTGGTCACATCCTGGACCAGCGTCGGGCTGGCGTTGGCGCCGACGAAGGCGACCGTCTGACCGGCGCCGGTCGCGGCCACCGAGTCGAGGCCGTACAGTCCGCGCACCTGGGCGGGCGTGTAGCCGCACGGGGCGATCGGCTTGGTCGTCGTCCCGTACGCGGGTGCGTTGGGCATGGCCACCGTCTTCTCGCCGTACCAGAGCGAGCACGGCTGGCCGGCACGGAATCCGGCCGACGGTGCGCCGTGGTTCTGCTTGGGCCCGTTGCCGTTGCCGTCCGTGCTCGTCGGCTGGATGAGCGACGCACCCTGGTCGAGGCCCACGACGCTCTCCACGACGCCCGCCAGCGACGACGGGACGGTGACGGCGGACTCGGGCGCCCGGAGGGTGGTCCCGTATGCGCTGTACTCCCCCAGCGTGACCGCGAACGCGCTCTGCGCCTGGGCGACCGTGCCCTCGGCAGCGACGTACCGGTTGTTGCTCGGGGTGTCCACGATCGAGAAGCCGGCGCTGCGCAGGAACTGCTGCACCGCCACGACGCTCGACTGGCTCGGAGCGAACTGCTGCCGGAACGCCTGCGGGCTGAGGAACTTGCGATAGCTGGAGGAGCCCGGCGTCGACACATCGAGCGCTGCCTTCGCGGCGGCATCGACGTTGCGCCACGGCAGGTAGACGCGGATGTCGACCGGGTCGGTCGCCGGCGCCGCCGAGCGCAGCGCTTTCGCGTTCGCCCAGGCCGGCTGGCTGCCCGGCAGGGCGTTCCTGCCCGGGGCGGCTGCGGCCGGCGTCGCGGCGGCAGCGGCAAAGAGAAGGGCCGCGCCGGCGGTGACGGCTGCGGCCCTGAGGGTTCTGGTTGTCGTGCGCATGATGTCCTTTCATCGATGCGGGGAATCGCGCTGGTGGCGCGTCTCAATCCAACTCCCGCGCATCGACCGGAGAAAAGAAGCAGCGTCTGAGAAAACGTACAGAGACAACCGATGACGGAGGATGCGACGGTTTCTCCATCCGACGGTGTCGAGATCGCGGACTCGGCTCCGACCTGATGATGACCGACGATGTGAGAGGGAGGGACAGAGGGATGAAGCAGCTCGACACGATCTTCGATGCGAATGTCCGCGCCGTGATCCCCCTCGTCACGTCCGCTCTGGTCTCGCGGTACGGCAACCTCGCCGACTGCGAGGACGCGGTTCAGGAGGCGCTGCTCGAGGCCTCCGTCGCCTGGGCGCGGGAGGGCCTCCCTCGCGACGTGCGCGGCTGGCTGCTCACGGTCGCCCGCCGCCGCTACATCGATGCCGTCCGGTCGGATGCTGCACGGCGAGCGCGGGAGGAACGGGACGCGGCCCTCGAGACCGGGGACGCCGAGGCGCACGCCCTCGACGACTCCCTCGCCCTGCTCGTCCTCTGCTGCCACCCGGCCCTGCAGCCGCCCGCGCAGATCGCTCTGACTCTTCGCGCGGTGTGCGGCCTCACCACTCGCCAGATCGCCCGCGCCTTCTACGTGAGCGAGGCCACGATGGCGCAGCGCATCACCCGGGCCAAGCGGACGATCGACGCCGCCGGGCGCCGTTTCGGCCTCCCGGGCGAGTCGGAGCTGGCGGAGCGTTCGGCGGCCGTGCGGACGGCGCTGTATCTGATGTTCAACGAGGGCTATGCGCCCCGGGAGGGCAGCGCCCCCGTCCACTCAGAGCTGGTGCGAGAGGCCATCCGCCTCGGCCGGATGCTCCACCGGGCGTCACCCACCGACACGGACACGACGGCGCTCCTGGCGTTGATGCTGCTGACCGACGCTCGGACCGCGACGCGGTCCGATGCCGCAGGTTCGCTCGTCGCCCTCCCGGATCAGGACCGGCGCCTGTGGGACCAAGCGGAATTGGAGGAGGGACGACGCCTCGCGGGGCTCGCCCTTGCTGCCGGACCCGCGACGCCGCTCGTCATCCAGGCGGCCATCGCCGCCGTGCATGCGGCGGCCACCCGCGCGGAGGAGACGGACTGGCGTCAGATCCTCGGCCTCTACGACGTGCTCGTGCGCCTCGATCCCGGCCCGGCCGCCCGGCTCGGACGCGCGGTCGCGGTCGGCATGGTCAGCGGCCCTCTCGCGGGCCTGGCCGAGCTGTCCGAGCTTGAGGCCGACGACCGCCTCCACCTCGATCACCGGCTCGTGTCGGTGAAGGCCGCACTGCTCGAGCGGGCGGGGGCTCTCGACGCCGCGCGCGACCTCTACGCCGAGGCCCGCGACCGCACGGGGAACCAGGCCGAGCGCGAATGGCTCGCGCTCAAGGCCCAACGACTCGAGACCACCGATCCACTCCGGCCTTCACCCGAAGACCGGGCCGCCAGAGAAGAGAAGGAACACGACGATGACCGATACCACCCTTGACCAGTACCTCCTGCTCTACGTGACCGCGCCCGACGGCGAACCCTGGAGCGAAGCGGACGACGACATCGCGGACTGGGTCGAAGCGGGCGAGGCCGCCGGTGCCCTCATCATCGGCGAACGCCTGACCGGGATGGAGGACGCGCGGATGGTCGCCAAGCGCTCCGGCCGGGTGGAGGTGACGGACGGCCCGTTCGCCGAGTTCAAGGAGTGGTTCGCCGGCTTCGATCTCATCAACGCCCGCGATCTCGAGGCCGCCGTGGAGATCGGCTCCCGGCACCCCTGCGCCCGCTACGGGAAGGTGCTGGTGCTGCCGCTCATGGACGCCGTCCAGTCGAACCAGATGCTCGAGGCGACGGTTCGCGCGCGAAGCGCGGCGGTGTAGCAAGAGGGGTGCGGGCGCAGCGCCGCAGAGAGCTCGTCGCGACCGCCCCAGCGCCGCCTCCGGTGGCGCTGGGCGCGGCACGGGCCTTCATCCCCCGCCCCTCGGCGGGCCTGCCGTCCCGCGCCAGAACAGCCAGCTCGCCAGAGCGGTGAACGGCACGATCGAGAGCGCCGCCCAGTTCGGCCACGGAGTGAATGCGACCACGAAGACGCCAACGGCCGCACCGATCACGAAGACGGCGATGCCGGCGTAGCGCCAGCCTCTTAGTTGCTGCGGTTTGCGGGAATGCCGTTCTGCCATCCGCTACCTGATCCGTTTCCCGCCATGCATTCGGTAGACGCCTGCCGCCCCGATCACGCAGTAGACGGCCCCTAGCGACCGTGCAGCACGAACACCTTCCGTTGACGGCTCCCGGCGCATGGTGTGGACGGTACGCCTCGGGCGCAGAGTACGGGAGCTCCTGCGTGGTCAGGTCGCCCGCCTCCAGGGATCAGCCAAGACCGCTCCTGGTCGGAAGCCGAATGTCTCGGCCAGGATCACGGCCTCCGGGAAGTTGCTCGCGATCGCATCGGGCGTGTGAGCGTCGCTGGCGAAGGTGATCGCCTGCCCGCCCTCCTCCGCCCACCACTGCGGCACCCACGACCAGAGCCGCCGGGTGTTCAGCTCGAGCGCACGGCCGCTCTCGGCGATTGCTCTCATCGCGAAGCGGATGGCCTCCTCGAACTCGCGCGGATCGAAAGGCCCGACAGCTGCTGACGGCCAATGACGGAGCGCGTAGTCGATGTGGGTGAACACGTCGAACGCGTCGGATCCAGCCACCATGACCGGGATCTCCTCGAGGTATGCGGTCATCACGGCGGCCGGTGGATGCTCCTTGAGCAGCCTGCTCGGCTCGGCCCGGCCTCCGCCCATGTCGAGGGTGTGCAGAGATCCATTCACGCGATCGAAACGGTTCAGATCGACGAGGGCGCGAGCCTCCGCCTCGAAAAGGTGTGGCTGCCCGAACTCGATACCGGTGTAGATCCCCAGCTCGGGGAACTCGTGTCGCACGCGCTCGATGCTCTCGAAGTACCCGTCGACGTCCAGGGGGTCGAAGTCCATGCGACCGTCCGGCTGCACGTAGTGCCGTTGGTGCGGCAAGAGGTCCTCCGGCTGGGCGCGCCAACTGCCCGGGACGTCCACGTGCTCAGTGAAGAACAGCGCCGGAAGTCCGATGCGCATCGCCTGCGCACACGTCGCTCTCATGCGGCCCGCAGCAGCCGAGTGGGGACCGCCGGTGTCCCATGACCACTCGCTGTGGACGTGACTGTCAGCGGGGAGAGTCATGGGGCCGATCGTAGACCTGGGACTGTCCCCCTCCGGTGTTCAACGCCAGGATGAGCGCGCGCCGGGTTGGCGCGATAATCGACCTTCATGGCTGACGTCTTGGTGCTGCACGGTTCCCCGGGCTCCGGAAAGAGCACGCTCGCAAGGGCGTTGGCGCTCGCTCTTGGCGCGGCCGACGTGGCGTGGGGTGTCATCGACATGGACGAGCTCAGCCTGGTGCATCCATACCCGGGACGGTGGTTTCCACGCGAGAATCTCCGGGCGATCTGGCCCAACTACGTCGCTGCCGTACCCGACATCAAGCTCATCATCTCCATGGTCTTCAACGACGAGCAGGAGGTCGAGCTGCTGCGCGAGGCGGTGCCCGGGGCGAGGCTGATCATCTGCGAGACGAGCGCGCCGATCGCCATCCTGAAGCAACGGGTGACCGAGCGGGAGCCGACGGAGGAGTTGGCGGAATCCCTGCGCGCGTGGGTGGACGTGTACCATGCTCGTTCGGATCACGACTCAATCCGCCACTTCCAAGTCGTCACTCATCCTGCGCCGGTCGAGGAATCCGTTCGCGAGATCCTGAACCAGACCGGATGGCTCGATGCGTGACTGGTGACGTCCGCACGGGATCCAGCTACCTTCATCGTCGAGACAACGCCGCCGCGTGATCGTCTCGTGTCGGCGGTCGGCGGGTTGCGATGGGATTCGCTGGTCGAGCAGGGCGGCGAGCCTCACGCGACCCGTGACAGCTTCGCGACGGCGTTCGCCGAGTGGGCATCGGCCCACCGCGAGAGTCACGAGTGCATCGTGGCCGTCGCGGGGAGCCGAGTAGTCGGGATGATGTGGCTCGCGGTCGTGTCGAGGGTCCCGAGCGCACGCGCCTTCGACCGTGCCTCAGGTGACCTGCAATGCCCGTCCCGTAACCGAGTCAGCGGCCGTGCTTGCGGAGATACCAGAACGACGCCCACTCGAGCCCAGCGAGGAGCGCCAGCAGCGCTCCGAGTAGGAAGTACCAGGGCGAACCTCCCGTAGCGGCGAACACGACCATGAGTACGCAGAGGGTGCTGTAGGCGATGGCCATGATCAGCGCACTCTTGGTCGTCCGCGCCGCCAGCCACCGCGGTGGCTTTGGCTCGTGATCGGTCACGGCGGCGACTCTACTCGCCAACGGGTTCCGCGGCACGCGAGGCGGGTCGCACAATCGTCGCCGCCGCGATAGGGAGAACACGACGCAGCTCATCGAGCAGTCGGGTGCTCCCGCCGGCGGCCTGCGAGTCATACTCGACGGGCACCGCATCACGGTGCAATGCCGGGCTTGATCCGGGCGCCCTATCTGGCAGCCGCGCGCGTCTTGAACTCACTCCGCCGCCGTCTTCCCTGTCGACTCTTGAGGAGGACGATGGTGAGCATCACGTTCACGGGAACGACAACGCACCACACGACCAAGGCAACGAAGAAGTAGGTCCAACCGAGCCGAGTCGCGGACTGGAGTGCATGTGCAAGCGCAACGATGAGCGCGCCTGTCGTCGCAACCACCACCGCTGTTCGCCGAACAACGATCCATCGCACGCGAGACGGCGTGAGCGACCGCGGTCGGGTCCGGTCGTACTTGTTCCATCGCTGCGGGTCGCTCACGGCGGTGACACTACTCGTCCCGACGACCAGGCTCACCCGGCGCTTGCGCGCCGGCCGTTGTCCGGCGCGCATTGCCGAGCGAAAGCCGCGCTCCACCAATCGGGTCGCACCCACACGATACGCTCGCGCCATGGCACATCTCGACGGAGTGACCTGGCCTCCGGCTCCCATCGCGACCGAGCGGCTCATCCTCCGCGCCGCCGAGGCGCGTGACCGCGAGGCGATGCTCGACCTCTTCAGTGACCCGCAGGTGAACGCGTTCGTCGGCGGCGCCGAGCCCCGCGAGCACCTCGAGGAGCTCATGCCCGAAGTGCCCGGCCAACGCGTCGGCTTCTTCGTCATCGAGCTCGACGGAGAAGCCATCGGCCTGGTGAGCTTCGACCCGCGCGACGCCGAGCGGCGTGGCCATGTGCGCGACGGAGGCGGCGAGGCCGAACTCGGCTACATGCTGTTGCCTCGTGCGTGGGGCCACGGCTACGCGACGGAGGCGTGCGCCGCGGCGATCGAGTGGTTCACGGCCGCTGCTCCGGATGAGCCGCTGGTCGTCTCGACCCAGGTCGCGAACGAGGCATCGCTCCGTCTCATCGAGAAGCTCGGCTTCGAGGAGATCGAGCGCCACGAAGACTGGGGTGCGGCGCAGTGGTTCGGGGCCCTGCCCTCACGCCAAGGCGCAGCGACGACGGCAAGCTGACCCGGCGCGCGATCGTCGGGTGTAGCTTCGCCTCGTGACAGACCCGAGCCCTGGCGCTCCCCAGCGATCGCTCACCATGCAGCGGATCGTCCTCAACAGGTCGCGAGCGTTCGCGATAGCGGGCATCGTGATCGGCATCGTATGGGTGATCCTCAGTGTCGCGCTGGTCTTCGCTGGCGGCAACCTGGTCATCCACCTGCTTCAGCTCGCATTGGGCATCGGCTTTCTCCTCATCGGGATCCTCCGGCTGTCGCACACACGCAAGGAGCTGCGCAGGTTCGAAGAGCAGAACGGCGCGGGCGCCGGCGAGCAGAAGCCGCTGCGCTGACAGGCGTGTCCGCGTGCCAACGCAGTCCATCCGTGAGCGGATCAGCTCAACCCGAGTATCCCGGCTCCTGCGGCGTCACCGTCATCGTGCCGGAACCGAAGGGGAACGGGAAGATCACCGTCCCGTCCGTGGAAGGCATCGGGGTCCCTTGGAACCACAGGACCGCGATCACCATGGCGACTACGGCGATGCCGACCGCGACGATGGCGCCGCGCTTCATCGTCTGCATGGCCGCCACGACATCGATCGCACGGGCAGCGCGGGTGAGCGCGATGGCGACGGTCAGAGCGATCGCGAAGTAGATCACGGGACTCGGGTGCAGCACGAGCTGTACGCACTGCGGCTGCACCGTCGTCGGGTCTCCGTCGGCGTCGAGGAAGCCGCCGTCCGGAGAGAAGCCTCCCGGGCACTGACCCTTCGACGCAACGAGCGACGAGTAGAGCATCGCCGCTCCGAGAGCCCACAGCATGAGGGTCCTCGTCCGCTTCAGCAGCGGCGCACTCGGCAAGCTCGGTTGTTCCTCTTCCGGTCCTGCTGCGCTCTCGGCCTGCTGAGCGGCACGCGAATCCGTCCCCATCG
The DNA here is from genome assembly GCF_050632205.1 of Leifsonia xyli subsp. cynodontis. Classification (GTDB taxonomy): domain Bacteria; phylum Actinomycetota; class Actinomycetes; order Actinomycetales; family Microbacteriaceae; genus Leifsonia; species Leifsonia xyli_D. The sequence goes on from NZ_CP192578.1 coordinate 1,523,113, forward strand.
TCCCCCTCGAGTCGGTGCTTCATCCTGGCACGACGGCGCGCGTGAGAGAAAAAGCTGTGCCACGGGCCAGCCGAGCTGCCCATCGGCACACCGGCCGAGGTCATCGATGCCCCACGCGCGGAGTGGACGCACCCTCGTTCGGAGTGCGCTCCAGGGCGCGTTCAGCGGAGGTCCTCCTCCCGCTCGTCGACCTGGAACCGCACCGTTCGGCGCTCTTCGGCATCGTGGGAGGCGACGAGAAGGGTCAGCTCGTGTTCTCCCGGTTCGAGCGGGTCGAGCCACACCTCCCTGTCCTCGCCGACGGCGCGGCCGTCCAGCTGCCAGGTCAGCGTCCGGCCATCGAGCGGATAGCCATCGCTGGTGGTGCCGTTGCCGACGGCCTGCACGGGCAGCCCCGGTGAGAGCCGCTGGCCCTCGGTGGGATGAAGGATCACGACGACGGGCGCCTGCTCGGGGATCTCGACGACGACCGGCTCCGACGTCCCGGTCGAGAAGCCGTCGTGAGCGAGCAGGCGCACCTCGACCGGGCCGGCCGGCAGGCCCGACAGAGGGATCGCGGCGGAACCCTTCGCCAGCCGCACGGAGAGGCCGTGCCAGCGCGCATCCTGCTTCTCGCTTCGGCTCCGCCACTGCGCCCACACGTCCGGTTCGGCATCGGCATCGGCCTCGACGCGCCAATCGAGCACCAGCCGGTCGTCGCCCGCCTCTGCCGTGACCGCGGTGAAGCGCGGCGGATCGCCCCTTCTCGACCGTGACCACACCTCCTCGGTTCCCACCCGGAGGCGCAACGAGTCACCGAGGGCGACATCGGGGATGTACGCATGGAACGCGAAGGGCGGCCGCTGCGGGTCGCCGTCGTCTCCGCAGCCGCAGCCGCCGTGCAGGTCGATGCGGTGCACCCGCGCCTCGGCCAGCACGGCGCCGGACTCGCCGACGAGTTGCGCCGCCCAGGTGAGTACGGGACCTTCCGGCGCGCCTGCCGCCAAAATCCGCGCGATCGAATGCACCGTGACGGTCCCGTCGAGCGCGACCTCGCCGAGGATGCTGATGACCGGGTTCATGTGCGCCTCCGGGCCCTCGTCCTCCCAGGGCGGGTCCGGCCACCATCGCTTCGTCGGGTCGAACAGCACCGGGATCGGGATACGGATCCGGTCCGTGAGCCAGTACGGCGCGAGCCGCGGATGGTCGATCAGGCGGTCGTGCTGGTACAGCGACATCCACTGCGGGAAGCAGTACGACATGTAGTCCCGAGCGGACGCCGGGTCGAGCACGGCCCCCGTGCGGATGTCCAGCCCGAACTCGCCGATGGAGGCCGACGCGTACGGCTCGTAGGTCGGGTAGTTGGCGTCGGTGGCGCCGGCCGCACCGCAGGGGTGTGCGCGAAGCCGTACCCGTGACCCATCTCGTGCACCATCGTCGCGCCATCGCCGACCGCACCCGCTCCGATGCCCGACTGGCCGCATCCGGGCACGTTGAGCGGCATGCCCGTCGGGAGCAGCCCGAAGTAGACGACGTCGCCCCGATTGCCGTCCGCGTCGCGCATGAGACCCAACCAGACCAGGAAGCTGTTCCAGTTGATCGAGCACGCGCCCGCGCCGGATCGCGCATCGTCGAGCGGCTCGAACCAGTTCATGTGCCCGGACACCGCAAACGAGCCGGTCGCCTGCACGGGCATCATCGCGAGCGCGGTGGATGCGGTGGTCTGCAGCTCGGCCAGCGTCGGCTCCGGCAGGTCGATGGTGGGCGCGGCGGTGCCCGGTGCGGGATTGGCCGTGCTCGGCCCGTTGTAGTGCACGAGGATCGCACGCACCCGCAGAGTCTGAACGAGCCTCGCCGCGACGACGATCGTCTTCGTCGCGTTCGGGTGGCCCTGGATGTGCGCGGTGAGCCGAAGCGATCCATAGCACTCGCTCGCCGGGATGATGAAGTTGAGGCTCGAACCGAGGGCGCCGCGCTCGGTCGTGTAGGCCGGATCCTGTTCCGCGGTCACCGTGCCCGGAGCGATCGGCGAGTAGGTCGCCACCGGCTGAAACACGAACGAGAGTCCGTTGGAACGGCGCCGCTCCACGACGAGACTGCCCGTCAGGTTCGGTATGGAGGCGGCGAGCAGCCCCGAGCGCAGGTACACGCGCACGTACGCCGCCTTGTAGGCGGCCAGCGTGACGCTGTTGTCCGCGCCGCGATCCGCCGGGTCGGTCAGGTGCCCCTCGGCGTCGTAGTACTGGATGGACTGGGTGACCTCGATGCCCGCCACACTCACGTCGTACAGGCGGACGCGCGAGGCGAGGTCCTCGACGAGGCGGGAGATGCTGAGAGTGAGTTGGTCTGGGTTCGTCATGGCGACCCTCCCCGATGCGGCGGTACGAGACGATTCGCGCGACAGTATGGCACCGCGGCCGCACCGCGGGGAGGGCCGATCTCAGGCGCGCATCCATCGTGGTGCGGCATGGTCTCCCCGGCCCTCTCGTGCCAGGATGACCGCGTGAGCGAACGGATTCTTCTGATCACCGGCACGTCTTCGGGTATCGGGCTCGCCACGGCTGTCGCCGCGGCCCACCAGGGCTTCCGGGTGGTCGCCACCCTGCGGGACCCGGGGAGGGCTGCGGCGCTGCGTGAGGCCGCCGCGGCGGCGGGAGTCGAACTCGATGTGCAGCCGCTCGACGTGACCGAACCCGACTCGATCGACGCCTGCTTCGACACCTCCGTTCGACGTACGGTCGCCTCGACGCCCTGGTCAACAATGCGGGCGCCGGCCACCTCGGCACGGTCGAGCTGGAATCGGTCGCCGCGGTGCGGGCGGTCATGGAGGTCAACTTCTTCGGCGTCGTCGCCCTCACCAAGGCCGCACTGCCGATGCTCCGGGAGACCGGAGGACGGGTGGTCACGGTGTCGAGCGTCGGCGGCGTGGTGGGGCAGCCGTTCAATGAGGCGTACTGCGCCGCCAAGTTCGCGGTGGAGGGCTTCATGGAGTCGCTGCGCCCGGTCGCGGCGACCGTGGGGGTTCACGTGACCCTGATCGAGCCCGGAGCCGTCTCGACGGAGTTCGTCTCGAACGTCCAGGCGCAGAAGCTGATGCCGGTTGCGGGGACGCCGTATGCTCCCGCGCTCGACGCGTACCTGGAGCGGACCCGCGCGGCGTTCGACCCGTCCGCCGCGCAGACCGCGGAGGGCGTCGCCGAGGTGATCGTCGAAGCGCTGCGCTCGCCCGAACCGGCGGCGCGCCTTCAGACGTCAGAGGCTGCGCGTCGGTTCGTGGGCATCAAGCTCTCCGACCTCGACGGCTCCCACGTCCAGAACGTCACCAGGCACTGGGTTTCGGCGGGTGCAGGAGACCAATAGAAAAACCCCCGGGCGAACCGGGGGTTTTGCTTGGTGGGCGATACTGGGATCGAACCAGTGACCTCTTCCGTGTCAGGGAAGCGCGCTACCGCTGCGCCAATCGCCCGAGCCTGAACCAGGAGCTCAGGATCGAGGTGGATACGGGATTCGAACCCGTGTATACGGCTTTGCAGGCCGCTGCCTCGCCTCTCGGCCAATCCACCGAACGCCACAACACGGAAGAACCGTACCGTACTTGAGATGGCCCGATCCGAAGACCGGGCCGACTCGAGCGGATGACGAGACTCGAACTCGCGACCCTCACCTTGGCAAGGTGATGCGCTACCAACTGCGCTACATCCGCATTTCGTTCCGCAGTTCCCTGCGGCACTTGAAAGACTCTAGCCGATCCGAACGCCCAAGACAAAACCGATGACGCCCTCCGGGTGTGTCGTCCGGCGGGGTCGTGTCGATGTGCATCCGACCCTCCGAGTCGGCTAGTATCGGAACTCGCAGCCGCTCAGCGGATGCGACGGGCGATTGGCGCAGTTGGTAGCGCGCTTCCTTCACACGGAAGAGGTCATCAGTTCGAGTCTGGTATCGCCCACAACAGAAGTCCACGAAGAAACCCCCGGTCCGCCGGGGGTTTCTTCATTCTTGCCTGAGCGCGCCCCGGGGAGCCGCTGCCACGGCGCGCAGAACGGCTTGGTCCTCTCGGCTCATCGAGCATGACCAGACGCCGAACGACCCGGTCGTGCAGCAGCTTGTCCTCGAGGCGCTGAGCGTGCCGGACGGCCCGGCCGACCCGGCGTACCAGCCGAGCTGCCTGTAGCAACGTCGGAGAAAGGGCATCAGATCTCCGACAGGCGCCCCAGACGCCCGTCAGCGCCAGTCGTAGCGCGCCCGGAGGGCGTTGCGCACGAGCCCGAACCGCCGGGCGTCGAGCGCGGCGCCCTCGCGGCGCATCCCCTCCTGGTGCACCCGGAAGACGCGGTCGAGCCGCGCGAAGCTGGGTCGGCGGCGGCCGTCCCAGTCGCCGGCGCCGACGGGCACGAACTCCGGACGGCCGGGATGCTCCTGGCTGGTCAGGGCGACGGCGAGCACCGTGCCGGACGGCTCCGTCGCGACGACGAGCACGGGACGGTCCTTGCCGCGGCCGTCGGCCTCCTCGTACGGCACCCACGTCCAGACGATCTCGCCTGGGTCGGCGTCGCCGTCGCGGACGGGGTTGTACGAGGTGCGGATGCGGCCGAGCCGCCGCGGGTCCACCTGGACCGTCGCAGCGACGCCGCTCCGGCCCGGCTCAGCCGGCGCGGCCGGCGTCGGGCGCGTCGGACGGCCCCGCGGCTCCCGCGACGGACGGAACAGACCGCCCAGGGCGGACAGGACGCTTCGCACGGAGACCACGATCGGCACCATAGCGGATGCGCGTCAGTCCTACCGTGAAGCGCAGTGCGAGGGCGACCAGCAGCGACACCGTCGTCGCGTACAGCAGCACCGACATGCCGGCGATCCCCTGGGCGACGAAGAGGTCGAAGTTGCCGCTGTCGACCATCCCGCTCCCGGTGGCGAACAGCCCGGGGAAGAGCAGCCCGACCATCCCGCCGATGATCGTCACGACGCACAGCGTCAGCGCCGGACCGAAACGCGCGCGGGCGGCGAGGTCCACCATGGTCGCGCAGGCGAGGGAGGAGAGCGCGCCGACGAGCATCGACCAGCCGAGGGTCAGCACGCCGGAGGCGGCGGTCACCGCGACCAGCCCGGCGAAGGCGCCCCACATCGCACTGCTCAGCGTCGGGCGGCGCAGGAGCACCGCATCCACGAGCATCCACATCAGCACCCCGGTGGCCGACGCGACGAAGGCGCCGACCGCCATCAAGGGGGCGTAGGCGTCCAGCGCCCCCTCCGAGCCGACGACCAGGCCCAGCCAGCCGACCCACAGCGCCGCCCCGCCGAACGCGACCAGCGCCGGACGGCTGGCGCGCGCGGGCTGGTGCTCGCCGCGCCCGCACGCGAGGAGGACGCCGACGGCGCTCGCGCCGGCCGCGACCACCGGGAGCGCTCCCCCGAAGTCGACGACGTGGAGCCCGGCGACCGCCCAGCCGTCGTCGAGCGAGAAGACGCCGTAGCCGACCGGCAGCACGACGAGCGGCAGCCAGAGGACGGTGAACAGGATCCACGCGCGCAGGGTCAGGCGGGAGGACACCGCCGCGGCGACGATCGCGGCGCAGAGCACGAGCACGGCGATCAGGTAGCCCGCGCGGGCGAGCGGATACGGCGACGCGGACGCAGGGTCGGCGCCGGCTGCCGCCGCGAGTCCGACATCCGGCACGCCGATCAGGTGCGGGATGAGCGGGTCGCCCGTGAGCATCCCGTAGCCCCCGAACACCGCGAGCGGAACGGTCACCGCCGCGCCCAGCAGCACGAAGCGGAAGGCGCGCGCGGCCCGGGCACGCCCGGCGAGGCCGCCGATGAACAGCGCCAGACCGAACGCGGCCAGGAGCACGAGCGCGCCGGAGAAGAACAGCAGCAGCGCATCCACCTGGTCCGGCGTCGCTCGCCCTGCACTCACCCCTTCACCCTAGCGACGCGCGGCGCGGACGACGGAACGGGGCGCCGCCCTCAGGCGACGCCCCGTCCCGTGTCCGGATGATGAACGGATCAGACCGTCTCGAGGGCGTAGCCCTCTTCGCCGTGCACCGCGGTGTCGACACCGGCCAGCTCGTCCTCGTTCTTGATGCGGAAGCCCATCGTCTTCTGGATCGCCCAGCCGATGACGTAGGCCAGCACGAAGGAGTAGATGAGGACCGCGAAGGCGCCGAGCGCCTGCACGCCGAGCTGCTGGAAGCTGCCGCCGTAGAGGAGGCTCGAGAACGGCTTCTTGGCGTCGCCGTCCACGTGGGTGAAGCCGAAGACGCCGATCCACAGCGTTCCGATGATGCCGCCGACGAGGTGGATGCCGACCACGTCGAGCGAGTCGTCGAAGCCGAGGCGGAACTTCAGGTCGATCGCGAGGGCGCACACCGCACCGGCGACGAGGCCGAGGACGATCGCCCAGCCCGGGGTGAGGATGTTACAGGCCGGGGTGATCGCGACGAGGCCCGCGACGGCGCCGGACGCGGCGCCGATCGACGTGGGCTTGCCGTCCTTGATCTTCTCCACGATCAGCCAGCCGATGGTGGCGGCTGCCGGAGCGGCCAGGGTGTTGATCCAGGCGAGGGCGGCGACGCCGTCGACCGCGGCCTCCGAACCGGCGTTGAAGCCGAACCAGCCGAACCACAGCAGCGCCGCGCCGAGGAGGGTGAGCGGGACGTTGTGGGGCTTGTTCATGCCCTTCTGGAAGCCGACGCGCTTGCCGAGCACCAGGGCGAGGGCGAGGCCCGCCGCACCGGCGTTGATGTGCACGGCCGTGCCGCCCGCGAAGTCGTTCACGTGCAGGCCGGCGGCGATCCAGCCCTGCGACAGGTTGAACACCCAGTAGGCGACCGGGAAATAGACGACGGTGACCCAGATGCCGGCGAACACCATCCAGGAGCTGAACTTGGCGCGGTCCGCGATGGCGCCCGAGATCAGGGCCACGGTGATGATGGCGAACGTCGCCTGGAAGCCGGCGAAGGCGAGGCCGCTGAGGTCGGGGGTGATGCCGTCCTTGCCCATCAGGCTGCCGAGGAACCAGTCCGGGGTGCCGAGGAGGCCGGGGATGCTGGCGGGGCCGAACGACAGTCCGTAGCCGTAGAGCACCCAGAGGACGCCGACCAGGGCCATCGCGCCGAAGCTCATCATCATCATGCTGATGACGCTCTTCGCCCGCACCATGCCGCCGTAGAAGAAGGCGACGCCGGGGGTCATCAGGAGGACCAGGGCCGCGGCGACGAGGAGCCACAGGGCGTTGACCGTCCCTGCCTCCGCGTAGTCCGCTGCTGTGTGGAGCACCATGCGAATCAACTGCCTCTCTCAAGCAAGCCCCGTGGGTTCGTGGGGGTTTCGGGGTGGAGCCAGTTTCAAGCCGAGAGGTTTCGGCAGAGCGATCCTCGTGTTTCGCGCCTGTTACGCATCCCGGCCGCGTGTAAACACTGTGTTTCGGGATGCTGCCGATCTGCAGCGCAGGCGTAGAGGAAACGCCGGATGCGCGTCAGGCGGCGAGCTTCTCGCGCACCTGTCGCTTCGCGCGGCCGAGCAGGGCGGACATCCCGCGCAGGCGCAGCGGCGACACGGCCTGGGCGAGGCCGAGCGTCTGCGGGAACTCGTCCGGGACGGCGAGCACCTCGTCGGCGGTGAGACCGGCGAGGCCCTGCACCAGGATGGACGCGAAGCCGCGGGTCGTCGGAGCCTCCTGCGGGGCGGTGGCGTACAGGTGCACGATGCTGTCCGCATCCACCTCGACGAAGATGAAGACGGGCGCCTGGCACTCCTCGACCCGTTCCAGCAGGTCGGGATGGTCGCGGTAGCGCTCGGGCAGCTCAGGCAGCTCGTCGGAGAACTCCAGCAGCAGCTGGAGCCGGTCGTTCTGCTCCAGCGCCTGGAAGTCGTCGCGGATCTCGGCGAGCGCGCCCGTCAGTTCAGTCACCCCTCAAGGCTACGTCCGATCCGGACCCGTTCAGCGCGACGGGACCTCGCCGGGCTCGCTGCCGGTCGCGATCGGGACGCGGACCGCCGAGCCCCACTCCGTCCAGGAGCCGTCGTAGTTCTTCACGTTCTCGAAGCCGAGCAGGTGGGTGAGCACGAACCAGGTGTGGCTGGAGCGCTCGCCGATGCGGCAGTAGGCGATGATGTCGTCGCCGGGGGCGAGGCCGGCGCCGTCGAGGTAGACCTCCTCTAGCTCGGCACGGCGCTTGAACGTCGCGTCGGGAGCTGCGGCCTTGGCCCACGGCACGGACTTCGCCGACGGGATGTGGCCCGCGCGCAGGGCGCCCTCGGTCGGGTAGCCGGGGATCTCGGTCCGCTCGCCGCTGTACTCCTCCGGCGAGCGCACGTCGATCAGAGCCCCTCCGCCCGAACGGACGAGCCCGAGGTGCGCCAGCACGTCGTCCTTGAAGGCGCGGACGACCGTGTCGTCGCGCTCGACCACGGGGTACTCGACCGGGGCCGGCTGCGGGACGTCACGGGTCAGCTCACGGCCCTCGGCGATCCACTTGTCGCGGCCCCCGTCGAGCAGACGCACATCCTCGTGGCCGAACAGGGTGAACACCCACAGCGCATAGGCGGCCCACCAGTTGTTCTTGTCGCCGTAGATGACGACCGTCGTGTCGCGGGCGATGCCCTTCGAGCCGAGCAGCTCGGCGAAGCGCTCGGCGCTGACGTAGTCGCGCACGACGGGGTCGTTGAGGTCGGTGTGCCAGTCGATCTTGACCGACCCGGGGATGTGACCGGTGTCGTACAGCAGCACGTCCTCATCCGACTCCACGACCACGAGTCCCGGTTCGCCCAGGTGCGCTGCCAGCCATTCCGTGCTCACCAGGCGCTCGGGGTGGGCGTAGCCGGAGAACTCGGGCGACGGGTCGGTCTCGATGGTCATGCGGGGGTGCCTCCAGGGTCGGTCCAGGGTTGCGGTCCTTGCCGCAGGACTAGGCTTGGAGGCCTGCGACAGCTCCCGAATCTACGTCCAGCGTAGGCGGCGGCGAACGGTCGCGGTAAGACTTCGACACAAAGGTGCAGACCCCCGTCATGACTCTCGAGCAGACCGGCGCCCTCCCCCGCCTCGCCGACCGTTCGCCCCAGATCACGGGCGCAGAGATCGCGGAGAGCCTGGTGCCGCCGTCGCAGTTCGAGCACGCGACGTTCGAGTCGTACCGGCCCGATCACGATTACCCCTCGCAGGCGGAGGCGGTCTCGACGCTGAAGCTGTTCGCGAAGACGTGGGAGCCGCAGCGTCCGGCCGGGCTGTTCAGCCGCAGCCGCAAGAAGGTCGAGGCGATGAAGCCCGGCGTCTACCTCGACGGCGGGTTCGGCGTCGGCAAGACGCACCTCCTGGCCGCTCTCTGGCACGAGGCGCCCGGGCCGAAGTACTTCGGCACCTTCATCGAGTACACGGCGCTGGTCGGCGCGCTCGGCTACGCGGGCGCGGTCGACCTGCTCCGCGGATCCGCCCTCATCTGCATCGACGAGTTCGAGCTCGACGACCCGGGCGACACGATGATGATGACCCGGATGCTCGGCGAGCTCGTCGCCTCCGGCACCCGCATCGCCGCGACCAGCAACACGCCGCCGAACGCGCTGGGCGAGGGGCGATTCGCCGCGAGCGACTTCCTGCGCGAGATCCAGTCGCTGTCGTCGAACTTCGAGACCATCCGCATCGACGGCCTCGACTACCGCCGTCGCGACACCACCGGCAGCGCGATCACCGTCGAGCCGGACGCGTACGAGCGCATCCTCGCGGTGATGGCCGGCCGGGGCGAGACCGTCACCAGCGACGGGTTCCAGGACCTCATCGCGCACCTCGCGACCGTGCACCCGTCGCGCTACATCAAGATCATCGACGGCGTGGATGTGATCGGCCTGACCGGCGTGGAGGTGCTGCACGACCAGATGGCGGCGCTGCGCCTCGTCGCGTTCATCGACCGTGTGTACGACGCCGAGATCCCGATCGTGCAGACCGGTGTGCCGCTGAGCCAGGTCTTCGACGACGAGATGCTGGGCGGCGGCTACCGCAAGAAGTACCTGCGCTCCACCTCGCGCATGATCGCCCTCACCGCGGGCGAGCTGCCGCCGCACGACGAGTAACCCCGCGGGCAACGAAGGTGTTCGGGTGTCGAATCTCCTTCGAATGGCAGTGTTGCAGGAGATTCGCGGCGTCAGGCGGCCGGATCTCCTTCGATGGCCGCGAGATCGGGCTCGGTGGCGGCGGCCGCAGCCGGCACATTCTCGGCCAGCCAGCCCGCGATCGCACTCGACCACTTCGCCTCGTCGTAGTTCCACAGCTTGGTGTGCAGGGCCGTGTCGAACGGCACCAGGGTGACGATGTCGCTGCGGGCCTCGGCGAGCGCCCGCGAGCCGGTCGACGGCACGAAGCCGTCGTCGTCGCTGTGCAGGATGAGCATCGGCAGGCGCAGCTCGGACGCGCGGGCGACGAAGTCCATGCTGCGCAGATCGATCGGTGCGCCGAGACCGGTGATGGGCCCGCTCCACTCCGACTCGATGAGCCGCATCGCCGCGCGGGTGACCACGTCGGGGAGCCGGAGGAGGTTGCCCTGGTACTCGAGGGTGTCGATCCAGTCGATGACGGGCGATTCGAGCACGATGCCGGTCACGTTCTCCACAGCCGTCGAGCGGGTGATCGTCTGCAGCACGACCGCTCCGCCCATCGACCAGCCCATCAGCACCACCGAGCGCGCGCCGTGCTCCACCGCGTAGTGGATGGCCGCCTCGATGTCGCGCCACTCCGTCCCGCCGAGCCCGTACCGGCGGTCGACGCTCTCGGGGGCGTCGCCGTCGTTGCGGTACGATGCGAGCAGGCAGGTGAAGCCGGCGTCGTGGAAGGTCCGCACCGCGCGCAGCCCCTCCTGGCGGGATGCTCCCCACCCGTGCACCTGGATGACCCAGCGGCCGTCCCCCGCGTCCGCATCCGCCGGGAAGACCCACGCCGGCGCCTCCCCCAGGTCGGTGGAGATCGCGACGCTCGTGACGGGCAGGCCGAGTTCCTCCGGCTGCAGGTAGTAGTAGCCGGAGATCCGGGCGCGCCCCTCGCGCAACTCGCCGAACTCGACCCTCTCCAGTTCGCGGGTGACGCTGCCGTCCTCCCGCTCGATGAGGCCGCCGAGCTTGGCGTAGGCGGTGTCGCCGCCCCACCAGAGTCCGAACCGGCCGGGCATGGCCGCATCCGGTGTCTCCCGCAGGGTGACCGTGCCGACCGTCTCGTCGAAGGAGCGGATGATCTGGTTCTGGGGCCGCCGCCGCACCGGCGTGATCACGGTGCGGGCGACCCGGGCGGTGACGAGCGCGGCGAGTCCCGCCGTGGCCAGCACCAGTCCCCCGGCGACCACTCCCACCGTGCCCAGTGCCTTGCCGAACGCCGAACCCGAGCCGCTCTCCGCCATAGTGTGCAGCGTACCGGCGGGCGGCCGGGCGTGCCCTCAGGAGTTCCTCAGGCGGCGTGCCTTACTGGTGGGACCCCCAAAGGCTTCTAGTGTTCGAAGCGTGCCGACACCGACATCCCCACCGCAGCATCCGGCGGAGTTCGCCACGGCGCTGGAGTCAATCCGTGCCGCAGTGTCGCGGCCGGAACTCGTGATCGAGGAGATCCCCGCGCCCGCGCAGCTCGCACCGTACTCGGTCGCGCTCGCCGCCGACGTGCGGCCCGCGCGGCACGGCAGCGACTCCGACCTCGGCACCGGACGCTTCATCCTGCTCTACGACCCGGACGAGCCGGAGGCGTGGGGCGGCCCATTCCGCATCGTGTGCTTCGCGCAGGCGCCGCTCGAGACCGACATCGGGCTCGACCCGTTCCTCGCCGACGTCGCCTGGTCGTGGCTGGTGGATGCGCTGGATGCGCGGCACGCCCGCTACACGGCCGCGAGCGGAACGGCCACCAAGATCATCTCCACCGGCTTCGGCGAGCTCGCCGCGCAGGGCGACGGCTCTCAGATCGAGCTGCGCGCATCCTGGAGCCCGCTGGAGTCGGACGTCTCGGCGCACGTCGAGGGCTGGGGCGAGCTGCTCTGCATGCTCGCCGGCCTGCCCCCGACCGGCGAGGGGTGAGCCTGCTGAGCTCGCGGGCGGCCTCGCCGAGAAGGACGCCGCGTGGCTGATCACACCGTCATCGACACCCGGGCGGCCTACCTGATCGCGGTCGAGCGCATCGCCGCCGGCAACGGCCCCGTCGCCGTGGACGCCGAGCGGGCCAGCGGCTTCCGGTACTCGCAGCGCGCCTATCTCATCCAGGTGTTCCGGCGCGGATCGGGTACGTTCCTGTTCGATCCGCCCGCGGTCGGCCGGTTCGACGAGCTCAACGAGGCCATCCGCGACGAGGAGTGGGTGCTGCACGCGGCGACGCAGGACCTGACGTGTCTGCGCGAGGTGGGCCTCGACCCGTCCATCGTGTTCGACACCGAGCTGGCCGCCCGACTGCTCGGGATGCCGCGCGTCGGCCTCGGGACGGTCGTGGAGGAGCTGCTCGGCATCCACCTCGCGAAGGAGCACAGCGCTGCCGACTGGTCGACGCGTCCGCTGCCCGAGCCGTGGCTGAACTACGCGGCGCTGGATGTGGAGCTGCTGCCCGACCTGCGCGACGCCATCGCGGCGCTGCTCGACGAGGCCGGCAAGACGGACATCGCCCGTCAGGAGTTCGCCGACGAGCTGGTGCGCGACCTCGTGCCGGTGCGCAGCGAACCGTGGCGGCGGTTGTCCGGCATCCACTCCATCCGGGGACTGCGCAACCTCGCCGTGGCGCGCGAGCTGTGGCTGGCGCGGGATGCGCTCGCCCGCGAGATCGACACCGCCCCCGGGCGCCTGGTTCCGGATGCGTCGCTGACGGCCGCTGCGAAGGCCATGCCCGAGAGCAAGCGGGCGCTGGCCTCGCTCAAGGAGTTCACCGGCCGCGCCAGCCGGACCGAGCTGGACCGCTGGTGGGCCGCCATCGAGGCCGGGCGCACCACCGACGACCTGCCGGTGCTGCGCGGCAACGGCGACAGCCTCCCGCCGCCCCGTGCCTGGTCCGACCGGAACCCGGACGCGGACGCCCGTCTCAAGGCGGCCCGCGCGTCGCTGACCGCGGTGTCGGAGGAGCGCGCGATCCCGCTGGAGAACCTGCTGACCCCGGAGACGCTGCGCCGCGTCGCCTGGACCCCGCCGGCCGAGGTCACGCCCGAGAGCATCGGCGACGCCCTGGCGGCGCACGGCGCCCGGCCCTGGCAGGTTGCCGCAACCTCACAGGTGATCGCCCAGGCTTTTGTGGAAAGCACCCAAACGGCCGACGAGGGGTCCGAGCCCGTTTCGTAGGAAGGATCAAACGATTCTTTTCGTGCACAACGGTGTACCTAGGATCGTTCCCGACCGTGATTTGGGAGGCACTGTGGCCGATAGGAACGAAGTCGTATTCGTCGACGGAGTCCGTACTCCGTTCGGACGAGCCGGCGAAAAAGGGCAGTACTGGAACACCCGGGCGGATGACCTCGTCGTGAAGGCGATGATCGGTCTGCTCGAGCGCAACCCCGAGGTGCCCAAGGACCGCATCGACGACGTGGCGATCGCCGCGACGACCCAGCAGGGCGACCAGGGTCTGACCCTCGGCCGCACCGCCGCGCTGCTCGCCGGGCTGCCGAAGTCGGTGCCCGGCTTCGCGATCGACCGGATGTGCGCGGGCGCCATGACGAGCGTCACCACGCTCGGCTCCGGCATCGCATTCGGCGCCTACGACCTGGTGATCGCCGGCGGCGTGGAGCACATGGGCCGCCACCCGATGGGCTTCGGCGCCGACCCGAACCCGCGCTTCCTCAGCGAGCGGATGGTCGCCGAGGACGCGCTCAACATGGGCATGACCGCGGAGCGCATCCACGACCGGTTCCCGGCGCTCACCAAGGAGCGCTCCGACCGCTTCGCGATGCGCAGCCAGCACAAGACGGCCGCCGCCTACGAGGCCGGCAAGCTGCAGCCCGATCTGGTGCCGGTCGCCATCCGCTCGGAGTCGGGCTGGGGCCTCGCCACGCAGGACGAGGGGATGCGCCCCGAGACGAACATGGAGGGCCTCGCGACCCTCAAGACGCCGTTCCGTCCGCACGGGCGCGTGACCGCGGGCAACTCGTCGCCGCTGACCGACGGCGCCACCGCCTCCCTCCTCGCCTCGCACGATGCGGTGAAGGAGCTGGGTCTCACCCCGAAGATGCGGATGGTGAGCTTCGCCTTCGCCGGTGTCGAGCCGGAGATCATGGGCCTCGGCCCGGTCCCGTCGACCGAGAAGGCGCTCCGCAAGGCCGGCCTGGGCATCGACGACATCGGCCTGTTCGAACTGAACGAGGCGTTCGCCATCCAGGTGCTGTCGTTCCTGGACCACTTCGGGATCGCGGACGACGACCCCCGCGTCAACCAGTGGGGCGGCGCGATCGCGATCGGACACCCGCTCGCCGCCAGCGGCGTGCGCCTGATGATCCAGCTCGCGGCACAGTTCGGCGAGCACCCCGAGGTGCGGTACGGCATCACCGCGATGTGCGTCGGCCTCGGCCAGGGCGGCACCGTGATCTGGGAGAACCCCAACTACGACAAGCGCGCTGCGCGGAAGGGCTGAGAAGCGTGACGGACTACAGCAAGATCGACTTCAGCCCGCTCGAGGCCGTCGCCGACGACGAGGTCGTCACCCACGCGTTCGTGAAGGATGTGACCCTGCCGAGCGGAAAGCGCCTCGCCCTGGTCACCCTCGACAACGGACGCGACCACACCCGCCCGAACACGCTCGGGCCGGCGACGCTGCTCGAACTCGGCCGCACCTTCGACGAGCTCACCGAGCGGGCGAAGCGCGGCGAGATCGACGCGGTCGCGGTCACCGGCAAGCCGTTCATCCTCGCCGCCGGGGCCGACCTCAGCCGGGTCGGCGACATCCCGAGCGTCGAGGTGGCGAAGCTGCTCCCCCAGCTGGGCCACTACGTCCTCGGCAAGCAGGCGACCTTCGGCGTGCCGTCGTTCGTGTTCACGAACGGCCTCGCGCTCGGCGGCGGCGTGGAGATCGGCCTCAACGCCGACTACCGCACGATCGACCGCAACACGGCCGCCTTCGCCCTGCCGGAGGTCTTCCTCGGCCTCATCCCCGGCTGGGGCGGCGCCACCATCCTGCCGAACCTGATCGGCATCGAGAACGCCCTCAAGGTCGTCGTCGAGAACCCGCTCAAGCAGAACCGGATGCTCAAGGCGCAGGAGGTCTTCGACCTCGGCATCGCGGACGCGATCTTCGACTCGGCGAACTTCCTCGAGGACTCCCTGAAGTGGGCCGACCAGGTGCTCACCGGCACGGTCGTCGTCAAGCGCCCGAACGAGCCGGGCAAGATCGAGCGGATGGTCAAGTGGGATGCCGCCATCGGCATCGCCCGCAAGATGCTCGAGTCGCGCATCGGCACCGTGCCGAAGTCACCGTACAAGGCGCTCGACCTGCTGAAGGCCGCCAAGTCGAACGACCGCGCGGCCGGCTTCGAGCTCGAGGACGAGGCGCTGGCGGAGCTCATCTCGGGCGACCAGTTCCAGGCGAGCATCTACGCCTTCAACCTCGTGCAGAAGCGCGCGAAGCGTCCGGCCGGCGCACCCGAGAAGAAGCTTGCGAAGAAGGTCACCAAGATCGGCGTCATCGGCGCCGGCTACATGGCCAGCCAATTCGCGCTGCTGTTCGTGCGCCGCCTCCGCGTCCCCGTCGTCATCACCGACCTCGACCAGGCGCATGTCGACAAGGGCGTGGCCTACATCCACGACGAGATCGGGAAGCTCCAGGAGAAGGGGCGCATCTCCCCCGACGAGGCGAACCGCCTGCGCGCCCTGGTGACGGGGACGACGAACAAGGCCGACTTCGCGGACTGCGACTGGGTCATCGAGGCCGTGTTCGAGGAGCTGTCGGTCAAGCAGAACGTCTTCGCCGAGGTGGAGCCGTTCCTCTCCGACGAGGCGGTCATCGCGACCAACACGTCGTCGCTGTCGGTGGAGCAGATCGGCGCGAAGCTGAAGCATCCTGAGCGGCTGGTCGGCTTCCACTTCTTCACCCCGGTCGCGGTCATGCCGCTGATCGAGGTCGTGAAGACGCCGCACACCGATGAGGCGACGCTGTCGACCGCGATGGTGACGGCGGCGGCGCTGAAGAAGAACGCGGTCATCACGGCGGACACGCCCGGCTTCGTCGTCAACCGCGTGCTGGCGAAGATCCTCGGTGACGCGATGCACGCCGTCGACGATGGGACCCCGTTCGAGGTGGTCGACGAGGCCATCGCGCCGCTCGGCCTCCCGATGCCGCCGTCCGCCCTGCTCGACCTCGTCGGGCTCAAGGTCGGAGCGCACGTGCTCGACACGCACCACGCGGCGTTCCCGGACCGGTTCTACCGATCCGAGAACCTCCACAAGCTGGCCGAGTACGGCACGCTGCTGGAGAAGGACGCCAAGGGCAAGGTGAAGGGCCTCGACAAGGGCGCCGCGAAGATCGTCTCGGGCGGCACGAACCCGTGGACGAAGGAGCAGATCCTCCGCACGCTGGAGGACGGCCTGGCCGACGAGATCCACCGCATGCTGGTGGACGACCACGTGGTCGAGGCACCCGAGGACATCGACCTCTGCATGATCCTGGGCGCGGGCTTCCCGTTCCAGATGGGCGGCATCACGCCGTACCTCGACCGGGTCGGAGCCTCGGAGCGCGTCTTCGGAGACACGTTCCACCACCCGCCGATCAAGGGCGTCGCGTAACGCCCTCATCCATGGGACGCAACACGCCGTTATCCACTTCGGATAGCGGCGTGTTGCGTCTCACCGGTCGCCGGGTCAGCGGTTGACCGTGGACATGTCCGGGTAGCGGTCGCCGACCGGGGCGGCCACCGCATCCAGCCGAACGAGCTGCTCCGGGCTGAGCTGCACGTCGGTCGCCGCCACGTTCTGCTCCAGGTTCGCGACCTTCGTCGTGCCCGGGATCGGCGCGATGTCGTCGCCCTTCGACAACAGCCACGCGAGAGCCACCTGGCCGGGCGTCGCACCCACTTCGCGGGCCACCTCATCCACCTGCTCCACGATGCGGATGTTGGCCTCCAGGTTGTCGCCCTCGAAGCGGGGGTTGAACCGGCGGAAGTCGTCCTCCGACAGCTGGTCGAGCGACCGGATGGTGCCGGTCAGGAAGCCGCGGCCCAGCGGCGAGTAGGGCACGAACCCGATCCCGAGCTCGCGCACGGTCGGCAGCACCTCCGCCTCCGGGTCGCGCGTCCACAGCGAGTACTCGGTCTGGATGGCCGTGACCGGGTGCACCGCGTTCGCCCGGCGGATCGTCGCGGGCGCCGCTTCGGAGAGGCCGTAGTGGAGGATCTTCCCCTCCTCGATCAGCTCCTTCAGCGCGCCGACGGTGTCCTCGATCGGCGTTTTCGGGTCCATGCGGTGCTGGTAGTAGAGATCGATACGGTCGGTGTTCAGTCGGCGCAGGGAGCCCTCCACCGCGAGCCGCAGGTTCTCGGGCGACCCGTCGAGGCCCCGCTCGCCGTTCCCACGGTGCAGGATGTTGCCGAACTTCGTGGCGATGACGACACGGTCGCGGCGGCCGTCCGCGAACGCCTTGGCCAGCAGCTCCTCGTTCGTGTACGGGCCGTAGATCTCGGCGGTGTCGAAGAAGGTGACTCCCAGATCCATCGCCCGGTGGATGGTGGCGATCGAGCCGGCCTCGTCGCTTCCGGCTCCCGTGTAGAACGCGGACATGCCCATGCAGCCGAGGCCCAGCTGCGAGACCTCCAGCTTCTCGGTTCCCAACGTGATCTTCTTCATGCGTCGTTCCTTTCCGCGACCTGCTGTCGATAGAGGTCGATCTTGTAGTCGATGGCCGCCAGACTCGCCGTCATCTCCTCCAGTTGCCGCACCACGGCCATCCGGTGCAGGAGGAGCAGCTCCAGCCGCTCGGCTTCCGTGCCGTCGCCCTGCCGCGCGAGCACGACGTACTGGCGCATGGTCGCGATCGGCATGGCGGTCGAGCGCAGCTTCGTGAGGAAGTTCACCCACGACACGTCGGCGTCGGTGTAGCGCCGATGGGTCGAGGATGCGCGCTCGACGGGCGTCAGCATGAGGCCCTCGCGCTCGTAGTAGCGCAGCGTGTGGGTGGTGAGTCCGGTCCGCTCGGCGACGTCGGAGATCGACATCGCCGTCCGTGTGTCGGTCATACCTGCACACTAGGACTTAGAGCGCACTCCAAGTCAATCGAGGGCCGGACTCTCTCAGCCAGCGCCCATCGAGTGGTGACTCGATGCTCGAATTCGGGGCGAGTGGCGACATGATGTCACCACTCGGCGAAACTCATTCAGGCGCGGCGCTTCTTGGCGGGGGCGGCCTCGTCGGCGGCGGCCTCGTCCTCGGGGAGCGGGCGCGCGATCGGCACGCGGCTGCCGAGCACCTGGGCGACCAGGTCGCGCGCGATCTTCTGCGGGGTGAGCCCCGCATCCTCGAGGATCTGGTCGCGCGTCGCGTGGTCGATGAACGCGTCGGGCAGGCCCAGCTCGTCCACGGCCGTGTCGATGCCGGCCTCGCGGAGGTCCTGCCGCACGCGGGTGCCGATGCCACCGACGCGGATGCCGTCCTCCAGCGTCACCACGATGCGGTGCTCCGCCGCCAGCGACAGGATGCTCTTCGGCACCGGGACCACCCAGCGCGGGTCCACCACGGTGGCGCCGATCCCCTGCGCGGCGAGACGGTCGGCCACCTTCAGGCCGAGGTCGGCGAACGGGCCGACGGTGACGAGCAGCACATCCTTGCGGTCGCCCTCGCGCAGCACGTCGACGCCGTCGTCGAGGCGGCGCACCGCGTCGATGTCGGGCTGCACCGCGCCCTTCGGGAAGCGCAGCACGGTCGGAGCGTCGTCGACGGCGACCGCCTCCGCCAGCTCCTCGCGGAAGCGCGTGCCGTCACGCGGCGCCGCCAGCCGGATGTCCGGAACGACCTGCAGGATCGCGAGGTCCCAGATCCCGTGGTGGCTCGGCCCGTCGGGGCCGGTGACCCCGGCCCGGTCGAGCACGAAGGTGACGCCCGCCTTGTGCAGGCCGACATCCATCAGCACCTGGTCGAACGCGCGGTTCATGAACGTGGCGTAGATCGCGACGACGGGATGCAGCCCGCCGTAGGCGAGGCCGGCCGCGCTGGTCACGGCGTGCTGCTCGGCGATGCCGACATCGTGCACGCGGTCCGGGAAGCGCTCGGCGAACTTGTGCAGCCCCGTCGGGCGCAGCATCGCGGCGGTGATGCCGACGATCTTCGGGTCCTTCTCGGCGAGCCGGACGATCTCGTCGGCGAAGACGCCCGTCCACGACGGCTTGCTCGACCCCTCCGTCGGCTCCCCTGTCTCCGGGTCGATCTGCCCGATGGCGTGGAACTGGTCGGCCGCATCCCGCAGCGCGGGCTCGTAGCCGCGGCCCTTCTGCGTGATCGCGTGCACGATGACCGGCGCGCCGTAGTTCTTCGCCTGGCGGAGCGCCTCCTCCATCGCCTCGATGTCGTGCCCGTGGATGGGGCCGATGTACTTGATGTCGAGGTTCGAGTAGAGCGCCTCGTTGTTCGAGAACCGGCTGAGGAAGCCGTGGAGGCCGCCGCGCACGCCGCGGTAGAACGACCGGCCGGGGGTGCCGAGCTTGTCGAACGCGCGCTGCGACGTGAGGTAGAGGCTGCGGTAGCTCTTGCGCGTGCGGACGGTGTTGAGGAAGCGTGCCATCCCCCGATGGTCGGCGCGTAGGACCGGCCGTTGTCGTTGACGACGATGATGAGCTTGCGGTTGTTGTCGTCGGAGATGTTGTTGAGCGCCTCCCACGTCATACCGCCCGTGAGGGCGCCGTCGCCGACCACCGCGATGACGTGGCGGTCCTGCTGCCCGGTCAGCTGGAAGGCGCGGGAGATGCCGTCCGCCCACGACAGGGACGACGAGGCGTGCGAGCTCTCGACGATGTCGTGCTCCGACTCCGACCGCTGCGGGTAGCCCGCCATGCCGCCGCGCTGGCGCAGCTGGGAGAAGTCCTGGCGCCCGGTGAGCAGCTTGTGCACGTACGACTGGTGGCCGGTGTCGAACACG
Organism: Leifsonia xyli subsp. cynodontis; assembly: GCF_050632205.1. Lineage (GTDB taxonomy): Bacteria > Actinomycetota > Actinomycetes > Actinomycetales > Microbacteriaceae > Leifsonia > Leifsonia xyli_D. The sequence continues at coordinate 1,543,127 of NZ_CP192578.1, forward strand.
ATCGCGTCACGGGGCGAGTCGAAGACGCGGTGGATGGCGAGCGTCGTCTCCACCACGCCGAGATTCGGCCCGAGGTGGCCTCCGGTCTTCGCCACGTTGGCGACCAGGAAGGCCCGCACCTCCGCGGCGAGCTGCACCAGCTCACCGTCGGTCAGCCGATCGAGGTCGCGCGGCCCGTGGATCGTCTCGAGGATGCCCATGCGTTCGAGTCTAGGCTCGCGGACATCAAGGGAGGCTCGGAACGTGCAGTTGACCGGTGGAAGTCCGCAATCAGTGTGCGTTAGAACACAGCGGCCCGGGCGAACCCGGGCCGCTGAGAGCGTGACGTCGTTCGTACTGCCGACGCCGTTGCAAACGACTTTACTACGCTCCACAGATGGCTGCCGAGATCATGACCTATTTCAGCGCGCCGCGTATGGCGACCTACGCGCAGTGCTGCGACGGCGACGAAGACCGTGCGCTGCTGCTGTACCGGGCGAACGCGCATCTCAGCAGCGTCGGCCACATGTCCGTCCACTACTTCGAGGTGATCCTGCGGAATGCACTCGATCACCAGCTACGGTCATGGAATCGCGAAACGCACGGTCGAGAGGAGTGGACGCTCGACCCGGCGCCTGTCCTTGCCGCCGTGGTCACGGAGGATCGTCTGCGTGCCGCCCGCGCGCACGCCGGTCGTGCGGTCCGAGGGCGCCGGCCCATCCAGCACGACGATGTGGTGGCCCAGCTCTCCTTCGGAGCATGGCGGAGCCTGCTTCCTTCGCTGCGGCATCGCTGGAAGCAACGGCTGTGGGATGAGGCGCTCCAGTACTCCTTCACGAACCGGCAGAACGTCCGCGCCGATCAGATCTCAGCAGCCGTCGCTATCGTCTACGACTTCCGCAACCGCATCGCTCACCACGAGCCGGTCTTCCGGCTGGATCTGCGAGGGAAACGACGGGCGATGCGCGACGTCCTCCACAGCATCCACCCGGCCGCCCGCCGCTGGTTCGTCGAGCACGAGCCCTTCTCGGCCGCGCTCGACGACTTCTACGCCGCCTGGCCCGAGTTCCGCCGGACGAACTGAGCCCCCGGCACCTCACGGCACCGGGGGCTCAGCTCATGCGATCTCCGCTCAGACCAGGCTGCGCAGCACGTACTGCAGGATGCCGCCGTTGCGGTAGTAGTCCGCCTCACCGGGGGTGTCGATGCGGACGACCGCGTCGAACTCGATCGTCTGCTTACCCGCGGGCGAGTGCTCGCTCGGCTCCGCTGTGACGTGGACGGTCTTCGGAGTGGTGCCCTCGTTGAGCTGCTCCAGGCCCGTGATCGAGAACACCTCGGTGCCGTCGAGGCCCAGCGAGTCGGCCGACTCGCCGGCCGGGAACTGCAGCGGCACCACGCCCATGCCGATGAGGTTCGAGCGGTGGATGCGCTCGAAGCTCTCCGTGATGACCGCGCGGACGCCGAGGAGGCTGGTGCCCTTGGCCGCCCAATCGCGGGACGACCCGGAGCCGTACTCCTTGCCGCCCAGGATGACGAGCGGAGTGCCCTGCGCCTGGTAGTTCTGGGACGCGTCGTAGATGAACGACTGCGGCCCGTCGGCCTGCGTGAAGTCGCGGGTGTAGCCGCCCTCGACGCCGTCCAGCAGCTGGTTCTTGAGGCGGATGTTCGCGAACGTTCCGCGGATCATCACCTCGTGGTTGCCGCGGCGCGAGCCGTAGGAGTTGAAGTCCTTGCGGTCGATGCCGTGCTCGTTCAGGTACTGGCCGGCCGGGCTGTCCGCCTTGATGGAGCCGGCGGGCGAGATGTGGTCGGTGGTGACCGAGTCGCCGAGCTTGGCGAGGGCGCGGGCGCCGACGATGTCAGTGACCGGCGTGGTCTCGAGCGTCATGCCCTCGAAGTACGGGGGCTTCCGCACGTACGTCGACTTCTCGTCCCACTCGAACACCGAGCCGGTCGGCGTCGGCAGCGACTTCCAGCGCTCGTCGCCCTCGAAGACCGACGCGTACTGGTGCACGAACATGCCCTCGTTGATGGACGAGTCGATCGTGTCCTGCACCTCGGCCGCGTCGGGCCAGATGTCCTTCAGGAAGACGTCGTTGCCCTCGGAGTCCTGACCGAGCGGGTCGACCTCGAAGTCGAAGTTCATCGAGCCGGCCAGGGCGTACGCGATGACGAGCGGCGGGCTCGCCAGGTAGTTCATCTTCACGTCGGGGTTGATGCGGCCCTCGAAGTTGCGGTTGCCCGAGAGCACTGCGGTGACGGCGAGGTCGTTCTGGTTGACCGCCTCGGAGATCTCGTCGAGCAGCGGGCCCGAGTTGCCGATGCAGGTGGTGCAGCCGTAGCCGACCGTGTAGAAGCCGAGCGCCTCGAGGTCCTGGGTGAGGCCGGCCTTCTCGTAGTAGTCGGTGACGACCTTCGAGCCCGGCGCGAGGGTGGTCTTGACCCACGGCTTCGCCTTGAGGCCCTTCTTGGCCGCGTTGCGGGCGAGGAGGCCCGCCGCGAGCATGACCGACGGGTTGGACGTGTTGGTGCACGACGTGATCGCCGCGATGGCGACGGCGCCGTGGTCGAGGACGAAGTCCTCTCCGCTCTGCTTGAGGGTCACCGGCGTGGGGCTGGAGGCCGTCTTCGGCGCGTGGCTGTGGTGCGTGTGGACGTGGATGCTGCGGTCGTCCTCCGGCTGCAGCTCGCCCGGGTCGGAGGCCGGGAACGACTCCGAGATCGTCAGGTCGACCAGGTCGTGCGAGACGTCGGCGTAGTCGACGAGGTCCTTCTCGAACTGGCCCTTGGCCTCGCTCAGCTCGATGCGGTCCTGCGGACGCTTCGGGCCGGCGATCGACGGGACGACCGTGGAGAGGTCGAGCTCGAGATACTCGCTGAAGACAGGCTCGACCGACGGGTCGTGCCACAGGCTCTGCGCCTTGGAGTACTGCTCGACCAGCTGCACCTGCTCCTCGCTGCGGCCGGTGAGGCGCAGGTAGTCGAGGGTCACCTCGTCGATCGGGAACATGGCAGCGGTGGAGCCGAACTCCGGGCTCATGTTTCCGATGGTGGCGCGGTTGGCGAGCGGCACCTCGGCGACGCCGGCGCCGTAGAACTCGACGAACTTGCCGACCACGCCGTGCTTGCGCAGCATCTGCGTGATGGTGAGCACGACATCCGTCGCCGTCACACCGGTCGGGATGGCGCCGGTCAGCTTGAAGCCGACGACCTTGGGGATGAGCATGGAGACCGGCTGGCCGAGCATGGCCGCCTCGGCTTCGATGCCGCCGACGCCCCAGCCGAGCACGCCCAGTCCGTTAACCATGGTGGTGTGCGAGTCGGTGCCGACGCAGGTGTCGGGGTAGGCGAGGAGCTCGCCGTCGATCTCACGGGTCATGGTGACACGGGCGAGGTACTCGATGTTGACCTGGTGCACGATGCCGGTGCCCGGCGGGACGACCTTGAAGTCGTCGAAGGCGGTCTGGCCCCAGCGGAGGAACTGATAGCGCTCCCCGTTGCGCTCGTACTCGATGTCGGTGTTGCGCTCGAGCGCGTCCTCGCGGCCGAACAGGTCGGCGATGACCGAGTGGTCGATCACCATCTCGGCGGGCGCCAGCGGGTTGATCTTCTTCGGGTCGCCGCCGAGCGCGGAGACGGCCTCGCGCATGGTGGCGAGGTCGACGATGCAGGGCACGCCCGTGAAGTCCTGCATGATCACGCGCGCCGGCGTGAACTGGATCTCGGTGTTCGGCTCGGACTTCGGGTCCCAGCCGCCGAGGGCGCGGATGTGATCGGCGGTGATGTTCGCGCCGTCCTCCGTGCGCAGCAGGTTCTCGAGCAGGACCTTCAGGCTGAACGGCAGCCGCTGGTACCCCTCCACCTGGTCGATCGCGAAGATCGTGTAGTCACGCGATCCGACCGTCAAGGTCTTCTTCGCACCGAAGCTGTTCACTGCAGACACAATGCCCTCTCCTTCATCGGCAGGCGATGTTCACGCACGCCTCGTTCATCTTCCACGTCCGCCGAAGCGCCTTTCCAGCAAGGTAAGCCTAAATCCTCACATCGGGAAAGTATCTTGACGTCGAGATAAAATCTACCACGTTCACAGGCGGTCGAAGACCAGGCCGCGCCGCTTCGCGAAGCGGTAGAACAGTTCCACCCCGGCGGCTCCGACGGCCCCGACAGCGAGACCCCAGGCGAGGGCCGCATCCAGCCGCAGATGCATCTCGAAGAAGGCGGCGGTGAACGGGACGATGCAGACCAGCGCGAACGCGGCCGCCACCGCGGCGAGCAGCAGCCAGCGCATCCCGGTGAGCGGCCGGGTGAGCACGCACAGGATCCAGAGCGAGACCACGAACAGGGCCACGGTCGTGACGCTCCGGGCCTCGTGCAGCGGGATGCTGCGGTAGAGCGGCGCGTAGGCGACGATCGCGGTCAGCCCGGCGATGAGGCCGGTGGGGATGGAGTACCTCAGCACACGGCCGAGCACGCCCGGCGTGTAGATGCGCTTGTTGGGCGCGAGCGCCAGGAAGAAGGAGGGGATGCCGATCGCCAGCGACGAGACCAGCGTCAGCTGACGCGGCAGGAACGGGAACGGCCACAGCAGCAGCGCGCTGACCAGGGCGAGCAGGATGCCGTAGGTCGTCTTCGCCAGGAAGATGTTGGACACGCGCTCGACGTTCGCGATCACCCGCCGGCCGGAGGCCAGCACGTCGGGAAGTCGGTCGAATCTGTCGTCGAGCAGCACGACGCGCGACACGGCCTTCGTCGCCGCGGTGCCGGTGCCCATCGCGATGCCGAGGTCCGCGTCCTTCACGGCCATCGCGTCGTTGACGCCGTCGCCGGTCATCGCGACCGTGCGCCCGCGCTCCTTCAGCAGCCGCACCGCCGCGCGCTTCTGGTCGGGGCTCACCCGTCCGAGCACGCTCGCCCGTTCCAGGGCCTCCGCGAGCTCCTCGTCGGTGGTCAGAGTGGATGCGTCCACCGCGTCGCCCTGCAGTTCGAGGTCGCGTGCGATGGCCGCGACGGTGACCGGATTGTCGCCCGACATGACGACCACCCGCACCGCCTGCTCTTCGAAGTACGCGAGGGTGTCGTGCGCCTCCGGTCGCAGCGTCTCCGCGAGCAGCACCAGCAGGGCCGGGTCGACCCGCGTCCCGGCGAGTGGGACGTGCACCTCCGCCGGCAGCGGGTCGACCGCGCGGGCGAGCGCCAGCGTGCGCAGCCCCGACGCCGCGAGCTCGGTGGCGCGCGCGAGCGCCTCGGGATGGGCCGCGAGCACGCGCTCCGGCGCGCCGAGCACCCAGGAGCTCTCCTCCCCGTCGACGGTCATCGCGAGCGCGCTGTACTTCGTCGCCGAGCTGAACGGGATGCGCCGGACGACCCGGAACCGATCGCTCCGGAAGTTCGACCCCAGGATGCCCGAGGTGGCGTTGCCCGCCTCGTCGGATCCGAAGGCGGCCAGCGCGATCTCGGCGAGCCCCGCATCCACACCGCCGTCGAGCCGCTCGATGCCGTGCAGGGCGAGCTCGCCCGTCGTCAGCGTGCCCGTCTTGTCGAGGCACAGCACGTCGACGCGCGCGAGCACCTCGACCGCCGCGAGCTCCTGCACCAGCACCTTGCGGGTCGCCAGCTGGATCGCCGCGACGCCGAAGGCGAGGCTGGTCAGCAGCACCAGTCCCTCGGGGATCATGCCGACCACCGCGGCCACCGCGTCGAGCAGGGCGCGCCGCCAGCGCTGGTCGACGAAGATCTCGGCGAAGCCGCCGTAGGTGAAGACGCGGCCGACCAGTGTGATCAGGATGAGCGGCCCCAGCACCCAGGAGAGGTAGACCAGGATGCGGTTGGTCGCCTCGCGCAGCTCCGACCGCACCAGGGAGTGCTTGCGGATCTCGCTGGTGAGCCGGCTGGCGTACGAGTCGGCGCCGACCGCCGTGACGACGGCCAGGCCCGTGCCGGTGACCACGTGCGACCCCGACAGCAGCGGCGCGTCCTCGTCTTTGAACACCGGGTCCGACTCGCCGGTCAGCATCGACTCGTCGAGCGACAGCCCGGTGCTCTCGACGACCAGCCCGTCGGCGGGCACCTGGTCGCCCGGACGCAGCACGAGCAGGTCGTCGAGCACGACCTCCGCGAGAGGAACGGTGACGACCTCGCCGTCGCGCCGCACGCGGCTGTGCGGCGCCGCCAGCAGAGCGGCACGGTCGAGCACGCGCTTCGCGCGGTACTCCTGGACGATGCCGATCAGCGCGTTCACGACGACGATTCCGAAGAAGAACCCGTCGCGGAGGTCGCCGAGCAGCAGCACGACGACGAAGCAGGCGGTGAGGATGCCGTTGAACAGCGTGAAGATGTTCTCGCGCAGGATGTCGCCGAGCGACCGCGAGCTGGGCTGGGTCTGCGTGTTGACCCGGCCGTCGGCGACGCGCTGGGCGACCTGGGCGGCCGTCAGCCCGTCACGTGTCGCCTCCAGCATCCGTCCCCCTCCGCCTGACGCTCTTACCTATTCGGACGTGGTCCGGCGCTGGTTCGTGACGGGCTTCTGCGGGAATTGACCCTTCACGACGAACCAGGTGACGAGCAGCAGCGGCGCATAAAGCGGCACGCCCATCAGCAGCTTGGTGACGGCGAGCGCGCTCGTCGCGGCGTCCGTGTGTGCGAGATACAGGGGGACCTGCACCAGCAGACGCGCGGCGAAGAGCAGGAACCAGAGGAACGTCAGCGCCTGCATGATGCGGAACGTGCGCTTGTCGCGGCGCCACGCGACGCCGTCGCCCATCAGGTACCCGGCGGCCATGCCGATCACGGGCCAGCGGATCAGCATCGAGATCAGGATGCCGGCCGCGTAGGCGGCGTTGGTCCAGATTCCGAGCAGGAAGTTGTCCTCGCCGCGCCCGGTGATCAGGGCCAGGATCGCCGAGACGCCGACGCCGATGAGACCGGCCATGGCCTGGGTGACGGGCGTCTTGCCGACGATGCGCGCCACCGTGAAGACGATCGCGACGGCGACCGAGCAGCCGATGGAGAGCGGGACGTTCTGCGTGAAGGTGAAGAGGACGAGGAAGACCAGCCCGGGCAGGATCGTCTCGCACAGCCCCCGGACGCCGCCGAGCGCGCCGAGCAGCGCAGCACCGGTCGACGTGTCGCTTTCGGCCAGCTGGCCGAGGCCCGAGCGGCGGGCGGCCGCGGCGATGCTGTCGCCGAGGCCGGGCGCGGGCGACCCGGCGGGCGCCTCGCCCTCCGGCTTCGGGTCCGGGCGGTCCTGATCGGTCATGCGTGCGCCCTAGAGAGAGGAGTAGTCGTTCTCGGCGCCCGCGGCCGGTGCAGCCGGCATCCGGAGCGGGATGAGGTCGCGCGGCGGCATCGGAACCGAGCCGCGGACCACGACGATGCTGCGGAAGAGGTCTTCGACCAGCGCCGCCGCCTCCGGCTGCACAGCCGCGTCGCCCGCGATGACACCGCGGAGGAACCAGCGCGGGCCGTCGACGCCGACGAAGCGCGCGACGCGCGTCTCGACGGCCCCGCCCTGCGGCGCGGCGACGGGGATCTCGGCGACGAGCTCGGGCCCGAAGGCGCCGTCGCGCTCCGACACCCGGCCGCCCTGGCGCTGGATCTGGTCGGTGATCTGCTCGCGGATCTCGTGCCACAGCCCGGTCGAGCGCGGAGCGGCGAACGGCTGCACCTGCAGGGTCGAGTTGGCGTAGTCGAGCCCGACGGCGACGACGCGCTGCGTCTCCTCCTCCACCTCGAGGCGCAGGTGCAGGCCCTCGCGCGGCAGGATCTTCACGCCGCCGAGGTCGACGTACGGACGCACCGGGTTCGCCTCGCTCTCGTCGAGCGGACCCTCCGTCGCGCGGTCCTCCGGCGCCGACTTGGCGAACTCGTCCGCCCCGGCCTCGAGCGCGTCCCCGTCGCGCTGCTCGAGCTCTGCGCCCTCGTCGGACCCCCGAGAGGTGTCGCTGGTGTCGCTCACGCGTGTTCTCCTGCCTCAGTCACGGTGTACCCGGACGAGCCGAAGCCCGCGGTGCCGCGGTGGCTGTCCGGGAGGGTGTCGACGGGGATGAACCGGGCTCGCGTGACCGGCATGACGATCAGCTGGGCGATCCGGTCGCCGACGGCGATATCGTACGGCATCGACCTGTCCGTGTTGAGGAGGGTCACCCTGATCTCGCCGCGGTAGCCCGCATCCACCGTGCCCGGCGCGTTGACGATCGTGATGCCGTGCCGCATGGCCAGCCCGCTGCGCGGCACGACGAAGGCGGCGTAGCCGTCGGGCAGGGCGATCGAGACACCGGTCGGCATGGTGTAGCGCTCGCCGGGCCCGAGCACCACGGCCTCGGCGGCGGACAGGTCGGCGCCGGCGTCGCCCGGGTGCGCGTACGCGGGAGGGAACTCGGCGAGGATCGGCACGTCGACGGTATCGGTCACGTGTCGAGGCTAGTGCAGAAGTCTGATCGAATAGGGGGCATGGACCTGTACCGAGAGCGGCTGTGGGCGACCCCCTGGCTGTTCATCTCCACCCTGCTCGTGATCCCGGCCATCATGCTCGTCTTCGCGCCGATCAACCTGACCGTCGGCGTCGTCCTGGCGGTCGTCGTCTATGTCGCCTGGGCGGTCTTCCTGATCACGACGGCGCCGGTCATCCGCGTGACGAAGGAGGAGCTGATCGCGGGGCACGCGCGCATCCCGCTCGCCCTGGTCGGCGACGCGACGGCGTACCGCGGCGACGAGGCGACGCAGGAGCGCGGACTGCGGCTGGATGCTCGTGCCTGGCTGCTCATCCGCGGGTGGATCAAGCCGGTCGTGAAGATCCCCGTGCTCGACCAGGACGACCCGGCCCCCTACTGGCTGCTCTCAACAAGAAACCCGGACCAGCTGGTCCGGGTTCTCGATGAGGCTCGCCTCAGTTCCTAGTCGGCCGACGTCAGGCGGCGCACTCCACGCAGATCGGCCCGAGCTTCGTCTCGTGGTCGATCTGGGAGCGGTGCTTCACCAGGAAGCAGTTCACACAGGTGAACTCGTCGGCCTGGGGAGGCAGCACCACGACGTCGAGGTCGAGGTCGGAGAGGTCGGCACCGGGGAGCTCGTATCCGCCGGGGTTGTCGGCGTCTTCGACGTCCACGACCCCCGACATCTTGTCCGGGACACGCTCCTTGAGGGCCTCGATCGACTCGGAGTCGTCCTCGGTCTTCCGCGGTGCGTCGTAATCCGTTGCCATGCCCATCCACTTCTCGTCGTAACGGCCGATTCTCGCAATCGGCGGCCATAGTTTGCATCAATCGCCCCCGAATAGCAAAACCACGCAGGAGCCTCTCAGCATTGCTCGGTGTGCAACTTCCGGCACGCCCGCGGTATTCCCCGGAATGCCTTCCGCCGCGTGCGATCCTGAGGCCTAACGAACGAGCTCGGAAGGCAATCCACATGCAGGATCTGAAGGTCATCGGGGTCGAGAACGGCGCACTCGTCGCCGTCGGCGACGACGGTGAGCGTTTCCGCATCGCCGTCGACGAAGCGTTGCAGTCGAAAGTGCGGCAGGTGCGTCAGGAGACGCCGGCCGACGCCCCCAAACTCTCCCCGCGCGAAGTGCAGGCGCACATCCGCTCCGGGATGTCCGCAGAGGACGTCGCGGCGGTCACCGGCGCGCCGCTCGAGTACGTGCAGCGGTTCGAGGGTCCGATCATCGCGGAGCGCGAGCACATCGTCGCGAGCGCGCTCAGCGTGCCGGTCCACACCACGGATGCGGTCGATCCGCTCGGCGAGGCCGAGACGTTCGGCAGCGTCATCCGCGACCGCCTGGCCTCTCTCGGCGTGGCCGGCGAGCGCTGGGCGAGCTGGAAGGACAGCGAGACCGGCTGGATCGTGAAGCTCGAGTTCACCGCGGACACCATCGACCACGACGCGCGCTGGTCGTACGACGCCCGCAAGCACTCCCTCGCCCCGCTCAACTCGGAGGCGACCACGCTCTCGCAGGCGGGCGAGCTGCGCGGCGGCGCGCTCATCCCGCGCCTGCGCGCCGTGCTGCCCAACGAGGAACCCGACAACTCCCGCTTCGACAGCGGCGCCTTCACGTTCCCCGCGCCGAGCGTCGACCTGCTCGGGCCCGAGATCACGACGCCGATCGAACCGCTGCCGCAGGGTCGCATCCCCGGCGCCAACAACTCGATCGCCGTCTCCGCGATCAAGCGAGCCGACGACGGTGCGCCGCGCGACCTGCACCAGACGGCCGACCTGCTGGAGGCGCTGCGCCGCCGCCGCGGAGAGCGAGAGGCCGCGAACTACGACGACCGGCGGGCGCCCTTCGAGGCTCCCGTCGCCGCGGAGCACCCGGTCGAGCCGCCGCAGCAGAGCACGCCGGCCCCCGCGCCGTCGCCGTTCCGGGCCGTGGAAGACCGTCGTCCGGTGGTTGAGCAGCCTCCCCTTCCGCTGGACGTGCCGGCTCCGCCGGCACCGTCGAACGCCACGCCGTCGAACGCCACGCCGTCGAGCCCCTCCGCGCCCTCGAACGACTCCGGCCCCCAGCCGTCGGCCCGCAAGAAGGGCCGCGCCTCCATGCCGAGCTGGGATGAGATCGTGTTCGGCGCACGCACGGACGACGACCTGGCCTAGCCGCACGCGCGGTGTCGATACCACGTTTCGCCGGCTCATCCTCTAGCCTGTGAGAATGTTTTCAGTCGACCCTGCACGGACGATCAGTTCTGCCCTGCGCGGCCACGACAACGCGCTCGGCCTGATCCGCCTCGTCCTCGCACTGGCGGTGCTGGTCTCGCACACCTTCCCGCTGGGCGGCTTCGGCCACGACCCCGGGGACGGGATCACCCGCGGCCAGGCCAACCTGGGCACGCTTTCCGTCGCCGGCTTCTTCGCGATCAGCGGCTACCTGATCACCAAGAGCGGGATGTCCGCCGACGTGATGCAGTTCGCCTGGCGCCGGGTGCTGCGCATCTTCCCCGCGTTCCTCCTCGTCCTGCTGCTGTCGGCGCTGGTGCTCGGACCGATCATCTGGTCGCTGGACGGCCACTCCCTGCCCGCGTACTTCGCCCGCTCCGGCGAGAGCCCCTGGCACTACCTCGCCGCCAACTGGAACCTGCACGGCACCACCTGGGGCATCCTCGACATCTTCCAGAACACCACTCCGTACGGCCAGAAGACGCACGCCAGCGTCATCAACGGCTCCATGTGGACCCTCGGCTACGAGTGGGACTGCTACGTGATGATCGGCCTGCTGCTGATCGCCGGGGTGCTGACCAAGGCGCGTCCCGTGGTCGTCGTCGTGGCGGCCGTGTTCTTCGTCGCCCAGGTCGTCAACCTGGTCAGCCCGGCGACGATGGCGACCGTCTTCCCCCGCTCGGGAGCATCCAGTTCTGCTACCTGGGGTATCCCTTCGCCGTGGGCGCCGCCTTCGCGGTCTACTCGCGGTCGATCCCGATGAACGCGCGCTTCGGTATCGCCGCCGGCCTCGTGCTCGTCTGGACGCTGCTGAACGGCGGCTACGGCGTCATCGGCGTCCCGGCCGGCGTGTACTTCATCCTCTGGCTCGGCTCCGCCGTCCCCGGTCGGCTCCGCAAAGTCGGGCAGCAGAACGACATCTCCTACGGCGTCTACCTGTACGCCTTCCCCGTGCAGCAGACGCTGGCCTACTTCGGCCTCTACAAGCTCGGCGTCGTCCCGATGATCCTCGGGGCCGCCATCATCGTCCTCACGCTCTCGTGGCTCAGCTGGCGCTTCGTCGAGAGCCGCGCCATGTCGCTGAAGAACTGGGGGCCGGGGCGCGGTCTCGCGTACTGGGTGCAGCGGTTCCGCCCCAGCAGGTCCGCGCCGGTGGATGCCGCGCCGCCGACCGCGACGGCGCACACGCCGCGCCCGGTCACAGCCGAGCTCAGCCTGCCGCGCCGAACCGCAGGAGCGGAACCCGCGTCTCCTCCGGCGTGAGCGAACCGTGCTGGCCGATCATGTTGCGGCCGGTGCGCTGCGGATCGCGGCCGTCGTAGTACGCGATGCGTTTGCGGGCGGCGACCAGGACGTCCCCGATGCGCGGAGCGACCTCGGGGTCGACCGCCGGGCCGAACCAGCCGGCCTCCGTCGCCTCGGCGCGAGTGGCGACCCAGGACCGGTCGGCTTCGGCGTCGCGCCAGCGCTCGGCCACAGCCGTCGCCGAGACCCCGTCGTCGAGATAGAGATGCAGCAGGCGGGGCTCCCCCGCGACGTCGGCCACTCCCTCCAGTAGTTCCGGGGCGGTGTCGTACAGAATGTGGCCGCTCTCGGGCACATCCACCGCACCGTGGTCGGCGGTCAGAAGGGCTCCCCGACCCAGGCCCAGTCCGCGCGCGAACGCGGCGACCAGCGCATCCAGGGTCTCGAGCGCGGCCGTCCAGTCGGAGGACTCCCAGCCGCGGGCGTGCGAGAGCGTGTCGAGTTCGGGCACATAGAGATAGGTGAGGCCCGGGCCGGGCGCGGCCGCGATGTCGGCGGCCGCGTCGAACCGCGCGCTCAGCGACTGCACTCCGAGGAACTCCGCGCCGCGCAGCACGGCCTCCGTGAAGCCCGAGCCGTCGAACTTGGGCAGCCCGATCGCCCGCGCACGGACCCCCTGCTCGGTCGCGCGCTCGAAGACCGTGCGGGAGCGCTGCCAGGTGGCCGGATCCATCCGCTCGTCCCAGCCGGAGAGCTGGTTGGTCAGGCGGCCGGCGGCGTCGCGCACGCGGTAGCCGACCATCCCGTGCTCGCCGGGCGTCGTGCCCGTGGTCAGGGTGGCGAGAGCGGCGGCCGTGGTGGTCGGGAAGCCCGCGTCGATCGTGGTCGTCTTGCCGAGCATCGGCGCGAGCGTGCGTGCGTGACCGGATCGCGCCCGCAACGCCGCGGCCCCGAGGCCGTCGACGACGATGACGACGACATGCTCCAGCCGCGGCAGCCCCAGGTCGTTCCCGGCGCCCGTGAGCGCGGCGAGCGAACTCGGCAGAACCGTGGCGAGGCTCGCTCGGGTGGTGAACGCGGCCGGTAGCATGGGTGGCATCCGGCCCAGTCTGGCACAGCCATCCGGGCCGCCCGCCCCTCCCCCGGACGCACAGCGCAGAATGCACGAATGACACCAGCAGACGACCAGCCCGCCGCCACGACGGAACGCATCGAAGACGTCGACGTCACGACCGAGATGCAGGGGTCGTTCCTCGAATACGCCTACTCGGTGATCTACTCCCGAGCGCTGCCCGACGCCCGCGACGGGCTGAAGCCGGTGCAGCGCCGCATCCTGTACATGATGACCGAGATGGGCCTCCGGCCCGACCGCGGGCACGTCAAGTCGGCGCGTGTCACCGGCGAGGTGATGGGAAAGCTGCACCCGCACGGCGACAGCGCGATCTACGACGCGCTCGTCCGCATGGCGCAGGACTTCACCCTCCGCGTTCCGCTGGTCGACGGGCACGGCAACTTCGGCTCCCTCGACGACGGTCCCGCCGCCGCACGCTACACCGAGGCGCGTCTCGCCGCCGCGGCCCTCGCCATGACGGAGGACCTCGACGAGGACGTCGTCGACTTCGTGCCCAACTACGACAACCAGCTGATGCAGCCGGATGTGCTGCCCGCGGCCTTCCCCAACCTCCTGGTCAACGGCGCCAGCGGCATCGCGGTCGGCATGGCCACCAACATGGCGCCGCACAACCTCATCGAGGTCGTCGGCGCCGCACGGCACCTGCTCGAGAACCCGGACGCCTCCCTCGACGATCTGATGGCCTACGTCCCCGGCCCCGACCTGCCCGGCGGTGGCACCATCGCCGGACTCGCCGGCGTGCGCGACGCCTACGCGACCGGACGCGGCAGCTTCCGGATGCGCGCCAAGGTGACGGTCGAATCCATCACCGCCCGCAAGAGCGGCCTGGTCGTCACCGAGCTGCCGTACATGGTCGGCCCCGAGAAGGTGATCGAGAAGATCAAGGACGGCGTCAACGCCAAGAAGCTCAACGGCATCTCCGACGTCACCGACCTCTCCGACCGCCAGCACGGGCTGCGGCTCGTCATCGGCCTCAAGACCGGGTTCAGCCCGGAGGCGGTGCTCGAGCAGCTCTACCGGTACACCCCCTCGAAGAGGGCTTCGCGATCAACAACGTCGCCCTCGTCGCCGGCGGCCCGCAGACACTGGGACTAAAGGAGCTGCTGCAGGTCTATCTCGACCACCGCGTCAGCGTGGTCACCCGGCGGTCGCAGTTCCGCCTCGCCCGGAGGAAGGAGCGGCTGCACCTCGTCGAGGGGCTGCTGATCGCGATCCTCGACATCGACGAGGTCATCCAGGTCATCCGCACCTCCGACGACACGGAGCAGGCGCGCGGCCGGCTGATGCAGGTCTTCGACCTGAGCACGCTGCAGGCCGACTACATCCTCGAGCTGCGGCTGCGGCGCCTGACGAAGTTCAGCCGGATCGAGCTCGAGACCGAGCGCGACCAGCTGCGCGCCGAGATCGAAGAGCTGGAGACGCTGCTCTCGTCGCGCCAGCGCATCAACGACCTGGTGTCGGACGAGCTGGAGCGGGTGGCCGCGACCTTCGGAACGCCGCGTCGCACGCTGCTCACCGAGGCTAAGCCGTCGATCGCGAGCGCATCGCGCAGCAAGGCGATGACGGTGCAGCTCGAAGTGGCGGATGTGCCCACACGCGTCTTCCTCTCCACCACCGGGCGCATCCTGCGCGTGGATGCGGTGCCCGGGGCCGAGGGCGCGGAAGGCGGGCTCGATCGCATCCAGCCACCGGCGCGGCGCAGCAAGCACGACGCGATCCTGTCGCAGCTCGACACGACGAGCCGCAGCGAGATCGGCGCGGTCACGAGCACGGGGCGGCTGATCCGCTTCTCCCCCGTCGACCTCCCCGCGGTGCCGGCCAACTCCATCCAGCTCGGCGCCGGAGTGCGCATCGGCGACTACCTGGCGCTCACGGACAAGAAGGAACGCATCCTCGCGCTCGCATCCCTCGACCCGGAGTCCACAGGCACGATCGCCCTCGGCACGAAGCAGGGCGTCGTCAAGCGCGTCGCGGCCGGCGACTGGGCGAACAAGCCCGAGTTCGAGATCATCACGCTCAAGGCCGGCGACGAGGTCGTGGGAGCTGCGACGGTGACGGATGCGGACGAGCTCGTGTTCGTCTCGAGCGACGCGCAGCTGCTGCGGTTCGGCGCCTCGACGGTGCGCCCGCAGGGTCGCGCCGCGGGCGGCATGGCGGGCATCAACCTCGGCGGCAACGCACGGGTGATCTTCTTCGGGGCCGTCGCGGCGGCCGACGCCGACGAGGCGGTCGTGGCGACGATCGCCGCGAGCGACGCCACCCTGCCCGGCGCGGACCCGGGGACGGCGAAGGTGAGCGACTACGCGGAGTTCCCGGCGAAGGGACGCGCGACCGGCGGAGTGCGGGCGCAGCGGTTCCTCAAGGGAGAGAGCGAACTCGTGCTGGCGTGGGCAGGCCGCGGTCCCGCGCTGGCCGTCGCGCCGGACGGTGCGTCGCGCACGCTCCCCGAGGGCGGTTCGCGTCGCGACGGCTCCGGCACGCCGCTCGACACCGTCGTCGGCTCCATCGGCCGCCGCATCGCCTGACCGCCGACGCCCAGCCCTACCGCCCACCGCACCGCGCGCCCCGCACCTCGCACCCCCGCACGTCGGCCACCGGCGAGTCCGCGAACTTTGCACGCTCCGACCGCTATGAGCGTGCAATCTTCGCGTACTCGCGGGTGGGGGAAACGGAGGAGTTCGGGGTCGTGAGGATGCGGGGTCCTCCGTCCGCGGACGACCCGCGTTGCGGCGGCGGTAGGCTCCTCGGCTTCTGCGCGGCGCCGGAAAGGGAGGAGAACGTAGCCGACACGCCGGGACCCGGCAGGGAACGGAGGAGCTTCGGGCGACGCGAGCGCCCGGACTCCTCCGCTGTTGCGGCCGCGGCGCCGCGTCCCGCGACGAGCGGTCAGGCGTCGATGCGGGCGCGGGAGAGGTCGTCGGCGCCCGCGATGATGAACTCCTTGCGCGGGGCGACGTCGTTGCCCATCAGCAGTTCGAAGACGCGGTTCGCCGCCTCGGCATCCGGGACGCGCACCCGCCGCAGTGTGCGGTGGGCGCGATCCATCGTGGTCGTCGCGAGCTGGTCCGCATCCATCTCGCCGAGTCCCTTGTAGCGCTGGATCGGCTCCTGGTAGCGGCGGTTCCGCTTCTTGAGGTCGGCGAGCACCGCCTGCAGCTCGGCCTCCGAGTACGTGTAGATCGTCTCGTTGGGCTTCGAGCCGGGATTGACGACGACCACGCGGTGCAGCGGGGGCACCGCGGCGAAGACGCGCCCCTCCTCGATCATCGGCCGCATGTAGCGGAAGAACAGGGTGAGCAGCAGCGTGCGGATGTGCGCGCCGTCGACATCCGCATCCGACATGATGATGACCTTGCCGTAGCGGGCCACCGACAGGTCGAAGCTGCGGCCGGAGCCCGCCCCGATGACCTGGATGATGGCCGCGCACTCGGCGTTCGACAGCATGTCCGAGATGGACGCCTTCTGCACGTTGAGGATCTTGCCGCGGATGGGCAGCAGCGCCTGGTACTCGCTGTCGCGCGCCCGCCGGGCGGTGCCCAGGGCGGAGTCGCCCTCGACGATGAACAGCTCGCTGTTCGCGACGTCGTTGGAGCGGCAGTCGACGAGCTTCGCCGGGAGGGATGACGTCTCCAGCGCGTTCTTGCGCCGCTGCGTCTCCTTGTGGGCCCGGGCGGAGATGCGCGACTTCATCTCGGCGACGACCTTGTCGAGCACGAGGGCCGACTGCGCCTTGTCGTCGCGCTTCGACGATCCGAAGCGTTCGGCCATCGCTTTCTGCACGACGTTCGCCACGATGGCGCGCACCGCGGGCGTGCCGAGGATCTCCTTGGTCTGACCTTCGAACTGCGGCTCCGGGAGGCGCACGGTGAGCACGGCGGTGAGGCCAGCCATCACGTCGTCCTTCTCCAGCTTGTCGTTGCCAGCCTTCAGACGGCGCGCGTTCTGCTCCACCTGCTGGCGCAGGAACTTGAGCATCCCCTGGTCGAAGCCGGCCTGGTGACTGCCGCCCTTCGGCGTGGCGATGATGTTGACGAAGCTGCGCATGACCGTGTCGTAGCCGGTGCCCCAGCGCAGCGCGATGTCGACCTGGCAGTCGCGCTTCAACTCGGTCGGCACCATCGCGCCGGAATCCGAGAGCACGGGAACCGTCTCGGTGAAGTGCCCCTCGCCGGTCAGACGCCAGGTGTCGGTGATGGGGCTGTCGGGCGCCAGGAAGTCGACGAACTCCGAGATGCCGCCCTCGTAGCGGAAGGTGGTCAGCCCCGCGGGCTCGCCGCCGGCCGCGCCGGGCCGCTGGTCGTCGATGGAGATCGCGATGCCGGGGACGAGGAACGCCGTCTGCCGCGCGCGCCCGACCAGGTCGTCGGTGGAGAACTCCGCCCCCTTGGTGAAGATCTGGCGGTCGGCCCAGTAGCGGATGCGCGTGCCGGTGACCCCCTTCTTCACCTTCCCGACGACGCGGAGCTCGCTGCCGCTGACGAACGGGCGGAACGGGTTGTCGGGGCTGGGCGCCCCGTCGCCGTCGTCGAAGATACCGGGCTCGCCGCGGTGGAACGACATGGCCCAGATCTTGCCGTCGCGGTCGACTTCGACATCGAGGCGCTCGGACAACGCGTTCACCACCGACGCGCCGACGCCGTGCAGACCTCCGGAGGCCGCGTACGAGCC
Organism: Leifsonia xyli subsp. cynodontis; assembly: GCF_050632205.1. Classification (GTDB taxonomy): domain Bacteria; phylum Actinomycetota; class Actinomycetes; order Actinomycetales; family Microbacteriaceae; genus Leifsonia; species Leifsonia xyli_D. The sequence goes on from NZ_CP192578.1 coordinate 1,560,801, forward strand.
GGAGCCGAACTTGCCGCCGGCGTGCAGCTTCGTGAAGACGACCTCCACACCGGAGAGGCCCGTCTTCGGCTCGATGTCGACGGGGATTCCGCGGGCCTGGTCGCGCACCTCGACGCTGTCGTCGGCGTGCAGGATGACGTCGATCGCCGTGCCGTGCCCCGCGAGCGCTTCATCGACCGAGTTGTCGATGATCTCCCAGAGGCAGTGCATGAGACCGCGGGAGTCGGTGGAGCCGATGTACATGCCCGGGCGCTTGCGGACGGCCTCCAGCCCCTCGAGCACCGAGAGGTGCCTGGCCGAATAGTCCGAACTCGCCACGGGTCGCTCCTTCAAGGATCGCGTGCGCGCGCCCCGGGTGCGGACGCGCGGCTCTGCCTCCAAGCGTACGTGCCGCGCGACGCGCCCTCGGTCACCGACATGCGGCGCCGCGGGAGGCTACGCGTTGAGCGAAATAGCAGCCAACACGCGCCTGGTTGCCGACTATCCGTGGTTCTATAGACGTACCGAGTTCACCGGTTGCGACGGAAGGAGCATCACATGTCGACACTCACCTCGGAGAACGGGGCCGTTGACGAGCTCGCATCGGGGCCGCAACTGACGGCCGCGGACCGTTGCGACAGCTGCGGCGCACAGGCATACATCAGGGTCGTCGTGAACAACGGCGAGCTGCTGTTCTGCGCGCACCACGGCAAGAAGCACCAGGAGAAGCTCTCTCAGATCGCCCACAGCTGGCATGACGAGACGGCTCGCCTGTTCGAAGAGCAGCGCGCCTGACGCGCTGCGCCGGCGAAGGGCGAGGCTGACCGGAGGATGACGAACAAGACCGGTGTGCGCAGACGCGCACACGTCGATCTTCAGGTCATCCGCTCGACGGCAGCATCCGCCACCTCGTCGCTCCCCGACTGCACCGCCGATCTCCGCGCCGACGCGTACGGCCACGGGCTCATCCCCGTCGCTCGTGCGCTGACGGATGCGGGGGTCGGCGGTTTTCTCGTATCACGGGTGGAGGACGCGGCCGCGATCGCCGACGAAGGGCTGCCCGTGCAGGTCGCCGTCGTCGGCAATGCGTCGGCCGTGGAGGAGAACGGCTACCTCGGACCGGAGCTGTTCGGCCTCGACCCCGCGCATCCGACCGCCCCGGCGATGCGCCTGGAGGGCGAGGTCATCGCCGTGAAGCGGGTTCCCGCCGACCGCGGGGTCTCCTACGGGTACACGTACCGCACCGCCGGTCCGAGCACTCTCGTCCTGGTCGCCCTGGGCTACGCCGACGGCATCCTGCGCGTCGCCTCGAACAAGGCGCCGGTGAAGGTCGGCGCGACGACGGGCCGGATCACCGGCCGGATGGCGATGGACCAGTTCGTGGTCGACATCCACGACGACTCCGCCCAGCCGGGCGACCCGGTCGTGCTGTTCGGCGACCCGGCACGAGGCGAGCCGACCGTGCTGGACTGGGCGGATGCGATCGGCATCGCCGCCCCCGTGATCACCAGCCGGCTGGGTCGACGCATCGAGAGGACCTACAACGGATGAGGACGCCCGCATGACCATCGTGGACGCCGTCGCCGAGCCGCTCCCCCGCGCCGTCATCGACTTGGCCGCGCTGCGTCACAACGTCGCGCACCTCACCCGGCTGATCGCCCCCGCCGAGACGATGCTCGCGGTGAAGGCCGACGCCTACGGTCATGGCCTCCTGCCCGTCGCCGAAGCCGGCCTCCAGGCCGGAGCCACCTCGCTGGCCGTGCTCGAGATCCCCGCGGGGCTCATCCTGCGCCACGCGGGCGTGACGGTCCCCATCCTCGCCTGGCTGCACGGCCGCAAAACCGACTGGCGCGCCGGCATCGAGGCCGACATCGAGCTCGGCGTCTCGGCGCAATGGCAGCTGGATGCGATCGAGGCCGCGGGAGCGGACCGTCCGGCCGTCGTGCACCTCAAGGTGGACACGGGCCTCAGCCGCAACGGAGCCACCCGCGAACAGTGGCCGGGTCTGGTGCAGGCAGCGCTCGACCTGGAGCGCCGCGGGATCGTCCGCGTCCGCGCCGCCTGGTCGCACCTGGCCGACGCGTCGATCGCCGACGACCAGGCCGCGCTGGCGGAATTCCGCGACGCTGTCGCCGAGGCGGAGTCGCTCGGAGCGCGGTTCGAGGTGCTGCACCTGGCGGCCAGCTCCGCGGGCATCCGGATGCCGGAGGCCCGCTTCGACTTCGTGCGCTTCGGCATCGCCGCGTACGGCTTCTCGCCCTTCGACGAATCGACGGGCGCCGAGCTCGGTCTCATCCCCGCGATGCGGTTGGAGGCGCCGGTCACCGAGGTGCACGTCGGCGGCACCACGCACGCCCGGCTCGCGATCGGCTGGGCCGACGGCGTGCCGACGCTCGGCATCGCCAAGACGTCCATCCAGCTGAACGGCCGGCGCTGCCCGGTGATCGCCGTCGAGGCGGACACGATGCTGGTGGATGCGGGACCGCACCGCGTCGAGGTCGGCGACACGGCCATCCTCTTCGGCCCCGGGACCGACGGCGAGCCGACGGCGGAGAAGTACGCCGACTGGGCCGAGACGATCGCGGACGAGATGATCACCGGCGTCGCGGCGCGCGTGCCCCGCGTCTACGTGAACTGACGGATCCGACGAGTGGTGACATCATGTCGCGACGGGCGTCGAGTGGCGACATCATGTCACCACTCGGCGGAAGGACGGAGCGCTAGAGCGAGACGCCGAGACGGTCGGCGATCGCCCGGCGCGCGTTCGTCGCGTACCGGTCGACGCGCTCCGTCTGCGGCACCGGCGCGAGCTCGCCGCGCAGGGCCGCGCTCAACAGCCGGTCGGCCAGCACCGGATTCATCGGCAGCAGCGGACCGTGCAGGTGCGTGCCGATCGACGATCCGACGACCACACCCTCCGTGCCGTCGCCGTTGCCCGACCCGCTGACCACGCGGCCCAGCGGCTCGGCGCCGTCCAGCACCGTGCGCGCGGAGTGGTTCTCGAAACCGGCGACGGTCGAGCCGTCCGCCAGGCGCACGACCACCTCGCCGACGTGCCGTTTCGCGCCGAGCGCCGCCCGGGTCGGGAAGACGCCCGCCCCGGCGAGCAGCTCGCCGTCCGGCGTCTCGAGCCCGGTGCCCAGCAGCTGCCAGCCGCCGGCGATCGCGACGAACGGAACGCCGGCACTCTGCCAGTCGCGCAGGCGCGGTGCGATGCGCAGTACGTCCTCGTGCACGGCGCGCTGACCCGAGAGCGGCCCCGAGCCGATGTGCACGATGTCGACCGCGGCGGGAAGCTCCGCGCCGACCGTATGGTGCACCACCTCGGTCTCGATGCCGCGCCAGCGGGCGCGCTCCGTCAGGGCGAGCACGTTGCCCGCGTCGCCGTTGATGCCGAGCTCGGCCGGGTAGAGGTGCAGGATGCGCAGCACGGTCATCGCTCGCCGCCCTCCAGGTCGAGGAAGCCGAGCTGCTTGCGGATCAGCATCATCTGCTCGTAGTTGACGATCATGGTCTTGGTCCCCCGCGCGGGCTTCGGCAGCGTGAGGAACGCCTGCAGTGCGGGCTTCAGCTCGGGCAGCACCTGATCGACCTCGATGCCGGCGTAGGCGAACCGCGTCGCGAACTGCCACGCCTTGGTGCCGGACACCACATCCACGTGGCTCAGCTTCGAGAGATCGATGTCGTAGACCCAGGACGGGTCGGGCGTACCCTCGTCGACCGCGACGAACACCTGCTCCGGCGACTCCGCGAGGTAGTCCAGGTTGAGCTGCAGGCTCGGCGGGTTCTTCATCATGATGATCTCGACGTCCTCGTCGCCGACCTTCAGCGTCTCGCCGCGCCCGTAGACGGTTCGCAGCGCCGCCATCGCGGCCACCACGTTGTGCGCCTCGAAGCGGTCGCCCAGCACCCGGCGGGCCATCGCCGTCGCGCCCGCCGCATCCACCGCGTAGTGCAGGCCGCGCGCTGGCAGACCGATGCGGATGTTCTCGCCGTCGATGGTCAGCTGGGCGCTCTGCACCTCCAGCTTGCTGACGATCACCGACGGGATGGGCAGGCCGCCGGTGTCGGATCCGGTCAGGTCCTTGACGTTGGCGAGGCCATTCGGCGACGACTCGATGATGGACGGCGCGACGGCGAACGTCGTGACGTCGGTCCCCTGCGCGGCCAGCTCGGCGCCGACGCGCGCCAGGCTGTCGTCGTCGGCGTTCACGACGACGAACTCGGACGAGCCCTCGGCGATCGAGCGCAGCATCCCGATCACCCGGGTGGGCTCGAAGAAGCGGTTCAGCTGGTCGATCTGCACGTTCAGCAGCAGCGACCCGCGCGGCTTGAGCACGCGCGCCAGGTCGACGCCGTACGCCTCGTCGACCTCGATCACGCCGACGTCGCCGCGCACGTAGCCGTCGAGCGGCACGTCCGCGAGCAGCGCGGACGCGATGCCCTGCGGGAGGTTGCCGCCGGACGGGTTGGTGAAGACATCCAGGCCGTGCTCGCGCAGGATCGCGGTGAGCATGTTCGTCGTCGTGGACTTGCCGTTCGAACCGGACACGAACACGACGCCGAGCGGAAGCCGGCTGACCGCGCGCTCCAGGAACTTCGGCGCGATGGCCAGTGCGACACGGCCGGGGACCGCGGAGCCGCCTCCCCGCAGGCGCAGCAGCCAGCGGGCGAGGCGGCCGGCGACGACCGCCAGTCGGTAGCGCACCGGTTTACTCGAGGTAGTCGCGCAGCGACTGCGAACGCGACGGGTGACGCAGCTTCGCCATCGTCTTCGACTCGATCTGGCGGATGCGCTCACGCGTCACGCCGAAGGTGTCGCCGATCTGGTCGAGCGTCTTCGGCATGCCGTCGCCGAGGCCGAAGCGCATGCGGATCACGCCCGCCTCGCGCTCCGACAGCGAGTCGAGCAGGCTCTCCAGCTGCTTCTGCAGCATGGTGAAGCCGACCGCGTCGGCCGGCACGACCGCCTCGGTGTCCTCGATCAGGTCGCCGAACTCGCTGTCGCCGTCCTCACCCAGCGGGGTGTGGAGCGAGATGGGCTCGCGACCGTACTTCTGCACCTCGATGACCTTCTCCGGGGTCATGTCGAGTTCCTTCGACAGCTCCTCGGGGGTGGGCTCACGGCCCAGGTCCTGCAGCATCTGGCGCTGCACGCGGGCCAGCTTGTTGATGACCTCGACCATGTGCACCGGGATGCGGATGGTGCGCGCCTGGTCGGCCATGGCGCGGGTGATGGCCTGGCGGATCCACCACGTCGCGTAGGTGGAGAACTTGAAGCCCTTCGTGTAGTCGAACTTCTCGACGGCACGGATGAGGCCCAGGTTGCCCTCCTGGATCAGGTCGAGGAACTGCATGCCGCGGCCGGTGTACCGCTTGGCGAGGCTCACGACGAGTCGCAGGTTGGCGCCGAGCAGGTGGCTCTTCGCGCGCTGGCCGTCGCGGGCGACCCACTTCAGCTCGCGCTCGAGCTCCTTGGTGAGGTTCGGCGTGTTGGCCAGCTTGTCCTCGGCGAACAGCCCCGCCTCGATCCGCATCGCGAGCTCGACCTCTTCGGCCGCGTTCAGCAGCGGGACCTTTCCGATCTGCTTGAGGTAGTCCTTGACCGGGTCGGCGGTGGCGCCGGTGATCGTCGTCGAGTAGACGGGGATGTCGTCCTCCTCGTCGACCGCGCGCAGCACGAGCGCGTCGGTCGGCAGGGGGATCTCGACCGGAGCGACGGCCGCGGGCACAGCACCCTCGGCGTCGGCGTCGGCGTCGTCGGAGTCGGTCTCGCCGGCCTCGGCCTCGTCGGACTCGGTGTCGTCCGAGGCCTCCGCCTCGTCGGCGACGTCCTCCTCGTCGATCTCGACCTCGGCCTCGTCGTCGAGCTCCTCGTCGTCGTCGGCCTTCGCCTTGGCGGTCTGCTTCTTCGCAGCGGTCGCCTTCGTCTTGGCGGGGGCCTTCGCCGCCGTCGTCTTCTTCGCGCCCGTCTTCTTGGCGGCGGGCTTCGCCGTCTCGTCCGCGGCGACGGTCACGGTCTCCTCGACCTCGACCTCCGCATCGCGGGTCTTCGTTGCTGCACGGGTTGCCATGTGAACACCTTTCATACCAAGCGGAGGAGGGCCGGGATCCTGACGGCCGAGCCTGGCTCAGGGTTGCGTGCGGACACTACTAAGACCCAAGTCAAGTCCGGGTGGAAGCGCCGGGCATCGTCGAATGCTCCGGCCCCGGGACATGAATGGGTCCAGACATCAATTATTGCACGTCTCACGCGTCCCCCCGACCACGATCGGCGAATCGCCCCCTACAGCGCTTCGTGCCCGCCGCGCCTCCTCCACGCTCCGACGAGTGCAACCCACAACGGGGCCACTTCTATTCCCTCGTCCTCGCGCAGACGGCGGCGCGTGCGGCGGCGCGCGTGCACCAGGAAGCCGACCCCGATGCCGACGATGACGTACTGGATGGCGAACGCCCAGCGGAAGTGGTCCAGCTGGTAGAGCTGCGCATCCCCCTCGGCCCCGTGCGCCTGGAGGTCGAGCGAGACGCCGATGAGGAACATCATGACGAAGCTCGCCAGGAACCCGCCGACGTTCACGATGCCGTTCGCCGAACCGAGGCTGTGGAGCGGGTTGAAGGTGCGCGCGAAGTCGAAGCCGATCAGCGACCCCGGCCCGCCGATGCCGATCGCCGCGATCAGCACGACGACGGTCCACATGGGCGGCGTACCCGGCCAGAGCAGCACGAGCGTCCATGCCGCCGCCATCATCCCCACGATGCCGAGCACCATGTTGCTGCGGCGCATCGGGAAGCGCGCGGTCAGGATGCCGAGGATCGGCCCCGAGACGAGCCCGGCTCCGACGAGCACGGTGAGCAGCGCCGACGCCGCCGCGGGCTGGATGCCCAGCGCGAACACCAGGAACGGGATGCCCCACATCAGGCTGAACACCGTTCCCGACGACTGCGTCACGAAGTGCGACCAGAACCCGAGCTGCGTGCCCGGCCGGGCGAGGCTGATCCGCAGCTGCCGCAGAGAGTCCGACCAGGATGCGGGACGCGGGCCCTCGCTCGCCCCGACCGGACGGTCGGAGACCCCCACGGCGATGCCGATCACGGCGACGACGGAGAGCGACGCGGCGGAGAGGAAGGCGACCGTCCAGCCGGACAGGTGCAGGAGCAGCGCGAACGGGACGGCGGACAGCACCTGCCCCAGCTGGCCGACGTTGCCGATCCACTGCGACAGCTGCGGCACGATGCGGCCGCGGAACCACGAGTTGACCAGCCGCATGAGAGAGGTGAAGACGGTCGCATCCCCCGCCCCGACGAGGATGCGCCCGAGGATCGCGATGGCGATGCTCGGCGCCAGCGCGACGGCGACCTGCCCCACCACCATGAGGGCGGTGCCGACCAGCATGAGGACGCGGGAGCCGATGCGGTCGATCAGCACGCCGACGGGCACCTGCATGCCGGCGTAGACGATCAGCTGCACGACGGCCAGCGTGGAGAGCACGGAGGCCGAGACGTGGAAGCGCTCCGTCGCCGCGACGCCCGCGACACCGATCGTGGTGCGCTGCATGACGGCGATCAGGTAGGCGAAGACGCCGATCCCGTAGACGACCCAGGAACGACGAGAATTCACCGAACGATCCTACGCCCGGCTATACAGGCGCCCCGACGGGCATGTGCGCTCAGCGCTCCCCGCGCCCGTTCTCCTCGTCGCCGTGGCGGCGGAACGCCAGGAAGTTCTCCAGCTCGGCCGCGATCTCATCCGCACTCGGCAGTTCGCCATCGCTGTCGGTCAGCGGCGAGCGGAGCTGCGTGTCCTCCATATAGGAGTCGTGCCGCTCCTCCAGCGTCCCGACCAGGCGACCCAGCTCGGGGTTGCCTGCGACCTGCTCGTCGATGTTCGCGATGAAGTCGCGGTCCTCCTGGCGGAGCCGGTCGGTCGGGAAGATCAGCCCGGTGGCCGCGCTGATCGAGTCGAGCGCGGCGACAGCGGCCGCCGGATACTCGGTGTCGGCGAGGTAGTGCGGGATGAGCAGGATGAAGCCGGCGATCGGGTACGAGCGCTGCTGCAGGCGGTACTCGAGCAGGTGCAGCGCGTTGGCCGGAACCTGCGTGTGCGGCTTCCAGATCGACATGGAGTCGATCAGCTCCTGACGGTTGCCGCTCACGGTCACGCCGATCGGGCGGGTGTGCGGGACGGGCATCGGGATGGAGTGCACCCAGGTGATGCTCTTCACCTGGAAGCGCTCGATCAGGCCGAGCACCGCATCCGTGAACGCCTCCCACCGGAAGTCCGGCTCGAAGCCCGACAGCAGCAGGAACGGCTGACGCAGCTCGTCGTAGGCCAGGTAGAGCTTGAGCGTCGCCGGCTGGTAGTCGGTCAGGTGGTCCTGGTCGAAGTAGATGATCGGCCGGCGCGCGCGGTAGTCGAGCAGGATGTCCGCATCGAACGTCGCGACGACCTCGCTGTCGAGGGTGCCGAGGAGGTAGGTTCCGAGCTGGCTCACCCCGGAGCCCGCGTCGGCGAAGCCCGTCAGGCCGGCCACCAGCGGGAGGCCCGCCGGGACCTCCAGCGCCGGGTTGAGCTCGAACAGTTCGCCGGGGTCACGCATACCTCAACTCTAGATCGGTACCCGCCGCCGCTGGCCGGCACACGGCCGCTCCCGGGAACGCCCACAGCGAACACCCGCGTTAGGGTCGGAGCATGACCGTTCCCACGCTGACCGTGACCGCATCCACCACCCCCGCCACCTCCGCCGACGTGCTGGTGGTCGCCGCGCGGGCGACGCGCGATGGAGTGACGGTGCTCTCCGGCGAGCGGCGGGACGAGCTGGCGCAGCAGCTGCGCGAGGTCGGGTTCTCGGGCGGCAAGGACGAGCTGGTCCGGCTCCCCGGTCGCGGCGACGGGCCGTCGCTCGCGGTGATCGGCCTGCCCGAGGACGGCGCGGACGCGTTGCGGTACGCCGCCGGCAGCGCCGTGCGTCAGCTCGCCGGGACGGCCGCGGTCGCGCTCGACCTGCCGGCCGGTACCTCGGACGAGGTCGGAGCAGCCCTCGAGGGCGCCGCGCTCGGCGCGTACGCCTTCACCGAGTACCGGGAGAAGAGCCGTCCGGCGGCGAAGGATCCGGTCGGCTCGATCGAGCTGCTGACGGCGGACGGCGACGCGGATGCGAACGCCGACGCGGACGCCCTGGTGACCCGCGCGACCGCCGTCGCCGAGGCGGCGGCACTGGTGAAGGACCTGGTGAACACCCCGCCGCTCGACCTCTACCCCGAGACCTTCGCCGACCGCGCGGTCGCCGCCGCGTCGGAGCTCCCTGTCGACGTGACCGTCTGGGACGAGGAGAGGCTTGCGGCGGACGGCTTCGGCGGCATCCTCGGCGTCGGCCAGGGGTCGACCCGTCCCCCGCGCCTTGTGAAGGTCGTCTACGCGCCGGAGGGCGCATCCCGTCACCTCGCCCTGGTCGGCAAGGGCATCACGTTCGACTCCGGCGGCCTGTCGCTGAAGCCGGCGACCGGCATGGTCGGCATGAAGTACGACATGACCGGTGCCGCCACCGTGCTGGCCGTCGCACTCGCGGCGGCGCGCCTGGCGCTGCCGGTGCGCGTCACCGCGTGGCTCTGCCTGGCGGAGAACATGCCCTCGGGATCGGCGATCCGCCCGAACGACGTGCTCCGCATCCGCGGCGGCCGCACCGTCGAGGTCCTGAACACCGACGCCGAGGGCCGGCTCGTGCTCGCCGACGGCCTGGTCGCGGCCAGCGAGGAGCAGCCGGATGCGATCGTCGACGTCGCGACCCTGACCGGCGCCGCCATGGTGGCGCTCGGCACGCGGTACGCGGCCGTCATGGGATCGGACGGCCTCGTCGACGACGTGCTCGCCGCCGGGCGCGAGAGCGGTGAGCTGCTCTGGCCCATGCCGCTCCCGGGCGAGCTGCGGGCCACCATCAACTCCGACGTCGCCGACATCGCGAACGCCAACCCGGGGAACACCGCGGGCGGCGCGCTGCTCGCCGGCGTGTTCCTGCAGGAGTTCGTCGGCCGCACCGGCGACGAGGACGACGCCCCGCGCATCCCCTGGGCGCACCTCGACATCGCCGGCCCGGCGAAGAGCCCGGCGGCGCCGTACGGATTCACCGGCAAGGGCCCGTCCGCCGTCAGCGTACGGGCGCTGGTTCGCCTGGCCGAGAGCTTTTCCCGGAGGTAGTAGGGTCGTATGGGCGGGAAAACCCGCCCATCAACACGTCTCCCGGAGCCACCCCTTCGGGCGGCTTCGTGTCACATGATCCTGATGCGCGAGGGAGTAGCTGGGTGTCTGAGCAGAACTTTGACATTGTGGTGCTCGGCGGTGGGAGTGGAGGCTACGCAGCAGCGCTGCGTGCGGCCGAGCTCGGATTCACCGTCGGCATGATCGAGAAGGACAAGGTCGGCGGCACCTGCCTGCACCGCGGCTGCGTCCCGACGAAGGCGCTGCTCCACGCGGCGGAGATCGCCGACTACTCGCGCGAGTCCGCGAAGTACGGCATCGTCACCGAGCTGCAGGGTGTCGACATCAACGGCGTCACCCAGTACCGCCAGGGGATCGTCGCCAAGAAGTACAAGGGCCTCCAGGGCCTGGTGAAGGCCCGCGGCATCACCGTGATCGAGGGCGAAGGTCGGCTGACCTCCCCGACCACCGTGCAGGTGGGCGACGACACCATCGTCGGCAAGAACGTCATCCTGGCCACCGGCTCCTACTCGCGCTCGCTCCCGGGCCTCGAGATCGGCGGCCGCGTGATCACCAGCGAGCAGGCCCTCGAGCTCGACTTCGTGCCCAAGAAGGTCGCCGTGCTCGGCGGCGGCGTCATCGGCGTCGAGTTCGCCAGCGTGTGGAAGTCGTTCGGCTCCGACGTCACCATCATCGAGGCGCTGCCGCACCTCGTCCCCAACGAGGACGAGTCGATCAGCAAGTCCCTGGAGCGCGCGTTCCGCCGCCGCGGCATCGACTACAGCCTGGGTGTCCGCTTCCAGGGCGTCACCCAGAACGAGAACGGCGTCGTCGTCACCCTCGAGAACGGCAACACCATCGAGGCGGACATCCTCCTCGTCGCCGTCGGCCGCGGGCCGCTCACGCAGGGCCTCGGCTTCGACGAGGTCGGCGTCACCATGGACCGCGGCTTCGTCATCACCGACGAGCGCCTGCACACCAACATCCCCGGCGTCTACGCGGTCGGCGACATCGTCCCCGGCCTGCAGCTCGCGCACCGCGGCTTCCAGCAGGGCATCTTCGTCGCCGAGGAGATCGCGGGCCTCAACCCGATCGTCATCCCGGACGTCAACATCCCCAAGGTGACGTACTGCGACCCCGAGGTTGCGTCGATCGGCCTCACCGAGGCGAAGGCGGCCGAGAAGTACGGCGCCGACAGCGTCTCGAGCTACGACTACAGCCTCGCGGGCAACGCGCGCAGCGAGATCATCGGCACCAACGGAAGCGTCAAGGTCGTGCGTCTGAACGACGGCCCCGTGCTCGGCGTGCACATGATCGGCGCGCGCGTCGGCGAACTGATCGGCGAGGCGCAGCTGGCCGTGAACTGGGAGGCGTACCCCGAGGACATCGCTCCTCTCGTGCACGCGCACCCCACGCAGAACGAGTCCCTCGGCGAGGCGTTCCTGTACCTCGCGGGCAAGCCGCTGCACACCCTCTAGGACGACCAGGCGGGTCCGCCTCGCGCGGACCCGCCTGCAATAAGCTACTGAACGATCAGGTTTTGAAGGAGAGAAGCTCATGAGCGAATCCGTCAGCCTCCCGGCGCTCGGCGAGAGCGTCACGGAAGGCACGGTCACACGCTGGCTGAAGAACGTTGGCGACCGTGTCGAGGTGGACGAGCCCCTGCTCGAAGTCTCGACCGACAAGGTCGACACCGAGATCCCGTCGCCGGTCGCCGGCGTCATCGAGGAGATCCTGGTGCAGGAGGACGAGACGGTCGAGGTGGGCACCGCGCTCGTGCGCATCGGTGACGGCTCCGGCGCGGGCGCCGAGGCGCCGGCCGCCGAGGCCGCTCCTGCCGAGGCCGCTCCGGCCGAGCAGGCCGCTCCCGCGGAGGCTGCTCCGGCCGAGCAGGCTGCGCCCGCCCAGGAGGCCCCGGCACAGCAGGAGGCTCCTGCCGCTGCCGCGCCCGCACCGGCTCCCGCCCAGGAGCCCGCTCCCGCGCAGGCGGCTCCGGCGCAGGAGTCCGCTCCCGCCCCCGCTGCTCCGGCTGCGCCCGCCCCTGCTGCTCCGGCTGCGCCCGCTCAGGCTGCCCCCGCCGCCCCGGCCCCCGCTGCCGCTGCTCCGGCCGCCCCGGCCCCGGCTGCTCCCGCCGCACCCGCGCAGGCCGCACCGGCTCCGGCGGCGCCCGCCGCTGCGGCCGCTCCCGCCTCATCGGGCGGCGCCCACGCCGGCAACGCCGGCTACGTGACGCCGATCGTCCGCAAGCTCGCGAACGAGCAGGGCGTCGACCTGTCGACCGTCACCGGAACCGGTGTCGGCGGACGCATCCGCAAGGAGGACATCCTCCAGGCCGCCGCTCCCGCCGCCTCCGCGTCCGCTGCCCCCGCCGCCGCTGCTCCGGCTCCCGAGGTCTCGCCGCTGCGCGGCACGACCCAGCCGATGTCGCGTCTGCGCAAGGTCGTCGCTGAACGCGCCGTCGTGTCGATGCAGTCGACCGCGCAGCTGACCAGCGTGGTCGAGGTCGACGTGACGAAGGTCGCAGCGTTCCGCGACCGCGTGAAGGCCGATTTCGTCGCCAAGACCGGTGTGAAGCTCTCCTTCCTGCCGTTCTTCGCCCTGGCCGCCGCCGAGGCGCTCAAGACGTACCCCGTCATCAACGCCACCGTCGACGGCGACAGCATCGTGTACCCGGACCACGAGAACATCTCGATCGCCGTGGACACCGAGCGCGGCCTCCTCACCCCGGTGGTGCGCAACGCCTCCGAGCTCGACATCGTCAATCTGGCCAAGGAGATCGCGGACCTCGCGGAGCGCACCCGCGACAACCGCCTGAAGCCGGACGAGCTCGCCGGCGGCACGTTCACGCTGACGAACACCGGTTCGCGCGGCGCGCTGTTCGACACCCCGCTCGTGTTCCTCCCGCAGGTCGCGATCCTGGGCACGGGCATCGTGACCAAGAAGCCGGTCGTGGTCTCGGCGGACGGCTCCGACTCGATCGCGATCCGCTCGACGGTGTACCTGGCCCTGTCGTACGACCACCGCATCGTGGACGGCGCCGACGCGGCCCGCTTCCTCGTCGCGGTGAAGAACCGCCTCGAGGGCGGCAACTTCGAGGGCAACCTCGGTCTCTGACCCCGTCACGGGAACACTGCCCGCAGTCGCCAACCGGCCTCGCCCCTCACCAGCAGGAGCGAGGCCGGTTCGCTGTGCGGGGTGCGCCGTGCGTCCGGCGCCACCGCCACCAGCGCCGCGTCGCCCCACGACTCGACGAGGCTGAGGTCCGCGCCCGCGTAGTCCCGCGCCCCGGCGGCACCGGATGCACCGAGGGCCTGCGTCTCCTGCGCGACGAACGAGGGCTCGCCGTCGAGCAATGGCGCGAGGCACTCCGCCCCTCGACTCTTCGCCGCGAAACAGGCGTGCCGCGCCTGAAGGAGTGCGCCGGCCGCCGTGACCGCATCCTGGTCCCCGCTCAGTGCGGCGGCAGGGGCTGCCGCCCCCGTCCCTGGAGGTGGTTCGGGCGTCGTCGTCGGCGAGGCCGGTGCTCCTCGCGCGCCCGAGGCCGGCGGGTCGGACGCCGTGCCGGCCGCACGAGGAGCGGCCGGCACCGTCGCCAGCGGCGTCGACGGTCCGGAGACCGGAGCACTCTCGGCGGGCGAGGTCGGCAACAACACGAGGATTGCCAGTGCGGCCGCCACGGGAACCGCCCCGGCCACCGCGAGAGCCGGTCGTCGCCTGAGCCACGCAGCGCAAGCCTGCGTCAGTGTACGGACCGGCTCCCCGTCGAGCAGGCTCATCGCCGCTGTGACCGCCCGCTCGATGCCGTGCACGTGCGACCGGGGATGGACGGGCTCGCGCTCCGACGCCTCGATCCGCCCGAGCTCGACCGGCTCGGGTGGCACAGCCGCGAGCACCGCCTCCTCGACCGCTCCCCACGTTCCCGCTCGCAAGCCCCTCTCGATCGCCGCCAGCAGCAGCATCCCCGACCCGTCCGTCACCCGCAGGCAGACCTGTCGCCCCCAGGCGTAGTACGCCTCGGCATCCGCCACCGCCGCCTCCGGCGAGAAGGGGACCACGGCATCCAGACGATCGAGGGCCGGGCACCCGTCTCCCGCGAACACGACACCGTCGCCGCTCAGCGCGGGCCGGGCCCACCCGCCACGGTGCAACGCATCGATGCCCGCGGCCACGCCCAGGAGCACCGTCGCCGCCTCTCCGCCGCGGAGACCGCCGTCCCGATGCAGCATCGGTTCGAGCGCCCCGGCGTCCGCCGCCGTCAGCAGCACGGCATCCAGCTCCCTGCCGTGCGCGCGGCACGGCGGCAGCTCCCGCACGACACCGACCACGTGCTCGGACGCCGCCGCACGCCGCGCCCCGAGCTCGGCCGCCGGCGCTTCCCCGCGGCGTTCCCGGACGCGCAGCACGCACCTGCCCGGAAGCCCCGCACCGGAGACCACGACCCGCGCCTCCGCGACATCGGGCGACTCCTCGCGTGGATGGAGCGGGCTCAGCACCTGCCACCCCTCCCGCTGGGCGACGGTCGCCGCCGCGCGCCGGAGCTCGTCGCGCGTGGCAGGGAGCGAACGATGGTTTCGTCGTAGTCGGATCACGCGTCCATCCCATCGGATCGAGAAACCCGGCGAAGCACCGGCGACCGATCCGTGGATAACCCGCCGCCTACCGCCCTTGTGGGCACTTCTCCCCCGGGGACATAGACTGGCCGGGTGACCACGTATGACGTCACGGGGCTAAGCGCCAACTCCGTGCCGTATCTCGAGGCCCTTCAGCAGCAGCGTGCCCTGCACGCCGCTGTCGTCGCAGGCCGGGCGCCAGACACCGTCATCCTCCTCGAGCACCCGCCGGTCTACACCGCGGGCAAGCGGACCGACCCGAGCGAACGCCCGACCGACGGCACTCCCGTCGTCGACGTCGACCGGGGCGGCAAGATCACCTGGCACGGGCCGGGGCAGCTCGTCGGGTACCCGATCCTCCGCCTCCACGACCCCATCGACGTCGTCGGCTACGTCCGAGCGCTCGAGCGCGTCCTGATCGACGTGCTGGCCCGTCTCGGCGTCACCGGCGAGCAGATCGAAGGCCGATCCGGCGTATGGATGCGCCCCGAGAACAACCCCGGAGCAGTGCGCGACGAGAAGATCGCCGCCATCGGCATCCGCGTCGCCGAAGGCGTCACGATGCACGGCTTCGCACTGAACTGCTCGAACAGCCTCGACGCCTACGAGAGCATCGTCGCGTGCGGCATCCGGGACGCGGGCGTCACGACGATCTCGCGGGTCCTCGGCCGCACCGTCACCCCGCAGGACGTCGCTCCGCTCGTGCAGGCCGCGTTCGACCGGGAGTTCACCTCCGCCGAGGCCGTCGCGTGAGCGCCGTACCCGAGGGGCGCCGGATGCTGCGCCTCGAGGTCCGCAACGCCCAGACGCCGATCGAGCGCAAGCCCGAGTGGATCAAGACGAAGGCGAAGATGGGCCCCGAGTACCGCCAGCTGCAGAGCCTGGTGAAGTCGGAGGAGCTCCACACGGTGTGCCAGGAGGCGGGCTGCCCGAACATCTACGAGTGCTGGGAGGACCGCGAGGCGACGTTCCTCATCGGCGGCTCGCAGTGCACCCGGCGGTGCGACTTCTGCCAGATCGACACCGGCAAGCCGGCCGAGTTCGACCGCGACGAGCCGCGACGGGTCGCCGAGTCCGTCCAGCGGATGGGGCTCCGGTACGCCACCGTCACGGGCGTCGCGCGCGACGACCTGGAGGACGAGGGCTCGTGGCTCTACGCGGAGACCATCCGCGAGATCCACCGCCAGTCCCCCGGCACGGGCGTCGAGATCCTCGTCCCCGACTTCTCCGGCAACCCCGAGTACCTCGGCGAGGTTTTCTCCGCCGGGCCGGAGGTCTTCGCGCACAACGTGGAGACCGTCCCGCGCATCTTCAAGCGCATCCGCCCGGCCTTCCGGTACGAGCGCTCGCTCGACGTGCTGACGCAGGGACGCGCGGCGGGCCTGATCACCAAGTCGAATCTGATCCTCGGGATGGGCGAGGAGCGCGCCGAGATCAGCACCGCTCTGCGCGACCTGCACGACGCGGGGACCGACATCATCACGATCACCCAGTATCTGCGGCCGAGCCCGCGGCACCTCCCGGTGGCGCGCTGGGTGCACCCGGACGAGTTCGTCGAGCTGAAGCAGGAGGCGGAGGAGATCGGCTTCCTCGGCGTGCTCTCCGGGCCGCTCGTGCGTTCGTCGTACCGCGCCGGGCGCCTCTGGGCACAGTCGATGCACGCGAAGGGACGGCCGGTGCCGGAGGAGCTGCAGCACCTCGCCGACGCCTCCCTCGGGTTCGCGCAAGCGGTGTCCTGACAGCGCTCTCCCGGGAGCGAACGGGTCATCTGGAACGCCGCCGAGCCGGTATCCTTGGAGCTATGGCAAAGGACAAGTCCACCAAGGAGCCCGGCCGTCTGAAGCAGATGTGGCAGGTGTTCCAGATGACCCGCCGGTACGACGACCGCGCGGTGCTCTACATCGTCCTCGGTGCTGTCCTCCCGATCATCGTGGGCGTGCTCCTCGCGGTCTTCCTGTCTGGCGGCAACGTCTTCACGATGGTGCTGTGGATCCTCGCGGGCGTGCTCGCGGGCCTCCTGATCGCGCTCATCATCCTGGGCCGTCGCGCCGAGCGAGCCGCGTACTCGCAGATCGAGGGCCAGCCGGGCGCCGTCGGCGCCGTGCTCCGCTCGTCGCTGAAGCGCAGCTGGCGCGGCTCCGAGATGCCCGTCGCCGTCAACGGCAAGACGCAGGATGCGGTCTACCGCGCGACCGGGCGCGGCGGCGTCGTGCTCATCAGCGAGGGACCGGCCACCCGCACCAAGCGGATGGTGGACGAGGAGCGCCGCAAGGTCAACCGCGTCCTGCCGAACGTGCCCGTGACGATCATCAGCGTGGGCCCCGACGCCGACTCGGTGCCGCTGCACAAGGTGCCGCGGACGCTGGCGAAGATCAAGCCGACCCTCACCAAGGCCGAGGTGCTGGCGATCAGCAACCGCCTCCAGTCGATGGAGAACCAGATGCCCATCCCGAAGGGCATCGACCCGATGAAGGTCCGCGCTCAGCGAGCCCGCTGACTCCGGCCTCGACGTTCGGAGAACCCGCGCTCAGGCGCGGATGAGGACGGTTCCGGCGATCTTGTCGTGGAAGCCGCGTTGGTCGGAGTCCCAGACGAGGGCCGGGATCGCGAGGCAGAGCAGCAGCGTGCGGACGATCGGGCGCCAGACGCCGACCCACCCTCCGCGGATCGCGACCACGCGCATCCCGAAGATGCGATGACCGAGGCTTCCGCCGATCGTGGGGATGAAGAGGATCTGCATCAGCGCGAAGATCCCGATCGTCGCCCACGAGTCGTAGCGGAAGAACGCGAACGACAGGAACGACGCGATCGCCCAGTCGACGACGATCGCGCCGATGCGGCGGCCGACCCGGCCCACGGACCGCTGGCCCGTCTCGGGGAGGCCGAGCCGCTCCCCCGGGTAACGACTGGGGGCGATGTCACGGGGGCGGTCGGCGGGGTTCTGCGGCACCCGCCGAGTCTACCGAGCGGCGCGGCGCGCATTCTGAGCACCGCATCCTGAGCAGCCATCCCGCGCGTATCCCCTGCCCGGGTACCCGTAACACGCTGGAAACATTCGCGTGACCCCCGGGAAACGGCCTCCCCTACCGTGGACGAGTGGACTGCATGCGCAGTCCGGTCACCCGCAAAGCCATTGGGAGTCGTCCGTATGTTCCGTGATTCTTCCGAGGTGCTCAAGTTCATCAAGGACACCGACGTCAAGTTCCTTGATATCCGCTTCACCGACCTTCCCGGTGTGCAGCAGCACTTCAACATCCCCGCCGCGACCGTCGACGAGGAGTTCTTCTCCGTCGGCCAGCTGTTCGACGGCTCCTCGATCCGCGGCTTCGCGTCGATCCACGAGTCCGACATGCAGCTCATCCCGGACGTGTCGACCGCCTACATCGACCCGTTCCGCGCCGAGCGCACCCTC
Organism: Leifsonia xyli subsp. cynodontis; assembly: GCF_050632205.1. Classification (GTDB taxonomy): domain Bacteria; phylum Actinomycetota; class Actinomycetes; order Actinomycetales; family Microbacteriaceae; genus Leifsonia; species Leifsonia xyli_D. The sequence continues at coordinate 1,578,994 of NZ_CP192578.1, forward strand.
ATCATGGTGTTCGACATCTACAACCCGCGCAACGGCGAGATCTACGCGAAGGACCCGCGTCAGGTGGCCAAGAAGGCGGAGAAGTACCTCGCGTCGACCGGCATCGCCGACACCGCGTACTTCGCCCCGGAGGCGGAGTTCTACATCTTCGACGACGTGCGCTACGAGGTGAAGCAGAACTCCAGCTTCTACTCCGTCGACTCGGAGGAGGGCGCCTGGAACTCGGGCCGCGTCGAAGAGGGCGGCAACCTCGCCAACAAGACCCCGTACAAGGGCGGCTACTTCCCGGTCAGCCCGGTCGACAAGCAGGCCGACCTGCGCGACGACATCTCGCTGAAGCTCATCGACGCCGGCCTCATCCTGGAGCGCGCGCACCACGAGGTGGGCACCGGCGGCCAGGCCGAGATCAACTACCGCTTCGACACGATGGTGCACGCGGCGGACGACATCCTCAAGTTCAAGTACATCGTCAAGAACACGGCGAACGAGTGGGGCAAGACGGCGACGTTCATGCCGAAGCCCCTCTTCGGCGACAACGGCTCGGGCATGCACACGCACCAGTCGCTGTGGAACGACGGCAAGCCGCTGTTCTACGACGAGGCCGGCTACGGCGGCCTGTCCGACATCGCGCGCTGGTACATCGGCGGCCTGCTCAAGCACGCCCCGGCTGTCCTGGCCTTCACGAACCCGACGGTGAACTCGTTCCACCGCCTGGTCCCCGGCTTCGAGGCCCCGGTCAACCTGGTCTACTCGGCCGGTAACCGCTCGGCGTCCATCCGCATCCCGATCACGGGCTCCAACCCGAAGGCGAAGCGCATCGAGTTCCGCGCGCCCGACGCCTCCGGCAACCCGTACCTGGCGTTCGCCGCCCAGCTGATGGCGGGCCTCGACGGCATCAAGAACCGCATCGAGCCGCACGAGCCGGTCGACAAGGACCTCTACGAGCTCCCGCCGGAGGAGGCGCGCAACATCCCGCAGGTGCCGGCGTCGCTCGGCGAGGCGCTCGACGCGCTCGAGGCCGACCACGACTTCCTCACCGCGGGCGGCGTGTTCACCCCGGAGCTCATCGAGACCTGGATCGAGTACAAGCGCGAGAAGGAGATCAAGCCCCTCGCGCAGCGTCCGCACCCGTTCGAGTACGAGCTGTACTACGGAGTCTGACCCGCGTCAGACGCAGGCAAGGGCCGCATCCCGCTCGGGGTGCGGCCCTTCTGCCGTTCCCGGGCCAGCGCGCGTCCGACGGTGCGCGAGAGGGTGATGGAGGGCCGCTCCACGAACCGGTGGAACACCTCGGCGACGAGCAGGATGACGGGCACCAGCGGCGCGGCCACGAGCAGCCACCACCAGCCGTCGGCTCCGACCAGGATCGCCGCGGCGACGAGGATCGGCTCATGGACGAGGTAGATGCTGAACGACCGCGTCCCCGCCCACTGCAGCGGCCGGGTCTCGAGCGCACGGCGGACCGGCGACGCGAAGGCGAGCGCGACGATGGTGGCGACGCCGGTGAGGCTGAGCAGGTAGGCGAACGCCTGCAGGGGGCGTAGCCGTTCGGTGCGATCAGGGTGGGACTGACAGTGAGCAGCAGCGCCGCAGCGACGATCGGCCACCACACCGTGACCCGCGAGGCCGCTTCGGCGATCCGGGCGCGGTTGAAGGCGAGCAGCATCCCCATGCCGAAGACCGGGAGGTACTGGAGCAGGTCCGCCGTCAGCCAGGCCGCCGGGAGCACCTGACGGACCGCGTCGAACCGCGCGACGGCGGAGATCAGCATGAGCAGCGGGATGGCCGCCCACCACCACCGCGCCGCCCGGGACCAGCGGATCAGCAGGAACATCACCGGCATGAGGAGCGAGAACCACACCTCCCAGGTGAGCGACCACAGCGGGCTGTTCAGGTTGGAGGTGCCGAGCACCAGCACCAGGTCGTGCCAGAGGCCGTTGAGCGTCGGGTCGTGATGGGTGCCCATCCACCCGCCCATGGCCGGGTTGCGCGGGACAGCCAGGGCGAGCGCCAGCGCCAGCGCGATCGACGCCCACACCGGCACGTAGAGCCGCACGACCCGCCGCCCGTAGTACGCGATCGTGCTTCGTACGGTCGGCGGCCGGCCGAGGAAGGGCAACGTCAGCACGAAGCCGGAAAGCACGAAGAACACCAGCACGGCCTCGTGGCCGGCGAACAGCAGCCGCAACGGCGTGTGGAAGAGCCACCACTCGACGCTCGACGGCGACGCCTCCGCCTTGTCGATGTACAGAGCGGAGATGGCCGGGACAACGAGCAGCGCGTGGTACCCGATGACGACCAGCGACGCGACCCCGCGCAGGCCGTCCAGCGATGCGTAGCGCGGTTCCTGAGGATTGCTCACTCACGCAGTGATAGTACCGAGGGTGGACAGCGTGGTGCACCCCGAACGGGTCACACCAGCTCGGCGGTCACACCGGCAGGGACAGGGTCACCCGAACTCAACTCGCGATCACAGGCCGGATCTCGTCGAACTCCTCGGCATGCGCGTCGAGCGCTCGCTCCAGGTCGTAGTGCGCCTGCAGGTTGAGCCAGAACTCGGCCGTCGTACCGAACGCGCGCGCCAGCCGAAGGGCGGTGTCTGGGGTGATCGCCCGCTTACCGGCCACGATGTCGCCGATACGCTGCGCAGGCACATTGATCGCCTTCGCCAGCGCGTACTTGGTCAGACCGAGTGGGACCATGAACTCTTCGTGGAGAACCTCTCCGGGGGTGATGAAATCGATCATATGAACTCTCCTGGATGCGTCGTTTCCGTCAGTGATAGTCGACGATCTGCACGTCTTCCGGTCCGCCGCTGGTCCAGCGGAAGCAGATGCGGAATTGGTCGTTGATGCGGATGCTGTACTGACCGGCTCGATCGCCGCTCAGCTTCTCCAACCGGTTGCCCGGAGGTACCCGGCAATCGTTGAGGTCAGCCGCGGCGTTCAGGATGGTGAGCTTGCGACGGGCCATGCGGCGGATGTCGGGGCCGAACCGCTTGACGGGAAGGCCGAACCACACCTCCTCCGTGTCGCGATCAGCGAAGGAGTGGAGCATGCTCAATAGTAACGCGGCGCGTTAATAACGTCAAGCGTTACTACGGTCAGGCGGTGGAGGACGGACGCTGCGGCAAGCCGTAGAAGGCGCGCTCGAAGACCTGCCGGGCCCGGCGGGTGACCGCGAGGTAGTCCTCCTCCAGGCGGCTGGCCGAGCCGGGCGGGTACTCCATCAGGCGCGCGACGCCGTCGAGAGCGACGCGGTCGGAGGGCAGCACGTCGGCCGTCTTGTTCGTCCAGAGGGTCATGGCCGAACGGGTGCGGGAGGCGAAGAGCCAGGCGTCGCGGAGGCGGCCGGCGTCCTCCTCCGAGACGAAGCCATGCTCCGCTGCCGCGGCCAGGGCATCCAGGGTGGATGGTGTCCGCAATTCGGGCACGGCCGCCGCGTGCTGCAGCTGGATGAGCTGCACGAACCACTCGACGTCGCTCAGCGATCCGCGACCGAGCTTCAGGTGCCGCGACGGATCCGCGCCCTGCGGCAGGCGCTCGTTCTCGACCCGGGCCTTGATGCGCTTCACCTCGCGCACCTCCTGCTCGCTGATGCCCGCCGGGTAGCGGACCTCGTCCGCCAGCTCGGCGAAGTCCGCGAGCAGCGCATCCTCTCCGGCCACGCCCCGCGCGCGGAGCAGCGCCTGCGCCTCCCAGGTGAGCGACCAGCGCCGGTAGTAGGCGCGGTACGACTCGAGCGAGCGGACGGGCGGCCCGTTCTTCCCCTCCGGCCGCAGACCGATGTCGAGGTCGAGGGGCAGCCGGTTGTCCTCGGTGAGCCGGTTGAGCTCCGAGACGATCGCCAGGGCCGCGCGATTGGCGGCCTCCTGCTCGGCCGCCAGCGGACGGAACACGTACATCACGTCGGCGTCGGAGCCGAAGCCGAGCTCGCGGCCGCCGAACCGGCCCATGCCGATGACGGCGAACTCCAGCTGGTCGGTGTCGCCGCGGGACGCGCGGATCGCCTGAAGAACACCGTCGATCGTGTTCTCGGTGACGTCGGTGAGCCCGCGGGCGAGCTCCTCGATGGTCGCGAACCCGAGGATGCCCGACACGGCGAGCCGCAGCACCTCGCGCCGCCGCATGGCGCGCAACGCGGTCGCGGCCGTGTCGACCGACTCGTGCCGGGCGAGGATGGCGGCGGTCTCCTCCCGCAGCAGGGCCGCCGTGCGGGGCCGGAGCTCGTCCTCCGACTCCAGCCAGGCCGCCGACTCGGGAATGCGTCCCAGCAGCTCCCCGGCGAACCGCGAGCCGGACAGCACCCGGGTCAGACCCTCGGCGGCGCCGGTGGAGTCGCGCAGCATCCGCAGATACCAGTGCGTGCCGCCGAGCTCCTCGCTCAGCCGGCGGAAGGTGAGCAGCCCGTAGTCAGGATCCGGTCCGTCCGCGAACCACTGGAGCATCACCGGGAGGAGGTGGCGCTGGATGCTCGCCCGGCGCGACACCCCGGAGGTCAGCGCCCCGATGTGCGTCAGGGCGCCCCGCGGGTCGCGGAAGCCGATGGCCGCCAGGCGGGCCTCCGCCTGCTCACTGGTCAGGCCGACCCCGCCGGCGAGGCGCGCGTCCTCGGTGGAGGTGGTCGCGACGGCGCTCAGCAGGGGCCGGTAGAACAGGCGCTCGTGCAGGCCGCGCACGCGGTGCTTGATCTCGTTCCACCGGGTCAGCAGCTGGTCGGCGCTGGGAGCGAGGCCGGTGGCCCGGGCCAGGATGCGCTCCCCGCCTCGTCGCGCGGCATCAGGTGCGTGCGCGTCAGGCGGCGCAGCTGCAGGCGGTGCTCCATCAGGCGCAGCATCCGGTAGTCCTGCGAGAAGCTCGCCGACTCCTCCCGGCCGACGTAGCCCTGGGCGGCGAGAGCCGCGAGGGCGGCGAGCGTGTCCCGCTGCCGCACCCGGTCGTCCGTCTGCCCGTGCACGAGCTGCAGCAGCTGCACGGTGAACTCGACGTCGCGCAACCCACCGGGACCGAGCTTCAGCTGGTAGTGCACCTCGTCGTCGGGGATGTTGTCGGTCACGCGTTCGCGCATCCGCTGCACCGACTCGACGAAGTTCTCGCGGGAGGCACTGCTCCACACCTTCGGCGCGAGCGCGTCGACGTAGCGCTCCCCCAGCGCCCGGTCGCCGGCCAGGGGCCGCGCCTTCAGCAGGGCCTGGAACTCCCATCCCTTCGCCCAGCGGTCGTAGTAGGCGACGTGCGAGTCGAGCGTGCGGACGAGCGCGCCGTCCTTGCCCTCCGGCCGGAGGTTGGGGTCGACCTCCCAGAGTCCCGGCTCGATGGCGGGCTCGTGGATGCCGCGCATGGTGAGCATCGCCAGACGCGTCGCGATGTCGACGGCGCGTCCGGGTTCGAGCTCGGCGCCGGGCACGCCCTCGGTGACGAAGATCACGTCGACGTCGCTCAGGTAGTTGAGTTCGCGCGCGCCCGCCTTGCCCATCCCGATGACCGCGAAGGGCGTCGCGCGCACCTGCGCCTCGGGATAGCGGCCAGGGCCGGAACCCATCGTCATGCGCCGGGCGACGGCGAGCGATGCCTCGAGGGCCGCCGCCGCGAGGTCGCTGAGTGTGGCGGCCACCGCGTCGAAGCCGGCGACCGGATCGGCCTGCTCGAGGTCGAAGGCCGTCACCTGCACCAGGCGGCGGCGGTAGCGGATGCGCAGCTCGGACCAGGCCCGCTCGTCGCCGTCGGCGGCGACGCCGTCGACCGCACCCACCGCGTCCAGGAGGTCGGTGCGGAGTTCGTCGGCCGTCGGGAGCTCGGCGACCGGCTGGGCGAGCGCACCCAGCTGCCCGGGCTGGCGCAGGAAGAACTCGGCCAGCCCCTCCGACGCCCCGATCACGCGGAAGAACCGGCGCGCGTCGTCCTCGCTGCCGAACCGCGCCCTCATCTGCGCGGGCGCCTGCCGCAGCAGCCGCAGCGTCCACTCCAGGGCGGTGTCGGGATCGGCCGCGGCCGAGATCGCGCTGGTCAGGGACTCCGCAGGAAGGCCCGTGAGGTCGGCCAGCTCGTCCATCCCGGCCCGCACCGAACTGAGCCCCACGAATCCGGCACGCGCCAGGGCGGTGAGGGAGAGCTGCTGCCGGTTCACGACGGACGGGTCAGAGGATCTCGAGGTTGGTCCGCAGCTCGAACGGAGTGACCTGCGCCCGGTACTCCGACCACTCGCGGCGCTTGTTGAGGAGCACGTAGTTGAAGGCCTGCTCCCCCAGCGTCTCGGCGACGAGCTCGGAGTCCTCCATCAGTGAGATGGCGTGGTCGAGGCTGGCCGGGAGCTGGTTGTAGCCGAGAGCGCGACGCTCGCCGTCGGACAGCGCCCAGACGTTGTCCTCGGCCTCCGGCGGCAGCTCGTACTGGCCTTCGATGCCCTTGAGGCCGGCGGCGAGGAGCAGCGAGAAGGCGAGGTACGGGTTGGCGGCGGAGTCCATGGCGCGGTACTCGACGCGCGAGCTCTGCCCCTTGTTCGGCTTGTACAGCGGCACGCGGACGAGCGCCGAACGGTTGTTGTGGCCCCAGCTCACGAAGCTGGGCGCCTCGTCGCCGCCCCACAGGCGCTTGTAGGAGTTGACGAACTGGTTCGTCACGGCCGTGATCTCGGGCGCGTGGCGCAGCAGGCCCGCGATGAAGTGACGGCCGATCTTCGACAGCTGGTACTGGGCGCCCGCCTCGAAGAAGGCGTTCGTGTCACCCTCGAAGAGCGACATGTGGGTGTGCATGCCCGATCCGGGGTGGCCCTGCAGCGGCTTCGGCATGAACGTCGCGTAGACGCCCTGCTCGATCGCCACCTCCTTGATCACCGTGCGGAAGGTCATGATGTTGTCGGCCGTGGTGAGCGCATCCGCGTACCGCAGGTCAATCTCGTTCTGGCCGGGGCCGGCCTCGTGGTGGCTGAACTCGACCGAGATGCCGAGGTCCTCCAGCATGCGGACCGAGCGGCGGCGGAAGTCGTGGGCGGTGCCGCCGGGCACGTTGTCGAAGTAGCCGGCCGAGTCGACGGGCTCCGGGCCCTCCTCGCCGAACGACGACGACTTGAGCAGGTAGAACTCGATCTCGGGATGCGTGTAGAAGGTGAAGCCGCGGTCGGCCGCCTTCTCCAGCGTCCGCTTCAGCACGTTGCGCGGGTCGGACACCGCGGGCTGCCCGTCGGGCGTCGTGATGTCGCAGAACATGCGCGCGGTCGGGTCGACCTCGCCCCGCCACGGCAGGATCTGGAACGTGGTCGCATCCGGAAGCGCGAGCAGGTCGGACTCGTAGGCGCGTGTGAGGCCCTCGATGGCGGAGCCGTCGAAGCCGAGGCCCTCGCTGAACGCGCCCTCGACCTCGGCCGGGGCGATCGCGACGGACTTCAGCGTGCCGACGACGTCGGTGAACCACAGCCTCACGAACTTGACGCCACGCTCCTCGATCGTGCGAAGAACGAAGTCGCGCTGCTTGTCCATCCTGCCCCTTTCCTCGGCCGTTCCCAGACTAGTGGGACAGCGGGCCGATCAGCAGAGCATCCGCGAGGAGCGCGCACGACAGATCGACGAGCGTCGCGCCGAGATCGAGCGGATGAGCGCCAAATATGCCGGAATGTTCACCGAAAGCCTCACTTCGATCCGTGAAGGCTGGCCCGAATGACCTTCGCGGTCGATGCGGGCGTCTTGATCGCACTCCTCGATCCGTGGAACGTCCACCACGCGGCGGCCAGCGAGGTGTTCGCCCTGGGCGCCAGCTATCTGGTCCACCCGGTCAACGTGGCAGAAGCGCTCATCGATCCCGAGCGGGACTGCCATGCCCTCGAGGCCTTCGAGGACCTTCGCCGTTTCGGTGTCACGCCGGCGACGCTGGGGCCCAACGAGCCGCTCCTGCTCGCCCGGGTCCGGGCGGAACACGGCCTTCGAATGCCCGACGCCTGCGCCCTCGCTGTCGCGGTGGGCAACGACATCCCACTGATCACATTCGACAAGAAACTTGCTTCGGCCGCAGCCAAGCGAGGACTCTTGGAGCCGGTCACCCTCTGACTCCTCGCATCCACCCCGTCACTAGACTGGCCGCATGAGTGAGCAGTCACCGGTGCCCTCCGTCCATCCCACGACCTCGTCGATGCAGTCGCTGAAGCGCGTGCGGACCCGCCACTTCCAGGCGGCGAAGGAGGAGGGGGCTCCGTTCACCGGGCTGACCAGCTACGACATGCTGACCGCGCAGATCTTCGACGAGGCCGGCATCGACTTCCTGCTCGTCGGCGACTCGGCCGGCAACAATGTGCTCGGATACGACACGACGCTCCCCGTGACGGTCGACGACCTCATCCCGCTGACCCGTGCAGTGGCCAAGGCGGTCAAGCGCGCGTTCGTCGTCGCCGACATGCCGTTCGGCTCGTACGAGACCGGCGCGCTGGAGGCGCTTCACACCGCCGTACGGTTCATGAAGGAGACCGGCGCGCACGCCGTGAAGCTCGAGGGCGGCGTTCGCAGCGCCGACCAGATCCGCCGCATCGTGGATGCGGGCATCCCCGTCATGGGGCACGTCGGCTTCACCCCGCAGAGCGAGCACGGCCTCGGCGGCCACCTGGTCCAGGGGCGCGGGGATGCGGCCGAGCGGGTGCTCGCGGATGCTCACGCGGTCGAGGACGCGGGCGCGTTCGCGGTGGTGCTCGAGATGGTGCCGGCGGACGTGGCGCAGCGCGTCACCGCCGAGCTGCGCATCCCCACCATCGGGGTCGGCGCCGGTCCGCACGTGGACGGCCAGCTCCTGGTGTGGACCGACTGGGCCGGCTTCTCGACCGGGCGCATCCCGCGCTTCGTCAAGCAGTACGCCGACCTGAAGACGGTGCTGTCGGATGCGGCGGCCGCGTACAAGGCCGACGTGCAGGGCGGGACGTTCCCCGGCCCCGAGCACAGCTTCTAGAAGCGACCCGGCCTCAGCGGTTCTCCTCCGCGTCCTCCTCGGCCCACTTGGCGGAGTTCTCGCGGAGCTTCTCGAGCGCGTGCTCAGCCTCGTCGCGGGTGTCGAACGGGCCGACGCGGTTCGGCGCGGGAGACAGGAAGCCCTGCTCGACCTCGCCGGTCTTCATGTTGTACCAGTACTTGTGCTCGGCGTCCTGCTTGATGCCGTACTCGTCGCTCGTCATAGAGTTGATCGTATGCCCAACGATTCCGCCGGTCACCTCATCCCGGGCCGGGTCACCGCCCTCCGCCCGGTGCCGAGCCGCATCCCGCGACCGGAGTACGTGGGCCGGCCCGGACCCGCGCCGTACACCCGCGGCGACGTCTACACGCCCGACGAGGTGGAGCTGATCCGCGCGTCCGGCCGCATCGCCGCGCAGGCGATCGCCGCCGTCGGCGAGGCGGTCCGCCCCGGCATCACGACGGAGGAGCTGGATGCGATCGGGCACGAGTTCCTGCTCGCCCACGACGCGTACCCCTCCACCCTCGGCTACCGCGGCTACCCGAAGTCGATCTGCAGCTCGGTGAACGAGGTCGTGTGCCACGGCATCCCCGACGACACGGTGCTGCAGGACGGCGACATCGTCAACATCGACATCACGGCGTACAAGAACGGCTTCCACGGCGACAGCAACCAGACGTTCATCGTCGGCACCGCCTCCGACGAGGTCGCCCAGCTCGTCGAGCGGACCCGCGAGGCGCTCAACCGCGGCATCAAGGCCGTCGCCCCCGGCCGGCAGGTGAACGTCATCGGGCGCGCGATCGAGTCCTACGCCAAGCGGTTCGGCTACGGAGTCGTGCGCGACTTCACCGGGCACGGGGTGGGGGCCGCGTTCCACAGCGGCCTCATCATCCCGCACTACGACGCTTCCCCCGCCTACGACGACGTGATGGAGCCCGGGATGGTCTTCACCATCGAGCCGATGCTCACCCTCGGCACGCACGAGTGGGAGATGTGGGCCGACGACTGGACGGTCGTCACGCGCGACCGCAGCATCACGGCGCAGTTCGAGCACACGCTGGTGGTCACCGAGCGCGGTGCGGACGTGCTGACCCTCCCCTGAGCGGCAGGCGCGGTAGATTCGGAGCATGACTTCGCAGAAGCACGCGATCGGCATCGACATCGGCGGCACGGGGATCAAGGGAGGGCTGGTCGACCTGACGACCGGTGAGCTGCTCAGCGACCGGGTCAAGCTGCCCACCCCCGAAGGCGGCAAGCCCGACGACATCGTGGAGACGACGAAGGAGATCGTCGATCGGCTCGCGAAGGAGGAGCCCGAGGCGCCGGTCGGCATCTGCTTCCCGGCGATCGTGAGCCACGGCGTCACGCTCTCGGCCGCCAACGTGGCCAAGGACTGGATCGGCCTGCACGCCGAGACGCTGTTCGAGCAGTCGCTCGGCCGCGACATCCACTTCGTCAACGACGCCGACGCCGCCGGCTACGCCGAGACCCGCTTCGGGGCGGCGAAGGGCAAGGACGGCCTGGTCATCATGACCACCCTGGGCACCGGGATCGGGTCGGCGCTCATCTACGACGGCATCCTCATCCCGAACGCCGAGCTCGGGCATCTGGAGATCGACGGGCACGACGCCGAGTCCCGCGCCGCGTACTCCGCTAAGGAGCGCGAGGACCTCAGCTGGGACAAGTGGGCCAAGCGCCTGCAGAAGTACTACACGAAGGTCGAGTTCCTGTTCACGCCGGACCTCTTCATCGTGGGCGGCGGCGTCTCCAAGAACTACCAGGAGTTCCTGCCCCTGCTGCAGCTGAAGACGCCGATCGTGCCGGCGGTGCACCGCAACAACGCGGGCATCCTGGGCGCAGCGGCACTCGCCGTTCGCGGCGAACGGCGCGACCGAGGCGAGCGCGGACGCAGCGGCGAAGTGGCGACGCCGGACGACGCACCGGCGCCTGCCGGCTGAGCGGAGGGAATGGGCCGGCTGATACGCCGGGTTCTGTCACGGTGCATGCACCGCGGACGGCCATCTATCTCGGAGCGACGTTACCGCCGCCCTCCAGCGGTCTACCCGGGGATGAGACGAGCAGCCTCGTGGTCCCCTGTCCGACCTTGCTCCGGGCGAGGTTTACCCAGCCGGCCGGGTCACCCCGGCCGCTGGTGGTCTCTTACACCACCGTTTCACCCTTACCGGCGGCTTGCGCCTCCGGCGGTCTGCTTTCTGTTGCACTTTCTCGCGGGTTGCCCCGGGTGGGTGTTACCCACCGCCCTGCTCTGCGGAGCCCGGACGTTCCTCGGCGGCCCGCTGACGCGGACCGACGCGACCGTCTTGCCGACCCATTCCGGCCTCCACCCTAGCGCAGCGCTGCTGTGCGCCCGGGCGTCAGAGCCCGGAGTCCTCCCCGCGCACGAGGATCGCTCCGCTGTCGGGGCACAGCACCACGTCGTCGGCGGCGGCACGGCGGATCTCCGACAGGTCGGACTCCGTCAGCTTGACGTTGGAGCCCATGGAGACGCCGCGGATGAGCGCGGCCGCCCCGAGGCCGTAGCGGGCGCGCTGGCGCTCGTACAGCTCGACGAGGTCTGCCGGGAGCGCCTCGGCGATCGTCGCGCGGTCGGCGGCGGCCGCCCGACGCTGCACGTCGAGCTTCCCGGCCTCCTCATCGCGCTGCGCCTCCAGGGCCTCGACGCGGGAGGTCAGTTCGGCGCGCTCCGCCTCGACGGCGGCGAGCGCCTCCTCGAGACCCTCGACCCGCTCCATGACGGTCAGCTCGATCTCTTCCAGGTCGTCCTTGCGCTTCGCGAGGGAGGCCAACTCGGCCTCGAGCGCCTGCACGTCTTTGACGGAGGCGGTCTGCTGCACGCGGTCGCTGTCGCGCTTCACCCGCGCCTCGACGAGCTCGACGTCGGACTCCACGCGCGTGAGCTCGGTGCGGGCGTCCTCCAGTTCGCCGGTGGCGGCGATCCAGCGGGCGCGCAGCGCCTCCACCTCGGGCTGGAGCTTCGCGAGCTCCGCCGCCTGCGGGAGGTTCTTGGTCGCGTGCGCGAGCTGGGCCAGGCGGGTGTCGGCGGCCTGGAGTCGCAGGAGTTCGTTCTGGTCGGCGGGGCTGGCTTTCACGATGCGGTGCTTCCTTCGTGCGGGGTGGTCATTGCAGGATGGCGAAGTCCCACGGGTCGGTGCGGAGCTCGCTGACGACGACCTCCACACCGGGCAGGGCTGCGCGCAGCTGTTCGGCGGCGGTGTCGAGCCAGAGCCACTCGCTGGCCCAGTGCGACACGTCGAGGAGTGCGGGACCGCCGCCCAGGGCGGCCTGCTCGCGTGCCTCGGAGGCCGGGTGGTGCCGCAAGTCGGCGGTGATGTAGACGTCGGCGCCGCGGACGGCATCGCTGCCCAGCAGTGAGTCGCCTGCGCCGCCGCACACCGCGACCCGGGTCACCGGCTGGTGGTACTCCCCCGCCGCGCGCACGCCGCCGGCGGTCGGAGGAAGCAGGTCGGCCAGCGCCCGGGCCAGCGCGCCCAGCGTCGTGGGCTCGGCCAGCTCGCCGACCCGGCCGATCCCGGTGACGCCGTCGGCCGCGGGCGCGATCGGGGTCGTCTCGCGCAGTCCCAGCCGCGCGGCGAGCACATCGCTGGTGCCGTCGGCGACCACATCCGCCGTGGTGTGGGCTGCGTACAGCGCCACGCCGCCCCGGATCAGCCGCGCCAGCAGGGCGCCCTTGTAGCGGTCCTCCGCCACACTGGTGACCCCGCGCAGGAGCAGCGGGTGGTGCGCGATCAGCAGGTCGGCGCGCAGCTCCACCGCTTCGTCGACCGTGGCGGCGACGGCATCCACCGCCAGCAGGATGCGCTGGACCGGCACAGCCGGATCGCCCGCCACGAGACCGGGTGCGTCCCAGCTCTCGGCGCCGGCGAGCGGCCAGAGCTGCTCGACGGTGTCGCGGACGGAGGCGAGGGTGTGAGGCACGTCGATCAGCCTACGGGATGGGCTCCCGCGCGAGCCGGGCGGATCCGTTTCTGTGGAGAACGGCCCTCGTTGTGGAGGCTCCTACTGGGTCGCCTGCTCGTGCCGCCGGATCGCGGGGGCCGCCGACACGAGCGCTCCGAAGAGCCCGACGGCAAGCGCGATCAGCACGCCGATGTTGCTGGTACCGATCCCCGCGGTCGGGTCGATGCCGACCGCCCGGAACAGGTACCCCTCCCAGCCCAGCCACGGCAGCCGCGAGCTCACCGTGCCGAGCCCGACGACCGTCCCGGCGACGAGCAGCGCGAGATTCGTCCACCGCCAGTCCGGGTAGACGCCGCCACGAGCGAGCAGCGACGCCTGGTGGAACCGCCGCGTCCGCAGCATCATCTCGCCCGAGAAGATGCCGACCCAGGCGGCCACCGGGACGGACAGCATGGTGGGCACGCCGCGCACCACCGCCGACAGGTCGGACACCGTCGCCGCCAGCACCCCGCCGACGATCGCGATCGCGGCCGCCGCGACCAGCGAGCTCCAGCGCCTCCCGATCCGCACGCCGAGCGCATCCACGGTGAAACCGGCGGAGTACAGCGTCAGCACGAGGGCCGAGATGAGCGACAGCCCCACGGCGAGCAGCAGCGGGACCGGATACCACTCCGGCAGCCCGAGCCGAACCAGCGCGGCCACAGGGTCCTTCGCCAGGTCGCCCGCCAGTCCGGGATTCGAGGCGGCCAGCAGGCCGCCGTACCAGACGAGCACGAGCGGCGGCATGCCGGCCCCGAACGTCGCCCACAGCATCGCCGCGCCGCCGGACGAACGCGACCGCTGGTACCGCGCGACCTCCGCGCTGCTCATCGCCCACGCGAGCCCGACGTAGCTGAACACGATCACGGCGCCGGTGACCACGTGCGTCCACACCGCATCCGGCACCGCGAGCGCCCGCGTCGTGTCAACGTGCCGCCAGGTCGCCATCACCATCAGCCCGATGAGAGCGGCGGAGGCGATGGTCAGGATCAGCTGGATGCGCGCCACCAACGCGTACCCGGCGTACGCCACCGTCCCCGCGACCACGATGGCGACGGCGAGCGCGGCCGCGGTGGCCGCGGTCGGGCTGCCCGGCCACCGCTCCGCCTTCAGCAGCGAACCGGCCGCCGATCCGGCCAGCCACAGCAGCACCGACCCCCAGAACAGCTTCACGATCAGCGCGAGCACGGTCGGCACGACGTTGCCGCGCATCCCGAACGACGCCCGGGACACCACGAGCGTCGGCTGCCCGCTCCACTTGCCCGCGAGCGTCCCGAGCCCGAGAGGGAGGAACGAGAGGGCGACCCCGACGAGCGTCGCCACGAGCAGCTGGCGGAGGCTCAGGCCCAGCACGAACAGGGTGGCGCCCACGCCGACGCTGATGAGGGATGACGTGCCCGCGAACCAGAGCCAGAACATGCGGGACGCGCGGCCCACCCGGCGTTCCAGCGGCGTCGGCTCGAGGTCGGTCTCCTCGGGTTCGAGGATGCTGCGGCGCGCGTGGCGGCCGGCGGGTGGGGCGGCCTCCTCGACGGACTGCGCATCCGGGGCGGGAACGGCAGCGAGGCCGGCAACGGGAGCCGCCACGTGACCGACGGGCACGTCGGCGGGGACGTCGGCAGCGGGGACCTCGGCGGCGGCTTCCGACTCCCCGGCGTCCGTGGGCGGGACGGCAGCCGCAGGCGTGACGGCGGCGACGGCCAGCGGGACCGGCTGCGAGTCCCGCGGCGCGAGCTCCGCCGGGACCAGGTCGAGGGGCTCGGCGCGGGCGATCGTGGGATACGCGGGAGGTGAGACCGGCTCGGGCCGAGGCGCGGGAGCCTGTGACGCCACGACCGCGGAATCCTCCGCCTCCGCACCCTCCGACTCCGGCCGCTGGACCGGGATCGCCGATGTCGCCACCCACGGACTGAACGTCGGCTCGGGGCCGGTCGGCGCGCTCCGCCGGGGCAGGTCGTCGAAGCTGATGGATGCGGCGCGCGGCTCCTGCACGCCCGTGTCGCCCGGCGAAGGCTTCTGCTCGCGCCCGACGATCGGGATGGCCGACGTGATGCGGGCGACCTCCTCCTCGAGCGCCGTGGCCAGCTCGTCGTCGCTGTGCCGCTCGCCACGCGCTGACCCGTCCATGACGCCAGACTACGACGCGCCGAGCCCTCGACGAAGAAGGCAAACCCGCCGGAGAAGTACCATCGGAACGTGAGCCGAATCCCCACCCCGTACGAGGACCTCCTGCGCGACGTGCTGGAAACCGGCACACACAAATCGGACCGCACCGGCACGGGGACGCGCAGCGTCTTCGGCCGCCAGCTGCGGTTCGATCTCGCCGACGGCTTCCCGCTCATCACCACCAAGCGCGTCCACTTCAAATCGATCGCGTACGAGCTGCTGTGGTTCCTGCGCGGCGAGAGCAACGTCGGCTGGCTGCGCGAGAACGGTGTCACCATCTGGGACGAGTGGGCGGACGCGGACGGCGAGCTCGGCCCGGTCTACGGCGTCCAGTGGCGCTCCTGGCCGGCGCCCGACGGCCGGCACATCGACCAGATCCAGCAGGTCATCGACACCCTGCGCAGCGACCCCGACTCGCGCCGCATCATCGTCTCGGCGTGGAACGTGGCCGACATCCCCGACATGGCGCTCGCGCCGTGCCACGCGTTCTTCCAGTTCTACGTCGCCGACGGCAAGCTCTCGTGCCAGCTGTACCAGCGCAGCGCCGACATGTTCCTCGGCGTCCCGTTCAACATCGCCAGCTACGCGCTGCTGACCCTCATGGTGGCGCAGCAGGTCGGCCTCGAGCCGGGCGAGTTCGTATGGACAGGCGGGGACGTCCACATCTACGACAACCACGTGGAGCAGGTGACCGAGCAGCTGAAGCGCGACCCGTATCCCGCGCCCCGGCTGCGTTTCACCCGGAAGCCCGACAGCATCTTCGACTACCGCTTCGAGGACTTCGTCGTGGAGGACTACCAGCACCACCCGGCCATCCGCGCGGCCGTCGCCGTATGACGCTCGCCCTCATCTGGGCGCAGGCCCACGACCGCGTCATCGGGGCGGACGGCGTCATGCCGTGGCACCTGACGGAGGATCTGAAGCACTTCCGCGCCCTGACCGGATCCGACCCCGTCGTCATGGGCCGCCGCACCTGGGAGTCGCTGCCGGAGCGCTACCGCCCGCTCCCCGGCCGCACGAACATCGTCGTCACCCGTCGGCCGGACTGGGAGGCGCCCGGCGCGACGGTCGCCCACTCACTGGAGGAGGCGCTCGCCTCGGCAGGGGCCGCATCCACCGTGTGGGTCATCGGCGGCGGCGAGCTGTACCGCGAGACGCTCGGGGCCGCCGACCGGCTCGAGGTGACCGAGATCGACCTCGACGTCGCGGGCGACACGCGCGCCCCCGAGCCGGGCGAGGGATGGACGGCCGACGCGGGCGAATGGCTCACCGCCGCCAACGGCATGCGCTACCGCTTCGTCACCTACACGCGCTGACGGCGGAGGAGTTCCGACCGCTTACCGGCGTCCGCTCCTCCCTTTCCCGACGGCGCCCGGCGTGTCGGGGCCCGACTCCTCCCTTTCCGCCGCGGCGACACCGCTCGCACGGGGCCCGTCGCTCAGCCCAGCCCGGCCACCAGGTTCACCGTCGCCGCGACGATGACCGTACCGAACAGGTACGACAGCAGCACGTGGTGCAGGATCGACCGGCGGATGTACGAACTCGAAACATCCGTGTCCGACACCTGGAACGTCATCCCGAGCGTGAACGACAGGTAGGCGAAGTCGCTGTACTGCGGATCCTCCCTCTGGTTGAAGTCGATCCCGCCGCCCGACCGGTAGTACAGGCGGGCGTACCGCAGCGCGTACAGGGTGTGCACGAGCGTCCAGGAGAGGGCGACCGACACGATCGCGAGCAGCGCGACCCCGAGCTGCGCGCCTCCCTTCAGGTTCTTCGCGTCGACCAGGATGTAGACCACGGCGACCACGCTGGCCGCGGCCGCGAGGATCAGCACCAGATCGGCGGTGCGTCGACCCGGGTCCTCCAGCGTGGCGTGGCTCCGGGTCGCCTCCCCGTCGAGCCGCCACACGGTCACCCACACCCACGTGACGTAGACCAGGCACGCCCCGGCCCAGCCCGCGATGGCGGCGTAGTGCCACGCATCGAGCAGCCCGACCACGATCGCGACGACCACCCCCGCGCCGATGGCGACGACCATCTTCAGGCGGGTGATTCCACGGTTGAGCTTCAGTTCGTCGGTCACACTCCGGATGTTCGCACACGTCGGCTGGGCGGCCCGTGCGGAGCGCCGCTACGATCGTTCACGTGACCCTCGCACCGCTCTCGCCGTCTCCTCTGGCCGACCTCGACACCGCGTCCCTGCGGGAGGCGCACTCCGCGTTCGCACGCGCCTACGACGAGTTGAAGGCCGCGGGCCTGAAGCTCGACCTCACGCGCGGCAAGCCGTCCGCCGAGCAGCTCGACCTCTCGAACGACCTCCTGCACCTTCCGGACGGCCGGTTCCGCGACGCCGCGGGCACCGACCTCCGCAACTACGGCGGCGCGACCGGCCTGCCGGAGCTGCGCACGATCTTCGCCGACGCGCTCCGCGTCCCCGTCGACCAACTGCTCGCGCTCGGAAACTCCAGCCTCACGCTGATGCACGACACCGTCGCGTTCGCGCTGCTCCACGGCGTTCCGGGCGCAGAGCGGCCGTGGAGCGGTCAGTCGATCAGCTTCCTGGCGCCGGTCCCCGGCTACGACCGGCACTTCACGATCGCCGAGCGGCTCGGCATCCGTCTCATCCCGGTGCCGACCGACGAGAACGGTCCGGACATCGAGGCCGTCGCGTCGCTGCTGGAGACGGACGACAGCATCCGCGGCATGTTCTGCGTGCCCGTCTACTCCAACCCGACCGGCGCGATCTACACCGAAGAGGTCGTCCGCGCGCTCGTGTCGCTGCCCGCCGCGCCCGACTTCCGGCTGATCTGGGACAACGCGTACGCCGTCCACCACCTCACGGACGCGCGGCCCGAGCCCATCGACGTGCTGGCGCTCGCGGCCGAGGCCGGCAACCCCGACCGCCCGCTGGTCTTCGCCTCCACCTCGAAGGTGACCTACCCGGGCTCGGGCGTCGCCTTCTTCGGCGCCTCGCCGGCGAACGTCGAGTGGATGCTGCACAACCTCTCCGCGCAGAGCATCGGCCCCGACAAGATCAACCAGCTCCGCCACGTCGAGCTGCTGAAGGATGCGGACGGCCTCGCCGCGCACATGGAGAAGCACCGCGCCATCCTGGAGCCGAAGTTCAAGGCGGTCGACGAGGCGTTCCGCGAGCGGCTGGCCCCCTGGGGCGCCGGATCGTGGGCGCTCCCCGCGGGCGGCTACTTCGTGAGCCTCGACGTCGCCGACGGCGCCGCGAAGCGCGCGGTGCAGCTCGCCAAGGAGGCCGGTATCGCGGTGACTCCCGCGGGGGCGACGTTCCCCTACGGCGACGACCCGCGCGACGCCAACATCCGCATCGCGCCGACCTTCCCGCCGCTGAGCGAGCTGACCACCGCGCTCGACGGACTGTGCACGGCGATCCTGCTGGCCTCCGCCGAGGCGCTGCTCGCCGACCGGGACTGACGATGGCCGGCTGGGTCGTCCGTGCCAGCACCGAGGACGACTGGCAGGCGTACCGCGCACTCCGGTTCGAGATGCTCGAGGATGCGCCGATCGCGTTCCTGGAGACCCTCGAGCAGGCGCGCCGGCACCCCGACGAGCACTGGCGGCGGCGGGCGTCCAACACGTCCGGCGCGACGCGGTTGTTCGCCGCCGTGGCGGGGGACGGACGCTGGCTCGGCAGCATGGGCGGCTTCCAGGCCGCGGGCGCGCCCGAGCCGTTCCTCGTCGGCGTCTACGTGAGCCCGGCCTGGCGCGGCCGCGAGCACGGGATGACGGATGCGCTGCTCGACGCCGTCGTCGGCTGGGCGCGGGGACGCGGCGACCGCCTGCTGCTGGAGGTGCACGAGCACAACGAGCCGGCCATCCGCTCGTACCTGCGGCGCGGATTCGTCTTCACCGGCCGCACGCAGCCCTACCCCCTCGACCGCACCGCGAACGAGCGCGAGATGGCGCTCCCGCTCCCGCCGGCGTCCGCCCCAGCCTCCGCCCCAGCCAACAGTTCCTGAGTTGTTCGGGTCGCGCCCGGCGTGTCACCCGAACAACTCAGGAACTGTTGGCGTCGGCGGATGGGGTCGGCGGATGGGCGGGGCGCGTCAGGCCTCGCCGAAGCCGGTGTCGACGAGGTCGGCCAGCGCGTCGACGGCGGGACGGCCCTCGGGGTCGTCGGACGCGATGCGCGCGGTCGCCCCGGCGGTCAGCCCGAGGGACATGATGCCGAGGAGGCTCTTCGCGTCCTTGCCGTTCACGGTCACCTTCGCCGGGAACGTATTGGCGAGCTTGACGAACTCGGCCGCGGGACGGGCGTGCAGTCCCTCCCGGTTGCGGACGAGCACCTCGCGCTCGTAGGGCCCGGACGCCGCGGCGGTCGCCGGAGCCGCCGCCTCCGCCTCCTGCCCCGCCCACGCGTCCACCGCACCGCGCGCCGCTGCTGCGACCTCGTCCAGCCCGGCGCCCGACTCCGCGGCCACCGCGGCCGCGACGCCGCCCTCGACGAACGGCACGTCGACCACGCGGACCCGCGCCCGCTGGTCTTCGTCGAGCATGTCCAGCACCGTCTCCGCGGTCAGCAGGGCGGAGCCGAGGTCGCTCACGACCACGACGCCGTCGCCGCCGTCCGCCTCCGACACGCCGGACATGACCTTCGCGAAGCTGGTGCCGATCCCGTCGTCATCCGTGCCACCGGCGGCGACCAGGCGCACGGAGCCGGCCATCTGACCGGCGAGGTCCACCATCCCTTCGGCGATGCGCGAACTGTGCGAGACGAAGACGATCCCGACGCGCCCGCTCATCCCGCCGCTCCGGCCGCCGCGCGCAGCAGCAGGGCGGTCGACTGGGCGCCCGGATCGCGGTGCCCGGCGGACCGCTCACCCAGGTAGCTGGCGCGGCCCTTCCGGGCGACCAGCGGGATGGTGTCGTCCGAGCCCTTCTCGGCGGCCTCCGCGGCGGCGGCCAGGATGCCCGAGGCCGAGGCCCCGGACTCCTGGGCCGCACGTGCGGCGTCGACGGCCGGCGTCCAGGCGTCGACCATCGTCTTGTCGCCGGATTCCGCCTTTCCGCGGGACACGATGCCGTCCCGGGCGGCCGCGAGGGCCGCCACGAGCGCCTGGTCGTCGATCTCGTCGCCGGTCCCGACCGGCTCCGCCGCCTTGAGGAACGCGGTGCCGTACAGCGGGCCCGAGGCGCCGCCGACCGTCGAGATCAGCGTCATGGCGACCGACCGCAGCGCCGCGTTCGGCGTCGCGTCGTCCGGCAGTTTCTGCAGCGCGTCCACCGACGCCCGCAGGCCGCGGTCCATGTTCTCGCCGTGGTCCCCGTCGCCGATCTCTCGGTCGAGCGTGTTGAGCTCGGCCTTGTGCTCGCCGATGGAGTCCGCGGCCGCGGAGATCCACGTCTTCACCCAGTTCGTGTCCAGCGTCATCGACGCCTCCTTCTCGTTGTCGTAGCGCTCGTCGTCGTACCGGTGCCGCCGGTGCGGCCTAGAGGCCCCAGCGCAGCGCGGCCGTGTGGACGGGCGCGTCCCACAGCTGCGTGAACTCGTCGTCCAGCTTGAGCAGGGTGATGGATGCGCCCTGCATCTCGAGCGAGGTGACGTAGTTGCCCACGAGCGAGCGGGCGATCGTGATGCCGCGCTCGTCGAGGATCTCCGCCGCGCGCCGGTACAGGATGTAGAGCTCCGACAGCGGCGTGCCGCCCATCCCGTTGACGAACAGCAGGACGGGCGAGCCCTCGAACGAGAGGTCGGTGAGGATCGCGTCCATCATCCGGTCCACCAGGCGGTCCGCCGGCTCGAGCTTGATCCGCTCGCGTCCCGGCTCGCCGTGGATGCCGACGCCGAACTCGATCTCGTCCTCCGGCAGCACGAAGCCGGGCTCGCCCGCGTGCGGCACCGTGCCGTCGGTCAGCGCGAGGCCGATCGAGCGCACGTTGGCGTTGACGCGCTCGGCGATGGCGGTGACGGCGTCGAGGTCGTCGCCGCGGTCGGCCGCCGCGCCCGCGATCTTCTCGACGAGCACCGTCCCGGCGACACCGCGGCGGCCCGCGGTGTAGAGGGAGTCCTGCACGGCGACGTCGTCGTTGATGACGACCGAGCGCACGGTGATGCCCTCGGCGCCCGCCAGGTCGGCGGCCGTCTCGAAGTTCAGCACGTCGCCGGTGTAGTTCTTCACGATGTGCAGCACGCCGGCGCCGCCGTCGGCGGCCTTCGTCGCTTCGACGATGGGCATGGGCGTCGGTGAGGTGAACACCTCGCCGGGCACGGCCGCATCCAGCATCCCCTTGCCGACGAAGCCGGCGTGGAGGGGCTCGTGGCCGCTGCCGCCGCCGCTCACCAGACCGACCTTGCCTTGAACGGGACCGTCGGCCCGGGAGACGAACTTCGGATCCTGCGACACCGTCACGATGTCGGCGTGAGCCCGGCCGAACCCCGCGAGGGACTCGGTCACGACGTCGGGTACGTCGTTGATGAGCTTCTTCATCGAAACCCTTCCTTCCACTGCTGTCAGTGCGTCGCCGCCACCCACTCGTCGAGCTTCGAGGCCGCGGCCCCGGAGTCGATCGCCTGAGCCGCGACCGCCATTTGCGAACGGAACCGATCCAGGATGGACTCCTGGACCCTCGACGGGTCGGACGCGAGCTCGTACGAAACGAGTCCGGCCGCCGCGTTGAGCAGGACGATGTCGCGCACGGGGCCCTCTTCGCCCGCCAGCACGGCACGCACGACCGCCGCGTTGTACGCGGCGTCCTTTCCGAGCAGGTCCTCGATCCGGGCGCGCGGGATGCCGAGATCGCGCGGATCGATGTCGTGCTCGGTGACGAGGCCCCGGGAGACCTCCCAGACGTGGCTGTGACCGGTGGTCGACAGCTCGTCGAGCCCGTCGTCGCCGCGGAAGACCAGCGCGGTCGCGCCGCGGGTCTGGAACACGCCGACGATGAGCGGGATGCGGTCGAGCGTCGCGACGCCGACCGCGGACGCCTCGGGGCGCGCCGGGTTGCAGAGCGGTCCGAGGTAGTTGAAGACGGTGGGGACGCCGAGCTGTGCCCGAACGGGACCGGCATGGGCGAAACCGGGGTGGAACGCGCTCGCGAAGGCGAAGGTGATGCCGGCCCGGTCGAGCACCTCGGCCACGCGCTCGGCCGACAGCGTGAGGTCGATGCCCAGCGCGGCCAGCACATCCGACGACCCGGAGGAGGAGCTCGCGGCCCGGTTGCCGTGCTTGATCACGGGCACGCCGGCGGCGGCTGCGACGATGGATGCGGTGGTCGACACGTTCACCGTGCCGAAGCGGTCGCCGCCGGTCCCGACGATGTCGAGCGCCATCGGATCCACCGGCAGCGGGACGGCGTGGTCCAGGATGGCGTCGCGGAAGCCGACGATCTCGTCGACGGTCTCCCCCTTGGCCCGCAGCGCGATGAGGAATGCGGCCAGCTGGGCGTCGGTCGCCTCGCCGGTCATGACCTGGTCCATCGCCCACGCCGCGTCCGCCACGCTCAGGTGCTCCCCCGCCAGGAGAGACGTCAGCACGGACGACCAGGACTGCGTATGGACCATGCTGTGATCCTATCGGCGGGCGACACGCCACGGCGATAGCGGCCGGTACAGCGGCGATTGAGGCTGTCCTAACCGGAAATCGGGTCGATTCAGGCCCACTGGGTGGGAAAACCATGGGTTCTTTTCAGCCATAATGGGTTACGTGACGAGCACCTCCCTTTCACCCTCAGCGAGTGCGCCGGCGATCAACCGGCCCAATGTCGTGGCCGTCGGCACGATCGTCTGGCTCGGCTCGGAGGTGATGTTCTTCGCGGGCCTGTTCGCGATCTACTTCACCCTCAAGTCGACGTCGCCCGATCTGTGGGCCGCTGAGACGCAGCACCTCAACATCCCCTACGCGGCGACCAACACGCTGATCCTGGTGCTCAGCTCGGTCACCTGCCAGTTCGGCGTGTTCGCGGCCGAGCGCATGCAGCCGCGCCGCACGGGCGGCATCCTGCAGTTCTGGCGCTGGGGCATGGTCGAGTGGTTCACGCTCACGTACCTCATGGGGGCGATCTTCGTCTCCGGCCAGGTGCTCGAGTACGCGACGCTGGTCTCCGAGGGCATCTCGCTCAGCAGCAACTCCTACGGGTCGGCCTTCTACCTGACCACCGGGTTCCACGCGCTGCACGTCACGGGCGGCCTCATCGCCTTCCTCCTCGTCATCGGCCGCGCGTTCGCGGTCAAGATCTTCGGCCACAAGGAGGCGACCAGCGCCATCGTCGTTTCCTACTACTGGCACTTCGTCGACGTCGTGTGGATCGGACTGTTCGCGGTCATCTACATCATCCGATAGGAAACAGGAGCGTTCTTCACCCCATGCGTCCGAAAAACTCCAGCACGGCGAAGCCGGCCACGAAGGCGAAGGCCTCGCGTAAGGCCGGTCGCCGTCACCCGCTGGCCACTGTCGCGCTCCTCGCGATCGGCCTCGGACTGACCGGCGGCGCGTACGCCGCGTTCACCACCACCACGGCCTCCGCCGACGAGCCGGTCGCGGCCGCGAGCCAGAGCTCGGTCGACGAGGGCAAGAAGCTCTTCCAGGCCAACTGCGCCACCTGCCACGGCCTCGACGCCCAGGGCTCGTCCGTCGCCCCGAGCCTGATCGGCGTCGGCGCTGCCGCCGTCGACTTCCAGGTCGGCACCGGCCGCATGCCGATGCAGATGCAGGGTCCGCAGGCCCAGCAGAAGCCGGTCCAGTTCACGGACGAGCAGGTCAAGGCGCTGGCCGACTACGTCGCCTCGCTCGCCCCGGGCCCGTCGATCCCCGAGCAGAAGTACCTCGCAGGCAAGGGCGACGCCGCCCACGGCGCCGAGCTCTTCCGCATCAACTGCGCGATGTGCCACAACGTCGCCGGCGCCGGCGGCGCGCTCACCGAGGGCAAGTACGCCCCGCCGCTCACCGGTGTCAGCGCCCAGCACATCTACGAGGCCATGGTGACCGGTCCGCAGAACATGCCCGTGTTCAACGACCTGAACATCACGCCGCAGGGCAAGGCCGACATCATCACGTACCTGAAGTACATCCAGAACAACCCGTCCCCGGGCGGCTTCGAGCTCGGCTCGCTCGGCCCGGTGGCCGAGGGCCTGTTCCTCTGGATCTTCGGGCTGGGCGCCATCGTCGCCCTCACCGTGTGGATCACGGCCAAGTCCAACTAGCTAGCCGGCACACGAACAACACAGCGTAAGAAGGAGAGCAATGGCACAGGACGAGAACGGCGGTCACGAGCTGACGCCTGCCCGTTCGCCTGAGGAGCACCGGACCGGCAACCCCGGTACCGCGGTGATCATCCGCGACGCCGTCGAGAACCCCGGGTTCCCGCCGCACCGCCCGCGCGTCACCGACCTCGACCCGCGGAAGGAGCGGCGCGCCGAGCGCACCGTCTACACGCTGTTCTACCTGTCGATCGCGGGATCGGTCTGGGCGGTCGCCGCCTACCTGGCCTTCCCCATCGTCGACGGCGACCCCAACTCGGTGCGGCTGAACAACCTGTTCATCGGCATCGGGAGTGCGCTCGCGCTCCTCGCCATCGGCATCGGCGCCGTCCACTGGGGCAAGGCGCTCATGCACGAGAAGGAGGGCGTCGACCTCCGCCACCCCGTGCGCGGCAGCGAGGCGACCACCGAGCGGGCGGCGGAGATCTTCCGCCAGGCCGACGAGGAGTCGGGCTTCAGCCGCCGCACCCTGGTGCGCAACAGCCTCATCGGCGCTCTGATCGCCTTCCCGCTGCCCGCCGTCGTGCTGTTCCGCGGGCTGGCGCCCGAGAACGAGGACCCGGTGGAGCTCCTCAGCAACACGATGTGGGCCAAGGGCGTGCGCCTGACGCGCGACCCAACCGGTACCCCGATCAAGGCCTCCGACGTCACCCTCGGGAGCGCGTTCCACGTGATCCCCGAGGGCCTCAACGAGGCCCCGAACATGCTGGAGCAGAAGGCCAAGGCGGCCGTGCTGCTCATGCGCCTCAAGCCCGAAGACCTCCACGTCTCCAAGGGCCGCGAGAACTGGAACTACGACGGCATCGTCGCCTACTCCAAGATCTGCACGCACGTCGGGTGCCCGGTGGCGCTCTACGAGCAGCAGACGCACCACCTGCTCTGCCCGTGCCACCAGTCGCAGTTCGACATCACGCACGAAGCGCAGGTCATCTTCGGACCGGCGAAGCGGCCCCTGCCGCAGCTGCCGATCACCGTTGACGCCGATGGCTACCTGGTCGCCCGCAGCGACTTCCACGAGCCCGTCGGCCCAAGCTTCTGGGAGCGCCATTGAGCACCACGACCGCCGCACGGCCTGCGGCACAGACGACGGCCTCGAAGGGCGGGTTCACGGCTGCTGCCGCGAACTACCTCGAGGACCGCACCAGCATCTCGGGCGCCGTCAAGGAGTTCGGGCGCAAGATCTTCCCTGACCACTGGTCCTTCCTGCTCGGCGAGGTCGCGCTCTACAGCTTCATCGTGATCCTGCTGTCGGGAACCTTCCTGACGTTCTTCTTCCAGGCCTCGATGGCCGAGGTGACCTACAACGGCTCGTACGTGCCGCTGAAGGGCATCGAGATGTCGTCGGCCATGCAGTCCACGCTGAACATCTCGTTCGAGGTGCGCGGCGGCCTGCTGGTCCGTCAGATCCACCACTGGGCGGCTCTGCTGTTCGTGGCCTCCATCGGCCTCCACATGCTGCGCATCTTCTTCACCGGCGCGTTCCGCAAGCCGCGTGAGCTGAACTGGGTGATCGGCTTCGTGCTGTTCATCCTCGCCATGGCGGAGGGCTTCACCGGCTACTCGCTGCCGGACGACCTGCTCTCGGGCAACGGCCTGCGCATCATCGACGGCCTGATCAAGGGCCTGCCGGTGGTCGGCACCTGGATCTCGTTCCTGCTCTTCGGCGGTGAGTTCCCGGGCACGGCGATCGTCGGACGCCTGTACACGCTGCACATCCTGCTGCTTCCCGCGCTTGTCGTCGCGTTCATCGCGCTGCACCTGATGTTCGTCGTCATCCACAAGCACACGCAGTACGCGGCTCCGGGACGCACCCAGGGCAACGTCGTCGGCTACCCGGTCCTCCCGGTGTACGCGGCGAAGGCCGGCGGGTTCTTCTTCATCGTGTTCGGCGTCGTGGCTCTGCTCGCCTCGCTGTTCACGATCAACCCGATCTGGCTCTACGGACCGTACGACCCCTCCCCCGTGTCGGCCGGTACCCAGCCGGACTGGTACATCGGCTTCGCGGACGGCGCGCTGCGTCTCGTCCCGCCGGGCTGGGAGTTCGTGTGGCTCAACCGCACCTGGTCGTTCAACATCATCATCCCGGTGGCGATCCTGGGCCTGTTCATCGTGACGGTCATGGTCTACCCGTTCGTCGAGGCGTGGCTGACCGGTGACAAGCGCGAGCACCACATCCTGGACCGCCCGCGCAACGCGCCGACCCGCACCGCCGTCGGCGCTGCCGGTGTCACGTTCTACGCGGTCTTCTGGGCCGCGGCCAGCTCGGACATCATCGCGACGCACTTCAAGCTCACGATGGAGGGCGTCATCCACACCCTCCAGGCGCTGCTGTTCATCGGCCCGCTGATCGCGTACGTCGTGACCAAGCGCGTGTGCCTGGCCCTGCAGAAGAAGGACCGCTCGATCGCCCTCCACGGTTACGAGAGCGGCCGCATCGTCAAGCTGCCGGGTGGCGAGTTCATCGAGGTGCACGAGCAGTTGAGCGAGTACGAGCGGTGGCGTCTGGTCTCGTACGAGGCGTACGAGCCGCTGATGCTGCGCCCGAACCGCCGGGGCAAGATCACCGCGGCGAACCGCGTGCGCGCGGGCCTGTCGCGCTGGTTCTTCGAGGACCGCCTGGTCCCGCCGACCCGCGGCGAGCTCGAGTCGGGCCACGGCTCGCACTGACCGGTTCCCGTGAAAGCGCCGACGCGAATCCTCGCGTCGGCGCTTTCGCGTATCCCCCGTCCGTACCGCTGACATTGGAGTGCCGCGACCGTGCCTGCTGATCTGACCCGGCTGGCCGCCTGGCTCCGCTGCCCCGTGTGCGAGGCGGACCTGGAGCCGGTCGACCGGCTCAGCCTCGGGTGCGCGAACGGCCACCGCCATGACGTCAACAAGCGCGGCTACGTGTCCCTGCTGCGCGGCGGCACAAAGTTCCTGGGCGACACGGCCGAGATGCTGGATGCGCGCGAGCACGTGCTCGAGGGCGGCGCCTACTCCCCCATCGCGGAGGCGGTGACCGCGGCGGCCGCCGGTGACCGCATCCTGGAGGCCGGTGCGGGCACGGGATACTACCTGCGCGCCGCGCTGACGGCTCCCGATGCGCGCGGGCTCGCCATGGACCTCTCCCCGCAGGCGGTCGCACGGGCAGTGCGCGCCTCCGACCGCATCGACGGCCTCGTCGCCGACACCTGGCGACCCCTGCCGGTGCGCGGCGGCGTGGCGGATACCGTGCTGGACGTCTTCGCGCCCCGCAACCTTCCCGAGTTCCATCGCGTGCTGCGACCTGGCGGCATGCTCGTCGTGGTGGTTCCGCGCGCCGATCACCTGGGATCCCTCCGGGCGACAGGCACGATGCTCGACATCCCGTCCGACAAGGGCGACGACGTCACCGAGGCGGCCGAGCCGCTGTACGCCCTTCTGGGGCGGCAGACCGTGGCGTACGACCTCGCGCTCACGGACGAGCTGCGGGCGTCCCTGGTGGGCATGGGGCCCTCGGCGCGGCATGCCTCTGCGGGTGCCGACTCCTCCGCGAACGCCGCGACCGTGGATACCACCCGCGTCTCCGTCGAGGTGCTGCGATTCCAGCGCCGCTGACGGCATCCCGGCCGCTCCCGGAGCTTCGCCGCTGACCGCGCTCCGGCCGATCCCTTAGCTTTGCCGCTGGCCGCACCCTGGCCGCTTCCTGCGCTCTCCCCGCCGCCGGCACCCACCCGGTCAGCACGGGCACCGTCGGAGAGGGAGGAGATCCCGGACGACACGCCGCGCCGTGTAGGGGAACGGAGGAGCTCAGACGCTCGAGCCGCCCTGACTCCTCCCTTTCCGACCAGGCCGCCCAGCGACGAGGCCACACAGCGACGAAGGGCCGCCTCCCGACGGGAGACGGCCCTCGTCCGCAGTGCGTGCTTACCGCGCGAAGTACCCGCGGTAGTACTCGTAGACCCATCCGACGATGCAGACGAGGCTGAAAGCGACGCCGATGAAGCAGATCCAGATGCCGACGGCGAGGCCGAGGATGACGAGGCCCGCGCCGAGCGCCAGCGCGAACGGCCACCAGCTCCACGGGCTGAAGTGCCCGAGCTCCGGGTCCCCGTCGTCGATGTTCGCGTCGAGGCGGTCCTCCGGGAGTTCGCCGCCCTGGGAGGCGTGCGACCGGCCGACGTAGAACGCGATGAACGCGGCGAGGATGGCGCTCAGCAGCAGAGCGACGGTGCCGACCCACTCGACGTTCTTGTGCATCTCGTCGAGGAGGTTCCACAGCGTGTAGACGATCGCTGACAGCAGGAAGAACACTGACAGGATCCAGAACATGATCGCATTTGCGCGCATGGGTTACTTCACCTCATCGTTCGCGACGTCGTGCACGGGCGCGTCCGGGGCGTCCTTCGCAGGACCGACACCGACCGGGATGCCCGCCTCGGGGTGGTTCAGGTCGAACGCCGGCGACTCCGAACGGATGCGCGGGATCGACGTGAAGTTGTGCCGCGGCGGCGGGCAGCTGGTCGCCCACTCGAGCGAGCGTCCGTAACCCCACGGGTCGTTCACGGTCACCTTCGGCGCATTGCGCGCGGTCAGGTACACATTGACGAAGAACGGGACCATCGAGATCGCGAGGATGCCGGCGCCGATCGACGACACCTGGTTCATCCAGGTGAAGCCGTCCGATGGAAGGTACGTCGCGTAGCGTCGCGGCATGCCCACCACGCCCAGCCAGTGCTGGATGAGGAAGGTGGTGTGGAAGCCGATGAACAGCAGCCAGAAGTGCCACTTGCCGAGCCGGTCGTTGAGCATCTTGCCCGTCCACTTCGGCCACCAGAAGTAGAAGCCGGCGAACATGGCGAACACGACGGTGCCGAACACCACGTAGTGGAAGTGCGCGACGACGAAGTAGGTGTCGGACACGTGGAAGTCGAGCGGCGGCGACGCCAGGATGACACCGGTCAGACCACCGAAGGTGAAGGTGATCAGGAAGCCGATCGACCAGAGCATCGGCGACTCGAAGGTCAGCGAGCCGCGCCACATCGTGCCGACCCAGTTGAAGATCTTCACGCCGGTCGGAACCGCGATGAGCATCGTCATCAGCGAGAACCACGGCAGCAGCACCGATCCGGTGACGTACATGTGGTGAGCCCACACCGTGACGGACAGAGCGGCGATCGAGATCGTCGCGTAGATCAGGGTCTTGTACCCGAAGATCGGCTTGCGGCTGAACACCGGGAAGATCTCGGAGACGATGCCGAAGAACGGCAGCGCGATGATGTACACCTCGGGATGCCCGAAGAACCAGAACAGGTGCTGCCAGAGCAGCGCCCCGCCGTTCGCGGCGTCGTAGATGTGGGCGTCGAACACGCGGTCGGCGGCGAGGGCGAACATCGCGGCGGCGAGCACCGGGAAGGCCATCAGCACGAGGATCGAAGTCACCAGGGTGTTCCAGGTGAAGATCGGCATCCGGAACATGGTCATGCCCGGCGCGCGCATCGTGATGATCGTGGTGATGAAGTTCACGCCACCGAGGATGGTGCCGAAGCCGGAGAGACCGAGGCCCAGCACCCAGAGATTCCCGCCTATGCCCGGTGAGAACGTCGTACTCGAGAGCGGCGCGTAGGCGAACCAGCCGAACGAGGCGGCCCCCTGCGGGGTGAGGAAGCCGGCGACCGCGATCAGCGAGCCGAACGAGTAGAACCAGTACGCCAGCGCGTTCAGTCGCGGGAAGGCGACGTCAGGCGCACCGATCTGCAGCGGCATGAGCACGTTCGCGAAGCCCGCGAAGAGCGGCGTCGCGAACATCAGAAGCATGATCGTGCCGTGCATCGTGAAGAGCTGGTTGTACTGCTCCTTCGTCTGCACGACGTTCAGGCCGGGCTCGAAGAGCTGCGCGCGGATGATCAGCGCCATCACGCCGCCGATGAGGAAGTACACGAACGACGAGATCAGGTACATGTACCCGATCGTCTTGTGGTCGGTCGACGTGATGTAGTTCACGAGGATGTTGCCCTTGCGCTCCACACCGTTCGCGGTGAGGAACGTAGGCGTTGGCCTGGGAGCGGTCGTCGCTCCCGGCGCCGGTGCTGTCGTCGTCATCAGTGCGTCCTACTCGTTGCCCTGGGAGCCCGACGGGGCGCCCGTTCCTGGCAGGTTCTGGTTGCGGTCGTACTCGGAGCCCAGCTGGCCCGTGAAGCCCTGGTCCTTCAGGCTCTGGATGTGGGCGTCGTACTCCTTCTGCGACACGATCTTCACGTTGAAGAGCATCGCCGAGTGGTACTCGCCGCAGAGCTCGGCGCACTTGCCCACGAAGGTGCCGGTGCGGTCCGTCGTCTCGAAGTAGATGTAGTTGGTCTTGCCCGGGATGACGTCTTTCTTGTAGAGCATCGCCGGCACCCAGAAGGAGTGGATCACGTCACGCGAGTCGAGCTGGATGGTGATCTTCTTGTTCTCGGGCAGGTAGAGGACGGGGACCTTGCCCTCCTGGACCGATCCGGGAGTCGCGCTGTTGTCGTCCGGCTGGACCTGGATGCCCGGGTCGTAGACGTTGTCGGAGACGTAGTTGAAGTCCCATGCCCACTGCTTCGCGTAGACCTGGATCTTGTAGTCGGGGTTCGCGTACGGCTTCTCGATCGCGGCCTGGTCGCGGGCGGTGAAGGCGAAGAAGCCGAGCACCAGGATCAGCGGCACGATCGTGTAGAAGATCTCGATCGGCATGTTGTAGCGCAGCTGCACCGGGAGGCCGGTCTGCCCCTTGCGCCGGCGGTAGACGATGACCGCCCAGAGGATGAGACCCCACACCACGATGCCGACGATGAGGAGGACGATCCAGCTGGTCACCCACAGGCCGCTGATGCGCTCGGTGTGGTTCGTGACGGGCGGCTCGCCCTCGACGAAGCCCGGGAGGAATCCGTGCAGCTGGGCCTGAGTGCAGCCCGCGAGCGCCACGACGAGCGTCGCGGCGATCGGGATGGCAGCCCATCGGAGACGGCGATTGTGACGCACCGGTGACCTTTCGAGTGACTACTGGGACAGTTCACATGCAACTGTATGTGGCTGTCTCTACCCTACTCCGACCGACACCCTGATCCGAACAACAAAGGGCCGCCCCGAAGGGCGGCCCGAGCTGTTGGGATGTGCTATGCGGCTCTAGTGGAACGAGTCTCCGCAGGCGCACGAACCGGTCGCGTTGGGGTTGTCGATCGTGAAGCCCTGCTTCTGGATCGTGTCCTCGAAGTCGATCGTCGCACCGTCGAGGTACGGGACGCTCATCTTGTCGACGATGACCTCCACCCCGCCGAAGTCGACGGTCGCGTCCCCGTCGAGCATGCGCTCGTCGAAGTACAGCTGGTAGATGAGACCCGAGCATCCACCGGGCTGGACGGCGACGCGCAGACGCAGGTCGTCGCGGCCCTCCTGCTCGAGCAGGCTCTTGACCTTGGATGCCGCGGTGTCGGTCAGGCCGACCCCGTGGGCCTTGGTCGCGGTCAGCGTTGTGTCGGTCATGGGGCTCCTCACACGGATGGTCCGGACCCCGGGAAGGGGATCCGCACCGATTGTACGTCCACTCGATGCAGGATTGCTCGGAATCGGGGACTCAGGATGCGGTGCGCTCGTTCAGGCGCGTCAGCAGCAGGGCCTCGGTGAGGATGGCGCGCTTGAAGACACCCAGGTGGAGCGACTCGTTCGGGCTGTGCGCGCGGGTGTCCGGGTCCTCCACGCCGGTGACGAGGATCTGCGCCTCCGGGAAGTCGCGCACGAGGTCGGCGATGAACGGGATGGAGCCGCCGATGCCGGTCTCCACCGCCTCCTTCCCCCACGCGTCGGTCATCGCGCGCTTCGCCTCGGTGGCCGCCCAGCCGGCGGTGTCGACGAGGAACGGGTCGCCCAGGTCGACGTCCTCGATCGCGATGTGCGCGCCGAACGGGGCGTGCGCACGCAGATGCTTCTCCAGCGCGGCGAACGCCTCGCGCGCCGGCTGCCCCGGCGCGACACGCGAGCTCACGCGCACGGCGGCGCTCGGCAGCAGGGTGTTGGACGCGTTGGCGACGGTCGGCGCGTCGATGCCGGTGATGGTGATGGTGGGCTGGGACCACATCCGCGACAGGACCGGTCCGGTGCCGATGCTCGTCACGCCCGGAAGGAACGCGGCGTCCTCCGCCAGCTGCTCCTCACTGAACGCGGGAGGCTCGGCGGCGTCGTCATGGGAGGTCAGGCCCTCGACGGCGACGGATCCCTTCTCGTCGTGCAGGGTCGCGAGCAGCTTCACCATCGCGAGCATCGCATCCGGTGCCGCTCCCCGTACATGCCGGAGTGCGACGCGTGCTCCAGGGTCGAGACGGTCAGCCGGAAGGTCACGTTGCCGCGCAGCGAGACCGTGAGCGCGGGCGTGTTCACGTCGACGTTGTCCGAGTCGGCCACCACGATGACGTCGGCGGCGAGGGCCTCCTTGTTCTGCTCCAGGAAGTTCGCGAACGAGCGCGAGCCGAACTCCTCCTCGCCCTCGATGAACACGGCGAGCCCGACCTCGAGATCGTCGCCGAGGGTCTCGCGGAGGGCCCGCACCGTGGCGACGTGGGTCATCACACCGGCCTTGTCGTCGGCGGCGCCGCGGCCGTACAGACGGTCGCCGCGCACGGTGGGCTCGAACGGCGAGGTCTCCCAGAGGGCCTCGTCGCCCTCCGGCTGCACGTCGTGGTGCGCGTAGAGGAGCACGGTGGGGCGACCGTTGCGGGCGGCCCGGGTGGCGAGCACGGCCGGCTGCCCGAGCGTGTCGCCGTCGCCGATCGGCGCCTGCTTGAGCTCGACCCGGTCGAACATCCCCGTCTCGTTCAGGAGCCCGGCGACGGCCTCGGCGCTGCGCTGCACGTTCGCCGGGTCGAAGGCCGACCACGACACCGAGGGGATGCGGACGAGCTGCGAGAGGTCCGCGACGGCCGACGGGAGCCCCGCCTCCACCGCGGCGCGGACCGCCTGCTCGGCCGGGGCCGGCGCGGCGGGACCGTCGCCCGCGGAAGTGGTCGGAACAGGGGTCTGCTGGCTGTCTGTCATGCGGGTAATCTTAAGCGGACCCCACAAACCGAAGGCGCGAAGTTGGCAAAGCGACAGAACCCGGCCGAGGCGGAGACGCCCGCGGTCGAGACCCCCGAAGAGACGGCCGCCCGGCTGAAGCAGGGCAAGGGCGCGCCGACGCCCTCGCGCCGTGAGCAGGAGGCCGCGCGGAAGCGGCCGCTCGTGCCCACGGACCGCAAGGAGGCTGCTCGCGCGGCCCGCGCCAAGCAGGCGGAGGCCCGCGAGAAGGCCCGCGTCGGGATGGCCGCCGGAGACGACCGCTATCTGACCGCTCGCGACCGCGGACCGCAGCGCCGGTTCGTGCGCGACTACGTGGACGCGCGCTTCTCGATCGGCGAGTTCCTCATCCCCGTGATGCTGATCGTCATCGTGCTGACCTTCCTGCCCTGGCCCGAGATGCAGGTCTACGGCCTGTTCGCGCTCTGGGGCTTCTTCCTGATCGCCGTCATCGACTGCTTCGTGCTCGGGTTCCTCATCCAGCGCCGCATCGGTGACAAGTTCGGCAAGACCAAGGTGGAGCGCGGCCTGCGCTGGTACGGCGCCATGCGCGCGCTGCAGCTGCGGATCATGCGACTCCCGAAGCCGCAGGTCAAGCGCGGCCAGTTCCCGAGCTGACGTGACGATCGTCGCGGCGGCGGACGGTTCTGCCCTCGGCAACCCCGGCCCGGCCGGCTGGGCCTGGTACGTGGACGACGACCACTGGTCCGCGGGCGGATGGCCGCACGGCACCAACAACCAGGGCGAGCTCATGGCCGTCATCGACCTTCTCGAAGCGACGGCGCACACCGGCAACGACCTGCACATCTTCTGCGACAGCCAGTACGTGATCAACGCGGTGACCAAGTGGATGCCGGGCTGGAAGCGCAAGGGATGGCGCAAGGCCGACGGCTCGCCCGTGCTCAACCGCGAGCTGCTGGAGCGACTCGACCGCGCCCTGCAGGGCCGGCGCTACCGGTTCGAGTGGGTCAAGGGCCACGCGGGCCACGACCTCAACGAGGCCGCGGACGTGCGCGCCCGCGCGGTCGCGACGGCGTATCAGCTGGGCGACCCCATCCCGATCGGACCGGGATGGGCGGGGACGGTGAACGCGTCTGTGCCGGATGCGCCGATCACCGCCACCCCGCCGGCGCTCGAGCGCGACACCTCCGCTGGGCCGGTCGACGAGACCGGCGGCGCCCTGGAGTTCGACCTCTTCGACGCCCTCCCTGCGGAGGAGACCGACGAGGAGGTCGTGGCGCGGCTGGAGCGCGAACTGCTCGAGCCGTCCGTCCGCTCCGACGCCTCCCGGCTGGCCGAGCTGCTGCATCCCTCGTTCTCGGAGATCGGCCGGTCCGGCCGCCTCTGGGGCCGCGACGCCATCGTCTCGGAGCTCGCCGACGAGGATGCGCCGGCCGCCGGGCTCGAAGTGCTCGGCGTCGACCGGGTGTCGCGCGACGCCCTGCTGCTCACCGCACGGACGGTGGATGCGCGCGGCGCGACCCTGCGCAGCTCGCTCTGGGTGCAGAGCTCCGGACGCTGGCGCCTACGCTTCCACCAGGGAACGCCGGAGGCCTAGCAGCCCGCGGTTGATCTGCCGCGCCCAGAGCGGGCCGCGGTAGAGGAACGCCGTATAGCCCTGGACGAGGGTCGCGCCCGCATCCAGCCGCTGCTGCACATCCTCCGCCGTCTCGACACCGCCGACCGAGATGACGCACAGCTCGGGCGGCACGACGCCGCGGATGAGGCGGAGCACTTCGAGCGAGCGCGCGGCGAGCGGCGCGCCGCTGAGGCCTCCCGCACCCGCCGCCGCGACGACGGCGGGGTCGGTGCGCAGGCCCTCACGCGAGATGGTGGTGTTCGTCGCGATGATGCCGGCGAGGCCGAGCTCGACCGCCAGCCGGGCGATGCGCCCCACCTGCTCGTCGGTGAGATCGGGGGCGATCTTCACGAGCAAGGGGGTGTCACCCGCCACCTCCTTGACCGCCGACAGCAGCGGCGACAGGAGTTCCAGCTCCTGCAGGCCGCGCAGCCCCGGAGTGTTCGGCGAGCTGACGTTGACCACCAGGTAGTCGGCGACGGGCGCGAGCGCGCGGGCGCTGGTCAGGTAGTCGGCCGTGGCGTCCTCGACGGCGACCACGCGCGACTTGCCGATGTTGACGCCGAGCACGGGGCGTCGGCGGGCGCGGCGTACGCGCAGCAGCCGGTTGGCGGCGGCAGCGGCGCCGTGGTTGTTGAAGCCCATCCGGTTGATGACCGCCCGGTCGGGGATCAGACGGAACAGCCGCGGCTTGTCGTTGCCGGGCTGAGGGCGCGCGGTGATGGTTCCGACCTCGACGTGGCCGAAGCCCAGTGCGCCCAGGCCGAGCACGCCCTCCCCGTCTTTGTCGAAGCCGGCGGCGAGGCCGAAAGGCGAATCGAACCGCAGGCCGAGCGCCTCCACGGCGAGCGACGGGTCCGGTGCCGTGAAGCGGCGGACCACGCCGCCCAGGCCGACGGCCGGGAGGGCGCGGATCACCACGAAGGCGAGGTGATGGGCCCGCTCGGGGTCGAGCCGGGACAGGACGAGGTCGAAGAGTGCGCGATACATGCCGGTTCGAGAATACCGGCTCCGGCTACTGCGCCTCGACCAGTCAGGAACCAGCGCCGGCAGGCTCAGAATGCGCCACCCGCAGCGAGCGGATGGCCTCCTCGAAGTCGTCGAGCGAGTCGAAGGCCTGGTAGACGCTCGCGAAGCGGAGGTACGCGACCTCGTCGAGCTCGCGCAGCTCCGGCAGGATCGCCAGGCCGATGTCGTTCGCCTCGATCTGCGACGCACCCGTCGAGCGGATGGTCTCCTCCACCTTCCCCGCCAGCA
Source organism: Leifsonia xyli subsp. cynodontis (assembly GCF_050632205.1). Lineage (GTDB taxonomy): Bacteria > Actinomycetota > Actinomycetes > Actinomycetales > Microbacteriaceae > Leifsonia > Leifsonia xyli_D. The sequence goes on from NZ_CP192578.1 coordinate 1,615,157, forward strand.
CGGCCAGGTCGGAGTCCGTGACCGGGCGGCCCTGGCAGGCCTTGCGGACACCGAGCACGATCTTCTCGCGGCTGAACGGCTCCGCCACGCCGCTGCGCTTGATCACGCTGAGGCTGGCCGTCTCGGTCGTCGAGAAGCGGCGACCGCACTCCGGGCACTGCCGGCGACGGCGGATGGAGAGCCCGTCGTCACTCGTCCGCGAGTCGATCACGCGCGAGTCGGGGTGGCGGCAGAAGGGGCAGAACATGGAGGGATTCTATCGCTCAGCGCGTGCGGAACCGCTGAGTAACCGCATCCCCGTGGGCAGGCAGGTCTTCGGCGGTCGACAGGGCGACGATCCGGTCGGCGACCTCGCTCAGGGCCTCGCGGTCGTAGCGCACGACCTGCTGCGGACGCAGGAACGAGTACGCGCCGAGGCCGGGCGAGAACCGCGCCTGGCCGCCCGTCGGCAGCACGTGGTTCGACCCGGCGAGGTAGTCACCGAGGCTGACCGGCGAGGTGGGGCCCAGGAAGATGGCGCCGGCGTTGTGGATGGACGCGAGAAGCGCATCCGGGTCGGCCGTCTGCAGTTCGAGGTGCTCGGGTCCGTAGGCGTTGCTGAACGCGGCGGCGGCGGCGAGGTCGTCGACCAGCACGACCGCGGACTGCGGACCGCCGAGTGCGGTGCGCACGCGCTCGGCGTGCTTCGTCGCGTCGGCCAGGCGAGCGAGCTCGGCGACGACGCGGTCCGCGAACGCGGGACTGTCCGTGACGAGCAGAGAGGCGGCCGCTTCGTCGTGCTCCGCCTGGCTGACCAGGTCGGCGGCGACGTAGCCGGCGTCGGCCGTGTCGTCCGCGATGACCAGGATCTCGGTGGTCCCGGCCTCGGAGTCGATGCCGGTCTGCCCGCGGACGACGCGCTTGGCGGCCGCGACGTAGATGTTGCCGGGGCCGGTGATGACCTGCACCGGCTCCAGACCGAGCTCCTCGACGCCGTAGGCGAGCGCGCCGACCGCGCCGGCGCCTCCCATCGCGTACACCTCGTCGATGCCGAGCAGCCCGGCGGCGCCGAGGATGACCGGGTGGACCGCTCCCCCGAACTCGCGCTGCGGCGGGCTGACCAGGGCGATGGACGCGACACCGGCGACCTGCGCCGGCACGGCGTTCATGACGACGCTCGACGGGTACACGGCCTTGCCGCCGGGCACGTACAGCCCTGCGCGCTCGACCGGCTCCCAGCGCTGGACGATGGTCGCGCCCGGGCGGATGACGGTCTCGGCCGCGGGCGGCACCTGCGCGGCGGTTGCCTCACGGACGCGCGCGATCGCCTCCTCGAGAGCCTCGCGGACCTCCGCCGGCAGCGCCTTCACTGCGGCGTCGATCTCCGCCTGCGGAACCCTCAGCTGGGTGGGCGCGCCGCCGTCGAACCGCTCCGCCTGCTCGCGCAGGGCCGCGACGCCGCGCTCGCGGACGTCGGCGATCAGGTCGGCGGCGACCGACATGGCCGCCTGCACATCCACGACGGGACGGGGGACGAGGCGCTGGAAGGCCGCACGGGTAGGCTGGACACCGCGGAGGTCGATGGTCTGGATCATGACCCGTCAAGCCTAACCGCTCCCATCGACGAGGAATCTTCCAGCCCGACTGGAGTTGTACCCACCGTATGAACAGCGCATCCCCCGACCCCACCGACGGCACGGTCACCGACGCGACGCCCGACCTCGCGGCGTTCCGGCAGACCTTCCGGCGGCATGCGGCCGGGGTGGCGATCGTGACTGCCCAGCTGGCGGACGGGACGCCGGTCGGCTTCACCGCGACCTCGCTGGCGTCGCTCGCGGCGGTTCCTCCCTCGCGACGTTCAACATGGCGCTGTCCGCGTCGAGCTGGCCGGCCATCGCCGAGACGGACCGGGTCGTCATCCACACGCTCGGGGCGCGCAACCGCGACGTCGCGCAGATCCTCTCGGGCGACAATCGGCAGCGGTTCGTCGGGGAGCACTGGTTCCGCGGCCCGCACGGTCTGCCCGTGATAAAGGACACGACGGCGTGGATGGTGGGACGCATCCTCGAGCGGGTGCAGGTGCACAACAGCGCGGTCGTCGTGGTGCAGATCGAGGAGGGTGCGCTCGGCGAGGACGACGCTCCGCTCGTCTACCACGAGCGCACCTACTGGCGGCCCGGCACCCCGGTCTGACCGCCGCCGCCTGCTCGCCGAGTCGCGACATGATGTCACCACTCGGCCCGAATAGGCGCATCCACTCACCGCTCGACGAGCGCAGCCGGGCGCCGCGTGCGGCGGGGGCACCGAGTCGCGACATCATGTCACCACTCGGCCCGAATACGCGCATCCACTCACCACTCGACGCGCATACGCGCAGAGCGGAGCCCGGGGCGCGCGGCGGAGGTACCGAGTCGCGACATGATGTCACCACTCGGCGCGAACAGGAGCATCCACTCACCACTCGGCGGGCGGAGGCGGGCCGAGCGGCGCCGCTAGACGAGGCAGTTCGGGCCGAGGAGACCCTTCAGCTCGCCGTACAGGTCGGCGCTGACCTTCACCGGCTTCGGCACCTCGAAGACGCGCGCGACTTGGCCCTTCACCAGCCGCAGCCGTACCTCGCTCTCACCCGGATGCCGTGCGAGCACCTCGCTGAGAGACGTCACGGTGTCGGTCGTCGCGCGCTGGTCCGGCATGGTGATCATCAGCGTGGCGGTGTCGTCGACCTGGCCGAGGTCGGGCGTCATGAGCGAGAAGGCATGGAGGTTCATGCCGTCATCGCGCAGGCTTACCCGGCCGCGCACGACGACGATCGCGTCGCCCTGCAGCGCGTGCGAGTACTCCTGGTACGCCTTGCCCATGAACATCACGGTCAGCTCGCCGCCGAAGTCCTCGACCTGGATCATGCCGTACTGGTTGCCGGACGCCTTCGCCACGCGGTGCTGCACGCTGGTCACGAGACCCGCGATGGTGACCGTCTCGCCGTCCTGGATGTTCTCCGACGCCACGAGTTCGGCGATGCCGGTGCTCGCCAGCTTCGCCAGCTGCAGCTCGAGACCGGCGAGGGGATGGTCGGAGACGTACAGCCCGAGCATCTCCCGCTCGAAGGCGAGCTTGTCGCGCTTCGCCCACTCGGGTCGCGACGGGATGTGGTGCTGCGTCTGCGACACTTCGTCTTCGCCCCAAAGGCTGTCGAAGTCGAAGCCGACGTCTCCGTTGGCCTCATTGCGCTTGATCTTGACCGCCGACTCCACCGCATCCTCGTGTACCTCGACGAGAGCCCGGCGGGTGTGGCCGAGCGAGTCGAAGGCGCCCGCCTTGATCAGCGACTCCACCGTCCGCTTGTTGGCCGCATGGATCGGAACCTTGTTGAGGAAGTCGTGGAACGACTCGAAACGGCCCTTGGTCTCGCGCGCCTCGCGGACACCCTCGACGACGTTGGCGCCGACGTTGCGCACCGCGCCCATCCCGAAGCGGATGTCCGAGCCGACGGCCGCGAAGTACAGGTTCGACTCGTTGACGTCGGGGGCGAGCACCTTGATGCCCATGCGGCGGCACTCGTTGAGGTAGAGCGCCATCTTGTCCTTGGAGTCACCGACGCTGGTCAGCAGCGCGGCCATGTACTCCGCCGGATAGTGCGCCTTGAGGTACGCGGTCCAGTACGAGATGACGCCGTAGGCGGCCGAGTGCGCTTTGTTGAACGCGTAATCCGAGAACGGGAGCAGGATCTCCCACAGCTTGTTGACGGCGTCCATCGAGTACCCGTTCGCCTGCATGCCCTGCGAGAAGCCCTCGAACTGCTTGTCCAGCTCGGACTTCTTCTTCTTGCCCATCGCGCGGCGCAGGATGTCTGCTTGGCCGAGCGAGAAGCCGGCGACCTTCTGCGCGATCGCCATCACCTGCTCCTGGTAGATGATGAGGCCGTAGCTGGTCGAGAGGATGTCCGCCAGCGGCTCGGCGAGCTCCGGGTGGATGGGCGTGATCGGCTGCTGCCCGTTCTTGCGAAGCGCGTAGTTGGTGTGCGAGTTCGCGCCCATCGGGCCCGGCCGGTACAGCGCGATGAGCGCCGAGATGTCCTCGAAGTTGTCCGGCTTCATCAGGCGGAGGAGGGACCGCATCGGTCCGCCGTCGAGCTGGAACACGCCGAGGGTGTCGCCGCGGGACAGCAGCTCGTAGGCCGGTCGGTCGTCGAGTTCCAGGTCTTCGAGGACGAGGTTCTCGCCCCGGTTGTCGCGGATATTGTCGAGCGCGTCGTTGATGATCGTGAGGTTGCGGAGCCCCAGGAAGTCCATCTTGATCAGGCCGAGCGACTCGCAGGCCGGATAGTCGAACTGCGTGACGATCTGGCCGTCCTGCTCGCGCTTCATGATCGGGATGACGTCGATCAGCGGATCGGACGACATGATCACGCCGGCCGCGTGCACACCCCACTGGCGCTTCAGGTTCTCGAGCCCGAGCGCCGTGTCGAACACCGTCTTGGCCTCGGGGTCGGTCTCGACGACCGCCCGGATGTCGACGGCCTCCTTGTAGCGCGGATGCTCCTTGTCGAAGATCCCGGTGAGCGGGATGTCCTTGCCCATCACGGGCGGCGGCATCGCCTTGGTGAGCTTCTCTCCCATGGAGAACGGGAAGCCGAGCACGCGCCCGGAGTCCTTCAGCGCCTGCTTGGCCTTGATCGTGCCGTACGTGACGATCTGCGCGACGCGCTCCGAACCGTACTTCTCGGTCACGTACTTGATGACCTCGCCGCGACGGCGGTCGTCGAAGTCGACGTCGAAGTCGGGCATGGAGACGCGGTCGGGGTTGAGGAAGCGCTCGAAGATGAGGCCGTGCTGCAGCGGGTCGAGGTCGGTGATCCGCATGGCGTAGGCGGCCATCGATCCGGCCCCCGAACCGCGGCCTGGACCGACGCGGATGCCGTTCCGCTTCGACCAGTTGATGAAGTCGGCGACGACGAGGAAGTAGCCCGGGAAGCCCATCTGCGAGATCACGCCGATCTCGTAGTCCGCCTGCTTGCGCACCTCAGGCGTGATGCCGTTCGGGTAGCGCTGCTCGAGGCCCTTCTCGACCTCCTTCACGAACCAGGTCTGCTCAGTCTCGCCCTCGGGCACCGGGAAACGCGGCATGTAGTTGGCGGCCGTGTCGAACCGGACGTCGCAGCGCTCGGCGATGGCGAGCGTGTTGTCGCACGCCTCCGGGTAGTCGCGGAACAGCTGCCGCATCTGTTCCGGCGTCTTGAGGTAGAACTCGTCGGCGTCGAACTTGAAGCGGTTGGGGTCGTCGAGCGTCGAACCGGACTGCACGCACAGCAGCGCGGCGTGGCTCTTCGCGTCTTCCGCGTGCGTGTAGTGGAGGTCGTTGGTGGCCACCAGGGGAAGCCCCAGGTCTTTCGCCAGCCGGATCAGATCGGACATGATGCGGCGCTCGATGCCGAGCCCGTGGTCCATGATCTCGGCGAAGTAGTTCTCGGGGCCGAAGATGTCGCGGAACTCCGCCGCCGCAGCGCGGGCGGCCTCGTACTGCCCGAGGCGCAGGCGCGTCTGCACCTCCCCGGAGGGACATCCGGTCGTCGCGATGATGCCCTTGGAGTAGCGGCTGAGCAGCTCGCGGTCCATGCGGGGCTTGAAGTAGTAGCCCTCCATCGACGCGTACGACGACAGCCGGAACAGGTTGTGCATGCCCTCGGTGGTCGCCGCGAGCATCGTCATGTGCGTGTACGCACCGGAGCCGGAGACGTCGTCGCCGCCGCCGTCGCCCCAGCGGATTCGGGTCTTGTCGCTGCGATGCGTGCCCGGCGTGATGTACGCCTCGGTGCCGATGATCGGCTTGATGCCCGCATCCGTCGCCGTACGCCAGAAGTCGAACGCACCGAACATGTTGCCGTGGTCGGTGACGGCGACGCCCGGCATGCCCTGGGCCGCGGCCGCCTCGATGAGGGGTTTGACGCGCGCGGCCCCGTCGAGCATCGAGTACTCGCTGTGGACGTGGAGGTGGACGAAGGAGTCGCTCATGACCCCTTCAGCCTAAACGCCGCGGACGACATTCGAGGCCGACGCTCGGCCGTTCAGTCGAGAACGGAGGAGATCCGATTCCGACACGCCGCACATGTCGGGAGACGGAGGAGACTCGGCGCCGAAGTCGCCCCGAACTCCTCCGAAACCGACACGACGAGAACCCCGCACGGGCGGCCGGGCTCAGGAATCGCGGAGCACGTCGAGGGCGTGCTGGAGGTCGTCCGGGTACGTCGTGGTGAAGGTGACCCACTCCCCCGTCGCCGGGTGGTCGAAGGCCAGCTGGACGGCGTGCAGCCACTGCCGGGTGAGGCCCAGCTTGGCGCTCAGCACGGGGTCGGCGCCGTACATCGCGTCGCCGACGCAGGGGTGGCGCTGGGCCGCCATGTGGACGCGGATCTGGTGCGTACGCCCTGTCTCGAGGTGGATCTCGAGCAGGCTCGCGGAGGGGAACGCCTCGATCGTCTCGTAGTGCGTCACGGAGGGCTTGCCGCCCGCGACGACGGCGAACTTCCAGTCCGAGCGGGGATGCCGCCCGATCGGCGCGTCGATCGTCCCGGTCAGCGGATCCGGGTGCCCCTGCACGACCGCGTGGTAGATCTTCTCGACGGTGCGGTCGTGGAAGGCGCGCTTCAGCGCGGTGTACGCCCGCTCCGACTTGGCGACCACCATCAGGCCGCTGGTGCCCGCGTCGAGGCGGTGCACGATGCCCGCGCGCTCGGCGGCGCCGGAGGTCGAGATGCGGAATCCGGCTGCGGCGAGGGCGCCCAGCACGGTGGGGCCCTCCCAGCCGACGGAGGGATGCGCGGCCACGCCGACGGGCTTGTCGATCACGACGATGTCGTCGTCGTCGTGCACGATCGTGAGTTCGGGGACGGCGATCGGGACGATCTCGACGTCGGACTTCGGCTGCCAGGTCACCTCGAGCCACGAGCCGGCGGAGAGCCGGTCGGACTTGCCGGCCTCGCGCCCGTCCACCGTGACGCCGCCCGCTTCTGCGATCTCGGCCGCGAAGCTGCGCGAGAAGCCGAGGAGCTTGGCTAGCCCGGCGTCGACGCGCGAGCCCTCCAGCCCGTCGGGGATCGGCAAGCTGCGCGACTCCACTAGCTCTGCGGCTTGTCGTTCGTGGGCTCGTCCGGCGCAGGCGCGGGGGCGGCCGGCTCGTCCGCGACAGAATCCGCGTCCGCGGGCGCCGCCTCAGCCTCGCCCCCGTCCTCGTCCTGCGCCCGGCGCCCATCCAGCCCCACGCCGCGGAGCGTCAGGATGAGGAACAGCACCATGCTGGACACGATCGCCACATCGGCGAGATTGAAGATCGCCGGCAGCAGCGGGATCTGCAGGAAGTCGACCACGTGCCCGACGCCGAAGCCCGGCGCGCGGAACAGGCGGTCGGTCAGGTTGCCGAGGAGGCCCCCAGCAGCAGCCCGAACAGGATGGCCCAGGCCGTCGAGCGGATGCGCGGCGCGTACCAGATCACGAAGCCCAGGACGCCGATGCCGACGATGGAGAAGATCCAGGTGGAACCGCTGCCGATCGAGAAGGCGGCGCCGGCGTTCTTGACGAAATGGAACTGGAGCAGCTGCCCCAGCACCTCGAGCTGCTGGCCCTCGTACAAGTTGGAGACGACCAGGACCTTGGCGATCTGGTCGATGAGATACACGCAGAGCGCGACCACCGCCAGGACCGCCAAGGCCCTGATGCTGACCTTGGGCCGGGAGGGACTAGCCTCCAAAGCCGGGGAAGACCGGGGGCTGGCCCTGGTTGGAGTCGTCGGAACCACCGGCCGGGACCGGCGCGGGGACGCCGTTGCCGGCGCTCACGGGAGCGGCCGACCGGCCGCCGGCGCTCGAGCCGCCGCCCTGGACGGGCGCGTCGAGGTCGCGCAGCTGGCTCTCGATGTAGCTCTTGAGGCCCTTGCGGTAGTCGCGCTCGAACGTGCGCAGCTCGTCGATGCGACGCTCCAGGCCGGTGCGCTCCTGGTCGAGGGCGCTGATCTGGGCGCGCTGCTTCGACTCCGCCTCGGCGACGATGCGCGCGGCGGTGGCGTGACCCTCGGCGATGAGCTGGTCGCGCTTCTCCACGCCCTCGCGCACGTGCTCCTCGTGGAGACGGCGGGCGAGCTGGAGGAGGTTGTTGGTGGCGTTCGGGTCGTTCGCGTCATCCGCGGGCGCCTGGTAGGCCGGGGCCGGAGCGGCCTGCGCCTGCTCGGCCTGCTGCTTGGCCTGCGCGGCCTCCTGCTGAGCCTGCGCGAGGCGCTGCTTGAGCTCCTCGTTCTCGCGCTGCAGACGCTCCGTCGCGGCGTTGTCCGCCTGCGCGGCGGGGGCCGCGGCCGCGACCGGGGCGCCGCCCTGGCCGGCGCTGCGCTGCAGCTCGGCGATGCGCGAGTCGGCGGCCACGAGGCGCTGCTTGAGCTCCTCGTTCTCCTGGTTCAGGCGACGCAGCTCGACGACGACCTCATCGAGGAAGTCGTCGACCTCATCCTGGTCGTAGCCCTCGCGGAACTTCGTCGGCTGGAACCGCTTGTTGACTACATCTTCCGGAGTCAGCGCCATGGCAAGCCACCTTCGTGAAAATCGGTACGGGATCGCGTTGCACCAACGCTAGCAAAGCGTCAGTCGGTCGCGCACTCCGGCGCACAGTCCGTGCGTCGGCTCGTCAACGATACAACGAGGGCGGGGGCCGGACCGGGAGCGACGCTCAGCGGAATCCCAGGGTGACGTACAAGCCGATGATGACCACGAGCATGGTGAGGCTCCAGCCGAAGTCGATGGCGACCGGCCCCATCGACAAGCGCGGGATGATGCGGCGGAAGAAGCGGATGGGCGGGTCGGTCACCACGTACGTCGACTCCGCGAGCACCAGGCCGAAGCCGCGCGGACGCCACTGGCGGGCGAACACGCGCACCAGGTCCAGCACGAACCGCGCCCACAGCACGAAGAAGTAGATCAAGAGGGCGTAGTAGAGGACAGTCGCGATGAGCGAGACGACGAACACCCTCCCAGTATGGACGAAAGCGCACCGGCTCCCCTGCCAATCGGATGACAGGCGGAAGGGTGCCGGTGCGCTTTCGAGCGTCGTGGAGGAGGTCAGGCCTGGGCGAAGAAGGAGGCGTCGACCTCTGCGTCCTGACCGCCGTGCTCGCCGGAGACGACGACGTGGCTGGGCGAGAGCAGGAAGACCTTCGGAGTGACCCGCTCGATCTTGCCGTAGAGGCCCTGCGACAGGCCGCTGGCGAAGTCGATGAGGCGGCGGGCGTCTCCTTCGCTCATCTGCGACAGGTTGATGATGACCGGGATGCCCTCCCGGAACGACTCGGCGATCGCCTGCGCGTCGCGGTACTGGCGGGGGTGGACCGTGAGGATCTCGTTCATTTCCTGTACCGATGCATTCCGTGCGGTGTTCGACTTGCGCAGCGGGGTGACCGGAGCGCGGCCGGCCGCGGGCGCGACCGGAGCGGGGTGGGGGACGGCCTGGACCGGCGACGGGGCCGGGGTGTGGACGGGCGCTTCGCGACGGGGCTGGTGCTGCGCCTGCTCCTGCGGCTGCTCCTCGTACTCCAGTTCCTCGTCGGCGAGGCCCAGGTAGACCATCGTCTTCTTCAGCGGGTTGGCCATGGGTTCCTCCGTACAGACTGCGCGCCGACGCCTCGCCACGCGTTTCGATTCCTTGGCTTCGAGATTAACGAAGCTCCGGCCGATTCCCGGTAATGGCCGTCCCGATGCGAAGGTGTGTCGCGCCCGCCGCGATCGCCTCGCGGTAGTCCTGCGACATCCCGGCGGAGATGGCGGATGCGGCGGGCGCGAGCGCACGCACGCGGTCGGAGGCGGTGCGGACGCGCTCGAAGGCGCGAGCGGGCTCCTCTCCCAGCGGCGCGACGGCCATCACGCCGAGCAGCCGGAGGCCCGGGGTGGCGAGCACGTGCTCCACGAGCGGCTCGAGGTCGCGGTCGGCGACACCGCCGCGGGCGGGGTCGTCCGTGAGGTTGAGCTGCACGAAGGCGTCGACGGTGGACTCGTCGTCGTCCTCGCGCGTGGCCAGCGCATCCACCAGCGACACGCGGTCGACGGAGTGGATGACGGAAGCGTACCGCCGCGCCTGCCGGGCCTTCTTGCTCTGCAACTGCCCCACGAAGTGCCACGTCAGGTCGAGATCGGCCAGCTCGGCCGCCTTCTCCTGCGCCTCCTGGTGCCGGTTCTCCCCCACGTCGCGCACACCGAGCGCCGCGAGTTCGCGCACGAGCGACGCCGGATGGAACTTCGTCACGACGATGGTGGTGACCTCCTCGGGCGAACGGCCGGCGGCCCGGGCGGCGTCGGAGACGCCCTCCCGGACCGCGGCGAGCCGCTCGGCCAGCCCGTTACTTGAGGAAGTCGGGGATGTCGAGGTCGTCATTCTCGTCGTCGAACGCCGGGTCCTTCTGGGGGGCCGCCTCGGTGACCGGGCTCTCGCCGGTCTGCCAGGCCGGGGTCATCTGGGGGCGGGAATCTCGCCCGCCTCGACCTCGGCCGAGGACTGCACCTGCGACTGCTCGGAGCCGGCCTCCACGTAGCTGGCGCGCCGCGAGTCGACCGCCGCCGGCCGCGCGTTGGGCTCGCCGCCGTCGAATCCGGCGGCGATCACGGTCACGCGCACCTCGTCGCCGAGGGTGTCGTCGATGACCGCACCGAAGATGATGTTCGCCTCCGGGTGCACCGCCTCCTGCACCAGGCGGGCGGCGTCGTTGATCTCGAAGATGCCGAGGTTCGATCCGCCCTGGATGCTGAGCAGCACGCCGTGCGCGCCGTCGATGGATGCTTCGAGCAGCGGCGAGGCGACGGCCAGCTCGGCCGCCTTGATCGCCCGGTCGGCGCCGCGCGAGGAGCCGATTCCCATGAGCGCGGATCCCGCGCCCTGCATGACCGACTTCACGTCGGCGAAGTCGAGGTTGATGAGGCCCGGGGTCGTGATCAGGTCGGTGATGCCCTGGACACCGGCGAGGAGCACCTGGTCGGCGGTGGAGAACGCCTCCAGCATGCTGATGCCGCGGTCGCTGATCTCAAGCAACCGGTCGTTCGGCACGACGATGAGGGTGTCGACCTCTTCCTTCAGGCGCTGCACGCCCGACTCGGCCTGCTGCTGCCGGCGCTTGCCCTCGAAGGAGAACGGCTTGGTGACGACACCGATGGTGAGCGCGCCGATCGACTTGGCGATGCGCGCGACCACGGGGGCGCCACCGGTGCCGGTGCCGCCGCCCTCGCCCGCGGTGACGAAGACCATGTCGGCGCCCGCGAGCGCCTCCTCGATCTCCTCCGCGTGGTCCTCGGCCGCGCGACGGCCGACCTCGGGGTCGGCGCCCGCGCCGAGGCCGCGGGTGATCTCCCGGCCGACGTCGAGCTTCACGTCGGCGTCGCTCATGAGCAGCGCCTGCGCGTCCGTGTTGATGGCGATGAACTCGACGCCGCGGAGGCCGAGCTCGATCATGCGGTTGACGGCGTTGACGCCGCCTCCGCCGATGCCGACGACCTTGATCACGGCGAGGTAGTTCTGGTTTGCTGTCACTTCCGGCCTCCACGGGAACCTTCAACCTCTAGCTGAGGCTTAAAGTCTTGCTGAGTATGCAATTCTTGATCCGACGTTAGGGGCGCGGCGACTCCGCCCCGGGAACCCGGCAGGCGTGTCGGAAAAGTCCTGTCCATCGGGCGCCTATCCCGTCGTCACGCTGTGCGGGGACGAGACGTCGTAACGCGACGCGTCGGGTGCGCTCTTCAGCAGGGCCGCGAGGTCCGCCGCCTTCAGCGACGAGTCCTCCGCGCTCCCCCAGACCACGGTCGCACGGCGGCCGCGCAGGGTGAAGCTCACGTCGTCCTTCGTCTTCGCCGCGATGGTGTCGACCTGCGCCAGAACGTCCGGCGGGAGCGCGCTGAGCACGCCTGCGGCCGCGGCGAAGCCGGAGTCCGCATCCACGTCGGCCGCTCCGCCGCTCGCGGCGATGAGCGGGAAGCCGTCCGGGCGCTTCTCGCTGCTCGCGATCGGGACCTTCGCCGCATCCACCAGCGTGAAGGCGTTGCCGCGCTGGACGACGCCCACCGGCTGCCGCTCCACCACGCGCACGACGATCGAGTCGGGCGGATGGCTCTCCACCGAGTAGCTGCGGATCAGCGGGAAGGCCGCGAGGTCGCTCGAGATGCCCGCCTGGTCGAGCAGCGGGAGCGGCGTGCCGAGCTGGTCGGAGAGCTTCTTCTCGACGGTCGACGCATCGAGCCGGGACGTCCCGGTGACCTGGATGTGCTTCAGCGCGAGCAGCGGGGAGTACGCGACGAGCACCACCGCCAGCACGAGGGCGGCGAAGACGGCGGCGACACCCAGCCAGGCGTAGCGACGGCGGCGCGACCGCTTCGTGAACCGGCGGACCTCGCCGCGCTCCAGACGCTTCCGCTCCCGGCGGGCGGCGCGGAGGGCCTTGTCGATCTCGCGGTTGCTCGGCAGCCGCGAGTACGGGGAGCGCTCGCGCGGGTCCTGCTCCGACGGCCGGGGTGCCTCCGGCTCCGCCCGCGGCGGCACGACCGGGATGGGGTCGGTCACCGTGCCGACGGAGCGCGCCGGCTCGGTCTCCCGGTGCGGCGTGACGGGTGCGGCCGGCTCGGCCGGGGCGGCCGACCGGTCGAAACCCTGGGGACGCTTCACTCCGGCCCCGTCACTCCGCCGCAGCTGCGGACACGGTCTCCGGGTGCTCCCGGCGCAGCGCGTCGAGCAGCTGCGGCACGATGCGGTACACGTCGCCGCAGCCGAGGGTGATGACGTAGTCGCCCTCGCGCGCGATCTGCGCCGTGTGGTCGGCCGCCTGCTGCCAGTCGGCGATGAAGGCGACGTGTTCGGGATGCTCGAACCGGTCGGCGACGAGCGCGCCGGTCACGCCGGGCTCCGGGTCCTCGCGGGCGCCGTATACATCGAGCACCACGGTCTCGTCGGCGTACTGCTCGAGGGTCTCCGCGAACTCCTTCGCGAACAGCCGGGTGCGGCTGTACAGGTGCGGCTGGTGCACAGCGATGATCCGTCCATCCCCCACCACGGTCCGCGCGGCGGACAGGGCGGCGGCGACCTCGGTCGGGTGGTGGGCGTAGTCGTCGTAGACGCTCACGCCGCCGACGGTGCCGTGCAACTCGAAGCGGCGCTCGGTGCCGCCGAACTCGGCGATCGCCGCGAGGGCCGCCGCCGGGTCGAACCCGAGCCCGGTCAGCACGGCGAACGCGCCGCCGGCGTTGATGGCGTTGTGCCGGCCCGGCACGCGAAGCTGCGCGCTGTAGTCCTCGCCGCGGTAGCGCAGCAAGAACGAGACGGGGCCGTCGGTGACGATCGAGTGGACGCGGACCTCCGCCTCCTCCGCCTCGCCGAACGTGACGATGCGCTTCTCGGGGCCTGCTCGCGCAGGCGGTTCGTGACGTGCACCGCGCCCGGGTCGTCGGAGGACACGACGACGAACTCGTCCGCCTCGCGGGCGAAGGTGACGAACGCGTCCTCGAACGCCTCCAGCGAACCGTAGTGGTCGAGGTGGTCGGGGTCGACATTGGTGATGAGCGCGACGGCGGTGTCGTAGAGCAGGAACGAACCGTCCGACTCGTCGGCCTCGACGACGAACAGCTCGCCGGTACCGGTCTGCGAGCTCTTGCCCAGCGACGCGATGACGCCGCCGTTGACGAAGCTCGGGTCCTCGCCCAGGCCGAGCAGGCCGGTGATGATCATGCCGGTGGAGGTGGTCTTGCCGTGGGCGCCCGCGACCGCGACGAGGCGGGAGCGGTTGATCAGCCAGGCGAGCGCCTGCGACCGGTGCAGCACCGGGAGGCCCTTGGACAGGGCGAGCTGGTACTCCGGGTTGTCCTGCCACAGCGCGCCCGTCACGACGAGCGTGTCCGCATCGCCGACGTTCGCGGCGTCGTGGCCGATCGCGATGGTGGCGCCGAGACCGCGCAGGGTGTCGATGTTCGCCGAGTGGCGCACATCCGATCCGGTCACCGTGTAGCCGGCCTCCAGGAACAGGCGGGCGATGCCGCTCATCCCCGAGCCGCCGATGCCGACGAAGTGGAGCCTTCCGAGCTCCTCGGGGAGGGCGAGGGTGAGGTCGGGTTTGATCGTCACGGGTGCAGCTTTCGGTTACGCGAGAAGGACTCCATCAAGTATGAGGCTACGCGGGGAACGTCCGGATCAGCCGAGGGCGCTCCGGATGAGGGCCACCATCCGGTCGGACCCGTCGCGCACTCCGACGGTGGCGGCACGCCGACCCATCTCGGCCACGCGGGCGGGGTCGGCGAGCAGCGGCAGCAATTCGGCATCGAGCCAGGCCGGCTGGAAGTCGCCGTCGTCGACGAGCATCCCGCCCTCCGCACGGAGCACGCCGGCGGCGTTGTAGCGCTGCTCGCCGTTGCCGATCGGGAACGGCACATAGACCGCGGGGATGCCGAGGGCGGCGAACTCGCACACCGTCGCCGCACCCGCGCGGGCGACGGCGAGGTCGGCGATGGCGAGGGCCAGATCCATCCGGTCGCAGTAGTCGAGCAGACGGTACCCGTCTATGCCGGGGTCGGTCAGCTCGCCGCGGCCGCCCTGGATGTGCAGCACCTGCCAGCCCGCGGCGGTCACCTCCGCGGCACGAGCGGCGATCGTCTGGTTGATCCGCCGGGCGCCGAGCGAGCCGCCGGTCACGAGCAGGGTGGGGCGGTCGGCCACGAAACCGAACTCGGTGGCGGCCTCCGGGCGCGCCGCCGCGCGGTCGAGCTGCTCGATCTCCACGCGGAGCGGCATCCCGACGAAGGTCGGATGCGGCAGCGGGGTGCCCTCGAAGGCGACGCCGACCCAGCGCGAGTAGCGCGCTCCCAGACGGTTGGCCAGGCCCGGTCGCGCGTTCGCCTCGTGCAGGACCAGCGGAACACCCTCCCCCGGGCCGCCGAGTACGCGGGCGCCGCGGCGTATCCGCCGAAGCCGACGACCGCGTCGATCCCCCGATCGCGGATGAGGTCGCGGACGCTCCGGACCGAGCGCCGGTACTCGGCCGGGAAGCGCACGGCGGCGGCATTCGGCCGTCGGGGGAACGGCAGCTTCGGGATGGTCGCCAGCTCGTAGCCGCGCTGGGGCACGAGCCGCGCCTCCAGCCCCTCCTTCGTGCCGAGTACGAGCACCTCGGCGGCGGGGTCGTCGCGGCGGAGCCGGTCGGCGACGGCGAGCAGCGGATTGACGTGGCCGGCGGTCCCGCCCCCGGCCAGAAGGTAGCGGGTCACCGGCGCGCGCCCGCCCGGTCGAGGTCGGCGGCGGCGAGCGAGTCGCGGTGGGACTGGCGCGCGAACGACAGCACGATTCCGATGGCGATCATGGAACTGATCATCGCAGTCCCTCCCGCAGAGATCAGTGGGAGCGGCACGCCGAGCACCGGGATCACGCCGAGCACCACGGCGATGTTCACGAACGCCTGCCCGATCAGCCACACCATGATCGCGGCGGTCGTCACGCGGGCGAAGGGATCCGTCGACGCGTGGATGATGCGCAGGAAGACCACGGCCAGCATCACGAACAGCAGCAGCACGAGGACCGCGCCGATGAGGCCGAGCTCCTCGCCGATGATCGCGAAGATGAAGTCGGTGTCGGCGGCGGGCAGCCAGGACCACTTGGAGTGCGAGTTGCCGAGGCCCACGCCGAACACGCCGCCGGACGCCAGCGCGTAGAAGCCGTTGTCGATCTGCCAGTTGACGTCGGGGTTGGCCGCGCTCGAACCGCCGAACATCGCCGCGATCCGGCCGATCCGGGAGGCGCTGGAGATCGCGACGAAGAACGCGACGATCGCGACGCCCACCACACCGGCGGCCAGGAAGCGCATCCGCACTCCGGCGAAGAACAGGGCGCCGAGGATGAGCGCCGCCATGATCATCGTCGTGCCGAGGTCGCCGCCCAGGGTGACCAGGGCGACGGCGCCGCCCGCGATCGGGACCACCGGGATGGCGACGTGCTTCCACTGGTCGAGCACGTCGCGCTTCCGCGCCAGCACGACCCCCAGCCACACCACCAGGGCGAGCTTGATCGCCTCCGACGGCTGCAGCGTCTGTGAGCCGATCTTGAGCCAGTTGCGGTTGCCGCCGATCTCCATCCCGAGCGGGGTGAACAGCACCAGCAGCTGGAGGAAGCAGGCGGCGGCGAGGAAGAACCAGATCGTCTTGCGCCAGAAGGCCCGCGGGATGCGCGACACGACGAACATGAGCGGGAGGCCGACGAGCGTGTACGCGCCCTGCGACCAGAAGCGCGAGAAGAAGTTGTCGTTGTCGTTGTGCGACTCGACCGCCGACGACGACAGCACCATGACGAGTCCGAAGACCACCATGAACAGGGTCACGCCGAGCAGCAGGAAGTAGTTCGCGGACTCGGAGGTCATCGAGCGGCCCAGCTGGATGCGCGTGGTCAGCGCGCCGAGCCGGCCCGCGACGCCCGGGCGCTCGGCCTCCGGCGGCTCCGCCTGCACTGCTGCCGGGCGCTCAGCCCTGCTGCGGGTCGGGACGCGGGGCGGATTCGTCGTCATCCGCCTCACCTCCCAAGTACTCGTGGACGGCCGCCTGGAAGCGGCGGCCGCGTTCTGCATAGTCGGCGAACTGGTCCATCGAGGCCGCCGAGGGCGCCAGCAGCACGGTGTCGCCCTCGCGGGCGAGACCGCCGGCCAGACGCACCGCCGTCGGCATGACGTCATCAGTCTCGTCGGCCTCGACCTCCAGCACCGGAAGCTCGGGCGCGTGTCGCGCGAATGCGGCACGCAGCGCCTCGCGGTCGACGCCGATCAGCACGGCTCCACGCAGGCGCGCGACGTGCTTGGCGACCAGCGCGTCCACGTCCACGCCCTTGAGCAGGCCTCCGACCAGCCACACCACCGAGGGGTACGCCCGCAGGGATGCGTCGGCCGCGTGCGGGTTGGTCGCCTTGGAGTCGTCCACCCAGTTCACGCCGCCCTGCACCCGCACCAGCTCGATGCGGTGCGCGTCGAGGCGGAAGGCGGTCAGCACATCCCGGATCACCTGCGGCTCGACGCCGTACGACCGGGCGAGCGCGCTGGCGGCGAGGATGTTGGCCACCACGTGCGGCGCCGCCAGCCCCGCTTCCTGCAGCTCGTCCAGCGTGGTCAGCTCGATGGCGGAGTGCGCGCGGTCCTCGAGGAACGCGCGATCGCACAGGATGCCGTCCACGATCCCGAAGTCGCTCGGGCCGGGCACGCCCAGGCCGAAGCCGATGGCGCGGGCGCCCTCGACGACTTCCGCCTCCTCGACCATCCGGAGCGTGTTCTCGTCGGCCTTGTTGTAGACGCAGGCGACCTGCGCGTTGTCGTACACCTTCGCCTTCGCGGCGATGTACGCCTCCATCGAGCCGTGCCAGTCCAGGTGGTCGTCGGCGATGTTGAGACACGCGGCCGAGAACGGCGACAGCTCGCCCCCGGCGTTCCGGTTCACCCAGTGCAGCTGGTAGCTGGAGAGCTCGACCACCAGCACATCGAAGCCCTCGGGGTCGCGGATGGCGTCGAGCACCGGCACGCCGATGTTGCCGCACGGGGCGACGCGATTGCCGCCGGCGAGGATCATCGTCGCGGTCAGCTGGACGGTCGTCGTCTTGCCGTTGGTGCCGGTGACGCAGATCCAGTCGGCCGGGCCGTCGGCACCGTCCGGTCGCGCCACCTTGTCGCGCAGGCGCCAGGCGAGTTCGATGTCGCCCCAGACGGCCGTGCCGCGCTCCTGCGCCCAGACGAGCAGCGGGTGGTCCCAGTGGAAGCCGGGCGAGGCGATCACGAGCTCGGGGTCGAAGTCCGTCAGGCGGGCGGGCGGGGCATCGAGGTCGCGCTGCTCCACCAGCTCGGCGCCGATGACCTCCAGCAGCATCCGCCGCTCCTCGTCCGCCTTCGCGGTCACGACGAGCACCTCGGCCCCCAACTCGGAGAGCGTGTCCGCCGCCGAGAAGCCGGTCACGCCGAGGCCGTAGACGGCGACGCGCAGGCCGCTCCAGTCGGACCGCCAGCTGGTCAGGCCGGCGAGCCGCTCCTGCAGGTCGTTCCGCGGGTCGGTCACGTCGCCAGCCACTCCAGGTAGAAGGACCCGACGCCGGCCGCGACGAGCAGTCCGCCGATGATCCAGAACCGCACGACGACGGTGACCTCGGCCCACCCCTTCAACTCGAAGTGGTGGTGGATGGGGCTCATCAGGAAGATGCGCCTGCCGTGCGTCAGCTTGAAGTACGCCCGCTGCAGGATCACCGACCCCGCCTCGATGACGAACAGGCCGCCGATGAGGATGAGCAGCAGTTCGGTGCGGCTCAGGATGGCGAGGGCCGCGACCGCCCCGCCGAGCGCCAGCGAACCGGTGTCGCCGAGGAAGATCTGCGCGGGCGACGTGTTCCACCACAGGAAGCCGACGACCGCTCCCACGATGGCGGTCGCCACGATCGCCAGGTCGAACGGATCGCGCACGTCGTAGCACTTCGCGATGTTCTCGGGGTTGAGGTTGACGCTCGCGCACGACTGGATCGACTGCCAGAACCCGATGATGATGTACGCGCCGATCGCGAGGATGGAGGCGCCCGAGGCGAGCCCGTCCAGGCCGTCCGTCACGTTGACGCCGTTGGAGGTGGCCGCGACGAGGAAGTTGATCCAGATCAGGTAGAGGCCGTAGCCGACGAGCACCCCGATCACGCCGAACTTGGTGATGGAGCCGAAGTCGATGGCCGGCAGATCCCGGATGAACGAGACGCTCATCGTGGCCGGCGTGTAGCCGTTGCCGTTCGGGAACCGGATCGCCAGGAACGCCCAGATCGACGCGACGATGACCTGGCCGGCGACCTTCGCCCAGCCGGTGAGGCCGAGGCTGCGCTCGCGTCGGGTCTTGAGGAAGTCGTCGATGAAGCCCACGACGCCGAGGCCGACCATCAGCAGCAGCACGAGCAGCGCCGAGACGCTGGTCTCGTCGCCCGTCAGCAGGAGCGACGTGAAGTAGCCGAACAGCGTGCCGAGGATGACGACGATGCCGCCCATCGTCGCCGTGCCGCGCTTGGCGTGGTGGCTCTGCGGCCCGTCGTCGCGGATGAACTGCCCCCACTGCAGGCGACGGAACAGCCGGATGAACAGCGGCGTCAGGAACAGCGTGAACGCCATGGACAGCGCACCGGAGGTCAGCAGGGCTCTCACGAGAAGGATTCTCCCAGTCGGTCGCCGAGGAAGCGCAGCCCGGCCGAGTTGGAGGACTTCACGAGCACCGTGTCGCCCGGGCGCAGGCTGCCTGCGAGGTGGTCGAACGCGGCGTCCTGCGTGTCGAAGTAGAGCGACTCGCCGTCCCAGGAGCCCTCGTTGATGGCCGTGATGTGCATCCGCCGGGCCTCAGGGCCGACGATGACCAGCTGGTCGATGCCCAGGCGGACCGCGAGCAGGCCGATGCGGTCGTGCTCCTCGCCCGAGAACTCGCCCAGTTCGCTCATCTCGCCCAGAACCGCGAGGGTGCGGCCCTCGGGCTCGGCGATCTGCGCGAGCGTCTTGAGGGCGGCCGCCATGGAGTCGGGGCTCGCGTTGTAGGCGTCGTTGATGACGGTGATCTCGGTGTTGCCGAGCACCTCCATCCGCCAGCGCTCGGCGGTCCGCACCGTCTGCAGCGCGGACACGATCGTGTCGATGTCGACGTCGAGCACGTGCGAGGACGCGGCGGCCGCGAGCGCGTTCATGACGTGGTGCTCGCCGAGCACCTGGAACCGGACCGGGCGCGAGACGCCCTCTCCGCCGTCGCGCGACGGCAGGTGCAGGGTGAACGAGGTGCCGCGGCGGTCGGAGACGACGTCGGTCGCGCGCACGTCGGCGCGCTCGTCGAGGCCGAACCACAGCACACGGGCGACCGTCTTGTCGGCCATGGATGCGACGCGCGGGTCGTCGATGTTCAGCACGGCGACATCCGACTCGAGCAGGTCGGTGACCATCTCGGTCTTCGCCTGCAGCGTCTTCTCGATGCCGCCGAACTCGCCGGCGTGGGCGAGCCCGACCTTGAGCACGACCCCCACGTCCGGGCGCGCCATGCGCACCAGGCGCGCGATCTCGCCGATCCCGCTCGCGCCCATCTCGGCGACGAGGAACTGCGTCTCCTCGGTCACCTCGAGCATCGTCACGGGTGCGCCGACCTCGTTGTTGAACGAGGCGCGCGGCGCGATGGTCGGGCCGACCTGCTCCAGCACCGCACGCAGCAGGTTCTTGGTGGTGGTCTTGCCGTTCGAGCCGGTGATGCCGACGACCTTCAGCAGGCCGAGCGCGCGGACGCGGGCGATCACCTCCGTCGCCAGGTCGCCGAGCGCGACGACCGTGTCGTCCACCACGAGCTGCGGGACCGCGAGGTCGAGAGGATGGTCGACCACGATGAGCGCGGCGCCCGCCTCCGCGGCCTGCGGGGCGAAGAGGTGGCCGTCGGTGAACTCGCCGGGCTTCGCGAAGAAGATCGTGCCGGGCACGACCTCGCGCGAGTCGGTCGTCGAGGGGCCGTCGACGGTCGTCTCCGGCGTTGCGCCGGTTCCGTCGAGCAGCAGCGTGCCGCGGGTGGCGGCGGCGATCTCGGCCAGGGTCAGGGCGATCATCTACAGCCACCCGGCCTCTCGCAGGGCGAGGCGGACATCCTCGCGGGCGGAGTACGGCAGCCGCTGGCCGGCGACCTCCTGGTAGTCCTCGTGGCCGGGGCCGGCGTAGAGCACGACGTCGCCCTCTCCGGCGAGGGACAGGGCCTGACGGAAGGCGGCACGCGGATCCGGCACCTCGTACAACGCGAGCTCTGGGACGGCGGAGCGCGCGCCCTCGAGCAGGGCCGCACGGATCGCGGCCGGGTCTTCCCAGCGCGGGTGGAAGTCGGTGATCACCAGGGCGTCCGAGCCGCGCGCGGCGATCGCGCCCATGTCCGTCCGCTTCGTGGTGTCGCGGTCGCCGTCGGCGCCGAACACCATGACGATGCGGCCGTCGGTCACCTTGCGCAGCGCACTCAGCATCGAGAGGAACGCGTCGGGGCTGTGGCCGTAGTCGATGAAGACGACCGGTCCGCGGTCGCCGGAGAGGCGCTCCGCCCGTCCCGGGATGTAGGCGTCGATGCCGCCGTCGCGCTCCAGCGCCGCGCCGATGGCGTCGAGGTCGTAGCCCGACTCCACCAGCATCACGATGGCGAGCGCCGCGTTGGCCGCGTTGTACGCGCCGAGCAGCGGGATGCTCGTCTCGAGCCGGCGGCCGTCGGGGCCCTCCAGCGCGAACGACGTGCGGGTCAGCGTCTCGTCGAGCACGGTCAGCATCCACTCGGCGTCGGAGCCCGGGGAGCTGGACAGGGTGGCCACCGGGATGCGCGACTGCTCCACCAGCTGGCGGCCCCAGTCGGAGTCGACGGTCACCACGCCGCGGCGTGCCCGGTCGGGCTGGAACAGCTCCAGCTTCGCGGCGAAGTAGTCGTCCATCGCGGCGTAGTCGTCGAGGTGGTCGTGGCTGAGGTTGGTGAACCCGACCACGTCGAAGACGATGCCGTCGACGCGATGGCGGCTCAGCGCCTGCGCCGAGACTTCGATCGCGGCGGCCCGGACGCCCTCCTCGCGCATGCGCGCCAGCAGCGCGTGCAGCTCGCTCGCCTCGGGGGTCGTCAGCTTGCTGGTGATGACCGTGTCGCCGATGCGGCGCTCGGCCGTCGAGCTGAGGCCCGACACCACGCCGAGCTGGCCCAGGATGGCGTTGAGCAGGTAGACGACGCTGGTCTTGCCGTTGGTGCCGGTGACACCGAACAGGGTGGCCGAGTTCTCGTCGGTGCGGTAGATCCACGCGGACACCGCGCCGAGGGCGGCACGCGGGTCCGGCGTGACGATGACGGGCAGCCCGGACTCGGCGGCGAGTGCCGCGCCGTCCTCGTCCGTCAGGACGGCGACCGCTCCGGCCTCGGCTGCGGCCGTCGCGTAGCTCGCGCCGTGGCTGTTGCGGCCGGGCACGCCGACGTAGAGGTCGCCGGGCTCGACGGCGGAACTCGCCAGAGCCGCGCCGGTCACCTCGACGCCGTCGAGGTCGCCTCGGCAGTCCAGCCCGAATTCCGCGACCAGCTGGGCGAGCGGACGGGCGACGGGATGCTCGGGGCGCAGGGAAGAGGGCGCCGGTCCTGTCACGGGGCTCACTTTCAGTAGTACGGAGGGTAGTCGGCCGGGCTCGACGTCGAGGGCTTCACCCGGTACGTCTTGAGCACCTGGCTCATGATCGTGTGGAAGAGCGGCGCAGCGGCTGCCGACGAAGTAATGGTAGTCGGGAATCCGAGGTTGACCGAAACGACGTACTGCGGATCGTCGACCGGGGCGATGCCCATGACCGACACGTAGTACGAGGGCAGATAGCCGCCTTTGCCGTCCGGCTGCTGGGCCGTTCCGGTCTTCGCGGCGATGCGGTAACCGGGGATCTGCAGCTGCTTCCGGAGCTCTCCGGAGGTCACGACGGACTCCATCATCCCGAGAGTGGTCGCGGCAGCCTGCGGCGAGACGACGGCCGTCGGCTTGCTGTTCGGGATGTCGGTGACCGACCCGTCCGGGTGCTCGCAGCCTTCGACCATCGAGAGCGGCACCCGGGTGCCCCCGTTCGCGAGCGCCTGGTAGGCGCCGACCATCTGGATCTGGGTGGCCGACACGCCCTGGCCGAACATCGTCGCGTACTTCGTCTGGTCGTCCCAGTCCTTGACCGGGTGCAGCACGCCCGAGGACTGGTCGGGATACGGCAGCCCGGTCGGGTCGCCGATGCCGAACTTCTTGAGGTAGTCGTAGCGGGTCTGGTCGCTGAGCGCGCGCCCGAGCTGCGACATGCCGGTGTTCGACGACATCATGAGGACGCCGGTGAGCGTGAGCCGCAGCGGGTCGTGGTAGCCGGAGTCGTGCAGGTCGGCCCCGTTGCCGGACTTCCATGAGTAGGGCGCCAGCACCGGGGAGGCGGGGGTGGCCTTGCCCTGGTCGATCAGCATCGCGGCCGTCAGCGCCTTGAAGGTCGAGCCCGGCTCTCGCGGGTCTGTGAAGGGCTGCAGCCGCCAGTAGGTCGGATCGGTCGCGTCGATGTTGTTCGGGTCGAGGGCCGGCCACTGCGCGACCGCCTTGATCTTGCCGGTCTTCGCCTCGGCGACGGTGACGAAGCCGAACTTCGACCCCGTCGCGGACACCTGCTGCGCGAGCGTCTGCTCAGCGAACCACTGCAGGTCGCCGTCGATGGTCAGCTTGAGCGTCCCGCCGTCCTTCGCCTGCTTCTGCACGACCGTGCTGCCCGGGATGGCGACCCCGTCGGCCCCGCGCTGGTACGTCTCCTCGCCGTTCGTGCCGGCGAGGCAGCCGTTCTCGCTCTCTTCGAGGCCGGCCTTGCCGCCCTCGGAGAGGAAGCCGAGCAGGTTGCCCGCCACCGCCCCGTTCGGGTAGCTGCGGGCCTGCTTCTTGGTGAAGGTCAGCCAGGGGTACGGGAGCTTGTCGAGCTTGTCGAAGGCGGCCACGTCCATCCCGGACTTGATGAGGACGTACTTCGACTTCGGGTTGCCTTTGAGGGCGCCGTCGAGCAGCGCCACGACCGCGTCGCCGCCCTGGCCGGTGATGGCGCCGATCTTCTTCGCCGCCTCCACCATCTTGGCGCGGCCTCCCGCGATCGCATCCGAGGGGGACGCGGCGGCCGTGTACGTGTAGATCGTCGTGGCCAGCACCGTGCCGTCGGTGTCGACGATGTCGCCGCGGTTGCCGAGCAGCGGGGTCGAGACCTCTTTCGCGTTCACCGAGGCGCGCTGCAGGTCGTCCGCCCGCACCACCTGGATGTCGACCAGCTTGGCCCCGAGGATGCCGACGGTCGCCGCGACGGCGAGGACCGTCACGGCGGTCCTCCGCCGCAGCATCTTCTTGCTGACCATGCCGTCGCCCGTCCCGTCGTCAGTGCGTCACCGGGGTCGGCAACGCTCCCTGCAACGGTACGGTCGGGGCGGTGGTGGGCGCGGTAGCCGCACCCGAACTTGTGGAATTCACAGCCGAGGGGGTCTGACCCGTCGAGGTCGCCGCCGCCCCGTGCGGCTGGGTGACCAGCGGAACCCCCGCGAGCAGCGAGTTCGGCACCAGGTTGCCCGGCGTGCCCGTCACGGTTCCGGCCGCGCCGTTGGCGGGCAGCGGAGCGCCGAGCACGGCGCCGTCGGAGAGCCGGAGGTAGGCGGGGCTGCTGTTGCTCACCATCCCGAGCGCGTTCGCGTTCGCGGCCAGGTTCTGCGGCGACGACACGCGGTTCAGGTCCTCCGAGACCGCCTGGTACGAGCGCTGCAGCTGCGTCTCCTTCGCCTGGAGCGAGTTCAGCTGGTAAGCGCCCTGCGAGATCCCGATGCTCAGGAGCAGCTGCGCCACGACGATCGCGAGGAGCGTGCCGACCGCGACCGCGGCGTAGAGCGCCCGGGGGCGGGCACGGCGCTGGGACCGGGTGGGAACGACCTCGAGGTGCGTGCGCCTCGGCTCCGCGCGCGTCGGCTCCTCCACCGGTGCGGGAAGGGCGCTGCCGCTCCACAGCGCCGCCGGGCGCCTGCGGTTCGACGCCGGAACGGCCTCTGCCAGGTTGGTGCTCACGGGCGCCTCCTCGTCTCTTCGGTGGTGGTGTTCGCGGGACGCACCCGCTCCGCTGCGCGCAGGCGCACCGGGGTGGCTCGCGGGTTCGCGGCCTTCTCGTCGTCGTCCGCCAGCTCCGCGCCGCGGATCAGCAGCTTCAGTTCGGGCCGGTGCTCCGGCAGCTCGACCGGCAGGCCGGCCGGAGCGCTCGAGGTGGACCGCGCCTGCAGCTCGCGCTTGACGATGCGGTCCTCGAGCGACTGGTACGACTCCACGACGATCCGGCCGCCGACACCCAGCGCGTCGATGGCGGCGGGGATGGCCCGCTGCAGCACCGCCAGCTCCTGGTTGACCTCGATGCGGAGCGCCTGGAACACCCGCTTGGCCGGGTGCCCCTGCCGCTGTAGCGCGACCGGCGTCGCCTTGATGATCAGGTCGACGAGCTGGCCGGAGCGCTCCAGCGGCTCGCGCTCACGCGCCTCCACGATCCGCGACGCATAGCGGCCGGCGAGCTTCTCCTCGCCGTAGTCGCGGAAGATGCGCCGCAGGTCGGCCTCCGAGTACTCCGCCAGCACGGTCGCGGCGGTGAGCTCGCTGGTGCCGTCCATCCGCATGTCGAGCGGGGCGTCCTTCGAGTACGAGAACCCGCGCTCGACCCGGTCGAGCTGGAGCGACGAGACGCCGAGGTCGAACAGCACCCCGTCGATGTGGTCGTAGCCCAAGCCCTCCACCGCCTCGCGGATACCGTCGTAGACCGTGTGCACGAGGTGGATGCGGTCGCCGAAGCGCTCGAGCCGCTCCCCCGCGATCGCCAGCGCCTCCGGGTCGCGGTCGAGGCCGATCAGCGTCGCCTCGGGGAAGCGCTCCAGGATGCCGGCGGAGTGGCCGCCCATCCCGAGGGTCGCGTCGACGAACACGGCGCCCGGCGTGGTGAGCGCCGGCGCGAGCAGCTGGATGCAGCGCTCGAGGAGGACGGGGGTGTGGATGCGTTCGTTGTCCGACATGAGAGTCCGGGCCTGGCGCCGGGGCCCTGGTCCCGGATCCCCATCCATTCCGACCTGACACCGGGGAAGTGGTGTCAGGGCGCATGGCTGGGAGTCCGGGGTCAGGGACCGCTCGCGGTCAGAAGAGCCCCGGGATCACCTCCTCCTCCGTGCTTGCGAACGCCGCCTCCTGCTCGGCCAGGTAGGTCTCCCAGGCGGTGGCGTCCCAGATCTCCGCGCGGCTGCCCGCGCCGATCACGACCAGGTCGCGATCCAGTCCCGCGTACGAGCGGAGCGCGGCCGGGATGGTCACGCGGTTCTGCTTGTCCGGGACCTCCGCGCTCGCCCCCGAGAGGAACACGCGCAGGTAGTCGCGGGCCTGCTTGCTCGTCACCGGCGCCTGACGGATCTTCTCGTGCAGCGATTCGAACTCCCGCTGCGAGAAGACGTAGACGCAGTGCTCCTGGCCGCGGGTGAGGACGAGGCCGGACGCGAGCTCATCCCGGAACTTGGCCGGCAGGATGATGCGCCCCTTCTCGTCCAGCTTGGGGGCATGCGTACCGAGGAACATCGGCTGCCACCCCCACTCTCCCGGTCCAGGTTGCGGTGTGCCTCCACTTTACTCCACTCTCATCCACAAAGTAGAGTATTCCGGCCAAATTGCCCCGAAATGGGGACGTCAAAGCCCGAGATAACGCGGAAATACCGGGTGGAGGAAAATGGAGGATCAGGGATGCACCGCGGGCATGAAAAAGGGCCGATCCGGCGGATCGGCCCTTCGTCGAAGAACTGTGGAGCGGAGTGGAGGACTAGCTCTCTCCGCCGTCGTTGCGCTTGTCCCAGCGATCGTTCATGCGGTCCATGAACCCGGGCTGACCGCCTCGCGCCTTGGCGCGCTTCGGCTCCGGGGCGCCCGGCTCGACCGCCACGCGCTTGCCCGGCGCGATCGCCACGAGCACGCCGGCGAACA
Organism: Leifsonia xyli subsp. cynodontis; assembly: GCF_050632205.1. Taxonomy (GTDB): domain Bacteria; phylum Actinomycetota; class Actinomycetes; order Actinomycetales; family Microbacteriaceae; genus Leifsonia; species Leifsonia xyli_D. The sequence continues at coordinate 1,641,661 of NZ_CP192578.1, forward strand.
TGACGATGAAGCCGAGGATGCCCACCAGCGGCTGCTGGAAGTAGACACCGACCACCAGGACGCCGACGCCCACGACCGCGAGCAGGATGCCCAGGACGATCGAACGGTAGGCCGGCCGCGCACGCTTGCCGCCGACCTTGGCGACGAAGTCTGCGTCGTTCTGATAGAGGCTGCGCTCCATCTCTTCGAGGAGGCGCTGCTCATGTTCCGAAAGCGGCATCCGGATCCCCCTCTTTCTCGTGGGTTCGAGGCTAGGTGAGCCTGATTCTAACCTCGCGGGTCTGGCTAGGCTAGGCGTGTGTCTGAAAGCATCCGATTCGTCGACCTGATCCAGTTGAGAATCGATGGATTCTTCGATGCGCGCGCATCCATTCTCGTCTCGATAGCCGATGAGCTCTCTCCTGTCGCGGCGTTCTCAAGGGATTTTCTCAGCGGCGGAAAGCGGTTCCGGGCCCTGTTCTGCTTCTGGGGCTGGCAGGCGGTGCGCACCTCCGGAGAGGCCGATGACGACGGGGCGGATGCGAACGCCGTCACCGCGGGCGGCGCCCTCGACGCGGTGGTCTCGGTGGCCGGTGCGCTGGAGCTGTTCCATGCGGCCGCCCTGGTGCACGACGACCTGATCGACAACTCCGACACCCGCCGCGGAGCACCCGCCGCGCACAAGCGGTTCGAACGCCTGCACGACGAGGAGGGATGGAGCGGCTCGGGCGCCGCGTTCGGCACGGGAGCGGCGACCCTGCTCGGCGACCTGCTGCTCATCCTGAGCGACGAGCTCTTCGACGAGGGGCTCACCCAGCTGGTCAGCGCGTCCGCACGCCGCTCCGCGCGCGCCGAGTTCAACCGGATGCGGCTGGATGTGACCGCCGGGCAGTACCTCGACATCTTCGAGGAGATCGGCTGGGCCGGCCGGCCCGACACCGATCAGCTCGCCCGCGCCGAGCGCGTCATCGTCTACAAGTCGGCGAAGTACTCGATCGAGTCGCCGCTCCTCATCGGCGCCAGCCTGGCCGGCGCGAACATCGGACAGCTGGAGGCGCTCCGCGACTTCGGCCTCCCGCTCGGGATCGCATACCAGCTGCGGGACGACCTGCTCGGCGTCTTCGGCGACGCGGAGGTCACCGGCAAGCCGAGCGGCGACGACCTGCGCGAGGGCAAGCGCACGGTGCTCATCGCGCTCACTCGGCAGGCCATCCCCTCCGGCGCCCGTGCCGCGCTCGACGAGCTGCTGGGCGACCCCGAACTCACCCCGGAGCAGATCCGCACGATGCAGCTGACCATCCGCGAGTCGGGCGCGGTGGACGAGGTGGAGCGGATCATCGCGGACAACGTGTCGCGCGCACTGACGGCGCTCGATGCGGCGCCGCTCGGGAGCGCGGCGAAGGCGCAGTTGCGGGAGCTCGCGATCGCGGTCACCCGCCGCAGCGCCTGATCCGGCTGCCGGCTGCCGGCTGCCGGCTGCTGGCCGCCGCGCGGCTGCGTCAGGCCAGCGCTTGGGCCACGCGGCGGACCTCCGCCTTGCGGCCGGCCCGGAGCGCCTCGATGGGCGACGTTCCGAGGCTCTCCTCCTCGGCGAGCAGCCAGTCGACCGCCTCCTCGTCGCTGAAGCCGTCGTCGGCCAGCACGATCAGCGTGCCGTGCAGCTCGCCGAGCGGCTGCCCGTCCTTCAGGAAGACGGCGGGCACCTTCAGCACGCCGTCGACGCGCTTGGCTCCCAGGTGGCGGTCCTCGATGAGACGACGGACCCGGCTCACGCTCAGGCCCAACTGCTCGACGAGGTCGGGGACGGTCAACCACTCCGTGGTCTGGACGTGCTCGGTCACCCCTCCAGCGTGCCATGACTGGAGCCTCTGCGCACGCGGAGACGATTGTTACGATCACGTAAACTCGTTTCACATCCGTCACTTCTGTTGACTCCTTAACGCTTCTGTGCCAGCGTGAGTTCTCGTCGTGTCACTCGAACAGGGGGTTCCCATGGCTCTGGCCGACACCGGAAAGATCCGCGCGATGCTGGGCACCGTCCCCATCGCCGTTGCCAGCTCGCTCGCCATGACCTTCAACCTGGTTGCGCCGGCGCAGGCCGCGCCCGCCGACGACCACTCCGCCGACCGCGCCGGTGACACCGGCGAGCACACCGCCCTCGACCGCTCCACCGTCGTGAGCACCATCGCGCGGGGCAACGACGTCTCGGCGGCGCAGACGACCGTCGCGGCGGCGCCCGCGAGCTACCGCGTCCAGTCGGGCGACACGATCTCGGGCATCGCCGCCCGCTTCGGACTCTCGACCGCCGCGGTGCTGGCCCGGAACGGCCTCAGCTGGAAGAGCCTGATCTTCCCCGGCCAGGTGCTCGCGCTCGGCGGCCCGGTGGCGGCAGCGCCCGCCGCTCCCGCTGCGGCGGCTCCCACCCCGGCACCCGCGCCCGCACCCGTGCCCGCGGCGACCACGTACACCGTCGCCCGCGGCGACACCATCAGCGGGATCGCCGGCCGGTTCGGCGTCACCACGCGCGCCGTCCTCGCCGCCAACGGACTCAGCTCGTCGAGCCTGATCTTCCCCGGGCAGAAGGTGCGCATCCCGGGCATGACGACGGCCGCGCTGGACACGCGCACGGCCCCTGCCGCCGCGGCGCCCGCCGCCGCCGCGCCGGTCGTCGCCCCGGCGCCGCTTCCGACCGCGGTCCCCGGCCGGGTCGTCGCCCTCACGGACGAGATGCGGGCCAACGCCTCCCTGATCGTCCGCATCGGGCGGCAGCAGGGCGTTCCCGACCAGGGCATCGTCGTGGCGCTGGCCGCCGCGGCGCAGGAGTCCGGCCTCCGGAATGTCCGCTATGGCGACCGCGATTCGCTCGGCCTCTTCCAGCAGCGTCCGAGCACCGGCTGGGGCACGCCCGAGCAAGTGCTCGACCCGGCGCGCGCCACCCTCGCCTTCTACGGCGGCCCGGGCAATCCCAACAAGGGACACACCCGCGGTCTGCTGGACATCCACGGCTGGACGTCGATGAGCGTCACGCAGGCCGCCCAGGCCGTGCAGATCTCGGCCTACCCCGACGCGTACGCCAAGTGGGAGGCCTCCGCGCGCGCCTGGCTCGCCCAGCTCGGCTGACGCCAATGTCACATCCGGGTCACAGCCCGCGCTCCACCGGTGTTTTGCGTGGGTCCCTGACAGGGTCGTTGCCTAGACTCGATCCGTGACCACGAGCCAGACCGACCCGATGATCGGCCGTCTCATCGACGGCCGGTATCAGGTGCGCTCGCGGATCGCCCGCGGCGGCATGGCCACCGTGTACCTCGCGACCGATCTGCGCCTGGAGCGCCGTGTCGCCATCAAGATCATGCACGGCCACCTGGCCGACGACTCCACGTTCAAGAGCCGCTTCGTGCAGGAGGCTCGCTCGGCCGCGCGGCTCGCGCATCCCAACGTCGTCAACGTCTTCGACCAGGGTCAGGACAGCGACATGGCCTACCTGGTCATGGAGTACCTCCCCGGCATCACCCTGCGCGACCTGCTCAAGGACTACGGCAAGCTCACGCCCGAGCAGACGATCGACATCATGGAGGCGGTGCTCTCCGGACTCGCCGCCGCGCACAAGGCGGGCATCGTCCACCGCGACCTCAAGCCCGAGAACGTGCTGCTCGCCGACGACGGCCGCATCAAGATCGGCGACTTCGGGCTGGCGCGGGCGGCCTCCGCCAACACGGCCACCGGGCAGGCCCTCCTCGGGACGATCGCGTACCTCTCCCCCGAGCTCGTCACGCGCGGCGTCGCCGACGCCCGCAGCGACATCTACGCGCTCGGCATCATGATGTACGAGATGCTGACCGGCCAGCAGCCCTTCCAGGGCGAGCAGCCGATGCAGATCGCGTACCAGCACGCCAACGACGCGGTCCCCGCGCCGAGCTCGAAGAATCCGGCCGTCCCGCCGGAGCTCGACGAGCTCGTGCTCTGGGCGACCGAGAAGGATCCGGACCGCCGCCCGCGCGACGCCCGCGAGATGCTCGACCGCCTCCTCGAGGCCGAGAAGTCGCTGCGCGGCGAGGCGGCGCTGCAGCCGACCATGGTGCTGCCTCCGGCGTTCGACGTCGATGCGGGCGACACCCAGATCATCAACCCCGCCATCCGGCAGCAGGTCGCGTCCAGCACCCCGGCCGCGACCGCGACGCTGACCGCGGCCGCCGAGAAGCGCAAGGCGAAGGGCTGGTGGCTGCTGGCCCTGGTGATCCTGCTCGCCGGCGTCGCCGCCGGCACGGGCTGGTACTTCGGCTCGGGTCCCGGATCGCTGGTCGCCGTCCCGAACCTGGTGAACAAGGCCCCGGATGCCGCCACGGCGCAGCTGCAGAAGCTCGGCTTCAAGGCGGCGCAGGCTCCGGAGTACAGCACGACCGTTGCGAAGGGGATGGTGTCGAGCACCGACCCCGGCGCGGGCGCTCCCGCCGGTCGCGGCAGCACCGTGACGCTCCGCATCTCGCAGGGGCCGAAGCCGATCACCATCCCGGCCCTCGCCGGCCAGAGCATCGACGCCGCCAAGGGCGCCATCACGAGCGCCGGCGCGAAGGTCGGCGACGTCGGTCAGCAGTTCGACGCGAAGGTGCCGGCCAACACGGTCCTCTCCGCCACGCGGGCGGACAACGGCGCCGACATCTCCGGCGGCGGCCCGTACTTCGAGGCCGGGGCGGTGAACCTCGTGGTCTCCGCCGGCCCGATCCCCGACGTCGCCGGGAAGTCGGTGGCGGACGCCTCCGCCGCGCTCAGCAAGGTCGGACTGCTCACCTCGGCCGGTCCGCAGAGCTACAGCGACACGGTCGCCGAGGGCGACGTCATCTCGGCCCAGCCGCAGCACGACCCGGTGCGCCCGGGCGACACGCTGCTGCTCGAGACCTCGAAGGGCCCGGAGCCGGTGACGGTTCCGGATGTGGTGGGCAAGACATGGGATGTGGCTAAGAAGACCCTGCTGGATGCGGGGTTCAAACTGTCGTACAGCCCTCTGGCCGACCTGCCAGGCGTCTCGAACTCGGTGGTGGTATCGAAGATTTCGCCGGGTGCCGGCACGCAGCAGCGCAAAGGCTCCACGATTTCAGTCAACTTCGCCGGCTTCTGATTCTCAAGCCTGAGACTGCTGATCCACGGCGTGAATCAGCAGCCCAAAGCTTGTGCTCAAAGAGCCCAGGTACTCCACACGACGTTCCGGTTTCTCAACTCGTTCAGGTTGAAGCACTGACCCGCACTGCGAAACGCGGTGTAGGTCTCCGACGACGGGAAGATGTTGACCGTGGCATTCGACACCCACAGCGAAGCGGCGTTGTTGCGAATCGGTTGCCCATAGCCAGCGCTGCCCCATTGCCGGCTGTTGAAGGTGTCATTGATCCAGTGCTCGCCAGCATTGACTCCGGTGTAGACACGAGACGCCGAGGTGCCTGCATTGCAGTTAGGCGAGTAGAAGATCTCGAAAGCCGGCACCGTCCCGGCCGCCTGCGCTGGCGCAGCGCCAACTAGGCCAGTCGCGCTCACGGTAGCCAACACCAGCCCAGCGATGGCAACGCGTGAACGGTTCAACAATCTGGATCTGCTTTTCATCTTGTTCCTTTCGTTGGAACAACTCAGCATAGCTTTTCTAGAATTGAGACCAAAAATATACATGCATATGTGGAGAAAAAGCGAGAACCTCGCAAGCAAGCTCAGCCGACGCATAGCGCTGCTATCCCATCGGAGGGGTGCGGAGGAGATCCGCGTCCGACACGCGGGCGGAAGCGGGAAACGGAGGAGTCCGCGGGCGGGGCGCCCGCGGACTCCTCCGCTTCCGGCGCGAGGCGCCACGCGTTGCGTCAGGCGCCGGCGGAGAGCTCCTCAGCCACGAGGAACGCCAGCTCCAGCGACTGCATGTGGTTGAGGCGCGGGTCGCAGAGCGACTCGTAGCGCGTCGCCAGCGTGGCCTCGTCGATGTGCTCGGAGCCGCCGAGGCACTCGGTCACGTCGTCGCCGGTCAGCTCCACGTGGATGCCGCCCGGGTTCGTGCCGACGGCGCGGTGCGCCTCGAAGAAGCCCTTGACCTCGTCCACGACGTCGTCGAAGCGACGCGTCTTGTAGCCGGTCGGGGTGGTGAGCCCGTTGCCGTGCATCGGGTCGGTCACCCAGAGCGGCAGCGCATCCGTCCGCTTGATGGCCTCGAGCAGCGGAGGGAGCGCATCCCGGATCTTGCCGGCGCCCATGCGCGTGATGAACGTCAGGCGGCCCGGCTCGCGCTCGGGGTCGAGCTTGTCGATCAGGCGCAGCATGTCGTCGCGCGACGTCGTCGGGCCGAGCTTGACGCCGATCGGGTTGCGCACGCGCGACAGAAAGTCGACGTGCGCTCCGTCGATCTCGCGCGTCCGCTCGCCGATCCAGACGAAGTGCGCCGAGGTGTTGTACGGCGTGCCCGTGCGGGAGTCGATGCGCGTCATCGGCCGCTCGTAGTCCATCAGCAGCGCCTCGTGGCTGGAGTAGAACTCCACCCGCTTCAGCTCGTCGAAGTCGGCGCCCGCCGCCTCCATGAACTTGATGGCGCGGTCGATCTCGCGGGCCAGGCCCTCGTAGCGCTGGTTGGCGGGGTTGGCCGCGAAGCCCTTGTTCCAGCTGTGCACCTGGCGCAGGTCGGCGAAACCACCCTGGGTGAAGGCCCGGATGAGGTTCAGCGTGGATGCGGCGGTGTGGTACCCCTGCACCAGGCGGCGCGGGTCGGCCTGCCGCGACTCGGGGGTGAAGTCGTACCCGTTGACGATGTCGCCGCGGTACGCGGGAAGCGTGACGCCGTTGCGCGTCTCGGTGTCGCTGGAGCGCGGCTTGGCGAACTGCCCGGCCATGCGCCCCATCTTGATGACGGGGACGGACGCGCCGTAGGTCAGCACGACGGCCATCTGCAGCACGGTCTTCACCCGGTTCCGGATGGCGTCGGCCGTGGCGCCCGCGAACGTCTCGGCGCAGTCGCCGCCCTGCAGCAGGAACGCCTCGCCGGAGGCTGCGCGCGCCAGCCGCGTGCGCAGCTGGTCGACCTCGCCGGCGAACACCAGCGGCGGGAGCGTGGCGATCTCGGCGGACGCGGCAGCCGCGGCCTCCGCATCCGGCCACTGCGGCTGCTGCCTGATCGGAAGGGTGCGCCAATACTCCAGGCCCTCGATCACGGACTCGTCTGGTCGCACGACGGGCTCTGTGGTCTGTAGCACTGGTCTTCCGCTCACTCGGGGGTTGTCGGGGATATCCGAGCCTATCGCGAAAGCCAGGGGGCCGTCCTACTGTGACAGCGTCGCCCGCTTCTCCTTGACCGTGGTCGCGTAGACGTCCACGTACTCCTGCGCGCCCAGGCGCTGCAGCTCGTACATGATCTCGTCGGTGACCGAGCGCAGGATGAAGCGGTCGCCCTCCATGCCGTCGAACCGGGAGAAGTCGAGCGGCTCCCCGACGATGATCCCGATGCGCCCGACCTTGGGCAGCCGCTTGCCGATCGGCATGATCCGGGCGGTGTCGACCATCGCTACCGGGACGACCGGCACGCCGGCCTCCAGGATCATCCGGGCCACGCCCGTCCGACCGCGGTACAGCTTGCCGTCGGGGCTGCGCGTGCCCTCCGGGTAGATGCCGAGGATCTCGCCACGCGCGAGCACGGCGAGCCCGGTGTTGAGCGACGCCTCGGACGCCTTGCCGCCCGAGCGGTCGATCGGCAGCTGGCCGGTGGCGTTCATGAACGCCTTGGTCGCCCATCCCTTCAGTCCCCGCCGGGTGAAGTAGTCGCTCTTCGCCAGGAAGGAGACATGCCGGTCGACCTCGAGCGGCAGGAAGATGGAGTCGATGAACGACAGGTGGTTGCTCGCCAGGATGACGGCGCCCTCCGACGGGATGTTCTCGAGCCCCACGACCCACGGCCGGAAGATGCCGCGGAGCAGCGGCCCCACGATCACGTACTTCATCAGCCAGTAGAACATCGAACCGAAGCCTATCCCCGCCGGTCGTCTAGATCGAGGATGCGTGGAGGCGCGCCAGATCGGCCGCCCCGACCACCCCGGCGTCGTTGACCAGCTCGGCGATGACGAACTCGGGCTCGGGGTGGAATCCGCGCGCCGGGAGGTTCTCGAGGTACGCCTGGCGGAGCGGCTCGAGGAGCAGCTCGCCCGCCTGCGCGACGCCGCCGCCGAAGACGAACAGCTGCGGGTCGAGGATGGCGCCCAGGCTCGCGCACGCCTGCCCCAGCCAGTCGCCGAGCTGGCGGAGGGCCGCGAGCGCCCCGGGATCGCCGGCGGTGATGAGCGCGCTGATGTCGTGGCCGGTGAGGGCGCCGGTGCGCGAGCGCACATCCGCGAGCCCCTGACCGATGCCGCCGGCGTCGGCGAGCTCGTTCGCCATCCGCTGCAGCGCGCGTCCGGAGCCGTACTGCTCGATGCAGCCGTGCGCGCCGCAGCCGCAGGGCAGGCCGCCTGGCACCACGCGCATGTGGCCGATCTCGGCGCCGGCGCCGAAGCCGCCGCGGAACAGCCGGTCGTTGCTGACGATGGCGCCGCCGACGCCGGTCCCGATGGTGAGGATCACCATGTCGGAGACCAGCCGGCCGGCGCCGTAGCGGAACTCCGCCCAGCCCGCCGCGTTGGCGTCGTTCTCGATGAGGACGGGGACGTCGATCCGCTTCTCGAGCTTCTCGCGGAACGGCTCGTGCCGCCAGTTGATGTTGGGCGCGTAGTAGACGGTGGACTGCGCCGCGTCGATGAAACCGGCGGCAGCGACGCCGGCGCCGGCGATCTCCTCCGGACCGTCCGACAGGCGCTCGATCATCTCGACGACCGCGTTCTCGATCTGCTCCGGCCGGGTGGCGTCGGTCGGAACCCGGTCCTCCCGCACGATCACGCCGAGCTCGTCGACGACGGCCCCCGCGATCTTCGTCCCACCGATGTCGATGCCGATCGCGTGCACGTGTGGCCTTCCTGGGGTGCGGGCGGGGAGCTGCGGTCTCAGGCGGGCGCGGGTGACCCCCGGCAGGACCATCTAGAGTGTAATCAACCCATCCGGCCGAAGCCATTCGGCCGGACGTCCGCCCACCGGTATCGAGGGAGCTACCGTGAACCAGATCGAAACGCCCGTCGTCGTCCCGCTCGACCCGGAGGCCAACGCCACGGATCTGCTGGTGCAGCGCGTGGCGCAGACACCTGATCAGGCGCTCTTCAGCCTGCCCGACGGCGGTGGCTGGAAGGACGTCACGGCGGCCGAGTTCCACCGCCAGGTGATCGCGCTGGCCAAGGGTCTGGTGGCCGCGGGCATCCAGCCGGGCGACAAGATCGGCCTGATGTCGAAGACGCGCTACGAGTGGACGCTGATCGACTTCGCCACCTGGTTCGCCGGGGCCGTGCTCGTACCGATCTACGAGACCTCCTCCCCCACGCAGATCCAGTGGAACATGTCCGACTCGGGCGCCGTCGCCGTGTTCCTCGAGACCGCGGAGATGTATGCGCGGTTCGACGAGGTCCACCCCGAGCTCCCGCTCATCGAGACCGTGTGGCAGCTGCACCTCGGCGATCTCGACAAGCTCGTGGCGGCGGGCGTCGACGTGCCCGACGACGAGATCGAGCGACGGCGCAACCTCGCGCGGGGCTCCGACATCGGCACGCTCATCTACACCTCCGGCTCGACCGGACGGCCGAAGGGATGCGTGCTCACCCACTCCAACTTCGTCGAGCTGTCGCGCAACTCCGCCGAGGCGCTGAAGGACGTCGTGCAGCAGCCGGGTGGCGCATCCACTCTGCTCTTCATCACGACCGCGCACGTCTTCGCGCGCTTCATCGCGGTGCTGTGCGTGACCGGCGGCGTCAAGGTCGGGCACCAGGCGGACACCAAGCAGCTCCTTCCGGCGCTGGCGAGCTTCAAGCCGACGTTCCTCCTGGCGGTTCCGCGCGTGTTCGAGAAGGTCTACAACTCGGCCGAGCAGAAGGCGGAGACCAGCGGGCGGGGAAAGATCTTCCGCGCCGCCGCCGCCGTGGCGGTCGAGCACTCGAAGGCGGTGGAGGCGGGCTCGGTGCCGTTCGGCCTCAAGCTCAAGTTCGCGCTGTACGACCGGCTGGTGTTCTCGAAGCTGCGCGCCGCGATGGGCGGCCGCGTGAAGTTCGCGGTGTCGGGATCGGCGCCGCTCGGCTCTCACCTCGGCCACTTCTACCACAGCCTCGGCATCAAGATCCTGGAGGGATACGGCCTCACCGAGACCACTGCCCCGGCGACGGTGAACCGTCCCGACACGTTCAAGATCGGCACCGTCGGACCGGCGCTGCCGGGCGTGGACCTGCGGCTCGCGGACGACGGCGAGATCCAGGTGCGCGGCATCAACGTCTTCAAGGAGTACTGGAAGAACCCCGAGGCGACGGCCGCGGCCTTCGACGACGGCTGGTTCCGCACCGGCGACCTGGGGGCGTTCGATTCGGACGGCTTCCTCAGCATCGTCGGGCGCAAGAAGGAGATCATCGTCACCGCCGGCGGCAAGAACGTCTCCCCGCGGCGCTGGAGGACCCGATCCGCGCCAATCCGCTCGTCGGGCAGGTGGTCGTGGTCGGCGACCAGAAGCCGTTCATCTCCGCCCTCGTCACCCTCGACACCGAGATGCTGCCGACGTGGCTGGCGAACAACGGCGAGGACAAGGACATGACGCTCGCCGAGGCGTCCGTGAACCCGGCCGTCCACGCCGAGATCCAGCGCGCCATCGACCAGGCGAACGCCGGCGTCTCGCGCGCCGAGAGCGTGCGCAAGTTCGTGGTGCTGGCGACCGAGCTGAGCGAGGCGAGCGGGCACCTGACCCCGAAGCTGAGCATCAAGCGCAACGTCATCCTCGCCGACTTCGCCGACGTGATCGACGGCATCTACAGCGACAACCCGAGCACGCAGGGCTTCTCGCTCGCGCACTGACCTGCTCCCCTCACGATTCGTCACGAATGGTCGTTCTGCCGCTGTCAGAACGACCATTCGTGACGAATCGTCCCAGGCGCGCGAGGAAGGCGGCGCGGTTGTGGAAGAGGTCTGCGGCGGTGACACGCATGACGCGCCAGCCCTCGAGCTCCAGCAGTTCTTTCCGTTCGATGTCCGAGTGCCACTGTCCGCGGTCCACGCGGTGACCGTCGCCTTCGTATTCGAATGCGAGGCGCGGAACGCGGATGCTGAGGTCGGGATGCAGCGTCAGCCGCCCACCGGCGACGGTGACAGGACGATTCACCTCGACGTCGGTGAGATTGCGCTCCTCTAGCAGCCGCAGAAGCGTCTCGGGGCGCGAGTCCGCACCGAACCGGATGCGCGGCAACGCCCACGATCGAGCGCGGGCGCCCTTCGCTCGCGGCGCCCGCGCAGCGGCCTCGACGAGCTGCCCCAGCTCCACCTGAGGTGGTCGTGAGCGGGCTCCGATCAGGTGGTCACCGGCCGCCACCAGATCAGGAGGCGCAAGGACGCCGGATAGTTGGCACCACACCTGCTCCGGGGCGCAGACCGGCAGTCCGGCCACCCAGCCGCCGGATGCCACACCCAGGCTGTGCCCTGCGACGCCTCTGCCCCGTGGCGGCGTTCGCGGGAAGGCGACCGTCACGTGCACCTCGCGGTGCGAGACGTCGGCAGGCAGCGGGATGCCCGTCAGCGCCGCCGCCGTCTGGTGACTGAAGAATGCGCCGTCAGGCAGCAGCGGCAGGTAAAGGCGGCAGAGGTCTTCGACGCTGCGCGGCACGTCTGTGACGTGGATCCCGTGAAACGGGTGGTGGAGGTCGGCCGTGCGAAGACGTCCTCGCGCCAGCCCCAGGTCGTGAGCCTGCTTGGTGGTGAAGGGCACGTGGACCAGGGCATCCGGCAAGGGCAGGGGTGTCCGCATCCCTCAATGGCACTGCATGACGCCGCCGACGAGGTCTGCCCCCGGCACTTCTGTGGAAATGTCGCCCCTCCACACCCCGGGGAAGATTCGTCACGAATGGTCGTTATCCGGCGGCGCAGAGCGACCATTCGTGACGAATCCCCGAGGACCGGAGGCGGGGGTCAGACCTCGTCGCGCCAGGAGTGGGTGGGCGCGTAGCCGAGGATGCGGCGCGCCTTGTCGATGGAGAGCAGGGTGTCGTTCACCCCGAGGTCGCGCTTCAGCGGCACGCCGGGGAAGACCTCCGCGACGAGCTCGTCGTTGGGGCGGCTCATCACGGTGTCGGCCGCCGCGATGATGAAGCGGTCGAATCCGGTCGTGTCCCATTCGAGGGCGCGGCGGATGGCCTGCGCGGCGTCACGCGCGTCGATGTAGCCCCACAGGTTCCACTTGCGGGCGCGCGCGTCCGCGTCGAACGACGGGAACCGGGCGTAGTCCGACGAATCCATCACGTTCGAGAAGCGCAGCGCGACGATCTTCAGCGCCGGATCCCAGCGCACCAGCTCGATCGCCATCTGCTCCTCGAGGTGCTTCACCAGGGAGTAGGTGCTCTCGGGGCGCGCCGGGTAGTCCTCGTCGACGGGGATGTACGGCGGCGGCACGTCGAACGGGAGGCCGAGGACGGTCTCGCTGGAGGCGTACACGACGTTGCGGATGCCCGCCCGCCGCGCGGCCTGGAACACGTTGTAGGTGACGCGGATATTGTTGTGGAACGTTGCGACATCGCTCAGGATGCCCGGCGCGGGGATGGCCGCGAGGTGCACGATCGCGTCGAAGCCGTCGTGCTCGTCGTTCACCCCGAAGATGGCGTCGAGCGTCTGGCCGAAGTCGGTCAGGTCCACCTGGACGAATCCGGGCCCCCGCTCCCCCGTCGCATCGAGCGAGATGACCTCGTCACCCGCCTCGCGCAGTTCGCGCACGACCGTGCGCCCGAGCTTGCCGGATCCTCCGGTGACCGCAATTCGCATACGGCCATCCTAGGCCGCGGCACGCCCCCGGCCGCGGCACGCCGCCAGCCTCGGCACGCCGCAGGCCGCGGCACGCCCCCGGCCGCGGCCCGCCGCCAGGCCTCAGCACGCCGCCAGGCCTCAGAACCAGTCCGACTCGCGCACCTGCCGCATCGCCTCGCGCCGCGTCTCCTTGTCGAGCCGGTCGAGGTACAGCGTGCCGTCGAGGTGGTCCGTCTCGTGCTGGAGCGCCTGCGCGAGCACGCCCGTCCCCGACACCTCGATCGGGTTGCCGTCGAGGTCGATGCCGGTGACCCGCGCGAACGGATAGCGCAGGGTCTTGAACCAGAGGCCCGGAACGGACAGGCAGCCCTCGTCCACCAGCTCCGGCTCGCCCGACACCTCGACGAGCACCGGGTTGATGACGTACCCGACCTCGCCGTCGACGTTGTAGCTGAAGGCCCGCTCGTTGACGCCGATCTGCGGCGCGGCCACACCGGCGCGGCCGGGCGGCAGGACGCTGTCCACCAGGTCCTCGACGAGCCCGCGCACGCCCTCGTCGATCTCGCCGATCGGCTCCGACGGGGTCTTCAGGACGGGGTCGCCGAACAGGCGGATCTGGCGCTCGGTCACAGGTACTCCTCGAAACGGCGGGGTGGATGCGGTCAGTCGCGCTCGGCCGGCAGGCCCTCGACGACGAGGGCGGCCAGCGTGCGGGCGGACAGGCGCGTGAGCGGCTTGAGGTCCTTCCACGACACCACGGAGCCGGCGGCGAGCTGCGGGTCGTACGGGATGCGGACGATCTCGCGGACGCGCGAGCGGAAGTGCGCCTCGATCTCGTCCAGCTTGACGAGGTTGGTGGCGTGGGTGGCGGTGTTGAGCGCGACGACGGCGTTCCGCACGAGGTCGCCGTAGCCGTTGGCCTCGAGCCAGGTGAGGGTCTCGGAGGCGAGCCGCGCCTCATCCACGCTGCCGCCGGAGACGATGACGAGCGAGTCGGCACGCTGCAAGGTGGCGCGCATGACCGAGTGGACGATGCCGGTGCCGCAGTCGGTGAGCACGATCGAGTAGAACCGCGCGGACAGGTCGGCGACCACGTTGTAGTCGTTCTCGTCGAACGCCTCCGAGAGCAGCGGGTCGGTGTCCGAAGCGAGGATGTCGAGCCGCGTCTCGTCGCGCGAGACGAGCGTCGAGAAGTCGGTGAAGCCGCCGATGCTCGCCGCCTTGTGCACCACATCCCGCACGGTCGACCGCGTCTGGCGCGGCACCCGCTCGGAGAGCGTCCCGCGGTCCGGGTTGGCGTCGATCGCGATGATTCGGTCCTCGCGGGCCGACGCCAGCGCCATCCCGAGCAGCGTGGTGATCGTGGTCTTGCCGACGCCGCCCTTGCGGGTGAGCACGGGAACGAACCGCGCGCCGCCCTCCAGGTGCTTCTGGATGCGGTGGTCCAGCTCCTTGCGCGCGCGGACCTTGGCGGAGTCGCCCAGGTTCACGGTGCGGAAGGTGACGTTGTAGACGAACCGCTGCCACGGACCCTCGGGGCCGGGGCGCGTCTTGCGGTTGACCTCCAGCAGGCGGTCCGCGGTCAGCATGGCCGCAGGCTCCGGCTGGGTGGGGTGCTCCCCGCGCAGGCGGTCGCGGCGCGAGGCGGCGAACGGCTCCTGCGCCGGCAGCGGGGTCACGTCGTCGTTCGCGGCCGCAGCGGCATCCTCGACGGGGGTGGCGGCGAGCCGGGAGGCGACGATGGCGACCGACATGGTGGTCGGCTCGCTCGGAGAGGCGACGAAACCGGGGTCGACCGGGACGTCGTCGATCGCGACGGCCGCCTCGTCCTCCGGTATCTCGCGCGGAGGCGCGGGCGGCAGGTCGACCGCGATGCTGAGCGTGGAATCGACCTCCAGCGACGGCAGCGGCTCGAAGTCGGACGCCGACGTCAACTCGTCGTCGGCCGGCACGAGGTCGCGCGGCTTGGGCGCCTCCGGGGTGTCGGCGTCATGACCGTCTGTCACGGCGTGCGTTCTCCTTCTTCCGCGGGAGGGTCCCGCGACTCGTCATTGTAGGCCGTCGCGCCGCCGGGCGGCGGTGCGACGGTTGCGGCCGTCGCCTTCCCGGACCTCAGGCGGGCTGGATGACGACGATCAGGTCGCCGGCATCCACCTGCTGGGTCTTCGGGATGGCGAGGCGCTCGACGGTCCCTGCGATGGGGGCGGTGATGGCCGCCTCCATCTTCATGGCCTCGATGGATGCGACCGGCTGGCCCGCAGCGACCGTGTCGCCGGCGCTCACCTGCAGCGTCACGACGCCGGAGAACGGCGCCGCGATCTGCCCGGGCTTGGCCGTGTCCGCCTTCTCGGCCGCCTTCGTCTCCACGACGATGCTGCGGTCGCGCACGAACACCGGCCGCAGCTGGCCGTTGAGCGTGGTCATGACCGTGCGCATGCCCTTCTCGTCGGCCTCGCCGATGGCCTCGAGACCGAGGTAGAGCCGGACGCCGCGGCTGAACTCGATGACGTGCTCCGAGCCCTGCTTCAGCCCGTACAGGTAGTCGAGGGTGTCGACCACGGACAGGTCGCCGAACAGTTCGCGCATCTGCTCGAAGGTGCGGGTGGGGGCGGGGAACAGGAGGCGGTTGAGCGTCATCCGGCGCTCCTCGCTCGATCCCTCCAGCGCGAAGGCGTCCTCGGCGGACAGCTGCTCGACGCCCACCTTGACCGTCTTGCCGGCGAGCACCTTCGTGCGGAACGGCTCCGGCCATCCCCCGGCAGCTCGCCCAGCTCGCCTGCCATGAAGCCGACCACCGAGTCCGGGATGTCGTAGTTCTGCGGGTTCTCGGCGAAGTCGTCGGGGTCGGCCTTGACGGCGGCGAGGTGCAGGGCGAGATCTCCGACCACCTTCGACGACGGGGTGACCTTCGGGATGCGGCCCAGGATGCGGTTGGCCGCCGCGTACATGTCCTCGACGAGCTCGAAGTCCTCCGCGAGGCCCAGGGCCTTCGCCTGCTGGCGCAGGTTCGAGAGCTGACCGCCCGGGATCTCGTGCTTGTACACACGGCCCGTGGGGCCGGGCAGTCCCGACTCGAACGGGCGGTAGACCTGGCGGACGGCCTCCCAGTACGGCTCGAGGTCTTCGACCGCGGAGAGCCGGATGCCGGTGTCGCGCTCGGTGTGGGCGAGGGCGGCGACGAGCGCGGAGGCGCTCGGCTGGCTGGTGGTGCCGGACATCGGCGCGCTCGCCACATCCACCGCGTCCGCTCCGGCGCGCGAGGCGGCGAGCAGCGTGGCGAGCTGGCCGCCCGGGGTGTCGTGCGTGTGCACGTGGACGGGCAGGTCGAACCGCTCGCGGAACGCCGCGACCAGCTTCTCGGCGGCCGCCGGGCGGAGCAGGCCCGCCATGTCCTTGATGGCGAGGATGTGCGCACCCGACTCCACGATCTGCTCCGCGAGGCGCAGGTAGTAGTCGAGCGTGTAGAGGTCCTCCGCCGGGTCGAGCAGGTCGGCGGTGTAGCAGACCGCGACCTCGGCGAGGGAGGAACCGGTGGCGAGCACCGACTCGATCGCCGGACGCATCTGCGACACGTCGTTGAGCGCGTCGAAGATGCGGAAGATGTCGACGCCGGTGTCGGCGGCCTCGCGCACGAACGCATCCGTCACCTGGGTCGGGTACGGCGTGTAGCCGACGGTGTTGCGGCCGCGCAGCAGCATCTGGATGTTGATGTTCGGCAGCGCCTCGCGGAGGGCGGCAAGGCGCTCCCACGGGTCCTCGCCGAGGAAGCGGAGCGCGACGTCGTAGGTCGCGCCTCCCCAGGCCTCGACCGAGAGCAGCTCGGGCGTCATCCGGGCGACGTACGGTGCCACCGCGAGCAGGTCGCGGGTGCGCACGCGGGTCGCGAGCAGCGACTGGTGCGCGTCGCGGAAGGTGGTCTCGGTGACCGCGAGGGCGGTCTGGGCGCGCAGGGCCTCGGCGAAACCCGCAGGTCCGAGTTCGAGCAGGCGCTGGCGCGAGCCGGCGGGCGCGGGGGCGCTCAGGTCGATCTTCGGCAGCTTCTCGACCGGGTCGGCCGACAGCGGGCGCGGTCCGTTGGGCTGGTTGACCGTGACGTCCGCGAGCCAGTTGAGCACCTTCGTGCCGCGGTCCTTCGACGCGCGGCCCTTGAACAGCTCCGGGCGCTCCTCGATGAAGGAGGTCGAGACGTTCCCGGCGATGAAGTCCGGGTCCTCCATCACGGCCTGCAGGAACGGGATGTTCGTGGCGACGCCGCGCACGCGGAACTCGGCCAGCGCGCGACGGGCGCGCAGCACGGCGGCCGGGAAGTCGCGGCCGCGGGTGATCAGCTTGGCCAGCATGGAGTCGAAGTGCGGGCTGATCTGGGCGCCCGGGTTGATGGTGCCGCCGTCGAGGCGGATGCCCGCGCCGCCCGGCGACCGGTACGTCGTGATCTTGCCTGTGTCGGGGCGGAAGCCGGCGGTCGGGTCCTCCGTGGTGATGCGGCACTGCAGGGCGGCGCCGCGCATCTGCACGCTCTCCTGGCTGAGGCCGAGGTCGGCGAGCGTCTCCCCCGCCGCGATCCGGATCTGCGACTGCACCAGGTCGACGTCGGTGATCTCCTCCGTGACCGTGTGCTCCACCTGGATGCGGGGGTTCATCTCGATGAAGACGTGCTGGCCCGCGCGCTCACCCGCCGTGTCGAGCAGGAACTCCACCGTTCCGGCGTTCTCGTAGTTGATGGACTTCGCGAACGCGATGGCGTCGCGGTAGAGCGCCTGGCGGATGTCGTCGGAGAGGTTGGGAGCCGGCGCGATCTCCACGACCTTCTGGTGGCGACGCTGCACGGAGCAGTCGCGCTCGAAGAGGTGCATGGTGTCGCCGGAGCCGTCGGCGAGGATCTGCACCTCGATGTGACGGGGGCGCAGCACGGCCTGCTCGAGGAACATGGTCGGGTCGCCGAACGCGCTGTCGGCCTCGCGCATCGCCTCTTCGAGGGCCGGTCGCAGGTCGGCCTTGGTGTTCACCCGGCGCATGCCGCGGCCACCGCCGCCGGCGACGGCCTTCGCGAAGAT
The DNA here is from genome assembly GCF_050632205.1 of Leifsonia xyli subsp. cynodontis. Classification (GTDB taxonomy): domain Bacteria; phylum Actinomycetota; class Actinomycetes; order Actinomycetales; family Microbacteriaceae; genus Leifsonia; species Leifsonia xyli_D. The sequence continues at coordinate 1,659,546 of NZ_CP192578.1, forward strand.
CGGAAAGCCGATCTCGTCGGCGCCGGCGAGCAGCTCGTCGATGTCGCGCGACGGCGGGGTCGACTTGAGGACCGGGACGCCCGCGGCGATCGCATGCTCCTTCGCGGTCACCTTGTTGCCCGCCATCTCGAGCACTTCGGCGCGCGGGCCGATGAAGGCGATTCCGGCGGCGCGGGCCGCATCGGCGAGCTCCGGGTTCTCGGAGAGGAAGCCGTAGCCGGGGTAGATGGCGTCGGCGCCGGACTCCTTCGCGACGCGGATGATCTCCTGCACGTCCAGGTAGGCGCGCACCGGGTGGCCCGGCTCGCCGATCTGGTAGGCCTCGTCCGCCTTCAGCCGGTGCATCGAGTTCCGGTCTTCGTACGGGAACACGGCGACCGTCTGGGCGCCGAGCTCGTACGCGGCCCGGAAGGCCCGGATGGCGATTTCACCGCGGTTGGCAACGAGGATCTTTCGGAACATGGGGACCTTTCGAGCAGGGGGTATCCACCACACAGCAAACGGTTAGGTTCTCTAAGACTAGTGAAGGTAACGTGGCTCTCGTGCACGTACTCAGCGTTAGCTCCCTCAAGGGCGGTGTCGGAAAGACCACTGTGACGCTCGGTCTGGCGTCTGCGGCGTTCGCCAAAGGGCTGCGCACGCTGGTCGTCGATCTCGACCCGCAGTCCGATGTCTCGACCGGCATGGACATCCAGGTCGCCGGTCACCTCAACGTGGCCGACGTGCTGGCCTCCCCCAAGGAGAAGATCGTGCGCGCCGCGATCGCGCCGTCGGGGTGGACCAAGGGCCGCTCGGGCACGATCGATGTCATGATCGGCAGCCCGTCGGCGATCAACTTCGACGGTCCGCACCCGAGCATCCGCGACATCTGGAAGCTCGAGGAGGCGCTGGCGAACGTCGAGCACGACTACGAGCTCGTCCTGATCGACTGCGCTCCGTCGCTGAACGCGCTGACCCGCACGGCGTGGGCCGCGAGCGACCGCGTCGCCGTGGTGACCGAGCCGGGCCTGTTCTCCGTCGCCGCCGCCGACCGCGCGCTGCGTGCGATCGAGGAGATCCGCCGCGGGCTCTCGCCGCGCCTCCAGCCGCTCGGCATCATCGTGAACCGCGCGCGCGTCCAGTCGCTGGAGCACCAGTTCCGCATCAAGGAGCTGCGCGACATGTTCGGCCCGCTCGTGCTCTCGCCTCAGCTGCCGGAGCGCACGTCGCTGCAGCAGGCGCAGGGCGCGGCGAAGCCGCTGCACGTCTGGCCGGGCGAGAGCGCGCAGGAGATGGCGCACAACTTCGACCTGCTGCTGGAGCGAGTGCTGCGCACGGCGCGCCTCGGCGAGTACGCGACCGCTCAGTCCTGAGTCCGGGCGCCCGTCGTCCCACCCCGTCCCGTCCCGTCGCGTCCCGTCGCCCTCCGCCGAGTGGTGACATCATGTCGCAATTCGCACGCGATTAGCGCACCTTCTCACCACTCGGGCGCGGCGGTCGGGGCGCGGCGCGGAACCCATCCGCCGAGTGGTGACATCATGTCGCAACTCGCGCGGAATCAGCGCACCTACTCACCACTCGACGGTGAAACGGGAGGCGCGCCCGGGAGCGGCGCGGAGCCCATCCGCCGAGGGGTGACATGATGTCGCAACTCGCGAGGGACTAGCGCACCTACTCACCGCTCGGCGGCACCACTCGGCGAGGCGCAGCGCGACCGAGTGGAGCAGCGCGGCAGCGCGGCAGCGCGTCAGGAGGCGCGGGTGCGGGCGGCGCGGCGAGCGGCGAGCTCGTCCATGGCGTCGGTCTGCGTGTCCAGCTCGACGAGGCTGGTCTCGACCTCGCGCAGCACCTTGCCGACCGCGATGCCGAAGACGCCCTGGCCGCGGCTGACGAGGTCGATCACCTCGTCGTTCGACGTGCACAGGTAGACGCTCGCTCCGTCGCTCATCAGCGTCGTCTGGGCGAGGTCGTTGACGCCCGACTCGCGCAGCTGGTTCACCGCGGTGCGGATCTGCTGCAGAGAGATGCCGGTGTCGAGCAGGCGCTTCACGAGCTTGAGCACGAGGATGTCGCGGAAGCCGTACAGGCGCTGCGAGCCCGAGCCGGCGGCGCCGCGGACGGTCGGCTCGACCAGTCCGGTGCGGGCCCAGTAGTCGAGCTGGCGGTACGAGATGCCGGCCGCGCGCGCGGCGACGGCGCCGCGGTAGCCGTTCACGTCGTCCATCTCGGGGAGGCCGTCCGTGAACAGGAGCCCCAGGTCGTAGCGGGAGGCGCCGTCGTCACGACTCAGTTCGCTCATGAAGATCGCCTCTCACCCCGGGTAGTGGATCGCGCGCCGCAACCGCGTCGCTTCATCCACGGTACCCATGCGGACCTCGCCGGGCAACGACATCCGTCGTTTCGGTTCCGGCGTGTCGAGGTGGGCGGACGCCGTCACGGCCGAAGCCGCGCGATGGACGAGCGGATGATGCTGCCGCGCACCACGTCGAGCTGCGCGGCGATCTCGCGGGCGAGCTCGGCCGTCCGGGCCTTGGCGGTCGCGTCGTTGCGCCGGGCGATGGGCACCAGCGCCGTCTCGATGAGGCCGATCTCGCGCTCGGCGGCGGCGCGGAAACCGCGCAGGTGACGCGGCTCGATGCCGCTCCGGCGCAGCTCCGCCAGGGCGCGGAGGACGGTGACCGCCTCCTCGCCGTACACGTCGGACGGGGCGATGAGGGATGCGCTCACGGCATCCTGCAGCAGCTCGGCGTCGGCGCCCGCCTCACGGAGCAGGTCGTCGCGACGGTAGCGACGGGATCCGCCCAGGATGGACCCGGCCGGCGCGGTGCCCGGGAACGCCGGGTCGAGCCCCGCATCCAGGTCGGCGAAGTACTTCTTGATGACCTTCAGCGGGAGGTAGTGGTCGCGCTGCATGGCGAGCACGCTGCGCAGGCGCTCGACGTCGGTCGACGAGAACTTGCGGTACCCGGACGCGGTGCGCGACGGGGATACCAGCCCGCGCTCCTCGAGGAAGCGCAGCTTCGACGACGACAGGTCCGGGAACTCGGGCGTGAGCCGGGCGAGGACCTGGCCGATGCTGAGCAGGGCCGGAGCGTCGCCGGCGGCCCGCTGGGCCGGCCGGGCCACTAGCCGTTCGCCGCTGCGGCGAGGTCGTGTCGCGACGCGTAGAACGTCAGGCGGAACTTGCCGATCTGCACCTCGGCCGAGTCGGCGAGCAGCGCGCTCTCGATCCGGACGCCGTCGTAGTACGTGCCGTTGAGCGACCCCAGGTCGCGCACCTCGAAGGAGGTGCCGCGGCGCGTGAACTCCGCGTGCCGGCGCGACACGGTCACATCGTCGAGGAAGATGTCGGCGTTGGGGTGGCGGCCGGCGGTCGTCACGTCGGCGTCGAGGAGGAATCGCGCCCCCGAGTTCGGGCCGCGCCGCACGATGAGCAGCGCGGAACCGGACGGGAGCGCCGCGATCGCCTCCTGCTCCTCGGGCGAGACCTCGCCGGAGGGGTACATCTTCGAGATGAACTCCTCGCCGAAGCGCGCAGTCGTGTCCTCGTTGCCTCTGGCGTCGCGCAGGGGGCCCTGGGCGGCGTCGTCGGCTCCGGCGTTCTCAGCGTTCGGGTCAATGTCTTCAGGCACCGTCAACCTCCTTGCGGTCCAGCGTATCCGATGGAGGGCCGCTGTCATCGGCCGGAAGGCGGATCACCCGGACCGTCTCACGGATGTACACCGCTCCCGCCCACCAGTACAGGAAGGCGCCCCACAACGCGAACGCCCAGCCGAGGGGCAGCGAGAACGGCGCGAGCGGGGCGAACGCCTCCCCCAGCATCAGGAGCGGCAGCGCCCAGAACAGGCAGAATGTGGCCACTTTTCCCAGGTGATGCACCGGAAGCGGGCCGAAGCCGTGGTTGGCGAGGATGACGCCGAGAACGACGAGCATCACATCCCGCGCCACGATGACGACGAACAGCCACCAGGGGATGACCTCCCGCCAGCACAGGCCGATCAGCGCGGCGAAGATGTACAGGCGGTCGGCGGCCGGATCGAGCAGCTGGCCGAGGCGCGAAACCTGCCGCAGCCTGCGGGCGAGCCAGCCGTCGAGGAAGTCGGTCACGCTCGAGAAGACGAGGACGAGCAGCGCCAGGCCGTCCTCCCCCGCGATGATCAGCCACAGGAAGACCGGCACGAGCGCGAGCCGGAGGAAGCTGAGCACGTTCGGGATCGTCCAGACCCGCGAGCTCACGACGGCGCTCTCACCCTCCACGCGATCGAGTCTAGTGACCGTCATCCGGCATGAGCCCGTGGCGTCCAGCGCGCCAGCCGATCCCGCAGCCCCATCGCGTCGTACGGAGCCCGCACCTTCACGTCGTTGTCGAAGTAGGCGTACACGTCCATCCCGGCCGCGAGCCACCCGCCGAGCTCGGCCGCCCAGCGGTCGAGGGACTCGTCGGTGTAGCCGCTGGTGTACAACTCCTCGTCGCCGTGGAGGCGCACGTAGGCGAAATCGGCGGTCAGCTCCCGGATGACGGGGTAGCGTCCCGCCGTGTCGGCCAGCACGATGGCGACGCCGTTTGCGCGGGCGACGGCCGTGAACTCCGGGACGTCGAACGTGCCGTGCCGCACCTCCACGGCGTGCCGCAGGGGACGGTCGGCGTCCACGGCGGTGTGGGTGCGGTCCTCGTCGAGCTCGCTCTCCCCGGCGAGCGCCGCCGCCTCGGTCGTGGTGCGCGGCAGCATCCGGAGGAACGCATCCAGCTGCTCGGCGTCGAACTGCAGGGTGGGCGGCAGCTGCCAGAGCAGCGGGCCGAGCTTGGGCCCGAGGGCCAGAACCCCCGAGGCGAAGAAGTTGGCGACGGCCGCCCGCGCGTTCTTCAGGCGCAGGATGTGCGTGATGTAGCGGCCGCCCTTGACGCTGAACACGAACTCGTCGGGCGTGTTCGCCGCCCAGGTGCGGTAGCTGGAGGGGCGCTGCAGGGAGTAGAAGCTGCCGTTGATCTCGATGGAGTCGAGCCGTTCGGAGGCGTACTCGAGTTCGAGCCGGTGCGGAAGCTTGGGCGGGTAGAAGACGCCGCGCCAGGGCGCGTAGGTCCATCCCGAGATGCCGATGCGCGCCAGCGCCATCAGCGGCCCCGGAGCTGCTCGAGCAGGCGGCGCTCCCGCTTCGTCGGGCGGCCGGCACCGCGCTCGCGGGTCACGGTGGCGGGCGTCTCGGTGCGCGGCGGAGGCGGCGGGGTCCGGTCGTCGTAGCAGTCGGCCGCCGCCGCGGCGCTCACCCGCTTCACGATCAGCCGCCGGGCGATGTAGATGCGCTCCGCGCCCCCGACGAAGGCGCGCACCTCGTCGCCCACCTTGACGGGCTGCGCCGGTTTCGCGCGGTCGCCGTTCACCTTCAGGTGGCCGGCCTTGCACGCGTCCGACGCCGCCGACCGGGTCTTGAAGAGCCGCACGGCCCATGCCCAGGAGTCGACGCGGACGCTCGCGCGGGCGCTCGCGCTGTCGCGCGCCGGGTCGGACATCAGACCGTCGCGGGCTCGGGGGCGTCCTCCGCGAGCGACGCCTTCCACTTCACCAGGCTGCGGACCGTGCGGCTGCGGTCCGACGCCAGCTTCTCCATCACGTCCGCGGGGACGAAGTAGTTCACGGCCACCCAGCCGCGCACCGTCTCGGAACGGTCGTCGGCGAGCGCCCGGAGGATGTCGCACGGGGTCGCCTCGTTCTTGGCCACGCAGCCGCGGACGCCCGCGTCGGGGTCCTTCGCCAGCGTCCAGAACAGGTCCTCCGGGGTGTTGTAGCTGCTGGCGACCGCCTCCCGGATCTTCGGGTTGGCGTCCGTCGCGAGCAGCCGCAGCCGTCGCAGCTTGCTCTCCGTCACCTCGGGCGCGGGATGCAGCGCCGCGGCCTCCTCGGGGGTGAGCATGGCCGGCCGGCTGTTCCGCATGGCCTGACGCTGGGCGGGGGTGTTGAACCGGATGCAGGACATGTCCCCACCGTAGTCCGGGTTACCGTGAATGCATGGAAACTCTGCTCGCGCGGCTCGACCGCATCGCGGGCGGCCGTCACGCGGCCTACACCGTGCCGGAGGACGGCCGCTCCCACCCCCGCACCCGCCGCGCCTTCACCGTGATCTTCTGGCTGCTCGCCGCCGAGCTCGCGATCGGTCTCGGAGCGGTCGTCGTGGCGCTCGTGCTCGCCCTCGACGGCGTCGCCGTCGCCTTCCCGGTGTGGATGCGGTCCGTCATCGTGCTCGGCATGACCGCCACGCTGTTCTACTTCGCCTGGCGGGCGCAGCGCGGCTACTACTGGGCGTACTCCCGGCTGCGGCTGTTCGCGAAGATCTTCCCGGTGGTCACGCTGGTGATCGCCGCGATCCCGGGCCTGTACCCGCTGTGGATGGTGACCGAGCAGATCGTGTTCAGCCTCATCCTGATCGGCGTGGCCGACTATCTCGACTCGGACCATATGCGCGCGGTGTTCCCCCGGCCCGGGAACCACGGCACCACCGGCGACGTGCGCGCCTGATACTCGGCGTACTCGGGATACCGGGAGCGAGAGATGCTCTCGGTGAACACGGTGGAGCCGATGAAGAGCCCGGTGAGCAGCAACGGCCCGATCACGGTCCACTGCAGCAGGGAGCCGGCCGCGACGCAGCCGAAGAGGAACAGCACCCACCACTGGGCCTGCTCGAAGAAGAAGTTCGGGTGCCGCGAGAAGCGGAACAGGCCGGTCTGCAGGAACCGCGGCGACGGCTGCCGGCCGGCGGCGGTCTCGGCGCTCTTCCACTGGTGGAAACGCCACTGCTGCTGGTCGGCGATCGTCTCGCCCGTGAGGAACGCCACGAAGACGGCCGCCAGGATGACGTCGAGCGCCGTCAGCGGACCCTGGTGCCGGTAGGCGGTCCATGCCGGCAGGGTGATCAGGAGCAGCAGGATGTTCTGGTAGATCACGATGAACAGCAGGTTGAACACCTGGAACGCGGCCGGGCGCATCCGCCCGCGCAGCACCTGCCAGCGGTAGTCCTCTCCGCCGGGGGCATAGCCGCCCTTGCGGGCGAAGTTGAACGTGAGCCGGGCGCCCCACAGCGTGACGAGCACCGCCATCAGGTCGAGGCGCACGTCGGCCAGGCCGGCGGCGCCGGCGAAGACCCAGACGTAGACGACCGGCACGATGGACCAGATGCGATCCACCCACGAGTGCTCGTGCGTGACGAGCGAGAGCACCCAGGTCGCGGCGCACGCCACGGCGAGGATCCACAGATTGACGACGATCGGCTCCACGCCCACATCCTAGAGCGGTGGGAAGTCGCCCGTGAGGACCTGCAGATATCCTGTGCCGGTCTCGCGCTCGTCGCCCGACGCGCCTAACGTGTCAGGGTGTTCTCCTCCGGCCCGGGAAGCTTTCGCGCAGTGCTGCTGAGCGACGGGCGTCCGCCGCGCCTGCTGCGCCTCCCGAGCGAGATGGACGTGCCGCCGAACCGCATCCGCGTGCCCGCCGATTTCGTGGGCGCCTCGGCCTTCGAGGTGTTCGAGCTCGCGGACGACCGCGGCTGGCCCGCCGAGGCGACGTATCAGCTGGTGGCGACCATCCCCCGGTCGACCGAGGACCTGCCCGCACGGGGCGGGGCCGAGAACAGCCTCCGCTGGGAGATCGACGACCTCGACAGCGACGACGAGCCGCTCGGCTGACCTCGCGCCGTCAGCTCTGCAGCACCGACAGCACGTTGCCCGCGGGGTCGCGGAACCAGGCGATGTCGGGCCCCTGGCCGGCCGCGCGCCCGCGCAGGACGCCCTTCTCGTCGGTCGGCAGGTTCGGGTCGTCGTAGATGGCGGTCGCGACGCCCTTGGCGTTGAGCTCGTCGACGGCCGCGTCGATGTCGCCGACCACGAGGTTCAGGATGGTGAACGACGCGGGCGTGTGATCGGGCTTCGGGTAGATGAAGACGTGGCCGCCGGAGGGCAGCTCGAGGTCGAGGTTGCCCATGTCGCCGTCGGAGACGTGCAAGCCGAGCGTGTCGCCGTAGAAGGATTTCGCCGCGGGGATGTCGTCGACGCTGAAGCCGCTGAAGATGTCGAGTGGTGTGACCATGCCTCTACTCTCCTCGGGCCGCCGCCGCGGTGTCTAGAGCGTCGGCGCCCTGGGGATGACCGGCCGCCTGTGCACGGATCGGCCAAGGTCACACGAACCGGACGGACTCCTGCAGCCGGGTCCGCAGCTCGAACGCGCGGTCGACGCTCTCCCGCCCGGCAGCCGCCGCCCCGTCCCGGAGCACCCGCGGCAGGAGCGAGCGCCGCACGACCATGGAGCCCGTCAGCCGCCCGCGCCGCACCACGTCGAACGGCACGTCGAGGGCGTCGTCGGGCACGACGACGATGAGCCCGGTGAAGCGGACCCCGGCCTGGCGCCCGAAGCTCTTCGCCGCGTGATAGAGGTCGTGCAGCGGCTCCTCGTCGCCCGCGATGCCGGCGCCGACCAGCTCGCCCTTGGCGAGCTTCACCGGCGCTCCCCAGTCGGCCGAGCGGATGGCGAACAGACCGGCCGGCCCCAGGACGATGTGGTCGAGCTTGGCGTCGGTCGACGGATGCACGGCCACGTCGTTCCAGATCGTGAAGCCGATCCCGAGCCCGGCCACTGCGCGGGCCGTCGCCTCCTCGGCGAGCGCCTCCGCGAGCAGCCGGCGGATCTCGCGTGGGGCGGAGCGCACCAGCGCCGGGTCGTACGGGTCGCGGTCGTCGGTGCCCCGCCCCATCCACTCGCGCATGAGGGACAGGTAGCGCTCGCGGGCGCGGCCGCCGGGGTGCCCGTAGCTGCGGGCGCGGACGGTCGGTCCGCCCGAGCCTCCGCGTGACGTGTGCACCGTGGCGCTGAAACCGCCGCCCGCGGAGTCGCCGGCGACCGCATCCACCGTGACGCTCTCGCCCCGGTCGTAACGCGCGCGGTCGTCCGGGTCGCCGATGAGCTCCCACGCGTGCTGCACCGCCTGGAACGCGGCGGCGGTTCCCCCGGTATCGGGATGCGTCTCGCGCGCGAGCCGCCGGTACGCGCGGCGGAGCGCGTCGTAGCTCACATCGGGGCGGACGCCGAGCACCTCGTACGGTGTCGGCGAGGCCGGTGAGTCGCTCATCGCGTGGCTGGCACTTTCGGTTCCGGTGGCGGTGGGATTACGACCCTAGCGCGCGCATCCGCGAAATCGCCGAATCGTCGGGCGACAACCGCCACCCCGCGGTATGCCGCAGTGCGGCTTGCCCTCTGGAGCGAGCACCAACTCCCGCGGTACTAGTTCGACTTGCTAGACGGGAGTGCCCCGATGCCAGCCCGGCTGTTGTAGTAAGAGGTCGTCATGGAGGTGCTGTCGGCATTGTTCGATGAACTCGATGGCCGAAGCCGGCTCAACGACAAACTGTGCATACTGGGCATCATCCAGCCTGTACCGAAAGGATCAACCCGCATGATCCATTTCAACGGTCCAAGCCACACTGGAACCCGAAGGCGTCATACATCGTGAAGACGATGTCGCCCGAGCTGCTTTCGGCTGAGTGCACGCGACCAAGTGGCCGAGGCGGTCGCGGCTGAATCGCGTGGACTGAGTTTCCATGACTCTTCTACTTCTCGACGGAGATTGCCGCCTCAAACTCATCGAGAAACGCTTCCGGAAGTCTCAAGCGACAGAATCGGTCGACGTCACCAAAGCTAGCTCGGATGGACACCTCATCGCTTTCCATAGTGACGCGCTTCCCAAAGAATGTGGTCACCGCGAACCCGTCCAGGTACATGGCCAACCCGAATCGCCCGTATTGCGGGTCGAAGCCGCACTTGAAGAGAAAGGATTCGTACAGAGTGAATGTAACCTCGCGCATGCCGCTGTCGGCTGAAATGACGTCAGCCCTCTTTCCGAAGTGCTCATGAATCAGTCGAGGCAGTCGGTCAAATTCGATGATGCTCATGCCATCACCATTCCTTTCTTGCGGTCATCGTCGCTGGGTCAAATACGTAACCGTTGTTCTTCAAGTAGTCCAACTCGTCGCGCAACGCACCGGGCTTGGTTCGGGGGTCGTGCGTGAATCGGACTGTCTTGCCTTCTCGAATGACGTCGTCGAGGAAGGGCCGGTTGAATAGGTCGAACATGTCGCGCTCACTGAGCCCGTGCGCGGCGCGGACATCGTCCCAGGCGTTGCCCAGATTGAAGTATTCGTTCCCCGATTTGATCGCCTGGTTGAAGTAGGTTTCGGGGTTGTCTGGCCCTTTCCATTTTCCGAGGGTGACTTCCGACGACGAGGTGTTGTGGACACTCGCATCACGAATGGCACCCCATTCCTTGGCGGTCATCTTCTCGACGCCGTTGATCAGGACTTTATCGCCGGCGACGGACACCCCACGAATGCCGCTGAGCGCTCGGGATGCGGCCGCCGCGACTTTCGCTGTCTTTGCGGCGAGGCTGGCGGTGCGGATGACCTTGACGGCTCCTACACCGGGGATTGCCAGCGAGCCCAGTTCTGCGGCCGTTTGTCCCGCGACGTACCAGTCGCATGAGAGCACTTGGGCGCCGGTGTTGGTCAGTTGGTTCCAGAGTGCGTCGCGGGCTGCTTGATCGGTGACGAGCACTGACACTCCGACCGCGGCGTCTTTGACGCTGAGCTGTCCGAACCCGGTGAGCACGTGCCCGGTCCCCGAGACCACACCCCCGACAAACTGCCCGACAGGTCCGAAGGCGGCGATCGGTTGTGCAAGATTCACATCGACCCAGGTGGCGGCCATGTCCATCAGGTTGAACTCCTGACCGGTGGTGGCGATCGAGTAGTGGTTGACCGCGTTGTTGGTCCCACCCACCAACAGGGTTCCGCCCAGCACTGTCAGTCCGATCGAGACGCCACCGGTGAACGGGGTCAGGCCCAGACCGATCGCGGCGACCACAACACCGGCGACGATCTGTAACCCGTCCCAGATCAGGTCCCACCCGGCCTGCTCCCGCCGAGCCTTCTCCGCCGCCTCCAGATCCTTCTGGAACCCGGTGAACGCCGTCTCCCACCCCTTCGAAGCCGCGCCCTGGTTCTGCTGGCAGTACTCGACCATCCCTGAGGTCAGCGCCCCCAACCCCTGCAACGTCAGCCGGAAACTGCCCGGCGTGTAGGTGCGGCCCTGCCCCACCGTCACGGCGCCGACATTGTTCACGATCCGATTCAGCTCCGCGATCAGCGCCTTCACCTGGCCGAACCCGTGATCGGAAGCCTCATACGCCTCCCACGCCTCCACCTGATCCTTCGCGATCGCATGCATCCGGTCCAGATCATCCACACAGCGCTCCGCCGCCGACGCGCCCGCCCCGCCCAACGACACCAGATGCGACGCATCCCCAGAGATCTTCCGTAACTCCGCCGCGATCCCGCGCAGCGCGCCCATCCCGGACTCCAACTGGGACAGGTGCGCCTCAAGCTCATCCCGCACCAACCGGAAGTTCCCACCCGCATCGACCTGGGCGTACCCATTCCAATACACACCGATCGCGGTCTGGAACGTCGAGAGCCCGATCAGCAACGACTGCAGGATCGGCCCATGCACCTCCCGGATATACGCCCGCATCGCATCCGCACCCTGACCGCTGATCCGCTCCGACCCGGCCAGAGCTTGCAAACCCTGCGCAAGCTCGGACACCGCCTCCATCCGCCGAGCCAGACCACCCCGCAACCCCGGCGAGGATGCCTGCCACGCATCCGCCGAAAACTCCACCACGCCCACTACTTCACATTCCTCCACGATCGCATTGCGTTCGAGTGAAGCTAGCGGGCCGCTTCTGCGCCCGCCCAAAGCGCTGCCGGGCGCGCAGGGGCATCGTGCAGGCTCATCGATGGGGAAGCCTGTGGTGCGGCTGATTGGCGGGCCAGCGACACCTGATCGACGTCTCGCCATTGAGGTCAGGTACCGGTCCACATCTGACCCGAAGACCGAATTCCGATTGCGGCCGGAAACTGACCGCATCGCCTTCTAGCCTGGGAGGACCGAACCGGAAAGGAACCGATCATGGCCATCAGCGACTGGCGCATCGAGCTCATCATCCTCCCCGTCACCGACGTCGACCGGGCGAAGGCGTTCTACGTGGACGCGCTCGGCTGGAACGCCGACCACGACCACCGGGTCTCCCCCGAGCTGCGCTTCGTGCAGGTGACCCCTCCCGGCAGCGCATGCTCGATCGCGTTCGGCGAAGGGCTCACCGACATGGCGCCGGGCACGATGAAGGGCCTGCAGATCGTCATCCCCGATGCGGATGCCGCCCTCGCGCACTTGACCGAGCGGGGCATCGAGGCCCGCGGCGTCGCAGACCTCGCCTGGGGCCGCTTCGTCGACTTCGCCGACCCCGACGGCAACGCCTGGACGCTGCAGCAGCTGCCGAAGCGCGACTAGCGGACGGTCGCCCAGAGGATGAGCAGCATCGTCACCACGAAGCCGCACGCGTAGTTGATCCAGAGGAAGCGGCGCCAGCCCCGGTTGGCCTCGCTCGACCGCTCGTCGGGGATCGACCAGAACGGGGCCGCCGCGGCGATGTAGGGCACGGCCAGCACCGCCGCGAGCGGCCCCGGCCACGGCGTGAACAGCATGGCGACGCCGGCCAGCGCCCAGGCGGCGATCGCCAGGCGAACGGTCGCTGCGGCCCCGATGGCGGTGGCGATGGACGAGATGCCGCCCTCGCGGTCGGGCACGACATCCTGAACGGCGCCGAACGCATGGCTGCCCACGCCCCAGAGGAAGAACGCGAGCAGCACGAGCCACAGAGCGGGCGTGAACACGGCGCCCGCGAGCACGAGCCCGTACAGCGCCGGGCTGACGAAGTGGACGCTGGACGTCACCGAGTCCAGGAAGGGCACCTCCTTGAACCGGAGCCCCTTCACCGAGTACGCGACGACGGCGAACAGAGAGACCGCCAGCACCAGCCACGACAGCGGCGAGCCGACGATCAGGAGGTAGATCACGAACGGGATGGTGGACACGGCGGCCGCGATGAGCGTGCGGCGGTGCGCCGAGCGGTCGAGCAGGGCGCCCTCGGCCCCGCCCTTGCGCGGGTTGCGCAGGTCGGACTCGTAGTCGAACACGTCGTTGATGCCGTACATCGCCAGGTTGTACGGGATGAGGAAGAAGACGGTGCCGATGATGAACGTCGCATCCACCCGGCCGGTCGTCAGCAGGTATGCGGCGGCGAACGGGAAGGCGGTGTTGATCCAGCTGAGCGGACGGGAGGCCAGCACCAGCTGGCGGAACGGTGCGGGAGCCACGGCGGTCACGAGCCCGACACCGCTTCTTCGCGACGCTCGCGGCCGGCACGCCGGCGCGGCCGGAACAGCAGCCAGAGCGCGGGCAGGAGCAGCAGCGCGGCGAGCGGATAGGCGAAGTCCTCGAGGGGCACGAGTCCCAGCTTGGCACCGCTGATGTCCGCACGGCTGTAGGTCATGAACCCGGCGCCGATCATGAGGTTGTCGAACACGGCGGTGAGGAGGAGCACGGCGACGGCCGCGATCGCGACAGGGGCCCACCACCGGCGCACGACGCGCGCCCGATCCGGAGCGACGGCGAGCGCGACCGCGAGCACGCACGCGGCGATGAGGAGGAAGAGCACGCTGAGCAGCAGGTAGGTCATCCGTCGCGCCTCCCCCGGTCGAGCAGCGCGCGTGAGCCGGAGATCAGCACGAGCGTCAGATAGCAGAGGAAGAGGAGGAAGAAGACCTCCTCGAGCGGAAGCTCCGGCGCCAGCTCGATGCCCGTCATCAACGGCGACCCGCCGCGGGCGAAGACGCCGAGGGCGATGCCGGCCGCGTCCCAGGCCAGGAAGAACAGGAGGCCGAGGCCGAGCACGATCGCCGCGCGCCGCGCATCCCGCCAGAAGACCAGGCGGAACCGCGCATCCAGCAGCACCATCGCCCCCAGCGACACCAGCAGGCACGCCAGGTAGACGACGCTCACGACACGCGCTCCGCCTGCGGGGTCGGGAGCGGCTCGGGAAGGGGACCGGCGCCGCCGTCGCCGCGCAGTCGCTTCACGACCAGCTCGGCGCTGATCAGGCACATCGGAAGCCCGATCCCCGGGATGGTGGAGCAGCCCGCGTAGAGCAGCCCGTCGACCTTCTTCGAGGCGTTGCCGGGGCGGAAGAAGGCGCTTTGGCGGAGGGTGTGGGCGGGCCCCAGGGCGCCGCCGCGCCAGGCGTTGAGGTCGCTCGCGAAGTCCTCCGGGCCGACCGTGCGCCGCAGCACGATGCGCTCGGCGAGGTCGGGGACCCCCGCCCAGGCGGAGATCTGCGCGATGGCGGCGTCGGCGGCGCGCTCGATCGCGCGGTCCCCCGCACCGTCGAGGCCGCCCGCGCCCAGGGACACGTCGGCCGGCACCGGGATGAGGACGAACAGGTTCTCATACCCCTCCGGGGCGACATCCGGGTCGGTCTCGCTGGGCATGCAGACGTACAGCGACGCCGGGTCCGGGATGCCCGGGTCCGGCCCGTAGATCGTCTGGAAGTTGGCTTCCCAGTCGGTGGTGAAGAACAGGTTGTGGTGGGTGAGCTCCGGCAGCCTCCCGCGCACCCCCAGCATCGCGAGCACGACGCCGGGGCCCGGGTCGCGCTTGTCCCACACTTTTTCCGGATGGGTGCGCAGCTCCGGCGGCAGCAGGGCGGTCTCGGTGTGGTGCAGGTCCGCCCCGGAGACGACGACGTCGGCGTCGATCGTGTGCATTTCGCCCCCCGCGTCCCGGTACTCCACGCCGGTCGCGTGCGCGCGTCCGCCGCTCTCGGAGGTGCGGATGCGCGTGACCCGGGCGCCGGTGACCAGACGGGCGCCGGCCTCCTCGGCGAGCGCCGCGACCCGGTCGATCAGCTCGGCGAAGCCCCGAGTGGATAGCGGACCCCGTCGTCGAGGTCGAGGTGGCTCATCAGGTGGTACATGCTCGGCGCCCGGCTCGGCGACGTGCCGAGGAAGACCGCCGGGTAGCCGAGCACCTGCCGGAGCCGGTTGTCGCGCACGAACCCGGCGACGTACCGGTCGAGCGGCTCGAGCAGCAGGCGGGCCAGCCGCGGCAGCCGCCGGAGCAGGTCGGGCGAGAGGAGCGGACGGAGGTCGGCGAAGGTGCTGTACAGGAAGCGGTCGACCGCCAGCCGGTACGTCTCCGCCGCTCCCTCGAGGTAGCGGTCGAGCGCGGCGGCGGCGCCCGGCTCCTCCCGCTCGAAGACGGCGCGGTTGCCCTCCCCGTCGGCGACGATGTCGAGCGGTGGGCGTCCGTCCTCCGAGAACACCCGGTAGCCCGGGTCGAGGGTGACCAGGTCGAGCTGCTCGGCGGTCGAGGTGCCCATCAGCCGGAAGAAGTGGTCGAACACCTCGGGCATGAGGTACCACGACGGCCCGGTGTCGAAGCGGAAGCCGTCGTGCTCCCACGAACCGGCCCGGCCGCCGAGGGTCGCCCGCTGCTCGAGCAGGGTCACGGCGTACCCCTCGCGGGCGAGCAGGGCCGCGCTGGCCAGCCCGGCGATCCCGCCGCCGATCACGGCGACGCGCTTCGCGGTCATGGCTTCGTCCCGGTGCGGGCGGCGGCCGCGGGGACGATCGAGGCTCCGTGGGCGGACGCGCCGGACCCGCGCGGCACGGCCGACGCCACGGTCGCGCGCGCCAGGATGGCGAGCTTCACCCGCGTCGGGACGCTGATGCGGCGTCGCAGCAGTTCGGTGGCGGGTGTCTCGCGGATGCGATCGCTGAGCTCGGCGAACAGTCCGTGCGCCGCCGTGATGGCGCGCCGGCAGTTGTCCGGCAGCTCCGGGATGACGTCGGCCGCCGCTCCCAGGTCGCAGTCGATGTCGACGACGAGGGCGAGCTTCTGCCGCTCGGTCAGCCGCGCCGGGTCGATGCCCGGGAAGTAGCTGCGGTGGAGCTCCGTCCAGTCGACCGCGAGGTCGCGCAGGAAGTTGATCTTCTGGAACGCCGCTCCGAGCCTCCGCGCGCCGCCCTCCAGCCGCCGGCGCGTCTCGTCGGGCACCGGGCTGTCGGCGAGGAACACCTTCAGGCACATCAGGCCGACGACCTCGGCGGAGCCGTAGACGTACTCGCGCAGCTCTTCGGCGGTGAAGTCGACCGGGCTGAGGTCGCGCCGCATGGAGGCGAAGAAGGGACGGGTCAGCTCCACCCCGATCCCTGCGGAGCGGGCGGTGACGGCGAACGAGTGGACGACCACGTTGGCGCTGTACCCGGTGCGCATCGCGCGCTCCGTGTCGGCTTCCAGGGCGTCGAGCAGCTCGCGCTGGTCGTCGACGCTGAGGCCGGCCTCCGCAGCGGCGCCGTCGACGATCTCGTCGGCGACCCGGACCAGCGCGTAGACGTCCTCCACCTGGGGGCGGATGCGCTGCCCGAGCAGGCGGGTCGCCATCCCGAACGACGTGGAGTAGGCGTGGATGATCGTCGCGGCCCCGGCGTGCGCGGCCCCGGTGTAGGTGGTGAGGTCGGTCGGCGGTGTGCCGGCGGGTGCCTCCGGTGCGCGAGTCATGCGATCCTCCCGATACATGAGCGTGCCACGTCGGTCAGCGGTTCGGACAGGGCCGAAGGGACCGCGGGGGTGTCGAGCAGCGCGACCGCACGGTCGACGTGCTCGGCGAGCAGGCGCTCGACGAACCTGCGCGCGCCGCACTCCTCGAGGAGGGCGGCGAGGCGGCCGGCCTCGTGCGGCGCGAGGTCGTCGCGGCCGAGGGACGGCGCGACGTCCTCCCACCGGGCGGTGCCGCGGGCGTAGGCGATGAGGGAGGTCTCCTTGCCCTGGCGCAGGTCGCTGACGATGCTCTTGCCGGTCACATCCTCGCTGCCGAAGACGCCGAGGAGGTCGTCGCCGAGCTGGAAGGCGATGCCCACCAGGCGCCCGTACTCGGCGAGCGGGGGAAGGGCATCCTCCCCCGCGCCGGCCAGCAGCGCGCCGGTCATCAGGGGACCCGAGACGGAGTAGGCGGCGGTCTTGTGCTCGGTCATCGCCAGCACATCCTCCAGGGCCGGAGCGTCGGGTCCGAGCCGCTCGGCGAGGGCGACGTCGGCCAACTCGCCCGCCGCGGTCACGAAGACGCCGTGGTCGAGGATCTCGAAGAGGCGCTCGCGCGTCCACTCGTCGGCCTGGACGCGTGCCAGCACCGACGAAGCGGCGTGGAGCAGCAGATCGCCGGCGAGGATGGCCCCGGCCTCGCCCCAGCGCCGGGCCCGGCCGCGGTCGGCGCCGCGGGCGACGGCTTCGGCCGAGAAGGCGCCGGTCACGTTCGGGCGCCCGCGCCGGACGGTGTCCCCGTCGATGACGTCGTCGTGCAGGAGGAACGCGGTGTGCAGCAGTTCGTAGGCGACCGCGGCGGTGCGGGCGGCTTCGACGTCGGTTCCGCCGAGGCCCCGGAACGCGGTCAGAACGAAGCGGGGGCGGATGCGCTTACCGCCCTGGGCGGCATCGCGGGCGCTCTCCCAGAGCCGGCGGTACGAGCGGTCGTACGCCGACGCGGCGGTGATCCGCTCGGCGAAGAAGCGGGCGAGGCGCTCCTCGACCGCGTCGAGGTCGGACGCGAGAGCCGTCTGCAGACGGGGTGCGGTCTCGGGGCCGCGCTCGACGGGAGTCCGTGTCTCGGGGTGCAGCTGTGTCATACCGGCGCTCCCTTGTCTAGCTTGGGTAGCAAATAACTTAGCACGCATCTTACGAATAGGAATAGGATGTCGTCATGACTCCGGGACGGGACGACGCGCGACGCGACGCGCGGCGCATTTCGGCATCCCTCACCGACCCCCGGATCATCGACCCGCGGCAGGAACTCGTACGGCATGACGACCTCACAGACGAGGAGCTCGGTCAGATCATGGACCTGCTCGCGGCGATGCGCGAGTGGCGGGATGCCGACCAGCGCCTCAGCTTCGAGTCGCGCACGCACATGAAGCTCAACGAGACCGACATGCGCGCGCTCCGCTACATCATCGCGTCCATGAACGCCGGGGTCCCGGTGACCGCCGGCGCTCTCTCCGACCACCTCCACATCTCCACCGCGTCGACGACCAAGCTGCTCGACCGCCTGGAGCGGGCCGGCCACGTTGTGCGACGCCCGCATCCCACCGACCGCCGCGCGGTGACCGTGGAGATCACGCCGGAGACGCACCGCGAGGTGCGCCGCACCATGGGGCAGCAGCACGCGCGCCGGTTCGAGGTGGCGCGCGCGCTCAACCCGGGCGACCGGGACACCGTGACGCGGTTCCTCCGCGCGCTCAGCGAGACGACGCTGGCTGCTGTGCGCGCTCCGGCCGCGGCTCCCGGTCCGCTCGGTCCGGTGCCGCCGGCGCTGGGCTCGCCTGCCCAGGAGGCTCCGGGCGCGTGACGCGGCTGGCCGCCTGCGGGTGCTCGGCCTCGTAGACGATCCGGTTCGCCATCCCATTGAAGACGATGCCGTGGAACGGCAGGATCGCGAACCAGTAGAGGCGGCCCGACAGCCCGCGCGGGAAGAACACCGCGCGCTGGCGGTACTCCGAGCCTCCGCCGTCGCGCGGCCGGACCGAGAGCTCCAGCCAGGCACGGCCGGGGACGCGCATCTCGGCGCGCAGCCGCAGGCTCCTCCCCCGCTCGATCCGCTCCACACGCCA
The DNA here is from genome assembly GCF_050632205.1 of Leifsonia xyli subsp. cynodontis. Classification (GTDB taxonomy): domain Bacteria; phylum Actinomycetota; class Actinomycetes; order Actinomycetales; family Microbacteriaceae; genus Leifsonia; species Leifsonia xyli_D. Next base: position 1,678,117 of record NZ_CP192578.1, read on the forward strand.
CCAGTCGAGCGCGTCGCCCGTGTTCAGGTGGTCGGCGTCGCGCCGGCCGCGGCGGAGGCCCACCCCGCCCACGAGCTTGTCCGCCCATCCCCGCAGCGCCCAGGCCAGCGGGAACGAGTACCAGCCGCGCTCCCCGCCGATGCCCTCCACGACGCGCCAGAGCAACTCCGGGTCGGCCGACGAGTTCCGCTCACGCAGGTCGGTGTAGACGGTGTGCCCCGACCACTCGGGGTCGCTCGGCAGCGGATCGCTCGGGGCGCCGGCGACCGACGCATCCTGCCAGCTGGTCTCGACGTCGCCCGCCCGCTCCCGCGCGAGCGCCAGGCGCACCGAGCGGCGGTAGCCGGTGAGCCCCTCCGGCGGCGGCGGGATGACCGCGTCGATGTCGTGCTCGCGCATCACGCAGTCGTACTGCAGCGACTCGATGATCGGAACGGCGAGGCTGCGCGGGATGGGCGTGACCAGGTTCACCCACTGGGAGGCCAGCCAGGGCGTGAACACCGGAAGGGAGGCGATCGGCCGCTGCCGCAGACCGGCCTCCAGGGCGTACGCGTTCATCATCTGCCCGTAGCGCAGGATGTCGGGGCCGCCGATGTCGAAGGCGCGCGACACCTCGGGCGGCAGCTCGGCCGCGGCGAGCAGGTAGTGCAGCACGTCCCGGATCGCGATCGGCTGGATGCGGTTGCGCACCCAGCGCGGCGCCGGCATGTAGGGCAGCACCTCGGTCAGGTGCCGGATCATCTCGAACGAGGCCGACCCGGAGCCGATGACGACGCCCGCCTGCAGCACGATGGTCGGGACGCCGGAGTCGAGCAGGATGCGGCCCACCGCGACGCGGGAGCGCAGGTGCCTCGAGAGCTCCCCGTCCGGATGCAGCGCGCCGAGGTACACGATGCGCCCGACACCGGCCGCCTTCGCGGCGGTGGCGACAGTGCGCGCAGCCGCCGACTCCTCGTCTTCGAAGTCGCCGCGCGCCCGCATGGAGTGCACGAGGTAGTAGACCACGTCCACATCGTCGACCGCGCGCTCGACCGCCCCGGCGTCATGGAGGTCGCCCTCCACGATCTCGACCTCGCCGGCCCAGGGCACGTCCGTCAGCTTCTGCGGCGAGCGCGCGAGCACCCGCACGGTGTGGCCGCGGGCGAGCAGGCGCGGGACCAGCCGGCCGCCGATGTAGCCGGTGGCGCCAGTGACGAGGACGCGGGAGGGGCTCATGCCGCCGACATTACGCCGGAGAAGGCAGCGGGCGGCTGTTCGCACAGCGAACCCGGATGCGGAGATTCCGCGGGCGTCATGTATTTTTCTCGCATGGGCAAGCTCATCTACGGCGGGACCACCGAGGTCGGTTTCGAGGACCGGGTCCTGGCGCACCTGCAGATCGTGATCGGGCTGAAACTGCGGCGCAAGGAGGGGTTCTTCTTCTCCTGGCGCGACGAGCAGAGCGTCGGCGACGGCCGCAGCGCGATCTGGATCGACCCGGCCATCCCGCTGCTGTTCCGCTACAGCGGCGGCCGCAGCCCGCGCATCAACAAGGCGTGGCTGGAGCAGCTGACCCTGTCGTCGAACAGCTCCCAGGGGCTGCAGCTGACCGAGGAGATCGGGGCGCTCGGCGCCGACGAGGTCGACGCCGACTCGCCTCCCGGTCGCTAGCCCGCCTTAACGCAAACAGTTCCTGAGTTTTTCGACCGATTCTGCGCGAAAGGGTCGAAAAACTCAGGAACTGTTGGATTGGGGCTCCTAGCGCAGGTACTCGAGGAGCTCCGGGCAGCGGAGGCGCTTGAGGCTGCGGGTCTCGAGCTGGCGGACGCGCTCGCGCGTGATCCCGTAGACCTCGCCCACCTCGTCCAGCGTCATCGGCTTCTGCCCGTCGAGCCCGAAGCGCATGCGCACCACCTTGGCGTCGCGTGGCGGCAGCTCGCGCAGGCGCTCCTCGAGGTCGCGGTGGCGGAACTCCACCTCGACGGTCTCCGACGGGCCGGGGAAGTCGCCGTCCTCGATCAGGTCGCCGAGCTCCGCGCCCTCGTTCTCACCCACCGGCACGGCCAGCGAGACGGTCTCGGAGTCGCTCATCTGCAGCTTGTGCACCTCGGCCGGATCGAGGTTCGACGCCTCGGCCATCTCCTCGAGGGTGGGCGTACGGCCGAGCTCCCCACCGAGGTCGCGGCGGATGCGGTCGAGCTTGTCGATCTTCTCCACGGTGTGAACCGGGATGCGGATCAGCCGGGCGGTGTCGGCGATGCCGCGCAGGATGGACTGGCGGATCCACCACGTGGCGTAGGTGGAGAACTTGTTGCCGGTGCGGTAGTCGAACTTCTCCACCGCACGCACCAGGCCGAGGTTGCCCTCCTGGATGAGGTCCATCACGGGCAGGCCGCGGCCGGCGTAGCGCTTGGCGATGCTGACCACGAGGCGCAGGTTCGCCTCGATGAAGCGTTCGAACGCACGCTTGCCGTCGTCGGCGAGGTACTGCAGTTCGCGCTTCTCCCGCGGGGTCAGGCCCGGGCGGATCGCCAGCCGCTCGCCGGCCAGCACGCCCACCTCGATCCGCTTCGCCAGCGCCACTTCCTCGTCGGCCGTGAGCAGACGCGTCCGGCCGATCGAATTCAGATAGTCGCGTACCGGGTCGCTGGTAACTTCGAGCGTCGTCATCGTGTCATCCCATTTCAGCCCATGTACTCACGGGCAGCCATCGTTTGGTGCTCTCAGTTCGGGTGTCCGTCGGGCCCTCGTGGAGCCCTCCGGTCTTTAGCCACGATAAGCAATCACCCCCTCTCCCCAACAAGGGGTTGACAGTTGCGCGAGGTGTACGCTACCCGTTCGTAAAGCGCACACTTCGGGGTTTGTCAAGGCTCTAGGGGGCGACGCACAGGGCCCGTACAGTCCGCCGGGTGAGTGCGCAGACTTCTTCCTCATCGCAGAGCGGATCGTCGCTGAAGACCATCCGCACCACCATCCCCGCGCGGCTCGACCGCCTGCCCTGGTCGAAGTTCCACTGGCTCGTGGTCGTCGGCCTCGGCACCGTGTGGATCCTCGACGGCCTGGAAGTGACCATCGTGGGTGCGATCGGCAGCCGCCTGACCGAGCCGGACAGCGGCCTCGGCCTGACGACGGCGCAAGTCGGCCTCGCGGCGGCCATCTACGTCGCCGGAGCCTGTACCGGCTCGCTCGTGTTCGGCTACCTGACGGACCGCTTCGGCCGCAAGAAGCTGTTCATCATCACCCTCGGCCTGTACCTGCTGGCGACGGTGCTGACCGCGTTCTCCTTCACCCCGTGGATGTTCTTCGTCTTCCGGTTCTTCACCGGCGCCGGCATCGGCGGCGAGTACGCCGCCATCAACTCCGCCATCGACGAGCTCATCCCGGCCCGCCGCCGCGGGCTCGTCGACCTCGCCATCAACGGCTCGTACTGGCTCGGGACCGCGCTCGGCGCGGTGCTGACCGTGTTCCTGCTGAACCCGGCCCTCTTCGCGCCGAACATCGGCTGGCGCATCGCCTTCGGCCTCGGCGCGTTGCTCGGCCTCGTGATCCTCCTGGTGCGGCGCAACGTGCCGGAGTCGCCGCGCTGGATGTTCATCCACGGCCGCGACGAGGAGGCCGAGACGGAGGTCGGCGAGATCGAGGCCGGCGTCGAGAAGGAGATCGGCAGGGCGCTCGAGGAGGTGCCGGACGACCGTGCGATCGAGATCCACCAGCGCACGTCGACCGGGTTCGGCGAGATCTTCCGGGTGGCGCTGTTCCAGTACCCCAAGCGCTTCGTGCTCGGCCTCTCGCTGTTCATCGGCCAGGCGTTCCTCTACAACGCGGTGTTCTTCACGTACTCGCTCGTGCTGACGAAGCTGCTGCACGTGCCCGACGACGTGGCGCCCTGGGCTCTCGTGCCGATCGCGATCGGCAACTTCCTCGGGCCGTTCCTGCTCGGGCACCTGTTCGACACGGTCGGCCGCAAGTTCATGATCACGCTGTCGTACGTCGGAAGCGGCGTGCTCCTGGTCGGCACGGCCATCCTTTTCGGTTCGGGCGTGCTCGACGCCTTCTGGCTCACGGCGTGCTGGATGGTCGTCTTCTTCTTCGCCTCGGCCGGCGCCAGCGCGGCGTACCTGACGGTGAGCGAGATCTTCCCGATGGAGACCCGCGCCATGGCGATCGCGTTCTTCTACGCGATCGGAACCGGCATCGGCGGCATCATCGGGCCGATCCTCTTCGGCAACCTGATCGAGGGCGGCATCAGTGCCGTCGCAGTCGGCTACTACATCGGCGCCGGACTGATGATCGCCGCGGGGCTCGTAGAGCTGTTCCTCGGGGTGAACGCCGAGGGCAAGTCGCTGGAAGACATCGCCGCTCCGCTCTCCGCCTCCACCAGAACGCAATCGCCGGCCCGCTCCCGCTGACCCCCGCCCCGCCCCGCCCCCGCAAACAATTCCTGAGTTTTTCGGGTCGACACCGCGCCTCGACCCGAAAAACTCAGGAATTGTCGGCTTGGGGGCCGGCAGCTGGGCGTCAGTCGTCGGAGAGCAGGTCGAGGAGGGCTGCCTCGGGCACACGGCCGGTCTCGATCACCTCGCCGTTGCGGTAGCGGTCGAAGATGCGCGGGTCGATGTAACTGTTGCGCGCGATCGTCGGCGTGTTGCCGAGCGCGGCCGCGGCTTCGTTGACCGCCGCGCTGATCCGCTTCTTGCGCTGCCCCTCCGAGCCGCCGACGCCCAGTTCGGCGAGCGCCTCCGCCGCGACGATAGTGCCGTGCAGCGTCCGGAAGTCCTTCGCGGTGAACTCGCCGCGCGTCTGCCGCCGGATGTACTCGTTGAGGGACGCCGGGCGGATGGTGTGCCAGGTGCCGTCCTTCCACGACAGCAGCCGGGAGCGCTGCCCGCGCAGCGCCTGGATCTGGCGCAGCAGCTCGGCCAGATCCTCGTCGGTGATCGTGCTCGTCCACTTCTGCGCCGACTTCGCCGGGAACGTCAGCGTGATGTCGTCCCCGTCGATCGCGGCGTGCCGGCACAGCAGGGTGGTCAGCCCGCGGCTGCCGTTGGCGTGCAGGTACTCCTCGCTGCCGATGCGCACGCTGCCGAGGTCGATGATCCGGAAGGCAGCGGCCAGGATGCGGTCGCGGCCGAACCCCTCCTCGCGGAGGTCCATGGTGACCTTGCGGCGGGCCGACGGCAGCGTCTCCGCGAGCTGGGCGGCGCGCTCGAACTTGAGGCGGTCCTGGTTGAGCCGCCACGAGTCGTGGTACCGGTACTGGCGGCGCCCCGCCTGATCGGTGCCGACGGCCTGGATGTGGCCGCGCGCGTCGGGCGAGATCCACACATCCTGCCACGCGGGCGGCAGAACGAGCGACCGGATGCGCTCCAGCTCGCGCTCGTCGACGATGCGGTTGCCCGCTTCGTCCTCGTAGACCGGTCCCTTGTCGGTCATCTTCCGGTGGTAGCCCGGACCGGACGGGTCGCTGCGCTTCAGGCGCGTCACGCGGGCTTCTTCGCAGACTTCTTGGCCGGGGCCTTCCGGGTCGTCGTGGTGGACTTCGTCGCCGATGACGTCTTGCGCGCGGCGGGCTTCTTCTCGGCCGAAGTGGACGAGCCTGAGGACGACGACTTCGACGCGGACGACTTCGACGCGGCCTGCTTCGAGGTCGACGTCGTCGACCGGCTCCGCTCCACGCTCCGCTGCAGCGCCTCCATCAGGTCGATCACCTCGCCTCCGCCCTTCTTCGACTCCTCCTCCTCGCCGAAGGTCGCGGCGGTGTCGACGCTGTCGCCCTCCTCCAGCTTGGCGTCGATCAGCTTCCTCAGCTCGATCTGGTACTCGTCGCTGAACTTCTCCGGCTCGAAGTCGCCGGCGAAGCTCTCCATCAGGGCGCTCGACAGCTGCAGCTCGCGATCGGAGATGCGCGGCGTCTGGTCGAGCGACGGGAACTCGGCCGCGCGGATCTCGTCGTGCCAGAGCAGCGTCTGCAGCACGAGCACGTTGCCGCGCACGCGCAGAGCCGCCAGGCGCGTCTTCTGCCGCAGGGCGAACTCCACGATCGCCGTGCGCTCCTCGTCCTCGAGCGTCTTCCGCAGCAGCGCGTACGCCTTCAGCGACTTGGAGTCGGGCTCCAGGTAGTAGCTGCGGTCGAACATCAGCGGGTCGAGCTGGTCGTTCGGCACGAACTCGACCACGTCGATCTCCCTGCTGCGCTCCGAGGGCAGCGAGGAGAGGTCCTCCGGGGTCAGGATGACGGTCCGCTCCCCGTCGTCGTACGCCTTGGCGATGTGCTCGTACGGGATGACCTTGCCGTCGATCTCGCAGCGTCGCTGGTACCGGATCCTGCCGCCGTCCTCGTCGTGCACCTGGTGCAGCGGGACGTCGTGATCCTCGGTTGCGCTGTACACCTTCACCGGCACGTTCACGAGCCCGAAGGTGATGGCGCCCGTCCAAATGGCCCTCATGTGCCCATCGTGTCCGGGGATCAGCGCATTTTCAAGGCACGATCAGGGAATGCTCCGCCTGCGCGGCGGCCGGGCGTACGGTGACGCTATGGCCGCCCCGGACACCGAGGTCGTCGACATCGACGGCCACCGCCTCAAGCTGACCAACCTCGACAAGGTGATGTACCCGGAGACGGGGACCACCAAGGCCGACATCTTCGGCTACTACAACGCTGTCGCCGACGTCATGATCCCGCACGTGCGCGACCGGATCGCCACGCGCAAGCGCTGGGTGCACGGGGTCGGCACGCCCGACGACCCGGGCCAGGTGTTCTTCCAGAAGGACCTGGATGCGGCATCCACCCCCGACTGGGTCGAGCAGTCGCCGGTGGCACACTCCTCGGGCACGAAGACGTATCCCCTGGTGAACGACCGGGCCACGCTGATCTGGCTGGCGCAGATCGCCTCGCTCGAGATCCACGTGCCGCAGTGGCGGGTCGGAACGGACGGCGAGCGCCGCAACCCCGACCGGCTGGTGCTCGACCTCGACCCCGGCGAGGGCGTCACGCTCGCCGACTGCGCCGAGGTCGCGCGGTTCGCCCGCGGCATCCTCACCGGGATGGGGCTCGACCCGCTGCCGGTGACCTCCGGCTCCAAGGGCATCCACCTCTACGCGGCGCTCGACGGCTCGCAGACCAGCGACCAGGTCTCCGCCGTCGCGCACGAGCTCGCCCGGGCCTTGGAGGCGGACCACCCCGACCTCATCGTGAGCGACATGAAGAAGTCGCTGCGGACGGGCAAGGTGCTGGTCGACTGGAGCCAGAACAACGGATCGAAGACCACCATCGCGCCGTACTCGCTGCGCGGTAGGTTCGAGCCGACGGTCGCCGCGCCGCGCACCTGGGACGAGCTCGCCGAGCCCGGCCTGCGCCACCTGGACTATCGGGAGGTCGTGGAGCGCGTGAGCCGGATGGGCGACCCGCTCGCCGGGCTCTCCTCCGGGCACGGGACGGCGCACGCCTCCGAGCCGGACCGGCTGTCGACGTACCGCTCCATGCGCGACGCGACCAAGACGCCGGAGCCGGTGCCCGCCGAGCGGCCGGAGGCGCGCGAGGGACGCTCGTTCGTCATCCAGGAGCACCATGCCCGCCGGCTGCACTGGGACTTCCGGCTGGAGCACGACGGCGTGCTGGTCAGCTGGGCGCTGCCGAAGGGCACGCCGACGGACCCGAAGCAGAACCACCTCGCCGTGCACACGGAGGACCACCCGCTCGAGTACGGGACGTTCGCGGGCGACATCCCCCACGGCGAGTACGGCGCCGGCCACGTCGACATCTGGGACCACGGCGACTACGAGCTGGAGAAGTGGCGCGACGACGAGGTCATCGCGACTCTGCACGGCCAGCCCGACGGCGGCTTGGAAGGCGTGCCGCAGAAGTTCGCGCTCATCCGCACGGCGCGGGGCGGGGACGAGAAGAACTGGCTGATCCACCGGATGAAGGCGGAGGATGTCGAGCCGACGGATGCCGCCGCGGCTCCCGCTGCGCCTGCCGCTCGGTCTGCCGCTCCGCCTGCCCGCACCCCGGGGCCGCCCATCACCGACGAGCCGGTCTCCCCCATGCTGGCGACCCTCGGCTCGGCCGCCGACATCGGCGACGAGGGCGAGTGGGCGTTCGAGATGAAGTGGGACGGCATCCGCGCGGTCGCCGAGATCCGCGGCGGCCGGCTGCGCCTCACGACGCGCAACGGCAACGACGTCACCGTCACGTATCCCGACCTTGCCGGACTCGTCGACCTCGCGGGAGAGCACGACCTGGTGCTCGACGGCGAGATCGTCACCCTCAACCCGCAGGGCCGCCCGGATTTCGGGCTGTTGCAGACGCGGATGGGGCTGACCCGACCCGGCGACGTCCAGTCCGCCCTCACGCGCGCCCCCGCCCACTACATGGTGTTCGACGTGCTGGAGGTCGACGGCACGAAGCACACGCGCGACAGCTACGACGAGCGCAGGGAGCTGCTGTTCGACGTGCTGCGCCCCGGCCGGACCGATCCGGTGCAGGTGCCTCCCGCGTTCGACGGCGACCTGGAGCACGCGGTCGACTCCAGCAGGCAGCTGGGCCTCGAGGGCGTGATGGCCAAGCGCCGGGACAGCACGTACTCCCCGGCCGCCGGTCGCGGTCCTGGATCAAGATCAAGCACCACCTGATGCAGGAGGTGGTGATCGGCGGCTGGACGCCGGGCAACGGCCGCCGGGCGAACACGATCGGCGCGCTGCTGCTCGGCATCCCGGACGGCGGCACGCTGCGCTACGTGGGCAAGGTCGGCACCGGGTTCAGCGACCGGGCGCTCGACGACCTCGCCGCGAAGCTCGGCAGCCGCGAACGGAAGACGGCGACGATGGAGGGTGTGCCGTCGGCGGATGCGCGCGGCGCGCACTGGGTGCGCCCGGATCTCGTCGGCGAGGTGGAGTTCGCCGAGTGGACCGGCCCCGGGCGGCTGCGGCAGCCGTCGTGGCGCGGGCTGCGGCCGGACAAGCGGGCGGACCAGGTCGTGCGCGAGAGCTGAGCGCGCGTCTGTCGCGCACCCGCCGTGCGTGCGCCGCATCCGCTCAGGGCGTGGGCGCGAGCGCGTCGTAGCGGCGGAAGGATCCCTGCACGCGCACGATCGTCGCGACGAGCACCATGATCAGCAGACCGCCGAGCAGCGGCGGGAACCACAGGGCGCCGGTGAGCGCCAGGACGCCGATGTAGAGGTCGCCGAGCCGCGGGCCGCCGGTCACCACGACCGTGAAGACGCCCTGCAGCCGGCCGCGCATCACATCCGGGGCGGACGCCTGGAGGATCGTCATGCGGAAGATGGAGCTGACGTTGTCTGCCGCTCCGGACGCCGCCAGCATGACGGCCGCGAGCAGCAGAGCGGGCAGGTTCGCCTGCGCGAGGGAGCCGCCACCGCCCGTCGTCCCCGTGAACGCGACCACCGCGAGCACGATGCCGAAGCCCAGGATGCTGGCGCCGTAGACGACGATCGAGCGCTCCACCGCGCGTCCCTGCCGGCGCACGCTGCCCAGCCGGCCGGAGAACACGCTCGACACGAGCGTGCCGACGGCGCCCGCCGCGGTGAGGATGCCGACCGCGACAGGTCCGCCGCCGATCAGCAGCGCGCCGACCGCCGGGAACAGGGCGCGCGGCTGGCCGAACGTCATCGCGATGACGTCGAGCACGAACGTCATGCTGAGGTTGGGTGCGGTGCGCAGAAACCGCAGACCTTCGAGGACGGACGCGAGCCCTGCGCCCTTCCGCTCCCCTCGGGCACGATCGACGGCAGGGTGAAGATGCCGAGGAACGCGGCCGTGAAGAGCACCGCATCCACCGTGTACGTCCACGGGATGCCGACCGTCGCGACGAGCAGACCGGCCAGCGCCGGACCCACCGTCACCATGACGCCCATGCTGATGCCGCCGAGCGCGCTGGCCGCCGGCAGCAGACGCACCGGCAGGAGGCGCGGGGTGATCGCCTGCCGCGTCGCGCCGATCATCACGCCGGCGACCGCGTTGATGGTCGTCAGCACGTAGAGCGGCCAGACGACCGGCACGTGCGTCCAGGCCAGCAGCGCCAGCCCGGCGGTGGACAGCCAGGCCACGACGGCGGTCACCAGGGCGACCCGGCGCCGGTCGAACGCGTCGGCCAGCACGCCGCCGTAGAGCCCGAAGACGATCATCGGCACCAGCGCGAACAGCGCCACCAGGGCGACGGCGAGCGTCGAGTGCGTCAGGTCGAAGATGTGCAGGCCCACCGCGACGACGGTCATCTGCGAGCCGATGCCCGAGATCGCCCCGCCCAGCCAGAGGCGCGCGAACGCGGGCGACTCGCGCAGCGGCGACAGGTCGACGAAATGCCGGCGGCGGGCGTGCGGGGTCTCGCCCGCCGGGACGCCGGGGTCGACGGGCGCGGTGGGGTCGGGGGCGCCCGGTTCGCTCAGGTCGGCGGGATCGGCGGTGCGGTCCGCCGGCTCCCCGCTCAGAACCGCGGCTGCTTGCTGAGGCGGACCGCTGCCGTGGAGAACACCACGCCCGCCAGCATGATCACCACGGTGACCGCCTGGAGCAGCACCTGGAAGAACGGCGCGAAGGGGGTGACCGAGACCCAGAGCCAGAGGATGGCGCCGATCAGCGTGATCACGTAGCTGAAGGTGCGTCGCGCGTAGATCGCGTTGAGCGACACGACGGTGGCCGCCACGGACACCTGGAAGAGCGGCAGGAAGGCGTCGGCGTTGCCGGTCCACGTCGCGACCAGGCTGACGATGCCGATGACCAGGGACGCCAGCACCACGATGCCGGCGAGCAGGTTGCCCAGGGCGCTCGGCAGCACCGTGCTCAGGCTGCGGACGAGCGTTCCCTGCTCGTCGCCCGAGATGGCCTCGCGCTCGTGTTCGTTGGGCTGGGAGATGACGTGCGTGCTCACGCGCTCGATCCTACCGCCTCGGCGTAGATTGACCGCATGCCCGCACGCCGTCGCCGCGCCCGATCGCGCATCCCCCTTCCCGCCCGCGTCAAGCGCGCGGACGCCCGGGTCGCGGCCCGCATCAACGCCCGCACGACCGGCGCCGTCTCGGACGGCTTCTGGCGCGGGCTGACTCTCGCGGCGAACCACGGCAAGGTGTGGTTCGCCGCCGCTGCGGTGCTGGTCGCCCTGGGGCGCCCGCGCGCGGCGGTCCGTGGCCTCGCCTCCCTCGGGATCGCCAGCCTCGTGGCGAACCTCGCGGGCAAGCGGCTGGTGGGCGGCGAGCGCCCGGCCCTCACCTCCATCCCGATCGCGCGGCGCCTCGAGCGCTCCCCCACGTCGCCGTCGTTCCCCTCCGGGCACACGGCGAGCGCCGCCGCGTTCGCCACGGGTGTCGCCCTCGACTGGCCTGCTGCCGGAGCGGCCCTCGCCCCGCTCGCGGCGGGCGTCGGCTACTCGCGGCTGCACACCGGGGCGCACTGGCTGTCGGACGTGGCGGGAGGCGCGGCGATCGGCGCCGGCGCGGCGATCGCACTGAAGGCGGTCACCCCGGCGGTCGCGCCCGGGGTACGGAGCGACCCGCCGACCGCGCGGACGCTCGACCTGCCGGCGACCGAGACGGGTGACGGACTGTTCGTCATCGTCAATCCGGGCAGCGGACGCGGCCTCGCCCGCCCGGACGCCGCAGCGCTGCTGCGGGAGAGGCTGCCGCAGGCGCGCGTCCACCAGCTCTGTGAGGGCGACGACATCGGGGACGTGATCGAGCGCGAACTCGCCTCGGACGCCGCTCCGCGCATCCTGGGCGTCTCCGGAGGCGACGGCACGGTCGCCGCGGTCGCCCACCACGCGCGCGGGGCCGGGCTGCCGCTGCTGGTCCTGCCCGGCGGCACCTTCAACCACTTCGCGAGGGCCGCGCTGCTCGACTCCATCGACGTGGCGCTCGACGCCCTCGCCGCGGGAAGCGGCCGGGAGGTGGACGTCGCCGACCTGACGTTCTCGGACGGCACCGCGATCACGGTGCTCAACACGGCCTCCGTCGGGCTGTATCCGTCGTTCGTCGAGGAGCGTGAGCGGCACGAGAAGCGGCTCGGCAAGCCGATCGCGGCGCTGATCGCAGCCATCCGCGTCGTGCGTCGCGGCAGCCCGTTCCGGGTCGAGATCGACGGCACGGCGCGCGACGTCTGGTCGGTGTTCGTCGGCGTGGACCGCTACTACCCGGTCACGGTGGCGCCGATCGAACGGCGGAGGCTGGACGACCACCTGCTCGATGTGCGCATCCTGTTCGCCGACGGCCGCCCCCGCACCCGCGGCGCGGTCGCCCTCGCGTTCGGCGGCCGGACGGACGCCCTGGTGGCGCGGTTGCCGTTCCTGCAGGGACCGCCCGCGCTGGAGGCGCGCACGGTCGAGCGGCTCGAGCTGACGGTGCCCGGCGACGAGCCCGGCTACGCGCACGACGGCGAGGCGTCGACGCGGATACCCGGAGACGGGAAGAGCATGACGCTGCAGGTGCGGGCCGGGGCGCTGCGGGTGTACTCGCCGCGCGCCTGACGCTCGCCGTTCCTGGCGCTCGCCGTTCCTGGCGCTCACCCCGCCGCGGGCACGCGAGCCGGCAGCGGCTGGGGCGCCGTCGGACCGACGTAGCGCGACGACGGCCGCACGATCTTCCCGTCTGCCGCCTGCTCGAGGATGTGCGCCGTCCACCCCACCGTGCGCGCGGCCGCGAAGGTCGGCGTGAACATGGCGCGCGGGATGCCGCACAGCTCCATCACGACGCCCGCGTAGAACTCGACGTTGGTGTGCAGCTCGCGCCCCGGCTTGAGCTCGGCCAGCAGCTCCTGCACGCGCCGCTCCACCTGGACGGCGAAGTCGACGCGGGGGCCGCCGAAGCCCTGTGCGAACTCCCGCAGCATCCGGGAGCGCGGGTCCTCCGTGCGGTACACGGCGTGCCCGAACCCCATGATGCGGCCGCCCTCGGCGATCGTGCGGCGCACCCACTCGTCGATGCGATCCGGTGTGCCGATCTCGTCGAGCGTGTCGAGCGCGCGGCTGGGCGCGCCGCCGTGCAACGGGCCGGAGAGCGCCCCGAGCGCCCCGCCGACCGCTGCGGCCAGGTCCGCGCCCGTCGACGCGATGACGCGGGCGGTGAAGGTGGAGGCGTTGAAGCCGTGATCGATCGCGGCGGTCATGTAGGCGCTCAGCGCGCGCTCGTGCTCCGGCGTCGGGACGCGGCCAGTCACCTGGTACAGGTAGCCCGCGACGTGGCCGAGGTCGTCCCGTGGCTCGATCGGCTCCCGGCCGGCGGCCAGGGCATGCAGCGCGGCGAGCAGCACCGGCGTGACGGCCGCGATCCGGATGGCGTCGCGCATCCGCTCGCCGGGGCTCGCGTCGTAGAGCGGACGGATGCGGTCGGCGGCCGTCACCGCGGCGAGCGCCATCCGCAGCCCCGCCAGGGCGTCGCCGCCGGCGGTCAGCCGCGCGATGGCGGGCAGTAGCGCGCGGACCTCGTCCGGGATGCTGCGCGCCGCCGCGATCCGCGCCCGGAAGCCGTCGAGCTCAGTACCGGTCGGCAGCGCGCCGAAGAGCAGCAGGAACCACGACTCCTCGAAGGTCCGCTCCCGCGCGAGATCGACCGCGGAGTACTGCCGGTAGTGGTAGAACCCCTCGTGCCCGCGCACGTCGCTGAGCTCGGTCCGCGCGGCGACTACGTTCGTCAGGCCGCGCGGGACGTCGATGAGGGTGTCATCCATCCTGTCCATACCGGTAGTCTGAACTGGATGCAAGACACCGTCAACGTTGATCGGATCAACATGGATGCGCTCCCCCGACTCACCGCCGAGCAGACGGCCGAACGCCTGGGCGTCAAGCTCGAGACGCTGTACGCGTACGTCGCCCGCGGCCGGCTCGGCCGCCAGCGGAGCGCCGACGGATCCACGTTCGACCCGCTGGAGGTGGAGCGGTTCGCGGCGGCACGGCGGCGGCGACCGGCGGCAGGCGGTGCCGGTCACTCGGACGGACGCCCGCTCATGGTGATCGAGACCCGGTTCGCACTCATCGATGACGGCGAGCTGTCGTACCGCGGCCGTCCGGTCGCCTCGCTGAGCGGGGAGCCGTACGAGACGGTCGCGCGCTGGGCGCTCACCGGCGAGTGGGATGCGGCGGCCGTCTTCGCGCTGGGCGCGGGGCAGGACGCGGCGCGGGCGGCGGCGGATGCGCTGCCCGCGGCCGCCGGGGACCGGGACCGGCAGCTGGTCGCCGTGGCGGCCCTCGCGGCGGCGGACCCGCTGCGCGCCGCGCTCGACCCGGCACTGGTGGCGGGCGCGGCGGAGCGGATCGTCGCCGGGATGGTCGAGGTGCTCCCTCCACGCTCGGAGGTCGCAGGCGGGAGCCTGGCCGCACGCCTCTTCGCCCGGCTGGCACCGGCAGCCGCCGCCTGCGACGCCGACCTCGCCCTGCTCAACGCCGCCCTCGTGCTCCTGCTCGACCACGACATCGCCGTCTCGACCCTGGCGGCGCGGGCGGCCGCCTCCGCCCGGGCGACCCCCTACGGCGTCGTGGTGGCCGGCCTCGGCGCCCTCGACTCGCCGCTGCACGGCAACGCCAGCCGAGCGGCCCACCAGCTGCTGGAGCGGGTCGTCGCCGGAACCGACCCGGCGCGCGCGGTCGCTGATGCCGTGGTCGCCACGCACGGACCGGTTCCGGGATTCGGCCAGCCGCTCTACCCGGAGGGCGACCCGCGGGCGCGCATCCTGCTCGGGAGGCTCGCCGCCGACCCGCGGAACGCGGCGGTCTCGCAGGCGGTCGACGCCGTGACGGGGGTGCTCGCCGACCGCACCGGCGCGCACCCCAACGTCGACCTCGCCCTCGGGGCGCTCACCCTCGCGGCCGGGATGCGCGACGACGCCGGCGAGGTCGTCTTCGCGACGGCGCGCACGGTCGGCTGGCTGGTGCACGCCCTCGACGAGTACGCGCAGCCGCCCCTGCGGCTGCGGCCGGTGGGGCGGTACGTCGGGCCGTGAGGCGTCGCGATCCCCTGGCCAGGGCTCAGCGGCGCAGCGCCTTGCGTGCCAGCCAGTTGCCGAGGAACTGCGCCGCCTGCACCAGTACGACGATCGTGATGACCGCGACCCACGTGACGGCCCAGTTGTAGCGCTGGTAGCCGTACGAGATGGCGAAGTCGCCGAGACCGCCGCCGCCGATACTGCCCGCGATCGCCGACAGGTCGACGATCGCCACGAAGATGAACGTGTAGCCGAGGATGAGCGGGCCGAGAGCCTCCGGGATCAGCAGCGTCGTGATGATGCGCCACGGGCTCGACCCCATGGCCCGGGCCGCCTCGATGACGCCCGGCTCGATGGTGACGAGGTTCTGCTCCACGATCCGGGAGATGCCGAACGTCGCCGCGATGGTCATCGGGAAGATGGCGGCGGGCGTGCCGAGGAACGTCCCGAGCACCAGCTGCGTCAGCGGCGCGATCGCGGTCATGAAGATGATGAACGGGATGGGCCGGATGAAGTTGACGATCACGTTAAGCACCGTGGACAGCGTCCGGTTCTCCAGCAGCCCGCCGCGGCGCGTGGTGTACAAAAGCACGCCGAGGGCGAGGCCGAGGATGCCGCCGAGCACGAGCGTCGCGACGACCATCCACAGCGTCTGGCCGATGGACTCCAGGTACACCGGCCAGAGCGTCGACCAGTCGGTCATGCGGCCACCTCCTCGACCTCGGTGACGGCGCGCAGGTCGGCGATCAGCGCATCCACGTCCGCCGGTTCGCCGAGCAGCTCCAGCGTCAGGCTGCCGAACGACCGGCCCTGCAGCGCGGAGATGCCGCCGTAGACGATCTCGAACCGGACGTTGTGCCGCCCCACCGCATCCGACAGCACCGAGCCGAGCCGGCCGTCGTCGTGGATGCGCGCGGAGACGATGCGGCCCGCGTGCTTGCCGCGCAGGCGCTCGATGTCGGCCTCGCCCGGCTGGTTGCGGAGCACCGTGCCGACGAACCGCTGTGCGGTGGTGGTCTGCGGATCGGAGAACACCTCGAAGACGCTGCCCTGCTCGATCACCCGCCCGGTGTCGAGCACGGCGACGCGGTCGGCGATCGAGCGCACGACCTCCATCTCGTGCGTGATGACGACGATCGTGACGCCGAGCTCACGGTTGACCCGTTTCAGCAGGGCGAGCACGTCGGAGGTGGTCTCCGGGTCGAGTGCGCTGGTGGCTTCGTCGGCGAGCAGGATGTCGGGGTTCGTCGCCAGCGCACGCGCGATGCCGACGCGCTGCTTCTGGCCGCCGGAGAGCTGGTCGGGGTAGCTCCACGCCTTGTCGGTCAGCCCGACGAACGCGAGCAGTTCGGCGACGCGCTGCTTGCGCTTCTCCTTCGGCCAGCCCGCCACCTTCAACGGGTAGGCGATGTTGCCGAAGACGGTGCGGGAGCGGAACAGGTTGAACTGCTGGAAGATCATGCCGATCCCGGCGCGCACGCCGCGGAGCTCCCGCTCCTTCAGGGTCGTCAGGTCGCGTCCGTCGACGATCACCGAACCCCCGGTGGGATGCTCGAGCGCGTTGATGAGCCGCACCAGCGTGCTCTTGCCCGCGCCCGAGTAGCCGATGATGCCGAAGATCTCGCCGCGCGCGATGGTGAGGTCGAGGCGGTCCACCGCCGGCACCGCGGCGTCACCGGAGCCGAAGCTCTTGGTGACGCCGCGGAACTCGATGATCGGAACCGCGCCCGTGCCTTCGGGCGCTTCTGGGCGGTCGGGCACTACTGCGCCGCCCGGATGGTCTTCTTCAGGCCGTCGAGGATGCCGATCAGGTCGGACTCGTCCTTCTTCACGATGACGGCGGTGTTCTTCGACTCGGCCAGCACCGCGTCCGTCACGGCCTTGGTGTGGTAGAGCTGGGCGACTTTCTGATACGTCTTGTTGTCCTTGTCCTTCTCGCGGGCGACGAAGGCGTTGATGTACGGCTCCGCCGTGGCCGACTTCGGGTCGTCCTGGAACAGGGCGGACTTGGGGTCGATGCCCGCGGTGAGCGCGTAGTTGTTGTTGACGATCGCGCCGTCGGCCGAGCTCAGCGCCGGAGCGGTCTGCGCCGCATCCACCGGGATGACCGTCACCTTGGAGGCGGAGGCGTCGATATCAGCCGGCGTGGCGAGCGTGTTGCCGCCGTTCTTCAGCTTCAGGAGGCCGGCCTTCTGCAGCACGAGCAGGGCGCGCGCCTGGTTGGTCGGGTCGTTCGGGATGGCGATCTTGCCGCCCTGGGGGATCTCGTCGAGGCTCTTGTGCTTGGTCGAGTACAGCGGCAGCGGGACGACCAGCGTCGCGCCGATCGGGACCAGGTTCTGCTTCGCCTGCACGTCGTAGTTCGCCAGGAACTGCAGGTGCTGGAACAGGTTCAGGTCGAGCTGACCGTCGGCGAGCGCCGGGTTCGCCTGCGTGTAGTCGCGGAAGTTGACCGTCTGGATGTCGATGCCCTGCTTCGCCGCCTCCTTCTTCAGCACGGTCCAGTACGGCGACGACGCCTCGGTGGTGCCGATCTTAACGGTGACGGTCTTCGCGGTGGCGGCGCCCGAGCTTGTCAGGTTCACGACCACGAGGACGACCGCGACGACGACCGCGACGACGGCGATGCCGATTCCGACGAACCAGCCGGCGCGGGAGCGCTTGGGCTTCTCCGGCAGCGCGGGGGTGGGCGGGGTGGCGTCGGACATGGCTGTGCCTCTCGTGAAGGTGAAGGGGGATGCCGGCGGACGGGTTGGCGGCCCTTCGAGCCTCCCGCGAGCCACCGACATCGTCAAAACGTCTTGCGAAATGTGACGGCTCCCGTTCACCCGGCCGCTCTACCGGCAGCGCTGGGCCACGCGTAGTGTGAGTCGCGTCAGCGCGCGAGCGACACGGACGGGAGACGCTATGAGCGACATCAACGACGACGACATCAGCACCGAGGCGACCGGCGGCGGCGAAGGCCCCGCGGACGGCGGCGCGAACGCGGGCGGCCACGACGGCGGGGCCGACGGCTCGGCCGGCGGCTCCGGTTCGGGCGAGGGCCCCGCGGACGGCGGCGCGAACGCGGGCGGCCACGATGGCGGGGCCGACGGCTCGGCCGGCGAAGGCACCGCCGACGGCGGCGCGAACGCGGGCGGCCACGACGGCGGGGCCGACGGGTCCGCTTGATGACCACGACAGGGCGCGGGCCGGGCGACCGGCCCGCGCTTTCGCGTTGCGTGCCGGTGGGCGCCGGCCTGTTCGCGCGGGACTACTGGGGGCGGCATCCGCTCTTCACCCGCGCGGCCGACCTCGGCGGCGACTTCTCCGACCTGTTCAGCGTGGACGCGGTGGACGAGCTGGTCGCCTCGCGCGCGCTGCGGACGCCGTTCGTGCGCATGGCGAAAGAGGGCGACGTGCTGCCCGCGTCGCGCTTCACGGGCCCCGGCGGGTTCGGCGCGGAGGTCGGCGACCAGCTCGACTCCGCCAAGGTGCTCGCGGAGTTCGCGAACGGCGCCACCCTGGTGCTGCAGGGCCTGCACCACACCTGGCCAGCGGTCGCGGAGTTCTCCCGGCGGCTGGCCGAGGAGCTGGGCCATCCGGCGCAGGTCAACGCGTACATCACGCCCGCCTCCTCCCGCGGCTTCGACCCGCACTACGACGTGCACGACGTGTTCGTGCTGCAGATCGCGGGCGAGAAGCACTGGCGCATCCACGCGCCCGTCCACGTCGACCCGCTGCGCGACCAGCCCTGGAGCGACCGGCGCGAGGCCGTGGCCTCCCGCGCCCAGGAGGAACCGGCGATCGACGAGACCTTCCGGCCCGGCGACGCGCTCTACCTGCCGCGGGGCTGGATCCACTCGGCCGAGGCGCTCGGCGGCGTCTCGGTGCACCTGACCATCGGCGTCGCGGCGTACACGCGGCACGACGTGGTCCGCGAAGCGGTCGCACGCGCGGCGGACATCGCGGAGCTCCGCGCGTCCCTTCCGCTGGGTTTCGACCCGTCCGATCCGTCGGCGGTCGCACCCGTCGTCGAGGAGACGGTGGATGCGCTCATCGCTGCGCTGGCGGACCCCTCGGCCCGTTCCGCCGTCGCGGACGCCGTCGCGGACCGGCTGCGCCGCCGTCGGCGCTCCGACTCGCCGCCCGCGCCTGTACGGCCGCTGGCGGCGGCGGCCGCTGCGGAGGCGATGACCGCCGAGACCGTCGTGGTGGCACGGCCCGGCTCGCGCCCGGACGTCACGGTCGAGGTCGAGACGGTCACGGTGCGGCTGCCCGCCAAGACCGTCGCGCTGCCGATCGCGGCCCGGGATGCCGTCGACCGGCTGCTCGACGGGCGCCCCGTAACGGTCGGCGAGCTCCCGCTCGACGAACGGTCCGCGGTCGTCGTCGCGCGCCGTCTGCTGCGCGAAGGACTCGTCGTGGTGGCCGCCGAGGCGGATGCCCACCCCGGGCCCGGCGACGGCACCCCGGATTTCCTCGAGGTCGACCCCGCCGACGAGACCGGCGTCTCGTCGGACGGCGAGCGGAGCGCGACCGCCGACTTCGGGACCGCGACGGCCACGTGACCGACACCGCCGTGCCGGGATGGCTGCCCTGCAGCGATCGGGCGATCGATCGCGGCGACCCGCTCCCCGGAACCGCGGGCTTCGGCGAGCGGTGGCTTCTCGTGGAGGTGGAGAGCGGCTGGGGACGCCACGCCTTCTTCGACTCGGCGCTCGACCCCGCCCTCGGCGCACGCATCGTGGCGCGTGCCGAGCAGGCCGGAATCCGTCCGTTGGCGATCCGCCGCACCCGCTTGCGCGCCCCGCAGCGGCGCGACCAGTCGACCTGGCGCTGGGCGCTGGTGGACTGCCGTCCGGGTAGCGAGAGCATCCGCTGGGGCAGGGTGGACGACCCCGCCGAGCTGCTGACCCTGCCGCTGGACGGCTCCGCCGGCGAGCCGAGCGACGCCCCGATCTACGCCGTGTGCACGCACGCCCGCCACGACCAGTGCTGTGCCGTCCGCGGACGCCCGGTGGTCGAGGCGCTGGCGGCGCAGCATCCCGAGCTCACGTGGGAGTGCTCCCACCTCGGCGGCGACCGCTTCGCGGCCACCATGATCGTCTTCCCGCACGGACTGCTCTACGGACGCGTGACGGCCGAGGAAGCGCTCACCGTCGTGCGACGGCACAGCGAGGGGCGCGTGGTGGCCGATCGGTTGCGCGGACGCACCTCCCTCACCACGGTCGCCCAGGCGGCGCAGGCGTTCGCCCGCGCCGAGACCGGCGACGACCGGATCGGAGCCTTCCGCGTGCTGGCGGAGCGTCCGCATCCGCACGGGTGGACGGTCCACCTCGCGCACGGCGGCGAGCGCCTCACTGTGGAGGTCGGCGAGCGGCTCTCCGAGCCCCTGCTGAGCACGTGCGCCGCCACGGTCGAATACTCCGTCCGGGAGTTCGTGCCCGTGTCGGTCGCACGCGCCTGATCCGTCGCGGCCCGGCGCCGACCGGGCTCAGGCGTTCTGCGTCGCGGGCGCCGACTGGAGGATGCGGACCATGTTGCCGGATGGGTCGCGGAACGCGCAGTCCCGCGGCCCCCACGGCTGGTCGATCGGCTCCTGCAGCACCTCGGCGCCGGAGGCCCGCACGCGTTCGAAGGCGCTGTCGAGATCGTCGGAGCGGAAGACGATGGGGCTCATCGAGCCTTTCACGACGAGCTCCTGGAGGGCGTCGCCGTCGGCCTGCGAGCGGCCGGCGTGCGGGTCGCTGAGCACGACGGCGGCGTTCTCGTCGCCGGCTACGCCGAGCGTGATCCAGCGGTGGTCGCCGGAGCGGACATCTTGGATGACGTCGAGGCCGAGCGCGTCGCGGTAGAACGCGAGCGACTCTTCCGGGTCGAGGACGGTGATCTGCGAGTACTGGAGTGAAACGGTCATGAGTCGACTCTAGGAAGGGCCGCCGGGCCGCGCTTCTCCAATCCTGCTTTTGTGGAGAAGTGCGGGCGAAGCGTCGGTGTGAGCAGGTCAGGCCCGGACGCGTACGGGTCGCGTGCGCTGCTTCGCGATGCAGTCCGGCATGGCGCGGACGGCGTCGTGCTCACGCGCGCGGTACTCGGTCGGCGTCATCCCGACGATCTCGGTGAACTTCGAGCTGAAGGAGCCGAGCGACGTACAGCCGACCGTCATGCACGCGTCCGTGACGCTCGCCCCCTCGCGGAGCAGCGCCATGGCGCGCTCGATCCGCCGGGTCATCAGGTAGCTGTACGGCGTCTCCCCGTAGGCCGCCCGGAAGCGTCGCGAGAAGTGCGCGGGCGACATGAAGGCACGCGCCGCCATGGTGGGGACGTCCAGCGGCTTCGCGTAGTCGCGGTCGATCAGGTCCCGTGCGCGGCGCAGGTGCGCGAGCGTCTGCAACTCCTCCGGTGACACGCGATGAGCGTAACACCGGCCCTCACGCCACCGGCAGGGCCGCTCGCTCCTCCACCGATTCCACCAGCCGGATGAACGCGCTCAGCTCGCCGACGCCGGCCGGGGTCGTCGGGAGGAACTCCGTCAGCTCGGGCGAGTGCACGAGGTGCGCCGCCCACTTGGCCCGGGAGATCGCCACGTTGAGCCGGTTCTTCATCAGCAGGAACGACATCCCCCGGGGGACGTCGGCCGCGGACGACGCGGCCAGGCTCACGATCGCGATGGCCGCTTCCTGGCCCTGGAACTTGTCGACCGTCCCGACGCGCACAGCCGGGAAGCCGGCTGCGTCGAGCAGCGCGCGCACTTCGGCCAGCTGCGCGTTGTACGGAGTCACCACGATGATGTCGCTCTCGCCGAGCGGCTCGTCGTCGCGCTCCGCCGCCGGGTCGCTCCACGACCGCCCGATGAGGTCGCGCACTATGTCGACCACCGCCTCGGCCTCCTCGGGCGAGGCCGTCGAGTTCCCGACGTGCAGCACCGGCACCGGATGAACCCCCGGCACGACACCGCGGAGCTCGCGCTCCGCAGCGCACTCGTGCGCCCGCAGCTTGCCCTCGTAGGAGAGGCGCGAGACGGCCGCCGCCAGCGCTGGATGCATCCGGCGCGTCTCGGCCAGGAAGTAGCCGAGCTCCGGCGGCAGCACGTCGTGCCCGTCGCTCACCCAGCCGAGCGCCGACCCGTCGACCGGCTCGGGATGCCGGCCCTGGCTCACCTGCGGCAGCTGCTGCGGATCGCCCAGGAGCAGGACATTCTTGGCCGCGACACCGACGGCCACAGTCGAGGCGAGGGAGAACTGACCGGCCTCGTCGACGACGAGCAGGTCGAGACTGCCGCGCGGCACCCGCGCCGCGTTGGCGAAGTCCCACGCGGTGCCGCCGACCACGAAGCCGCGATTCTCGTTGACCCCGGCGAATTCGAGGTGCCCGTTAGCCGGGAGCGGCGTGAAACGCGGGGCACCCTTGCGGTCGGGAGCGCCCGCGACGGATGCGGCGGCGTCGTCTGTTCGCGCGCCCCCGCTCGGCACCTTTCCGACCATCGCCTGGTCGAGCCCCGCAGCCACGACGCGATCGAGGAGGTTCTCGACGACCGCGTGCGACTGGGCGACCACCCCGACCTTCCAGCCGTGCTCGGCGACGAGCTTCGCGATGACGTGCGCCCCGAGGTACGACTTGCCCGTGCCGGGCGGCCCCTGCACCGCCAGGTAGGAACGGTCGAGGTCGAGCAGGCTGGCCACGACAGCGTCGACCCGCCCGTCGCCATCCGTGACCGCTCCACCGCCGCCTGCCGCCACGGCGGCTCCCGTGAGCGTCGGGTCCGGCACGAGGCCGCCCGCCCGGGTGCGCGGCGGGGTGCGCCGCAGCAGGTCGATCGTGCCGTCGACCGGCCAGGTGTCGTGGTGTCGTGCGATCAGCAGCGCGGTGCCCCACTCGCGGATGGCCTCGGCCAGTCGTCGTGAGTCCGGCGGCGCGGCGGGAGTGAGCGCGCTCGGCAGATCGGCGTACGGCGGCACCTCGGGCGGCAGCGTCTCGCGCACGACGATCGACCCGTCTGACAGCGCGTCGATGACGGCTACGGTCCGTGCGGCGCGTGCGCCCGGCTGCGCGCGCGGCTGGCGGAACGGCCCCGGGTACTCGTACAGCAGGTACGGACCGCTCCGCTCGCTGACGCGCACCGCGCTGCCCGCACCCCACTGTCCGCTCAGCAGCAGCTCGCGCCGCTCCACCCGCTGCCCTTCGTCGAGGTACCAGTCGCGCAGCACCGTCGCGCGCTCGACGACGAGCACGTCGCGTGTCTCGCCCCACTCCTCGATCGGCTGGATCAGCCGGGCGAAGTGCGACTGCCAGAAGCTCTTCTGCTCGCGACGGTGGAAGTCGATCGCCGCGGCGGCCAGCGCCATGGCTTCGCGGTCGGACGTGCGGTGCGGGTCGAGCGGATCGCCCGCGAACGCGAGCAGGCCCGCACGCAGCGGCGACTCGTCAGGCGCGACCTCGGCCTCTTCGGCGGGAGCCGCCCCGACGGGGATGCGGTTCTCGGCCGCACGGGCGAGCAGCCAGTCACGCAGGCGGAGGGTCGAGACGCAGTCGTAGCGGTTGTACTCCGCGATGTCGTCGAGCAGCGGCTGCGCCTCGTCGAACCGCCCGAGCGCGATGAGGTCGCGCGCGTTGGCGTACTCCGTGATGGAGTCGGCGCCGTTGGTCACATCGCTCTCGCGCAGCTCGTCGCCCATGTAGAGCGGTTCGAGCTTCTTGATGGAGTACGACCGCGAGCCGACACGGACCGCCTTGCGCACCAGCGGGTAGAGGTCCACCATCACGTTCTCGCGCAGCAGCGCGTCGACCTCCTCTTCGCCCACCCCGTGCCGCGCGGCGAGCGAGAGCAGGTGCGTCTGCTCGTAGGCGGCGTAGTGGTAGATGTGCATGCGCGGATACCGGGCGCGCCGTTCCCGCACGAACGCGAGGAAGGCCTCCAGCGCCACGCGCTCGGCTGCGAAGTCGTGCGCCCAGAACGCCGTGAACTCCTCGTCCTGGTCGACCAGCCCGAACAGGTAGTCGAGGTTCCAGCGCTCCCCCGCACCTTCGGTGTAGAGCGGGTCGCCTTCGAAGTCGAAGAAGATGTCGCCGGCGTCGGGATGCGGCAGCACGGCGAGCACGGGTGCGTTGAAGACGCGGACCGGCGGCGGGCTGCCGGGCTCCGCCTGGAGCTGCAGGAGTGCCTGCTCACGCAACCCGTCGAGGGTTCCCTCGGGCAGGCCGTCGACCGGACCGCGGGATGCGGCGAGCGCGTCGATGGTCTCGATCCCGGCCGCGAACAGGTGCTCCCGCTGGGTCACCCGCATGCCGGCCACGAGCAGGACGTCGCGCGTCGCCTGCACTTCTGCGTCGCAGGTGTCGCAGCGGCCGTCCACGGTGAACCGCGGGTCGCCCCACGCCACCGGCCCCGGGTCGGCGACGTGCTCGGCGATGATCTCGAGCAGCCGCGCCCGGCGCTTGCGGTACACCGGCTCGATGTCGCTCAGGGAGTGCTCGCTCACCGAGCCGTCACCGAGGAGCAGTTCGACCGTCTCGTCGACGTCGATGCCCATCCGCCGCAGCTGCTCGGCATAGGCGGCGAGCTGGAGCAGGGCGGTGACACGCGCGCTCCGGGCGAGCTTGGAGTCCTGCACGCGGTAGCGGCCGTCCGGCAGCCGGACGACGAAGTCGGCGAACCCGACGAAGGCGCCGTCGAAGAAGGTGGCCTGGAACACCACGTCGGCACCGCGGGCGAACGCCTCCGTCGTGCGCTGCACCGCGTCGGCGAGGGACTCGGCGGTCAGCTGCTCCGGCCGCTCGATCTCGGCGACGCCGCTGCCGAACCGTTCGCGATACCGCTCCAGGATGCGATGCTCGTGCTCGTCGCCCATGCGCGACGACCGCACGTACATCGGATCTTCGACCACCTCGGTCTTCTCGAGCCGGCCGAGCTTGACGTCGAGCGTGCGCAGGAAGGCGAACTCGCACTTCGACGCCTCCGTGAGGTCACTGGCGCTCGTGACGATGACTCCGTCGAGCAGGAACACGGCGACCTCCTTTCACCCCGCTGCTGCGAGACTATCGGCGACCACCGACACCCGGACGCGAGGTCACTTCCCCTTCGCCGCGGCCTTCATCGCCCGCTTGTGGTCGCGCACCTTCGCCAGCGATTCCGCATCGACGATGTCGGCCACCGAGCGGTACCCCTCGCTCCCGTAATCACCTGCGGCGGCCTGCCACCCGGGCGGCTGCAGCCCCTTCTGCTTCCCGAGCAGCGCGAGGAATATCTTCGCCTTCTGCTCGCCGAAGCCGGGCAGCGCCTTGAGCCGCCGCAGGATCTCCGCACCGTCGGGATCGCCGTGGGTCCAGATCGCCGCCGTGTCGCCGCCCCAGTCCGTGACGATCGCCGCGGCGAGCGCCTGCACGCGACCGGCCATCGACCCCGGGAAGCGGTGGACCGCGGGCGTCTGCTTCATGATGTCGGCGAGCTTCTCCGGGTCGGTTCCGGCGACGGTCTCCGGATCGAGAGCCCCGAGCCGGTCGCGGAGCTTCGCGGGGCCGGCGAACGCCGTCTCCATCGGGATCTGCTGGTCAAGCAGCATCCCGGTCAGGAGCGCGAACGGGGAGTCGTCGAGCAGCGCGTCGGCAGCGGCGTCGCCGGTGATGTTCAGGGCCATGCGCTCAGCCTGCCACCAGCAGGAGCACGCCCGCCACCGCCGACAGCAGGGCGAGCAGGAGGGCCACGCCGAGCAGCACGCCGTGCACGATCAAGAACGACGTCGCCCTGCCCGCCGCATCCCGTGCCCGCTGATCGTTGCGGACCCGCGCGAAGAACCGCGGCCAGGCGAAGATGTTGAAGAGGGCGTTCAGGAAGAGCACGATGGCGGCGAAGACGGTCATGGTGCTCCCAGCCTAGGCGGGCCCGCCCGGCCCGGCGCGGTCAGTCGTCCGAAGCGACGAGCTGCACCCGGAGCGAGTCGACCCGGGTCGCGATGAGGTCGTCCGCCGCCCAGCGCTGAGCCAGCCGCGACAGGATGGCGTCCAGCTCCTCACGCGTGAGCCCGGCCGCCAGCGAAAGCCGGACCACCAGCTCCTCCCCGCCAACCGGCTCTGCGGGTCGCCCGAGAGCAGTGCGACATCGTGCACGCCGAGCTCGGAGCCGATGGAGGTGCGGAACGCCGCGGCCACCTCCGGATCGCGGTCGCTCGGCACCCACGGTGCGCCCTGCGCGACCGCCCACACCGCGGGCCGCCGCAGCACGAACTCCGTCTCGGAGGTCGGGTCGAGCACGATCAGCTCGGTCCCCTCCGATGCCGCCGCCAGCGCAGCTCGGCGCCCCTCGACCGGGACGGGCCGTGCGGCGGGGTTCCACGTCTGCAGCGCGGTCACGGACGAGAACACCGGCTGCACCGTCCGTCCGTCGGGCCCGGCGACCGTCACGATGGAGAGCTCCTGCGTCTTGTCGACGAGCAACCCGGCGTCGTTGTGGCCCTCGTCGCCGAGCTCCGCGACCAGCGGGACGAGCAGGCGCGCGTCGCGCAGCGCATCCACCACCGCCTGGGCGCCCGCCTCTCCGGCGCGGAACGCGGCCAGCGCACCGAGGAGGGCCGGCGGCGCGGAGCCGTCGTCGTCGCCGAAGGGGTTGTCGTCGAACTCGCGCCCCTCCCATGGCTGACCTGCCGAATCGGCACGGGAGGCGTCGCTCAGTGCGGCGGCGAAGCCGGCGAGCCGGGCCGCGCCCTCCTCGCTCGGAGCACCGGGCGTGCCGGGCTCGGCGGGCGTGCCGGGTGCGCCGTCCGGCCGCTCCGCACCCGGGCCGGCGGGGTCAGCGTCCCGCGACATCCAGCGCCTCGGGCAGCGTGAACGCGCCCGCGTAGAGCGCCTTTCCGACGATCGCACCCTCGAGGCCCAGCGGCACCAGCTCGCGGAGTGCGGCGATGTCGTCGAGGTTCGAGATGCCGCCGGAGGCGACCACCGGACGCTCGGTGCGATCGAGCACCTGGCGCAGCAGCTCCAGGTTGGGGCCGCGCAGGGTGCCGTCCTTGGTCACATCGGTGACGACGTAGCGGGCGCAGCCGGCCGCCTCCAGGCGGTCGAGGACCTCCCACAGGTCGCCGCCCTCGCGCGTCCAGCCGCGCGCCGCGAGCGTGGTGCCGCGCACATCCAGCCCGACCGCGATCGCCTCACCGTAGGTCGCGATGGCGCTGGCGGCCCACTCCGGGTTCTCCAGCGCCGCGGTGCCGAGGTTGACGCGGGTGGCGCCGGCCTCGAGGGCCTGCTCGAGGGACGCGTCGTCCCGGATGCCGCCGGACAGCTCGATGCTGACGCCGTGCACCTGGTGGATGACGCGCTTCAGCAGCGACCGGTTCTCACCGCGTCCGAACGCCGCGTCCAGGTCGACCAGGTGGATCCACTCGGCGCCGGCCTCCGCCCACTCGGCCGCCGCATCCACGGGGTCGCCGTAGCTCGTCTCGCTGCCGGCCTCGCCCTGCGTGAGCCGGACCGCCTTGCCGTCCGCGACATCCACCGCGGGAAGGAGGACGAGCCGGGGCGTGCTGATGAAATCGGTCATGTGTTCCTCGTATCGGTCCGCGGTGCGGAGGGATGTGACGGGTCGCCGCTAGAGCGAGCGGACCCAGTTGCGCAGCAGCTGGATGCCGGCCTGGCCGGACTTCTCGGGGTGGAACTGCGTGGCGCTCAGCGGGCCGTTCTCCACGGCGGCGACGAACGGCGTGCCGTGCTCGGCCCAGGTGACCTTGGGCTTCGGGAAGGGAGCCTCCGGCTCCAGCGTCCACTCCTGTGCCGCATAGGAGTGGACGAAGTAGAAGCGCTCCTCCTGCAGCCCGGCGAACAGCACGGAATCCTCCGGCGCACGGACGGTGTTCCAGCCCATGTGCGGGACCACGTCGGCGCGGAGCAGGTCGACCGTGCCCGGCCACTCGCCCAGGCCCTCTGTCTCGAGGCCGTGCTCGACGCCGCGGTCGAACATCACCTGCATGCCGACGCAGATGCCGAGCACCGGGCGGCCGCCGGCGAGACGGCGGTCGACGACCTCGTCGCCGTGCGAGGCGCGCAGAGCGTTCGCGACCGCCGTGAACGCCCCGACGCCGGGGACGAGCAGCCCGTCCGCCTCCTGCGCCCGCTTGCGGTTGCCGGTCAGCTCGACGTCGGCGCCCGCCGTCTCCAGGGCCTTGACCGCCGAGTGGACGTTGCCGCTGCCGTAATCGAAGACGACGACGTCGGGCCGGCGCCCGTCGTTCACAGCGCCCCCTTGGTCGACGGGATGCCGGTGACCTGCGGGTCCAGCGCCTTCGCCTGGCGGAACGCACGGGCGAACGCCTTGAACTCTGCCTCGGCGATGTGGTGCGGGTCGCGCCCTCCGACGACCGTGATGTGCGTGGTCAAACGGGCGTTGAACGAGATCGCCTCGAAGACGTGGCGCACCATGGAGCCGGTGAAGTGGCCGCCGATCAGGTGCAACTCGAATCCGGCGGGCTCGCCGCTGTGCACGAGGTACGGGCGGCCGGAGATGTCGACGACGGCCTGCACGAGCGCCTCGTCGAGCGGGACGAGCGCGTCTCCGTAGCGGGAGATGCCGGACTTGTCGCCCAGCGCCTCCAGAATCGCCTGACCGAGGACGATGCCGATGTCTTCGACGGTGTGGTGCACGTCGATGTCGGTGTCACCGGTGGCGCGGATGCGCAGATCGGTCAGCGAGTGCTTGGCGAACGCCGTCAGCAGGTGGTCGTAGAAAGGCACGCTCGTCTGGATGTCGGACAGCCCGGTGCCGTCGAGGTCGAGGCTCAGCTCGATGCTCGACTCGCTCGTCTGCCGGGTGACCGTGGCGGCGCGGTTCGTCATGCGTCCGAGTCTACCGGGGCGCTCTGGTCGCGCCCGGGGGCGGCGTCCTCCGCGGCGGCCGCCGGGCCGGGCCGGCCGAGGGCGGCCAGCGCCTCCAGGAACGCGGTCGTCTCGGGCTCGGTGCCCGCGGTCACGCGGAGGTGGTGCGGGATGCCCACGTCGCGGATGAGGACGCCGCGCTCGGCCAGCGCCTCGAACGTCGCGTGCGGATCGTCGACCCCGCCGAAGAGCACGAAGTTGCTGCCGGAGCGGTGGGGCGTGTAGCCGAGGCGCGCGAGCTCGCTGACGAGCCGGTCGCGCTGCCGGCGGATCTCGCCGACCGTCGCCAGCATCTCGTCGGAGTGCGCGAGCGCACCGAGGGCAGCTGCCTGCGTCAGGGCGGACAGGTGGTACGGCAGCCGGACCAGGCGGAGGGCGTCGTTCACGGCCGGGTCGGCCGCGAGGTAGCCGACCCGCGCGCCGGCGAAGGCGAATGCCTTGCTCATGGTGCGCGAGATCAGCAGCCGGGGGCGGCCGGGCAGCAGGCTCAACGCCGAGGGCGTCCCCTCGGGAAGGAACTCGGCGTACGCCTCGTCGACCACCACGATCCCTCGGGCGGCGGCATACGCGGCCTCGATCGTGTCGAGCCCGAGCGGCGTCCCCGTCGGGTTGTTGGGCGCGCACAGGATGACGATGTCGGGGTCGACCTCGCTGATCTGCGCGGCCGCGGTCTGCGGCGACAGCTCGTAGTCCGCATCCCGCGTGCCCGCGACGTAGGCGGTGCCGGTGCCGGAGGCGAGCAGCGGGTACATGGAGTAGGTGGGCGCGAAGCCGAGGAGCGTACGCCCTGGGCCGCCGAAGGCCTGCAGGATGTGCTGCAGCACCTCGTTCGAGCCGTTCGCCGCCCAGATGTTCTCCGCCGTGAGGTCGTGACCGAGGTAGCGGGCGAACGCCTCGCGCAACTCGGTGAACTCGCGGTCGGGGTAGCGGTTGACCCCGCCGACCGCCGCAGCGACGCGGGCGACGATGTCGGACGCCACGTCCTCCGGAACCGGATGCGTGTTCTCGTTCACGTTCAGCGCGACGGGCACCGGACGCTGCGGCGCACCGTACGGGGACCGACCACGCAGGTCGTCTCGAATCGGCAGCTCGGAGAGGGAAGTCACCGTTCAATCGTAGTCAGCGGCTCGCGCCCGCTCCGCCGGATGACGGGATGCGACGCGGTGCACGTTGACAAAATGCATGCTTTGCATAACAACCCACGTCACGACAGTCGATGAAGCTGCGTCCTCAGTGTGAACGGAAAGTATTCGTTCTGCTGCATCAGCGGCACGGCAACACGGAGTGAAGTAATGAACTACGACGACATCACGGTGGAGATGAGCAACGAGCAGGGCTTCATCGCCACCCTCTTCGCGGGCTGGAACCACGGCGCAGCCATGTACTGAGCCCACGCCAGCGGGCCGGCCCTCATGGGTCGGCCCATTCATTGAGAGGAAAAGATGAAAGCCAGTCGAATCGTCGCCGAGCACGTGTCGCAGCACGCCGATGACGTACGTCACCTGCTTCACCCCCGATTCGTCGAGACGATGCAGCACGCGTGTCTTTCGGGCAATGACTTCATCCGGGCTTCCCGGAACGATCACGCTCCCCTCACCGATTTGAGGTTGAGGCGGGATGACAGCTCTCGGCAGATGCTGTACCTGAACCTGCGACGGTGGAGAGACACATCTCCGACATCCTTCAACGACCTCCGCTCCAAGGTCGAGTGCGCGAAGTGGTTGGACACGCCAGGCCTCGATCTCCTGCGCGTGGCTCGGGAGCCGTTCGTCGCCGATAGCTCCAGCTCGACCGGGAGCCTGCAGTTCGCGACGAACCAGGATGCGTACGAAGGGATGCTCAAGTACGTCAACGCATTCGGGAGCTGGCATGACGCCGAGGCGGTTGCTGTCGCTTATGCACAGAGCGACCGGCAGACGAGCCCGCGTCTCCGCGGACTTACGTCGAGTCTCGCCGGTGTGGTCATCGGGCACTCCGGAGACGTTGCGGTGAGTGATGAGCTATTCCAGGACGCGGCGGCCTATCTCGAAGACGACCTGGAGCGCTTCTTCACCTACCTGCGCTGGGCGAGCTTAGCCGCGAAGCGCAGACGCGATCCAGACCGAGCCGACGTCCTCTTGACCGTCGGTCTGTCGTCATATCCAAAGGCGGCGACATCTCCCGACGGAATGCTGGCGGTCGGGCTGGCCTCCAACCTGCGTGCGTTCCTGGCACTCAGGCGCGGAGATTCCGACGAGAGCCGGCGACTTCTCACGGCGGCCATCGAGCAACTCCGGGGCTCCCTCGCCTCGTCGGATCAGTTGGGTGTAGAGAGTCCGGAGACCGCTCGGTACGTGTGGATGGCGGAGCTGAACGCGGCGCAACTCGACCTCGCGGCCGAACAGGATGACGATGCCATTCAGCGCCTTCACGCTCTGCTCGAATTCACCGAACGACGCGATCAGGGCGCGCGTCACACGACGCTGTCGGCCCTCGCATTCGTCCACATTCGCCGCAATGAGCCGGTCCTGGCCGTCAGCTTCCTGATCGAGGCGCTCGACCTCCTCAGGCGCGAATATGATCCGTCGGTCGTGACGCAGGTACGCAAGATGCTTTATCGCGCTTTCGTCGAACTCAAAGACGAGAAGCGCGCGGAACGGGTGCGCGAACTCTCGCCCTACTTCTGGTCCACCTCAGCGATGGAGGAATTCGATGTCCATTGAGATGACAGGTGTCACGCGGACCTTCGCCGCAAAACGCGGGCAGCCCGGCACCCGAGCGCTTGATGGGGTTGACCTCACCATCGAAAGCGGGGAGCTGTTCGGCATCCTCGGCCCGAACGGTGCCGGCAAGACGACGTTGGTGAGAATCCTGACGACGCTGCTCACGCCATCCAGCGGCACAGCTCGAGTCGAAGGCCTGGACGTCGTGCGTGATATGAAAGCGCTCCGCCGCAGGATCGGTGTCGCCTTCGGCGGCGAGCGCGGCCTCTACGATCGACTGACTGCACGCGACAACCTCATTTTCGCTGCTCACCTCTACGACCTGCCGCGTCGCAGGATCACCTCCCGAGTTGCGGAGGTACTTGAGGCAGTCGACCTCGAGAGCCGTGCGAACGACAGAGTCGAGACGTTCTCACGAGGCATGAAACAGCGGATGCACATCGCTCGAGCTCTCGTTCACGACCCAAGCATCCTCT
Organism: Leifsonia xyli subsp. cynodontis; assembly: GCF_050632205.1. Classification (GTDB taxonomy): domain Bacteria; phylum Actinomycetota; class Actinomycetes; order Actinomycetales; family Microbacteriaceae; genus Leifsonia; species Leifsonia xyli_D. Next base: position 1,710,035 of record NZ_CP192578.1, read on the forward strand.
TTCTCGACGAACCGACCTCCGGCCTTGATCCTGTTGCGGCGCGTTCGCTCCGAGAGTTGACGAAGGCGCTGCAAGGTCAGGGCAAGACCATTCTCATGACGACCCACGAAATGTTCGAAGCAGACGCCCTGTGCGGTCGGGTCGCGATCCTCGCCGGGGGCGGCTGCGCACAGTGGGAACGCCCGCAGAGATCAAGGGCTCCGTCGCACTCGAGAAAGTGATCGAGGTCGAGCTCCATGACGACCTTCCAGCCGACTCTGCCACTCTGCACGACCTGCTCGGTGCCACTAGCTGGGACGTAGAACAGCGCGGTTCGACCAGTATCTTGACCGTCCGTGCCGACTGCGGCAGCGCGGTCGGCGTGGCAGAGGTCATCCGTGCGATCCCAGGCGTTTCCGTGGGCTACTCGCTGGAGCGCACGCCCACACTTGAGGATGCGTATATCGCCATCGTCGAGAAGGATGCCTCGGAGGTTGCGGCGTGAGGCTCGCCGCGGCAGCCTGGTGGCTGCAGTTCCGTCTCCTCTCGCGCTCTCCGTTCTTCATCGGCATGTCACTGATGACCCCCCTGGCATACGGCGCGGTCGTCCTTCTGATGTCGGGCGGCCAGGTTTCCGTCAGGACAGTCCTCGGAGCGGGTCTGATGGGTGCCTGGTCCACGACTCTCTTCGGAGCGGCGGAGGCTCTGTTCATGCAGCGTTTCACCGGAACACTCGAGCTGTTGATCGGGGCACCGCGCTCTCTGGTGGCGCCGGTATTCGGCTTTGCATCCGCGACCGTCACCCTCGGGGTCTATTCCGTAGCGGCAGTGACCGTCGTGGCATTCACGTTCGCCCACGTGGACACCGGGGGCGTCGATGTCCTCCGCCTTACAGTTTCATTGCTGGCCGTCCTCGTATCACTTACCTCGATGGGCGTGCTTCTCGCGGGGCTGTACGTGATCACCCGACACGCCATGGAGATCACCAACGTCCTGGAGTTTCCGATGTGGCTCGCGTGCGGAGTTATCGTGCCCTCGACCGCAATCTGGGCGCCCATCTCGGCATGCGGCCTGCTGTTTCCTCTTGGATGGGCGATGCTCGCAGTGGACCAGGCGACTGCCGGTGGAAATGCTCTTCCCGTCGTCGCGGTCGCAGTCTGTCTGTCTCTGCTCTACGCGGCCCTCGGCGTTGCCTGCCTACATCGAGTCGACATGCTCGCCCGCCAACGCGGCACGCTGAGATTGAGGTGACGAACGTGAACTCCGTTCGGCTAGCACTCATCTCAGCGCGTCTCGGCTATCGCGCTCTGTTCGCGTGGAACACCCCGGCGCTGTTCGCAACCTCGCTCCTGCTCACTCCAGCCCTCCAGATGCTGTTCTTCGTGGTGCTCGGGAAGGCGCACGGGTACGGCGATCCACAGTTCTTCATCTGCGGCAATGCGATATTGGCTACGGCCGCGGCTGGAGTCGGAGGAATGGTAAGCGTCATCGCCGACGAACGGCGCTTTGCGACTCTCCCGGTCGTACTCACCTCACCTTCCTCGAACGTGGCGGTTTTCGTCGGCAGACTGCTGCCTGGTGTCCTGTCGGGTGCCCTGGCTTCACTGGTGGTCTCAATACTGGGCTTCACTATGGCGGGCCTTCCCTTCCAGCCCTCGAGCATCGGCCTCTACGCGATAGCGATTCTCGTCGCCTCAGTCTCCTGCTCGGCACTGGGACTCGCTCTCAGCGCTTTCGGACTGGTCTATCGAGACATCTACCAGTTGGCTACGGCCGCGTATCTCGTCATGCTCGTCACTTCTGGAGCGAACGTCGCCTGGTCACACCTCCCGTCTCCTCTCGTCATTGTGGGGATGGCGTTGCCTGCCGGCCACAGCATCGCAGCGGTGAGAACTCTTTCCGATGGCGGCGTCGGATTCTGGCCGCAATGCGGGCTCGAGTTGTGTGTAGCCGCAGCTTGGCTCGCGGTCGCACTCACACTGATGCGAGTGTTCGAGCGGCGTGCGCGGCAGAACGCCAGCGTCGATCTCTCGTGAATCGCTCGACCACCGTCGATGCGCTGACCGACGGACCCAGGTTGATCAGCGACTATGTGCCGGAGCGCGCCGTTCAAGCGATCGAGATACGAGTCTCGGCCGGATTCGCTGATGATCCCGTCGATCGTCCCGGAGTTGCGCATTTACTGGAGCATTTGACGCTCCGCAGAGGAGCTGAACAGGCGAGCCACAATGCGACCGCGGCGATGCTCAACCGGCGTGGACTTCAGCCGACGGCGTTCACCGCCCGGGACTTCACGTCGTTCAGCGTGCTGGCACCGAAAGACGATGCAGCGGAGGCGCTTCACGGACTATGGGAAATGCTCCGACGACCAGATTTCGCGGAAGAGGCCGTGCGGGCAGAGCGGAAGATCATCTCAGCGGAGCAGACTGCTCAGGCGGCCGATCCCGTACGCACACTCATGCACGTAGCGGAGAGCCGGATGTACGGCTTTCCGGCTCCTTCCAGCACATCTGCGGACGAGCTGAGCGCTGACGACGCGTTGGTGTTCTGGCGACGGCACTACCGCTCCAGCAACATGGTCATCTGCACGAGCGGCCCGGTGCGTCAGATCCACCACGACTATGCGAGTCCGGTGCCGGTCTCCGTTAGTTCTGGCGCGCTCTCGGAGGATGACGTCAGGACCGCCCCATCGAGGCCCGAGCGACTCCACGTTCGCGCCTATGATCCGCGCACACCCCTGACTCACCTGCTGGTGTCATTTCCGGTGAGCACAGCAAGTCTTCGTGAACGCGCAGTAGCAAACGTTCTGGCGGCGGCCCTGGGCGCCGGTTTCTCATCGCTCCTGATTCGCAAGCTCCGCGTGGAGCGACAGCTCTGCTACTCACCCCGTGCCTTCTTCACGGGCTATGGACCCAGTGGATCTGTCACAGCTGTCGCATCGGCACCACGGGCGACGGAAGCACCCACGGAAGCCGTCCTCGCGCACGCTATGCGTGATCTCTCTCGCGACCCGCTTCTCGAATCGAGCGTCGACGCGGCGAAGTGTCACCTCCGCACCGGCACCATTCTCGCCTTCGACGACCTGGCCAAGCGCGCCGCAGGCATTGCCTCAGCCTGGCAGCGGGGGCACGCGTGGGACCATGCGGCGGTACTTCAATCGATAGACGACGTTACGACCGACGAGATTCGGAAGCTGGCTTCCAAGCTGGCGGCATTGCCCCGGCACGACATCGAGATCGCTCATCCGAGCAATCCATAGGAGGAGATATGCCAATCGGTCTGAACTCTGCTGCGGCACGACACATCGAGGCCGCCGAGCGCCCGCCCGGTGCGTGGCTAGGCAGAGTCTCCCGCGTCGACCGCACCGTCATACGTGTACTCGACCAGGAGGCAGGCGAACGAGTTCACCCCCGACCCCGGGAGATCAGCCTTCTCGTAGGCGACTGGGTATGGATCAGCTCACACCCCCGCTCAGGCGATAGCGTGCACCTAGTGCCGCGCTACAGCGTGCTCACGCGTTCGCGAGCTTCCGGCGAATCGCACAGGCTCGCCGCGAACATCGACCTCGCGCTACTCGTCATCACGGCCGGCGAAGCGTGCCGCCCTAGTCTCATCGAGCGGCTCGCGCTGACGGGCTGGGAATGCGGTGCATTGCCGCACTTCGTCGTGACCAAGATCGACAAGGCCGATGCCACTACCCGATCAACCGTCATGTCGGTCATCTCGGAGTGCGCTCCCGGCATCAACGCGACTCGATGCTCCAGCGTCACCGGCGAGGGAATCGAGGAGGTTCGAGGAATAGTTCAAGAATATTCGTCGACCGTCCTGCTGGGACATTCGGGAGTGGGCAAGTCGTCCCTGGCGAACCGACTACTCGGCCGCGACGCCCTGGTCACGGCCGGCGTTCGCGAACGCGACGGGAAGGGACGACACACGACGACCGCGCGGACCATTACTCCTCTTCCCGGAAGCAGCAGCGTCATTCTTGACACCCCGGGCATCCGCGAGTTCGGACTATCGCTCCATGCCGTGTTGGAAGACGTGTTCGTAGAGATCGAAGACTACGCGGCGCGATGCGCGTTCGCTGACTGCTCTCACACTCACGACAGCGGTTGCGCGGTTCGCGACGCAGTCGACAGCTTGGCGATATCGGAGGAACGGTATCTGCGTTTTCTCAAGCTGGCCCGGCAGCGGCAATACGAACAACGTCGCCTAGGACCATCCACGCGCGATAAGTCGACCGAATATGCCCGGCTCGCACGAAAGTATCGGCAAGCTCGCGGACGCTGACCGGTCGTCGCGGGGCACATTCCACAGCGGATTAGCCGGCGCACCCGGACTAAGCCGCTACTTGGCGTACTTCGCCGGGACCGCCAGCTGCTGCCCGGGCGAGACGACGGCGGACTCGAGGCCGTTGAGGGAGACGATGTCGGCGATCACGTCGCGCGGGTCGGCGTTGGGCGCGACGCGCTCGGCCACCGACCAGAGCGAGTCGCCCGACTCGACGGTGACGTACTGGAAGCTGACGTGGGTCTGCTCGCCGTTCGCGATCGCGCCGCCGCCGTTGAGGGCGAAGACGAATGCACCGATGACGAGCGGCAGTGCAATGAGGGCCGACAGCACCGCGCGACCGCGGCGCGTGATGCGCAGGCGTACGTGCGCGCCCTCGGGAAGCGGCGGGACCGCTCGAAGGGCGGGAACCGACTCGCTCATCAGTACTGCACTCATGGCCGTGACCTCCTCAGACTCGCGGGTGCGAAGCTGTGTTCCGAATGTATCTTCGAATGTCTGAATCCGCAAGGCGGGGCTCGTCGAGGAAATTCCCGAAGAAGTTCGCGACACACTCGAACACATGTTTGTCTTCCCTTCTCGACGCGGATACAGTTTCGACTGTCTGAGGACATCAGATCAGGTACCACCGACATTCCTGCCGGAGAGCATCCCGGTGCGCATCCGGTGGACGGCTCAGCCCAGGAGAGGACGCCCGTGTCGAACGAGAACCAGGCCCGCGGAGGCACCCGCCGCCGCAAGAACCTGAGCGACAAGCAGCTGGCGATCCTCGACGTCATCCAGCGCTCGGTGAGCCAGCGGGGCTATCCGCCGAGCATGCGCGAGATCGGCGACGCGGTGGGCCTCTCCTCCCTCTCGTCCGTCACCCACCAGCTCAACCAGCTGGAGCTGAGCGGATACCTGCGCCGCGACCCGAACCGCCCTCGCGCGCTCGAGATCCTGATCGACCTGCCGTCGACCTCGGGCCAGACCCCGGACTACGAGAATCAGACCCCGGTCGGCGACGCGGCGATGGTGCCGCTGGTCGGCCGCATCGCCGCCGGCATCCCGATCACCGCGGAGCAGCAGGTGGACGAGGTCTTCCCCTCCCCCGCCAGCTGGTGGGCAACGGAGAGCTGTTCATGCTGAAGGTGGTCGGCGAGTCGATGATCGACGCCGCGATCTGCGACGGCGACTGGGTGGTCGTCCGTGCGCAGAACACCGCCGAGAACGGCGACATCGTGGCGGCCATGCTCGACGAGGAGGCGACGGTCAAGGTGTTCCGTCAGCGCGACGGCCACACCTGGCTGCTGCCGCGCAACTCCAACTTCGAGCCGATCCTGGGCGACTTCGCGCAGGTGCTCGGCAAGGTCGTGGCGGTCCTCCGCGCCGTCTGACCCGCCCCGGCGGGAGCCGCCGAGTGGTGAGCAGATGTCGCCACTCGACCCGAATTGGAGCAACGACTCACCACTCGACGCCGCCCCCGCGCGCCGCCACACCAGGCGCGTTCGGGCTCACGCCCAGCCGAGCTCCCGCAGGCGCTCGTCCGACAGCCCGAAGTAGTGCCCGATCTCGTGCACCAGGGTCACCCGCACCCGCGCCCGCAGTTCCTCCTCCGATCCCGCCGACGCCTCGAGGTTGTTGCGGAACAGCGTGATCCGGTCCGGCAGCTCACCGAAGCCGTACACCGACCTCCGGGTCAGCGGCCGCCCGCTGTACAGCCCGAACAGCCGCGGCCGGGCGCCCGGCGGCTGATCCTCGATGAGGATGGCCACGTTCTCCAGCGGCCCGACCATGTCGTCCGGCAGCGCGTCGAAGATGTCTCCGACCATCCGCTCGAACTCGTCATCCCCCATCTTCACGATGAGCACCTGCGCGCCATGCGCCCATCCTGACGCACATGACGCGGCCCCGGGCCGCTGTCCGCGTACAGCGGACGCGCCCCGGGGCCGCGTCGACGACACTCAGGCGGAGACGGACGCCCGCTCGCGCACCCCGCGCGTCGCCTCGATGATGTTGCGCAGCGACGCGACCGTCTCGTCGTAGCCACGGGTCTTCAGACCGCAGTCCGGGTTGACCCACAGCTGGCGGCCCGGGATGGCGCTCAGCGCGGTCTCCAGCAGCTCGGTCACCTCGGCGACCGACGGCACGCGCGGCGAGTGGATGTCGTACACGCCCGGGCCGATGCCGTGCTCGAAGCCGGAGCGCTGGATGTCGTGCACGACCTCCATGCGGCTGCGGGCGGCCTCGATGCTGGTCACATCCGCATCCAGGTTCCGGATCGCGTCGATGACCACACCGAACTCCGAGTAGCAGAGGTGCGTGTGGATCTGCGTCGCGTCGCCCACCCCGGCGGTCGCGAGGCGGAACGATCCGACCGACCACTCCAGGTAGTCGTCCTGGTCGCGCTTCTTGAGGGGCAGCAGCTCGCGCAGCGCCGGCTCGTCGACCTGCACGACGCGGATGCCCGCCTCCTCGAGGTCGGCGATCTCGTCGCGCAGCGCCAGGGCGACCTGGCGTGCGGTCTCGCCCAGCGGCTGGTCGTCGCGTACGAACGACCAGGCGAGGATCGTGACCGGGCCGGTCAGCATCCCCTTCACCGGCTTCTCGGTGAGGCTCTGCGTGTACGCCGACCAGTCGACCGTGATCGGCTTCGGCCGCGACACATCGCCCCAGAGGATGGACGGACGCGTGCAGCGCGACCCGTACGACTGCACCCAGCCGTTCTGGGTGACCGCGAAGCCGTCGAGGTTCTCGGCGAAGTACTGCACCATGTCGTTGCGCTCGGGCTCGCCGTGCACGATGACGTCGATGCCGATCTCCTCCTGGAGGTCGACGACGCGCTTGATCTCGTCGCGCATCCGCCCCAGGTACTCGGCCTCGCTGATGAGGCCCTTCGCGAGCTGGGCGCGCGAGCGGCGGATGTCGGCCGTCTGCGGGAACGACCCGATCGTCGTGGTGGGGAGGAACGGCAGCCCGAGCGATGCCTCCTGCGCGGCCTGGCGCGTGTCGTAGTCGCCGCGGCGGAAGTCCGCCTCGGTCAGCGCCGCCTCGCGCTCGCGCACGGCCGGGACGCGGACGCCGGGGGCGGAGGCGCGGTCGGCCAGGGCGGCGGTCGCCGCGCTGAGCTCGTCCTGGATGGCCTCGTGTCCGTCGACGATGCCGCGTGCCAGCACGGCCACCTGGGCGACCTTCTGGTCGGCGAACGCCAGCCAGGTCCTGAGGCGCGCATCCAGCTCGGGCTCGTCGTCCACATCGTGCGGGACGTGCAGCAGCGACGTGGAGGTCGACACCGTCACCTCGGGGCTGAGCGACAGCAGCTCGGTGAGCGTGCCGAAGGCGGCCTCCAGGTCGCCGCGCCAGATGTTGTGGCCGTCGATCACACCGCCGACGAGCGTCTTCTCGGCGAGAGCGGATGCGGTGGCCGCGTCGAGCCCGGACGGCACGGAACCGCGCACCAGGTCGAGCGAGATCGCCTCGACCGGGCTGGCCGCGAGCGGCGCGAGGGCGTCGTCGAGGCTGCCGTACGGTGCGGCGACGAAGATCGCCGGACGGTCGGCGGACGCGCCGAGGTCGTTGTAGGCGGTCCGCACGGCGGCGAGCACCGCATCCCGCGGCTCGTCGATGCTCTCGCTGACGAGCGCCGGCTCGTCGAGCTGCACCCACGGCGCGCCGGCGGCGGCCAGGCGCGACAGCAGCTCGCGGTACACCGGGAGCAGGTCGGCGAGGCGCGACAGCGGACGGAAGCCCTCGGGGGCCTCGTCGCTCGCCTTGCTCAACGCCAGGAAGGTCACCGGTCCGACGATGACCGGGCGCGTGACGAAACCGGCCGCGCGGGCCTCCTCGAACTCACGCACGATGCGGTCCGACGCCAGACGGAAGTCCGTCTCCGGGCCGATCTCGGGCACCAGGTAGTGGTAGTTGGAGTCGAACCACTTGGTCATCTCCAGCGGCGCGTTCTCCCCTCGCCGCGGGCGATGGTGAAGTAGCCGGCCAGGTCGACCGAGCCGTCGGCGGCCGCGAGCGACGCGAACCGCGACGGGATGGCGCCGACGGTGACCGCGGCGTCCAGCACCTGGTCGTAGAAGCTGAAGCTCTCCGGGATGGATGCGTCGGTGCGGCCGAGGCCGAGGGAGGCCAGGCGCTCACGGGTGGCGGCGCGCAGCTCGGCGGCGGTCGCCTCCAGCTCGTCGGCGGTGGTGCTGCCCGCCCAGAACGCCTCGACGGCCTTCTTGAGCTCGCGACGGCGGCCGATGCGCGGGTAGCCGATGATCGTGCCCGCGGGGAACGCGAGACGGTCCGCGGCGGCGAGGGTTGTGTCGGTCATGCTGGTTCCTTCTGGGTGGTGGGGCGGTCTCGATCTCCGGCCGGCAGGGCGCCGATCCGGTCCAGCACCGAGAGAACGGCCTCGTGCTGGTTGAACGTGTACAGGTGCAGTCCGGGGGCGCCGCCGTCGAGCAGGCGCTGCGCCAGGCGGGCGGCCCAGGCGATGCCGATCTCGCGCCGGCCCTCGTCGGTCGGCTCGACCTCCAGTTCGATGGCCAGGTCGCTCGGCAGGTCCTCGCCGCTCAGCTCGAGCATCCGGGTGAGCCGGGCCGGGCTCGTGACGGGCATGATGCCGGGCAGGATCGGGAAGGCCACGCCAGCCTCCGCCGCGCGCTGCGCGAAATGGAAGTAGTCCTCGGCGTGGAAGAACAGCTGAGTGATGCCGAGGTTCGCGCCGGCCGCCTGCTTCGCGAGCAGGGCGTCGATGTCCTGCGAGACCGACCGCGACGACGGGTGCCCGTTGGGGAACGCCGCGACCGCGATCTGCACGTGCTCGCGGTGCTCCAGCACGGCCTGCGCGTGCAGCCCGGGAACGGGCAGCTCGCCGTACGGCTGGCGCTCGGCCTGCACGCGGTGGATGAGCTGTACCAGCTCGGCGGTCGTTCGGATGTCGCCGATCGGGTCCTCGCCCTCGGGCAGGTCCGCCGGCGGGTCGCCGCGCACCGCGAGGAAGCGGCGAACCCCGGCATCCAGGAACTCCCGGATCAGCCGGTTCGCCTCCTCGTGCGACGAGCTGACGCAGGTGAGGTGCGCCATGGGGCTGACGTCGGTGTGCCGCAGGATGTAGCGGAGCACGTCGAGGGACGCGGTGCGCGACGATCCGCCCGCGCCGAAGGTCACCGAGATGAAGTCGGGATGCGTCGCCGCGAGGCGGTCGATCGTCCCGGGCAGCGCGGCGGCGGCCCGCTCGTTGCGGGGAGGGTACAGCTCGAAGGAGTACCGGGCCTCGGTACAGCTCATGGGCTCCTCGAATGGTCGGACAGCGGCACGGGATGCTCCGCCACGCGTGTGCACGCAGTGGCGGGGTTCACGGGCGGGTGCCGGGCTCGGCTGTCGCACCACGTCAGCGGTCGCCCGCTTCGGTTGAGAAGGAATCTAGCAACGCGGAAGGCCGGACGGAATCGCCCGTGTCATGCTTCGACACATCGGATTCCGTCCGGCCTTCTGGAGTGACCGCTCATGGCCGCATCACGCCGTCGGCGTCACCTCGAACGGCTCGAAGGCCGCGTGGTACTCGGGCATGATGCGCGCCTTCACACGCGTCCCCTCCTCCACGTACTCGGTCGAGATCACCCGGCCGCGCTCGTGCAGTGCCGAGATGAGGTCGCCCCGGTCGTACGGGACGACGAGGTCGACCTCGAGGGACGGGTCGGGCAGCAGCCGCGCGATGGCGGCGAGCACCTCGTCGATCCCTTCGCCCGTGCGGGCGGAGGCGAAGATGGCGCCCGGCTCGAGTCCGCGCAGGACGAGGCGGTCATCCGCCGAGATCAGGTCCGCCTTGTTGAAGACCACGATCTCGGGCAGTTCGCGCGCACCGACCTCGCCGATCACATCGCGGACCGTCGCCAGCTGCGACGCCGGGTCCGGATGCGAGCCGTCGACCACGTGCAGGATGACGTCGCTGTCCGCGACCTCCTCCAGGGTGGAGCGGAACGCCTCCACCAGCTGGTGCGGCAGGTTGCGCACGAAGCCGACCGTGTCGGCCAGCGTGTACAACCGGCCGTCGGCGGTGACGCTGCGGCGGACGGTCGCGTCCAGCGTCGCGAACAGCGCGTTCTCGACCAGCACGCCGGCCTTGGTCACGCGGTTCAGCAGGCTCGACTTGCCGGCGTTGGTGTAGCCGGCGATCGCGACGGACGGCACCGAGTTGCGATTGCGGTTCGCCCGCTTCGCCTCCCGGGCCGGCTTGAAGCCGGCGATCTGCTTGCGCAGACGGGCCATGCGGGTGTGGATGCGGCGGCGATCCAGCTCGATCTTCGTCTCACCGGGACCACGCGAGCCCATGCCGGCGCCCGCGCCACCCACCTGGCCACCGGCCTGGCGGGACATCGACTCACCCCAGCCGCGCAGGCGCGGGAGCAGGTACTCGAGCTGTGCGAGCTCCACCTGCGCCTTGCCCTCGCGGCTCTTGGCGTGCTGGCTGAAAATGTCGAGGATCACCGCGGTGCGGTCGATCACCTTCACCTTCACCACATCCTCCAGCGCACGGCGCTGGCTCGGAGCAAGCTCCGTGTCGGCGATCACGGTGTCCGCGCCGAGCGCCGCCACCACGCCCGCCAGCTCCTCCGCCTTGCCCCTGCCCAGATACGTGCTGGGGTCGGGGTGCGGTCGCCGCTGCAGCAGGCCGTCGAGGACGGCCGCACCGGCGGTCTCCGCGAGGGCAGCGAGCTCGCGCATCGAGTTCTCGGCATCCTGAAGCGATCCCTGCGAGTACACGCCGATCAGCACCACGTTCTCGAGGCGCAGCTGCCGGTACTCGACCTCGGTGACGTCCTGCAGTTCGGTCGAGAGGCCGGAGACGCGGCGCAGCGCCGCGCGCTCCTCACGGTCGAACTGCTCGCCGTCGTGGAAGCCGCCGTCGGTCTCCTGCGCCTGCAGCGCCTGCGCCCGCGCGCCGGAGTCGCCGCCGAAGAGCGTCACGCTCGCGCGGTTCTGCTCGGTCGCCAGCACGCGCGCGACCACGTCGTCTGCGTCGTGCTCGCGGATGTCGGTCTTATCAGTCATTCAGTTCCCCTGATCCGGGTTAACCCTAGTTTGTTCGTGTCCTGTACGGTCTGCTTATGGCCAGCGGAGATCACTACTTTTCCCCGGCGCCCGAGAGCGAGATGAACCTGCGGCCGTTCACCGTGCGACTCGCCGGTCGGACCTACGAGTTGCTGACGGCCAGCGGGATCTTCAGCCCCGAGCGCGTCGATATGGGGACGCAGGTGCTGCTGGACCATGTGCCCACGCCTCCGCCCGGAGGTCAGTTCCTCGACCTCGGCTGCGGCTGGGGCCCGCTGGCTCTCACACTTGCTCTCGAATCCCCTCATGCGACGGTCTGGGCCGTCGACGTCAACACCCGAGCGCTGGATCTGGTCCGCCGGAATGCGGAGAAGCTCGGTCTCACCAATGTAAACCCGGTGACGCCGGATAATGTTCCCGATGACCTGCGATTTACGACGATCTGGTCGAATCCGCCCATCCGCGTCGGCAAGAACGAGCTGCACAACATCCTGGAGCGCTGGCTCCCCGGCTGGAGCCCGGATCGGACGCGTGGCTCGTCGTGCAGCGCAACCTCGGCAGCGACTCGCTGCACCGCTGGATCCAATCGACGCTCCCCGAGCTGACCACCACGCGTGCGGCGACCGCCAAGGGCTACCGCGTGCTGCGCACCCGCGCGCACGACTGATCCGGGCGTCCGCCGCCGACCGCCGACGCTGCCGCCGACGCCGAGAGTTCCTGAGTTGTTCGGGTCGGAACGCCCGTCTCGCCCGAAGAAGTCAGGAATTCTTGGCGGGGACGGCCTCAGGCGAGGTCGAGGGTCCCAGTGAAGACGAGCTCGGCGGGGCCGGAGAGGCCGACGTGCTCGCCGTCCTCGGTCGGGAACATGCGGACGCCAACCGTGCCGCCGGGCACATCCACCCGCCACTGGTTCGGAGCGGCCTCCCCCGCCCAGTAGCGCACCGCCAGGGCGGCGGCCGCGGCGCCCGTCCCGCAGGAGAGCGTCTCGCCGCTGCCGCGCTCGTGCACGCGCATCCGGATGCGGCCGACGCCGTCCTTCACGAGCGGCTCGTGCGGCACCACGAACTCGACGTTCGCGCCGTTCTCGGGGGCGGGCTCGAGGTGCGGGATGTACGACAGGTCGGCGGCGTCCAGCTCGGCGTCGTCGGCGACGGCGACCACCACGTGCGGGTTGCCCATGTCGATGCCGAGGCCCGGTCGCGCCACGGGGAGCTCCTTCGCGCGCACCAGCGGTTCACCGCCGGCGAGGTCCCACCGGCCCAGGTCGACCTGGAAGCCGGTGGTGCTGCGCTGCACGTCGCGCACCCCGGACCGCGTCCCGATCGCCAGCGTGCCGCCCTCGGGCAGCTCGGCGAGTCCGGTCTCGAGCAGGTAGCGGACGTACACCCGGATGCCGTTGCCGCACATCTCGGCCTCGGAGCCGTCGGCGTTGTAGTAGTCCATGAACCAGGTGGCGGCGTCGTCCTCCGCCAGCGCCGCCTCCCCGCGGGCAGATGCTCCGACCGCACGGCGCGGATCACGCCGTCGGCGCCGACGCCGAAGTGCCGGTCGCAGATGCTCGCGATCTGTGCGGCGCTGAGCGGCAGGCGCCCCTCCGGGTCCGAGTACAGCACGAAGTCGTTGCCCGTGCCCTGACCCTTGGTGAAGTGGATGGTCGCCATGCGTCCCAGCCTACCGATCCGTCGCTGGGCGGTCGGCGGGGGCGCGGTCGACGGCGTCACGGTCGCGGTCTGTCGCGTCGCGGTCCGTCGCGTCGAGGTCTGTCGCGTCGCGGTCTGCCGCGTCGAGCAGCGCCAGGGTCGCATCCACGAGCCGCGGGTCGTCGTAGTCGAGCCAGTGGATGCCGGGGTAGCGCTTGAACCAGCTGACCTGCCTGCGCGCGTAGCGGCGGGTGAGCTGCTGCGTCTGCGCGATCGCCTCCGCGCGGGTCAGCTCGCCGCGGAGCTCGGCGAGGGCCTGGGCGTAGCCGATGGCGCGGCGGGCGGTCACTCCGCGATCGATGCCCTGCGGGATGAGGCCCGTCACTTCGTCGAGCAGGCCGTCCGACCACATCCGCTCGACGCGGGCGTTGAGGCGGGCGACGAGTTCGTCGCGCGGGGCGGCGAGTCCGACGACGACGGTCGGCTCGTGCCAGGCGCGGGGCTCCTCGGGAAGCGCTCCGGTGACGGAGGTGCCCGTGAGCTGGGCGACCTCGAGCGCGCGGACGATGCGGCGACCGTTGGTGGACCCGATCCGCCGGGCCGCCTCCGGATCGAGCTCCGCGAGGCGCTGGAACAGCATCCCGGGGCCGTGCTCCGTCAGCTCGGACTCGAGCCGGGCCCGCAACTCCGGGTCGGTGCCCGGGAACTGCAGGTCGAACAGCACGCTGGAGACGTAGAGGCCGGAGCCGCCGACGAGGATCGGGACCGCGCCCCGCTCCAGGATGCCCCCGATGGTCTCCCGGGCGTCCGGTTGGTAGCGGGCGACGGTCGCCTCATCGGTCACCTCCAGCGTGTCGAAGAGGTGGTGCGGGATGCCGCGCCAGTCGGCCGGATCGAGCTTCGCGGTGCCGATGTCCATGCCGCGGTAGAGCTGCATGGAGTCGGCGTTCACGATCTCGGCGCTGCGGCCTCGGCTACGGAGGGTCTCGGCGACGGCGAGCGAGAGGTCGGTCTTGCCGGTGCCGGTCGGTCCGACGATCGCCAGCAGAGGGAGGCGCGGGGTCGCCTGCGGCGGATCGGAGCTCGTCCGGGGCGTGGACGCGCCGGAGTCCCCGGGCGCGCCGGGTGCGGTGCTCAGCGCTGTCCGTCCGTGGGGTCGTAGATCGGCATGGTGCCGACTCCGGGCGACGTCAACGGCTCGCGCGTCCGAAGCGTCGGCAGGCCGAGCGAGACGCGGCCCGCGGTCTCACCGCCGGTGGAGCCGTGGGCGGGGACGGCGCAGGACTCGGCCTCCGCACGGTCCCAGGCGTCGCCCGCACGCGTGCGGCGGATGCGGAGGGGTGCGCCGTCGGCCGCGTCGGCGATCAGGTAGTGCGGCGCAGCCTGCGTGATGCGGACGGTGACGACATCGCCCGGTCGCGGTGTCTCGGAACCGGCCGGAAGCTCGAAGTGCACCAGCCTGCTGTCCCGCGCGCGTCCGCTGAGGCGCCGGGTGTCTGCGTCTTTGCGGCCTTCGCCGTTGGCGACGAGCAGCTCGACCTCGCGCCCCACGAGCTTCTCGTTCTCCTCGAGCGAGATGCGCTCCTGCAGTGCCGTCAGCCGGTCGTAGCGCTCCTGCACGACCTCCTTCGGGATCTGGTCTGCCATCGTCGCGGCCGGGGTGCCCGGACGGATCGAGTACTGGAACGTGAAGGCGGAGGCGAACCGGGCGGCCTCGACGACACGGAGCGTCTCCTGGAAGTCCTCCTCGGTCTCGCCGGGGAAGCCCACGATGATGTCCGTGCTGATCGCGGCGTCGGGCAGCTTGGCGCGGACGCGGTCGAGGATGCCGAGGAACTTCTCCGACCGGTAGGAGCGACGCATCGCGCGAAGGACGCGGTCGGAACCGGACTGCAGCGGCATGTGCAGCTGCGGCATGACGTTGGGCGTCTCCGCCATGGCGTCGATCACGTCGTCCGTGAAGGCGGCGGGATGGGGACTGGTGAAGCGGACGCGCTCGAGCCCGTCGATGCCGCCCGCGGCACGGAGCAGCTTGCTGAACGCCTGGCGGTCGCCAAACTCGACACCGTACGAGTTGACGTTCTGGCCCAGGAGGGTGACCTCGATGGCGCCGTCATCCACCAGCGCCTGGATCTCGGCGAGGATGTCGCCCGGACGGCGGTCCTTCTCCTTGCCGCGCAGAGACGGCACGATGCAGAAGGTGCAGGTGTTGTTGCAGCCGACCGAGATGGAGACCCACCCGGAGTAGGAGGAGTCGCGCTTGGTCGGCAGCGTGGACGGGAACGTCTCGAGCGACTCGAGGATCTCGATCTCGGCCGCATCGTTGTGCCGCGCCCGCTCCAGCAGGCTGGGAAGGGCGCCCATGTTGTGGGTGCCGAACACCACATCCACCCAGGGAGCCTTCTCGAGGATGACGTTCTTGTCCTTCTGAGCGAGGCAACCGCCGACCGCGATCTGCATACCCTCGTGGCGCCGCTTGACGCCGGCGAGGTGGCCGAGGTTGCCGTAGAGCTTGTTGTCGGCGTTCTCGCGCACCGCGCAGGTGTTGATCACGACGATGTCCGCCTCTTCGCCGTCCGCAGGGACGTACCCGGCCGCCTCCAGCGAACCGCTGAGCCGTTCGGAGTCGTGCACGTTCATCTGGCAGCCGAACGTGCGCACCTCGTAGGTGCGCGCCCGGCCGTCGGGACGGACCGCCGCCTCGGACGGCTCGATGACGCTGCGCTGTTCCAGGATGCTCATGATGGCGACAAGTCTACGTTTCCCGTCGGCACGCCGACGACTCGTGAGTGGATGCGCGAAACCCGGCCGAGTTGCCGCATCTGCTCACCACTCGGGGACGGGTACGCCTACTGGAAGCGGACGCCCGAACCGCCGCGCGACCGGCGCCCGGCGAAGGCGGCGTCCATCGCCTGGCGGATCACGTCGGACGCGTATCCCTTGCGCGCGAGGAATCCGTGCAGCCGACGGCGGGCCGTGTCGTCGTCGTATCCGGACAGCTGACCGATGCGCTTCACCGCGAGTTCCGTCGCACGCTCGAGCTCGTCGTCCTCGCCGATGTCGGCCAGAGCGATTTCGATGAGTTCGGGGTCGATGTGGCGACGTTTGAGTTCCTGCTCGATCGCGGTACGACCGAGGCCCTTGCGGCTGTGCTGCGTGAACGCGAGGCTGGTCGCGAGCGACGCGTCGTCGATCACGCCCATGGCCTCGAGCCGATCCAGTTCGGGCCCGAAGACCTCCGGCTCGATCTCGCGCTTGGTGAGCACCTGCTCAAGCTCCCACCGCGACATCCCGCGCCGGGCGAGTTGCCTGATGGCGACGCCGGTCGTCTTGCGCGTCTGCCGCGCGGTCTCGTCGTCGACGTCACCCGCATCCTCGGCCATCGTCGGCGCCGACCGGCTCACCGACCGCTTAGAGGACGGCTCCGAACCCCACGTGTTGTTCCAGCCGCCGTCGCCAAGCGCCACGACCGGACGCGCTGCCTGTCGTCGGGACGGATGCTCGTCACGCTGCGGAGCCGCCCGCCGGAGCGGCGTCACGGGAGCGAGACGCTCCCCCTCAGCCGCTCCCTGCGGCGCCGCTCCGTGCGACACGTCTGCGCTGCTCGTGCCGTCACCGTCGGGCGACGACGGGAATCTCACCACCACGCGCTGCTCCTCCGGGAGGCGACGGGCACTGTCACGCGCCCTTGCGAGCCTGCAGCTTGTCTTCGATCGATCCGACGTTGGACGACTTCTCGGCCACCGCGTTCGGATCGGGGAGGATGCCGAGCTTGATCTTGATCTTCTGCTCGATCTCGGCCGCGACATCGGGGTTCGCGATCAGGAAGTTGCGCGAGTTCTCCTTGCCCTGACCGAGCTGGTCGCCCTCGTACGTGTACCAGGCACCCGACTTCTTGACGATCGCATGCTCCACACCGAAGTCGAGCAGGCTGCCCTCACGTGAGATGCCGACGCCGTACAGGATGTCGAACTCGGCCTGCTTGAATGGCGGCGCCATCTTGTTCTTGACGATCTTGACACGGGTGCGGTTTCCGACCGCTTCGGTGCCGTCTTTCAGGGTCTCGATGCGACGGATGTCGAGTCGCACCGAGGCGTAGAACTTGAGCGCCTTACCGCCGGCGGTCGTCTCGGGGCTGCCGAAGAACACGCCGATCTTCTCTCGCAGCTGGTTGATGAAGATCATCGTGGTGTTGGTCTGGCTGAGGCCACCGGTGAGCTTGCGGAGGGCCTGCGACATGAGCCGGGCCTGAAGGCCGACGTGCGAGTCGCCCATCTCTCCCTCGATCTCGGCGCGCGGCACGAGCGCCGCGACGGAGTCGACCACGATGAGGTCGATCGATCCGCTTCGCACGAGCATGTCGGCGATCTCGAGCGCCTGCTCACCCGTGTCGGGCTGCGACACGAGGAGGGAGTCGATGTCGACGCCGAGTTTGCGGGCGTACTCGGGGTCGAGCGCGTGCTCCGCATCGATGAACGCGGCGATGCCGCCCGCGCGCTGAGCATTCGCGATCGCGTGGAGCGTCAGCGTCGTCTTACCCGAGGACTCCGGGCCGTAGATCTCGATGATGCGGCCACGCGGCAGGCCGCCGATCCCGAGCGCCACATCGAGCGCGATGGAGCCGGTCGGGACGACCTCGACGGGGGCGCGTTCGTCGCTCCCCAGACGCATGACGGAGCCCTTGCCGAACTGGCGGTCGATCTGCGCGAGGGCTGTCTCCAGGGCCTTCTCGCGGTCTGCGGGTGATGGCATTTTGCGGTTCTCCTTCGTGGGCTTCGCTACGGTTCGACTCTAGGAGTGACGTCCGACACTCGAAGCGGGGACGCGCAATCTGTGGACAACCGGTTTTCGACTGCCGTTGTGGAGAAGTCTATCCAGTTCCGAACATATCTTCGAGAGACATCATCCGGCGTGTCGCGGCCCGGATCAGCGCTTCGGCGCCGGCTTCCCGGCGCCGTACCAGCGCGACGAGGGCACGCCCGTCTCCTTGCAGAGAGCGATCCACACTTCGCGCGGCGGCAGGCCTGCCGCGATGGCCTCATTGGCGGTCCGCCCCCCGAGCTCCGCGAGCACGAGGTCGGTCAGCAGCGTCTGACCGTAGGAACTGCCGAACTCGTCCGAGACGGCGCGCTGGAACTCGCTGAGCTTCATGGGTCCTTCGACTTCAGAGAACAGGTGGATGGGAAAAGAAGGACGCCCCGCGAAGCGCGGGGCGTCCTCGACAGTCTTCGGAATCAGCGGGCGACCAGGTCCGAGTCCAGTGCGGAGACGAACTCGTCCGGAATGGTGTCCGGAATCACCGGCTCCAGCCCCTCGAGCACCGCGATGCGATCGCCGACCTCGCGCATGATCACCGAGACCGGGGTCTCGAGTGCGTCTGCAACCGAGGCGAGGATCTCACTCGACGCCTCCTTCTGTCCGCGCTCGACCTCGCTGAGGTAGCCGAGCGCCACGCTCGCCTTGCTCGCGACCTGACGGAGCGTACGTCCCTTTTGCAGGCGGAAGTCCCTGAGCACGTCGCCGATTTCCTGACGTACAAGAATCATTCGGAGCCTCCTTCTCTTACCCTGCCGACGTATCGATGGGATACGAATGTACCGCATCCGACTGCTCCACGATATCGAGGGCCACTGGGCTTTTCTTGTGAATGCAGCAGGTGTAACGAGACCGAAACACCGCGTATTCCCGCGGTAATGCGGGATGCTCACACGGTTGTTATTCCGAGCTCGGCGGCGAGCGCCCGGACGGCCTCCTCGACCGTCTGCCGCCGGATCCGCTCGCGATCTCCGGAGAGCTGCAGCTCGATCGCCCGCGTGCCCACGGACGACGAGACGCCGACGAAGACGGTTCCCACCGGCCGGCCGCCCTGCGGGTCGGGGCCGGCCACCCCGGTGGTGGCGACGCCGATGTCTGCCGGGCGGCCGCCGACCGCCAGCCTGTGCCGCACACGTTCCGCCAGCTGGCGCGCCACCTCCGGGTGGACCGGCCCCTCGGCGGCGAGCAGGCCGGCATCCACGCCGACGAGCGTGTGCTTGAGCTCCGTCGCGTAGACGACCGCTCCCCCGAGCACCACCGCGGAGGCGCCGGGGACGGAGGTGAGCTCTGCCGTCAGCAGTCCGCCGGTCAGCGACTCGGCGGCGGCGATGGTCAGACCGCGATCGATGAGTTCCCGGACAACCGTCGCGACGAGGGAGGGCTCAGGCGAGGGCACGCTTCGCCTTGTGGCCCTTCCAGGCCTGCGAGAGGTAATCGAAGCCGGTCCAGACGGTGAGGATGACGGCGGCCGTCATGAGGATGCCGTTCACCCAGTAGATCCAGTCGCCGAACACGGTCCACAGAGGGACCAGCGCGAACGAGATCGCCACCGACTGCACGATCGTCTTGATCTTGCCGCCGCGCGACGCCGCGATCACGCCCTGGCGGATGACGACGAAGCGGTAGATCGTGATGCCGATCTCGCGGACGAGGATCACGACGGTGACCCACCACGGCAGCTCGCCCAGGATGGAGAGGGCGATGAGCGCTCCCCCGGTCAGCACCTTGTCGGCGATAGGGTCGAGCAGCTTGCCCAAGTCGGTGACCAGCCCTTTGCGGCGGGCGAGGGCGCCATCCACCCCGTCCGTCGCGATGGCCAGGATGAACAGCGCGGCGGCTGCCCAGCGCAACCAGCCGTCGTCGCCGCCATCGGCCAGCAGCATCCACACGAAGAGCGGGGCGAGCAGGATGCGCACCACGGTGATCGCGTTGGGCAGGTTCCAGTTGCTCACGGGCTTCGCGCCGCCGTCCGCAGCGGGCGGAGGCGTGTGGGGCACCGACATCGCGGTCATCTACTCTCTGCCGGTCAGCTGCCAGGCGTCCTCGTCCGAGTCGCCCTCGTCGACCTCAGGATAACCCGCTGTCATCTCGGCGACGGGGTCGGCGCCGTAGCGGTCGCCGTCGTCGTCGAGCGCGGAAGCCGAAGCGGGAGCCGACCCGGAGCCCGTGACCGCAGCAGGGACGGCGGCAGGAGCGGCCGCAGCCGCGGGCGGCGCCGTGGGCGCCTCCTCTCCGCGCAGCCGCGCCAGCACCTGCGGCAGCTGTTCGGCGGTCACGAGGACATCGCGCGCCTTCGACCCCTCCGAGGGCCCGACGATCTCGCGCGACTCCAGCAGGTCCATGAGCCGCCCCGCCTTGGCGAACCCCACACGGAGCTTGCGCTGCAGCATGGAGGTCGAGCCGAACTGCGAGGACACGACCAGCTCGGCGGCCGCGAGCAGCAGCTCGAGGTCGTCGCCGATGTCGGAGTCGATCTGCTTCTTCTCGGCACCGGCGGTGACGTCCTGCCGGTACTCCGGGCGCGCCTGGCGGGTGACGTGCTCGACGACCTTCTGGATCTCCTCCTCGTTGACCCAGGCTCCCTGCACGCGCAGCGCCTTCGACGCTCCCATCGGGAGGAACAGTCCGTCGCCCTGGCCGATCAGCTTGTCGGCACCGGGCTGGTCGAGGATGACGCGGGAGTCGGTGACGCTGGTCACGGCGAAGGCGAGCCGCGAGGGCACGTTCGCCTTGATCAGGCCGGTGACCACATCGACGGAAGGCCGCTGCGTCGCGAGCACGAGGTGGATGCCGGACGCGCGGGCGAGCTGCGTGATGCGCACGATCGAGTCCTCGACGTCGCGCGGGGCGACCATCATCAGGTCGGCGAGCTCGTCCACCACGACCAGGAGGTACGGGTACGGCTTCAGCTTCCGCTCGCTCCCCGCGGGCAGCACGATCTCGTCGTTGATCACCGCGCGGTTGAAGTCGTCGATGTGGCGGAAGCCGAAGCTGGCCAGGTCGTCGTACCGCATGTCCATCTCCTTCACGACCCACTGCAAGGCCTCCGCGGCCTTCTTGGGGTTCGTGATGATGGGGGTGATCAGGTGCGGGACGCCGCCGTAGATGGTGAGCTCGACGCGCTTGGGGTCGATGAGCACCATCCGCACTTCGGACGGCTTGGCGCGCATGAGCAGCGACGTGATCATCGAGTTGACGAAGCTCGACTTACCGGACCCGGTGGAGCCGGCGACGAGCAGGTGCGGCATCTTTGCGAGGTTCGCGACGACGAAGCCTCCGCCGACGTCCTTGCCGACGCCGATCGTCATCGGGTGCGTGCTCTTGGCGGCCGCCGGCGAGCGGAGGATGTCGCCCAGCGACACGATCTCGCGGTCGGTGTTGGGGATCTCGACCCCGATCGCGCTCTTGCCCGGAATGGGCGAGAGGATGCGGACCTCGTTGCTCGCGACCGCGTACGAGAGGTTCTTGCTGAGCGCGGTGACGCGCTCGACCTTGACGCCCGGGCCGAGCTCGATCTCGTACTGCGTGACCGTCGGGCCGCGCGAGTATCCCGTGACCTTCGCATCCACCCCGAACTGCGTCAGCACCTCGGTGATGGCGGCGACGATCTCGTCGTTGGCGCCCGACCGGGTCTTGGCGGGCGTGCCTGCCGAGAGCATCGAGGCGGAGGGGAGGTTGTACGGAGCGGCCGGTTCGGGAAGCGCCGGGGCGCCGGCCTCCTCCTCGTCGTACTCGCCCGCACCGGCCTGGAATCCGGGGAGCACCGCTCCCGCACCGGGCACTCCCCCGGTCATCGGCGGCAGTGGCGCGGCGGCCGTCGGCGGGAGCTCGCCGGTGAACCGCTGCAGCGCGTCCTCCGCGTGCGCCAGCTCGCTGAGCACCTCGGTGTTGTAGTGGTCGCTCGCCGGATCGGGCTCGAGCGCGGTGGCGAACTCGCCCTTGCCCCGCTTCGGCTCGCCGAACACCTCGCTGAGGCCGGCCTCCGGCGCGGCGTCGTAGTCGGGGTCCTCCTCGCGCTGCGACTTGTTGCGCCGCCACCAGGGGAGGTTCGCCTCGGGCTCATCGTCGTCGTCGATGCCGTCGAGTTCGACCTGCTTCGACTTGGCGTCCTTGGCCGCGGCCTTCGCCTCCTCGCGCTCGTCCTCGGTCGGCAGCTGCGCGCCGAACAGGTAGGCGTACAGCTCACGGATGCGCTGGGGCAGCTTGTTCGGCGGAGTCTTGGTGATGATGAACAGGCTGAGCACGAGCAGCGCGATGATGACCGCGCCCGCGCCCCACACCGTGATCACGAGGGACAGCGGCGCGGCGATGAGCCAGCCCAGGATGCCGCCCGCCTGCGCGAGGGCAGCCGTCCCGTCACTGGGGATGGGATGGGGGCTGAACAGGTGGCAAAGCCCGGCGATCATCAGCAGCAGGAGCCCGAGTCCGATGCCGATCCGGGTGTTGTCGTGGACGGACGAAGGATGGCGGAACAGCCATGCGGCGAACACCACCATCACGATGGGGAGCGCGAACGCGACTCGACCTAGCAGCAGTCCGAACGTCCACGAGTCGAGGGTGCGCGCGACCTGGTCGTTGATCAGGAACCACTCCACCACCGCGCCGGCAATGGCGAGCAGCACCAGGAAGAACGGGAAGCCGTCGCGGCGCTCGTCCTTGCTGAACTTCTCGGGCCCGAGCGCGCGGAACGCGGCTCCGGTGAGGTGCGCCAGGCCCATCCAGGCGCGGACGAGCGGGCTGGTACCGGCATCGGCGGCGGGGTACGCGACCGTCTTCTGCTGCGCGGTCTTCGACGCCGGCTTGCGCGCGGTCGACCCGCCGCGGCCGGAGTTCCGGGCGCGGGAACTCGACTTGGTGCTCGTGGCCATGGGGACAACGCTACGTCGCACCCCCGTCATCCCAGGGATACCGCGCCTACGATTTGCAAAATCCCCGGACGTCTTAGGGCGGTGAGCTGAACGCCGGAGACTGAAGACGGCCCCCTGCCTGGAAGGCAGAGGGCCGTCGGGCGTTCAGCTCACCGTTGGGTAGCCCATCTCACATGCGACATTGCTTGCGGCCGCCGAAGAAGGCGCCGAACAGGGGATACAGACCGTGATACAGAAGGCATGCCATGATTGCTCCTTTCCTTTGGGACGGGAGTAGACCTCCCGTTATTTAGGCAGACGAATCGGGGACGCATTGATGACGCCCGAAACCTGAGCAGTCAGCGAACGGTGCGCACCATCGTGTCGGAGCCCCCTGCGACGACACGGGCACGTATCCCTCGCTCAGGTAGAGCCGCTGGGCGAAGTTGCCGCGGGCGACGCTCAAGCTCAGCCGGGCGTGACCGCGCGCGGCGGCCGCCCGCGCCAGTTCGCGGAGCAGGGCGCGGCCGGCGCCCTGCGCGCGCCAGTACGGATAGACGCCCAGCGTGAGCTCCGGGACGCCCACGGCCACGAAGCCGTAGCCCGGGGCGTTCGCGGGGAACAGCCGCGCCCAGCAGGCGCCGACCGCGACGCCGTTCCCATCTTCGGCGACGCAGCCGAAGTCGCCCGGCCGCTGCCAGCCGGCGACATAGCGCGAGACCGCGCGATCCTCCAGTACGGCGACGCGGGACCGGGCCGTCGCCGGGTCCCAGTTGGCCGCCTCGACCAGCATGTCGGCGAGCACGCGCGCGTCCTCGCCGGTGGCCGGCCGCAGGCGGAACGCGTTCATGGGGGAACGCTACCCGCCGCCGTGTTTCGCGGAGGTTACGATCCGCCCCGGTGCTACGCCTCGATGACGAGCGGCACGATCATCGGACGGCGGCGGTAGCTGGTGTTCACCCAGCGCCCGACCGTCCGGCGAACGACCTGCGACAGCGCGTGGGAGTCGCGGACGCCGTTGTGGGCGGCCTCCGCGAGCGCCGCCGCGATCTTCGGCTTGACGGCGTCGAACACGGCATCGTCTTCCGCGAACCCGCGGGCGTGCACCTCGGGGCCGGTGACGATGCGCCCGGACGTGGCCTCGACGACCACGATGATCGAGATGAAGCCCTCCTCGCCCAGGATGCGGCGGTCCTTGAGGTCGGCGTCGGTGATCTCGCCGACGCTGGAACCGTCCACGTAGACGAAGCCCAGGTCGAGCTGTCCGACGATGCGGGCGACGCCGTCGCGCAGGTCGACGACCGAGCCGTCCTCCGCGAGGATCGTGTTCTGCTCGGGCACTCCGGTGTCCATGGCGAGCCGCGCGTTCGCGACCAGGTGCCGGTACTCGCCGTGCACCGGCATGACGTTCTTCGGCTTCAGGATGTTGTAGCAGTAGAGCAGTTCGCCGGCGGCCGCGTGGCCGGAGACGTGCACCTTCGCGTTGCCCTTGTGCACGACGTTCGCCCCGAGCTTGGTCAGGCCGTCGATCACCCGGTACACCGCGTTCTCGTTGCCCGGGATGAGGCTGGACGCGAGGATGACGGTGTCGCCGTGCCCCACCTCGATCTGGTGGTCGAGGTTCGCCATGCGGGCGAGGACGGCCATCGGCTCGCCCTGCGACCCGGTCGACATGTAGACGATCTCGTCGTCGGGCAGGTCGGAGGCCTTCTTGTAGTCGATGAGCACGCCCTCGGGGACCCTCAGGTAGCCGAGTTCCGCCGCGATCGTCATGTTGCGGACCATGGAGCGGCCGAGCAGTGCGACCCGGCGACCATTCGCGGCGGCCGCATCCAGCACCTGCTGCACGCGGTGCACGTGGCTGGAGAAGCTGGCGACGATCACCCGACGGGGCGCGCGGGCGATCACGGTGTCGAGCACGGGACCGATCGAGCGCTCCAGCGGCGTGAAGCCGGGGACATCGGCGTTGGTCGAGTCGGCGAGGAAGAGGTCGACGCCCTTCTCGCCCAGGCGCGCGAAGGCGCGCAGGTCGGTCAGCCGGTCGTCGAGCGGCAGCTGGTCCATCTTGAAGTCGCCGGTGTGGAGCACCACGCCGGCGGGCGTCGTGATGGCGACGGCGAGCGCATCCGGGATGGAGTGGTTGACCGCGACGAACTCGAGCGAGAACGGGCCGAGCTGCTCCACCTGCCCCTCCGTGACCGTCAGCGTGTACGGCTGGATGCGGTGCTCCTTGAGCTTCGCCTCCACCAGCGCCAGGGTCAGGCCGGAGCCGATCAGGGGGATGTCCCGACGCAGCTTCAGCAGGTACGGCACGGCGCCGATGTGGTCCTCGTGGCCGTGCGTGAGCACCACGCCCACCACGTCGTCGAGCCGGTCACGGACGGGCGCGAAGTCGGGGAGGATGAGGTCGACGCCGGGCTGGTCCTGCTCGGGGAAGAGCACGCCGCAGTCGACGATGAGGAGCTTGCCTTCGTATTCGAAGACGGTCATGTTGCGGCCGATCTCTCCCAGGCCGCCGGTGGGGATGATTCTCAGAGTGCCCGGCTGAAGCGCGGGCGGATCGGAGACGAGGTTGGGCATCTGCCCTCCTATTTCGTAGTGCGTGGAGCGGGGCTTCGCGCCTCCGCGGTTGTCAGCGTGTGGTCCCGGCGATCTTCGGGAGCGCACCGCCCGCGGCCGCGTTGCGGTCGGGGCGGAAGTTGGAGAAGTCGACGCCGGGGATGTCCTTCACCAGGTCGAGCTCGTCCTCGATCTGAGCGGCCTCCCACTCCTCCGGTCCGACGAGCGGCAGGCGCACGCGCGGGCTGGAGATACGGCCGAGGCCGTGGAGGATGTACTTCGCCGCGACCGTGCCGGGCACGTGGGTCATCACGGCGCGCACCAGCGGTTCCAGCTTCATGTGGGCGGCGGTGGCCGTGGCGAGGTCGCCCGCGTTCACCGCATCCACGATCTGCCGGTAGGGCGTGGGGGCGATGTTCGCCGTGACGCCGATCAGACCGCTGGCGCCGATCGAGAGGTGCGGCAGCACGTTCGCGTCGTCGCCCGAGAAGTACATGAGGTCGGTCTGGTTCAGCACGCGGCTGACCTCGCTGAAGTCGCCCTTCGCATCTTTGATCGCGAGCACGTTGGGGTGCTTGGCGATGCGAAGGATGGTCTCGTACTTGATCGGGACGCCCGTGCGGCCCGGGATGTCGTACAGGATGACCGGCAGGTCGGTCGAGTCGGCGATCATCCGGAAATGCGTGAGGATGCCCGCCTGCGTCGGCTTGTTGTAGTACGGCGTGACGACCATCACGCCGTCGGCGCCCGCCTTCTCGCTCTGCTGGTAGAGCTGGATGGCGTGCGCGGTCTCGTTGGAGCCGCCGCCCGTGATGATCTTGGCGCGGCCTGCGGCGACCGACTTGCCCACCTCGACCAGGCGCAACTTCTCGGCGTCGGTCAGCGTGGAGGTCTCGCCGGTGGTGCCGGTGACCACGATGCCGTCCGCCCCCGCCTGGATGACGTCGTCGATATGCTTCTCGGTCGCGGCCCAGTCCACTTCACCGTCTGCGGTGAACGGGGTGACCAGGGCGACGAGCACCTGGCCGAACGGGTTCGCGGGAGTTGGCATGGCTCCAGGCTATCGGGTCGCCGTCACGCGGGGTCACATTCGCTGCGCTGTGGAGAAGTCCGGCGTAACGTCCCGA
The DNA here is from genome assembly GCF_050632205.1 of Leifsonia xyli subsp. cynodontis. Classification (GTDB taxonomy): domain Bacteria; phylum Actinomycetota; class Actinomycetes; order Actinomycetales; family Microbacteriaceae; genus Leifsonia; species Leifsonia xyli_D. Next base: position 1,736,321 of record NZ_CP192578.1, read on the forward strand.
CCTGTGAACGGATTCGCCGCTGTGGGTATCCTGCTCGGGCTCGTCGCCGTCGCCACGGCGGCCGGGCTCATCTGGCGCGCCACGACCGGTCGCTCGCGCGCGGTGCGCCGGGCGGAGGTGGTCGCCCCCGCCGAGGTCGGCGCCCCGGCCTTCGGCGACCGTGCGACGCTGCTGCAGTTCTCCACCGAGTACTGCGCGCCGTGCCGGTCGACCGCGCGGGTGCTCGGCGCCATCGCCGACGACGCCGCCGGCGTGAGCCACGTGGAGGTCGACCTCGCCGTGCGCCCGGAGCTCGCGGACCGGTTCCACGTGCTCCAGACGCCCACCACCCTGGTGCTCGACCGGACGGGTGCCGTCCGCGCCCGGATCGGCGGCGCCGCCCGCGCGGACGACGTCCGCACCACCCTCCACCGCATCCTCGGGAGCGACCATGTCACAGCCTGAACCGTCCGTTTCCGCAGCGCCGGGCACATCCCCGGCGCCCGCCCGCGGTGTCGACCCGCGGTCGCCGCGCTTCGGTGCGGGGATCACCGCGGTGCTGCTGCTCGTCGTCCTCTTCCTCTCGCTCGTGGGCGCCACGGCGGCCGCCGCGGCGCTGCTGCTCGTCATCGCGCTGCTGTTCGCGTGGGGCGCATTCGCGGGCGTCCAGCGGCATCCGTACGGCGCGCTGTTCCGCGCGGCGATCCGGCCCCGGCTCGCGCCGCCTGCGGATCTGGAGGACCCCGCTCCCCCGACCTTCGCCCAGGGCGTCGGCCTCCTGGTGACGGGCGTCGGCCTCCTCCTCTTCGTGCTCGGCGTTCCGGCCGCGCTGCCGATCGCCGCGGCGCTCGCCTTCGTGGCCGCGTTCCTCAACTCTGTGTTCGGCTACTGCCTCGGCTGCCAGCTGTACCTGCTGCTGGTGCGCGCCCGCGTCATCCGCCGCCGCGCAGCCGCCTGAGGGCGGCGCGGAGCCTCAACCGGGAATCCGCCGAGGACCGGGCGACGGTGTCGGAGGGCGTCAGTAGTGTGGGTCGGGCCGGCCGCCAGGGCGCCGGCAGCTCTCGAGGAGGTCACACATGGCAGTCACCAGCGAATCCACCACCGTCTGGAACGGCGATCTGAAGAGCGGTTCGGGTACCGTCACGCTCGACTCGTCGCACGCCGCCGAGCTGTCGGTGAACTGGAAGGCGCGGTCGGAGGGCGGCGCCGAGGTGACCACGCCGGAAGAACTGCTGGGCGCCGCCCACGCCGCGTGCTTCTCCATGGCGTTCTCGAACGTCCTGGCCCAGTTCGGCAACGCGCCCGAGAGCATCAGCACGACCGCGGCCGTCACCTTCGACCCCGCCCAGGGCATCACCGGCAGCCACCTGCGCGTCACCGCGACGGTGCCGGGGCTGGCCGACGACGACTTCCAGCGCCTCGCCGACGAGGCCAAGCGCACCTGCCCGGTCTCGCGCGCGCTGGTCGGCATCCCGATCACGCTCGAGGCGTCTCTGGCAGAGGAGCCGGCGGTCAGGCCGTGAAAGTCCTCCTCGCCGGTGCCTCCGGGCTGATCGGCACGGAGTTGCGCGCCCAACTCGGCGCGGCGGGTCATGACACGCGCAGGCTCGTGCGGCGGGAGCCGGCGGCGCCGGATGAACACCAGTGGAACCCGGAGGAGCGATCGGTCCCGCCCGAGCTGTTCGAGTGGGCCGACGCCGTCGTCAACCTCTCCGGGTTCTCCCTGCAGCACCTGCCGTGGACGCGTGCGACCAAGCGCCGCATCCTCTCCTCCCGGCTGCAGGCGACCGGCACCCTGGCCGACGGGATGCGCCGGGCCACGGAGCCGCCCGCCGTGTTCGTGAGCGGGTCGGCGGTCGGCTACTACGGGGACCGTCCGGGGCAGGAGCTCACCGAGGCGGCGAGCAAGGGAACCGGCTTCCTCTCCGACGTGGTCGACGCGTGGGAGGCGGCGGCACGGCTGGCGCCCGCGCAGACGCGGGTCGTGCTCGCACGTACCGGCGTCGTCATCGGCCGCGGCGGCGCACTCACGCCCTTGCTCCCGCTGGCGAAGGCGGGCCTCGCCGGGCCACTCGGCAGCGGCCGCCAGCACTGGCCGTGGGTGAGCCTGTACGACGAGGCCGCGGCGCTCGTCCATCTGCTGACCGCCGAGCTCGACGGCCCGGTCAACATCGCGGGACCGACGCCGGCGACCGAGAACGAGCTGGTCAAGGCGCTCGCGCGCGCCGTGCGCCGCCCGTCCTTCCTGCCCGTTCCGCGCTTCGCGATCGAGCTGGCACTGCAGGATGCGGGCCGCGAACTGCTGCTCGCCGACCAGCACGTTGTGCCGCGGAAGCTGCTCGACGACGGATTCGTCTTCCGCGACCCCACGGTAGAGGACGCGATGGACCGGCTCGTGGAGGTCCGCGCGGCCTGACGGCGAGGAGCGGCGAGCACCCCGCGCCCGCAGGCGATCGTCCCGCGGCTAGCGACCCGCGCCGGCCTTCGCCTCGGAACGCTCGAGCCGGATCGCCTGCCTCAGCGCCTCGCGCGCCCGGCGCCGGTCGCCCGACGCGTCGTACGCGAGCCCGAGCCGGAACCACGCGCGCCAGCTCTCGGGCGCAGCCTCCACCTCGGCGCGGTACTGCGGGAACTGCTCGTCCGCTGCGGCGCGCAGCGGTCGGCCGCTGGCGCGGGTCGGCAGCTCCTCGACCGGGAGCCCGCCCTCGGCGTCGAGCTGCCGCACGAGCCGCTCGGTCCGCGCGCCGAACAGCAGCTCGCGGCCGATCGCCCACGCCGCGATCACCGGCAGCACGAACAGCGCGATGCCCATCGCGACACCGACCGGCTCCCCGGTCGCGATCAGCAGCACCGCGCGCTGCGTGACCAGCACCAGGTAGACCAGCAGCAGCAGCGCCATCAGGATGGCGGCCAGGCGGTTCCTCATCGCCCTCGCCTACCGCGTCAGCTCGGTGCCGTCGTCGCCCGCATCGCGGACCGTCCGCCGCGGCGGCTCCCCGCTCGGCTCGGCGATCCCGAGGTCGATCAGCTTGTCGAGCCCCACGGTGACCCCGGTGGCCGCGGCCGCGGCCCTCAGCGCGAGCAGGATACCGGCCTCGTACGCCTCCGAGCCGACCGTGTCGTGGCGGATGGTGAGCTGCTCCCCCGCGCCGCCGAAGATCACCTGCTGCTGTGCGACGACGCCGCGCATCCGGAGGCTGTGGATCGGGACGCTCGCCACCTGCTGGCCGCGAGCGCGCTGGTCGGAATGCGGCGCCTCCACGGGCCCTTTCGCCGCGCGGGCGGCTCCGATCAGCTCGGCCGTGCGCACCGCGGTCCCCGACGGCGAGTCGATCTTGCCCGCGCCGTGCGTCTCGATGATCTCGATCGAGTCGAAGAACCGCGCGGCCACGGTCGCGAACGCCGTCCCGAGTGCCGAGCCCAGCGAGAAGTTCGGGATGACGACGGCGCCCGTGCCCTCGTGCTGCGCCACGCGACGCTCCAGGTCGAGGATGCGGTCCGCCGACCATCCCGACGTCCCGACCAGGACGTTCAGCCCGTTGTCGACCGCGAACGCGACGATACCCGGGCTCACCTGAGGCAGGGTCATGTCGACGAGCACGTCGGCGCCGAGCATGTCCTCGAGCGGCGAGCGCGAGTCGAGGGTCGCCACGAGCTCCAGATCGTCGGCCTGCTCGATCAGGCGCACCGCCACGCTTCCCAGTTTTCCGGTCGCTCCGGCGACGGCCACGCGAATGCTCACCGGACCAGCCTACCTGCGGCCTGCTGCGGATCGGCCGGGGCTACGCTGGGTCGATGGTGTCTTTCGCAGACGTCGCCGTCACCGACGCGACCGCCCACCGGATGCTCTCCGACTACTTCGCGGAGCGCGCCGATACCTTCCCCTCCGTCCAGGGCGCGTATCGCACCGCATTCCCCGATCCCGGGCAGTTCGTGGCGCCGAACGGCGTCTTCCTGCTCGCCTACGACGAGGGCGTCGAGGTTGGCTGCGGCGGGATCCGCGAGCTGCGGGTGCCGCTCACGGAGACGGAGGACGGGTCGCAGGTCGTGCGCTACGAGATCAAGCACCTCTGGGTGCCGCCGGCGCGCCGCGGCAACGGCTACGGCCGCGCGATCCTCGCCGAGCTGGAGCTGCGGGCCCGCGGCTTCGGAGCGACGGAGGTCGTGCTCGACACCAACGCGAGCCTGGAGGCGGCGGGCGGCCTGTACCGCTCGCACGGGTACGAGAGCATCCAGCCGTATAACGACAACCCCAACGCGACGGACTGGTTCCGCAAGCCGCTCGAACCGCTCCGCTGAGCGGAGGCGCCGCGCCTGCGGCGAGCGCCGAACCGCGGCACCGCCTCAGACCGGCTGCAGCTCCGGCAGCCCCGTCCGCAGCTCCACCGGCAGGTGCCCGAGGTCGTTGTGCACGACGAGCACCGGCGGCTTCGCCGACCGCACGCGGATGATCGTGAGACCGCAATTGGCCTGGTTGAGACCCAGCCAGCGCCAGTCGGGAGCGTCGAAGACGTGCCGCACGAACCATCCGATCACGAAGTTGTGCGTCACCAGCAGGTCGTGCCGGTCGCCCATGGCCGGAGTCAGGAACTCGTGGACCGCGTCCTCCATCTGCGCCCGCCCGGCCTCGATCTCCGCCTCCGTCACCGGTCCGAAGAACGACTCGAACGCCTTCGGCATGTCCGGCGTCGGCCCCGAGGGGATGCAGTCGAACAGCAGGCTCGACGGCTGCGGCTCCAGCGCCGGCATGCGCTCCGCCATGATCGCCGCCGTCTCCGTCGCCCGGTTCAGCGGCGAGTGGTACATCGAGGTGAACGGGATGCCGCTGAGCCGCTCCGCGATCAACTGCGCCTGGCGCTTGCCGCGCGGCGAGAGCGGACCGTCCGGCAGACCGTGCTCGGCATCCTGCTGCTCGCCGTGGCGCACGAGGTAGAGGTAGTGGGGCACGTGGATGGACCTTTCGGAGTGAAGCGGAGAGGGAGGCGGATCAGGGAGCGAGACCGGCGAACGTGTCGTCGGTGACGCTCCCCACCGCAGCGACGGAGACCGGCCGTCCCGCCAGATCGGCGGCGAGGTCGCGCACGTCGTCGACGGTGACGAGGTGGAGGCGACGGAGGCTCTCATCGAGGTCGGCGAACTCGCCGAGGGTGATCTCGGCGCGGCCGAGACGCGACATGCGGGTGTCGGAGTCCTCGAGCGCGAGCGCTGCTCCCCCGGAGAGCTGGCCGACGGCCCGGCGCAGCTCCTCGGCGGTGACCCCGCCGGTCGCGAGCCGCCGCAGCTCGTCGAGCATGAGCTCGGTGACCTGGCGCGCCTTGGCGGGAGCGCATCCCGCGTAGAGGCCGAAGACGCCCGCGTCGGAGTACGAGCCGGAGAAGGAGTAGACGGCGTAGGCCAGGCCCCGGCGCTCGCGCACCTCCTGGAACAGCCGGCTGGACATCCCGCCGCCGAGCACGGAGTTGAGGACGCTCATGGCGCTGCGCCGCTCGTCCGTCGCGACGATCCCGGGCATCCCGACGAACACGTTGGCCTGCTCGGTCGGGCGCTGCACGGTGACGACGGCGCTGCCTCGTTCGATGGCCGCGGCGGAGCCGGCGCGGCGCTCGACGGGGGCGGCCGCGAGGTCGAGATCCCAGCCGGCGGAGACCAGCGCCTGCTCGACGCCCGCGACGAGGAGGTCGTGGTCGACGGCACCGGCGGCGGTCACCACCAGGTCCTGCGGGCGGTAGTTGGCGCGGTAGTGCTCCCAAACCCCGTCACGAGTGGCGGCGCGGATGGTGTCCGGGCGCCCGCCGATGGGCCGGCCGAGGGGATGCGCGCCGAGCACGGCCTGGAACATCCGCTCGTTCGCGACGTCGCCCGGGTCGTCCTCCGCCATCGACAGTTCTTCGAGGATGACGCCCCGCTCGTTCTCGAACTCGGTCGCGTCGAGCACGGACGAGGTCAGCATGTCGCCGATGACCTCGACCGCCATCGCCAGATCGCGGTCCTGCACCTTGGCGTAGTAGCAGGTGTACTCCTTGGCGGTCATCGCGTTGTGCTCGCCGCCGACCGAGTCGAAGCTGACCGCGATGTCGAGCGCCGTGCGCGAGCGGGTGCCCTTGAACAGCAGGTGCTCGAGGAAGTGCGTGGACCCGAGGGACCCGGGATGACCGGGCTGACCGTCGTGCTCGTCGCGCGATCCGACCGCGACCCAGTAGCCGAGTGTGGCGCTCCGGGCGCCGGGCACCTGCTCGCTCAGGATGCGGACGCCGCTCGGCAGGACGGTCCGGCGGACCAGGGCCTCGCCGGACGCGGCGAATGCGAGGTCGGCCAAACCGAGCGGAAGGTCGACTGCGCTGTTCATCCCCTCCACCCTACGCCAGCGGCGGACCGAATCCCTGTCTGGGAAAACGAGGACAAACAGAAGAGTCTGTCTACCTATATACTGTGATCATCGTCAGCCGGAGGCGCACCCGCCTCCCCAGCAGAAGGAGTCGTGCCGGATGGTCGTAAGTGCCCGAGCGACCATCCGGCCGCCCGCACCCTCGAAGATCAAGATCCTCGCCACCGCGGATGAGCTCTTCTACCAGGAGGGCATCCACACGGTCGGCGTGGACCGCATCATCGCCGGTGCGCGCGTCACCAAGGCGACCTTCTACAAGCACTACCGGTCGAAGGACCTGCTCATCATCGCGTACGTCGAGGGCCGCGACCGGCAGGTGCGCGAGTGGTTCGCCGAACAGGAGGCCAAGCACTCCGACCCGCGGGACATCGCCCGCGCCCTCGTCGACTCGATCAACGAGGAGGCAGTGCGGCCCGAGTTCCACGGCGACCCGTTCATCAACGCCGCGGCGCAGTTCGCCGACCCGGGCGACCCCGTGCGTCTCGCCGTGACGGCCCACCGCGACTGGTATGCGGACCGCATCGAGGAGCTGTTCCGGCAGATCGGGCACCCGCGTCCGGGCGACGCGGCCGACGACCTCATCCTCGCGCGCGACGGCGCCATGGCCGGTGGCTACGTCGGCGACCCGATCGCTGCGGGCGCGGCGCTGCACCGCGCGCTCGACCGCATCCTGGCCGAGGCGTAGCCGCGCTCGGCGCCGGGTTGACGCAACACGCCGCGCGCACAGCCCTCGGCGTGGCGCGTCTCGTCAACTCGATCTATGGGACGCAACACGCCGTCACGGGCGCCGCATAACGGCGTGTTGCGACCCATGGAGGCGCCGCGCGGCGGACCCGATGCGACGCGCAGGCGCGAGCCTGCCGCGCGCCTACTCGGAGACGCGGTCGAGGTCGAGCATCTGCGCGCGGGTAAGGCGGATGCCGGCGGCCGCCATGAGCGCATCCACCTGGTCGGGGCGGCTGGCGCTGGCGACCGGCGCCACGATGGTCCGCTTGGCGAGCAGCCAGGCGAGGGCGATGCTCGCGGGCGCCACCCGGTGCTCGGCGGCGATGCGGTCGAGCACCGCGAGCACGCGCTGGCCGCGCCGGTTGACGTAGGCGGAGGCCCGGACGCTGCGGGCGCCGGCCGTGAGGTCGGCCTTGCTGCGGTACTTGCCGGTCAGGAAGCCGTTCGCCAGCGCGTAGTACGGCATGACCGCGAGGCCCTGCGCGGCCGCGACGATCCGCGGGGCGCTCTCGAACTCGGTGCGGTGCATGAGGTTGTACTGGTTCTCGATCGCGACGAACTTCGGCAGTCCGGAGGAGGCGAGGATGCGCGCCTCGATCAGGCGGTCCGCGGTGAAGTTGGACGCGCCCAGGTAGCGCACCTTGCCGCTCTCGATCAGCCATTCCGCCGTCGCGAGGCTGTCCTCCAGCGGCGTCTCGGGGTCGTCGTCGTGGAAGTACAGCAGGTCGATGTAGTCGGTCTGCAGCCGCTCGAGCGACGCCTCGACGGCCCGCACGATGCTGACGGAGCCGAGCCCGCGGTTCTCGTGGTGCCGGCCGACCTTGGTCGCGACGACCACCCGGTCGCGGTTGCGGCGGTTGCGCATCCACGTGCCGATGAGCACCTCGCTGCGGCCGCCGACATAGCTGTCGGCGGTGTCGATGAAGTCGCCGCCGAGCGCGGCGAAGCGGTCGAGGATCTGGAACGAGGTCTCGCCGTCGGCGGTCCAGCCGAAGACGCTGGCGCCGAGCGACAACGGGTACACCGCGAGGTCGCTCTCGCCGATGCGGCGGGGGGCGATGATGGAGAGCGGACCGGTGCTCTCGATCGCCGGGTCGATGTCAACGACACCGGTCGGAGGCTCCGCCGAACCCGCACGGGCGAGTTCGCGAGCGCCGGCTTCTGCGGCCTCGGGAGCGGGCGCGACAGCGGATGCGGCGGCCTGCCGGGAGGCGGCCGAGCCGCTGCGGAGACCGACCGACTCGAGCAGGCGCAGGGGAAGCAGCTGTGGCATCTCTCCCCTCCCGCATGCCGATCACGCCGTCTCGAAACGATTCGAGAACCTTCGACTTCTGATCGAACACTTGCAGGTTACGGCATGCCTCCGACGCTGTAAGGACGAAACGGGTGAACCTCTGCGGAATGGTAGGTCACAGTTTCATCACGAACGGCGGAGCACCGCCCGGGCATGCGCGAGCACCGGCCCGTCGACCATCCGCCCGGCGTGCCGGAACACTCCCCGCCCGCTTCCTCGGCCGCCGCGAGCAGCTCGCGGGCTGCCGCGATCTCGTCCGGATCCGGACGGTACGCGGCCCGGATCGTCTCGACCTGACCGGGGTGGATGCACGCCGTCGCGGCGAATCCGACGGCCACCGCATCCTCGGCCTCCGCCGCCAGCCCCTCGAGGTCGGCGATGTCGAGATGGACCGTGTCGACGGCGTGCGCTCCGGCCGCGCCGGCCGCGAGCAGCACGGACGACCGGGCGTGACGAGCGACGTCGCGGTAGCGTCCGTCCGGGTGGCGGCTGGAGGTCCCGCCCAGCGAGGCGACGAGGTCCTCGGCGCCCCACATCAGCGCGAGCACGCCCGGCGCACGCGCGAGCTCCGGCGCGGCCAGCACTCCGGCGGCCGTCTCGCACAGGGCGATCACGTCGTAGCCGACCAGCCCGGCGAGATCGGCGGCGCGCTCCGCCTTCGGCAGCATCGCGGCACGGTACGGGGTGGCGGCGAGCGCCGACACGTCCGCGTCGTGATCGTCGGTGCCCGCGGGGTTCACGCGGACGATCACGCGCGACGGGTCGAGGTCGGACGCGACCAGCGCCTCCCGGGCCGCCGGCCGCCGCGCCGGGTCGACGGCGTCCTCCAGGTCGAGGATGACGGCATCGGCCCGCTCCAGCGCCTTGGCGTAGCGTTCCGGCCGGTCCGCCGGACAGAACAGCAGCGCCGGCCCCCACGGGAACGCCGAGTCGCTCACAGGATGCCGTCCGGCTCCGTCGCTCCCGGGTCGAGCGCATTCGGGTCACCGGCGACGTCGTCGACCGCCGAGGCGGGTGACGCATCCTTGCACCACACCATCACCTGGCGCGTGGCGGTCGCGACGACCACGCCGTCCTGATTCCGTCCGGTGTGCTCGAGCGTCACGATGCCCTGGCCCGGGCGGGAGGCCGAGAGGCGCTTGGTCACGACGACCGTCTCCGAATACAGCGTGTCGCCGTGGTGGAGAGGATGCGGGAAGGCGACGTCGCTGAACCCCAGGTTGGCGACGATGGTGCCCTGCGTCAGCTGCGCGACCGACGCGCCGACGATCGTGGCGAGCGTGAACATGGAGTTCACCAGCCGCTCCCCGAAGGGCTGCCGGGCCGCCCAGGCGGCGTCGAGGTGCAGCGCCTGCGTGTTCATGGTCAGCGTGGTGAAGAAGACGTTGTCCGCCTCCGTCACCGTGCGGCCGGGCCGGTGCAGGTACTTCGTGTCGGGCTCGAACTCCTCGTAGTAGAGCCCGCGCTGCTCGATCTCGCGCATCAGGCCGCCTCCTCCAGCTCGATCCTCAGCGGCGCGCCGGTGGCGGCGACCACCTCGTCCACCGTCACACCGGGCGCGGTCTCGCGCAGCACCAGCCCGTCGGGGGTGACGTCGATGACAGCGAGGTCGGTGATGATCCGGTCGACGCATCCGGTGCCGGTGAGCGGGAGGGTGCACTCGGTGAGGATCTTGGGGCGGCCCTCCTTGTCCACGTGCTCCATCATGACGATGAGCCGCTTGGCGCCGAAGACGAGGTCCATCGCCCCGCCCATCCCCTTCACCATCTTGCCGGGGATCATCCAGTTGGCGAGGTCGCCCTTCGCGGAGACCTCCATGGCGCCGAGCACGGCGAGGTCCACGTGGCCGCCGCGCACCATCCCGAACGACAGCGACGAGTCGAAGAAGGCGGCGCCGCGGTTCACGGTCACGGTCTCCTTGCCGGCGTTGATGAGGTCGGGATCGACGTCCGTCTCCGACGGGTACGGCCCGACGCCGAGCACGCCGTTCTCCGAGTGCAGGATGACCTCGACGCCCTCGGGGATGTAGTTCGGGATGAGCGTGGGCATCCCGATGCCGAGGTTGACGTATTGTCCGTTCTCCAGCTCCTGTGCGACGCGGGCGGCGAGCTCGGTGCGGCTCAGGCTCATGATCGGCTCCCCTCCTGCGCCGAGGCGACCGTCCGCCGCTCGATCCGCTTCTCCACTCCTGGCGCGTGCACGACGCGCTGCACGAAGATGCCGGGGCAGTGCACCTGCCCGGCGTCCAGCTCGCCCGGCTCGACCAGCTCCTCCACCTCGGCGATGGTGATGCGCCCGGCCATGGCGGCCAGCGGGTTGAAGTTCATCGCGGCGGCGTGGAACACGAGGTTGCCGTGACGGTCGCCCTTCGCCGCGTGCACGAGCGCGAAGTCGGGGCGAAGGGATCGCTCCATCACGTACTCGGCGTCGTCGAACGTGCGGACCTCCTTGGGCTCGCTCGCGACGGCGACGGAGCCGTCGGCCGCGTACCGCCGGGGCAGGCCGCCGGTCGCGATCTGCGTGCCGACTCCCGCCGGGGTGTAGAAGGCGGGGATGCCGGCGCCGCCCGCGCGCAGCTTCTCCGCGAGCGTGCCCTGCGGGGTGAGCTCCACCTCCAACTCGCCGGAGAGGAACTGCCGGGCGAACTCCTTGTTCTCGCCGACGTACGAGCTGATCATCTTGGCGATGCGGTGCTCGGCGAGGAGGAGCCCGAGGCCCCAGTCGTCGACGCCGCAGTTGTTGCTCACCACCTCGAGGTCGGTGGTGCCGGCCTCCAGCAGCGCCTGGATGAGCGCGCTCGGGATGCCGCACAGTCCGAAGCCGCCGACCGCGAGCGTCGCGCCGTCCGGGATGTCGGCGACCGCCTGCGCGGCGGTCGCGACCGTCTTGTCGATCATCCGTCCTCCTCCTCGTCGAGGTCGCCGCCGACAGTTCCTGAGTTGTTCGGGTGACACGCCGCGGCGGCCCCGAACAACTCAGGAATTGTCGGCTCGGGGTTCAGGCTAGGCGCTGAAGCCCAGCTGCCGCGAGATCACCATGAGCTGCACTTCGCTGGTGCCCTCGCCGATCTCCAGGATCTTCGAGTCGCGGTAGTGCCGCGCGACCGGGTTCTCGTTGAGGAACCCGTAGCCGCCGAAGATCTGCGTCGCGTCGCGCGCGTTGTCCATCGCGGCCTCGCTGCAGACCAGCTTCGCGATCGAGGCCTCCAGCTTGAACGGCTTGCCCGCCATCAGCTTGAAGCACGCGTCGTAGTAGGCGAGGCGCGCGGTGTGCACCCGGGCCTGCATCCGGGCGATCTTGAAGGCGATGTACTGGTTGGAGCCGATCGGCCGGCCGAAGACGTTCCGGCTCTGGGAGTAGCGGATGGCCTCCTCCAGGCAGCCCTGCGCCGCACCCGTGCAGAGGGCGGCGAAGGCGACGCGGCCCTCGTCGAGCGTCTCGACGAAGTTGGCGTAGCCGCGGCCGCGCTCGCCGAGCAGGTTCGCCTCGGGTACGTGCACGTCGGTCAGCGTGAGCGGGTGCGTGTCGGAGGTGTGCCAGCCGACCTTGTCGTAGACGGGCTCGGCGACGAAGCCGGGCGTCCCGGTCGGGACGATGATCGCCGACAGCTCCTTCTTGACGGAGCCGTCGGGCCGGGTCGACTCACCCGTCACCGCGGTGATCGTCACGAGCTTGGTGATGTCCGACCCGGAGTTGGTGATGAACTGCTTGGAGCCGTTGATCACCCACTCCCCGTCGCGGAGCTCGGCGGTCGTCTTGGTGCCCGAGGCGTCCGAACCCGCGTCCGCCTCCGTGAGCCCGAACCCGGCCAGCGCCTCGCCGCGCGCGAGCATCGGCAGCCACTGCTGCTTCTGCTCCTCGCTGCCGCTCCGGTAGATCGGCATGGCGCCGAGACCGACGCCGGCCTCGAGCGTGACGCCGATGGACTGGTCCACGCGTCCCAGCTCCTCGACCGCGAGGCACAGCGAGAGGTAGTCCTTGCCCTGGCCGCCGTACTCGACCGGGAACGGGAGGCCGAACAGGCCCATCCGCCCCATCTCGGCGATGATGTCGTAGGGCAGGCTGCGCTTCGTGTCGTACTCGTACGCGGCGGGCGCGACGACGGTGTCGGCGAACTCGCGCACCTCGTCGCGCAGGCTGCGCTGCTCGTCGGTGAGCTCGAAGCCGGTGACGCCGGTGTCGGCCGGCCGGTCCATCTGCATGGTCATGGGTTCCTGTCTTTCGTTCCTGGCTCTCGTGGGGCCTATCGCTGGGCGGCGGCCGGTGGTGCCGGCGCCGCGTCCGCCTGCTCGGGCGGTACATCGGTGGAGGGGGTGGATGCGTCGTCCGCGTCGTCCGCGTCGACGCGGGCGACCAGTTGGTCGAGCCGCACGAGGTCGCCCGCGGCGACGTGCACGGTCACGGTCCCGGCGACGGGGGCGACCAGGCGGTGCTCCATCTTCATCGCCTCGACGATCACGACCGTGTCGCCGGCGTCCACCCGCGCCCCGGCCTCGACCGGCACGGCGACGACGGTCCCCGGCATCGGCGAGCGGAGTTCGGGATGCGCGGCCGCGTCGCCGCGGTCGAGGGCGGCCAGTCGCGTGGCCAGGCGCTCGGCCCGGTCGCGCAGGCGCAGCGGGCGCGCCCGCCCCTCGCGCGCCAGCCACACGGTCGAGCCGTCGCGCGCGGTGTCGTAACGGATCGTGCGGCCGTCCAGCTCGAGCAGGGCGACGGCGGGCTCCCCGGCCGCGCCGGCTCACGGAGACGCAGCGCAGCGCGGCGGGGTGCGTCCTCCTCCACCGCCACCTGCGCATCGTCGGCCGTGCCGCTCACCGTCACCGTCGTGCCGTCGACCTCATAGCGCACCGGACGGGCGCGGCCGAGCCGCCATCCGCTCGGGTCCGCCCACAGCGGCGAGACGGTCGCCTGCGGTCGGTGCGCCCGGTCGGCGTGCGCGAGCAGCCCCGCGGCGACCAGCTCCTCCGGCGTCGCGGGCTCGGGCACCGCCTCCGAGAAGCGGCGGTCGATGAGGGTGGTGTCCATCCGGCCGGCCAGAACATCGTCGTCGGAGACCAGCTCGGCCAGCCACGCGATGTTCGAGACGGCCCCGAGGATGCTCGTGCCGGCGAGCGCGGCGCGGAGCCGCGCCAGCGCCTCGGACCGGTCCTCGCCCCACGCGATCACCTTCGAGAGCATCGGGTCGTAGTCGGTCACGATCGGGATGCCCGCGGCCAGTCCGCTGTCGACGCGGATGCCCTCGCCGGCCGGCTCGCGCAGCGCGAGCACGTGACCGGCCGCCGGCAGGAATCCGCGCTCCGGGTCCTCGGCGTAGACGCGCGCCTCGACCGCGTGGCCGCGCAGTCGCACGTCGGCCTGGCCGAACGCCAGAGGCTCCCCGGCGGCGATCCGCAGCTGCTGCTCCACCAGGTCCAGGCCGGTGACGAGTTCGGTGACCGGATGCTCGACCTGCAGCCGGGTGTTCATCTCCATGAAGAAGAACTCGTCCGGCGCGTCGGCGGAGACGAGGAACTCGACCGTTCCGGCCCCCTCGTACCCCACGCTCGCGGCGACCCGGCAGGCGGCGGCGCCGATGCGCTCGCGCGTGGCGGCGTCCAGCAGCGGCGAAGGCGCCTCCTCGATGACCTTCTGGTGCCGGCGCTGCAGGGAGCACTCGCGCTCGCCCAGGTGGACGATCCCGCCGTGGCGGTCGGCCAGCACCTGCACCTCGATGTGCCGAGGGAGGCCACCAGCCGCTCCAGGAACAGCGTGTCGTCGCCGAACGCGGCCGCGGCCACCCGGCGGGCCGCGCGGAGGGCCTCGGGCAGCTCGTCCGCGGTGCGCACGGCCTGCATCCCCTTGCCGCCGCCGCCCGCGGAGGGCTTCACGAGCGCGGGGAAGCCGATGTCGACGGCCGCAGCGATCAGGTCGTCGTCGCTCAGACCCGGTTCGGCGATGCCCGGGATCGTCGGGACGTCGTACTCGGCGACGGCGTGCTTCGCCGTGATCTTGTCGCCCATGACCTCGAGCGCGTGCACTCCGGGCCCGACGAAGACGATGCCCGCTCGGGCGCACGCCTCGGCGAGCGCCGGGTTCTCGGACAGGAAGCCGTAGCCCGGATGCACGGCCTCTGCGCCGCTGCGCCGTGCCGCCTCCACGATCGCGTCGACGCTCAGGTAGCTCTCGCGCGCGGGCGCCGGCCCGAGGCGCACGGCGGTGTCGGCGAGCGCCACGTGCGGCGCATCCCGGTCGGCGTCGCTGTAGACGGCGACCGAGCGGATGCCGAGGCGCTTCAGCGTGTGGATGACGCGGCACGCGATCTCGCCGCGATTGGCGACCAGCACGGTGCGGAAGGGGACGGTGGAGGCGCTGGAGGGCACGGGGATCACATCCGGAAGAGCCCGAAGGCGGTGTCGGGGAGCGGCGAGCGGGAGACGACGTCGAGGGCGAGGCCGAGCACGGTCCGCGTCTCGGCGGGGTCGATCACGCCGTCGTCCCAGAGCCGGGCGGTCGAGTAGTACGGGTTGCCCTGCTCCTCGTACTGCGCGGCGATGGGGGCGCGGAAGGCGGCCTCCTCGTCGGCGGGCCACTCCTCGCCGCGTGCCTCGAGCTGGTCGCGCTTGACCGTCGCCAGCACGCTGGACGCCTGCTGGCCGCCCATCACCGAGATGCGGGCGGCGGGCCACATCCACAGGAAGCGGGGCGAGTACGCCCGGCCGCACATGGAGTAGTTGCCCGCGCCGAAGGATCCGCCGATCACCACGGTCAGCTTCGGCACGCGGGTGGTCGCGACGGCGGTGACCATCTTGGCGCCGTTCTTGGCGATGCCGCCGGCCTCGTAGTCCCGGCCGACCATGAAGCCGGAGATGTTCTGCAGGAACAGCAGCGGGATGCCGCGCTGGTCGCACAGCTCGATGAAGTGCGCGCCCTTCAGGGCCGACTCGCTGAACAGCACGCCGTTGTTGGCGACGATGCCGACCGGGTGGCCGTGGATGCGCGCGAAGCCGGTCACCAGCGTCGTGCCGTACTCGGGCTTGAACTCCTCGAACGTGCTGCCGTCGACCAGCCGCGCGATCACCTCGTGCACGTCGTAGGGCGCCTGAACATCGACCGGGACCACGCCGTACAGCTCGGCGGGCTCGGCGGCGGGGTCCTCCGCCGGGAGCACCGGCCACGCGGGTGACAGCGGCGGCGGGAGGGTCGCGACGATGTCGCGCACGATCGCCAGCGCGTGCTCGTCGTCCTCGGCGAGATGGTCCACGACGCCGGAGGTGCGGGCGTGCAGGTCGCCGCCGCCGAGCTCCTCGGCCGTGACGACCTCGCCGATCGCGGCCTTCACCAGGGGCGGACCGCCGAGGAAGATCGTGCCCTGGTTGCGCACGATCACGGTCTCGTCGCTCATCGCCGGCACGTAGGCGCCGCCCGCGGTGCACGAGCCGAGCACGGCCGCGATCTGCGGGATCTTCGCGGCCGACAGCCGGGCCTGGTTGTAGAAGATGCGGCCGAAGTGGTCGCGGTCGGGGAAGACCTCGTCCTGCATCGGCAGGAACGCGCCGCCCGAGTCGACCAGGTAGATGCAGGGGAGGCGGTTCTCGAGCGCGACCTCCTGCGCCCGCAGGTGCTTCTTGACCGTCATCGGATAGTACGTGCCGCCCTTGACTGTCGCGTCGTTGCAGACGACCATCACGTGGCGCCCGGCGACCAGGCCGATGCCGGCGATGACGCCCGCGGCGGGGCTCTCGTCGTCGTACATCCCGGTCGCGGCGAGCGGGGCCAGTTCGAGGAAGGGGCTGCCCTCGTCGAGGAGGGCGTCGATCCGCTCGCGCGGCAGGAGCTTGCCGCGGGCGACGTGGCGTTCGCGTGCCCGCTCGGGCCCTCCGGCCGCGGCCGTGGCGAGCCGCCGTCGCAGGTCGGCCACGAGTTCGCGCTGGGCGGCGTCGTTCTGCTCGAACCGGGCGTCCGTCGCGGACGCCTCGCTGATCAGGGTCGGCATGCTGCTCCGTGTCGTCATCGACAGTGGGTTAGTGGTTACTAACTCGGTTTTTAGGTTAGTGTTCATTAACCGAAAAGTCCAGCGTCCGACGACGCCGGCCATAACCATCGAGGACGATGACCCAGCTCGAGCCCGCCGCTCCCCCGCCGCTCCACCGGAGCGCCCGACGCAGCGCAGTCAGGCCAAGGCCGACCGCCGCGCGGCGCTGCTCGACGCCGCCGCGGGGATGTTCGCCGAGCGCGGCTTCAACGGCGTCTCGATCGAAGACCTCGGCGCGGCCGTGGGCGTCAGCGGGCCCGCCGTCTACCGGCACTTCCCGTCCAAGCAGGCCGTGCTCGAAGCGCTGCTCGTCGGCGTCAGCGAGCGCCTGCTCGAAGGCGGCGAGGAGGTCGCCGACGCCGAGCCGGACCCGGATGCCGCCCTCCGGGGGCTGATCGCCTTCCACATCGACTTCGCGCTGGGCGAGCCGGACACCATCCGCGTGCAGGATCGCGATCTCGACGCCCTCGGCGACGCCGCCCGGCGCCAGGTGCGCCGCCTGCAGCGCCGCTACGTGGAGGTATGGATGCGCGTGCTCGGCCAGCTGCAGCCCGCCCTCGCCGACGACGAGCTGCGGGTGCGGGTGCAGGGCACGTTCGGCCTCCTCAACTCCACGCCGCACAGCGCCCGGATCGGCACGGCGCAGGTCGCCGCCGACGCCGTCCGCCCCGTGCTCGAGCGGATGGCCTGGTCGGCGCTGACCACGCGCTGACCCCTCCCGCCGAGTGGTGACAAGACGTCGCAACTCGGCCCGGATTCGAGCCACGACTCACCACTCGACGGCGCGCGTGGGCCCCAGCCGCGCCAGGGCGGAGGTCGCATCCCCGGCCGTGGCGTCACCCGGATGGGCTACAGTCCGAGGGAAGGCGGCAGCCTCCCCGACGAAGGAGCGACGTGGGCGACGACACCCCCGACTGAGACGGCACCACCGGGTCTTGCGGGTGATCGGCGTCGTGCTCGCCGTGCTGCTCGTGCTCGTGGTGATCGCGGGCGGCGTCGGGGTGTGGACGATCACGCGGTCGTTCCCGCAGACGTCCGGGACCGTCGACGTGCCGGGGCTCACCAAGCCCGTGACGGTGTACCGCGACTCGGCCGGCATCCCGCAGCTCGAGGCGTCCACCGCCGACGACCTCTTCCGCGCGCAGGGGTTCGTGCACGCGCAGGACCGGTTCTGGGAGATGGACTTCCGGCGGCACGTCACCGCCGGGCGGCTCTCGGAGATGTTCGGCGCGAGCCAGGTGCCGACCGACACGTTCATCCGCACTCTGGGCTGGCGCACGGTCGCCGAGGAGGAGGTGAAGCGGCTCGACGCCACCTCCCTCCGGTACTACCAGGACTACGCGGAAGGCGTGAACGCGTACCTCGCGGCCCACTCGGGCGCCGAACTGTCGCTCGAATACGCGATCCTGGGCCTCCAGAACCCCGGCTACACGCCCGAGCCGTGGACGCCCGCCGACTCGGTGGCATGGCTGAAGGCGATGGCGTGGGACCTCCGCTCCAACCTCGAGGAGGAGATCGACCGGGCGCTGCTCGCCACCAAGCTGAAGCCGGAGCAGGTCGCCGAGCTGCATCCCGGTTACCCGTACACCGCGCATCCGACCATCACGGATCAGGGTGGCGGCGACCCGCGCGCGGCGACGCCCGACGTCGACCCGGGCGCCGTGGCCTCGACGGCGGATGCCGCGTCAGCCGCCGGTGCGCGCCTCCAGCCGGCCGAATACGCGTCGCAACTGCGGCAGGTGGCCGCTCGCGTCGACGCGCTCCCCCGGATGATGGGCCCGGCCGGCGACGGCATCGGATCCAACTCCTGGGTGGTGGCCGGATCGCACACCGCGAGCGGCAAGCCGCTGCTCGCGAACGATCCGCACCTCGGCCCCGTGCTGCCGTCGGTCTGGTACCAGATGGGGCTGCACTGCCGGGCCGTCGGGCAGACGTGCCCGTTCGACGTGGCCGGCTTCAGCTTCTCCGGATTCCCGGGCATCATCATCGGGCACAACGACCGGATCTCCTGGGGCTTCACGAACCTCGGCCCGGATGTCGCCGACCTGTTCGTCGAGAAGGTCACCGGCGACACGTACGAGTACGACGGCACGCAGGTGCCGCTCATCAAGCGCACCGAGCGCATCCACGTCGCCGGCGGTGCGGATGTCACCATCACCGTCCGCTCGACGCGGCACGGGCCGATCGTCACCGACATCGGTGACGCGTACGCCGTCATCGCCAAGGACCAGGCCGGCAAGCTCGGCGTGCCCGCGCCGCAGTTCCAGCTCTCCCTCGCCTGGACGGCGCTGACGCCCGGCACCACGGCGAACGCGATCTTCGCCTTCGACGCCGCCCGCGACTGGCCGTCGTTCCGGGCGGCGGCGCAGCAGTTCCAGGTGCCGTCGCAGAACCTCGTCTACGCGGACGTGGACGGGCACATCGGCTACCAGGCGCCGGGGCTCATCCCGGTGCGGGCGGCCGGTGACGGAACGACGCCGGTTCCGGGATGGACGAGCCGGTACGGCTGGACGGGCACGATCCCGTTCGACCATCTGCCTTCGGTGTTCGATCCGCCCGCGGGCTACATCGTCACGGCGAACAATGCGGCGGTCGGCCCGGGATTTCCGGCGCTCATCACCGCGGATTGGGACCAGGGCTACCGGGCGAACCAGATCGAGCTGCGGCTGGCCAGGCTGTTCGCCGACGGACGCAAAGTGACCGCGGCGGACATGTCGGCCATCCAGTCGGACACCTACGACGCCAACGCGGCGAGCCTCGTGCCCGTGCTGCGCGAGGTCGCGGCGAAACCGGCCGCGAGCACCGACCTGCAGCAGGCGGGGCGGCTGCTCGAGGACTGGGACTACCGGGACGATGCGG
Organism: Leifsonia xyli subsp. cynodontis; assembly: GCF_050632205.1. Lineage (GTDB taxonomy): Bacteria > Actinomycetota > Actinomycetes > Actinomycetales > Microbacteriaceae > Leifsonia > Leifsonia xyli_D. The sequence goes on from NZ_CP192578.1 coordinate 1,755,575, forward strand.
ACAGCGCGCAGGCCGCATACTTCGCGGTGTTCTGGCGGGAGCTGCTGCACGACATGTTCGCCCGCAAGCTCCCGGCCGCGACGGCTCCGACCGGCGGCGACCGCTGGTTCACCGTCGTGCGGTCGCTGCTGTCGCAACCCGATGCGTCGTGGTGGGCCGACTCCGCGCTCGGCACGACCGACCGGGACTCGATGATCGCGTACGCGGCGGACCGCGCCTGGGGCGAGACGCGGCACCTGCTCGGCGGCGACCCGGCGTCGTGGCGCTGGGACCGCCTCCACACGCTCACGCTGAAGAACGCGAGCCTCGGCGGATCGGGCGTCCCTCCCATCGAGTGGCTGCTGAACCGAGGGCCGCGGCCTGTCGGCGGCGGCTCCAGCGTCGTGGATGCGACTGGCTGGGATGCGCGGGCCGGCTACGCGGTCACCCGCGTGCCGTCGATGCGGATGGTCGTCGACCTCGCCGACCTCGACAGGAGCACCTGGGTCAACCTGACGGGGGCGTCGGGGCACGCGTTCGACGCGCACTACACCGATCAGACGGACCTCTGGGCGACCGGGAGGACGCGGCCCTGGCCGTTCTCGGCCGCCGCCGTGCGGGCGGCAGCGGCCCAGACCCTCACCCTGCGTCCGACCGGGCGCTGACGCCGTCGCGGAGGCGGACGCCGTCGAGTGGTGACTCGTTGCTCGAATCCGGGCCGAGTTGCGACGTCATGTCACCACTCGGCGGAAGAGGAGCGGAGCGGGACGGGACGGGGCCGGGCCGGGCCGGCCGGAGGGCGTCAGCGGCCGAGGTCGCGCTCGGGCGAGCCGACGTACAGCTGCTGCGGACGGCCGATCTTCGTCTGCGGGTCGAGGTTCATCTCGCGCCAGTGCGCGATCCAGCCCGGCAGGCGCCCGATCGCGAAGAGCACGGTGAACATCCGCGTCGGGAAGCCCATCGCCTTGTAGATGACGCCTGTGTAGAAGTCGACGTTCGGGTACAGCTTGCGGTCGATGAAGTACTGGTCGGCGAGCGCGACCTCCTCCAGCTCCTTCGCGATGTCGAGCAGCGGGTCGTGCACGCCCAGCGCCTCGAGCACCTCGTCGGCGGACTGCTTCACGAGCTTGGCGCGCGGGTCGAAGTTCTTGTAGACGCGGTGACCGAAGCCCATGAGCTTGACGCCCGACTCCTTGTTCTTCACCCGCTCCACGAACTTCTGCACGCTCTCGCCCGAGTCGCGGATGCCCGCGAGCATCTGCAGCACCGCCTCGTTCGCGCCGCCGTGCAGCGGGCCGTAGAGCGCGTTGATGCCGGCCGAGACGGATGCGAACAGGTTCGCCTGCGTCGACCCGACCAGGCGGACGGTCGAGGTGGAGGCGTTCTGCTCGTGGTCCTCGTGCAGGATCAGCAGGCGCTCCAGCGCGCGCGACAGCACCGGGTTCACCTCGTACGGCTCGGCGAGGGTCCCGAAGTTGAGACGCAGGAAGTTGTCCACGAAGCTCAGCGAGTTGTCCGGGTAGAGGAACGCCTGGCCGAGGCTCTTCTTGTGGGCGTAGGCCGCGATCACGGGCAGCTTCGCGAGGAGGCGGATGGTCGAGAGCTCGACCTGCTCGGGGTCGGAGACACTCAGCGAGTCCTGGTAGAAGGTGGACAGGGCCGAGACGGCGCTCGACAGCACCGACATCGGGTGCGCGTCGTGGGGCAGCGCGTCGAAGAAGCGGCGCAGATCCTCGTGCAGAAGCGTGTGGCGGCGGATGCGCTCGTCGAAGTCGGCGAGCTCGGTCTTCGACGGCAGCTCGCCGTGGATGAGCAGCCACGCCACCTCGAGGAAGGTCGAGTGCTCGGCCAGCTGCTCGATCGGGTAGCCGCGGTAGCGCAGGATGCCCTGCTCACCGTCGATGTACGTGATGGAGGAGCGCGTGGCCGCGGTGTTGACGAAGCCGTAGTCGAGGCTGGTCAGCCCGGTCTGCTTGGTGAGCGACGAGAAGTCGATGCTCGAGGCTCCGTCGACGCTCGGCCGGATCGGGAACTCGGCGCGACCACCGGGGAAGGTCAGCGAGGCCGTGGCCAGCTCGCTCTCGGCCGCCGCCTTCTCGGTGCCAGTGCTCTCGGTGCCGAGTCCGCTCACAACGCCTCCTGGTGGGATTGGGTGGGAAAACCTGCGCGCCGGTCATGGCAGCGCTGCACAGTGCCGTCGGCTGAACGACCCCCTGCCGGTACAGCCTAACGAACCCGAGCGGCAACTGTCGCATCGGGCAAAGCCCCGGTCGTTCGGTTAGAGGGAGTCTCCAAAGCTGCGCAGCCGGGCCGCGGCCGCATCCACACGCTCGTCCGTCGCCGTCAGCGACAGCCGCACATGCTCCGGGTAGTGGATGCCGTAGAAGTGCCCGGGGCCGGCCAGGATGCCCAGGTCGGCGAGCCGCCCGATGCTCTCCCAGGCGTCGCGTCCCTCGGTCGCCCAGAGGTACAGCCCGCCCTCGCTGCAGTCGATGCGGAAGCCGGCCGCCTCGAGCGCCGGCTTGAGGGTCTCACGCCGGGCACGGTACCGCTCCTTCTGCGCCTCGACGTGGGCGTCGTCGCCGAGGGCTGCCACCATCGCGGCCTGCAGCGGCGCGGGCAGCATGAGGCCGGCGTGCTTGCGGACGTTGGTGAGGCGGGAGACGACCGTGCGGCAGCCGGCGACGAACGCCGCCCGGTAGCCGGCGAGATTCGACTGCTTGCTCAGCGAGTAGACGGCGAGCACGTCGGTGCGGTCCTCGCCGATGACGCGCGGGTCGAGGATGCTCGGCACGCGCTCCGCATCCCACGGCGCGTCCCAGCCCAGCTCGGCGTAGCACTCGTCGCTCGCCAGGTAGGCGCCCAGTTCGCGGGCCCGCGCGACGGCGGCGCGCAGCTCGCCGACCGACAGGATGCGCCCGTCCGGGTTGCCGGGCGAGTTCAGCCAGACGAGGCGGGTGCCCTCCGGCCACTCCGCCGGATCGTCGCTGGCCATGGCGGTCGCGCCGGCGATGGCGGCGCCGATCGCGTAGGTCGGGTAGGCCGCGCGCGGGTGCACGACGACGTCGCCCTCCCCCAGGCCGAGCATGAACGGCAGCAGCGCCACCAGCTCCTTGGAGCCGATGGTCGGCAGCACGTTCTCGACGGTCAGGCCGGTCACACCCCGCCGCCGCTCGAACCAGCGCACGATCGCCTCACGCAGCGCCGGCGTGCCGATCGTCTGCGGGTAGGCGTGCGCGTCCGTCGCGTGCGCGAGCGCATCCCGGACGAGGTCGGGCGTCGCGTCGACCGGCGAGCCGATCGACAGGTCGACGATGCCGTCAGCGTGCGACCGAGCGCGCTCGGCGTACGGCGCCATCATGTCCCACGGGTAGTCGGGGAGCTCCTGCAGGGCCACGGCGGGCGGTGCTCAGTGGGCCTGCGGGGGCAGCGCGGCGATGACCGGGTGGTCCTTCTGGATCACGCCGACCTTCGAGGCTCCGCCCGGCGAGCCGATGTCGTCGAAGAACTCCACGTTCGCGCGGTAGTAGTCCTTCCACTCCTCGGGCAGGTCGTCCTCGTAGTAGATCGCCTCGACCGGGCAGACCGGCTCGCAGGCGCCGCAGTCGACGCACTCGTCGGGGTGGATGTACAGCGACCGTTCGCCCTCGTAGATGCAGTCGACGGGGCACTCGTCGATACAGGCCCTGTCCTTCACATCGACGCACGGGAGAGCGATGACATAGGTCACAGTGGATCGGATCCCTTCACGTGGAGCTGTCCCTCTAGCTTATGCCGTCGCGCACGGGAGGGCGCCCGCCGTCGTCGCGGCGCCCGCGCACGTCGGGCCACGCGATCGCGATGGCGGCGATGAGGATGGGCCCCACCAGCCAGACCTGCCCGGCGAGGTTGTTCGGGATGAGCACCGACCCGCCCGCGCTCTCCTGCGTGAACAGCAGGATGACGGCGATCGCCCCGAGGGCGGCGAGCAGCGCAGGAAGACGGCTGTGCCCGAGCAGCCGGAGACCGACGAGGAGGGCGGCGAAGGCCAGCAGCGAGCCGATCAGCCCGAGCGGGATCGGGATGCCCCAGGTCACCGAGCTCTGGTGGGCGATCGTTCCGATCGCGCCGAACACGGCTCCCGTGAGCACGAGCAGGACGGCGCTGACGATCCGGCTGAGCATTCTCGAATCCTAGCTGGACTCTTTCAGGGTCCTGTCATACGCTCGATGGGTAAGGTTAGCCTTACCAACCTCATCCCCGAACCTCGACAAGGTCCCCTGTGCTCGCGAACTATCTGATCGGCCTCCGCGAAGGCCTCGAGATGGCCCTCATCGTCACCATCCTCATCGCCTACGTGGTGAAGGTGGGCCGCAACGACGTGCTCTCGAAGCTCTGGATCGGCGTCGGCATCGCCCTCGTCATCCCGCTCGGGATCGGGGCGGCGCTCACCTGGGGCCCCTACGGCATGAGCTTCGAGGCGCAGGAGATCCTCGGCGGCACGCTGTCGCTGGTCGCCGTCGGGTTCGTGACCTGGATGGTGTTCTGGATGGGCAAGACCGCCCGCACCATGAAGTCCACCCTGCACAACCGCCTGGACTCCGCACTGGTGGGCGCGGGCTGGGGCGTCATCCTGCTGGCCATGCTCAGCGTGGGCCGCGAGGGCATCGAGACGTCGCTGTTCGTCTGGGCCACGGTCGCCAGCACCGGCGGCACGTGGGAGCCGGCCGCCGGCGCCCTGCTGGGTCTCGCCACCGCCGCCGTCCTCGGCTTCCTGCTGTACCGCGGCATGGTGAAGATCAACCTCGGCGTGTTCTTCACCTGGACCGGCGCGTTCCTCATCCTCGTCGCGGCCGGCGTGTTCGCGTACGGGCTGGGCGACCTGCAGGAGGCGGGCCTCATCCCCGACGGCGCGCACGCCTACAACATCAGCGGCGCCATCCCCTCCTCCAGCTGGTACGGCACGCTCGCCGCGGGCATCCTCAACTTCAACCCGTCGCCGACCTGGCTGCAGGTCGTGGCGTGGGTCGCCTACCTCGCCGTCGTCGGGTTCTTCTACGTGCGCCAGCACCGCGCCTCGGGGCGTCCCGCGGCCACGAAGCCGAGCGCGACGGCCGCCGCCCCGCACGCGCCCATCGCGTCCTGACCCGACCCGTCGCTCCACCCGACCCAGAAAGCACAGCACAGCCATGCCCCGACTCCGTCCGCTCGCTGCCGCCGCAGGCTCCTTCGCCGGCGCAGCCGCCCTCGCCGTCGCACTGACGGGCTGCGTGCCCAACAAGGCCGCCGCCACCGACGAGGCCATCGCCGTGTCACTGACCGACACGACCTGCACCCTGTCGACGGACACCGCGAAGGCCGGACCGATCACCTTCCAGGTCACCAACGACGGCCAGGACGTGAACGAGTTCGAGCTGCTGGCGACCGACAAGCTGCGCATCGTCGGCGAGAAGGAGAACATCGGCCCCGGGACCACCGTGAACTACGTCGTGCAGCTCGCCGAGGGCTCGTACTTCTCGGCGTGCCGCAAGGGGATGGTCGGCCAGCCGACGAACGTCGCCGCCTTCACCGTGAAGGCCGGTTCGGGCGCGGCCGCGTCCCAGAGCGGCAACAAGCAGGTCGCGCAGGCGGTCGGCAACTACGAGGGCTACGTGAAGGACCAGGCGGGCGCCCTGCTCACCGCCACGAAGTCGTTCGCTGCTGCCTACGCCGGCGGCGACGACGCCGCGGCCCGCGCCCAGTACGCGTCGGCCCGGTCGTACTACGAGCGGATCGAGCCCACCGCCGAGCAGTTCGGCGACCTCGACCCCGCGCTCGACCTGCGCGAAGCGGACCTCGCCGACGGCCAGGACTGGACCGGCTGGCACCGCATCGAGAAGGACCTCTGGGCTCCCGCCGGGTACACGCGCGCCGACGCGGCCACCCGCACGACGCTCGCCGACAAGCTCGTCGCCGACACCCAGAAGCTGTACGACCTGGTGCACGCGAAGGACTTCGCGCTCACCATCGACCAGATCTCCAACGGCGCCATCGGCCTGATGGAGGAGGTCGCCGGGTCGAAGATCACCGGCGAGGAGGAGACCTTCTCGCACACCGACCTGCAGGACTTCCAGGCGAACCTCGAGGGCGCGCGGGTCGCCTACGGCGTCGTCCGCGACATCGCGGTGAGCAAGGGAAGCAGCGGCAAGGCCGTGGTCGCCAAACTCGACGCCGAGTTCGCGGCCGTCGCGGCGACCCTCGCGACGTACCGTTCCGGCGACGGCTTCGTGAGCTACACCGAGCTCGGCACCGGGCAGGTGAAGGAGCTCTCCGACCAGGTCAACGCGCTGAGCGAGCCGCTCAGCCGGCTGACCTCGATCATCGTCAAGTAGCGCCGTGACGAATCGCCCCGAGGACGCGGAACGTCCCGCACCCGATGCCGGCGCCGGCGACCGTCCCGGCCTTTCCCGCCGTGGGATGCTCGGGCTGGCCGGCGCAGCGGTCGGCGCCGGCGTCGTGGGTATCGGCGCCGGTGTGGCGGCCGACCGCGCGGTGCTCGGCGCCACCGCCCCCGCCTCCACGACGTATCCGTTCTACGGCGCCCACCAGGCCGGCATCACCACGCCCGCGCAGGACCGCCTCCACTTCGCCGCGTTCGACACCGCCGACGGGCTCGACCGCGACGGCCTGGTCGAACTGCTGCGGGACTGGACGCTCGCGGCCGCGCGTATGACGCAGGGCCGCCCCGCCGGTAAGTACGGACCGGCCTCCGGCCCCTCCGACGCGCCGCCGGACGACACCGGCGAGGCGCTCGACCTGCCGCCGGGCGGACTGACGCTGACCTTCGGCTTCGGGCCGAGCCTGTTCCGCACCGCCGACGGAGTCGACCGCTTCGGCATCGCCGCGCGCCGGCCGCAGGCGCTAGTCGACCTCCCCCGGTTCCCCGGCGACGCGCTGGCGGATGCGATCAGCGGCGGCGACCTCTGCGTGCAGGCCTGCAGCGACGATCCGCAGGTCGCCGTGCACGCCATCCGCAACCTGTCGCGCATCGCGTTCGGCCGCGCCGCCATCCGCTGGTCGCAGCTCGGCTTCGGGCGCACCTCCTCCACCTCGCGCGCCCAGGCGACACCGCGCAACCTGTTCGGCTTCAAGGACGGCACGGCGAACATCAAGTCGGAGGACCAGTCCGTGGTCGAGGACCAGGTCTGGGCGGCGGGCGACGACGGCGCCGGGTGGATGCACGGCGGCTCGTACCTGGTCGCCCGCAAGATCCGCATGGTCATCGAGACCTGGGACCGGCAGCAGCTCGGCGAGCAGGAGCGCATCGTCGGCCGCGACAAGGGCGAGGGCGCGCCCCTGTCGGGCGGGACCGAGTTCACCGCGCCGAACTTCCTCGCGCTGGCGAAGGACGGCGGCACGAAGATCGACCCCGACTCGCACGTGCGGCTCGCGCATCCCACCATGAACGGCGGGGCCCAGCTGCTGCGCCGCGGCTACAACTTCGTGGACGGCAACGACGAACTGGGACGGCTCAACGCGGGGCTGTTCTTCATCGCGCTCCAGCGGGACCCGCGCACGCAGTTCATCCCGATCCAGCAGCGGCTGGCGAGCCACGACCTGATGAACGAGTACCTGCGCCACGTCGGGTCGGGCGTGTTCGCCGTGCCGCCGGGCGCGCGCGACGGCTCGTACATCGGCGCCGGCCTGTTCGCCTGAGCGCCGGTCAGGAGCCCGCGGTCGGCGTCGGGCTGGGCGCCTTCCCCTTCGAGACCGAGTAGTTCGCGACCCAGCCGTTGCTGCCCGCATCCGTCACGACCACCAGCACGCCGTAGGTTCCGTTGCTGAAGGTGCCCGTGCCTCCCCCGTTCGGCCCCTGCGCGCCGAACTCGCCGCTGAAGCCGGCGTCGGTCAGCTGCTTCTGGATCGCGGTGTAGGAGTCGGCGCCGTCGACCTTGACGGTGACGTTCCAGACCTTGTCCTCGCCGGAGCCGAGTCCGGCGCCGAACACGACGTCTCCGCTGGCGAGCGGGACCTCCTTCGGGAAGTCGGAGGGCACCTTCGCGCCGCCGATGTCGACGTTGCCGCCGGAGACGTCCTTCACGACGCCCTGGAAGCTGCAGCCGGCCAGCGCGGGCGTCGCGCCGAGCAGCAGGGCGGCGGCGAGCGGGAGGGCGAGGAGGCGGCTGCGGTTCATGCGTCCATTGTCGCGGATGCGGCCCTGCCGCCGACAGCACCCTTCTGAGCCGCCGACGCTTACGTCGGAGAATCGGTGCCGAATCTCCTTCGATTGGCAGTCGTGCGGGAGATTCGGCGCGCAGACGGCCGAATCTCCTGAGCTGGCGCTCGCAGAAGCGCGAAACGCCGCCTCGCGTGGGGGAGGCGGCGTTTCGGCGTTGGAGCGGCGCAGCGATCAGACGGCGGCGGCGTCCTGACGCTTGAGGCGGGCGGCGGCGCGGCCGCGGGCGGTCGCATCCAGCTCGACCTTGCGGATGCGCACGGCCTCCGGGGTCACCTCGACGCATTCGTCGTCGCGGGCGAACTCGAGCGACTCCTCCAGCGTGAGCTGACGCGACGGGGTCATCGACTCGAACGTGTCGGCCGTGGAGGAGCGCATGTTGGTGAGCTTCTTCTCTTTGGTGATGTTCACGTCCATGTCGTCGGCGCGCGAGTTCTCGCCGATCACCATGCCCTCGTAGACCTCCTCCGTCGGGTTGACGAAGAAGGTCATACGCTCCTGCAGGGCGATGATCGCGAACGGGGTCACGACACCGGCGCGGTCGGCCACGATGGAGCCGTTGCTGCGCGTGACGATCTGGCCCGCCCACTCGTCGTAGCCGTGGAAGATCGCGTTCGCGATGCCGGTGCCGCGTGTGGTGGTGAGGAACTCGGTGCGGAAGCCGATCAGGCCGCGCGACGGCACGATGAACTCCATGCGGACCCAGCCGGTGCCGTGGTTCGACATGTTCTCCATGCGTCCCTTGCGGGCCGCGAGCAGCTGCGTGATCGCGCCGAGGTACTCCTCGGGGGCGTCGATCGTCAGGTGCTCGTACGGCTCGTGGGTCTTGCCGTCGACCTTCTTGGTGACCACCTGCGGCTTGCCGACGGTCAGCTCGTAGCCCTCGCGGCGCATCTGCTCGACCAGGATGGCCAGCGCCAGCTCGCCGCGGCCCTGCACCTCCCACGCGTCCGGACGGCCGATGTCGAGCACACGGAGCGACACGTTGCCGATGAGCTCGCGGTCGAGGCGGTCCTTCACCATGCGGGCGGTGAGCTTGTGGCCCTTGACCTTGCCGACGAGCGGGGAGGTGTTGGTGCCGATGGTCATCGAGATCGCGGGCTCGTCGACGTGGATGGCGGGGAGCGGACGCACGTCCTCCGGGTCGGCCAGCGTGTCGCCGATCATGATGTCGGCGAAGCCGGCGACGGCGACGATATCGCCCGGGCCGCCCGACTCGGCCGGGTAGCGGTCGAGCGCCTTCGTCATGAGCAGCTCGGTGACGCGGACGTTGTGCACGTCGCCGTCGTGGCGCACCCACGCGACCGTCTGGCCCTTCTTCAGCGTGCCGTTGAAGATGCGGAGCAGGGCGAGGCGGCCGAGGAACGGCGAGGCGTCGAGGTTGGTGACGTGCGCCTGCAGAGGCGCCTCGGGGTCGTAGGTCGGCGCCGGGATGTGCTCGAGGATCGCCTGGAACAGCGGCTCGAGGTCGTCGTTGTCGGGCAGCTCGCCGTTCGCCGGCTGGGTGCGGCTCGCGGCTCCGGCACGGCCGGACGCGTAGACGACCGGCACGTCGAGCACGGCGTCGAGGTCGAGGTCGGGCACGTCGTCGGACAGGTCGCTGGCCAGGCCGAGCAGCAGGTCCTGGCTCTCGCCGACGACCTCCTCGATGCGGGCGTCGCCGCGGTCGGTCTTGTTGACGACGAGGATGACGGGGAGCTTCGCCTGCAGCGCCTTGCGGAGCACGAAGCGGGTCTGCGGCAGCGGGCCCTCGGACGCATCCACCAGCAGCACGACGCCGTCGACCATGGAGAGGCCGCGCTCGACCTCGCCGCCGAAGTCGGCGTGGCCGGGGGTGTCGATCACGTTGATGGTGATCGGGCCGTTCGGGGCGTGCTTGCCCTTGTACGAGATCGCCGTGTTCTTGGCGAGGATCGTGATGCCCTTCTCGCGCTCGAGCTCGTTGGAGTCCATCGCGCGCTCCTCGACATGGGCGTGCGCGTCGAAGGAGTTCGTCTGCTTCAGCATGGCGTCGACCAGCGTGGTCTTGCCGTGGTCGACGTGGGCGACGATCGCGACATTGCGCAGATCATCGCGGCGGGCGACGGCGTTCTCGGACATGCGTGAAGACTCGACTCTCGTCAGAAGGAAGAAGGGGAACGGTCCATCCTATCGCGGATCCGCTCCCCTTCTCCTGTGTCCGCTGTCAGCGAGCGCTGAAGAACCCCGCGCTACAGCCCCTGGGCGACCGGAGGCTCGGGCTGCTGCGGCTCCTGCGGGACCGCCGGGATCGCCCCGGTCTCGTCCGCGCCCGCGGCGAGCAGCTCCAGGCGCAGGGCGCGGCGCGCGCGCTGCTGCTCCGGGTCCGGGAGCGGCACCGCGGCGAGCAGGCGCTGCGTGTACGGCTCCTTCGGGTAGCGGAGGATCTCATCCCGCGTGCCGACCTCGACCAGGCGGCCGTGGTGCATGACCGCGATGCGGTCGGCGAGCACGTCGATGACGGCCAGGTCGTGGGTGATGAACAGGCAGGCGAAGTTCATCTCCTTCTGGAGCGTCTGCATCAGCTCCAGCACACGGGCCTGCACCGACACGTCGAGCGCGCTCGTCGGCTCGTCGGCGATCAGCACCTGCGGCTTCAGCGACAGGGCGCGGGCGATGCCCACGCGCTGCTTCTGGCCGCCGGAGAGCTCGTGCGGGAACCGGCTGCGGTACGCGCGCGGCAGCTCGACGCTGTCGAGCAGGCGGTCGACCTCCTTGGAGAGGTCGGCGCCCTTCAGCCCTTTAGCGAGGCGCAGCGGCTCGCCGATCGAGTCGGAGATCTGGAGGCGCGGGTTCAGCGACGACGACGGGTCCTGGAACACGATGCCGACGTTGCGGTGCAGCTTGCGGATCTCGTCGCGGCTGGGCTTGCTGATGTCCTGCCCGGCCACCACCAGCTGGCCGGAGTGGATGGGCAGCAGTCCGATCGCGGCGCGGCCGAGCGTGGTCTTGCCCGAGCCCGACTCGCCCACCAGGCCGACGACCTCGCCCTCGTGGATCTTCAGGTCGATGTCGCTCGCCGCGCGGAACGCGGGGACGCGTCCGTGCTTCGGGTACTCGATCGCGACGTTCCGGAAGTCGACGACGACCGGCCGCTTGTCCATCTCGGCCTTCTCGTGCTCCGCCTGCGCGGCGCGCTCGTTGGCCCGGATGCGCTCGGCGAACGCGGCGTCGGGGTTCTCCGTGCCGGCGGCGAGGGCGGCCGTGGTGTCGATCTCCTCGTCCCCACGCTGCCCCAGGTGGGGCACGGCGTCGAGCAGGGCGATCGTGTACGGGTGCTGCGGGTTGCTGAAGACGTCCTTCACCGTTCCCGACTCGACGATGTCGCCCTTGCGCATGACCACGATGTTGTCGGCCAGGTCGGCGACGACGCCCATGTCGTGGGTGATCAGCAGGATGGCGCTGTCGAGCCGGTCGCGGAGGCTGCGCAGCAGCTCCAGGATCTCGGCCTGCACGGTCACGTCGAGCGCGGTGGTCGGCTCGTCGGCAATCAGCAGCTTCGGGTCGCACGAGATCGACTGCGCGATCATGGCGCGCTGCCGCTGACCGCCCGAGAGCTGGTGCGGGTAGGAGTTGTACGCCTTCTTCGGATCGGGCAGCTCGACCATGGCGAGCAGCTCGAGCGCGCGCTCCTTGGCCTCGTGCGGCGACATCCCGAAGTGGATGCGGAGCGTCTCGACGATCTGCGAGCCCACCGTGTAGACGGGGTTCAGCGCCGTCATCGGCTCCTGGAAGATGACGGCGACCTGGCGGCCGCGCACCCGGCGCATCTGCGGCTGGCTGAGGCCGGTCAGCTCGCGGCCGTCCAGCTTGATCGAGCCCTGCACGCGCGAGTTCTTCGGCAGCAGGTCGAGGATCGCCATCGAGCTCGCGCTCTTGCCCGAGCCGGACTCGCCCACGATGGCGAGCACCTCGCCCGCGCGGATCCGGTAGTCGAGATTCTTCGCGGCGGGCACCCACACGCCGTCCACACCGAAGTCGACGGAGAGGCCGTTCACCTCGAGGACGGGACCGCCGGTCGCGGTCGTCGTCCGAGCCGTGCTGGTCTCGGTCATGTCACTGGTTCCTTTCGGGGGCGTTCCGGGGGGATGAGAGCATGGAGCCATGCCCTACGTCTCCCCCGCCGAACGCGAGGTTTTCGTGTCCCGGTTCAACCGGGTCCTTGCCGTGCTGGTCTGGGCGGCTGCCGCCGCGCTGACCCTCGGCCTGCTGGTGAGCGTCCACGACGCCCGGCTGCTGTACATCGTGCCGCTGGTGCTGTTCGCCTTCGTCGCCTGGGCGATGCTGTGGCGCCCGAGCCTCACGGTCGGCGACGACGGCATCGAGGTGGTCAACGTGACGCTGAGCGCGCACATCCCGTGGGAGGCGCTGATCGCCGTCGACACCAAGTACGCGCTGACGCTGTACACGCCGGGCCGCAAGTTCCCGGTCTGGGCCGCACCCGCTCCCGGCACGACCCGCACGCTGCGCGCGACCCGTCAGGAGACCCGCGGACGCGTCGGCCGGCCGAGCGTCGAGCAGAGCCTGCGCCGCCCCGGCGACCTGCTGTCGACCGAGTCGGGCGCCGCCGCCGAGGTGGTGCGCCGACGCTGGACGGCGCTGCAGGACTCCGGCGCCATCGAGACCGGACGCGCGGACGAGACGCCCGTCGCGGTGCGCCCGCACTACGCATCGCTCGCCGTGCTGGTGCTGCTCGTGGCGGGCACCGTCGCCGCGCTGCTCCTGGCCTGAGACGGCCGGGAGCAGCACGGCGGGGCGGCGGGTCACAGCACGTCCTCCGCGAGGGCCGCTCCGGTCTTCGGGGTCCGGTCGTCGCCTTCGCCCTCCTCCGGCTCCTGTTCCCGCATCTTGCGCAGGTTGAACCGGCGGTGGCGCGGGTCGAAGGCGTCGCGCAGACCGTCGCCGACGAAGTTCACCAGCAGCGCGAGCGTCACGATGAACCCGCCCGGCCACCAGAACAGCCACGGGCGGGTCTGGAACGCGGACTGGTTCGAGCTGATCAGCAGGCCGAGCGAGACGTCCGGCGGCTGGATGCCGTAGCCGAGGTACGAGAGCGCGGTCTCGAGCAGGATGGCCGAGGCCATGATCAGGGTCGAGGCGACGATCACCACGCCGATGGCGTTCGGCAGGATGTGCTTGAAGATGATGCGCGAATCCGACGCTCCGGCGACGCGCGCCGCCTCCACGAACTCGCGCTCGCGGAGCGACAGGAACTCGCCGCGGACCAGTCGGGCGATGCCCATCCACGAGAAGAACCCGAGCATCAGGGCCAGGAAGAACGCACCGAGCCCGCCGAAGATGTGACCGACGACGGAGCCGATGACGAGCGCCGGAATGACGATGAAGACGTCCGTGATGCGCATCAGGATGGCGTCGACGACACCGCGGAAGTAGCCCGCGACCGCGCCGACCACGACACCCACGACGCTCGCGATCAGTCCGAGGACGATCATGACGAGCACCGAGTTCTGGATGCCGCGCATGGTGAGCGCGAAGTAGTCCTTGCCGATGCGGTCCTGGCCGAACGGGTGCTCCAGCGTGGGGGAACCCTGCTGCACCTGGTCGTTCAGTTCGCTGTAGTTGTACTTCCACCATCCGTGGATCGGCCCCAGCCCGATCGCGGAGATCGAGAACAGGATGATCAGGATGAACAGGATCGCGCTGGCGACGGCGATCTTGTTGGACCGGAAGCGTCGCCAGATGAGCTTCCCCTGGCTGACGGGCGGGGCGCTGGGCGCCTCCAGCTCGTCGGCGATGCGAGTCTGGTCGGCCATTATCGGACCCTCACTCTCGGGTCGAGTGCGGCGTAGGCGAGGTCTGCCAGGAAGTTGAACAGGATCGCCATCGCCGCGATCACCAGGAAGTACGCCATGACGGGGTTGAGGTCACCGCGGCTGAGGCCCAGGTTGAACAGCGAGCCCATGCCGGGGATCGCGAACACCTTCTCGGTGATGACCGCACCACCGAGCAGCGCGCCAACGTCGAACGCGACGAGGGTGGTGATCGGGATGAGCATGTTGCGGAACGCGTGGCGCACCACGACCGTCCGCTCCGGCAGGCCCTTGGCGCGCGCGGTGCGGATGAAGTCCTGGTTCAGCACCTCGAGCATCCCGGCCCGCGAGTAGCGGGTGTAGGAGGCGAACGAGATCAGGAGCAGGGCGATCGTCGGCAGCACCAGGTGCGTGAACGTGTCGAGCCCGGTGACCCACATGTCGCCCTCGAGGCCCGGCGTCGAGGAGCCGACGGTCGCGATCGGGCGGCCGTTCGTGTCCTGGAAGTACTGCGGCCAGGCCTGCATGAAGCGGTCCACGATGATGAGGAAGCCCGAGACGATCGTCACGATAACCGCGATGCGCATGTTCTGCCCGCGGTCGTAGCCGCCGACGAAGTAGCCGATGGCGAGGCTCACGATGATGGCGACGATCGCGAGGATCACGATCGTGCCGATCGTCGAGACGTCGAACAGCGGCTGCAGCGCGAAGTAGCAGACCAGGCTCACGGCACCGGCGATCGCCGCCGAGATCAGCGCCCGGCGGTTCTGCAGACCCGAGATCAGCGCGGTGGCGCCGATCACGGTCGCGGCGATCAGGATGATCATCACCACCGGGCCGAGGCCCGGCACCAGGAACCAGTTCATCGCCGACATCAGCAGCAGCACGCCCGCGGTCGCCACGGTCGCGATCGCGAACGTGATGAGCCGCCGGCGGCGGTCGCCGCCGATCAGCGATTGCCAGATGAGGCCGGCCACCACGCCGATGACCACGGCCACCCACCACGGGATGACCGGATGCGCCAGGAAGTTGTTGAAGCCGATGGCCACGAACTCCTTGAGCAGCACCGCCACGAGGAACGCCGGGAGGGAGTACAGGAAGAAGCTGAGGAACGTGACGACGTTGTCGAGTCCGCTGTACTGCCGCAGGGCGGTGACGATGCCGATGGTGACACCGAGGAGGATCGCGAGGATGAGAGCGAGCGTGACCAGCTGCACCGTCGACCCGAGGGCCTGCGGCAGGATGTCGGTCACCTTCGCGTTCGAGACGGTCGACCCGAGGTCGCAGGCGTTGGCGAACGGGATGAGGCACTTCGCAGCGCCGCCGAGCCAGAGCAGCCAGCGCAGCGGGGGCACCACATCCAATTGGAGGAGCTGGATGCGCGCGTTGATCAGCGCCGTCTTGTTGGGGGAATTGCTGCTTCGCAGGTCCTGGAGCGGGTCGGCGCTGTAGGCCACCAGCATGTACATCAGGAACGAAGCGGCGATGATGATGAGCACTGAGACGAGAAGGCGTCTCAGGATGAAACTCGCCATAGGTTCAAAACCTTCACTGACAGGACGCGCCGAACGGGGGTGCGGCGGAGGGGGTGCCGCCAGGCGCGTTTTCTTAGGGGCGGACGGGTCGCGTCCACCGACTACATGATACGGGGCGCCGGTACGAACCGACGCCCCGCCGCAGGAGAGTGCCCGGGGTTCACCCGGGCACTCTCACTTGCGGAGCTGTTACTTCGAGGAGGAGGACTTGACCGACCACTCCCAGAAGTTCCAGAACGGACCGTTCTGGTTGCCGTTGTACTTGACGTTCTGCACACGGTTCGTCGCGCCGAAGACACCCGGCAGCTGGAACAGCGGGAGGCCGTAGCCGTCCGTGAACGTCTGCTTGTCGATCTGGTACTCGATCTTCGTCAGAGCATCCTTGTCGAGGGTGGTCTGCGACTTGAGGGCCAGGTCGTTGGTGCCGGTGTAGCGGTTGTAGTTTCCGCCACCCTGCGAGGCGAACACCTGCGGCAGCTGCGAGGTGCCGGCGCCCGGGCTGATCCAGCCGAAGAGCGAGGCGTCGTAGTTGCCACCCGGGAGGAGCTTGCTCCAGTCGGGCGAGCCGGCGTCGACGACCTTGAAGCCGGCCTTGGCGGCCGAGGCCTGGATCGACTGGAACTCGTCGACACGGTTCGGGTTGTTCGTGTTGTACAGGATGCGCACGGTCGGGGTGGCACCGGCGAGCAGCTGCTTGGCGCCGTCGATGTCGACCTTGTCGTACTTGTCGGACCCGTTCTGCTTCACGCTGCCGTCGTACTGCTCCTGGTTCGGCAGGAAGATCTGCGAGTTCAGGACCTTGGCCTTCTTGTCGACCGGGGTGACGATCGAGTCGAGGATCTGCTGACGCGGGATGGTCTTGAGGAACGCCTCACGGACCTTCGGGTCGGAGAACACCTGCGAGCCGAAGTTCAGGTCGAGGTGGTCGTACGACGCCTGCGCACCCGTCAGGATCTTCGCACTGGTCTGCTTGAGCGCGGTGATCGTGTCGGCGGACGCCTGCGGGTTGATGATGTCGACCTCACCGTTCTGGAGAGCGGTGACCTGGGCGTTCGCGTCCGGGATGATGCGGAAGACGATCTTGTCCACGTTCGGCTTGAGACCGCCGGCGTAGTACTTGTTCGGCACCATGGTGAGCGACTGGCCCGGGGTCCACGACGAGACGACGAACGCGCCGGAGGAGACCAGCAGGTCCTTGTCGGTCGGGAACGCGGTGACGTCGTAGCCGGTGTTGACGAACTTGGCCGCCTTCTCCAGCGTCGGGTCGGCGGGCGCCGGGTTGGCCGGGTCGCCCTTCGGCAGGCCCTTGAGCAGCTTCGTCAGGTCGGCGGCCGAGGAGAGGCCCGCCTTCTTGGCGACGATGTGCGCGGGCTGCGCGATCGGGTTGACGAGCTCCCAGTCCACGTAGGGCGTGGCGTACTTGAGGGTGATCGTGCGGTTGTCGTTGCTGACCGTCGGGAAGTCGGTCGCGTCGATGCCGGCCGTCGAACCCGCGATCTGGAAGTACTGCGTGCCGCTGGTGACGTTGCCGTCGGCGTCGAACTTCGCCGAGTCGTAGTGACCCGAGGCGATCGCCCAGGCGAGGATCATGTCGTCAGCGGTGACCGGCTGGCCGTCGGACCACTTGTCGTCCTTGTTCAGCGTGTACTTGACGGTCAGCGGGTTGTCCGAGGTCTTCTCGAACTTGCCGAACTTGTCGTCGTGGACGATCTTGTAGTCGCTGTCGATGTACTGGAAACCGGTTCCGTACGAGCCGTTGAGGTAACCGACCTGGCCGTTGGTGTCCAGGTTGCCCTGCGGCGTCTGCGAGTTGAACGAGGTGAAGTCGTTGACGACCGCGACCGTCACGGTGCCGCCCTTGGCAGCCGACGAGGTGCTGGTGCTGCCGGACGTGGTGCAGGCAGACAGTGCGAGCGCTGCTACGCCTGCGACGGCGACCGCGCTGACCGCGTACCTCACCCTTCTTCCGTTGATGTGCAATGTTCCTCCTGTGCGAAGTGTGCGACGGTGCAGGCGTGCGAGAGTGCCTGTCCCGCGCGGGATAAGAATGACCCTAGGTATCGCCGCCAGCGATTGCAAAACAGCGCGGGAAAACGTTACATAGTGGTAACTCAGTCGACGGATTCCTGCACGAAGCGCACAAAAACGAGCGGAAAGCGCCGCCGAATGCAACGATCCCCTGTTCCGGCGGGCACCTGGCAGGATGCACGTATGAGCACCACAGCCACCTGGGCCGCTGAGATCCCCGTCGGCAGCCAGGCGCGCCCGCGGCTCTGGTGGGAGGTCGCCATCGTGCTCGGGCTGTCGCTCGGGCAGTCGGCGGTCTACTCCATCGTGACGATCATCGACCGCTCCACCCAGAGCACCCCGCTCGCGCAGCAGAAGGCGGAGGTGAACCCCGCGCAGTCGAGCCGCGAGGTGTTCGACTTCCTCTACCAGGTGCTCGGCAACCTGTTCCCGCTCTTCGCGGTCGCGCTCGTCATCTACCTGCTGTGGCAGCCGCAGCGCAGCGGCTTCCGGCGCATCGGGCTCGACCTGACCCGCCCGGCGCGCGACCTGGGCGGCGGCGCGCTGCTGTTCCTCGTGATCGGCGTGCCGGGCATTCTGTTCTACGCCCTGACCCGGGTGTTCGGGATCACGGTCACGGTGCAGGCGTCGACGCTCGACGCCCATTGGTGGACGGTGCCCGTCCTCATCCTGGCCGCCCTGCGCGCGGCGCTGCAGGAGGAGGTGATCGTCGTCGGTTACCTGTTCACGCGGCTGCGGCAGCTCGGCTGGGGCACGTGGACGATCATCCTGGCGGCGGCGGTGCTGCGCGGCAGCTACCACCTGTACCAGGGCTTCGGCCCCTTCGTCGGCAACGCCGTGATGGGGGTCGTCTTCGGCTGGTGCTACACCCGATGGGGACGCGTCGCGCCGCTCGTCGTCGCGCACACGATCATCGACATCGTCTCGTTCGTCGGCTATCCCCTCGCCGTCGCGTGGTGGCCGTCCATCTTCGCCTGACCCCCACCGTCGAGTCCGCGAAGTTTGCACGGATCGGTCGGGATTTCGTGCAAAGTTCGCGGACTCGACGGCGGGCGGACGACTAGCTCAGGCGAACGCCTCGGGCGGCGGGCAGGCGCAGAAGAGGTTGCGGTCGCCGTAGGCCTGGTCGATACGGCGCACCGGCGGCCAGTACTTGTCGCGGACGAGGGCGGGCACCGGGTAGACGGCCTGCTCCCGGCTGTAGGCGTGCGCCCAGTCGGAGGAGACGACCGACTCGGCGGTGTGCGGCGCGTTGCGGAGCGGGTTGTCGTCCGAGGGCCAGTCCCCTGCCGCGACGGCGTCCGCCTCGGCCCGGATCGCGACCATCGCCGCCACGAAGCGGTCGAGCTCCGCGAGGTCCTCGCTCTCGGTCGGCTCCACCATGAGGGTGCCGGCGACCGGGAACGACATGGTCGGGGCGTGGAAGCCGAAGTCGATGAGGCGCTTGGCGACGTCGTCGACGGTCACCCCGGTGCGCTCGGTGAGCGGACGCAGGTCGAGGATGCACTCGTGCGCGACGAGGCCGTCCTCCCCCGCGTAGAGCACCGGGAAGTGCTCGCGCAGGCGGGCAGCGACGTAGTTGGCCGCGAGCACCGCCGCGCCGGTCGTATCCTTCAGCCCCTCGGCGCCCATCATCCGGACGTACGCCCAGCTGATCGGGAGGATGCTCGGGCTGCCGTACGGCGCCGCCGAGACCGGGCCGCCGCCGTGCTCGACGCGGCCGCCGCCCGCCACCGGGTGCGTCGCATCCTGAGCGAGCGGATGCCCGGGCAGGAACGGCGCGAGGTGCGCCTTCGCCGCGACCGGTCCGACGCCGGGGCCGCCGCCGCCGTGCGGGATGCAGAACGTCTTGTGCAGGTTGAGGTGGCTGACGTCGCCGCCGAAGTCCCCGAAGCGGGCGTAGCCGAGCAGCGCGTTGAGGTTGGCTCCGTCGACGTAGACCTGGCCGCCCGCGTCGTGCACCGCCTGCGTGATGGCGACCACCTCGTGCTCGTACACGCCGTGCGTCGACGGGTAGGTGATCATCAGCGCGGCGAGGGTGTCGGCGTGCTGCTCGATCTTGGCGCGCAGGTCGTCGAGGTCGACGTTGCCCAGCTCGTCCGTCGCCACGACGACCACGCTCATACCGGCGAGCACCGCCGAGGCCGCGTTCGTGCCGTGGGCGGACTGCGGGATGAGACACACCGTCCGCTGCTCGTCGCCGCGCGAGCGGTGGTAGCCGCGGATGGCGAGGAGGCCGGCGAGCTCGCCCTGGCTGCCCGCGTTGGGCTGCAGCGAGACCGTGTCGTACCCGGTGACGTCGGCGAGCCACCGCTCCAGCTGGTCGATCAGCTCGAGCGAGCCGGCGACGTCCGAGGCGGGGGCGAAGGGATGCAGCGCCGCGAACTCGGGCCAGGTCACGGCCTCCATCTCGGTCGCCGCGTTGAGCTTCATGGTGCACGACCCCAGCGGGATCATGCCGCGGTCGAGGGCGTAGTCGCGGTCCTGCAGCAGGCGCAGGTAGCGCATCATCGCCGTCTCGGAGTGATGCGTGCTGAACACCGGATGCGTCAGGTACGCCGACTCGCGGGCGAGCCCCGGCGCGAAGGACGCGTCGGCCGGCAGGGCCGGTTCGAGGTCGCCCTCGACGGTCCCGCCGAGCACCTCGATCAGGTCCGCCAGGGGGAAGAAGCCGTCGCGCAGGTCGGCGGCGGACTCCTCGTCGACGCTGAGGGACACGAGGCCCGCGTCCGTGGCGTGCAGCAGCAGCCCGCGGTCGTGCGCCCGTGCGACGACCGTCGCCGCGTCATCCACCTCGACCTGGAGCGTGTCGAAGAACGACCGCGAGACGACCTCGACGCCGGATACGCGCAGCGCCTCGGCGACGGCGGCGGTCGACAGGTGCACCTGGCGGCCGATCGCGCGGAGGCCCGCCGGGCCGTGGTAGACGGCGTACATGGCCGCCATGACGGCGAGCAGCACCTGCGCGGTGCAGATGTTGGAGGTGGCCTTCTCACGGCGGATGTGCTGCTCACGCGTCTGCAGCGTCAGCCGGTAGGCGGGCTTGCCCACCGCATCCTGGGAGACACCGACGAGGCGGCCCGGGAGCTGGCGCTCCAGGCCCGTGCGGACGGCCATGTAGCCGGCGTGCGGTCCGCCGAAGCCCATCGGCACGCCGAAGCGCTGGCTGGTGCCGACCGCCACATCCGCTCCCAGCTCGCCGGGGGCGCGCAGCTGCGTCAGCGCGAGCAGGTCGGCGGCGGCGACCACGATCGCGCCGGCCTCCTTCGCCGTGCGGATGGCCGCGCTCGGGTCCCACACCCGGCCGGAGGCGCCGGGGTACTGGACGAACAGGCCGAAGGCGTCCGACAGCTCGGGCGAGTCGGCCGGAAGGCCCGCGAGGTCGAGCACCACGAGCTCGATGCCGACCGCCTCGGCGCGGTTGCGCAGCAGTGCGAGGGTCTGCGGGAACGTGTCCGCATCCACCACGAACCGCGTGGACTTCGCCTTGGACGCGCGTCGCGCCAGCAGCATCCCCTCGACCACCGCCGTGCCCTCGTCGAGCATCGACGCGTTCGCCGTGTCGAGGCCGGTCAGGTCGGAGACCATGGTCTGGAAGTTGATCAGGGCCTCCAGCCGGCCCTGCGAGATCTCCGGCTGGTAGGGCGTGTACGCCGTGTACCAGCCCGGGTTCTCGAGCACGTTCCGCTTGATGACCGCCGGGGTGATCGTGCCGTAGTAGCCGAGGCCGATCATGCTGCGGTTCACCGTGTTGCGGGAGGCCAGGGCGCGCAGCTCACGGAGGGCGGCGCGCTCGCCGAGGGGCTCGGGCAGCGCCGAGGCGCGGTCGTCGTCCACCCGGATGGAGTCGGGGACGGCGGCGTGGACGAGGTCCTCGACGGAGGCCCACTCGCGGGAGGCTGCGGCGCCGATGGCGGACAGCATGCTGCGCTGCGCGTCGCCGTCGGTGCCGATGTGACGCGTCGGGAAGAGGTCGGTCATGTGCGGGGTCGGGACCTTACTCGCCGGTGAGGGCGGCGTACTCGTCGAAGCTGAGGAGATTGTCGGGCAGCTCGGTGAAGCGGACCTTCACCAGCCAGCCGTCGCCGAACGGGTCGGAGTTGACGAGCTCGGGGGCGTCCACCACGGCGGAGTTCGCCTCGGCCACGACGCCGTCGACCGGCGCGAACAGCTCGCCGACCGACTTCGTCGACTCGATCTCGCCCACCACGCGGCCGGCCGTCACGTCGCTGCCCTCCTCCGGCAGCTCCACGAACACGACGTCGCCCAGCTTCTCGGCGGCGTACGAGGTGATGCCGACGGTCGCGACGTCGCCCTCGACCAGGAGCCACTCGTGCTCGGGCGTGTACTTCAGGTCTCGTTCTGCGGCCATGGCTAGCGCTTCTTTCTGCTGTAGAAGGGGAGGGCGGTGACGGTGAACGGAAGGCGCGTGCCGCGCACATCCACGTGGAGCACGGTGTTCTCGCGCGCGAACGGCGGGGCGACGTACGCCATCGCGATCGGCATGCCGAGCGTGGGAGACAGGGCGCCGGAGGTGACCACGCCGACCGCGGCATCCTCGCCGTTCGCGGCGTCCTTCGCGTAGACGGGGTAGCCGGCGCGGGCGGCGCGCTTTCCCTCGCCGGTCAGGCCGACGAGCACCCGGGACTCGGGATGCGGACCCTCCTCGCTGGCGGCGCGGCCGATGAAGTCGGTGTCCTTCGCCAGGTTGACGACGCGGCCGAGACCGGCCTGCGCCGGCATGGTGTCGAGGCCGAGCTCGTGGCCGTACAGCGGCATCCCGGCCTCCAGGCGCAGTGTGTCGCGGCTGGCGAGCCCGGCGGGCACGAGGCCCTGCTCGGTGCCCGCCTCGGTGAGGGCGTCCCACAGGGCGCGAGCGTTGTCCGGCGCCAGGTAGAGCTCGAAGCCGTCCTCGCCGGTGTAGCCGGTGCGGGCGATGAGCACGGGATGCGTCTGGAACAGCGCGGGCAGCGACCAGTAGTACTTGAGCGCGGAGAGGCGCTCGCCGAAGTCGTGGCCACCGAGGGCGCCGTCGTCGGCCGCGAGGCCGTCGGTGGCGAGCAGGATGGAGAGCGCGGCCGGGCCCTGCACGGCGATCAGCGCGATGTCGTCGGACTCGTCGAAGACCTCGACGTCGAAGGGCGACGTGCGCTCGCGCAGCTCCTGGGCCACCGCATCCCGGTTGGAGGCGTTCGCGACCACCATGTAGCGGTCCTCGCCGGTGCGGTAGACGACCAGGTCGTCGACGATGCCGCCCGAACGCGACAGCAGGAGGCTGTACTTGGCCTGGTCGATGGCGAGCGCCGACAGCTTGCCGGCGAGCGCGTAGTCGAGGGCCTGCCCCGCCTCCGGCCCGATCAGGACGATCTCGGCCATGTGCGACAGGTCGAAGAGGCCCGCGGCCGTGCGGACGGCGTGGTGCTCGGCCAGGTCGGACGAGTAGCGGACGGGCATCTGCCAGCCGGCGAAGTCGGTGAAGGATGCACCGGCGGCGGTGTGCGCGCCGTGCAGCGGCGAGGTGCGCTCGTCGGCTGCGGTGCCGTGCGCGTCGTCGCCGTTCTCGTGCTGGTCGCCGGTCGTGCTCTGCTGCGAGGTCATGAGTTCTCCGATTCGCCGGCCGTCGGCCGGGGGCTGCGGGGGCGCGATCGCTCCCGGGAAGAACTCCCCTCTGTCATCCGGCCTGAGAGTTTCACCGGGCGCCTGTCGGACGCCTCGGCTTTCACCGTGGGCGAGGGCGGCGGGATGCCGTCCTGCTTTTCAGAGTGGCCAGTCCGATGCGGTACGCGTACCTGAGAGATTGTCGGGGAGGATTGCTCCTTCGGTGCCGCCTGCTGACGCGCGCGGCTCTCCCGCATCGACCTCGTGGCCGTGTGTTCAGTTGTGTGCCGCCAGCATATCCGCTCCCGCCTCAGCCCGCGCACCCGGAGACCGCCAGATTCGTGACGAATGGTCGTCATCCCGGGCGCAGAGCAACCATTCGTCACGAATCTTCAGAGAAGGGGATGACGTTGTGGTTTTGGTCGGGCTGACACTAAGATGGGTGCAACGTTAGAGTCATCGTGACTCTTACCCGGGACCGGGAGCAGCGGATGACGGCACGGCACGAACGCGCGAGCGCCCTGCTCGCCGTGTCCACGGTCATCTTCGCCCTCCGCAGCGACGACGAGACCCTCGGCGTGCCGCAGGTGTGGCTGCCGCTGGTGCGCCGCATCCGCGAACCCTTCGAAGGACGCTGGGCGCTGCCGGGCGGTCCGCTGCGCGTCGGCGAGGACCTCGCCTACGCCGCCGCCCGCACCCTCAACGACACCACCGGCCTGACCCCGAGCTACCTCGAGCAGCTGTACGCGTTCGGCGACGCCGACCGCTCCCCCGGCGCCGACCGCGTCGTCTCGGTCGTGTACTGGGCACTGGTGCGCAGCGAGGAGGCGGAGCGGGCGAGCGTCGGCGAGAACGTCCGCTGGTTCCCGGCCGACGACCTGCCCGAACTGGCCTTCGACCACAACGTCATCGTCGAGTACGCCCTCTGGCGGCTCCGCACGAAGATGGAGTACTCCCGGATCGCGCACGCCTTCCTCGGCGAGCGCTTCACCCTCGCCCAGCTGCGCACCGTGCACGAGGCCGTGCTCGGCAAGGCGCTCGACCCGGCCAACTTCCGCCGCACCATCGAGGGTTCGGGCGCCGTCGTCGCGACCGACGAGTACCTCACCGGCACCCCGCACCGGCCGCCGCGGCTGTACCGCTACAACGACCAGATCGACCTCGCCGACGCGGGGCCCCTCCCCCGGCAGCAGCATCCGTTCGAAGAAAAGGCAAGCGCATCATGACCATCGCCTCGGTCGACACGACCATCCGCCTCATCGCCTCGGGTCAGCTCGACGGCGAGACCTGCACGCCCGACCTCGCCGAGGCGCCGTGGGAGTTCGACGGCCTGCTCCCCTCGTACGGACCGGGCGCGTCGCTCGGCGACCCCATCCCGGCGGATGCGCCGCGCCAGGGCGAGCTGCCCGAGGAGTACCGCACCGCGTCCGCTCAGGAGCTCGGCGACCGCATCCGCGCCGCCAAGGAGGCACTCGGCGAGCGCGTCGCGGTGATGGGCCACTTCTACCAGCGCGACGAGGTCGTGCAGTACGCCGACTTCGTGGGCGACTCCTTCCAGCTCGCGAACGCCGCCAAGGCGCGACCGGAGGCGGAGGCGATCGTCTTCTGCGGCGTGCACTTCATGGCGGAGACCGCGGACATCGTCTCGCGGCCCGACCAGCGCGTCATCCTCCCCAACCTCGCCGCCGGCTGCTCGATGGCCGACATGGCCGACCTCGACTCGGTCGAGGAGTGCTGGGAGCAGCTGGATGAGCTGTACGGCACCGAGCCCGACGCCGACGGCCGCGTGCCGGTCATCCCCGTGACGTACATGAACTCGTCGGCGGCGCTCAAGGCCTTCTGCGGCGAGCACGGCGGGATCGTGTGCACCTCCTCCAACGCCGCGACCGTGCTGGAGTGGGCGTTCGAGCGCGGGCAGCGCGTCCTCTTCTTCCCCGACCAGCACCTGGGCCGCAACACGGCCAAGGCGATGGGCGTGCCGCTCGATCGGATGCCGCTGTGGAACCCCCGCAAGTCGTGGGGCGGGACGGACGCGCAGACGCTGCAGGACGCGCAGGTCATCCTCTGGCACGGCTTCTGCTCGGTGCACAAGCGCTTCACGGTCGGGCAGATCGAGCACGCGCGGGCGGAGTTCCCCGGCGTCCGGGTGATCGTGCACCCCGAGTGCCCCCTGGATGTGGTGGACGCGGCCGACGAGTACGGCTCGACCGACTACATCGTGAAGGCCATCCAGGCGGCGCCGGCCGGTTCGACGTTCGCGATCGGCACCGAGATCAACCTGGTCCAGCGGCTGGCGGCGCAGTTCCCGCAGCACACGATCTTCTGCCTCGACTCCGTGGTCTGCCCGTGCTCGACGATGTACCGCATCCACCCGGGCTACCTCGCCTGGGTGCTGGAGGGCCTGGTGCGCGGCGAGGTCGTCAACCAGGTCACGGTGCCGGAGGCGGTCGCGGCCCCTGCCCGGGTGGCCCTCGAGCGGATGCTCGCCGCGCGACCCGACACCACGATGGCGGCCTGACATGTCGCGCGTCGTCGTCGTCGGGAGCGGGATCGCCGGCCTCACGGCCGCGCTGCGCTCCCGCGCGCTGGGGCACGACGTCACGGTCGTGACGAAATCGGCCCTCGCCGACGGCAGCACCCGGTACGCCCAGGGCGGGATCGCCGCCGCCCTGTTCGCCGACGACAGCGTCGAGGCGCACATTGCCGACACGTTGCGCGCCGGCGCCGGGCTGAACGTCCGGGAGGCGGTCGAGGCGCTGTGCGCGGACGGCCCGGCCCGGGTGCGCGAACTGATCGCCCTCGGAGCGGCGTTCGACCGCGACGGGGACGCGCTCGCCCGAGGCCTCGAGGCCGCGCACTCCTCGCCGCGCGTGCTCCACGCCGGTGGGGATGCGACGGGCGCCGAGCTGGAACGAACGCTCGTCGCCGCGCTCGGTGCCGCGGACATCCCCGTGATCGAGCACGCGTTCCTCAGCGACCTCGTCGTGCGCGACGGGCAGCCGGCGGGCGTCTCGCTGCGGGTCGGCGGCTCGGCGCTGACGATCGAGGCGGATGCGGTCGTGCTGGCGACCGGCGGATGGGGCCGGCTGTACGCGCACACCACGAACCCGGCCGTCGCGACCGGCGACGGGATCGCCGCCGCGTGGCGGGCCGGCGCCGTGCTGGCGGACCTGGAGTTCACGCAGTTCCACCCGACGGCGCTGCACGCGCCCGGCCCTGCAGCCGACGGCGGGGCTTTCCTGATCTCGGAGGCGGTGCGCGGCGAAGGGGCGGTGCTGCGGAACGCCCGGGGCGAGCGCTTCATGACGGACGTGCACCCCGACGCCGAGCTCGCGGCGCGGGATGTGGTGGCCCGCGGCATCGCGGTCGAGATGGCGGCGCAGGGCGGACGCCCGGTGCTGCTGGATGCGACGGCTCTCGGCGCGGACGTGCTCGCGCGGCGGTTCCCCACGATCGACGCGGCCACCCGGGCGGCGGGATACGACTGGGCGCGGCATCCCGTGCCCGTGACGCCCGCGGCGCACTACGCCATGGGCGGCGTCGCGGCGGACACCGCCGGGCGGACGAGCGTTCCCGGGCTGTTCGCCGTCGGCGAGGTCGCCTGCACGGGCGCGCACGGCGCGAACCGGCTCGCGTCGAACTCGCTGCTCGAAGGGCTGGTGTTCGCCCACCGGGCGGCATCGGCGATCGGCGAGCCGTGGGCGGAGGCGCCGGAGTGGATGCGCGACGCCGCGACGACCGGTGCGCAGGCGCCGGCCCCCGTCGCCGGCGAGCCCGCGCATCCATCGCGCCCGTACGACCGCTCGCGCCTCCAGGCCCTGCTGTGGGAGGCGGCCGGCGTGCACCGCGATGGCGCGCGCCTGGCGGAGGCGGCCGTCGAGCTGGCCGCGACGGCCGACCCCGGCCCGGGCGAGGACGCGAGCCTCCTCACCCTCGGCCGCCTCGTCGTCGCCGCCGCCCTAGCCCGCGAGGAGTCGCGCGGGGCGCACTTCCGCTCCGACTTCCCGCTCCCCTCCGACGGAGCCCCCGCGCACACCGTCCTGCTCCCCCAGTCCGCTCTCTCCGAGCCTGTCCGACTCCAGGTTCCCGCCGCATGCTGACCCGCCAGATCATCCACACCGTCGTGCAGGCCGCCCTCCTCGAGGACGCGCCCTGGGGCGACCTCACCAGCGAGCTGCTCATCCCGGAGACCGCCGTCGCCACCGCACGGCTGGTCGGACGCGAGCCCGGCACCTTCGCCGGCGGCGAGGTGTTCGCCGCGGCGATGACGCTGACCGATCCGTCCATCCAGGTCGACGTCCACGTCGCCGACGGGGCCACGTTCGCCGCGGGCGAGGCCCTCGCGACCGTGACGGGTCCGGCGCGCTCGGTGCTGCAGGGCGAGCGCGTGGCCCTCAACTTCGTGCAGCGGATGAGCGGGATCGCCACGCAGACCGCGGCCTTCGTCGCCGAGGTGGCGCACACCTCCGCCCGCATCGCGGACACGCGCAAGACCACGCCCGGTCTCCGCGCCTTCGAGCGGCACGCCGTGCGCGCGGGCGGCGGGCACAACCACCGCTACTCGCTCTCGGACGCCGTCATGGCGAAGGACAACCACCTCGCCGTGCTCACGGCGCAGAGCGGTCTCTCGGTGACGGAGGCGCTCCTGCGCGTGCGCGAGCAGCTGTCGCACACCACCCACCTGGAGGTCGAGGTCGACCGGCTGGACCAGATCGAGCCGGTGCTCGCCGCCGGCGTCGACACGATCATGCTCGACAACTTCACCCTCGACGAGCTGCGCGAAGGCGTCGCCCTGGTCGACGGCCGGGCCATCGTCGAAGCGAGCGGCAACGTCGGCCTCGCCACGGTGCGCGCGATCGCCGAGACCGGGGTGGATGTGATCTCCGCCGGTGCGCTCACCCACAGCGTCCGCTCGCTCGACCTCGGACTGGACGTGGTGGTCGAGTGATCTACCTCGACGCCGCCGCCACCTCGCCGGTCCGCCGGGAGGTGCTGGAGGCGATGTGGCCGTACCTGACCGGCGACTTCGGCAACCCGTCGAGCCACCACGCCGTGGGCGAGTCGGCCGCCCGCGCGCTCGCCGAGGCCCGCGCGACGGTCGCCGCCTGGCTGGGCTGCCGGGCGTCGGAGGTGACGTTCACATCGGGCGGGACGGAGGCCGACAACCTGGGCGTCAAGGGCATCGCCCTGGCGAGCGAGCGCGGGCGGCACATCGTGACGACGCGGATCGAGCATGAGGCGGTGCTGGAGGCGGTCGACTACCTGGTGCGGCTGCACGGGTTCGAGGTGACGTTCGTGCCGGTCGGGCGGGACGGGCTCGTCGCACCGGCCGACTTCGCGGCTGCTCTGCGCCCGGACACCGCGCTGGCATCCGTGATGCTGGCGAACAACGAGGTGGGCACCATCCAGCCGGTCGCCGAGCTCGCGTCGATCGCGCACGAGCACGGCATCCCCTTCCACACGGATGCGGTGCAGGCGGCCGGATGGCTGCCGCTCGACGTGCGCGCGCTCGGAGTGGATGCGCTCAGTGTCTCCGGCCACAAGCTCGGCGCGCCCAAGGGGGTCGGTGCGCTGTACGTGCGCGGGCGCATCCCGGTCGAGCCGCTCATCCACGGGGGCGGGCAGGAGCGCGGCCGGCGGTCGGGCACCGAGAACGTGGCCGGCGCGGTCGCCCTCGCCACCGCCGCGCGGCTGACTGCGGAGGGCCTGGAGGCGCGAGCCGCCGCCGCCGCCGAGGCGCGCGACGCGTTCATCGCCGCGGTGCTCCACGGGGTTCCGGGTGCGGCGCTCACCGGGCATCCGTCGTCCCGACTCCCCGGCACCGCCTCGTTCGTGTTCGCTGGAACGAACGGCGAGGCGGTCCTGCTGGAACTCGAGCGGCGCGGTGTGGTGTCCTCGAGCGGCTCCGCCTGCGCGGCCGGGAGCGAGGATGCGTCCCACGTGCTGCTCGCCCTCGGGTACCCGGAAGACCTCGCCCGCACGGCCGTCCGCTTCTCCTGGGGGCCCGAGGTGACCGCCCTCCAGCTGACCGACGTAGCGCGTTCGGTGCGCGATTCGGTCGCCGCGGTGCGCGATCTGGTCGACTGACCGTTCCGCTACCCCGATTCCTCCCGGAATCAACCGCCTGGGCCCGCCTCCACCGGCCGGTTAACGTCCCTCGCAACCATGAAGGACGTCCGCCGGGAGCGGGCGCGAACCGGGAAGAGGCAGCGAGATGACCGATCGAACACCGTCGCCCGACGGCCGACCCTCCGAGGAACCGCTGGCGACCCGAGCCGTGGCGGACGACCGACCCGTCGCCGGGCGGCACCCCGGCGAGGCCGTGTACGACAGGGACTCGACCGACGCCGCCGTGCCCGTCGACCGCACCCACACCCTCCGCAACGACGTCATCGAACGGGAGCGGAGCGAGTTCGGCGGCATGAAGTTCGGATCCGCCTTCTTCGGCTGGCTGACCGCGACCGGTATGGCCGTCGTGCTGACGGCTCTCGTCGCCGCGGCCGGAGCGGCCGTTGGCCTGGGAGCGACCGGCGACGCGAACACCGCCGTCGACCAGGCGAGCAAGAACGCGTCGACGATCGGGATCATCGGCGCCATCGCGCTGGTCGTCATCCTCTTCGTCGCCTACTTCTGCGGAGGCTACGTCGCCGGGCGCATGGCCCGGTTCGACGGGGCGAAGCAGGGGCTCGCGGTGTGGCTGTGGGCGGTCATCATCGCCGTCGTCGTCGCCGTGCTGACCCTGGTCTTCGGCAGCCAGTTCAACATCCTCGGCAACCTCAACAGCTTCCCGCGCATCCCTCTGAACGAGGGGTCCGTCACGCTGACCGGCATCATCACCGCCGTCATCGTGGCGCTCGTCAGCCTCGGCGCCGCCATCCTCGGCGGACTGGCCGGCATGCGCTACCACCGCCGGGTCGACAGGGTCGGACTCGGCCGATAGGACGTGGGTCCCGGAAGCGGGGCCCATGAGCGGGGAACCCGAGCCCGTCTCGGCGGGCGGAACCCACGGAACAGGAGAGAGACACATGATCAGCGAGAACAACATCGCAGCACTCGTCGGCAGCAAGGTCATCGACCGCGACGGCGACAAGATCGGGACGGTCGGGCAGATCTACGTCGACCCGTCGAGCGGACGGCCGAACTGGGCGTCGGTGAAGACCGGTCTGTTCGGGACCTCGGAGAGCTTCATCCCGCTGGATGAGGCGACGGAGGACGCCGACGGGCTGCGCGTGCCGTACGAGAAGGCGTTCGTCAAGGACGCCCCGCGGATCGATGACGACGCCGAGCTGAGCCCGGCCGAGGAGGACGAGCTGTACTCCTACTACCGCGGCGGGACGGGCACCGGCGCCGCCGGGACCGGGACCGTCGGCTCGACGGACACCAGGGGAACGGTCGGCCGCGACGTGAGCGGCCCGGAGACGGACGACGCGATGACGCGCTCGGAGGAGCGCCTGAACGTCGGCACGGAGCAGGTCGAGACGGGCCGGGCGCGGCTCAAGAAGTACATCGTCACCGAGAACCAGAAGGTGGACGTGCCGGTGTCGCGCGAGGAGGTCCGCGTCGAGCGGGAGCCCATCACGAACGCGAACGTCGGCGACGCCCTCGACGGTCCCGCCCTCAGTGAGGAGGAGCACGAGGTGGTCCTCCACGAGGAACGGCCGGTTGTCGACAAGGAGACGGTGCCGGTCGAGCGTGTGCGCCTGGATGCCGAGACGGTCACGGACACCGAGACCGTCGACGAGGACGTGCGCAAGGAGCGCATCGACGTGGAGGGCGACGGTCGAGGCATCGACTGAGCCCCCGGTGAGCGGGGAGGAGGGCTGCCGACCGGCCCTCCTCCCTTTTCCGTGCGTTCCGTCCACCGTTCTGCGGTGAGCGAACTTCTCCACAGTTCACACGATCGACACCCGCGGTGTCGGTGGCCGCCGATACTGTGGACCGGTGACTGAGAAGACCTCACCAGCGCCTTCTGTCGACGCCGTCGCGATCGACCGCCCGAGCGCGCCCGTTCGCATCGCCCCGCGCGATCAGCGGGTGATCTGGCTGCTGCTCGCGGCCACCTTCGTCGTGATCCTCAACGAGACGATCATGACGGTCGCCATCCCGAAGCTGATGGACGACCTGCACGTCGACGCCCTGGCCGCCCAGTGGCTGTCCACGGCGTTCATGCTGACGATGGCGGTGGTCATCCCGATCACGGGCATCCTGCTGCAGCGGTTCACCACGCGGCAGATGTTCATCGCGGCGATGTCGCTGTTCTCGCTCGGAACACTGTCCGCGGCGCTCGCCCCGGGGTTCCTCGTGCTGGTCGCCGCCCGCGTGATCCAGGCCTCGGGCACCGCCATCATGATCCCGCTCCTCATGACGACGCTCATGACGCTCGTCCCGCCCGCCCTCCGCGGCCGCACGATGGGCAACGCCTCGATCGTCATCTCGGTCGCGCCCGCGATCGGCCCGACGATCTCGGGCCTCATCCTCAACTTCCTGGCCTGGCGCTGGATCTTCCTGATCGTGCTCCCGATCGCCCTCGTCATGCTGCTGATCGGCATGCGGTTCGTCGAGAACGTCACCGAGACGCAGAAGGTGAAGATCGACGTGCTGTCGGTCATCCTGTCGGCGTTCGGCTTCGGCGGCCTGGTGTACGGGCTGACGCTCTCGGGCGAGTCCGGTGCGGCATCCGCCAGCCCGGTCATGCTGTGGGGATCGCTGGCGGTCGGCGTCATCGCGCTCGCGGCGTTCATCACCCGGCAGCTGCTGCTGCAGCGCAAAGATCGGGCGCTGCTCGATCTCCGCACCTTCCGCTACCCGATCTTCACCATCTCGATCGTTCTGATGGCGATCACCACGGCGTCGATGTTCGGCGTGATCATCGTCCTTCCGCTCTACCTGCAGCACGTGCTGCACCTCGACACGCTCGCGACCGGGCTCATCCTGCTCCCCGGCGGGCTGATCATGGGTCTCGCCGCGCCCTTCGTCGGGCGGATCTACGACCGGTTCGACCCGCGCGTGCTCGTGGTGCCCGGATCCATCCTGGTCAGCCTCGTGCTGTGGGCGCTCACGATGGTGACCGAGCACACCCCGGTCGGCCTCGTCATCGCGGCGCACGTCACGATGAGTCTCGGGCTGGCGATGATGTTCACGCCGCTGTTCACGGCGGGTCTCGGGGCGGTTCCGCCGCACCTCTACTCCCACGGCAGCGCCATCCTCGGCACCATCCAGCAGGTCGGCGGCGCCGCGGGCACGGCCCTGCTGATCGCCGTGCTGACGCTGCAGGCGACGGCGCTCGCGGGCGGCGGGGCGACGGCGGATGCGGCGCAGGCCGGCGGCATCCGGGCGGCGTTCGTCGCGGGCGCGATCATCTCGCTGTTCGCCGTCGCGGGGTCGTTCTTCATCCGCAAACCCGCCGACGCCCCGGCCGAGGCGGCGTTCGCTCACTGAGCGCGCGCGGTGACTGCGGCGTCCCGTACCGACTGCGGCGGCTCGCGCAGGCGCAGTCGGTACGAGACGCGGCAGACGCGCATAGCGGCCAGGAGGGCTGGCAGGCTCCGGGGCGGTCGGGTCAGAATGGGGGCAACCGCACCGCAACGCACCCGACCGCCCGCGAGGAGGCAGCCGTGTCCATCATCCGCACGCCCGAACCGTCCGAGGCCACCGGGGAGGTCGCCACGATCTACGCCGAAGACATCGACGACCTGGGCTACGTGCCTTCGTACACCCGCGTCATGGCGGTCAACCCGGAGGCCGTGCGGGCGTTCGAGCATCTCGCCGGCGCCATCGCCTCGCAGCTGGGCACGCGGCGGTACGAGCTCGTGACGCTGGCCGCCGCCCAGGCGCTCCAGTCGCAGCACTGCCGCCTCGCCCACGGCCGGAAGACACTGACCGTCATGGGTGAGAACGAGCTGGAGGCGATCGCGCGCGACTACCACGACGCAGGCCTCGGCGAGGCGGAGGTCGCGATGATGGACTACGCGGCGCGCGTCGCCACCGACTCGGTCTCCCTCACCGACGCGGACACCCTGCAGCTGCGCGAGTTGGGCTACAGCGACCGCGAGATCGTCGACATCACGCTGGCCGCGGCCGCCCGCAGCTACTTCAGCCGCTCCCTTCAGGCGCTCGGCGCGGATGTCGAAGTCCCGCCGGGGCTCGGCGACCGCCTCCGGGACGCCCTGCTGGCGCCGCTGTGAGAGACAGCACCCGCGCCCGGGCCCTGGCGGCGCTGCAGGGCCTGGCCCTCGGCGACGCCCTCGGCATGCCGACCCAGTCCCTTTCGCGGGAGCGCATCGCCGCCGACCACGGCCGCATCCGCGGGCTGGTGGCCGCCGGACCGCACCAGCAGATCGCCGCCGGGATGCCCGCCGGCTCCGTGACCGACGACACCGAGCAGGCCGTGCTGCTCGCCCGCCTGCTCATCGACGGCGACGGCACGGTTCCCGCCGGTGTGTTCGCCGCCGAGCTCCTCGCCTGGGAGCGCCGGATGGAGGCGCGCGGCTCCCTCGACCTGCTCGGGCCCAGCACCCGGGCCGCCCTGCAACGCCTGCAGGACGGGATGCCGCCGGAGGAGGCGGGACGTTTCGGCGCGACGAACGGCGCCGCCATGCGCATCACCCCGGTCGGCATCGCCGTGCGGGTCGAGCCGCTCGGCGCGTTCGTCGACGCGGTGTCCGCCGTCAGCGCCCTGACGCACAACACCGGGCTCGGCATCGCCAGCGCCGCGGCCGTCGGCGCCGCCGTGAGCGCGGGCGTCGACGGCGCCGACGCTCCCGAGGCCCTGGACGTGGCGGTCGCCGCCGCACGCGAGGGCGCCCGCCGCGGGCACTGGGTCGCGGGCGGCGACATCGCCGACCGGCTGGAGTGGGCCATCCCGTACCTCCTCGACCTCGCCCCCCGGGAGCAGGACGACGCTCTCGCCACGCTGATCGGCACCTCCGTCGCCGCGCAGGAATCGGTCGTCGCCGCACTGGCCCTTGTCGCCGCCTGCGTCGCGGCCGGCGATCCCGCGCAGCCCGACCCCGACGCCGCCTGGGACGCCCTCTGCCGCGCGGCCTCCCTCGGCGGCGACACCGACACGATCGCCGCGATGGCGGGCGCCGTGCTCGGCGCGACCGGCGCCGCGACCTGGCCGCGCACCGCGCTCGACACGGTGCGCCGCGTGAACTCGCTGGAGCTGGAGCCGCTGGTCGACGGGCTCCTCACGGTCAGGAGGCGGCATGGCTGACGGTCGCGTCCTCTTCACCGGGACGGTCGTGGTCGACCTGCTGCTGCGGGTGGATGCGCTCCCCGAGCGCGGCGGGGACGTGCTCGCCTCCGCCTCCGGCATGTCCGCGGGCGGCGGCTTCAACGTCATGGCCGCGGCCGCGCGCGACGGCGCCGAGGTCGTGTTCGCCGGCCGCTCCGGCAGCGGCCCGTTCGGCGAAGTCGTCGCCGAGGCGCTGTGGCGCGAGGGCATCTCGATCGCGCATCCCCCGCTCGACACCGTCGACACCGGCTACTGCGTGGTCCTCGTCGACGCGGACGCCGAGCGCACGTTCGTCACCGCGCCCGGGGCGGAGGGGATGCTCACCCGCGCCGATCTGGATGTCGTCCGCCCGCGCACCGGCGACGTCGTCTACGCCTCCGGCTACAGCCTCGCGCACGCATCGGCGGGCCCCGCGATCGCGGGCTGGCTGACCGAGCTGCCGGCCGAGACGCGCGTCGTGTTCGACCCCTCGCCGCTCGTCGGCACACTCGATGCGGAGCTGCTGGAGACCGTGCTCCGGCGCACCGATGTGCTCAGCGCCAACGCGCGCGAGGCCCGCATCCTGCGCGCCCACGCCCATCCCGCTCCCGCCGCCGGCTCCCTGCGCGGGATGCTGCGCGAGGGCGGGGTCGCCGTGGTGCGCGACGGCGCGGCGGGATGCTGGGTCGCCACCGGCGAGCCGGCCCCGACGCATGTGCCCGCCTTCCCGGTGACCGCCGTCGACACGACCGGCGCCGGCGACGCCTTCGGCGGCGTGCTCGTCGCGGCGCTGACCCGGGGCGCGGAAGCACTCGACGCGGCCCGCCGCGCCACCGCCGCCGCGGCGATCGCGGTCACACGCCATGGACCCGCGACCGCCCCGACGGCCGCCGAGACCGACGACCTGCTGGCCACCGGCCACCCCGGAGCGTGACACTGGTTCCGTGCTCACCGTCAAGCGCATCTACGACCCGCCCGCCCCGGACGACGGCTTCCGCATCCTCGTCGACCGGCTGTGGC
This sequence comes from Leifsonia xyli subsp. cynodontis, assembly GCF_050632205.1. Taxonomy (GTDB): domain Bacteria; phylum Actinomycetota; class Actinomycetes; order Actinomycetales; family Microbacteriaceae; genus Leifsonia; species Leifsonia xyli_D. Next base: position 1,790,933 of record NZ_CP192578.1, read on the forward strand.
CGCGCGGGATCAGTAAGGAGCGCGCGCACCTCGACCTGTGGCTGAAGGAGGTGGCGCCCTCGACGGAGCTGCGGCGCTGGTTCCATGCCAACCCGGCGAGCGTGCCGGAGATCTTCGACGAGTTCCGCGGGCGCTACGAGGCCGAGCTGGAGCACAACCCGGCCGTGGATGAGCTGCGGGCGCTCGACCGGGAGCACCCGCGCATCACCCTGCTGGTCGGCGCCCGCGACCCCGAGCTCGACCACGGGGTGGTGCTCAAGGAGTACCTCGAGCACCACCCCTGATCGGCGACCGCTACCCGGCGAGCGCCAGGCCGCGCTCCTCGTCGCGCTCGTCGCGCGCGTCGCTCGCGTCGTCGCTCGCCTCGTCCCCGCTCTCGACGAGGTACCGCGCGTACGCCGGGATGGTCAGGAATGTCGGGAAGTCCTCCCCGAGCACGACCTCGGCCAGCAGTTCAGCCGCGTCGGCGAACCGTCCCTCGCCGCCGTCGCTCTCGAGACGCGTCAGCTCCTGGGCGATCAGCCACTCGACTGCGGCGCGGTCGACCGGGTTGCCCTCGGCGGTCACGACGCGGTTGTCGATCCACTGCCGCAGCAGCGAGCGCGAGATCTCCGCCGTCGCCGCATCCTCCATCAGTCCGTCGATCGCCACAGCGCCGGTCCCGCGCAGCCACGCCTCGATGTACCGCAGGGCGACGGACACGTTCGACCGCACCCCCGCATCCGTCACCGTCGCGTCCGCTCCGGCCACGTCCAGCAGGTCGTCGGCGGTGACCGTCACGTCGTCGCGCCGGCGCGAGACCTGGTTCGGCCGGTCCCCGAGCACCGCGTCGAACTCGGCGAGCGCCGTCGGGATGAGGTCCGGATGCGCCACCCACGTCCCGTCGAAGCCGTCCGCCGCCTCCCGCCGCTTGTCCTCGGCGACGCGGGCCAGCGCCCGCGCGGTCGCCTCAGGGTCGCGGCGGTTCGGGATGAACGCGCTCATCCCGCCGATGGCGTGCGCCCCGCGGCGGTGGCAGGTGGCGACGAGCAGCTCGGTGTACGCCCGCATGAACGGGACCGTCATCGTGATGCGGTCGCGGTCGCCGAACGCGAAGCGGCGCCCCCGGCCCTGGAACGTCTTGATCATCGAGAAGATGTAGTCCCAGCGCCCGGCGTTGAGGCCGGCGCAGTGGTCGCGCAGCTCGTAGAGGATCTCGTCCATCTCGAACGCGGCCGGGATCGTCTCGATGAGCACCGTCGCGCGGATGGTGCCGACCGGCATCCCGATGCGCTGCTGCGCGAAGACGAAGATGTCGTTCCACAGCCGCGCCTCGAGGTGCGACTCCAGCTTCGGCAGGTAGAAGTACGGGCCGCGTCCCGCATCCACCAGTGCCTGGGCGTTGTGCCAGAAGTACAGCCCGAAGTCGGTGAGGGATGCGCTGGCAGGCGCGGTGCGTCCCGCCCGGTCGGTGAAGGCGAGGTGCTTCTCCACCAGCTGCCAGCCGCGCGGCCGCATCACGATGGTGGGCGTGTGCTCGAACGGCGTGGTGACGCGGTAGTCCTTGCCCTCGGGGCTGGTGAAGGCGAGACGCCCGCGGACCGCGTCGAACAGCGTCCGCTGGCCGCCGGCGATGTTCGCCCAGGTGGGGCTCGTGGCGTCCTCCAGGTCGGCCAGCCAGACCCGGGCGCCCGAGTTGAGGGCGTTGATCGCCATCTTGGGATCGGTCGGCCCGGTGATCTCCACGCGGCGGTCCTCGAGGCCGGGCCCGGCGCCGGCGACGCGCCAGCCGTCGTCCTCGCGGATCGCGGCGGTGCTGCTGAGGAAGCGCGGGTCGCGCCCGTTGCCCGCGTCCGCCCGCCGCGCGCGGCGCTCCGCGAGGAGCTCCTGCCGCCGGGCGGCGAAGGTCTGGTGCAGGTGGTCGACGAAGGCGATGGCCTCCGGCGTGAGGATGTGCTCGGTGCCGTCGATGCGCGGCCCGGTGATCTCGATCATGATGCGTCTCCTTCGGGTGGTCAGAACTGGTGTGCTTCGGTGGAGCCGGCCAGGGCGAGCGTCGCGCTGTCGGGGTTGAGCGCGGTCGCGATCCGGTCGAAGTAGCCGGTGCCGACCTCCCGCTGGTGGCGGGTGGCGGTGTAGCCGTCGGCCTCGGAGGCGAATTCCGCCTCCTGCAGGTCGACGTAGGCGCTCATCTGCCGGGTGGCGTAGTCCCGGGCGAGCGTGAACATGGAGTGGTTGAGGGCGTGGAAGCCGGCCAGCGTGATGAACTGGAAGGCGTATCCCATCGCGGCCAGCTCCCGCTGGAAGCGCGCGATCGTCTCGTCGTCGAGGTGCTTGCGCCAGTTGAACGACGGCGAGCAGTTGTAGGCCAGCTTCTTGCCGGGGAACTCCGCGTGCACGGCCTCGGCGAAGCGGCGGGCGAGCTCGAGGTCGGGCTCGGACGACTCCACCCAGAGCAGGTCCGCGTACGGCGCGTAGGCGAGGCCGCGGGCGATCACCGGCCCGATGCCGTTCTCGACCTCGTAGAAGCCCTCGGCGGTGCGCGTCCCGGTGAGGAACGGCCGGTCGCGCTCGTCGTGGTCGCTGGTCAGCAGGGTCGCGGCGAGCGAGTCCGTCCGGGCGATCACGATCGTCGGGACCCCCGCGACGTCGGCAGCGAGCCGGGCGGCGTTGAGGGTGCGGATGTGCTGCCCGGTCGGGATGAGCACCTTGCCGCCCATGTGCCCGCACTTCTTCTCGCTGGCGAGCTGGTCCTCCCAGTGCACGCCCGCGGCGCCGGCCTGGATCATGCCGTGCATCAGCTCGTAGGCGTTCAATGGTCCGCCGAAGCCGGCCTCGGCATCCGCGACGATGGGCGCCATCCAGTCGCTCACCGGCCCGTCCGTGCCCTCGACCTGCCCGGCCCGGAGCAGCGCGTTGTTGATGCGGCGGACCACCGCCGGGACGGAGTTGGCCGGATACAGGCTCTGGTCCGGGTAGGTCTGGCCGGAGAGGTTGGCGTCGGCGGCGACCTGCCAGCCCGAGAGGTAGATCGCCTCGAGGCCGGCGCGCACCTGCTGCACGGCCTGGTTGCCGGTGAGGGCGCCGAGTGCGGCGACCCACTTCGCGTCGGGACCGGTGCCGTCGCGCTGGATCAGCTCCCACAGCCGCTGCGCTCCGCGCCGGGCGAGGGTCTGCTCCTCGCGCACCGGGCCGCGCAGGGCGACGACGTCGTCGGCCGTGTAGTCGCGGCGGACGCCGGACCAGCGCGGGTCCGCATCCCACTCGAGCTGGAGCTCGGCCGCGGCTTGGGTGGTGTCTCCGGGGCGGGCCTGTTCGTTCGTCATGGTGACCTCCATCGGTCGATGTCTCGGGACTGCGTTGAGTCGATCCTTCGCCCCGCAGCGACCCCGCGGATCGGATCCATTCGCAGAAATCCGCCCGTTCTTCTGTTTGCCAGAACTTCGCGGGAGTGTCACCATTTCCACCATGACCGTCATCGACGACGTGCACGACGACCACCCCGCGGCCGATGCCCTCACACTCGGCCGCCGCATCCGCGCGTTCCGGCAGCGGCGCGGGATGACGCTGGAGGCCCTCGCCGCAGCCATCGACCGCGCGCCCTCGCAGGTGTCGACCATCGAGAACGGGAACCGCGAGCCGCGGCTGGCGCTGCTCCGCGGGATCGCGTCCGCCCTCGAGGTGACGGTCGACGACCTGCTCGCGCCGGAGCCGCCGGACGAGCGTGCGGCCCTCGAGATCGCGGTGGAGCGGGCGCAGCGCGGTCCGGTGTTCGCCTCCCTCGGCATCGAGCCGACCCGGGTCTCGCGCACCCTTCCGGATGCGACGCTTCAGGCCATCCTGGCGCTGCATCAGGAGGTGGAGCGGCTGCACCGCGAGCGCGCGGCGACCCCGGAGGAGGCACGGCGCGCGAACGCCGAGCTGCGCGCCACCATGCGGGCGCGCGACAACCACTTCGCCGAGCTGGAGGCGATCGCGGCGGAGCTCCTGGCCGTCGTCGGCCACACCGGCGGGCCGGTCTCGCACCAGACGGTGACCGAGATGGCCGACCACCTCGGCTACTCGCTGCACTACGTGGGCGACCTGCCGCATTCGACGCGATCGGTCACCGACCGGCGCAACGGGCGCATCTACCTGCCCACCGAGCAGTCGGCGTCGCGGGACTCGCGCTCCCCCATCCTGCAGGCGTTCGCGTCGCATCTGCTCGGTCACGACGAGCCGAGAAACTACGCCGATTTTCTGCGGCAGCGGGTCGAGACCAACTATCTGACCGCAGCGCTCCTGCTGCCCGAGAAGGATGCGGTCGCCTTCCTCACCGAGGCCAAGAACTTCCGTCGCATCTCGATGGAGGATCTCCGCGACGCGTTCGCCGTGTCGTACGAGACGGCGGCGCACCGGTTCACGAACCTCGCGACGGCGCGGCTCGGCATCCCGGTGCACTTCATGAAGGTGCACGAGTCGGGCACCATCATCAAGGCGTACGAGAACGACTCCGTCGCCTTCCCGTCCGACGCGCTCGGCGCCGTCGAGGGCACGCCGGTGTGCCGCAGCTGGACCGCGCGCACGGTGTTCGACGTCGCCGACCGCTTCAGCCCGTACTACCAGTACACGGACACGACGAGCGGGACGTTCTGGTGCACGTCGCGCGTGGAGAAGGCGAAGGAGGGTGACTACTCCGTGAGCGTCGGTGTGCCCTTCGCGCACGTGAAGTGGTTCCGCGGCCGCGAGACGCCGCACCGGGCGGTCTCCCGCTGCCCCGACGAGTCCTGCTGCCGCCGCCCGCCGGCGACCCTCGCCGAGCGGTGGGAGGGGATGGCGTGGCCGGCCGCCCGCACCCCCACGTCCCTGCTGGCGGCCCTCCCGACCGGAACCTTCCCCGGCGTCGATCCCACCGAGGTCTACGCCTTCCTCGACCGCCACGCCCCCACATCCTGAGCCCTCCGCCCACGCCGACAATTCCTGAGTTTTTCGGGTCGCACCGGCGCTGCAGCCCGAAAAACTCAGGAATTGTTGGCTTGGGACTTGCGGCGGCTAGTCCTGGATGAGGAGGCGGAGCGCGACGCCGTACGGATCGAGCGCGATCTCGGGCGACGGATCGCCGTCGAGGGTGCGGAGCTCGCCGCCCGCGACCGTCGGGGTCACCGTGACCGGGGTCTCGTGCTGCGACACGAAGACCACGAAGCGGCGGCCGTCGTCGTGCACCAGCCCGTCGGTGAAGACGCGCGGGTCGTCGAGGCGCACATCCCGCTCCACGTCGGCCACCTCGGCGAGCGCGTCGTAGAGCCGCCAGGTCTGCTCCGGGTTGACCCGGGCCTGCGCCGACGCGAAGAACTCGAGCGGATACGCGCACAGCACCGCGCGCCCCGCGCCGTGCTCCTGCACCACGATCGCGGGACGGCCGTGCGCATCCACCGCGACCACGCGTCCCGACGTCGCACGCACCGGCAGGTACGTCCGCCCGTTCGCGTTCCCCGCGGCCGCGAACGACAGCTCCACGCCGGCCTCGATGGAGCCGAACGATTCGGTGAACCGCAGCACCACGGTGTCGTCGGTCACCGGCTCCGCCAGCCCGTACGCCGACTCCATCCGCACCCCGAACAGCTCCTCGGTGTGCGCCCACCACGGCCCTCGCTGCACGCCGCTCGACCCGTGCGAATACGACGCGTAGACCGTCGCACCGTCCTCAGCGAGAGAGATCAGCTGCTGCCACGAGGTCGCGCACAGCTGCTTGACCGACGGCAGCAGGTACAGCCCGTATCCGGTCGGGAGGCCGCCGTCCTCCCGCTCACGGATCACCGCAACCGGGATGTGCGCCTCGTGCGCGGCGACGTACGCCTGCTCGCCGGTCGCCACGATGTGCGCGCGTTCGTCCTCGTTGGTGAACGGGTAGTCCTCGGCGAGGTGCGACGGCACGACGAGCGCCGCATCCACCGCGGTCCGCCGGGCGGAGGGCAGATCGAGGGCAGCGATGTCCGCGGCGAACCGCGCCAGCTCGCGCAGCGGCGGCTTCGGGTTCCCGTGCCGGTCGGTGATGCCGAAGTGCATCTCGAACGGATGGTGCGAGTACGGGCGCTGGTCGGCCAGGTCGTCGTAGTCGGTGTTGTTCCACGCGATCCAGCCGGTCGCCCCGGCCAGCAGCGTCGAGTAAAGCAGCTGCCGGTAGTAGGAGGCGGCGCCCGCGTCCGACACGAAGTCGCTGGTCAGCCCGAACTCCTCCATGATCACCGGGAGGCCGTGCGTCGCCGACAGCTCGGCGATGTACGCCGCCTTCAGGTGCTGGCGGACCTGGTCCGTCTCCATCCGGTACACGTGCGGACCGATGAAGTCGGTGAACTCGGCCAGGTCGCGCACCGAGAAGCCGTTGTCGTGCCCGGTCGTCTCGATCCCCCAGGCGCCGTCGCCGACGGCGACCGGCTGCGTCCCTCCCCCGGCCCGTACCGCGTCGACGAGGAGCGACGCCCAGGCGTCAACGATGGGACGCGGCGCTTCGCCGCCGTAGATCGGCACCTCGTTGGTGAGCAGCCACCCCGCGACGGCGGGATGCGCGGCGAACCGCGCGGTCAGCTCCCGCACGTACCAGGCCTGGCGCCCGACGAACCAGACGTCGCGGTACAGGTCGCGTCCGTCGCGCCACACCGGGTCCCAGTTCTCGCCCGACATGTGTCCGACGAGGAACGTCGGCACCGTCGTCATCCCGAGCTCGGTGTGCGCGTCGAGGAAGTCGGCGAAGTTCGCCACGCACTGCTCGTCGAGCGTGTCCGGGGTCGGCTGGAAGTCCGGCCAGTAGAAGAACGACCGCGTCATGTTCAGGCCGTGTTCGGCGAGCACGCGCAGCTCGTCGCGCACGACGGCCGGGTCGTAGCGCGTCCACATGAGCGGGCCGCCGGTGCGCGACCAGAAGTTGGCGCCGAGCCACACCACGGGGGCGTCGTCGACCTGCAAGACCGGGGAGGGGCGATCCATGATGCCTTTCAGAGGGAGGGGCGAAGCGGGAGCGGAGGCGGTCGCGCGTCACTTGACCGCGCCGGCCGTCAGCCCCGCGACGAAGTTGCGCTGCAGCAGCAGGAACGCGACGACGATCGGGACGGACACGACCAGCGACGCCGCCATGATCTGGTTCCAGTACACGTTCGTCTGCGTCGAGTACAGCTGCAGGCCGACCGCGAGCGTCCGGTTCTCGTCCGTCGTCATCACCGAGGCGAACAGCACCTCGCCCCAACTGGTCATGAAGGAGTAGATGGCGACGGCGATCAGCCCCGGGCGGGCGGCCGGGATGACGACGTGCCAGAGCGCGCCCATCGGGCCCGACCCATCCACCTTCGCCGCCTCGTCGAGCTCGTGCGGGATGTTGTCGAAGTAGCCGGCGAGCATCCAGATCGAGAACGGCAGCACGAAGGTGAAGTACGTGATGATGAGGCCCCAGCGGGTGCCGACCAGCTGGATGCCGGTGGCCTGGTTGATGTTGACGAAGATGAGGAACAGCGGAAGCAGGAACAGCACGCCCGGGAACATCTGCGTCGACAGCACCGTGGTCGTGAAGACGTTGCGGCCGCGGAACCGGTAGCGCGAGACCGCGTACGCGGCGAAGACGGCGATCACCAGCGAGATCAGCGTCGCCGCGCTCGACACGATGAGGCTGTTCACAAAGTACGACGCCAGCGGCACGGTCGTCCACATGTCGATGAACGGCTGGATGGTGAACGTCTGCGGCCACCACGTGAACGCGGATTGCACCTCCGACAGCGGTTTGACCGACGATGTGACCATCACGTAGAGCGGCACCACCGTGAACACGGTCAGCACGACGATGGTGACCCAGCGGAAGACGTGGGATGAGCGGGTCTCACGCATGACGGTTCCTCCGGTTCACGACGAGCAGGTAGGCGCCGGTCACGATCAGCAGGAACAGCAGCAGGAGAACGCTCATGGCGGCTCCCGAGCCGAAGTTCCAGGTCAGGAACGACGCGTTGTAGATGTGGAACGAGATCAGGTCGCCTGCCGCCGGTTGCGCTGTGCTCCCGAACAGGACGAACGGCGTGTTGAAGTCGTTGAACGTCCACAGGAACATGACCAGCAGCAGCACGGCGTTCACCGGACGCAGCATCGGCAACGTGATCGAACGCCACTGCCGGAACGGCTTCGCGCCGTCGACCGCTGACGCCTCGTAGACCTCCGACGGCACCGACTGCAGTCCCGCCATCAGCATCAGGAACGCGAACGGCCAGAGCCGCCAGATCGCGACGATGACGATCGACCAGAACGCGTTGCCGCCGATCAGCCAGAACGGCTTGTCGCCAGGCAGCCCGAGGTTGTCGAACAGGAAGTGGTTGATCGCGCCGGTGTCCTTCTGGAACATGAACTTCCAGGTGATGATGCCGGCGTAAAGCGGCAGCGCGTACGGCACCAGGAACAGGGTGCGGAAGAACGCGCGACCGCGGAACCGCTCCTGCAGCGCAACGGCCGCGGCCATCCCGAGCACCCAGGAGAGGCCGACGACCAGGATGGTGAAGCCGACGGTCACGAAGAACGACTTGAGAAGTCCCTGGCCGACCGAGCCCGAGAAGTCGAGAGCGACGGCGTAGTTCTTGAAGCCGACGAACGGGGCCTCGCCCCAGTTGGCGATGTAGAACTTCGTCAGCTGGAGGAAGCTGATCCAGATGCCGGTGAGCATCGGGACCACGTGGATGAGGAGCTCGAACACGATCGCCGGCGCGAGCAGGATGAACGGCAGCCACCATCCCTTCGGGCGGCGGCGCTTCGGATGGGGCGGTGCGGCTGCGGCCGGCACGGTGACGGCGGGGCCGCGGACGTCTGTCGTCGTCGACATGGGTCTCCTTGAGGGGGTGTGGCTGTCCGCCGGGCGGGACACGGGGCCGCGAGGGCCGTCGCGCCCCGCCCGGCGAGCGGGTCCGGCTGGGTCAGCCGCCCAGCGACTGCTTGACCTGGTCCTGCGCGTTCTTCAGCGCGGACTTGATGTCGGAGTCGGAGACCGTGCTCCCGGTGGCGATCTTCGCGAACATGTCGTTCATCGCCTTGCCGACGGTGTTCTCGAACTGGTCCTCGGCCGGCACCAGCGGCAGGGGCTTGGACATGGTGTTGTAGATCTTCTGGAACGTCGCGGCCTCTTCGGCGTTGTCGGTGAAGACCGGCTTGGCGTCGTTCAGCACCGGCAGGCTGGCGTACGGCTTGCCCAGGGTGGTCTGCACATCCTTGCTCGTCATGTACTTGACGAACTTGAGGGCCGCATCCTTCTGCTTCGTGTTCTTGAAGATCGACAGGTTGATGCCGGCGATGAAGGTGGCGATCGGCTTGCCGCCCTCGGGAGCCGGGAACGGCACGACGCCGTACTGGTCGTTCTTCATGCCGTTGGCGACGATGGATGCGTCGGCGTTGTTCTGGCTGAGGATCATCGCGACCCTGCCGGTGGCGAAGTCGTTGACCGCCTGCACACCGTTGTCGTACTGCGCGTTCGACGGGTTCACGACCTTGTCGGTCTGCATGAGGTCGAGGTAGCGCTTGATCCCGTCGACGTTCTCCTGGCTGTCGAAGGTGGGGTTGCCCTTCTTGTCGAACCACTCGCCGCCGTTCTGCGCCGAGTTGATGAACGCGAAGTGCACGTTCTCGGTGTAGCTGCCCGCCGCGAGCGAGAAGCCGTACTGGCTGCCGGTGGTGAGCTTCTTCGCCGCGGCGACCAGCTCCTCCCACGTCGTCGGCGGCTGCACGCCGGCGTCGCTGAACATCTTCTTGTTGTAGTACAGGCCGTAGGCGAGACCGTAGAGCGGGACGCTGGTGAGCGGCTTGCCCTCGGCGCCGCCGGTGGCGAGGGCGGCCTTGACGAACTTGTCGCTGCCGCCGATGGCCTTCATGTTGGCGTCGTCGAACGGCAGGAACGCGCCGGTCGCCTGCAGGGAGGCGGCCCAGGTGTTGCCGATGTTGAGCACGTCGGGGCCCTGGCCGGAGGTGACGGCGGTCTGGATGCGCGTCTGCAGGTCGTTCCAGCCGATGACCTCCAGCTTGACCTTGACGCCGGTCTGCTTCGTGAAGTCGTTCAGGACCGGGGTGAGCACCTGCTTGTCGTTGTCGAGGCTGGTCCCCTGGTTGCTCGCCCAGTACGTGAGCGTCGCCCCGCTGGACGACCCGCCCGATCCCGAGCTGCTGCAGCCCGCGACCACGAGCGATACCGCTGCGGCGACCGCCGCCGCGACGATGGCGCGTTTCCTCATTGTGACTCCTTCGTCTCTTGATGGGGGCGCTGCCGGTCTGATGCGAGGGCCGAGCGGCGGTGCGCCAGGGGAAGCCTAACTTAACCGGTTCAGGTGTCAATCCTTGACTTCACCTCGTCCGAGGGTATACCGGGCCGTCCGCCTCACCTGCTCTCGGAGGCGCAGGTGAGGCGCGCCGCTACTCGAACCCGGGCAGAGGCAGCGGTTCATCAGCGCGGACCCCCGAGACCTCGAGCTCGGGCCTTCTGCCGAAACGAGTGAGAACCTCGCGCGGCCCGGAGAGGAAGAGGGAATCCGCATACAGCGGCGCGCCGATTGACGTGCCCAACTCGGGAAACCAGACGAAGGCCGGCAACCGATCCGACCGAGTGAACAGCTCGCTCAGGCCTTCGGTGCTGAGCACATATTCGCCCTCGGGCGTCCCGCGTGAAAGCCCTCCGGCGTCCCCGTAGCCGGACCAGCGGACCACCTCGGCGGTCAAGCTCGCACCCAGGCTGCCGAGAACGTCCACGAACGCCGAGGCCGTCGAGACGTCGATGGTGGCTGCAGCCGGCGTCAACCCCGCCGGCAGTCCTCGGGGCGATTCAGCGTGCACAACGTCGCGCCAGAGGACGCTTCCCGTTATCTCCGCATCGGTCAGCGAGCTCCAACGCCAGAGTCTTCCGGTCTCGTCCGTCCCCGGTAGGAAGACCCTGAGTCCAGAGGTCCGCCTATCGAGCAGGTACCCGGCTACACGATTCTTATCCGCGCCCCAGGGGATCATGGCTCCCTCCGCTTGATCACCCAGGAGACCGTGTAGCTGTCTACTAGTTCCCTACGATCACGAGGTTCGCCTCGCTGTGCAGGTCCTCGCACGTTCGGCGCTCGGTGCAATCCCGACCAAACCGGATGCGTCATAGGGTCCTTCCAGGAGACCCTTCGTGCGGAGCAGCCGAAGGGATGCGTCATGCCTCTGTCTGACTAGACGAAGCACTTTGTGAATCGTGACGTCGTCGCGCGCACATGATAGACGGCCACTATTCGTCACGAATGGTCGTTATCGGCGCGGGATGGCGACCATTCGTGACGAATGCGCGGCGCGGGCGGGCGCCGCCGCGCCTCAGCGCGCGGCGGGCTCCGGCGCGCGGAGGGACGTGGCCCGCGGCACAAGGCGGCTCGCCCGGGCGCGATGGTCGGCCGCGGGCGTGCCGGCGAGCTGGTCGAGCAGGAGGCGCGTGGAGCGGCGGCCCTGCTCCTCGGGGTACCGGTCGAGGGCCGTGATGGGACGCGTCCCCAGCCGGCAGAGCAGCGAGTCGTCCCAGCTGACGATCGCGACGTCGTCCCGGCCGGCGGCGGTGAGCGCGGTCTGCGCGCCGAGCGCGAGGAGGTCGTTGGAGGTCAACACCGCGGTGATCGCCGGGTCGTCGCGCACGTACCGGGCGGCGATACGCTCGCCCGCCTCCATCGAGTAGTCCGACGCCGCGAACGAGAACTCCATCCCCAGCTCGTTCCCGCGCGCGCCGACCGCATCCCGCCGGTCCTGCTCGTGCTCGAACTCGGCGGGTCCCGCGATGTGCAGCGCGCGCCGGTGGCCGAGCGACGCCAGGTGGTCGACCAGCAGCGTGGCGTCGGAGCGGGCGTCGTACAGCAGCACCTTCCCCGGCGCGATCGTCTCGCGGTTGCCGTGCAGCACGAAGGCGAGCCCCAGCTCGTCGAGCAGGGCCGGCCTGGGGTCGTCGAAGGTCAGGTCGAACAGCAGGACGCCGTCCACGCGGGCCTCCGCGCTCCAGCGACGGTAGGCGGCCACCTCCTGCCCGGCGTCCGCCCCGACCATCCGCAGCAGCAGCGACTGCCCGGTCTCCGACAGCTCGCTCTCCACACCGGCGAGCAGGCTCATGTAGTACGGCTCGGCGCCGAGCAGTCCCGGGTCCCGGCGCAGGACGATCCCGATCGTGTCCGACCGCGCCCGCGACAGCGCGCGTGCCGACGAGCTGGGATGCCAGCCCAGCTGCTCGGCGAGCGCCAGCACCCGCTCCCGGGTCTCGTCGCTCACCCCGGGCAGTCCGTTGAGCGCGTACGACACCGACGCCTTCGAGAGGCCCAGCCGGTCGGCCAGCCCCGCGATGGTCACGCGTCCCGCTCCGTTGCTCACGGCCGCCTCCCTTCATGGTGCGCGGCCAAGAATACTTGTTCGTCTGTCCTCCGCGTCTCCGGGATTAGCTGCGAACCCGCTCGCACCCCGGACGGACTGACTGACGCCGCACCCCATTCGCGACGAACGGGCGCGACCGTATCCGGCAGAATGACCGCGTGAGCCCCTCCCGGACCAGCACCGTCTTCGAGCGCCGGCGACCCGACGACGCGGTCGTGCGGCACGCCCTCGCGCACACCCGGCAGGCGGTGTTCTGGACCGAGGATGCGCCCGGCGACTTCCACCCGCGACTCCGCGGCGACCTGTCCTGCGACCTCGCCGTGGTCGGCGGCGGCTACACCGGCCTGTGGACGGCCCTGCTCGCCAAGCGCGAGAACCCGGACGCCCGCGTGGTCGTCCTCGAGGCGCGGCGCGTGGGCTGGGCGGCGTCCGGGCGCAACGGCGGCTTCTGCGAGGCGAGCCTGACGCACGGCGAGGAGAACGGCCGCACCCGCTGGCCCGGCGAGTTCGACGAGCTGCAGCGGCTCGGGATGCGGAACCTCGACGAGATCGAGGCGATCGTCGCCGAGCTGGCGCTGGATGCGGAGTTCGAGCGCAACGGTGCGCTGGACGTCGCCACGGAACCGCATCAGGTCGAGTGGCTGCGCGAGGCGGCCGGGCCGGACGCCGAGTTGCTGGACCGGGATGCCGTACAGGCGCTCGTCCACTCGCCGACCTACGAGGCGGCCCTGCTGCGGCGGCGGGATTCGGCGCTCGTCCATCCGGCCAAGCTCGCCCGCGCCCTCGCCCGCGCCTGCGAGGACGCCGGGGTGGAGATCTTCGAGCACAGCCCGGTGCAGACGATCGGCGACGGCACCGTGCTCGAGACGCCGGACGGCACTCTGCGCTCGCAGCGCACCGCCCTGGCGACGAACGTCTTCCCGAGCCTGCTGCGGCGCAACCGGCTCGCGACCGTCCCGGTCTACGACTACGTGCTCATGACGGAGCCGCTGAGCGCGTCCCAGCGCGAGTCGATCGGCTGGGAGGGACGCTTCGGCATCGGCGACTCGGCCAACCAGTTCCACTACTACCGGCTGACGGCGGATGACCGCATCCTCTTCGGCGGCTACGACGCGATCTATCACTACGGCGGCCGGGTGCGGTCGGCGTACGAGGACCGGCCGGAGACTTTTCGCCGCCTGGCCGGGCATTTCTTCACGACGTTCCCGCAGCTGGAGGGCCTCCGGTTCACGCACCGCTGGGCGGGCGCCATCGACACGTGCAGCCGCTTCTGCGCCTTCTTCGGCTCGGCGCGGCAGGGAAAGGTCGCGTACGCGGCGGGCTACACCGGGCTCGGAGTGGCGGCGACGCACTTCGGGGCGAAGGTGATGCTGGACCTGCTGGCCGGCCGCACCACGGAGCGCACCGAGCTCGAGATGGTGCGCACCCGGCCCCTGCCGTTCCCGCCGGAGCCGGCCGCATCGGTCGGCATCAACCTCACCCGGTGGTCGCTCGACCAGGCGGACCACCGCGCCGGGCACCGCAATGCGTTCCTCCGGGCGCTGGATGCGGTCGGCCTCGGCTTCGACTCCTGACGAGCGGAGATTTGCGCCAAATCGCGGTATTCGCCGCCTCATAACCGCGATTTGGCACAAATCCCTCACGACGCCCGCCTCAGCCCGACGCGCTCCTCAGCCCGACGGCCGCGTCCGGCCCCGCGCCAGCACCGCGGCATGCAGCGCGGCGACCGTCTCCCCGTCGTCGAGGTCCATGCCGAGCAGGTCCTCGATCAGGGCGATCCGCTGGTAGAACACCGAGCGGGAGAGGTGGCTCGCCGCCGCCGCCCGCGTCCGGTTGCCGGGGTGGCTGAGGTAGGCGCGCAGCACCTCCACCAGGTCGCCGCCGGTGGCGAGGTCGTGCTCGATGAGCGGACGCAGCATCTGCTCCGTGTGCTCGAGCATCCGCGGGTCGCTGCCGAACGCGTTGACCAGCCGCAGCAGGGGCCGGTGCTGCACCCGCTGGATGACCGGCGCGCGTCCCAGCCGCGCGTCCGCCCGCACCGCGGAGCCGGCGGCGAGTTCGACCGCCTCTTCGAGCGACGACAGCAGCCCGCTGATCCCGTGCCCCTCCGATCCGACCGCGACGACCGCCGCCGGGTCGTCGAGCCGCGCGCCACCGACCGCCTCCGCGATCGCCTCGAACAGCGCATCCGCCAGCCGCCGTCCCGGCCGCGCCGACACCGCCACCACCAGCGTCCCCGCCTGCTCCGGATGCCGCCCCGCGACCGCGTCCGCCCCAGCAGCTCCCGCCGCCTCGACCGCCCGCGGCGCCGCCGACACGGGCAGGCTGCCCGACCGCAGCCGGATCGCCACGCCGGCGACCGTCCGCCCGGCGAGCGGGAACCCTGCCGCCTCGAACCGCGCCGTCACCCCGCCCTCGCCGGCGAACCTGCGGCCGAGCAGGGCGGACAGCAGCGCGTCGTGGCTGCGCCGCGTCCACTCGTCCTCGTCCCGGTCCGAGAGACGGCTCAGCGCGAGCGCGACCGCCGCCTGCTCCAGCACGTTGGTCCGGCCGGCGGGATGCGGTTCCCCCGGCAGCCCGATGAGGTGGCCCCAGCGCATCCCGCGCGCCTCGACCGGTACGATCGTCCAGCCCGCGTCACCCGTGCGGTGCGCGGCACGCGAACGCTGCTCCCAGGAGGCGAGCCCCGCGGACCCGGCGGACCCGGAGAGGCCGAGGTCCTCCCCCGCACGGCCGCCGGCGTCGAGCCCGGCGGCGGTGACGACGCGATGGCTGGTGTCCTCCAGCACGACCGGCGAGCCGAGCACCCGCGCCGCCTGCTCGACGATGAAGTCGGCCGGGCTTCCGCGCAGGCTGAGGTCGGTGAAGAGCGCGTGGATGTCGTCCCGCGCCCGCAGCGCCCCCATCTGCTCGGCGATGATGCGCGAGTGCACGGCCTCCGTGATCGCGACGAACCGCGCCTCCCGGTGCAGCACGGCGAACGGCAGCCCGGCGGCGCGGAACTCGTCCACGAGGGCGGGCGGGGCGACCGGCATGGGGGCGCCGAGTTCGAGCACCAGCCCGGCGACGTCCGCCTGGATGAGCACCCGGCCCAGCCGGCGCAGCGACGCCTCGTCGGACGGCCAGCCCACGCCCGTCGCGAGCAGCAGCTCGCCGCCCGAGCCGAGGCGCGCGGCCTCCGCGGTCTCGGCGACGTGCACCCAGCGGACGGGCGCGTCGAGGCGTTCGCGGCCGGTCAGAAGCTCGGGGAGCGCCCGCGCGACCGGCTCCATCCGCAGCACCTCGCGGATGGTCGGCAGCACCGAGGGCATCGCCGACGGCAGCGCAGGGCCCGCGCCCGAACGCCGCTCCGGACGAACTGTTCGACCCGCCTCCGGGTCCCGACGATCTGGCATCGCTGCTCGCGCCTCCGCTCTGTGATCATTGGGAGGCAAGCCTACTGTCATCGCCGGGCAGAACGTCCGGAACCGATCCACCTGGAGGACCTCTTGGCCCTGATCCGCCACTTCATCGCCGGCGAAGAGAGCCCCGCCGATCCGGCCGCACGCCCCGACCGCACGGGCCCGGTGTTCAACCCGGCGACGGGAGAGCGTCAGCACGATGTCGCGCTGGCCGATGCGGCACAGACCGAGGCCGCGATCGCCGCGGCGAAGGCCGCCTTCCCGGCCTGGCGGGCCACCAGCCTGACCAAGCGCGCCGACGTCCTGTTCCGGATGCGGCACCTCCTCACCGAGCGCCGCGACGAACTGGCCGCGATCGTGACGAGCGAGCACGGCAAGGTGCTCTCCGACGCCGCCGGCGAGATCGGCCGCGGCCTCGAGAACGTGGAGTTCGCCGCAGGTCTCATCGACAAGCTCAAGGGCGAGTACAGCGAGCAGGTCTCCACCGGCGTCGACGTGCACAGCGCCAAACAGCCCGTCGGCGTGGTCGGCTGCATCACCCCGTTCAACTTCCCCGTCATGGTACCGCTGTGGATGGTCGCCAGCGCGATCGCGTGCGGCAACACGGTCGTGCTGAAGCCCAGCGAGAAGGATCCGAGCGCCTCGGTCTTCCTCGCCAAGCTGTTCCGCGACGCGGGGCTGCCCGACGGCGTGCTCAACGTCGTGCACGGCGACAAGGAGGCGGTGGATACCATCCTCGACTCCCCCGACATCGCGGCCGTCAGCTTCGTCGGCTCCACCCCGATCGCCCGCTCGATCTACCAGCGCGCCTCGGCCAACGGCAAGCGCGTGCAGGCCCTCGGCGGAGCGAAGAACCACATGGTCGTGCTCGCGGATGCGGACATCGACGCGGCCGCCGACGCGGCGGTCTCGGCGGCCTACGGCTCCGCCGGCGAGCGCTGCATGGCCGTCAGCGTGGTCGTCGCGGTCGGCGATGTGGGCGACCGGCTGGTGCCGGCCATCCACTCGCGCCTGGACGCGCTACGCATCGGGCCGGGAACCGACCCCGCCAGCGAGATGGGCCCCCTGATCACCCGCGAGCACCGCGACAAGGTGGCGTCGTACGTCACCGGTGCGGCGGCCGAGGGCGCGACGGTCGTCGCGGACGGGACGCAGCGCGAGTTCGACGGCGACGGCTTCTTCGTCGGCGTCAGCCTGCTCGACAACGTGAAGCCCGGCATGAAGGCGTACGACGACGAGATCTTCGGTCCGGTGCTGTCGGTGGTCCGCGTCGACTCCTATGAGGAGGCCGTGGAGCTGGTGAACGACAACCCGTACGGCAACGGGGTGGCCCTGTTCACGCGCGATGGCGGCGCCGCCCGGCAGTTCGAGTTCGAGGTGCAGGTCGGGATGGTGGGCATCAACGTGCCCATTCCCGTCCCGGTCGGCGCGTACTCGTTCGGCGGCTGGAAGAACTCGCTGTTCGGTGACTCGCACATCTACGGACCGGAGTCGTTCCACTTCTACACGCGCAGCAAGGTCGTGACGACGCGCTGGCCCGACCCGGTGCACTCGCGCATCGAGCTCGCGTTCCCCGGCAACTCCTGACCCCGCACGACCAGACGAGGACGACATGACCGACACCATCCACACCGAAGCGCCCGCCCGCACCGGATACGTCGACCGGCACGGCGTCGAGCATCCCTTCGGCGACGAGGCGGCCGAGCGGCAGGTGCGCAGCGACGACCGCGGCCACGTGTTCCACTCCTGGAGCGCGCAGGCGAAGATCGACCCGCTGCCGATCGCAGCAGGTGAGGGCTCGACGTTCTGGGACTACGACGGCAACGCGTACCTCGACTTCAGCTCGCAGTTGGTCAACCTGAACCTCGGGCACCAGCATCCGGACCTGGTCGCGGCGATCCAGCAGCAGGCCGGCCGCCTGGCCACGGTGCAGCCGTCGATGGCGAACGACGTGCGCGGCGAGCTCGCCCGGCGCATCGCCGAGGTGGCGCCGGGCACG
Source organism: Leifsonia xyli subsp. cynodontis (assembly GCF_050632205.1). GTDB lineage: Bacteria > Actinomycetota > Actinomycetes > Actinomycetales > Microbacteriaceae > Leifsonia > Leifsonia xyli_D. The sequence goes on from NZ_CP192578.1 coordinate 1,808,666, forward strand.
CTGAACAAGGTGTTCTTCACGAACGGCGGAGCGGATGCGAACGAGTACGCCGTGCGCCTCGCCCGCCGGGTGACCGGTCGGCGCAAGGTGCTGTCGATGTACCGCTCGTACCACGGCGGAACGTCGACGGCCATCTCGCTGACCGGCGACCCGCGCCGGTGGGCGAACGAGCCGAGCGACCCGTCCGTCGCCCACTTCTTCGGTCCGTACCCCTACCGTTCGGCGTTCCACTCCGAGTCGCCCGAGCAGGAGACGCAGCGCGCGCTGGAGCATCTCGAGAACGTGATCGTGCTCGAGGGCGCGGCCACGGTCGCGGCGATCATCATCGAGACGATCGTCGGGACCAACGGCGTCCTCGTGCCCCCGCCGGGCTACCTCGCCGGGGTACGCGAGCTCTGCGACCGGTACGGGATCGTGTACATCGCGGACGAGGTCATGGTCGGCTTCGGGCGGGTCGGCGAGTGGTTCGCGGTGGATGCGTTCGACGTGGTCCCGGACCTGATCACCTTCGCGAAGGGCGTCAACTCGGGATACGTCCCGCTCGGCGGTGTGGTCATCTCGGACGCGATCTCGTCGTTCTTCGACGATGTGGCCTTCCAGGGCGGCCTCACCTACTCCGGGCACCCCCTCGCCTGCGCCGCCGGCGTCGCGACGTTCGAGGTCTTCGAACGCGACGGCATCCTGGAGCGCGTCCGCGACCTGGGTTCGCGCGTCGTCGAGCCGGAGGTCACATCGTGGCTGGAGCGGCATCCGTCGCTCGGCGAGGTGCGCGGCCGCGGACTCTTCTGGGCGCTGGAGCTGGTGCGCGACCGCGAGACCCACGAACCGCTCGTGCCGTTCAACGCGGCGGGCGCTGACGCCGCTCCGATGGCGGAGGTCGCCGCCGCGTGCAAGGCGGCCGGAGTCTGGCCGTTCACGCACTTCAACCGGGTGCACATCGCGCCGCCGCTGGTGATCGGCGAGGACGAGCTGCGCCGCGGGCTCGCCGCGATCGACGCCGCACTGGATGTGGCGGATCGGTACGCGCGCGGCTGAGGCGACCTCGAGGCAGACATCCACACCTGGCGGGTTCTCCACAGATCGCGGCCGGGCCGTCCGCCGGGCCGGCCGCGGGATATCGTGGCAGCATGAGTGAACCCGGAGACGGCCGCGTCGCGGTCTACATAGACTTCGACAACATCGTCATCTCGCGCTACGACCAGGTCCATGGTCGCGGCTCCTTCATGCGCGACCGACCCAAGTCCGCCTCGACCCAGCCGAAGGCGTCCTTCGCCGAGAAGCTGGCCGATGCGCGCGTCGACCTCGGCGCGGTGATCGACTTCGCGTCGTCCTTCGGCACGCTCGTGCTGACGCGGGCCTACGCGGACTGGTCGGTGCCGGTGAACGCCGAGTACCGCGGTCAGCTCGTCGGCCGGGCCGTCGATCTCGTGCAGCTGTTCCCCGCGGCGGCCTACGCCAAGAACGGGGCCGACATCCGCCTGGCCGTGGATGCCGTCGAAGACCTCTTCCGCCTGCCGGAGCTCACGCACGTGGTGATCGTCGGCGGCGACTCGGACTACGTCCCGCTGGCCCAGCGGGCGAAGCGCCTGAATCGCTACGTGGTCGGGATCGGCGTGGCCGGGTCCACCGCCAAGTCGCTGGCCGCCGCGTGCGACGAGTTCGTCAGCTACGACGACCTGCCGGGGGTCGCGCGCGACGAGGCCGTCGAGGCTGCCGAAGACGACGAGGCGGAGGCGGCCGAAGATGCTGCGGCCGCGGGCGCCGCGAGCGGCGACGGCTCGCCTGAGGTCACGCGAGACGAGAAGGACGAGGCCGCGGCGACCGCCTCGACGGCGGCATCATCGGAGTCCGAGACGGCCGGGGAGGGTTCCGCCTCCGAAGAGCCGGCGTCGGCCAAGCGACGCGGGCGCCGTCGGCCCGCCGCATCGGCGGACAGCGCCGAGGCATCGGACGAGCCGCAGGAGGACCCGCAGCTCGTCGCGACGCGGCTGCTCGCCCGCGCGATGCAGCTCGGCCACGAGAAGGACGACTCGCCGTGGCTGCACTCCTCCACCGTGAAGGGGCAGATGAAGCGGATGGATCCCTCCTTCAGCGAGAAGGCCCTCGGCTTCCGCTCGTTCAGCGACTTCATCAAGTCGCGCAGCGACCTCGTGGAGCTCGACGACAGCTCGACTGCACAGATGCTGCGGCTGGCCCCCGCCCGCAGCCGCCGCGTCCGCCACAGTGGGCGCGCCAGCGACCGGGTGTCGGCTTCTTGAGCGCGAGCCCTGAGCGGGGTTGACTGCGGAGCATGGCGAGACAGTGGCAGGCGACGCAGTGGGGCTCACCGAGGGACTGGGAGTTCGCGGAGGTCGAGGGTCCCGAGCCTGAGCAGGGCGAGGTGACCATCCGGGTCGCGGCCGCCGGTGTGAACCCCGCCGACTACAAGCACGTGTCGGCGCCACGTGACGGGCTCCGGCTCCCCGTCCCCATCGGCTACGAGGTCGCCGGCGTGATCTCCGCGATCGGCCCCGACACCGAGATCGCCTCCGGCGGCGGCACTGCCGGAGACCCGGTGGTGGCGTTCCGCATCCAGGGCGGGTACGCCACCGAGGTCACCGTTCCGGCGAAGGATGTGTTCGCCAAGCCGGCGCGCCTGTCCGACGAAGAGGCCGCCAACCTGCTCCTCGTCGGCACGACGGCCGCGCAGATGCTGTCGGTCACGGATGTGCGGGCGGGCGAGACCATCCTGGTGCACGGCGCGTCGGGCGCGGTCGGGGTGAGCATCCTCCAGCAGGCCGCCGAGATCGGCGCACGCGTCATCGGCACCGCCGGCGAGAACAGCTTCGAGCGGGTCCGCCGATTCGGCGGCCTCCCCGTCGCCTACGGGCCGGGCCTCGCCGAGCGGGTGACCGAGGCGGCGCAGGGGCCGATCGCGGCAGCCCTCGACACGGTCGGCACGGACGAGGCGGTCGACGTCTCGCTCGAGCTGGTGCCCGATCGCATCCGCATCGTCACGATCGTGGCCGCCGAGCGCGCCGAGCAGGAGGGCTTCCACGCGGTGTTCGGTGCGCAGCCCGAGAGCCAGGCGTTCCGCGACTCGGTGCGCGGGCGCCTACTCGACCTGGCGGCGAGCGGGCGGCTGCAGGTACCCGTCGCGCGCACGTACCCGCTCGCCGAGGCGCCCGATGCCCTGGCCTTCCTCGCGGAGGGTCACCCGGGCGGCAAGCTGGCGCTGCTGCCGTAACGGCCGCGCCCAGCGCGTCGCGAGCGCCCTACCGTTTGGCGAGCTGAGCCTCGACCTCGTCCTCCGGCAGGATCATCATCCCGCCGGTGCGCTGGCTCGACTCCAGCAGCGCCTCCAGCCAGCGCTCGTTGAGCCGCGGCGGCCGGGCGTCGGCGAAGACGAACGCCATCGGGATGTCGCGGCTGATCCACAGGCTGATGCGGCCGCCGCCCAGCTCCGCGGGCACCTGCCAGTTGAGAAGGAAGCTCTCGTGACGGCGCAGCTTCGTGACGACCGCGATCTTCACGTGGGAGAGCGTCCGCTCGTCGAACTCGTACTCCTGAGCGGCGAAACCGTAGATCAGCCGGGCCACGTCACGCCCCCTCGTGCTTCTTACCCTGTTTCGACCTGCTGTCGCGGTAGCTCCCGGCCGGGACTTCCTCCCGGATCTCGGCGCGGAGCTCGTCCTCCAGCATCAGACCGGAGTTGCTGTTCGCACGCTCGCTCAGGATGGTCAGCCACTCCCGGTTGAGCTCGGGCAGCTCCGTCCCGGCGAACACGAACTGGACGGAGATCGCCGGGTCGAGCCAGATCGAGCGCAGGATGCCGACCGGCCCGGCGGTGCGATCCATCCAGATCAGCAGGAAGCCCTCCCGGCGGCGCAGCTTCGTCTGGATGACCGCCTGCAGGTGGACGAGCACCCGGTCGTCGAACGTGAATCCGTCCGCGCCGTCGTAGATCAAGGTTCCCACTGGAGTCCTCCCGTTGTTCACACTTTCTCCGAACGAGCCGCGCGCCGTCAAGGGAGGCTTGCACGAACGGCCGTAAAGTCCGGTCATGGACGCACTCACGCGAACCATCAAAGCGGCTCTCCTCTACGAGGACGGCCGGACCCTCGACAGCGTCGTGGTCGTGCCCCTGATCGGCGGGTGTCCGCCGGGCGAGATCCGCGTCGCCACCAGGTTCGCCGGCGCCCTGGCCTACGACGTGTACGAGCTGGCGGACGAGGAGCAGTACTCCTCGATGCCGGCCTACCCCTACCGCTCCACCATCCCGGTCACGACGGAGGACCTCGACGACTGACCCGAGGCGTGCGGTGCGCCGACCGGGTCGCGGATCCTAGAATCCGGCCATGACGGTCTGGCTGGGCGGGACGCACCTGGTGACGCAGCTGCTGCTGCTCCTGCTCGCCTTCGTGCTGTCCGCCGTCATCGGCGTCGAGCGCGAGCGGCGGCTGAAGAGTGCGGGGCTGCGCACGCACATCCTCGTCGGGCTCGGATCCGCCCTGTTCACGCTCGTCTCCGCCTACGGGTTCACGGCGCTCGGGCTGCCCGCGACCGACCCCTCCCGCATCGCCGCACAGGTCGTCACCGGCATCGGCTTCGTCGGCGCCGGCGTCATCTTCGTCAACCGCGGGAACGTGGTGGGGCTGACCACCGCCGCATCCATCTGGGTGACGGCGGCCGTCGGGATGGCGTGCGGCGCCGGGCTGCCGTTGCTCGCCGCCGCCGGGACGGTGCTGCACCTGGTCGCCGTCGGCACGCTGCCCACCGCGGAACGCATCCTGCGCGCGGCGGCAGGGAGGTCGCTGACGGTGGTGACGGAGGGAGGCGGGGATGCGCTCGCCCGCGTGCTCGAGGTGTGCGCGGCCGCGGGCGCGCGCACGAGCGTCGACGACGTGCGCCGCTCCCCGGACGACGGGACGGTGGAACTGCGGGTGCGCGCGCACGGCCGCGCAGCTGAGGCGCGTCGCCTGGTCGCCGAGCTCGCGGCCGTCGACGGCGTCAGGACCGTCCGCTCCGGCGGCGACTGACCGGCCCGGATCAGGCGACGAGCGTCGCTCCCCGGGCGGAGCCGTCCGTCCCTGCGCTGCGGAGTTTCGGCACAGCGGGTTCGTGCACCCCACCGGCACGCTCACCACCGCCCACGACCCGCGCGACGTCGGAACCAGTCTGCGCTCGGCGGAGATCGGTGCTCCGCACACCGGGCACACGCGTGCGTCCGCGACCATACGACCCTCCCCATCCAACAGTGGCGCCCCGCATCGCCACTTCCATGGTCCGCCAACGCGTGCGCGGAAGCAAGCGTTCCGGCGCGGCCGGTGCCCCGCGAGTGGCGGTTTGCGAACGGTCGCGTGGACGCAGCGGCGTCGCCCCGAGGGTCGCGGCCGGGTAGCGTCGTCCGCATGCAGCTCGACGTGCCCACCTCCGTCGGCCTCGGCCGGCTGACCGTCGCGGCGGCTGCGCATCCCACCGCCGTGCTCTGGCTCGGGCACGGTGCGGGCGGCGGGATCGACGCGGTCGATCTGACGGCGCTGGCCGCGCGCCTGCCGGATGCGGGCACCACCGTGGTGCGCTACGAGCAGCCGTGGCGCGTGGCCGGCAAGCGGGTCGCCGCCCGCCCGGCGACGCTCGATATCGCGTGGCTGGAGACGGCGCCCCGCGTCCGCGAGCTGGCGGACGGCCTGCCGCTCGTCGTCGGGGGCCGCAGCGCCGGCGCCCGGGTCGCCTGCCGCACCGCCGCATCCATCGCCGCCGCGGGCGTGGTGTGCCTCGCGTTCCCGCTGCATCCGCCCGGCTCCCCTGAGAAGTCGCGGCTGGATGAGCTGCTCCTGCCGACCGCGCCGGTGCTGGTGCTGCAGGGCGGCCGGGACACCTTCGGAACCGCCGCGGAGCTCTCGGCCGAGGTCGGCGAGCGCCCGGGGATCCACGTCGTCGAGGTGCCCGGCGCCGATCACGGCATGAAGACGCTCAAGGGATCTCCGCTGGGGGCGGCCGGCGTGCGCGACCTCGTCACCGCATCCGTCACCGCATTCGTGACGGAGGTCAGTACTCGCCCTTGATGACGAAGAACGAGCCGCGGATGGTGCCCGCGAGCCGTGACCTCTGGCGGGCGAACTTGAACGCCGCCAGCTCCTCCGGCACCTCCATGCCGTCGGACAGCTTGAACCCGACCGCCCGCTTGCCGCCCTCGGCGACCGTGTAGAGCACGTTGATCGACAGCCCGGACTCGTAGAAGACGTACGTCCAGTCGATCCCCTCGACCTCGAAGCGCGTCGCCTCGAGCGCGGGCGATGCGATCACGATGCCCCGCTCCTCCTCGAGGATGCGCGCCACCCGCTCCACCGCGTCCGCCTCCTCCTCCGCCGTCCCGACGGTGAAGACGTGGCCGTACTTGTTGCGGAAGTAGCGCGCCTCGTTCGCACGCAGCCCGGCGAGCGCGTCGGCGACCGGAGAGGACTCCAGTCCGACGGTGGACACGTTCTCGAAGTCGACGACGTACGGCACGATTCCTCCTGGTCTGCGGGGCTCGACCCGCTCCGCCCCACGGTAGCGCGACGACGGCTCGTGCGAGGATCGTCGGGTGTCCGAGCTGCTGATGCGCATCCACAGTCCCGAGTTCCAGGCCATGTCCCAGCGGGTCCTGGAGGTGACCGCGATCACGTCTCGGCTCAACGTGCTCCCGTTCGACGACGACGCCGGGAAGGCGGAGCTGTTCGAGCAGATCCTCGGCCGGCCGCTCCCCGCCGGCGTGACCGTCTACCCGCCGTTCTTCACCGACCACGGGCGCAACCTCGACTTCGGCGAGCGGGTGTTCATCAACCAGAACTGCACGTTCCTCGACTACGCCGGCATCCGCCTCGGCTCCCGGGTGATGGTCGCACCGCGGGCCACGTTCATCACGGTCGGCCATCCCGTCGACACCGAGGACCGCCGAGTCTGGCTGACCGGCGGCCCCATCGTCGTCGAGGACAACGTGTGGATCGGCGCGGGCGCGACCATCCTGCCCGGCGTCACGATCGGCCGCGACTCCGTCGTCGCCGCGGGCGCGATCGTCGCGGAGGACGTGCCGCCGCAGAGCCTGGTCGCCGGCACGAAGGCGGAGGTGCGGCGCAGCTGGTGAGGCCGTCCCACCCGATCGGCCGGGTGCCCGGCGGTTCCCGTCTGAGCGGCAGCCGGGAAGCTGACCCCGCGTGTTCTGCAATGGAGCCGGACGTGCTTGGATGAGCGCGTGAGGCATCCGCTGGATGCCCGCGAACGGCACGTCTCTGGAGCGCGAGCATGGAGCTGGACAGGCTGAGGAGAGCCGGAACGGATTCCGACCCCGAAGCGCTCCTGCGCGAGCTCATCGCCAGCGTCAGCCGCGCTCTTCCGGACGACGTCACCGCGACCGCGTTCGAGGTCGAGCGCACGCGCTCCGTCTCCGACTGGCTGGGGCGCCGGCCCGGCGCGATCACGAGGGTGCGGCTGTCGGGCACGACGGAGGCGCTTTCTCTGCGATGGGAGCCGGGACCCCGCTGGTTCGCCGAGGTCGAGCAGCTGTACGGAACCGTCTCGCTCTCGAGCCGCCCGGTCGCCCTCGGCCAGTGGCTGACCGCATTCGCCGGGCTCCTCGCCGACCTGTCCGTGGAGGCCGCCGAGGACTGCGCGGATTCGGCGCGCGCGCTGCAGAAGCTGGGCGTCCTCCCGCCTGGCTCGGAGATCCACGTCGACCGTGCCGATCCCGCCCGCGACCTCCTGACCCTGGCGGCTCGTCTCGGGCGCCGCGTCCCGCCGGAGGCCGTCGCGGCCGTCGAACGGATCGGCGGACTCCTCGCCGAGACGCTCACCCGGGTAGCCGGCTCGGGCGAGCCGGAGACGACCGTGCGGCTAGCCGCGACCGTGTACCTCCCCGACACCCTGCGGGCCTACCTCGCACTCCCTCCCGAGTGGGCTGCCGAGCACGTGCTGGCCGGCGGGCTCACGCCGGCGCAGGCCCTGGTGACGCAACTCGACGCGCTCGAATCCGCGGCGCGGACCATGAGGGATGCGGCGGTCGAGCACGACGCGTCGGCCCTGCTCACCAACGGCCGCCTGCTGGCGGAGCGGTTCGCCGGGCCGAGGCTGGAGCTCGACCTGCCGTGAGGGGTGCGGGTTACAGGCCTCACTCGGCGGACCAGAGCTCCTCGGCCTCGAGGGTCAGGTCGATCGTCTGACGCAGCAGACCCCCGATCGACGTCGACGTCAACAGGGTGTACCTGTCGTACTCGCCCAGCGGTGCGATCGCCGCCAGTTGCCACACGGCTGCGACGGGATCGTCCGACAGCTCGACGCCGGCGTCCGAGTCCGGCTCCGCGACCCGGGCGATCACGCGGCGGACGACCGCTTCGGCCTCTGCCCACAGGGGTGCGAGCGCCTCGGACCACTCCAGATCCGGCAGTATCGACAGCTCGGCCCGGGGATACGGGTCGTCGTCGAGCCAGCGCCCGACCGTGAACCTCTGAGTCCCCACGCCGACGATGAGCAGGTCGTCGGCTCCCGCGGCGGCGCTCACCAGACGCGCCATCGTCCCGACCGAGGCGCGCTGGTCCCCACCCCCGGCTTCGGATCCGCGCTCGATGAGGACGACGCCGAACTCCGGTTCGTCCTCGTCCAGCAATCGCCCGACCATCGTGAGATACCGCGGCTCGAACACCCGCAGCGGGATAGGCACGTAGGGGAACAGCACGGACCCGAGCGGGAACATCGGCGATGCGGCCATACTCCAGTGAAGCACCGCGGACGTAGAGTGAACAGGTGCCCCGACCCCGCCCCGAGATCCCAGGAACGGGACAGGAGTCCATGTGGGACTACCCGAGGCCGCCGCGCATCGAGCGCGTCAACGCGCCGGTCGCGATCCGCCTGGGCGGGCAGCTCATCGTCGAGACCCGAGACGTCGTGCGGGTGCTCGAGACCAGCCATCCGCCGGTCTACTACCTCCCGATAGCGGACTTCGCGCCCGGCGCGCTGGTCGACGCCGACGGTTCGTCGTTCTGCGAGTTCAAGGGCACGGCACGATATCTCGACGTGCGCGGCGGGGGCGAGGTGCGGTCCGCCTCCGCGTGGAACTACCCGCATCCGTCGCCCGGGTACGAGCTGCTCCGCGACCGCGTCGCCGTCTACGCGCAGCAGATGGACGAGTGCACGGTGGACGGCGAGGTCGTCACGCCGCAGCCCGGGGGCTTCTACGGCGGCTGGATCACCAGCGCCGTCGTCGGGCCGTTCAAGGGGTCGCCCGGGTCACTGGGCTGGTGACTCCGGGATCATCTGCGCGGCCTCCCGCACAGCGGTCTCTCACTGCTCGCTGATACGGTCGCACGCATCGGATCGACGGAGAACGACATGAGCGATGACGGCACGCTGGGTCTCACTCTGAGCGGCGGAGGCGCGTTCGCCGCTGCGCACGTGGGCGTTCTGCAGGTGCTCGCGGAGCGCGGGATCCGCCCGGGGATCATCACGGGCACGAGTTCCGGCGCACTGGTCGGCGCGGCTTACGCTGCGGGGTTCGAGCCGCCTGCGATCGCGAGCGCCGCACGGCGCTTCCGCTGGAGCGAGATCGCCCGGTGGTCGCTCACACCGCGCTGGGGACTGCTCGACACGCACGCCGTCAGCGATCTCCTCCGGCGTCACCTCGGTTCCGATCCGCTCATCGAGCACCTCCCCCGTCGGTTCGCCGCCGTCGCGACCGACCTCCGAACCCGCCAGGCCGTGACGATCGACGAAGGACCGCTCAGCGTCGCGCTGCGGTCGACGATCGCGGTGCCGGGCCTCCTCCCTCCCGTGCGCCACGACGGGAGGCTGCTGGCCGACGGCGGCATGGTCGACAACGTTCCGGTCCAGGCCGCCCGCGCTCTCGGCGCGACCCGGGTCATCGTGGTCCGCCTGCACGCGAAGTGGGAGAACGTTCGGATGATGCGGATGGTCGCTCGCACGGCCGACCTCGAACGCGACCCCTCGATCGTGCTCATCCAGCCCGAGATGGGCGGGATGGCGCAGTGGGGCATGTCGGATGTGCCGCGACTCATCGCCGAGGGGCGTCGAGTGGCGATCGCCGCGCTCGATGAAGCCGCGTGGCGCGGATACCCGGTGCCGGCTGAATGAGGAGGAGATCCGTCCCGACGCGCCGGCGGACAAAGCGAAACGGAGGAGATCCCGGGCACTTCGCCCTGGATCTCCTCCGTTCTCCACACACGCCGGCGCCTGCACCGAACGCGGCGCAGCTACACGTTGAAGCGGAACTCGACCGCATTACGGGCCGCATGGTCGTCAGCTTCCGAACAGTGACAGTTGCTCGCAGCCCGTCGCCGCACGGTGAATGAGCGCTCGACCACTCCTCACAAAAGAGGCGGCGGGAACATTCAACGGGCGGTGACGTTGTCGTGTCGCCGGGAGGACGCAAGATAGCGCCCCATTCGGTCGCCAACTGCGCGGGTGGCGCGCGGATCTTTCGCGAGCTTGTCGAAGAGAACCTCTCTGGTCTGCCTCGCGCTGGCCGCGAAGGCTTGCCGGACGATCTCCATCAGTTCTGCAAGCAGCTCGCGCGATGGCACCTGATCGATCGAGGCGAGATCCCGAGCATTTGGCTCCCGCTTTCGAGTTACGGCAATCGTCGCCGCCATCGATAGGTGGAACACGAAGTCGTCCACCTGGCCTTCAGTGCTCCGATTCTCGCGAAGGAACCGTTCGCACGCCCGCACGATAGCGATCGATGAGTAGTACGCCGCCATCGGGTTAGAACCCCCGAAGACTACGTCGTAGATTTCGTCTTGAAAGATCCGTGAAACCTCGCCGCGAGAAACGTGTGGGGCCTGGACCAACGTCGAAAGAACCGCCTGCCCCATCTGATCGATCGACACGAGGTCTTTCAGCGGAATCTGACGGTTGTAGTAGTAGTTCTTGCGCCGCTCGTAGTAGAGCCCCTTGGTTTTGAGGAACTCCTCAATTTCCCTCTGCACGCGATCAGTCGCGCGCAAGGAGCTCAAGCCCAGAATGGTCTGGCTGTTTGTTGCACGAATGATCCGATCCTTGACGAGGTCATCATCGGCCTGGATGACTTTAACCAGTACTCCTCGGTTTTCCGAATATTCACTCGACGACCCCTGTTTGTAGATCTCATGCGATGTCTGGAGTCCGTTCACTATCTGCGGTGAATCGAGATGCAAGAGTTTGCCGGCGGGCTGCACCCGATCGGCGACGATAGTGACACCGTTGTTCAGCCACCAGAAGTCGACATCCTGATCTTGGGTGCTCAGGGTTTCTTGAATGCTCTTGTTTACTCCGGACTCACTGTCGTAGTCGCGCACATTCGCATCGAAGAGCGACGCATCGAGCTTTCCAGTCTCATCAGTGATGAATCTCTGATAGTCATAGAGTTTTACAAGACCAACGTAGCCACCGGACATATCTGTGGAAATGGGATTTTCGGCTAGGGTCAATTCGACCGTCACGGGCGGCTTTTCCCGAGCGAGGTTGGCAATGCTCGCTGCATCAAGCAGATGAACGGAAGGCTCGCTGTTGCCAAAGCAGGCCTTCAGCGTTTGCTCTAGTTGAGTTGCCTTCAATTCGACATTCGCATGGATTTGCTCTGCCTTCAAGGCCGCGAACGCCACGAAGATGCGGAGTCTCGGCATGTCCATCGCACGATAAGTGTCAAGAAAGCGACGAGTGATCTCCACGAGCCGTGGATTGAACTGTCTTGCCAACGCTTCTTCGTCGCGGGAGAAATCCAGGAGTTTTGGCAGGTGAACGATCAACTTCTCGACCGCGCCCTCCCCAAACCCACGCGTGTTCTTCACTTGTATAAGCACCAAGTCCAGTTGTGGATTTCTGCCGAGCGCGCCCACATTTACACCGTCTCGGAGGTAGTACCCGTTAGCGAACAGGTGAATCGCATCCACCCCACCATCCCGAGTGCCATCAACGATTCCAGACAGGACGTCGTCATGACTGGGCCGGTACTTGCTCAAGTAGTGCCAAGAAACGAAGTACGCCTCCTGTTCGGCAGCGTTGAAGCCCTCGGTCTCCCGGCGTGATCGTTCGACCATGTCTTCCAGCAAGACAACATCGTTTGCACCCATCGCGGCCCTCTCTGCCCGGAACACAACTCAGCGGCCCCAACCCGGCGGTCGCTCCCACGGCATCGTTTGATTTGAATGCTCTTCGAGCAACAGCGACGCTCGGCAACCCTACAAGCAGCCAGACTTCCACGGACGATGCCATCCGGAGATATCGGAGAATCAACGTCCGCACTAAGAGGAGAGTTCGAAGGCAGGCCCGCGCTTCAAATAAAAGCGCCTAGCCGAGAACGAATGGTTCGAATGCGCCCTACCGAATCGGAGGGTATCTCCTTCGGCGCGCCCGGCGTGCGGCCACGCAGATCGGCCGGGAGACGGCGGCCCTGGCGCAATCCCCTGGACGGCAGTTGGTCGGCGCTTAGAAGGTGACTGTGCCCACGTCGCTGCTAGAAGCCCCCGGCCGGGCTCACGAAGATTCCTTGCAGGAAGAAGATCGGTGTACGTCAACCAAGAATCCGAAGGCGAATGCCGCGCCCAGAACGACGACGACCGCGCTTCCGAGTCACAGAGCTGCGTGGCTTCAACCCACCGACCAGTTCTCGCGCCGTAAACCCCCTTCCGCTTGGCCCTCCGACAGCTTTAGGAGCAGTTCTTGCTGTAGATCATTGATGTCGCGGCCTAGCACGCTGACTTCTCCCCAAGTAACCGATGGCTAGTTCTTCGAGGTTGACTGTGATCCAAACCGGAACTCCACCACGTCGCCATCCGGTCCGCGCCGGAAGCTGCGAGTCACCTCTATGGGGCCTACCAAATTTTCGTTGAGTTCCTCGAGCTGTTCGGCAGGTATCCAGAACTCGAGAATCGTCTCGCCGCCGACTTGCTGCACCTCGAAGTTGTCCAAGAACTGCTTACGGACACGAAAGCGCGTGACGTGCCCTACGCCCGACGCTTTGACGTTCCAGTCACGAGCAATGCGAACGGCGTAGTCCTCGTTCAGCACCGGATAGAAGATCGGCTGGTCGGGCAATCTTGGCGGCCATCGAGTCCGTCCTGTCTGCTCGACCAGCAACAGTTCTTCGGGCCCGGTGGGACGCCAAAGCGTAACGTAGTCGTCCTTGAGCGGCGCGTCGAATAGCGAACCAAGGTCGCCGCCCATCACCAGGCTCCGCCGCCGCTCGGCCACTGGCCCTTGCGATACCTAACTCCGTAACGCCCTCCAACGAGAAGCGATATGACGACCTCGACACACTGTCGCCGGGTGCTATCTGCGAGCAGGAACGGCTGATCGAATTCGAATTGGTAGGTCTCTGGGCCTTCTGAAATGTCCGCGCCCGACGCCTCTGCGACTTGACCGTTATCAACGTAGGCCGTGAAGTACTGGCGTCCGCCGTTTACGTTGTCACGTCGCGGGTTGATCCGGCCGAACCCCGGCATGGCAATCCAGCCTGTGCCCTCAACGACCTGCCATTCGTCACCTCATGGGCGGGAGCGTACTGGATACTCGCCTGCGGGGGCGCCAAATACCCAGCTGTGGCGGAACTGCATCATGCGAGTAAGACGCTCCGAAGCCTTTTGCACTGGAGATGAGCATGCGCTCCATCAACCCTCTGTCATCCTCCTGAAGCGTCACGATCCCCATTCGGGCAGGCCATCGCGAGGCGAGATCTCAGACGTCCACGCGGACACGGACGCATTGGTTATCAATCGCGCAAGTGGATCGGAAACTAGAACTCCAGAAAGGTAACAACCCTATTCGAAGTCGTCAGCGAGAAAGTTCGTCCAGTCGCGTTGATCATCGACCTGAACGATGAGGTATTCCCGGATGCCGAGCAGATGGCTGTAGGCCGCATCGAATGCAGCCATGAGGCGAGGCAGATCAAGAGATACTCGCACGTCGGGCAGCTGCTGAGCGAAACGGAACGCATTACCGTTCGGATCGAGATCGGCGAGCAAGTCCAGGAACGCGCTCGTCTGCGAACCAACCGGATCGAACTGAAGGGCTTGCAGATGTTCATTGAGGAAGTCGCGCAAGTCGGCCAGCTTATGCCGCAAGTCACGCCGCAGCCGGACCTCGACCGTGGCCGGGTCGGGAGCGGTTGCGTCCTGACCCTCGCTGCGAAGGATGACGGACGCCATGATCGCTTGCTTAATCAAAGTCTCAATGGCGTGCCGATAGGTGTAGAGGATGGGCAGCAAAATGCGCTCGGCGTCCGCTCCGTCGCCCTGCCGGCTTCGGAACAGCCGATGAGCTGCCTCACGGTACGAATCCGGAATGTCGCCCGAGAGTCGCCCCCACCAGAAAGTGCCGAGCCAGGGCTCCGAGGTGTTCTCAAATGCCCGGAAGAGAGCGGGCACGGCCGGTTCGTCGGTCTTCTCTTGCCTATCCACGACGGAACTCCGCGGGGCTCGTGTTGGGATTGGTCGCGCGTGCAATCCGTTCGCGCAGTTCGGCATTGAAGATGTTCAAAATAGAACTCAAGTCCGCCGTTAGCCCTTCGATGTTGACTGTGATCCAAAACGGAACTCGACCACGTCGCCGTCCTGCATGACGTAGTCCTTGCCCTCCATGCGGGCCTTGCCGCGCGAGCGTGCCTCGGCGACGGTTCCGGCCTCCATCAAGTCCTCGAACGAGATGACCTCGGCCTTGATGAAGCCCTTCTCGAAGTCGGTGTGGATGACGCCCGCCGCCTGCGGGGCCTTGGCGCCCTTAGGAATGGTCCAGGCGCGCGACTCCTTGGGGCCGGCGGTCAGGTAGGTCTGCAGCCCGAGGGTGTCGAAGCCGATGCGGGCCAGCTGGTCGAGGCCGGACTCCTCCTGGCCGGTCGACGCGAGCAGTTCGGCGGCGTCGGCCGGGTCGAGGTCGATGAGCTCGGACTCCAGCTTGGCGTCGAGGAAGACCGCCTGGGCGGGGGCGACGAGGGCGGCGAGCTCGGCCCGACGGGACTCGTCGGTCAGCACGTCCTCATCCACGTTGAAGACGTAGATGAACGGCTTCGCGGTGAGGAGGCCGAGTTCCTTCACCGGCTCCAGGTCGATGGATGAAGTGGAGAGCGGCTTGCCCGAGTTGAGGTACTCGATGGCGGCGCGGGCGGTCTCGAGCACGATCGGCTCGAGCTTGCGGCCCTTGACCTCCTTCTCGTACCGCTGCTCGGCCTTCTCGAGGGTCTGCAGGTCGGCGAGGATGAGCTCGGTGTTGATCGTCTCCATGTCGCCGGCGGGGTCGGTCTTGCCCGCGACGTGCACGACGTCGGCGTCGCTGAAGCCGCGCACGACCTGCGCGATCGCGTCGGCCTCGCGGATGTTCGCCAGGAACTTGTTGCCGAGTCCCTCACCCTCGCTCGCGCCCTTCACGATGCCCGCGATGTCGACGAACGAGACGGGCGCCGGCACGGTGCGCTCACTGTGGAACAGCTCGGCCAGGCGGTCGAGCCGCGGGTCGGGCAGGTTCACCACACCGACGTTCGGCTCGATGGTCGCGAAGGGGTAGTTCGCCGCCAGAGCGTCGTTCTTGGTCAGTGCGTTGAAGAGGGTGGACTTGCCCACATTGGGCAGCCCGACGATTCCGATAGTGAGAGCCACGGTCGTCCATTCTACGGGGCGGCTTCAGCCGGCCAGGGCGGCGCGATACGACCGGGTGACGTACGGCAGCTCGATGGTGTCGCGACCGGCCAGATCCGGATGCTCGCGCAGCAGCCTCCGCAGCGATTGGATGACAGCGGCCTGGCCGTCCGCATCCTTCGTGATGAAGTAGCTGCGCGAGCGCGCGAGATCGAGCAGCCCATCGTGCGTCAACGCCTGGACCCAGCGCGTCTCGTGTTTCTCCAGCGGCCCGAACGGCGGAGGCAGGACCGGGTCGGCCTCGTCGTCGAACGCGGCGGAGCCCGCATCCATCAGCTCCCCCAGCTCGCGCACCCAGCCGACGGACTCGTCCCGCTCGTTCCAGACGAGCCCGAGCCGGCCGCCCGGACGCAGGACGCGAGCGACCTCGGGCACGGCGCGGTCCGTATCCACCCAGTGCCAGGCCTGCGCGGCGAGTACCAGGTCGAAGGCATCATCCGGGACCGGGATGCGCTCGGCGGCGCCCTCGTGCACGGCCACCCCGGGGAGGCGCTCGTGCAGGACGCGCAGCATCTCGGGCGACGGGTCGATGGCGGTCACCTCGAAACCGCGTTCCACCAGAGGCGCGGTCAGTTTCCCGGTGCCGGCGCCGAGGTCGAGGACCGGCCCCGCGACGCCCTGGGTGAGCCAGCTGACCGCGTCCGCCGGGTAGGACGGGCGCGCCGCATCGTACACGTCGGCCGCCTGATCGAAGGAGGCCGCATGGAGGTCGCGCTGCTGTCTGGATCGCATGGCGCCGATCGTACGCGGAGCGGTGGGGCCGTGACCGAGTTCGTGATCGAGCGGTGAGTAGACGTCGAATGGACCGGCGTGTCTTCGACCATTTCTCTCATGTCGATCGGCCGCGGATCGCGCGGCGCGCGGAGTGGTTGCCGGGGCGCGTCGGTGGGGCGTGCCAGCATGACGAGCGTGACCCTGGACTTCACCGCCATCGACTTCGAGACCGCCAACTCCTCCGCCGCGTCGGCCTGCTCGGTCGGGCTGGTCAAGGTCCGTGACGGCAAGGTCGTGGACCGCGCGGGATGGTTCATCCGGCCGCCGCTGGGGCACGACCACTTCCAGGAGTGGAACATCCGCATCCACGGCATCCAGCCGGAGCAGGTGGCGGACGCCGCCGGCTGGGTGGACCAGTTGGCCGACCTGGTCGAGTTCGCTGAGGACGACCACTTGGTGGCGCACAACGCCGGATTCGACATGGGCGTGATCCGCGCGGCGTGCGCCGCCACGTACGTCGCCTGCCCGGAATACAGCTACCTCTGCAGCCTGCAGGTCGCGCGGCGGACGTACAACCTAGAGTCGTACCGCCTGCCGGTGGCCGCGATGGCGGCGGGCTTCGAAGGCTTCAACCACCACGACGCGCTCGCCGACGCGGAGGCCTGCGCGGCGATCGTGATCCACGCCGCGCGGCGCCACGAGGCGGCCACGATCGCGGACCTCGCCGCGCTGACCGGCGCCCGCCTCGGGCGGATCGGCGTGCCGGTCGCCGCCTGACCGTTTTCGTCTCCTCGCCGAGTGGTGACATCATGCGGCAACTCGAGCCGGATTCGCGCATCTACTCACGACTCGCTGCGGCCGCGAGGTCCAGTGTCGGAGGCCACTGACACACTGAGGACATGGACATCCTCGCCCTGCTCCTCGGCCTCCTGATCGGTCTCGTCGTCGGCGCCGTCGCCGGCGGTTTCGCCGTGGTGAAGCTCGTGCGCGCGCGCACCTCCGCAGAGCCCGCGGTGCCGGTGGTCGATCCGGCCGTGGTCGCCGCGCAGCACCAGGCCGAGCTCGCCGAGCTGCGGGCGGCGGAGGCTGCGGTGCAGTCCGAGATCCGGGCCGACCTGGCGGCCGCGCACGGCCGTGTGGACGCCCTGCAGGAGCAGCTGCTCACCGCCCAGGCGCAGTACCGCGAGACGGTCGAGCGGCATCGCGCCGAGGCCGAGGCGCGCGCGGAGCGGGAGCGCTCGGAGAGCAAGGTGCTGCAGGCGCTGGCCCCGGTGCGCGAGAGCCTGAGCGAGATGCAGCGCAAGGTGGTCGAACTGGAGTCGCAGCGCAGCCAGCAGCACGGTCAGCTGACGCAGCAGCTGCGGTCTGCCGCCGAGTCCGAGGAGCGCCTGCGCAGCACCGCAGAGGCCCTGGCCTCGGCCCTCCGGTCCAACAGCACCCGTGGTGTGTGGGGAGAGACCCAGCTGCGCAGCGTCGTGGAGGCGGCGGGCCTGCTGGAGCGGGTCGACTTCGACGTGCAGTCGAGCATCCACTCGGAGTCGGGTGCGGGCCGGCCGGACATGATCGTCCGCCTTCCCGGCGGCAAGAACATCGCGCTCGACGCGAAGGTTCCGTTCAACGCCTACCTCGAGGCCAGCCAGATCCCCGCGACCGCGACCGGCGCAGAGGGCGCCCAGCGCGATGCTCTGCTCAAGCAGCACGTGAAGGCGGTCCGCGATCACATCACGGCCCTCGGCAGCAAGGCGTACTGGACCGGGCTCGAATCGTCTCCCGAACTGGTCATCGCGTTCATCCCGAGCGAGTCGCTCGTCTCGTCCGCCCTCGAAGCGGATCCGTCGATCATGGAGTTCGCCTTCGGCAAGCGCGTGGCGCTCGCCTCGCCGGTGACCCTCTGGTCGGTGCTGAAGACCGTGGCGTTCAGCTGGCAGCAGGACGTGCTGACCCAGGAGGCCAAGCAGCTCTTCGACCTCAGCCGTACCCTGTACAGCCGCCTCGCGACGACCGCCGGTCACATCGAGAAGCTGGGCCGTTCCCTCGAGCGCACGGTCAAGGACTACAACGGCTTCGTCGGATCGTTCGAGCGCCAGGTGTTCCCCGCCGCTCGCAAGCTCAACGCCCTCGACGAGACGAAGGTCATCGGCGCCCTCGGGGGCATCGAGGAGGCGCCGCGCGAACTGACCGCGTTCGAACTCGTCAGCGAGCTGGAACCCCGCGACATGCACGGCATCGACAAGCTCGCGATCGAGGAGCAGGAGCGGGCCCACACCGCCGAAGCGGACCGCGAGCCCGGCGTCGCCTGACGGCGACCGGCGCCGCCGAGTGGTGAGCAGATGTCGCAACTCGGCGCCGATTCCAGCACCAACTCACCACTCACCGGGACCCTGCACCGCGCCGCCGCGACCGCGATGACCGCCCCGCGCCCCGCCCCCGCCCAGCCCTCTCAGAGCTGGTCGGGCTCGAGCCACTTCTCCGCGAGGTGGTCCGCGATCACGCGCCGGGCCGTCCCCGACTTCGACCGCAGCACGATCGACTCCGTCCGGATGATCGGGCCCTTCCGCCGCACGCCCTCCACGAGGCCGCCGTCGGTGACGCCGGTCGCCACGAAGAACGTGTTGTCGCCCTGCACGAGGTCGTCCGCGCCGTAGACCTTGCCCATGTCGAGGCCCGCGGCGATCCCCGCAGCGCGCTCCGCGTCATCCTTCGGCGCCAGCTGACCCTGCATGAAGCCGCCGAGCGCCTTGATCGCGCACGCGGTCGTGATCCCCTCCGGGCTGCCGCCGATGCCGACGCACATGTCGATCCGCGACTCGTACCGCGCCGCGTTGATGCCGCCGGCGACGTCCCCGTCGAGCAGCAGTCGCGTCCCGGCGCCCGCCGCCCGGATCTCCTCGATCAGGCCCTCGTGCCGCGGCCGGTCCAGCACAGCCACCCGGATCTCGCCGATCGGCTTCTTCTTCGCCTTCGCGAGTTCCCGGATGTTGTCCCCGATCGGCTGGGACAGATCCACGACACCGCGACCCTCGGCCCCGGTCACGATCTTCGACATATAGAACACAGAAGACGCATCCAGCATCGACCCGCGGTCCGACACCGCGATCACCGACAGCGCGTTCTGGCGCCCCGCCGCGGTCAGCGAGGTGCCGTCGATCGGGTCGACCGCGATATCCACCGCCGGCCCGCGCCCGTTCCCGACGTGCTCGCCGTTGAACAGCATCGGCGCGTTGTCCTTCTCGCCCTCGCCGATCACGATCACGCCGTCGAAGTTGACCGTTCCGAGGAACTTGCGCATCGCATCGACCGCCGCACCGTCGGCCGCGTTCTTGTCGCCGCGCCCGATCCACGGCGTCGCCCGGATCGCCGCCGCCTCGGTCGCGCGCACCAACTCCATCGCCAGGTTGCGGTCCGGATGCGTGAAATTCGTTGCGCTGTCGGTGCTGGTCATGATGGGTCCTCCCGGACGGATTCGGTGGACGGCGCCGGATTCGGACGTCGTCGTCGGTGCCGGCACGGCACAGGGCGGCCGGACGCTGCCAGTGTATCGGCCGCCCTCCCGGTCCAAGGCGGGTGTGCACGAACGTTCACCTGCGGCTCGGCCGCGCCCGTCTGCGCCTCGAGCGCCTCGGTATGATGAGGGCGTTCGACACCCCGATTCCCCAAGGAGCTGCAATGCCCATCGCCACGCCGGACCAGTACGCAGAGATGCTCGACAAAGCGAAGGCCGGCGGCTTCGCCTACCCCGCGTTCAACGTGTCGTCGTCGCAGACGATCAACGCGGTGCTCCAGGGTCTGACGGAGGCGGGCAGCGACGGGATCATCCAGGTCACCACCGGCGGCGCCGACTACTTCGCCGGCCAGTCTGTGAAGGCCCGCGCGACCGGCGCGCTCGCGTTCGCCAGGTTCGCCACCGAGGTCGCCAAGAACTACCCCATCACCGTGGCGCTGCACACCGACCACTGCCCCAAGAACGCGCTCGACGACTTCGTGCTCCCGCTGATCGCCGCCTCCGAGGAGGAGGTGAAGGCCGGACGCAACCCGATCTTCCAGTCCCACATGTGGGACGGCTCGGCCGTGCCGCTCGACGAGAACCTCGAGATCGCGCAGCAGATGATCAAGCGCACGAAGGCGATCAACGCCATCCTCGAGGTCGAGATCGGCGTGGTCGGCGGCGAGGAGGACGGCGTCCGCCACGAGGGGTCGAACGAGGCGCTCTACACGACCCTGGCGGACGCGGAGAAGGCGGTCGACGCCCTCGGTTTCGGCGAGAACGGCCGCTACATGGCCGCTCTCACCTTCGGCAACGTGCACGGCGTGTACAAGCCGGGCAACGTCAAGCTGCGCCCGGAGCTCCTGAAGGAGATCCAGGACGGCCTCGCCGCCAAGTACGGCCACGGCCCGAAGCCGCTCGACCTCGTCTTCCACGGCGGCTCTGGCTCGACCGACGAGGAGATCGCGGAGGCCGTGCGCAACGGCGTCGTGAAGATGAACATCGACACGGACACCCAGTACGCGTTCACCCGCTCCATCGCCGGCTACATGTTCCAGAACTACGACGGCGTGCTCAAGGTCGACGGCGAGGTCGGCAACAAGAAGCTGTACGACCCGCGCGCGTGGGGCAAGGTCGCCGAGTCGGCGATGGCCCAGCGCGTCATCGAGGCGACGCAGCAGCTCGGCTCGGCCGGTCACTCCGGCAAGTAGTCCCCCGGGCGGTGGACGCGCCCCGCATCCACCGCCCGCACCATCCGCATCATCACCCACCAGGAGGCCGCCGGCATGGCCGAGCAGGAACCGCAGCCGGACGACCGGCCCCGGCCGCAGTACGGCGAGCTCGCCCCGCCCGGCTGGGTGTGGCATCCGCCCGCCGACGCAGACCGCCTGGACACGTCCCGCCCGCTGGAGCGGGAGGAGGCGGCGCCCCCGCCCTCCGGCGCACCGATCCCCGGCATCCACCCGCCGCAGGGGACGCCGGCCTACCCTCCTGCGCGCGCCGAGCAGTCCGCGCCGACGTGGAACCTGACGCTCACCATCCTGCTCGCCGTCTTCGGCTTCTTCGGGATGCTGTACTCGATCGCGACGCTGCAGGCGATCCCCGCATCCATGCAGCTGCTGCACAGCACCAACGGCCTCGGCGACTACACGCCGGCGCCGGTCGTCGGCACCCTCGTCCTTGTGGGGTCGATCATCATGGCTGCGATCTGGGCGGTCTCCGCCGGCATCGCCGCGTGGCTGCTCGTCAGGCGGCGGCTCGCGTTCTGGGTGCCGCTCGTCGCCGGCATCGTCGCGATGGTCGTGCTGCTGATCTTCGCGGGAGCGGTGCTCGCCACCGACCCTGTGCTGCTCGGCTTCTACAGCGGAACGGCCCCGTCGAAGACGCCCTGACGCCCCGGGCCTGCGCCGCTCCACTCAGGTCGCGTGGCACCGGGTGGGGCCTGAGCGCGGGTGTCCTCAATGTCCGCAATACGTTTGATTTCGATATCGCATCTCCGGTAATCATGTGCCTATTCCGTCAGGAAGGGCATACGTTATGAGATCGTCTCGCCGGTGGATCGCGACTGCGACTGTCTGGGGAGTGGTGCTGGGTCTCCTCCCGGCGACACTGAGTGCGCCTGCGGCCCACGCGGGCAACGAGAGCATCGTCGGCGACATCGAGGAGATCGCGTATCCGGACGCGGAGCATGTCGGCAGGGTGAAGGTGGTGCGCCCGGGGATCGCCGTCGCCCTCGACGAGTACAAGAACGTCCTCGGTACGGAGTGGCGCCCGCGCGACGGTCAGGTCGCACAGGCGTTCGTGGATCGTATCGACGCTCTTCTCTCCCGATTGGAGGAGACGGAAGCGGGCAAGGCGCTCATCGACAGGATCGGCCGACTGGATCCCACCGGCCAGACACCCGGAAGCGTGTATCTGAGGCCGGACGGCACACGGTCGGATATCAACGTCCTGGTCGTCCCCGAGCCGCGCGCGCACTCCAACACGCCGATCTCCGCCACCGGCGCCGGCAACGGAGACGGGTCTGTCACCATGCTGAAGTTCGAGGACGGTGCGCGGGGCGAGGTCCTCGATCATGTCTGGACCCTCGAAGGGGATCCCGTCCTGCCGGAGTCGGCGCTCATCTTCGGACATGAGCTGATCCACGCCGAGCACAGCCTCGCGGGTGGTCACTATCCGTACAGGCGGAATGCAGAGGCACTGTACTTCGTCCCGGGCGGCGAGGACACCCTGTGGGATGCCTACGTCGGCGATGCCGGGTGGATGTCGTTCGACGAGGAGGCGTTCACGCACGGCGGCCACACGGGGCTGGCGGCGGCGCACGCGTACCAGGAGTACGGCACTTTCGAGACCCCGAACGGGCTCGACGAAGTGACCGCATTGCCCCGCAATCCACTGATGGCGGATGCGGTGGCGAAGGCGCTGCAGCGCGTGGTGGACCTGCGGGCGGCAGGCGCTCCCGCCGCGGACATCGTCGAGGCGACGCGCATCGCCGCAGCACGAGAGGAGGCGGCGTCGACGGGGGCGACCGAGCTCAAGTTGTCGGATCAGCTCGGCACTCCCACCCACGAGGAGTACACGACGACGTTCAACTCTCATCACCGCGAACTCAAATGGGGCAAGTTCGAGCTCAAGCCGGGGTTCACGGAGAAGGATCTGACGGTCCAGGACCGGCTGCATCCCAAGGAGTCCTCGAAGCTCCGGATCGTCTCCCAGGACGAGTTGGTCGAGCGCAATTGCGGGGCGGCGTCGTTCCTGATGTGCTCCCCTCCCGATCTCAGCGAGTTGAGGCGGTTGGGAGAGGCGGAGACCGCGCGGCTACGGCAGGTACGAGCCAACGGCCTCATCGAGGAGCCCGTTTCCAGCTCGTTGCTGAGGGGGCATGAGATCTCCCTTGAGGCCTTGCGCGAACTGGCGGGCGTCGAGTTCGAGCGCATGGCGCGCGAAGGGGGTCGCTTCAAGGGCCTCGCCGAGTTGGGTGAGGCGGACGGGTTCGCGGCCCTGCCGGGCATGCGCGATCCCTTGAACGAGGCTCTCCAGCACACGCACGGTGCGGGTGTCTATGGCGAGGCCTTGGACAAAGTCGGGATGTTCTTGTGGCTGACGTCGATTCTTCAGACGTGGGGGAACGATCTGTCCGCATTGGACAAGGCGGCGATCTTCGGCGGCCAGGTCCCGGTGCTGGCGGAGTCCCTGGGGATCGCCTCGGCCGCCGTCAAGGGAGACAAAGTCAATGTCGCCCGCAATGTGATCGGCCTGGTGGCCACGCTCGCCGGGCTGGGAGCGATGCTCGCCGGCGACCCCGTCGTGGGAATCGTCATCGGTCTGATGGGGTTGCTGGTGGGAGAGTTCATCGCCGCCATCAAGGACACCTCCCCGGTTCAATACGAGACCATGAAGAACCTCCGCGACGAGCAATTCCGGGAATGGCTGCCGAGCCATATCGGGGAGCTGGCAGCGAAGGTGGCGTCGTCGGTGGGCGAGATGTTCGCGGTGTGGCAGCGACAGCAGGTGTTCACCCTGATGCTGACGGAAGCAGCGATCGACCGGGAGGCTGTCGCGACGATCAAGCGGGATCCGGCCTCGCAATCCGAGGTTCTGCAGAAGGCGACCGAGACGAAGCAGAAGGCGCGGGACCTGCTGCAGACCAAGCTGCGCCAGGATCGCGAGGGCTTCGTCACTCAGGGCCGGGCGGCGTTCATCGACGGCTTCAGCGCCACCGCCGGAGATTCCGGTGTGGTGCGGCAGATCACGGATGAGGTCTTCCCGCTCGGAGACTCCAGCGTCCGGTCGTTCGAGTACGGAGAGCTGATCAAAGACGGTCGCCCCGGTTCGGACAGCTCCTGGCCGACGTATGTTCCGGAGCCGGAGGGTGCGGCGTGGCCGTGGGCCGGTCAGGACGGCGTGATGGGCGGTTGGGACCTGTTCGCGGCGGATGCGAAAGCGGCGGCGCAGGGCCGGTTCCCCGGTATCCCGAAGGACCAGCCGTGGTGCCGGGCGCACAACGAGGAGGCTGCCGACTACGCCGCGAAGAGCGTGGACTGGCTGAACCAGAATTGCTACGCCACATTGGCGCGGATGTCCGAGCGGTACGCCGGGAACGTCACCCGCTTGCGAGGGGACGGCTTCCCCGCGGCGGATCAGGCAGCGGTGGGACAGGAATTCGACCGGAAGATCGCTGAGCCGGCGGTCCAGGCGGACCTGACCGTGATGGCGCTGCCGGCCGTGCGGGACATGACGGCCCCGATCACCCCGCACGTGAGCTCCCCAGGCTTCGGAGTGTCGGGGGTGGACCCGCTGAAGATGTCGATCACGGGCCTCGCTGCGGTGGGACACCTGGTGCGGGTTCACGTGGAGAACCAGTACACGCACGCCCCATACGACACCACGGCGATCGCCGACGAGCGGGGAGTCTTCACGACGACCACGTTCCCGGCACCGTACACGGTGTTCCCTCCCGAGAACTCGTCCCAGATCCTGCGGCCCGAGAACTACACGGTCACGGTCGTCGACAGAGACCGGACAGGGACATCGGTGTTCACCTCAGCGGACCTGCGGCCCACGATCACGGAACCGCGGCTCGCCGCCACCGGTGTGCGACCCGGACAGATGACCGTCAGCGGCACCGCAGGGCCGAAACGCCAGCTCACGCTCCGGGTCCTCGGTTCGGGCGACATCGACAGGGCGATACAGGTCACCGCCGACCGCGCAGGGAAGTGGTCCGTCCCGCTCGTCGTCGGGGTGGAGCACGCCACCGGTGAAGCGGTCCAGTTGGATATCACCGACGATGCGCTTCACCTGCATCACGAGTCGGGGTTCACGGTTGCGGACTGGAGGACGAGACTGAACGATTCGTTGACGCAGCCCCCAGCCTCACGGCAACGGCGGCGCAGCGGGGCGCGTTCCCCGTGTACGGGACCGGAACTCCCGGGCAACAGCTCTACGTGTATGCGCTGGACAACCGGAACGGGTTGTCCGCCGACGCACTCAACCAGACTCCGGCTCAGCTGGCGAGCATCCCGAATGCGGCGAAGGTCGTCACCGTCGGGAACGAGGGTCGATGGAGCACCGAGCTGAACGTCGGATGGGCGTCCACCCAGGTCACGGTCAATCTCGCGGTCTGGAACCCATCCACCCAGGCTCCGGGCCCCCGGCTCGAATCATGCCGCGTCACTGTTCCCACGGGAACCAGCAGCCCGGTCGCCCCGAGGATCACGGCGCCCAGCGGTAACGCGACGGTCCCCGCCACGGTGCAGATCCAGGGAACGGCGGCCGCCGGACAGAACCTCCGGGTGGCGCTGACGACTCCATCGCACAGCATTCACGAGACCACTTACGTCACGACGGGCGTCGCCGGCGAATTCGCCTACCGCCCCCGTACGCTCACGCCGAGCGGCGAGACCGTGACCGTGACCGTGACCGACGCCAATGACGATGCTCGCCGCGCGCAGAGCTCGTTCGTGGTGGCGAATGGCGCTCTGACCATCACCAGCCCCGTCCCCGGCGCGTCCATCCCGGACCCCCGGGCCATCCACGTCACCGGAACGGGCACACCCGGACAGAACTACTACCTCTACCCGTACAAGGACGGAACGAACAAGTTCGACCCGGCGACCGCCGACCTCACCGGAACGCAGGTACAGGCCCGGGCCGACGGCACGTGGGAGACCTGGGGCGACGACATCGACATCGACTGGATTCCGAACACCACCCGGATGGCCATCGAGATCTACGACCGCCCGCGCATCCTCGGCGCCATACCGCTCGCGACGATGACCTTCACCCGCAATGCCCAGACCGGCCAGTACACCAGAGACTGAGCGCGGAGCGGTGAGCACGCCGAGGGACTCGTCGCCTGGCGAGTCCCTCGGTCAGCGCCCGCGGCCGCCGAGCGCCCGGGCGTCCTGGTTGCCGCTGATGTCCTTGCGGAGCTCCTTCGGCAGCGAGAACATGAGGTCCTCCTCCGCCGTCTTGACCTCCTGCACGTCGAGGTAGCCGGCGCCCGCGAGGTCGTCGAGCACCTCCTGCACGAGCACCTCTGGCACGGACGCACCGCTCGTCACGCCGATGGACGAGACACCGTCGAGCCACTCCTGCTTGATCTCGCTCGCGTAGTCGACCCGGTACGCGGCCTTCGCCCCGTACTCCAGCGCGACCTCGACGAGGCGCACCGAGTTGGAGGAGTTGGCCGAGCCCACCACGATGACCAGCTCCGCCTGCTCGGCGACCTTCTTGATCGCCACCTGGCGGTTCTGGGTCGCGTAGCAGATGTCGTCGCTGGGAGGATCCTGCAGGTTCGGGAAGCGCTCGCGCAGGCGGCGCACCGTCTCCATCGTCTCGTCGACCGAGAGGGTCGTCTGCGACAGCCACACCACGCGGTCCGGGTCCTTCACGACGATCGAGTCGACGTCGTCGGGACCGTTGACCAGGGTCACGTGGTCGGGCGCCTCGCCCGCCGTGCCTTCGACCTCTTCGTGGCCGGCGTGGCCGATGAGCAGGATCTCCCGATCGTCGCGGGCGAAGCGCACCGCCTCGCGGTGCACCTTCGTGACGAGCGGACAGGTGGCGTCGATGGCGAGCAGCCCGCGCTCGGCGGCGGCGTCGACGACCGCCGGCGAGACGCCGTGCGCCGAGAACACCACGTGCGCGCCCGGCGGCACCTCGTCGACCTCATCGACGAAGATCGCGCCCTGCTGCTCCAGCTCGGAGACGACGTGCACGTTGTGGACGATCTGCTTGCGCACGTAGACCGGCGCCCCGTACAGGTCGAGCGCCTTCTCCACGGCGACCACGGCGCGGTCGACACCGGCGCAGTAGCCGCGGGGCGCTGCCAGCAGGACCTTCTTGTGTCCGACGACCGGGTTATCCTGAAGCCGTCGCCTGGCGCCGGGAATGCGCGGCATCGGGAGGCTGATGGTTGCGTCGCTCACCCTTCGATCCTACGTGAGCACGCTGGACACGGAATGGGAGGGGTCGGTGAGCCAGACGTCCGCAGCGCCGGTCTCGATGCAGGCCGCTCCCCCGACGGCCGACTCCCCGTGGCCGGTCGCCCTGCTGAGCAGCAAGATCAAGGGATGGATCGACCGGCTCGGCACCGCCTGGGTGGAGGGCGAGATCACCCAGTGGGGCATCTCGGGCGGCAACGTCTACGGCAAGCTCAAGGACCTCACCGAGGACGCGACGATCAGCTTCACCATCTGGTCGTCGGTGAAGGCGCGCATCCCGGCCGACCTGAAGCAGGGCGACCGCGTCGTCGCGGCGATCAAACCGAATTTCTGGGTCAAGGGCGGCACCCTGACCATGCAGGTCTACGACATGAAGCATGTCGGCCTCGGCGACCTGCTCGAGCGGCTGGAGCGCCTGCGCCAGCAGCTCGCGGCCGAGGGCCTGTTCGCGGCCGAGCGCAAGAAGCGCCTCCCCTTCCTCCCCCACACGATCGGGCTGGTCACGGGCAAGGATTCGGACGCTGAAAAGGATGTGCTCCGCAATGCCCAGCTGCGCTGGCCGCAGGTGCGGTTCCGGGTGGTGCACGCGTCGGTCCAGGGTGAGCGCACCGTGACCGAGGTCGTCTCGGCCATCCGCCGGCTCGACGCCGACCCCGAGGTGGAGGTGATCATCGTCGCGCGCGGCGGCGGCGACTTCCAGAACCTGCTCGGCTTCAGCGACGAGCGCCTGGTGCGCGCGGCGGCCGCCGCGCTGACCCCGATCGTCAGCGCGATCGGGCACGAGGCCGACCGGCCGCTTCTCGACGAGGTGGCCGACCTGCGCGCATCCACCCCGACGGATGCGGCCAAGCGCGTGGTCCCGGATGTCGCCGAGGAGCTGGCGCGCGTGCAGCAGGCCCGCGCCCGGATCGGCATGCGGGTCACCCAGCGGATCGCGCACGAGATCGACCGGATCGGCCACCTCCGCACGCGGCCGGTGCTCGCCTCCCCTCGTGGATCGTGGATGCCCGGGCCGAGGAGCTGACGCGCTACGTCGCGCGCGGCACCGAACTCGTGGCCCGCTGCGTCGAGCGGGAGACGACGCGCGTCGCGGAGCTCCGCGGGCAGCTGCGGGCGCTCTCGCCGCAGGGCACGCTCGACCGCGGCTACGCGATCGTGCAGACCGCGGCCGGGCATGTGGTGACCGAGCCCGCCGAGGCGCCGGAGGGCACCTCGCTGCGACTGACCGTCTCCGGCGGCGCACTCGCGGCTACCGCCGGCGCAGAAGTTTCCTCACCCGCGGGCCGCACCGATTCATCCACAGATCCGGCGGACCGGCCAGCGGGCGCTCAGCGGGCCAAATAGAATGGATGCCATGCCCGACACCTCCGCCCCCACCGGGGATCCGCTCAGCGCGCTCAGCTACGAAGAGGCGCGCGACGAACTGATCCGCGTCGTCGGCGAGCTCGAGCAGGGCGCCGCCACGCTGGAGGAGTCCATTGCACTGTGGGAGCGCGGCGAGGCTCTCGCCCGTCACTGCGAGGAGTGGCTGATCGGCGCGAAGGCGCGGCTCGACGCCGCGCGCGCAGGAGCGTCCGCGGGCTCGCCGACCGCGCCGGGAGCGTTCGACGGCGAATGAGCCCCCGCAACAGCAAGCCGCCCGCGGTCGTCGCGGAACTCGGCCGCCCCGAGACTCCGGAGGAGACCGCCGCCCGCAAGGCGCAGAACTCGGCGAATCACCGCAACCGGCAGACGATCAACAACCTCGTCTACTCGCTGCTGGCGACGCTCGCCCTCGTCGCGATCATCGTGCTGGTCGTGCCACGCGGCAACCCGACGGCGACGAAGCCGCCGGTGGACTACGCCACGATCGCCGAGCAGGGCCAGGGCAGCGAGCCCGACGCGCTCCTGGTGCCCAAGCTGCCGTCCAGCTGGAGGTCGAACAACGCGGAGCTGCGCACCAAGACCGCCGACAAGGTCGACTCCTGGTACGTGGGCTTCGTCACGCCGAAGCAGCAGTTCCTCGGCGTCACGCAGGGCTTCGCCGCCAACGACAGCTGGGTCTCGGACCAGGTCGCCAAATCGCGGATCACGGGCACGCGCGTCATCGACGGCATCACCTGGGACGTGTACGACAACCGCGCATCCGGCTCGGACAACGGCAACGTCGAGTACGCGCTCGTCACGACAGCAGGCCGCAGCACCATCATCCTGTTCGGCACGGCCGACGACACCGAGTTCCGCACGGTGGCGTCGTCCCTCGCCGGGCAGATCCGCTCACTCGCAGGAGGAAAATAGTGCCGACAACGCGCCCCGGTAAGGTCTGGAACGCCATGCTCGACGGCAACGCCCGCTTCATCGCGGGTGAGCCCTCGCATCCGCATCAGGACGTCGAGCGCCGGGAGACCGTGGCCGGCGGGCAGGAACCGGTGGCCGCGATCTTCGGCTGCGCCGACTCGCGGCTGGCCGCCGAGATCATCTTCGACATGGGTCTCGGCGACGCCTTCGTGGTGCGCAACGCCGGGCAGGTGGTCTCCGACTCCGTCGTCGGTTCGCTCGAGTACGCCGTCGCGGTGCTGCACGTCCCGCTCATCCTCGTGCTCGGCCACGACAGCTGCGGCGCGGTCGCCGCGGCCATCGACTCGCAGGCGGAGGATGCCGACCCGCTGCCGCCGCACATCGCCCAGCTCATCGCGCCCATCGTGCCCGCCGTCCGCCGCGTGACCGGCGACGGGGCGGTCGACCCGTCGGCCGTCGACGCCGGAGAGGTGGGTCGCGAGCACCTGCGCGACACCGTCTCCGAGCTGCTGGCGCAGTCCGAGATCATCGCCTCCGCGGTCGCCGAGAACACCCTCGCGATCGTCGGCGCCAACTACCGGCTCGCGGAGGGCCGGGTCGTCCCCGACGTCGTCGTCGGCCTGCGCGACTGACCAACCCCCGCCGACAGAAAGGAAACACACACCGTGGTGGACACCCAGGCGGACGCCGAGTACCGCATCGAACACGACACGATGGGCGAGGTGCGCGTTCCGAAGAACGCGCTGTACAGCGCTCAGACGCAGCGCGCGGTCGAGAACTTCCCGATCTCCGGATCGGTGCTCGAGCCCGCACAGATCGCGGCGCTCGCGCGCATCAAGAAGTCGGCCGCCCTGGCGAACGCCCGGCTCGGGGTCCTCGACCAGGATGTGGCCGAGGCCATCGCCTCCGCCGCCGACGAGGTCGCGGCGGGCGCCCACGACGCCGAGTTCCCGATCGACGTGTACCAGACCGGATCCGGCACGTCGTCGAACATGAACATGAACGAGGTGCTGGCCACGCTCGCGTCCGAGCGCCTCGGCCGTCCGGTGCACCCGAACGATCACGTGAACGCCTCCCAGTCGTCGAACGACGTCTTCCCGACCTCTGTGCACATCGCCGTGACCGGCGCGCTCACCGACGAGCTCATCCCCGCGCTCGACCACCTCGCGGTCGCGCTGGAGGAGAAGGCGGAACTGTGGGCGGAGGCCGTGAAGAGCGGCCGCACGCACCTCATGGACGCGACGCCCGTCACTCTCGGGCAGGAGTTCGGCGGGTACGCCGCCCAGGTCCGCTACGGCATCGAGCGCATCCGCGCCGCCCTCCCCCGCGTCGCCGAGGTCCCGCTCGGCGGCACCGCCGTCGGCACCGGCATCAACACCCCGCTCGGGTTCCCGCAGCTCGTCATCGAGCTGCTGACGCAGGAGACCGAGCTGCCGATCACCGAGGCGCGCAACCACTTCGAGGCGCAGGCCAACCGCGACGCGCTGGTCGAGGCGTCGGGCGCGCTGCGCACCATCGCGGTGTCGCTGACGAAGATCTCCAACGACCTGCGCTGGATGGGCTCCGGCCCGAACACGGGCCTCGGCGAACTCCACATCCCGGACCTGCAGCCGGGCTCCTCCATCATGCCGGGCAAGGTCAACCCGGTCATTCCGGAGGCCGTGCTCATGGTCGCGGCCCGCGTGGTCGGCAACGACGCGACGATCGCCTGGAGCGGCGCCTCCGGCCTGTTCGAGCTGAACGTGGCCATCCCGGTCATGGGCACCGCGCTGCTCGAGTCGATCCGCCTGCTCACGCAGGCCAGCCGTGTCCTCGCCGACAAGACGATCCGCGGGCTGGAGGCCAACCTCGACCGCGCCCGCGCCTTCGCCGAGTCGAGCCCGTCGATCGTGACGCCGCTCAACCGCGTGATCGGCTATGAGGCCGCCGCCAAGGTCGCCAAGCACGCCGTCGCGAAGGGCATCACTGTGCGCGAGGCCGTCATCGACCTCGGCTTCGTCGACCGCGGCGAGGTCACCCTCGAGCAGCTGGACACGGCGCTCGACGTCCTCTCGATGACCCACCCGGGCTGACCTCCCCCACGCCAACAGTTCCTGAGTTCTTCACGTCGCACCCGGTGTGTCGGCGGAACAACTCAGGAACTGTTCGCGTGTGAGCGCGCTACGCGATGTTGAGGAAGTGCGGGGTCTGCCAGCGCTGGGTCGCAGCGGCTTGCGTGCTCGCGGGGACCGACCAGGGCGGATAGACGCGGAAGCCGCGCTTACCCCCGGCACCCGCGACCGAGACGATGCCACGCTCGTCGAGCACGGCAGCAGGGAGGTCGAACAAGCCGAAATGAATCCCTTCGCGAACGACGATCACCAGCCGGTCCTGCGCCGCCGCGTCGAACGGCTCCGTCACGCCGTTCGCACCGCGGCACCAGACCGCCACGAACAGCCCCGTCTTGCGCGGCGTCACCCGGGCGAAGCGGAACCGCACGACATGCCCGCCGCCTCCGTCGGCGCAGACCGCTGCTCCATAAGCGGCGTTGTCCGGCTCAGCCCGCAGCGCCGCCGCCGGAACTCCCAGCGCCCGCGCCGCGCGCACAACATCCGGATGCAGTCCGCTCTCGGTCCGATCGCCCACACCTGTACCGACGACGCCGGCCGCCCAACCATGACGCCGAGTCCGCGAAGATTGCACGCCGAGACGGGTCTCAGCGTGCAATCTTCGCGGACTCGCTGGTGGGTGGAACGCTGGCCGGACCGGCGCTAGGCGAGCTCGTTGGCCTCCAGCATCTCGGTGACGAGGGCGGCGATGGCGGAACGCTCCGAGCGGGTCAGCGTGACGTGCGCGAAGAGCGGGTGGCCCTTCAGCGTCTCGATCACGCTGGCGACACCGTCGTGCCGGCCGACGCGCAGGTTGTCGCGCTGGGCGACGTCGTGGGTGAGCACGACGCGGGAGTTCTGGCCGATACGGCTGAGCACCGTCAGCAGTACGTTGCGCTCCAGCGACTGGGCCTCATCCACGATCACGAAGGCGTCGTGCAGCGAGCGGCCGCGGATGTGCGTGAGCGGCAGCACCTCCAGGATGCCGCGGTCCTGCACCTCGTCGAGCACGTTCTGCGACACCAGCGCGCCGAGGGTGTCGAACACCGCCTGGCCCCACGGGTTCATCTTCTCGCCCTGATCGCCCGGCAGGTAGCCCAGCTCCTGGCCGCCGACCGCATACAGCGGGCGGAACACCATGATCTTCTTGTGCTGACGCCGCTCCAGCACCGCCTCGAGGCCGGCGCACAGCGCGAGCGCGGACTTTCCGGTTCCGGCCCGTCCGCCGAGCGAGAGGATACCGATCTCCGGGTCGAGCAGCAGGTCGATCGCGAGCCGCTGCTCCGCCGACCGGCCGTGCAGCCCGAACACGTCGCGGTCGCCGCGCACGAGCTTGACCTCGCCGTCCGCGACGACGCGGCCGAGCGCCGAACCGCGGTCCGAGTGGATGACCAACCCGGTGTTGACCGGAAGCCCGGCCGCCTGCTCGGTCCGCATCCACTCGTCCTCGTAGAGGGCCGCCATGTCGTCGCTGCCCAGATCGACGGAGGCCATGCCCGTCCACCCGGAGTCGACCACCTGCTCGTGCCGGTACTCCTCCGCCGCGAGACCGATCGAGGCCGCCTTCACGCGGAGCGGGAGGTCCTTCGAGACGACGGTCACATCCAGGCCGTCGTTCGACAGGTTGAGCGCCACCGCGAGGATGCGCGAGTCGTTGTCGCCGAGCTGCATGCCGCTCGGCAGCACCGACATGTTGGAGTGGTTGAGCTCAACCCGCAGCGAGCCGCCGTCGCCGACGGGGATAGGGAAGTCGAGCCGCTCGTGCTCCACCCGGAGGTCGTCGAGGTTGCGCAGCGCCTGCCGCGCGAAGTACCCGATCTCGGGGTCGTTGCGCTTGCCTTCCAGCTCGCTGACGACGACGACGGGGATGACGACAGCGTGTTCCGCGAAACGGAAGATGGCCTTCGGGTCGGAGAGGAGGACGGACGTGTCGAGCACATACGTGCGCTCACTCGTCTTCGCCGCCCCCGCCGTCCGACCGCTGGACCGGGTTGCTGCCTGTCGGGTTGCTGTTTCCGCCACGACCACTCCCACCCCGCCGCTCCCTCGGGAGCCGGCGGATCTCACTGGCGAGACGGCCGCTGGTTTCGAAACGAACTTACGTGGCCGTCTCGATCGGGCGCGGTGCCCGATGGCTCGAAACTACGCCCGGCCACCGACACTCGCGGACCGCTTGACCGCGTGTCGTGTTTCGTGCAGGTGAACATTCGCCCCCAGTTGTGGGAGCTTGCACCGGAGACGTCAGGCACCAAACACGTCAGGAAACAGACGCGTACGACGTGAACGCCGCCCGCAGCATGTCCAGCGTCTCCTCCGTCGTACCGGCGTGCACGCTGATCCGCACGCTCGCCGCCCGCACCGACGCGGTCACGCCGTGGTTGAAGAGGGATGCGCCCAGCGCGGTGAGCTGCTCGGGCAGCGGCTCGAGCACCACCATGCCCGCACGCTCGTTGGGACTGCGCGACGAGCTGACCGGCACGCCGAACTCGTCCGCCAGCTGGAGCACCCGCTCCACGTTCGCGGACACGGCGGCCGACACCGCAGCCACCCCGACCGCGGCGACCTCTTCGAGCGCCGCGGCGAAGCGGGCCTCGGCGACCAGGTCCGGGTTGGAGATCGAGAACGCGCCGGCGCCGTGCACCGGCTCTCGCACCTCGTCCCAGGGCTGTTCGGGGCCCGAGCCGGTCCAGCCGCTGAACACCGGCGTCAGGTGATCGATCGCGCGCTCGCTCAGGGCGAGGAACCCGGTGCCCCAGCCTGCGCGCATCCACTTCTGGCCGCCTGCGACCACGACGTCGGCGACCTCGTAGGGGGCCTCCACCAGGCCGAAGCCCTGGATCGCGTCGACGATCAGCAGCCGGTCGCCGATGACCTGGCGGATGCCGTCGATGTCGGCCAGGTAGCCGGTGCGCGAGTCGACCAGGCTCACCATGACGGCGGACGTGCTGTCGGTCAGCTGCTCCCGGATGCGCGCCGGCGTCACGCGGTCGTGGTCGGTCTCCAGCCACAGCGGCGTGATCACCCGGAGCGCCTGGGCGGCGCGCTCGGCGGCGTAGGTCAGTGATGGGAACTCGGCGAGCGAGAGGAGCACGTCGCCGCCGGTCAGGCCGAACGCGGCGTGCAGCAGGCCGCTGGAGGCGTTCGGCTGGAAGACGACCTGGTCGGCGGGGAACCGCGTCAGCACGCTGACCGCATCGCGCACGCGCTGGTCCTCGACGCCCATGCGCGCGATGGTGCCGAAGCGTCCCTTCGAGAGGATCTCGTACTGCCCCATCGCCTCCGCCCGCACCGTGGCCGACAGCGGCCCGACGCGTCCGTAGTCCAGATAGCCGGGCTCCTCGCCGAACCCGCGGGCGTACTCCTCGATCGTGGTCACGTCCCCATCCTGGCTGGCCGCCCGCGAGTCCGCCAAAACTGCACGCGACACGCCGGAGCGGCGTGCAATCTGCGCGGACTCGATGATGGGGGCGGGGCGGGGGGCGGGGCGGGGGCGCGGGGCAGAGGCGGGTCAGCCGCCGTAGCGGCGCTGGCGACGCGAGTAGTCGCGCACGGCGCGGAGGAAGTCGACCTCGCGCAGGTCCGGCCCGAGCGCCTCCACGAAGTAGAACTCGCTGTGCGCGCTCTGCCACAGCATGAAGTCGCTCAGGCGCTGCTCCCCCGACGTGCGGATGACGAGGTCCGGATCGGGCTGGCCGCCGGTGTACAGGTGCTCGCCGATGAGGTCGGGCGTGAGGAGGTCGGCGAGCGTCTCGAGGCTGCCCCCTTCGGCGAGGTGGGCCGCCACGATGCTGCGCATGGCGTCCGTGATCTCCTTGCGGCCGCCGTACCCGACCGCGAGGTTGACGTGCATGCCGGTGTGGCCGGCGCTGCGCTTCTCGGCCTGGGTGAGCGCATCCACGAGCCGTTCCGGCAGCCCGGCGGTCGAGCCGACGTGCTTGACCCGCCAGTCGCGGTACTGCGAGACGTCCTCCGCCAGCTGGGCGATGATGTCGATGAGGTCGCCGAGCTCGCCGCTCTCGCGGTTGGTCAGGTTGTCCGACGACAGCAGATAGAGCGTCACGACCTCGATGCCGAGCTCGTCGCACCACTCCAGGAACTCGAGCATCTTCGCGGCGCCCGCACGGTGGCCGTGGGCGACCGTGGTCATGCCCGCCTGCCGCGCCCAGCGGCGGTTGCCGTCGATGATCATGGCGACATGCTTCGGCAACGCGTCGCGGTTGAGATCGCGCCGCAGGCGCTTCTGGTAGAGACCGTAGAGCAGCCCGCTGGCCTGCAACCGGTGCCCCGGTGTCGTGCGTCCGCTCACGCTGCTACGTTAGCGCGGCCGTCGGCGTCCCGCTTCTCACCCCGTCCGCTGCTCACAGCATCCCGCCACCCGTCTCCCCTACGCTTGATCCATGTCGTCCCGCAAGAGCCCGAACCCCGACCGCGCCGACCGGGTGCGCGCCGGCGAGACGCGCGCCCGCGAGGATGTGGCCGAGCTCCTCCACGAGCCGACGACCGCGCTCGACGCCTCCGACGCTGCCGTGCAGCAGGATGAGCGTCAGGCGCGCGACGGCGGACCGGAGCTGCCCAACATCCCCCTGCTGGATGCGTCGCCCGCCTTCCCCGCCGAGATCAAGCCGACGTGGCGCGGCTGGATCCACGCGGGCACGTTCCCGGTCACCGTCGTCCTCGGAATCGTCTTGATCACGCTGGCGCACGGCACGCCGGCGAAGTGGGCGTCCGCGGTGTTCGTGCTCACCTCGATGCTGCTGTTCGGCAACTCGGCCCTGTACCACCGGTTCAACTGGCGCCCTCGTACCAAGGTCATCCTGAAGCGCATCGACCACGCCAACATCTTCCTGCTGATCGCTGGCACGTACACGCCGCTCGCGGTTCTCGCGCTGCCGCCGAGCAAGGGCATCCTGCTGTTGTCGCTCGTGTGGGCCGGAGCCCTGCTCGGCATCGGCTTCCGCGTGTTCTGGATCACCGCGCCGCGCTGGCTGTACGTGCCCATCTACATCGCCCTCGGCTGGGCGGCGATGATGTACATCGTCGACCTGCTGAACGCGAACGTCGCCATGATGGTGCTCGTGCTCGTGGGCGGCATCTTCTACACGGTCGGAGCCGTCATCTACGGCATGAAGCGGCCGAACCCGTTCCCGGGCAAATTCGGCTTCCACGAGATCTTCCACACGCTGACGGTCCTCGCCTTCCTGTGTCACTGGACGGCCGTGCTGCTGATCGCGATGCACCCCGCCTACAACGCCGGCTGAACGCCTTGCTCAGGTCGGCAGGGCCCGCCGGCCGGTCACCTGCTTCATGACCAGCGTGGAGGACAGCTTGCGGACACCCGGCAGCGCGCCGAGGGGCCCGTCGAACAGCTCCTGGTAGCCGGTGAGGTCGGCCGTCAGCACCCGCAGCATGTAGTCGGGGTCGCCGAACAGCCGCTCGGCCTGCACGATGTTCGGGATGGCGAGCACGCCCTCCTCGAACGCGGTGACCGTCCCCGGGTCGGTGCGGTCGATCGTGACGAAGACGATCCCCTCGAACTCGAGGCCCACCGCCGCCGGTGACACCACGGCGCGGTACTGCTCGATGACACCGGCGCGCTCGAGTTCGCGCACCCGGCGGTGGCACGGCGAGAGTGTCAGGCCCACCCGCGCGGCCAGGTCGGTGATGCTGAGGCGGCCATCCTCTTGCAGTGCGGTGAGGATCTGCCGGTCTATCGCGTCCATATGGAAGATTCTTCCACGAGCTAGGCGAAGACGCACCAAAGTCGCAAGCACCTGTCGCCTCTGTTGACATAGCTTTCCGGTGTGGCGCACCCGCGCCGGAGGGAGGTCGGCCGATGGATCCGGCACTGGTCCTGGGCTTCTGGGGCGTCGCCGCACTGCTGGTCTGCACGCCGGGCGCCGACTGGGCCTACGCGGTCACGGCCGGTCTCGGCGGGCGCACGCTGCTGCCGTCGATCGGCGGCATCCTCTTCGGGTACCTGGTGGTCGTCATCGCGGTCGCCGTGGGCTTGGGCGCGCTCGTCGCGGCCAACCCGGTGCTGCTGGATGTGCTCACCGTCGGCGGTGCGCTGTACCTGCTGTGGCTCGGGATCGGCGGCCTCGTCCGCTCCTCCGGGCCGCTCACGGCGCACGCGACGGACGGATCGGCGGGCTCCGGCACGTCGCTGACGTCGTTCCTGCGCGGAGCGGGCGTCAGCGGCTTCAACCCGAAGGGACTGCTGGTGCTGGTCGCGCTCGTCCCGCAGTTCACCACGGCGAACGGCGGCTGGGCGCCGGCGGCGCAGATGCTGCTGCTCGGCGCGCTGTTCGTCGCGACCTGCGCGGTCGTCTATCTGACCGTCGCGGTGCTGGCACGGAGGCTACTGGCAGCGCGGCCGCGCGTCACGGTGGTGCTGGCCCGGGTGTCCGCGGTCGCGATGACGCTCATCGGCGTCTCCCTGCTCGCGGAGCGGGTGGCGCAGCTGCTCTGAGCGGCGGACTCAGCGGGAGCCGGCGTCCGGGCCCGCCGGCCCGTCCTCACGCCCGCGCCCGGGCTGCTCCGCCTGCTCGGCATCCAGCTTCTCCGCGATCTCCGAGCGGTAGCGCACCCGGCGGATGCGCCGCACCATGTCGATCACCAGCAGCACCACCACGACGGCGAGCAGGAACGTGACGACGAACCCGAGCACGCCCGGCGTGACGGAGTCGTCGGCCGGCGCCCCCGACGGCGTCGGGCTCGGCGTGGCCGCCAGCCGGACGGAGGCGCGCAGCAGGGCCCCAGCGATCACGCGGCCACCACCCCGGCGAAGAGGTCGGTCTCGGGCATCTCGGTCTCCGGTTTCGAGTCGATGAGCGGGAGGGCGGCGGCATTCACAGCTTTCTCTCCTAGTCTGGTCTCAGCCTACCGTCGCCCGACGGCGGGCCTGTGAGCGGGAGGCTTCAGCTGGACGGCAAGGCGGTGCACGCATGACGGCGACCCCCACGCTCGACACCCGCTACGGCCGCACCCCCGAGCGCAAGCGGCGTCAGCGCTGGCTGCTGATCGGCGGCCTGGTCGGCCTGATCGCGGTCGTCACCGCGTGGGTGTTCTGGGCCGGCTGGGACAACGACCAGGCGAATCTCGAGACGACGGACACCGGCTACACCATCCCGGACGACCACCACGTCGACATCGCGTTCACCATCAACGCCCCTCCCGGAACGCCGGTGACGTGCGCCATCCAGGCGCTCAACGAGGACTTCGCCATCGTCGGCTGGCGCATCGTCGAATACCCCGGGTCGGCCACGCGCGTGACCGCGCACACGGAGTCCATCCGCACCGTCATGACGCCCAACACGGGTTTGATCAACAGCTGCTGGCTGACCTAGTATTGTGCGGATACGCCCCGGCATCGCCGGGGCGTCGACTTTAGCACCGGCACCCAACCGGCTCACCGCCACGGTGCTATCAACTGCAGTGGCACCAGCCGCGACAGGCGCGAAGGAGTTCATCATGTCTCAGGAGTCTCAGGTCACCTTTCTGACCCAGGACGCGTACGACCGTCTCTCGGCCGAACTCGAGGAGCTCAGCGTCAACGGCCGCAACGAGATCGCGAAGCGCATCGAGGCGGCCCGCGAGGAGGGCGACCTCAAGGAGAACGGCGGCTACCACGCGGCCAAGGAGGAGCAGGGCAAGATCGAGGCCCGCATCGTCCAGCTCACCAACCTGCTGCGGAGCGCCACCGTCGGCGCCGCGCCGGAGAGCCACGGCGTCGTCGAGCCGGGCACCGTCATCACCGCCACCGTCGCGGGCGACGAGACGATCTTCCTCATCGGCAACCGCGAGATCGCCTCGGGCACCGAGCTGCCGGTCTACAGCGAGCAGAGCCCGCTCGGTTCGGCCATCCTCGGCCTGAAGGTCGGCGACAAGACGGAGTACACCGCCCCGAACGGCCGCCAGATCGCCGTCGAGGTCACCAAGGTCGAGACCTACACCGGCCAGTAGGTCTCCCCGAGCAAACGATTCCGGAGTTTTTCGGGCTTTCCGCGAGGAAAGACCCGAAGAACTCCGGAATTCTTGGCTTAACGGGGCGGGTGGGTCACTCGTCGTCGACGACGGGGTCGTAGCCGGCCGCGCGCAGGGCATCGATGACGTGGCGGCGGTGGTCCGTGCCGCGGGTCTCGACGCTGACGTCGAGCTCTACCTGGCTGAGCTGCATGCCGCGCCCGTGGCGGGTGTGCAGCACCTCCACCACGTTGGCGTTGACCCCGGCGAGGATCTCCGCGATGCGGGCGAGCTGACCGGGACGGTCCGGCAGCATGATGGTCAGCTTCAGGTAGCGGTCGGATGCCGCCAGGCCCTGGCTGATGACGCGCTGCATGAGCAGCGGGTCGATGTTGCCGCCGGAGAGGATGGCGACGGTCGTGCCGTCGGCATGGATGGATCCGGCGAGGATGGCCGCGACGCCCGCGGCTCCGGCAGGCTCGACGACGAGCTTCGCGCGCTCGAGCAGCACGACCATGGCGCGCGCCATGTCGTCCTCGGAGACCGTCACGACCTCATCCACCGCCTCACGGATGATCTCGAAGTTCAGCGCGCCCGGCCGGCTCACGGCGATGCCGTCGGCGATCGTCGCCACGAGCGAGATGTCGGTCGGCTGCCCGGCCGCGAGGGACGGCGGGTAGGCGGCCGCGTTCGCCGCCTGCACGCCGACGATGCGGACGGAGCGCCCTTCCGCAGCCGCACGCTGCTTGACGGCGCTGGCGACACCCGAGATGAGGCCGCCTCCGCCGATCGGGACCACGATGGTCGCCACGTCCGGCACGGCGTCCAGGATCTCGAGACCCAGCGTGCCCTGCCCCGCCACCACATCCGGATGATCGAACGGCGGGATGAGGACGGCCCCTGTCTCCGCCGCGAAGTCCGCGGCCGCACGCAGCGTCTCGTCGACGTAGCCGCCGCTGAGCACCACATCCGCCCCGTACGCCCGCGTCGCCTGGAACTTCGGGATGGCCACCCCGACCGGCATGAAGATCGTCGCGTGGATGCCGAGCTCGCGCGCCGCGAACGCCACCCCCTGCGCGTGGTTGCCCGCCGAGGCGGCGACGACGCCGCGCGCCCGCTCTTCGGCGTTGAGCTTCGACAGCCGGTTGTACGCGCCGCGGATCTTGTACGAGCCGGTGCGCTGCAGGTTCTCGCATTTCAGCAGCACCGGCGCGCCGAGCAGGTCGCTCAGGTAGCGGGAGGTCTCCATGGGCGTCGGCTGCGCCACCTCGGCCACGATGGCGCGCGCAGCCTCGAACTCGACCAGGCTGGGACCTGCGAACGGAGTGCGCGTGTGATCGGTCGCGGTTGCCACGGAGCCCAGCTTAGCGGCGGACGTATTCTCCGGACCGCATGCGGCTGCGGCTCACGGGCGCTTCGGGGGCCGCCGGACGGGCGTCGGCACGGTCTGCCAGATGGCGCCGTCGGGCGCATCCGTCCACGGCACCGCGGCGGACGACCGCCAGGCTCCGCTGGAGATGTAGTGCACCATCACGTTGAGCACGGCCACGAACGGCACAGCGAACAGCGCGCCGGGGATGCCCGCGAGGAGCGACCCGGCGGCGACGGAGAGCACGACGGCGAGCGGGTGCACCCGCACGGCGCTGCCCATGATGAGCGGCTGCAGGATGTGTCCCTCGATCTGCTGCACCAGCAGCACGACGCCGAGCATGATGAGCGCGAACACCCATCCCTTGAAGACGAGCGCGATGAAGATGGCCAGCGCCCCGGTGACCACCGCTCCGACGACCGGGATGAACGAGCCGAGGAAGACGAGCACCGCGATCGGGATGACGAGCGGCAGCCCCAGGAAGAACGCGCCGAGCCCGATGCCGAGCGCATCGATGGAGGCGACGAGCACCTGCACCTTCGCGAAGTTGCGCAGGGTGACCCAGCCCGCCTTGCCCGCGCCGTCGAGCGCCGGCTGCGCCTTCTTCGGGAAGACACGGACGATCCAGGCCCAGATGCCCTTGCCGTCGATGAGGATGAAGATGGTGCTGAACAGCACCAGCAGGGCGCCGGCGAAGACGTGCCCGACGGTGGAACCGACGGACAGCGCGCCCGAGAGGAACACCTGCCCGTCCTGCTGGATGGACCTGCCGAGCGACGCGAACGCGCTGCTGATCTGGTCATGGCTGAGCCCGAGCGGGCCGGTGGTCAGCCAGTCCTGCAGCCCGTTGAAGGCCTGGACCGACTGCTTCTGCAGTTCGCCGCTCTGGCGCGTGATCTGCCAGATGGCGAGGTACAGCAGGCCGGAGACGACGATGATCGTGAGCAGGAGAACGGCGAGGATGGCCAGCCACGTGGGCCAGCGGTGCCGGATCAGGAAGTCCTTGAACGGCACCAGCAGGCCGGCCAGCAGCACGGCGATCAGCACCGGGATGACGATCAGCTTCAGCTGGATGATCAGGAAGATGACGACGGCGATGACGGCGCCGATCACCAGCAGGCGCCACGACCAGGCGCCGGCGATCCGCATCCCCCGCGGCACCGCCTCGTCGATCGGCTCGGTCGGCTCCCCCAGTTCGCGCGAGCGGCGCTGGAACCAGGACCGCGCGGTCGCACGGTTGCCGGCGACGTCGGTGCCGGGCGCTGGGGCGGCCGGAGGGACGGGGCGGTCGGTGTCTGACATGAGCGCCAGTGTAGGCCGCGGCACCCGGGGATCAATGGAGCCCGGGCGCCGCGGTCACCCCTTCACAGCTGAAGGATCAGGGGTGGATACTCGATGGCCGTCCGGTACCACTGCCAGGTGGATCCGCCGGTCTGCTGGACGTACGCGTAGGTCACCGGCGTGGGCGGCACGTTCTTCAGCCCGACGACGACGGCGACGTTCCCGTTGACCGTGCGCGCACCGGTGCCGGTCGTGGACCCGGCGCCGGCGTAGGCGCCGACGTTGAGGTTCACGGAGCCGTTGGCCGTGATCACGAAGGTGATCAGGTAGTCGGAGGTCCCCGTCGCACCGTAGTCGCCCGGTGCGAAGTGGACCGAGACCCCCGGGCCGCCCGACGGCGTCGGCCGGTAGGTGAACGAGGCGTACGGCGTCCCGGTCGTGTCCGTCTGCATGATGTCGGAGGCGATCAGCGTGAGATTGGTGCGGCCCTTCCCCACGGTATGCGTGGGGCTGATCGTGTCGATCGGGCGGAACCACGGGAAGGTGATGACATCGTTCACCGAGATGC
Organism: Leifsonia xyli subsp. cynodontis; assembly: GCF_050632205.1. GTDB lineage: Bacteria > Actinomycetota > Actinomycetes > Actinomycetales > Microbacteriaceae > Leifsonia > Leifsonia xyli_D. The sequence continues at coordinate 1,851,488 of NZ_CP192578.1, forward strand.
GGTGCGCGATGTCCGTGAGGGACAGGGTCTTCTCGAACGTTGCGGGGTCGATCAGCTCGGCGACTTCCGGGTCTCCGCCCGCACGCTCCCCCAGGTCGGGAGTTTCGCTGGACATGCGCGGACTCTACTCGCGCCTCACTCCTTCGTGACAGACCGTTCTGCGACGGTGACGGGCGACCCGGCGAGCCCGACGGCGACACGCTCGCCCGGCTCCGGCCGCTCGCGCGTGCCGTGCTGCAGCGACAGCTCCGTGCCGTCGTCGAGCCGCACCCTGGTCCGGCGGAGCGCGCCCAGGAAGCTGGTGCCGACCACGACGGCGGGGATGCCCGTGGATGCGAGGTGCAGGTCCTCCGGCCGCACGTACGCGGTGACCGGGCCGTCGGCGGAGGCGGACGCCAGCGGCACCTCCTGCCCGAGCAGGTGCAGCCGTCCGCCGGTGACCGTGCCGTCGACCCGGTTCGTCAGGCCGACGAACTCGGCGACGAACGCCGTGGCGGGCCGGTGGTACAGCTCCTCGGGGGTTCCGATCTGCTCGATGCGGCCGGCACGCATCACGGCGACCCGGTCGGCGACGGCGAGCGCCTCCTCCTGGTCGTGCGTGACGAAGAACGTGGTGATGCCGAGCTCCGTCTGGATGCGGCGGATCTCGTCCCGCAGCTGCACGCGCACCTTGGCGTCGAGAGCCGACAGCGGCTCGTCGAGCAGCAGGACGCGCGGCTCCGTGACCAGCGCACGGGCGAGCGCGACGCGCTGCTGCTGGCCGCCGGACAGCTGGTGCGCGTACCGGTCGGCGTGGTGGTCGAGGCCGACCAGGTCGAGGGCCTCCGCCGCGCGGCGACGGCGCTCCGCGGCGGCGACCTTGCGCATCCGCAGGCCGAACTCGACGTTCTGGCCCGAGGTCAGGTGCGGGAACAGCGAGTACGACTGGAACACCATCCCGAGGTCGCGGCGGTTGGTGGGCTCGTCGGTGACGTCGCGTCCGTCGATGAGGATGCTGCCGCTGTCCACCCGCTCCAGACCGGCGAGCGCGCGGAGCGCGGTGGTCTTGCCGCAGCCGCTCGGTCCGAGCAGGGCGATGAGCTCGCCGGGCGCGGCCTCCAGGTCGAAGCCGGAGAGACCAGCCCCGCCCCCGAAGTCGCGGACGAGGTCGCGCAGTTCGACCGTGGAGCCGGTGCGGGCGGAGAGGAGGGGAGTGTCGAGGGCGGTCATGTCAGCCTTTCGCGGTGCGCCGGCGCCGCACGCTCACGAGGCGGTCGACGACGACGAGGAGGACGAACGCGAACACCAGCGCGAGGAGCGCGAAGATGACCGCGACGAAGGGGTCGGACTGCGACACCAGCAGCAGGGACGTCTGCAGGTTGACGCGGGAGAGCAGCGAGGCGATCGTGAACTCGCCCAGCACGACGGCGACCGAGAGGGCGGAGGCGGCCAGGATGCCGCGGCGCAGGTTGGGCACGAGCACGCGCTGGAAGACGGTCCACCATCCGGCGCCGAGGGATCGGGCGGCCTCGCTGAGCGTGATCATGTCGACGGCGGCGACATTGCTCTGGATCGCGCGGTACGCGTACGGCAGCACGGTGATGCCGTAGGCGAAGGCGAGCGTCCACGCGCCGGAGCCGAGGATCCCGGTCACGACGGCATACGTCGGGGCGAGGCCCACCACCATCACGATCGCCGGGATCATGATCGGCAGCAGGCAGATCGCCTCCAGCAGGCGGCGCAGCTTCGGGAAGCGCAGCTCCACCAGCACGATGGTGGGCAGCAGCACCAGCAGCACGATCGCGACGGTCACCACCGCCAGCACCAGGGAGTTGCCGAGCCCCTGGTAGACGCGGTCGTACCGGGTGGTCTCGCCCGAGAAGACGGCGACCCAGCGGTCGAGGTTGTACACCCCGGGCTTCGCGGTGCGCAGGGTGAACTCCACCATCGAGAACAGCGGGATGAGGAAGAACAGCCCGAGCAGCGTCCAGATGAGCGCACGGACGGTGGGGCCGGGGCCGAGCCGCAGCTGCTGCGCGCCGCGGCTCATCGCTGCCACCTCGCGGTGCGGCGGACCAGCGCCGAGTAGCCGAGCATCACGACGACCATCACCAGGAGCATCCCGAGGGCCATCGCGCCGGCGAGGTTCGCGCGGCCGAGCACGGTCTCGCTGATCAGCGCCTGACGGATCTGCAGGGAGACGATGTTGTTGGCCTGGCCCACCAGCGCCGCCGCGGTCGCGTACGACGAGAACGCGTTGGCGAACAGCAGCAGCAGGCTGCCGAGGAACGACGGGAGCAGGATGGGTCCGCCCACGCGCGTCCAGTACGTCCAGCGGCTGCCGCCGAGCGTCGCCGTCGCCTCCAGCCACTGCGGCCGGAGTCCCTCCAGCGCGGGCATGAAGGTGATGACCATGAGCGGGATCTGGAAGTAGAGGTACGGCAGGATGAGGCCGGGCACGGTGTACAGCCAGACGCCGTTCTCGTAGATGTTGAGGTGCGCGAGGTTCCGCAGCAGCACGGTGACGAGACCCTGCGCGCCGATCGTGGCGATGAACGCGAACGCGAGCATCACGCCGCCGAACTGGGCGAGGACGCTGCTGGCCGAGTCCACGAGCGAGCGGGTGACGCCGCCCGGGCGCGAGCGGAGCATCGCGAAGCAGAGGGCCGCGCCGGCGATCGCGCCGACCACCGCCGTGACCGCTGAGAGCCAGAAGGCGCCGAAGAACGAGCCCGCGATGGCCGGCTCGGCGAGGCCGGTGAGGTTCGACCAGGTGAAGCGGCCGGCCTCGTCCACGAAGCCGCTGCCGACGGCGACGGCGGTCGGGATGGCGAGGAACACCACCACGTAGAAGGCGAAGGGGTGAGCCCCAGCGCGGCCGCGACGCCCGTGCGGCGCCGCCGGCCGGCCCGCGCGCTGGCGGGGCCGGCCGAGGACGGCTGCCGCCGGATCTCCGTGTCGGAGACTCCGGCGGCAGCGCGATCGACCGCGGGCGCCGCGGCGCCTGCGACGGTCTCGGTCATCAGCCGACCGCGTTCGCCCATTTGGCGTTGAGCAGCGTGCCGGCGTCGGTGGCCTGCTTGTCGCTCATCACGGCCACCGTGTCCAGCTTGCCGGGGAACTCATCCTTGTTCAGCGTGCCGGCCTTCTCCATCGCGTCGACGCGCGCCGGGTAGGCGCCGCCCTTCAGCCACGCGTTCTGGGCGGCGTCGCTGTAGAGGTACTCCTCCCACAGGCGGGCGGCCGCGGGGTGCGGGGCGTCCTTGTTGATCGCCTGGTTGTAGTAGCCGACGTACGCGGTGCCCGGGAGCACGGTGTACTTCCAGTTCACGCCGCCGCCCTTGATGGTGTCGGAGGTGGCGTAGCCCTTCTGGTTGAACGACCAGTCGAGCAGCACCGGGGTCTCACCGGAGGCGATGGTGTTCGGCTTGCCGTCGGCCGCATTCCAGTTGCCGGCCTTCTTCAGCTTCGAGAACCACTCGATGCCCGGGGTCAGGTCGTCGAGCGTCCCGCCGTTCTGCAGGGTGGCGTACGCGACCGCGCCGGCCGCGGCGGCCGCCTGGGTCGGGTTGCCGTTGAGCGCCACGGCCCCCTTGAATTCCGGCTTCAGGAGGTCGTCGAACGACTTCGGCGCTGTCTTGATCTTGTTCGCGTCGTAGCCGACCGCCATGACGCCGTAGTAGCCGACCTTCCAGAGGCCGTTCTTCTCCTTCTGGCTGTCGGGGATGTCGTCCCAGCCGGTCGGCTTGTACGCGGCGAAGTACTGCGTGTTCGCCAGCGCCACCGACGATCCGATGTCGAAGGTGTCGGGCGCGGTGTCCTGGCCCTTGAGCTTCTTGGCGGCGTCGATCTCCTCCTGGCTGGAGGCGCTGTCCTGGCTCGGGTTGATCGTGATGCCGTACTTCTTGGTGAAGCCGTCGAAGATCTCCTGGTAGTTCGCCCAGTCGCCGGGCGTCGCGATGATGTTGAGGGAGCCCTCCTTCTTCGCGGCGGCGACGAGGGCGTCCATGCCGCCGGCCGAGGTCGCGTCCGTGGCGGTGGCGATCTTCGTGCTGTCGGCGGTGCTGGCGTTCGCTCCGCCGGAGCAGGCGGCGAGCGAGAGTGCGACGACGGTTGCCGCGGCGGCGAGGCCGGCGACGCGTGCGCGCTTGTTGATCACGGGTTTCCTCCAGTGCAGGGTGTCGCCCGGGCGGTGCGCCCGGACGTCGTCACGCTAGGGACGGCAGGAGACCGGGCGGTCGCGCGGCGGTGACCGGTCGGTGAACGTCCGGTGTCCGGGGTTGCCGCTAGGGTCGTCCCGTGGTCGAACAGGTCTCCCCCGCGCTCGCCCGGCGCATCGCGCTGGCCGCGCAGGGCTTCGGCCGGCCGCGCCCGGCCGCCGTCGGAACGCGCCAGCTGAACGGGCTCATCGACCGGCTCGGGCTGCTGCAGATCGACTCGGTGAACGTCTTCGAGCGCAGTCACTACCTCCCGGCCTTCGCGCGGCTCGGCCCCTACGACCGCTCGCTGCTCGACCGGCTCACGTTCGACGCGCGCGGGCCGCACACCGAGTACTGGCCGCACGAGGCCGCCTTCCTGCGCAAGGAGGACTGGCCGCTGTTCGGGTGGCGGATGCGCGAGTACCGCGAACGCTACGGCGGCCCGGGCAGCTGGTTCGACGTCAACGACAGCACGGTCGAGTGGCTGCGGGGCGAGTTGCGCGCCAACGGGCCCCTCCTCGCGGGCGAGATCGAGCACGACGCCAACCACCGCACCGGTCCGTGGTGGGGCTGGTCGGAGGTCAAGCGCGCGCTGGAGCGGATGTTCCTGTTCGGCGAGGTCGCGATCGCCGGCCGCACGCGGTTCCAGCGACGGTACGCGCTGGCGGAGGACGTGCTGCCCGCCGAGGTGCTGTCGCGCACCGTCGACGAGCCGGACGCCATCCGCGAACTGCTGCGCCGCGCATCCATCGCGTACGGCATCGGCACGGCGCGCGACTTCGCCGACTACTACCGCATCAAGGGACCGCGCGTGGGCGTCGCGCTGCAGGAGCTGGAGGATGCGGGCGAGCTGATGCCGGTGCAGGTGCCGGGGTGGGACGGCGCGGGCCGGCCGCTGAAGGCGTGGCTGCACCGGGATGCGCGGAAGCCGCGGGCTGTGGAGGCCACCGCCCTGCTGTCGCCGTTCGACCCGGTGGTGTGGTTCCGCGACCGGGCGCTGCGGATGTTCGGGTTCCACTACCGGATCGAGATCTACACGCCGGCGCCGAAGCGCGTGTACGGCTACTACACGCTGCCGATCCTCATCGACGACAGCCTGGTGGGGCGCATCGACCTCAAGAGCGATCGCCAGGCCGGCGTGCTGCGCGTCCAATCGGCGTGGACGGAACCCGGGGCGACGGTCCCGCTCGACCGGCTGCTGCCGCTGCTCGCCGAGACGGCGGCCTGGCAGGGGCTCGGCGCCGTGGCGGTGGCGGACGGCGCCCGCGGCGACCTCGCGCCGCTGCTCGCGGACGCGCTACGGGCGGGGGTAGGGTTCGGGTCATGACGTCACCGCTGGACTACCTGGATGAGGACGGGGCCGACGAGGCCGACTACGAGTCGCCGATGCGCGAGCTGTACGCCTACCACGACGGCGACACCTGGCTCGACGGCATCGTGACGGGGGTGAAGCCGCACGGCGCGTCCGACGGAGGCACGCTCGTGCAGTTCGACGAGCGGCTGTGGGTGCCGGCGCGCGAGGTGAGACGGTCGGACCACTACATCGCCGTGCTGCTCAACCCCGACTCCGAGGTCTACGCCGAGGTGGTGCAGTCGTTCGTCGACGGCCGGCCGAAGGACGTCATCCGCGACGTCTCGGTGGTCGGTGACGGCGACAACCTCGGCACCGAGTGGCGGCCGCTGGACGAGCCGGCGACCGGCACGCGCGTGCGCTACCGGTACACGGGAGCGGCCGAGCTGCAGGCGCCGGACGGGGCGACGGCTTAGCTCCGCGTCGGAGATCCGAACGAAGGGGTCCCGAATCTCCCGCAGCACTGCCAAACGAAGGAGATTCGACGCCCGATCTCCTTCGTTCCATCGACGGCGTCACGCCGTGCGGCGCTGCAGCGTCAGCGCGCCGAGGACGACCGCGGCGACCGCGAACGCCCCGATGATCAGCAGCTGGCCGCCGACATAGGCCGCGTCGTGCGAGTTCGTCGCGACGGCGTTCAGCGCATCCACCGCGTGCGACAGGGGCAGCCAGTCGCTGAACGCCTCAAGGCCGGCGGGCAGCTGGTCGCGCGGCAGGAAGATGCCGCCGAGCAGGATCTGCGGGAACACCAGCAGCGGCATGAACTGCACCACCTGGAACTCGGTGCGCGCGAATGCGCTCGCGAAGAGACCGAGCGTGCTGCCGAGCACCGCATCCGTCACCGCGACCAGGACGAGCAGCCACGGGTCGCCCTTCACGTCCAGTCCGCACACCCACAGCGCGTACGCGCACGCGACCAGGGCCTGCACGATCGCGAGCAACCCGAAGGCGATCGTGTAGCCGAGGATGAAGTCGCCGCGTCCCATGGGCATCGACAGGAGCCGCTCCAGCGTGCCGGTGCGCCGCTCCCGCAACGTCGTGATCGAGGTCACCAAGAACATCACGATGAACGGGAACAGCGCCAGGATGGCCGGCCCGATCGTCTGGAAGACCGGGGTGTCGGTGAAGATCCACGCCACCAGCCCCACAAGGAGGCTGGGGACGACGAGGAGCAGCACGATCGTGCGCGGGTCGTGACGGATCTGGGTGAGCACGCGACCGGTGGTCGCCAGCGTGCGGGTGGGGTTCACGGTGTCCGTCCCTTCATCGTGCGTCGGCGTCCGCGTCCGCGTCCGGCAGCGCGTGCCGGGCATGGTGCCGCCGGAGCAGCGCGAGGAACGCGCCCTCCGCATCCGCCGCCCCGGTCTCGGCGAGGAGCTCGTCCGGGGTGGCGTCCGCCAGAACGGCCCCTTCGCGCATCAGGATGAGCCGATCGCAGCGGCTGGCCTCATCCATCACGTGGCTGGAGATCAGGAGGCTGGTGCCCGACGCGGCGAGGCGGTGGAACAGCCCCCAAAGCTCGACGCGGAGAAGCGGATCGAGGCCGACCGTCGGCTCGTCGAGCACCAGGAGGTCGGGTGACCCGAGCAGCGCTGCCGCGAGGGAGACACGGCTGCGCTCCCCGCCGGACAGGGTCGAGGCCAGGCGCCCCGCGTGCTCGTCGAGGTCGGTCGCGGCGATCGCCCGGTCGACGTCCGCCCGGCCGGCGCCCAGCACGCGGCGGAAGTAGTCCAGGTTCTGCCGGATGGTCAGGTCGTCGTAGACGCTCGCGGCCTGCGTCACGTAGCCGACCCGATGCCGGAGCGCGGCGGAGCCCGCCGGCTGCCCGAGCACGGTGACGGTTCCGGCCTTCACGCGCTGCACGCCGACGATCGCGCGCATGAGGGTCGTCTTGCCGCATCCACTCGGGCCGAGGAGGCCGACCACCTGGCCGCGCGGGATGTGCAGATCGAGCCCGTGGAGCACCTCCGTGCGACCGCGACGCACCAGCAGCCCCTCGATGGCGACGGCCGGTTCCGCCGCATCCGGCGAATTCATCATGTGCTGAATTATTCGCCGGGAGGACGGCGCACGTCAAGAGATCGGAGACCCGGTCTCGCCGAAGAGGTGCCACTGCAGCACCGGCCCCACGCGGCGCACCAGGTCGTCGGCGGAGGCACTGGCGATCGGCTCCACCTGAAGGGCGTACCGCGTCATCATGACCCCCACCAACTGCGCCGCCGCGAGTTCGGCCCGCAGCGACGCATCCGGAGCATCCGACAGTGCTGCCAGCTTCGACAGCACCTCGCGCTGCAGGAACTCGCGGACCATGCGCGTCCCCGGCCCGCTGCCGAGCACCGTGCGCAGGATGACGACCATGCGCCGGGCGGACTTCTCGTCGTCCAGCCGCTCCAGCAGGTAGCGGATGAGGGACGTGCCGACCTCGTCGCGCGGCCCGGCCAGCACCAGGTCGAGCAGGCGGTCCGGCCGCAGCGGCACCTCGAGCGTGGCCGCGAAGAGGTCCGCTTTGCCGTCGAAGTAGTGATGGACGAGGGCGGAGTCGACCCCGGCCCGCCGCGCGACCGCGCGCAGCGACGCCGCCTCGTAGCCCCGCTCGGCGAACTCCTCGGCCGCGGCGTGCAGGATGACGGAACGCGCGGACGCCGCCCCGCGTTGCTTGCGGGGCCGGCCCGGGCGGCGGCGTTCGGCGAGCTCGCTCACGAGCCCATTCTGCACCTGCGCGCGGCGTCCGGCTCCCCTGTCCGGGCCCGAAGTGCTTGCTTCGAGTGTGATGGGAACGCGGTGGGCGCCGACCCCCTCGAAGCTAGGATGTGGGAAGCGCAATCGCGTGCCCCCGCGCTCGGCATCCAAGGAGTTCTGCGAACATGGAATGGCTCATTCCGGTCATCATCGTCGTCGTAATCGTGGCGATCATCGGGATCTATCTGTGGGCCACCTACAACTCGCTGGTGACGCTGAAGGTGCGCGTCGACGAGGCGTGGAGCGACATCACCGTGCAGCTGAAGCGGCGCGCCGACCTTATCCCGAACCTCATCGAGACGGTGAAGGGCTACGCCGCGCACGAGCGAGGGGTCTTCGAGTCGGTGACGAAGGCGCGCGCCGAGACGCTGTCCGCGCAGACGCCCGGTGAGGCATCCGTCGCAGAAGGCCACATGCAGACGGCGCTGAAGAGCATCTTCGCGGTGGCCGAGGCGTACCCGCAGCTGCAGGCGAGCCAGAACTTCCTCCGGCTGCAGGCCGATCTGGTCGACACGGAGGACAAGATCCAGGCATCGCGCCGGTTCTACAACGGCGGTGTGCGGGAGTTCAACACCAAGATCAAGGTCTTCCCCAACAACCTGTTCGCCCGACGACTGGGATTCACCGAACGCGAGTTCTTCGAGGTCGACAACCTCGCCGCGATCGCCGAGCCCCCGCGCGTCCAGTTCTAGGGCGTAGATGTACAGGGCGATCGCCAGGAACAAGCGCAACACCGTCTTCATCATCCTGCTGTTCCTGGTACTCATCGGTGCGCTCGGATGGCTGGCGGCGTACATCTACCAGAGCTACACGATCCTCGTGGTCGTGGTCATCGGGGCGATCCTCTACGCCGTGTTCCAGTACTACCTGGCGAGCAGCCAGGCGCTGAGCATGTCGGGAGCGATCCCCATCCAGAAGGCGGACAACCCGCGCCTGTGGAACATCGTCGAGAACCTGTCGATCACCACCGGCACCCCGATGCCCGCGGTCTACATCGTGAACGACCCCGCGCCGAACGCGTTCGCCACCGGCCGTGACCCGCAGCACGCCTCCGTCGCCGCGACCACGGGGCTGCTCGACATCATGACCGATGCCGAGCTGGAGGGCGTCATGGCCCACGAGCTCGGGCACGTGCGCAACTACGACATCCGGCTCGGGATGATCGTGTTCGGCCTCACCGTCGCGATCGGCCTCATCGCCGACATCTTCCTGCGGATGGCGTTCTTCGGCGGCAACCGCAACAACAACAACAACAACGGCGGCGGTAACCCGGTGGTGCTGGTCTTCGGCCTGGTCGCCGCGATCATCGCTCCGCTGGTCGCCACGCTCGTGCAGCTGGCCGTGTCGCGGCAGCGCGAGTACCTGGCGGATGCGACGAGCGCGATGACGACCCGGCACCCGGACGCCCTGGCGAGCGCCCTTCTGAAACTGGAGGCGTACGGCCGGCCGATGCAGAAGCAGAACTCGTCGATGGCGCACCTGTGGATCAACGACCCGCTGAAGCCGGGCCTCATGGCGCGCCTGTTCTCCACGCACCCGCCGATTCCGGAGCGCGTCGAGCGCCTCCAGGAGATGGGCGGAAGCTTCTAGCCGCGCGGCCGCGTCGCCGCCCGGGCGTGCCGAGTGGTGAGTCGTGGTCCCTTCGACGGCCGAGTTGCGACATCTACTCACCACTCGGCGGAACGGCCGCAGCCGGGCGAGCGGAGGGGCCGGGCGAGCGGAGCGGCCGGGCGAGCGGAGGGGGAGCCGAGGGGCGCGGCGGCGGCTACGGGCCCAGGACGCGGCGGAGGTAGGCGTTCTCGAAGCGGCGGCCGGGGTCGAGGCGGTCGCGCACCGCGAGGAAGTCGTCGAACCGGGGGTACACCGTCCGCAGCGCGTCCGCATCCCGGGTGTGCAGCTTGCCCCAGTGCGGCCGTCCGTCGTGGGCGACCATGATCTCCTCGACCGCCCGGAAGTACTCGCGGTGGTCCTCGCGGTAGTACCGGTGCACGGCGATGTACCCGCTCTCGCGTCCGTACGCCGTCGACAGCCAGTTCTCGTCGGCGGCCGCGCTGCGCACCTCGATCGGGAACGAGATCCGCCAGCCGCGCCGCTCGATCAGCGCCTTCACTTCGGCGAGCGCCGCCGGCACGGCCTCCCGGGGCAGCGCGTACTCCATCTCGCGGAAGCGCACCGTCCGGTTGGTGACGTACACACGGGGTGCGAGGTCCGTGAAGTCCCGGTTGCCGGTCAGCCGCTGCGCGAGCCGGCTGAACGGCGGGATGACGGCGGGCGCGACGGTGCCGAGCGCGCAGACCCCGCGGTAGACGCGGTTGGCGAGCAGTTCGTCGTCCACCCAGCGTCCCGTGCGCGACAACGGCTTGCGCTCGGCGGCGAGCGGGAGCCGCGTGTTCGTCTTGGTCAGCGCCGTCTCGGTGTGCGGGAACCAGTAGAACTCGAAGTGGTCCGCCTCCGACGACCGGGCGAGGTACGAGTCCATCGTCTGCTGCAGCGGTTCCGGACGCTCGACCGCCTGCAGCAGGTAGGCGGGCACGCACTGCAGGGTCAGGTCGACGATCACCCCGAGCGCCCCGAGTCCGACGCGAGCGGCGGGCAGCAGCTCGGCGTTCTGCGTCTCGTCGATCCGCAGCAGCTCTCCCTCGCCCGTGACGAGCGTCAGCCCGACGATCTGCGTGGCGAGGCCGCCGAAGGACCCGCCGGTGCCGTGGGTTCCGGTCGAGGTCGCTCCCGCGATCGACTGACGGTCGATGTCGCCCATGTTCTCGAGTCCCAGCCCGTGCGGGCGCAGCAGCGCGGGGAGTTGATGGAGGCGCGTCCCGGCGGCCAGCGTGACCCGCCCGCGCTCCAGGTCGATGTCGACGATTCCGCTGAGGTCGTCCAGGTCGAGCTGGACGCCCGGAGCCACCGCGATCCCGGTGAAGCTGTGTCCCGCGCCGACCGGCTTGATGCGCATGCCCTTCTGCGCCGCCGCCTGCACCGCGCGCTGCACCGCCTCGGCCGTCGCGGGCCGCTCGACGCGCTGCGGCCGGACCGCCTCGGTGCGTGCCCAGTTGCGCCAGAGACCGCCCGCCGCGGTCACAGGAACACCTTCCCCTCGCCGCGGTAGGTCGGCGCCTCGCCGACGACCTGCGGGCGGCCGTCCACCGTGTCCACCAGGAGGAACGCATCCACGTGCTCGCTGAGCTCGCCCGACTTGGTGTGCCGCAGCCACACCCGGTCGCCGACGCGCAGCACGCCTGCGGCCGCACCGGTCAGCGGGGTCTGCACCTCGCCCGCCATCTCGCGGCCGACCATCGTGAGCCCGGTCGGCCACTCCACCTTCGGCAGCCGGTCGGGCCCGGGCGGCCCGGAGGCGATCCAGCCCCCGCCGAGCAGCACCGCGGTCTCGGCGTTGGGCCGTCGCACGATCGAGAGGGCGAAGGATGCGGCCGGCGCCGGGCGGAACGACCGGTACGTGTCGAACAGGTGCCCGCCGAACAGCCCGCTGCCGGCGGCGATCTCGGTGACGGACTCGTCCGACGCGGTGAACTCGAGCGAACCGGTCCCGCCGCCGTTCACGAACTCGAGGTCGGCGACCTTCCGCACCGCGGCGACCGCCTCGCCGCGCCGCTGGAGCAGCTCCTCCCGCGAGTTCTTCTGCACCCAGCGCAGCGTCGCACCCCACGCCGGCTTGCCGGCCGGATTGTCGCCCTGGCCCGCGATCTGCGCCTCGTAGCCCATCATGCCGACCAGGGCGAAGCCGGCCCGCCGGTCGATGGCCTCCGCCACCTCGCGGACCGCGGAGGCCGTGTACAGCGGCGAGCGGAACACCCCGATGTGCCCGAGCACCGGTGCCATCCACGAGGAGTCGAGCTCCAGGCAGAGCCGGATGGTCTCCCGCTGGGCGGGCGGCACCACCGCGTCGATGAAGTCCAGGTGAGCGACGGAGTCGACCATCAGGGTCACCCGCGACGCCAGCTCCGGAGACGCGGCGAGGCGGCGCAGGGCCGCCCGGTCCGCCGTCGGGTAGCCGACCACGACGTCCTCGATCGGCGGGTGGCCGGCGTCGCCCTCGGCCAGCCAGAGCGCCTCGGGCAGGGTGTACGCGAGCACGCCGGCATACCCCGGCAGCGCGAGCACCGCATCCAGCACCGACCGGACGCGCACCGACTTGGAGGCGACCCGGATGGCCTTCCGCGGTCCGCCGGACGGCGCCGACGCCCGCCGCAGCATGTCGTGCGCGTTGTGCCGGAGCGCCGGGAGGTGCAGCACCGCGAGCGGCGGGTCCAGCCGCGCGGTCGCCGCGGAGAGGGACGGCCAGAAGACGTCGGGCGTCGTCCAGGTGCGCTCGGCCGCGACCGGAGGGGTGGAGAGGTCGAGGACGGTCACTAGCGCACCGCTTTCACTCGGGCGACCGCGAGCGCACCCGCGAACGCGAACAGGGCGGACAGGACGAACAGGCCGGCGAACCCGCCGAGGGCCGCCACGATCAGGGCGCCGAAGAGGGGCGCGACGGCCTGGGGCACCGCGAGGGCGATGTTCATGATGCCGAGGTCCTTGCCGCGGGTCTCGGGGTCGGGCAGCACCTGCGTGGCGAGGGCCTGATCCACGCTGAGGAAGCACCCGTAGCCGATCCCGAGCAGCGCGGCGGCGACGAAGGCGACGGACAGCTCTGGCACGAAGCCGAGCAGCAGAGCGGCGACGCCCTGAACGGCGGACGACACGAACACGAAGGCCTTGCGGCGACCCAGGCGGTCCGACAGCCGGCCGAGCACCAGGGAGGCGACGATCACGAAGACCATGTAGATGAGGATGAGGACGAGCAGGTCGTCGTCGGCGTGCGGGTCGCGCAGGCCGAACTCGAGGAAGTACAGCAGCAGCGAGGTCCCGAACGCGTTGCCGAAGTTGACGAGCACGCGGCTGAGCAGCGTCCAGCCGAAGTCCGGATGCGCGCGCGGGCTGATCCACAGCCCCTCGATGACGCTGCGGAACGTCATCGGCTCGCGCAGGTCCCGCGGCAGCACCGCGTCCGGCAGGAAGAGGAACGGCAGCACGAGCAGCAGCAGGAGCACGGCCATGGCGGTGTACCCGAACACCGCGCCGGCGAAGACGTAGGTGACGAGCGCGACGCCGAGGATGATGCCGATCGCCTGGGGCGCGCTGATCCACCCGCTGACGTAACCGCGCTGGTCGACCGGCACCTGGTCGCTGATCGTCGCGGTCAGTGCGGCGGTCAGGATGCAGAACCCGGTGAGCGCGAGCGACCAGAACACGCCCATCCCGACGATCGTCGTCTGCAGCCCGAGGAGCACGAGGGAGGCGGCGAAGACGACGGCGCCGGCGGCGATCCACGGACGGCGGCGGCCGAACCGGCTGACGGTGCGGTCCGAGAGCGCGCCGGTCAGCGGGTACGCGATGATCGCGCAGACGCCCGAGATGCCGGAGATCACGCCGAACGCGATGACGTTGTCCACCCAGGCGGTCGTGTTCAGCTGCGTCTGGACCTGATCGGGCAGCAGCCTCTGGATGGGCGCGAGCTGAGCCATCCACACGCCGAGCCAGGCGACGGCGAAGGCGGCGATCCAGCGCCCGGGGACCTTGCGGACCGGTTCGGCGAAGACGGCCGGGGTCGTGGTGTTCGTCATCGTTGCCTCGCGTTCAGAGCGGGTGCGGCGGGTGCGGCGGGTGCGGTCGGTGCGGTCGGTGCGGTCGCGGGGGCCGTCAGGGCGGCGAGCGCGTCGGCGGCGACGTCCATGATGGCGGCGGCCGCGGCGTCGTCGCGCGTGACCAGCCAGGCGACCGTGAGGCCGTCGGTGAAGGAGACGAGGATGCGCGCCACCTCGTCGAGCGGACGCATCCACTCGCTCCCGGTGAGCCGCGCCGCGTCGGCCGCGGCCTGCGCCGCCACCTCGTGGTAGCGGGCGTACTGCCGCCGGGCGAGGGGTTCGAACCCCGGCTCGCGGAGCGCCCACTGGGTCAGCTCGAGCATGGCCTTCTCGCGGTCGGGGTCGGCGCGGACCCCGTCGAAGTAGTGCTGCAGGCCCGCGCGGAGCGCGTCGCGCATCCCCATGCCGTCGGCCGGCCCGGCGAGCACCGGGGCGAGGTCGCGCTGCTCGCTCTCGACCGCGGCGTCGATCAGTTGCGCCATGAGCTCGTCGCGTGAGGCGAAGACGTAGTGGAAGCTGGCCAGCGGCATGCCCGCCTCGGCCACGATGCGCCGGGTGCTGGCGGCCGCGACACCGTCGCGCGCGACGACCCGCAGCGCGGCCTGCACCAGCGCCGTGCGCCGGTCCGCCACCGGGATGCGCGTCATCCGGACTCCTGAGGTTCCGCCGCGCCTCGTCGCGCGGGAGAAAGTGGGACAGTCGACCCAGATGACAGTATGCCGCAAATCGTCGCATTCGTTTGACAGAGACGGCCCACACCCCCTGGAATGGGGTGGAATGCGGGGATTTACGAGCGACGTTTCACCACCAGTCCGGCCACGGGGGTCGATCGGACTGGTGTCTTTCGCGTCCGTCGCCGCCCTCGCCGCACTGGTGCTCAGCGCCGCCGGCCTGATCGGGGATGCACCTCCCGCAGCAGCCGCCCGCGGCACCGCACCCCTCGTCGTCTCCGCACCGACGCAGTCCGCAACCGGCATCCGCGCCCCCGCCACAGCAGGCACCAGCACAGCAGGCACCAGCACAGCAGGCACCGCAACTGCTCCGGCATCCGCCGCACCGTCGGCCCCCGCACCCGCCGACACTACGACGCCGTCGAGCACCCCGTCCCCGACGCCGACCGCGCAGCCGCTCACCCTCGACCGCCTGCCCTCCGGGCTCGTGACCGTCTTCCCCGTGGCGGTCTCCGGTCACGGCACGCCCGGCGACACCGTGGACGTCTCCGGCGGCTCGTCACCCGGCGCTGCGGAGAGCTGCTCGACGACGGTCCGGGCGGACGGACGCTGGAGCTGCGGTCTGGCCACGCTCCCCGACGGCTCGGGCGTTCCCGTGCGGGCCGAGGCCCGGTCGGGCGCCGCGGTGAGCTCGCGCGTGCAGGTGCTGCACCCTCCCGTGATCGCCGGCTCGGGCGTCGTCTCGACCACGGGCGGCGTGCGCGGTTCCGCCTACCCCGGTGCGCGGGTGACGGTCACCGCCGACAGCGGCGCGAGCTGCACCTTCCCCGCCGATTCGAGCGGCAGCTGGGGGTGCGTGCTGAGCGGCGCCCTCGGCGACGGCCGCCACACCGTCACGGCGACCCAGGTGGCGGACTTCTCCTCGCAACGATCCGCGGCGAGCGCGCCTGCCACCCTCCAGGTCGACCGCACGGCACCGGGCGCCCCGTCGATCTCCGCGCCGACCGGAGGCTCGGCGCAGCCGGGTGCCCCGGTCTCGTTCGCCGGTGCCGGCGAGACCGGCGCGCATGTGACGCTCTACGCATCCACCCCGCAGGGCACCACGGTGGTGTGCACCGCCACCGTGTCCGCCGGCGCCTGGGCATGCCAGGGTTCGCTCGCCGCCGGCGACTACACGCTGTCCGCACTGCAGCGGGACGCCGCCGGCAACGTGAGCGCCGGCAGCAACACCGTGGCACTCAGCGTCGCCGTGGCTGGAGCGCCCGCCGCGGCGCCCGCGCCGACCCGCGAACCCGTCCCCACCCCGTCCCCGTCGTCTCCGACGCCCGCGCCGGCGTCGCCGGGGGCCGCACCGCCCACCGGCCCGACGCCTCCGGACACGCGGGGGTGGGTGGATGCGCCGTTCACCACCGCCTCCGCGCCCGCCGTCTCCGCGGCCGCCCTGCCCGACTGGATGCGCTCGGTCGGGCTGGCGGTCGCCGCCCTGCTGCTGCTCGTGCTCCCGGCCCGCCTGCTCACGGCCTCCCTCGCCCGTGCCCGCGCGGACCGCGCCCGAGGAGCCGCACGCACCTCCGTCTTCGGGCGCAACCGGCCCCGGTCGGACGTCTCTGACGCGTCCGCGCTCTTCGGCCGGACGCCGGGCAGGGCGGGAACGGAGCGGGACACTGTCGGCGGCGGTGCTGCCGGGACGGGCGGCGCCGGTGCTGCCGCATCCGGCATCGCATCCGGCCGGCTCTCGCTCGGGGCCACCGCCGGCGCCGGCCTCGCTGCCGTACTCCTCGTCACCCTCTCCGCCCCCGTGCCGGACGCCGGAACGTACCCGAGCGTGCTGCTCGCCGTCGCCCTCGCGGTCGCCGTCGTGAACGCCGTCTGGGTGCTCGCCGGTCGCGGGCTGGCCGTCCACCTGCACCTCGCCGCCCCGCGGGTGATCCTCCGCCCGGGCCTGCTCATCGTGGTGGCCGTCGCGGCGATCGGCTCCCGCCTGCTCGGCCTCTCCCCGCGCTGCTGTTCGCGCTGGTGCTCGGCCTCGCGCTCGGTCCGCACGCGGGCCGTGTGCGCCGCGGCCGCATCGCCGCCGTGCAGGTCTCCGCCGTCGCCGCCCTCGGGGTGCTGGCCTGGCTGGCGCTGGGCCTGCTCGGAGCGCCGCACGACGCGTTCAGCGCATTCCTCGTGGAGTTGGTCAACGCCCTGGCGCTGACCGGCATCGGGTCGGCCGCCGTGATGCTGCTCCCGCTCGGCGGGCTGGCCGGTCGCGCCATCGTGCAGTGGTCGCGCTGGCTGTGGGGCGGTCTCAGCCTGGTGGTCTACACAGTGCTGTTCGCGCTCCTGTTGCCGATCGCCTCCCTCGTCGAACGCGGAGTCGGGCTCATCGTCATCATCGGTCTCGCCGTCGGCTTCGCCGCCGCCAGCGTCGCGGTCTGGCTGTGGGAGCGGTTCGTCGCGCCGGCGCTCGACCGCACCGTTCCTTAGGTGCCGGGCACCGCGTCCAGGTAGAACCAGTCCCGGCCCTCGCGGACGAACCTCGAGACTTCGTGCTGGCTCCCCCGCTGGTCCCCCCTGTAGTGCGCGATGAACTCCACGACGCCGTCACGGTCGAAGGGCCCGCCGCGCTCGGTCCGCTCGATGTCGAGCCGGTACCAGCGCAGGCCCGGATCGAGCTCCAGCTCGGCGGGGCGCGTGGACGGATGCCAGCTGCGCAGCAGGTACGCCGCATCGCCGAGGGCGAAGGCGCTGAACCGCGAGCGCATCAGCCGTTCCGCCGTGGGGGCCGGCTCCCCGCGATGGAGCGGGCCGCAGCAGGCGTCGTAGGTCTCGCCGCTGAGGCAGGGGCACCGGGTTGTCACCCGTCGAGCCTATCCGGGCGTCCCGCCGGAAGCGCCCGGGCACAGGAAGACCCGGCCGGTGGCCGCGTCGGGGGATCTCGGGCACCGGCCGGGTCAGGGACACCTCACCAGAAAGGGTGTCGACACCACTGTGGGGCATAAGAGTGGAGAAGCGCTTCGGATGCCCTGAGGGTGTTCGCAGACGCCCCCGCCGGTCACGGGGCGGCGGCCGCCTCCCCGCGTCGACGACGCAGAAGCGGTTGCCGTCGGGGTCCGCCAGCACGACGTAGTCCGCGCCTTCCTCGTACTCCCACTCGACGTGCGACGCCCCGAGCCCGACCACCCGCTCGACCTCGGCCGCCTGGTCGGACGCGTACAGGTCGAGGTGATGCCGCGGGCTCGGGTTGGTCTCGCTGCCCACGAGCTTCAGCGCCAGCTGCACGCCCCTGCCCTCCGCCGGCTCCAGCAGCGCCCAGTCCACATCGGGCTCGTACTGCGGCCGGTAGCCGAGGGCGGCGGTCCAGAAGGCGACCGCCCGGGGGATGTCGCGCACGCCCCACACGATGGATCCGATCCTGATCATGCCCACCACCCTCGGCCGGTTCGCCACGCATGGCAAGTGTTCCGACGGTGTAGCGTTGAGCCCATGGAAGGTCTGCTCATCGGTTTCATCTGGCTCGTCATCATCGTCGGAGGCGGCATCGCCACGGCGGCGATCGTGCAGATGATCAAGTCGCCGTACCGCGACCGCTAGAGCCGACCGCGCCCGTCGCCGCCGCTGTCTCCGTCACTGGCGAGCCGCCGGCTCCGCCCCCATAGCCCAATCGGTAGAGGCAGGCGACTTAAACTCGCTCGAGTGTGGGTTCGAGTCCCACTGGGGGTACTCCGGCCTGACTATCGCTCTGCCGCATGCGCGGCTCGCACACACGCCGAAGGCCCGGCCCCTTACGGGACCGGGCCTTCTGCGTTGCCTTCGGACGCTACTTCGCGGAGACCTCCGCGGGCTGCTTCGTCGCGGGCTCGGCCTTCTTGCGGGCCGGGGCCTTCTTCGCGGGCTCCGCCGGAGCCGCGGCCTCGACGGCCGGCTTCGGGCGGGCGGCGAACTCCTCGAAGTTGGCGCGCGGGTTCTGGATGGCCTCGAGCGACACGATGTCGCGGCCGAGCCACACGTTGTTCCACCAGCCCCACAGCACGCGCCACTTGCGCTCCCACGACGGCATCGCCAGGCCGTGGTAACCGCGGTGCGCGGCCCAGCCGAGGAAGCCCTTGATCGCGATCTTGCCGGACTGCAGCACGCCGATGCCGACGCCCAGGCCGGCGACCGCGCCGAGGCTCTTGTGGTAGTACTGGCGCGGCAGCTCACCGCGCAGGGAGGCGACGATGTTCTTCGCGAGCAGCTTGCCCTGACGCACGGCGTGCTGGGCGTTCGGCACGCAGTAGCCGCCGACGCCGGCGCCGGTCAGGTCGGGGACGGCGGACACGTCGCCCGCGCCCCACGCATCCTGGATGATCTCGTCCTCCGTGCCCACGCGCAGGTCGGCGCGGACGCGCAGACGGCCGCGCTCCTCGATCGGGAGGTCGGTGTGACGGACGATCGTCGGGTTCGCCATCACACCGGCGGTCCAGACGATGAGGTCGGTCTCGAAGCTCTCGCCGGTGGACAGCTGCACGACGCCGTCGACCGCGCTCTGCAGCTGCGTGTCAAGGTGGATCTGCGCCCCACGCTCGGCGAGGTTCTTGATCACCCAGTGGCTGGTCGGGAGCGACACCTCCGGCATGATCCGGCCCATGGCCTCGATCAGGTGGAAGTGCGTGTCCTCGAAGGCGATCTCCGGGTAGCGCTTCAGCAGCGCGCTCGCGAACGACCGCAGCTCGGCGAAGATCTCGATGCCGGCGAAGCCGCCGCCGACGACCACCACAGTGAGGAGGCGGTCGCGCTCCGGGCCGGCCGGCATCCCGGCGGCCTTGTCGAAGTTGGTGAGGATGCGGTCGCGGATGTACACGGCCTCCTCGATGTTCTTGAGGCCCACGGCCTGGTCGGCGACGCCCGGGATCGGGAACGTGCGCGACACGGCGCCGGCGGTGACCACCACGATGTCGTACTCGAACTCGTACGCCTCGCCGATCGGCGGCTGGATGGTGGCGACCTTGCGCGCGTGGTCGACGTAGGTGACCTTGGCGGTGATGATGTTGGTCGTCTTGAGGTGGCGGCGGTGCGCGACCACGGCGTGACGGGGCTCGATGGAGCCGGCCGCGACCTCAGGGAGGAACGGCTGGTACGTCATGTAGGGCAGCGGGTCGACCATGGTGACCTCGGCCTCGCCCGGGCGGAGCTGCTTCTCGAGCTTCCACGCGGTGTAGAAGCCGGCGTATCCGCCGCCGACGATCAGGATTTTGGGCACAGTGATGCGTCTCCTCAACACGAAAGTTTGGGCCTACATTACTCCTTGCTGCGCATTCGCCTGAAATGCGACGACACACCGGCCGCGCCGAGGGCGACGAGGACGAGGAAGCCGGCGATCAGAGCGAATGGAAGCCAGAAAGCGGTGAGGACGCTCCATTGCGGCCAGAAGATCTGACTCCATGGTAGCGCGCGTTCGGGAGCCAGCTTCTTCGGAGCGGGAACCGCCTGCGCGCCGCCGCCCTGCGCGGGCGGCGCCGGGGCAGACGGGGACTGGGCCCGGCGGTGGAGGCGGATCCAGTCTCCGAGGTCGCCCATGGGGTTCGCGGTCACATGGGGGACATCCGTGGTGACCGCGGCGGCCGCATCCAGCAGCCCGTACCCGTAGATCGGGCTCGGGACCGTGCCGCCGGCGGGCTTGGCGGTGCGGATGACGCGCTCGATCACATCCGGCGCCTTCAGTTCGGGATGCGCGGCGCGCACCAGCGCGACGGCTCCCGAGACCAGCGGGGTCGCGCCGCTGGTGCCCGCCCACTGCACGTAGCCTCCGCCCGGGCTGGCTCCGACGAGCTGCTCGCTGGGCGCGGAGACGCCGATCGTGATGCCCTGCGCCGAGGCGTCGAAGCTGGCCTTGCCCGCCCGGTCGACGCCCGCGACCGTCAGGACGCCCGGGATGGTGGCTGGCGCCCCGACCTCGCTCGTGCCGCTCCCCCGGTTGCCCGCGGCCGCCACGACCACGACGTCGTGCGCGAAGGCGTACTGGAACGCGTCGTCCCAGCTGGCCGGCCAGTCGAGCGTGTTGCGGGTGAGCGACATGTTGATGACGGAGGCCCCGCTGTCGACGGCCCAGCGCACGGCGTCGGCGATCTGCTCGTCGCTGCCGACCGGTCCCATCGCCTTGCCGAGGGCGACGGAGACGGTGAGGATGCTCGCCTCGGGCGCCGCGCCCAGCACGCCGCTCTGTGCGCCCGTTCCGCGCCCCGCGAGCAGCGAGGCCACCCACGTCCCGTGGTTGGCGCTCTCGCCGTCGCCGAGCGGTCTCTGACCGTTGGCCGCACCGACGGTCGACACGTCGGTGCCGCCCACGACGGCTCCGGCCAGATCCGGGACGGAGCCGTCCACACCGGTGTCGATGACGGCGACCTTCACGCCGGCGCCGCGCGTCGTCTTCCAGGCCTGCGAGAAGCCGTAGTCGTTCAGCCAGTACTCCAGGTCGCGCACCTGATCGGCGCGCGCAGGGGTCGCGGGCACGATCGCGGCCGCGAGGGCGACGGCTGCGACGGAGAGCGTCGCGGCAAGGCGCCGCATCCTGTCGCCCATCCTGCTCCCCCGTGCCGTTCGTGCGTGCCCGTGCCGCTGTGCGTCGCCCGGTCAGTCCTCGACGTGGATGCGGCACTCGCAGACCTGGGGCGACCAGTCGCCGCGGGCGAGCGCCAGGTCGCCGATCGGGTTCACGCCGGGACCGGCGGCGAGCGCGTGCGCCGCCAACGCGTGCAGGCACTTCACCCGCGAGGGCATGCCGCCGGCCGAGATGCCGGCGATCTCGTCCACCACCGCGATCGACTCGCGGTCGGCGAGGTACTGTGCGTGCGCTTCGCCGTACTTCGCGCTGATGTCGTCGTCCGATGCGAGCAGCTCGTTGTACTCGTTCATGACCTGGGTGGCCTCGAGCGCGGACATCGCCGCCGTCGCCGCCGGGTGCGTCAGGTAGTAGAAGGTCGGGAACGGGGTCCCGTCGTCCAGGCGCGGAGCCGTCGACACGACGGTGGGGCGGCCGCACACGCACCGGGCGGCGATGCCGACGACGTTGCGCGCGGGGCGGCCGAGCTGCTCGGAGACGACCGCGATGTCCTCGTCGGTCACGGGCTCGAAGGGGGTCTGGTCATGCTGGCTTACTTGGTCGGGGCGGGATTCGGGGTGGCGGGCGCGGGGGTCCCGCTCAGCTGCTGGGGCGTGGCGTCGGTGAGGCCGGCGCCCATGAACGAGCCGAAGAGCGAGCCGACCCAGTCGGTCTGCGTCTTCTGCAGGCGGGAGCTCACCGGCGCGGTGTCCTGCTTGGCGGCCGGCGGCCGGTCGTCGACGACGAGGTAGCTGACCTCGCCGGGAAGGACGTAGTAGAGGCGGTCGCGGGCCTGCGCGCGCAGGTAGCTAGGGTCGTTCCAGCGCGCGCGCTGGTCCTTCAGCGTATCCACCTGGGCGGCCAGCCGCTCCACCGCGTGCTGCTGGTCGGAGATCTGCTGCCGCTGCGCGAGGAACGACTGCACGGTCGGCGCCAGGATGACGACGGCCATCACGAGCACGCCCATCATGACGAGCGAGAACGCCGAGAAGTGGAGCTGGCGGAGCCAGTGCCCGGTGCCGGTCGGACGCGACATCCGGACCGGGACGCGGCGCGTGCGCGGCTTCGCCATGGGCCCTCCCGGTGTCGTCTCGCGTCGGTCGTCTCGCGCGCTGGTCGGGGCCGGTCGGCCCCCTCTCATCGTAGGCGATGTCCGGTCCCCCGCCCTCGGCGCGACGGGGTGTCGGGATGCGCTCAGCCGGCGCTCAGGACGGCGACCAGCCGGACGATCCCCACCGCCGCGAGCGCGCCGCCGCCCACCACGAACACCGCGCCGAGCGCGCGCGCATCCCGGGCGCGGAACCGTTTGCGCGCATCCCCATCCGCGAAGAACGCGACCGCGCGCTCGGGCCGCAGTAGGAAGAACCCGCCGAGCACGGCGAACAGCACCGCGAGCGCCACGAACAGCGCCAGCGGAACGATCTCGCTCCCCGCCTGGACCATCCCCCCATTCTGCCGCGCCGCCGGTCCCTCCGGCTGCGCTTGCGTACGCGAGCGCGCCGACCGGTGACTCGACGTCCCGATCGCCGCCGAATGGTGAGCAGATGTCGCAACTCGGCGGGTGCCGTTCACCCGCGCACGCGCCCGCGCCGGCCGAGTCGTGAGTCGTTGCCGGAATCCGCGCCGAGCGGTGAGCACATGTCGCAACTCGGCGAACGTGCCTCCCCGCCGACACACGCCCATACGCCCAGTGGTGAGTCGTTGCCGGAATCCTCGCCGAGTGGTGAGCAGATGTCGCTTCTCGGCGGGACGCGGAACGGCCCCCGGGGACGGGTCCCCGGGGGCCGGATGGCGCGGTGCGCGTGCGGCGCGCGCTACGCGGTGAAGCGCGGGAAGGCGGTGCGGCCGGCGTAAACGGCCGCGTCGCCCAGCTCCTCCTCGATACGGAGCAGCTGGTTGTACTTGGCGACGCGCTCGGAACGGGCCGGGGCGCCGGTCTTGATCTGGCCGGCGTTGGTGGCGACGGCGAGGTCGGCGATCGTCGTGTCCTCGGTCTCGCCGGAGCGGTGCGAGAGCACGGCGGTCATCCCGCTGCGCTGGGCGAGCGACACGGCGTCCAGCGTCTCGGTCAGGGTGCCGATCTGGTTCACCTTGACGAGGATGCTGTTGCCGGCGTGCTTGGCGATGCCCTGCGCGAGGCGCTTCGGGTTGGTGACGAACAGGTCGTCGCCGACCAGCTGCAGCTTGGTGCCGAGCTGCTCGGTGAGGTGCGCCCAGCCGTCCCAGTCGTCCTCGGCCAGCGGGTCTTCGATCGACACCAGCGGGTAATTGGCGGCGAGCTCCTGGTAGTAGGCGCTCATCTGCTCGGAGGTGCGCTCCTGGCCTTCGAAGCGGTAGGAGCCGTTCTCGAAGAACTCGGTGGAGGCCACGTCGAGGCCGAGCGCGATGTCGCGGCCCACGGTGAAGCCGGCCTTCTCGATCGCCTCGGAGATGAGGTCGAGTGCGGCGCGGTTGTTCTCGAGCTCGGGGGCGAAGCCGCCCTCATCACCGAGGCCCGTGTTGAGGCCCTTCGACTTCAGCAGCGCCTTGAGCGAGTGGTAGGTCTCGACGCCCCAGCGGAGGCCCTCGGAGTAGGTCTCGGCGCCGAGCGGCAGGACCATGAACTCCTGGATGTCGACGCCGGTGTCGGCGTGAGCGCCGCCGTTGATGATGTTCATCATCGGGACGGGCAGGATGTGCGCGTTGGGGCCGCCGACGTAGCGGAAGAGGGGCAGGTCGGCCGAGTCGGCCGCGGCCTTCGCGACTGCGAGGCTGACGCCGAGGATGGCGTTGGCGCCGACGCGCTTCTTGTTGTCGGTGCCGTCGAGGTCGATGAGCGCCTCGTCGACCAGCCGCTGGTCGGAGGCCTCGAAGCCCTCGATCGCCGGGCCGAGCTCGTCGAGCACCGCATCCACGGCCTTGAGCACGCCCTTGCCCTGGTAGCGCTCCTTGTCGCCGTCTCGCAGCTCGTAGGCCTCGAACGCACCGGTGGATGCGCCGGACGGGACCGCGGCGCGGCTGACCGTGCCGTCCTCGAGGAGCACCTCGACCTCGACGGTCGGGTTTCCGCGCGAGTCTAAGATCTCGCGAGCGCCTACAGCTTCGATTGCAGCCACAACTGTCTCCTTGCGTGGTTTTTCGTGGGATTCCGAAGTCAGTCTAGTGACGCGGCGGAACGCGTCAGTCCAGCGTCTTGACCTCAAGCGCAGACGCGTCGGCCGTGCCGGGGTCGACGAACGCGAAGGAGCGGAAGCCGGACGCGGCCGCGCGGTCGAGCACGGCCTTCAGGTTCTTCGCCCGGCGGTCGAGGCGGACACGGGCTCCGCCGGCGATCAGCTGCGACTTGATCGCGAGCAGGCGATCGAGCGGGACGGCCGGGTCGTAGACCAGCACGACCGACTCCTGCGCCGCATCCTCCGGCAGCTCGATGAGGTCGACGACCCGCTCGAACCCGATGGAGAAGCCGGCCGCCGGGACGTCGGTGCCGAGGAAGCGGCCGATCATGCCGTCGTAGCGCCCGCCGCCGCCGACCGAGCTGCCGGAGCCGGGGTGCGCGATCTCGAAGATGGTGCCCGTGTAGTACCCCATGCCGCGCACGAGCGTGGGGTCGAACCGCAGGCTGACGCCCGGCGGCAGCGTGTCGAGCGCGTGGGCGAGGGCTTCCAGGTCGGCGACCGCGTCGGTGTCCATCCCGTCGGGCAGGATGGCGCTGATCGCCTCGACCGTCAGCTCCACTCCGCCGTCGGCGAGGTGCGGCTCGAGGTCGGCCAGGATACCGCCGAGCACCGCGGCCGCGTCCGCTCCGCCTTCGGCCAGCTCGGCCACGACGCCCTCGGCGCCGATCTTGTCGAGCTTGTCGATCGAGATCAGCACCTGGGGCCAGCGGGCCTCGTCGAAGCCGCAGTACTCGAGCAGGCCGTTGAGGATGCGGCGGTCGTTGATGCGGATCGTGCAGTCGGTGAGGCCCAGTGCCTCGAGGGCAGCAGCGGTCGCCGTGATGAGCTCCACCTCGGCCAGCTGCGTCGGCTCGCCGATGATGTCGATGTCGCACTGCACGAACTGGCGATAGCGGCCCTTCTGCGGCCGTTCCGCCCGCCAGACCGGCGCGATCTGGATGCTGCGGAACACCGGCGGCAGCTCGCCCCGGTGCGAGGCGTAGAACCGGGCGAGGGGCACGGTCAGGTCGAAGCGGAGGCCCAGGTCGGAGAGGCCGAGCAGGTCGCCGGAGTCGATCGCCGCGGTGAGGTCGTCGCCGTCGAGCCCCCGCTTCAGGATGCTGAACGACAGCTTCTCGTTGTCGCCGCCGAGACCCGAGTGGAGGCGCGCGACATCTTCGACCACCGGCGTCTCGATCTCGTCGAACCCATGCGCCGCGAAGCTGCGGCGGATCACCCCGAGCGCATGCTCGCGGCGCGCCTTCTCGGCCGGGAGGAAGTCGCGCATGCCGCGGGGCGGGGTGATCGGTGAGGCCATGCGTCGATTCTTCCATGAAGCGATATAGGGAACCTCGCGCGCGGGAATCCGTGGACAACTCATCGACGGACGCCTCTGTGGACGGAAACGCGGGGATGGTGCCGCACCTCACGCGAGCGTAGCCTGATCGCGTAGCCACCCTGATGCCGCGCGAGCAGCGCGGTTCGGTGGCGTCCTCCCAGGAGGACCTGGCATGAGTCGCATCCGTCCGACCACGACGCCTGCTCGCTGCCAGACATCGGTCGGCAGCGCGCCCGCTGGAGGCCAGGAGCGCGCCAGGAGGCGCCTCACCCGAATGGCGATCGGCATCCGGGCGGACGCGCTGCCGGCCCTGCGCGCCCGCTCGCCGCGGCGATCCCGTCACGTTGACGGTTACAGAGATTAGGTTAGGCTTGCCTAATACGGGCCATTGAGCCCGAAGAACCCTGACCCGCCCTCCCGAGGAGAACCATGCTCTCTGCCCCTCGCGCCGCCCGCCGGTCGCGCCTCGCCCTGATCGCCTCCGCCGCTGTCGCCTCCGCCGCCCTGCTGCTCACCGGCTGCAGCGCCGGCGGCTCCGGCGGGCAGACCACGGCGAAGGACGCCTCCGGGAGCTTCCCCGTCACCGTGGAGAGCGCACTCGGCTCGTCGACGATCGAGAAGAAGCCAACGCGCATCGCGACCTGGGGATGGGGCGCGCAGGACATCGTGCTGGCGCTCGGCATCGTGCCGGTCGCGATGCCGGAGTTCACCTACGGCGGCAACACGGACGGCGTGCTCCCCTGGGACGCGGACCGCATCGAGGAGCTGAAAGGCACGACCCCGCAGCTGCTCGACGCCGCCTCCGGCGAGGTGCCGTTCGAGCAGTTCGTCCAGGCGAAGCCCGACGTGATCCTGGCCCCCTACTCCGGCCTGACGCAGGCGGAGTTCGACACTCTCAGCAAGATCGCCCCGGTGGTCGCCTACCCCGAGAAGCCGTGGGCGACGAGCTGGCGCGACCAGACGGCGATCGTCGGCAAGGCCCTGGGCCTCACGAAGGAGGCTGACGCCCTGGTGACCAAGACCGAGGACCAGGTGGACGCGCTCGCCGCGAAGTACCCGGTGCTCACGGACAAGACCTTCTTCTACGCGGCAGCCAACGAGCCCGGCAAGCTGAACGTCTACCGCGCAGAGGACCCGCGCGTTCAGCTCCTCGGCGATCTGGGGCTGAAGACCTCCCCCAGCATCGAGTCCCTCGACGCGTCCAAGGGCGACGGCAGCTTCTACTACCAGCTGAGCAACGAGAACCTCTCGAAGATCGACACCGACCTGCTGGTCATGTACTTCGACAAGCAGGCGTCGGTGGATGCGTTCACCTCCGACCCTCTGGTGGCCGCCATGCCGGCCATCAAGGAGGGCCGCTTCGCCCCGA
The DNA here is from genome assembly GCF_050632205.1 of Leifsonia xyli subsp. cynodontis. Taxonomy (GTDB): domain Bacteria; phylum Actinomycetota; class Actinomycetes; order Actinomycetales; family Microbacteriaceae; genus Leifsonia; species Leifsonia xyli_D. Next base: position 1,878,476 of record NZ_CP192578.1, read on the forward strand.
TCGTGGGCGAGTCGTTCGTCGCGGCGACGAGCGCACCGAGCGTGCTCAGCATCCCGTGGATGCTCGACCGCTACGTGCCCGAGCTCGCCAAGGCCGCGGACGCGGTGAAGTAGCGGCGCATGCGTTCGAGCGTCGTCATCCCGGTCGCCGGGCGGGCGGGGAGTGGCGGTGCGCCGTCCCCTCTGCCCCGGCGGCGCCGGCGTCTGCTGGCGGGCGTCGTGGCGGCCGTCGTGCTGCTCGCGCTTCTCTGCGTCCTGAGCCTGATGGTCGGCGCGCGGACCATCGCGCCGGCGGACGTGCTCCACGCCCTGACGCACTACTCCCGGTCGGATGCGGACGCCCTGGTCGTCGTGGACAGCCGGCTCCCCCGCACCTTGCTCGGAATCGCCGCGGGCCTGGGGCTCGGGCTCGCCGGGGCCGTCATGCAGGGGCTCTCGCGCAACCCGCTGGCCGATCCGGGAATCCTGGGCGTGAACTTCGGCGCCTCCCTGGCGGTCGTGGTGGCCATCGCGTTCCTGGGCGTGGCGGCGCCGTCGGGCTACCTGTGGTTCGCGTTCGCCGGAGCGGCGCTCGCCTCGGCCCTGGTGTACGCGGTGTCGTCGCTCGGCCGGGAGGGCGCCACGCCTGTGAAGCTGGCTATCGCCGGAGCGGCGGTCTCCGCCGCGCTCGGTTCCCTGATCACCGCGGTGCAGCTGACCAGCCGGGTGTCACTGGATGCGATGCGCTTCTGGCAGGTCGGCTCGCTCGCCGGTCGCGGGTTCGGCATCCTCTGGCAGATCCTGCCCACGCTCGCCGCGGGCGCGGTTCTGGCGCTGGCGCTCGGGCGGCTGCTGAACGGTCTCGCCCTCGGCGACGACGTGGCCCGGGGGCTCGGGCAGCGCGTCGGCGTCACGCGGGCGCTGTGCGGGGTGGCGGTCGTGCTGCTGTGCGGCTCCGCGACGGCGGCCGTCGGCCCGATCGCGTTCGCCGGACTCATCGTGCCGCACATCGCCCGCCGGATCGTCGGGGCGGATTACCGCTGGATCCTCGCGTACTCGGCGCTGATCGCGCCGTCGCTGCTGCTCGGGTGCGACATCCTGGGCCGCGTCATCGCGCCGCCCGGCGAGCTGCAGGTGGGCGTGGTGCTCGCCTTCGTGGGGGCGCCGGTGTTCATCACGCTGGTGCGCCGCCGGCGGGTGGTGGGCCTGTGAGCGGGCGGGATGCGGCGCCGGCCGTCGCGAGCGAGGCCGTGGCGCAAGGAGAGGTCATCGCTGCCGTGCGCCACGACCGCCGCACGGGCCGCTCACGACTCGCGCGCGTCTCCGCACTGCTCGCCCTGCTCCTCGTCATCGTCGCCGCCGTCTCCCTCACGCTCGGCGCCGCCTCGGTCGCCCCGCTGGATGTGCTGGCCGCCCTGGCCGGACGCGCCGACCGCCTGACGTCGTTCGTCATCCTGGAGCTGCGCCTCCCGCGCCTCGTCGCCGGGGCTCTCGTCGGCGCCTGCCTCGGGCTCTCGGGCGCGCTCATCCAATCGGTCGCCCGCAATCCGCTGGCGAGTCCCGACATCATCGGCATCACCGCGGCGGCGAGCGCGACCGGTTCCGTCGCGCTCCTCTGGTTCGGGCTGACGGGACTGGCCCTTTCCGCGGTGGTGCTCGGCGGCACCCTCGCGGCGGCCGCCCTCATCTACGTGCTCGCGTGGCGGCGCGGCGTCAGCGGCTACCGCTTCGTGCTGGTCGGGATCGGCGTCGCCGCGTTCTGCGGAGGGCTCGTCTCGTACGTCCTCACCCGCGCCGACGTGCGGGATGTGCAGCAGGCCCTGGTCTGGATCACCGGCAGCCTCAACGCCGTCGACCCGGCGGCGCTGCTGGTTCTGGCGGTGGGGACGGCCGTGCTGGTCCCCTGCGCGCTGGTCGCCGGGCGTCCGCTCGGCGCGCTGTCGCTGGGCGACGACCTCGCCGCCGGGCTCGGCGTGCGGCCGGAGCGGACCCGTCTCGCCGTCGTCGCCGTCGCCGTCGCGCTGGCTGCCATCGCCGTCGCGGTCGCAGGGCCCGTGTCGTTCGTCGCGTTCCTCGCGGCGCCGATCGCGCGCCGGCTGATCGGGCGGGGGTCGCTCGCGCTGCTGCCGTCCGCCCTGCTCGGCGCGCTCATCCTCGTCGTCTCGGACATCGCGGCGCAGTTCGCGATCCCGGGCGTCGTGCTGCCCGTCGGTGTGGTCACCGGCATCGTGGGCGCTCCGTATCTTCTCTGGCTGCTCGCCAGGACCAACCGCGTGGGCCGTGGAGGCTGACATGACATCCGACGCATCATCCGCACCGGTGGCCGGCGAGGCCGCCGCGACCGCCGCGACCGCCGCCGCGACCTCCGCACCGCCCGAGCTCGCCGCCCGGCAGCTGTCGCTCGCCTACGACGGCCGCGTCGTCGTGCAGGGCCTCGACCTCGACATCCCCGCCGGCCGGGTGACGGCCATCGTCGGCCCGAACGCCTGCGGCAAGTCGACGCTGCTGCGCGGCCTGGCGCGACTACTGCCGCCCGCCTCGGGCGCCGTGCTCCTCGACGGAGCGGACATCCACGGGCTGCCGACGAAGCGCGTGGCGCAGCGGCTCGGGCTGCTGCCGCAGACGCCGACCGCGCCCGACGGCATCACGGTCGCCGACCTGGTCGCGCGCGGCCGCTACCCGCACCAGGGCTGGTTCCGGCGGTGGACGGCCGACGACGACGAGGCCGTCGCCGAGGCGATGACGGCGACCGGGATCGACGACCTGGCGGACCGGCCGGTGGACGAGCTCTCGGGCGGCCAGCGGCAGCGGGTGTGGATCGCGATGGCGCTCGCCCAGCGCACCGACATCCTGCTGCTGGATGAGCCGACCACCTTCCTCGACCTGAGCCACCAGCTCGAGGTGCTCGACCTCCTGATCGACCTCAACGCCGCCCGCGGCACGACGGTCGTGATGGTGCTGCACGACCTCAACTTCGCCGCCCGCTACGCCGGGCACCTGGTCGCGATGCGCGCCGGGTCCGTGGTGGCCGCCGGCGACCCGGCCACCGTCGTCACCGCCGACCTCGTCCGTGAGGTGTTCGGGGTGGAGTCGATGGTCGCCGACGACCCGGTGACCGGCACCCCGCTGGTGGTCCCGCTCGGGCGGCACCACACGCGCTAGGCCGGGTCGGCCGCGGATTCCGCCTCGCGGATCTCCCCCTGCAGGTCGCGGAGCGTCGAGCGCAGAGCCCGTTCCGCATCCAGCCCCTGCGCCTTCGCGGACGCCACGATCGCCAGCAGCAGCGGCCCGAGCTCGTCCTCACTGCCGACCTGGATGCCGCCCGGCTCCTGCAGGTCGACCACCCCGACCTTCTCTGCGCGGCCGAGCAGCTTGTCTGCCAGCGCCAGCGAGGGCATGCCCTGCGGGATGCCGTCGAGCACGCTCGTCCGGCCCGGCTTCTCCTGCTTCTTCAGTTCGTCCCAGAAGCCGACCACGTCGTCCGCGGTCTCCGCCGTGCGGGCGTCGGCGGCGGCGCGATCGCCGAAGACGTGCGGATGACGGCCGACCATCTTCGCGGTCATGTGGGCGGCCACATCCTGGATGTCGAAGTCCTCGCCCGGCGTATGCGCGGCGATGTCGGCGTGGAAGAGCACCTGGTAGAGCACGTCGCCCAGCTCCTCCAGCAGCTCGTCACGGTCGCCCGTCTCGATGGCGTCGATGAGCTCGTACGTCTCCTCGATCAGGTACTGCACCAGCGACTCGTGCGTCTGGTCGGCATCCCAGGGGCAACCCCCGGGGCGCGGAGGCACTCCATCACGGCCACGAGCTCGTCCAGCTTCGTCGCCGCCTCCGGCACCACCGCCGCACCGACTGTCTCGCCCATGCCGACCTCCTCGCTCTACGCTTCATCCATCCTGCCACCGGCTAGAGTCGTAAGCGGTGTGCCGGGAAGTCTGGTCGGCGTCGATTTCCCCGACCCCAGATTGGTGACCGAATGAGCCTCATCCGATCCGAACGCACCGCCGCCGGCCTCCTGCTCGGCGCCGCCGCCCTCGGCCTCCTGCTGGCGAACACCCCGCTCGGCCCCGCGCTGCTCGATGTGCAGCACGCACATCTCGGCGCCGGCCCGCTGGACCTGAGCGTCGGGCACTGGATCAGCGACGGGCTCCTCGCGGTCTTCTTCTTCATCGTCGCCGTGGAGCTCAAGCACGAGCTCGTCGTCGGCGAGCTCAACAGCCTGCAGAAGGCGATCCACCCGGCCATCGCCGCGGTCGCAGGCGTGATCGTGCCGGCCGGGATCTACCTGGCGTTGACCGCGGGCACGGACGTGAGCCAGGGATGGCCGATCCCGACCGCGACCGACATCGCCTTCGCGCTCGGCGTGCTGGCCGTCTTCGGCCGCGGCCTTCCGAACCGGCTGCGGGTCTTCCTGCTCGCCCTCGCTGTGCTCGACGACCTCATCGCCATCGTGATCATCGCCGTCTTCTTCACGCAGGATCCGAACCTGCTGGAGCTCGCGCTGGCCGCGGTCACGGTCACCCTGTTCGGGCTGCTCAGCCGCCTGCTGCGCGGGCGGCTCCGCTGGCCAATCGGAATCCTCATGGTGCTGCTCGCGGCGCTCACCTGGTGGCTGGTCTACGACTCGGGCGTGCACGCGACCATCGCCGGCGTCGCCCTCGGCCTCGTGATGGCGCGCCGGCCGGCGGGGCGGGTGACGCACGCGCTCGAGCCCTGGTCGAACGGGCTGATCCTGCCCCTGTTCGCGTTCTCGGCGGCCCTGGTGCCCATCCCGCAGGTGGCGCCGTCGCAGCTCTCCCCGCGTTCTGGGCGATCCTGGTCGCGCTGCCGGTCGGCAAGCTCGTCGGCATCACGCTGGGTGGATGGTTGGGCTCGTTCACGAAGAAGGGTCCCGACCGAGGGCGGATCTCGCTGTTCAGCCTGGTGACGATCGCCGCGCTCGGCGGCATCGGGTTCACCGTGTCGCTGCTCATGAACGAGCTGGCGTTCTCCCGGTCGGAGGATGTGCGCGCCGAGGGAACGCTCGCCGTGCTGCTCGGCTCGGCCGTCGCGATCGTCGTGTCGGGATTCCTCGTCTCGGCGCTCGCCCGTCGCAACCGCCGGCTGCATCCGCACTCGCGGTGACCGCAATCGGGGAGCCTGATCCGGCGCATCTAAGGTGACGGCATGTCCAATTTCACCGTTCTCCCTGATTCCGGCTCCTCCCGCGCGTTCAACTACCGCGTCGACTACCGCCCCGCGTTCTCCATGGCCAGCCTCGACCTCGCTCCCGGGCAGACCGTGGCGACGCAGGCCGGCGCCATGGTGTCGATGTCGCCCGGCGTGGAGCTGTCCTCGCAGCTCGACGGCGGCGTGATGGGCGCGCTGAAGCGGTCGGTCGCGGGCCGCTCCGCCTTCGTCTCGCGCTTTACCGCCACGGCCGGCGCCGGCGAGCTGACCCTCGCACCCGCCGCCCCCGGCGACCTGGTTCCGCTCCACCTCGCCAGCGGCACCTACAACATCGCCGCGGCCTCGTACCTCGCCAGCGAGCCCTCCCTCGACATCGACACGAAGTGGGGCGGGATGAGCGGCTTCTTCGGCAGCGACAGCCTCTTCGTCATGCGAGTCGCCGGTGAGGGCGTGCTCCTGCTCACCGCCTTCGGCTCGCTGCACGAGAAGCGCCTTGCGCCGGGCGAGCGCCACATCATCGACACCGGCCACGTGGTGGCCTGGGATTCGGGCATGGAGGTGCACATCCAGAAGGCGACGAAGAGCCTCTTCCGCTCCTTCACCTCGGGCGAGATGCTGGTGGCCGAGTTCACCGGCCCGGGCACGGTGCTGATGCAGACGCGGAACCTGCAGGCGTTCGTCGGCGCGATGCGCCCCTTCATGGGCGCGGGTGCGGGCGGCGGGGCCGGTGCCGGCGAGGTCGTCGGCGCCGGCGTGGCCGGAGGCCTGCTCGGCGGCCTCCTGTCGTAAGGGCGCCGGGCCGGCCCGGGTCTCAGCTCGCTCGCTCGGCGGCGGGCTCCTTATCGGGGAACAGCGCGCCCAGCAGGTCGCCGACCCAGCCGATGAGGGAGGCGTCGTCGAGCGCCTCGCCGTTCACCCGCGGCAGCGGAACGGTCGCCACCTTCGGAGCGGCGTGATACTTCGACCCCGGGTACATGCGCTGGAGGCGGACCTGCAGCGAGTCGGGCAGGATCGCCGGCGCGAGGCGCAGGTTGGACCCCATCGCGACGACCTCGCCGAGACCGGCCTTCTGGGCGGCACGGCGCAGCCGGGACACGGCGACGAGGTTGGTGACCGGCTCGGGCGGCTCGCCGTAGCGGTCGGTCAGCTCCTCCAGCACGAGGTCGATCTGGCCGTCCTTCGCCGCCGGCGAACTCGCGGTCGACAGCTTCTGGTAGGCCTCCAGCCGCAGGCGCTCACTGTCGACGTACTCCTCGGGGATGTGCGCATCCACCGGCAACTCCAGCCGCAGCTCGGTCTGGCCCTCGGCGACCTCGCCCCGGAACGTGGACACGGCCTCGCCGATCATGCGCAGGTAGAGGTCGAAGCCGACGCCCGCGATGTGCCCGGACTGCTCGCCGCCGAGCAGGTTGCCCGCGCCGCGGATCTCGAGGTCCTTCAGCGCCACCTGCATGCCGCTGCCCAGGTCGTTGTTGGCGGCGATGGTGGAGAGGCGGTCGTGCGCCGTCTCGCTGAGCGGCTTGTTCTCGTCCCAGAGGAAGTACGCGTAGGCGCGCTCCCGGCCGCGTCCGACACGCCCGCGCAGCTGATGCAGCTGGCTCAGGCCGTACTTGTCGGCGCGGTCGATGATGATCGTGTTCGCGTTGGCGATGTCGAGGCCCGTCTCGATGATCGTCGTCGACACGAGCACGTCGAACCGGCGCTCCCAGAAGTCGACGACCACCTGCTCCAGCGCGTGCTCGTTCATCTTGCCGTGCGCGACGCCGATGCGGGCCTCCGGCACCAGCTCGGCGAGCTTCGCCGCCATGCTCGTGATCGAGCCGACCCGGTTGTGCACGAAGAACACCTGGCCCTCGCGCAACAGCTCACGCCGGATCGCCGCCGCCACCTGCTTCTCGGAGTACGGCCCGACGAACGTCAAAATCGGGTGCCGGTCCTCCGGCGGAGTCGCCAGCGTCGACATCTCGCGGATGCCGGTGACCGCCATCTCGAGCGTGCGCGGGATGGGCGTGGCGCTCATCGCGAGGATGTCGACGTTCGTCTTCAGCTTCTTCAGCGCGTCCTTGTGCTCCACGCCGAACCGCTGCTCCTCGTCGATGATGACGAGCCCCAGGTCTTTGAAGGTGACACCGTCGGCGAGGATGCGGTGGGTGCCGATCACCACATCCACCGTGCCGTCGGCCATGCCGCGAAGCGTCTCGCGGGCCTCCTTGTCGCTCTGGAAACGGCTCAGCTGGCGCAGGTGGATGGGGAACCCGGCGAAGCGCTCCTGGAACGTCTCGGCGTGCTGCTTGACGAGCAGCGTCGTCGGCACCAACATCGCGACCTGCTTGCCGTCCTGTACCGCCTTGAACGCGGCGCGCACCGCGATCTCCGTCTTGCCGAAGCCGACGTCGCCCGAGATCAGGCGGTCCATCGGGATGGGCCGCTCCATGTCGGCCTTCACCTCGTCGATGGTCTGCAGCTGGTCGTGCGTCTCGGCGAACGGGAACGCCTCCTCCAGCTCGCGCTGCCACGGGGTGTCCGGGCCGAAGGCGTGACCCTTGCTCGCCATCCGGGCCGAGTACAGCTTGACGAGCTCGACGGCGATGTCGCGCACGGCGCGGCGCGCGCGTCCCTTCGCCGCCGCCCAGTCGCTGCCGCCCATCTTGGAGAGCTGCGGAGCCTCGCCGCCGACGTAGCGCGTCAGCAGGTCGAGCTGGTCCGTCGGCACGTAGAGCTTGTCGCCCGGGTAGCCGCGCTTGGAGGGCGCGTACTCGAGCACGAGGTACTCGCGCTTCGACTTGACCGCATTGCGGCCGCCGCTCGACACCTCGCGCTGCGTGAGCTCGACGAACCGGCCGATGCCGTGCGTCTCGTGAACCACGTAGTCGCCCGGCTTGAGCTGCATCGGGTCGACGACGTTCTTGCGACGAGTGGCGAGCTTCTTGACCTGGCGCGAGTCGTAGCCGATGGTGCGCCCGTAGAACTCGGCCTCGCTGATCAGCGCGAGCTTGATGTCGGGCATCTCGAAGCCGTGCTCCGCCGTGGCCTTGAGCAGGTACGCGATGCCGGGCTCCGGCTCGGCGGGGAACTCGTCCACCGGCCGCGCCGGCAGCTCCGCCTCGGCGAGCACGTCGGCCGCGCGCTCGACCAGGCCGGCGCCGGCCGCGACGATCGCGACCTGCCAGCCGTCGCGCAGGCGGCCGCGCACGTGCTCGACCGCGCCGGAGACGTTGCCCTGGAAACTCGGCACGGCCTCCGCGCGGATGCGGACCTGCAGGTGCTCCTCGAGCTCGCGCTCTTCGGGAAGCACCTCGTCCGCCTGGAAGCCGCTCATCGTCCACCACGGATGATCGGGGTTCTCGGCGCCCGGGCGGCTGAACTTCACCGAGTCCTTCAGCTGCTGCAGCGTCATGAAGTCGCCGGCGGCCAGGTCGATCGGCGCCGCCGCGCCCACCGTCGCCGCGCTCCACGCGGCCGAGAGGAACTCACGGTTCGTCTCGGCCAGGCTCACGGCGCGCGAGGCGACGCGCTCGGGCGAGAGCACTGCGACCGCCGCGCCGTCGGGCAGGTAGTGCGTCAGCGGCACCAGCCGGTCGACGAGGGCGGGAGCCAGCGACTCCATCCCCTCGACCGGGATGCCCTCGCCGATCTTCGCGAGCATCGCGGACAGGCTCGGGAACTCGTGCTCCATCTCGCGCGCCCGCTGCCGCACCGACTCGCTGAGCAGCAGCTCGCGGCTCGGCGGGAGGGACACGGACGGGATGGGCTCGGGCAGCGACCGCTGGTCGGCCACCGAGAAGGCGCGGATCTGGTCCACCTCGTCGCCGAAGAAGTCGACGCGGTACGGGTGGTCGGCGGTGGGCGGGAAGACGTCGAGGATGCCGCCGCGCACCGCGAACTCGCCGCGCCGGGTGACGATGTCGACGCGCTCGTAGGCGAGGTCGACGAGGTGCAGCGCAAGGCCGCTCAGGTCGAAGCCGCGACCTCCGATCCGCAGGTCGACGCCCGCGTAGTCGGTGAGGTTGTCGGCCAGCGGCTGCAGGGCGGCGCGCACCGACGCGACCAGGATGAACAGGGTTGCGCGGTCGCCCTCCGCCCAGTCCGCGAGGCGGCGCAGGGCGGTCAGGCGCTTGCCCACGATCTCGGCGCTCGGGCTGAGGCGCTCGTGCGGCAGGGTCTCCCAGGCCGGGAACTCGACGACGTCTGCATCCGGCAGCAGGCACGGCAGCGCGCCGCGGATCGACTCCGACTCGCGGCCCGTGGCCGTGATGAGCAGCACCGCCTGCGACGCGCCCTGCTCGGCGCGGCGCCGGAGCAGCCCGGCGAGCAGCGGGCCGCGGAGGCCGTCGGTCAGCGAGAAGTCGGCGTCGCGAGCCGCGTGAGCGAGCGCGTCGCCGAACGAGGACTCGCGCGCGAGCGCGGCGACCAGACCCTGGAGTATCACTCGGTCGATTCTACGGGGGGCCGCCGACAGTTGCAGGGGGCGCCGCTCAGGGCGAACAGGTCAGACCCGGCCGACTCAGACCCAACCGTCGAGCGCGCGCATGAAGCCGTCGTGGTCGTCGCGGTTGATCACATGCCCGGATCCGGTCACGATGCGCACCTCGTAGCCGTCGTCGCGCAGCCGGTTCGCCAGTTCGGGCTTCACCAGCTGCGAGTTGTCGGCGAGGACCACCAGCGACGGGACGGCCATCACCTCGGGCGCCCGCATCGCGGACGGGGTCACCACCACGGGCAGCACCGCACGGTCGAAGGCTCTGAAGGTCTCCACCTCGATCGCGACGTCCGCCGGGTCCCACTTCGGGTTGCGCTTCGCGATGCGTGCTGCGGACTGCCGGGCGAGCGTGCGCAGGAAGGCGGGGGCGAGCCAGCGCGCGAACCCGTTCGTCGCCGGGCACGAGAACGCCGGGTCGACGTAGATGACGCGCTGCGGGTCGAGCCGCTCGACCGCGAGGCTGACGGTGAGACCGCCGAGCGAGTGGCCGATCACCAGCTCCGGACGCTCGGGCACGGTGTCGACGATGTCCTGCGCCATGAGCTCGGCCGAGTACTCCTCGGTGCGCGGGCTGTGGCCGTGGCCGCGCAGGTCGACGGCGATCACGTGGTAGCCGAGTTCGGCGAGCACCGGTCCGACCCGGCGCCAGTTGCGCGAGTCCGACATCACCCCGTGGACGAGGACGGCGTAGCGGTCGCCGCTGCCCCACTCGCGCGTGTACAGCTTCATGCCGGTGACGGTACGCGTCGTGGCTGCCACGAGGCAGGGTGCCGGCCTCGGTTCCGCTGAGCGTTCGCCGTGACGTTGCCCGGATCGGGCCGGGGTGCGGATTCGTCACGAATGGTCGCTATCCTCGCCGCAGAGCGACCATTCGTGACGAATGTGCGAAGGCTCCCGCTACGCTTCGGCTGAGCATCAGCAGCGACCTTCCAGGGGATGAGATGACCGACCCGAATCAGCCGACCGTCACGCCCGTGCCGTACGGGCCGCCCATCGCCCCGCCGGCCGGCGCCCCGCGCCCGCCGGCGCCTACGGATGGGGCGCGCCTGCTCCGGCCGCCGCGCGTTCCCGCGGCCTCGGCCTGACCGCAATGCTCATCGCGGCACCGCTCTTCGTCCTGTCGCTCGTCGCTTCGGTCATCGTCGGAATGAGCGCAGGACCGTACGCGACGCGCACGGCGACCAGCTTCAGCTTCAACACGAGCGACCTGACGCCCGAGCAGGCGCACGCGTTCGCGCCGATCGGCGTGCTGATGGGGATTCAGCTGCTGCTCGGGACCCTCCTCGGCATCCTGGCGCTGGTGCTCGGGATCATCGCCGCAGCCACGAAGCGCGGGCGCGCGTTCGGCGTGGTGGCGATCGTCCTCGCCGCCGCCGCGCCGATCGTCTCCTTCGCGGTCTACGCGGGCGCGCTCGTCGCCACGCTCCCGCCCGCCTGACCCGGCGACGGATTCGTCACGAATGGTCGGAATCCGCGCCGCAGAGCGACCATTCGTGACGAATGCGCGAACGTGCCGGAGCGCCGCGGCGAGGCGGCTCAGCGGGCGTGGAAGCGGTTCTGCGCCGGAGTGAGGCCCTCGGCGGCGACCTGTTCGACGGCGTCCGCCGCATCCGCCACCAGGATCGGCAGGTTCGTGCGCTCGGTGCTGGAGAACGCCTTGAGCACGTGGTCCGCGGCCGCCGACGATCCGGGCGGCCGCCCGACGCCGACCCGCACGCGCGTGAAGTCGCCGGTGCCGATGGCCGCGATCACATCCCGCACGCCGTTGTGGCCGCCGTGGCCGCCGCCGTGTTTGAGGCGGATGGTGTCGAACGGGATGTCCAGCTCGTCGTGCACCACGATCAGGTGCGACGCATCGAGCGAGTAGAAGCGCAGCAGCTGCGCCACCGGGCCGCCGGACACGTTCATGAACGTGTTCGGCTTGGCCAGGATGAAGCGCGGGCCGCCGGGGGCCAGGCGGCCCTCGGCGACCGTCGCGTTCGTCTTGTGGGTCTTGAAGGTGAGGCGTCCGCGCGAGGCGAGCTCGTCCAGCACCATCTGCCCCACGTTGTGACGCGTGGCGGCGTAGCCGGGCCCGGGGTTTCCGAGCCCGACCACGAGCCAGGGCGTCTCCATGGAGGGAGTTACTCCGCGGCGCTCTCGCCGGCCTCGGCCTCGGCCTCGGCGGCCTCCTCCGCAGCCTCGGTCTCCTCGTCCTCGGCGCGCGCGGCGGCCGGGACGACGATGTTCAGGATGAGCAGGTCCTCGTCCTCGGCGAGCTTCGAGCCCGCGGGGAGGGCGAAGTCCTTGGCGTGGTACTGCGTGCCCTCCTCGGCGTCGGTGACGTCGATGACGATGCGCTCCGGGATGTGCGTGGCCTCGGCCTCGAGCTTGATGGTCGGGATGTCGAGCACGGCGATCGTGCCGGAGAACGGCTCGCCCTCGACGTGCACCGGGACCTCCACGACGACCTTCTCGCCCTGGCGGACGACGACGAGGTCGAGGTGCTCGATGATCTGCGACACCGGGTCCTTCTGCACGTCCTTGACCAGCGTGAGCTGGCCCTTGCCGGCGATGTCGAGGTCGAGGACCGCGTTCGCCTTGCGGAGCAGCAGCGAGACCTGGTGGCCCGGCAGGGTGACGTGGACGGGGTCGGTGCCGTGACCGTAGATGACGGCGGGGATCTTGCCGGCCGCGCGGATCTTGCGCGCCGCGCCCTTGCCGAAGCTCTCGCGCAGCTCCGCTGCGACCTTGTTGGACTCTTCCGTGGCCATGGTGTCTCCTCGCCGGCGCGAGGCCGGCTGTCGGGCGAGCCGTGCGGCCCGCAGTGTTGGTGTTGTTCGACTCGAACGCATCGAAGTGCGCGAGGAAAGACTGCGAAGCCTGCTCCACCGCGTCGATCACGGATGCTGCCGGACGTGCCCGCGCATCCCTCGCCGAAGTTCAGTTGCCCAGTGTAGCCGATCGACATATACTAAGCGCGCATACTACTTTCGATCGGAGACCATCATGTGGACCACCCAGCACACCGCCCGCACCGACGCCCCCGCCGCCGCCGTCTGGTCCGCCCTGCGCGACCTGCACAGCGGCATCCCCCTCGGCCCGGCCAGCGATCGGTTCGAGCTGCACGGGCCGTTCGCGGTCGGCACGCAGGTCACCGTCACCCCGCAGGGACAGGAGGCGATGACCTCCACCATCGTCGAGCTGGACCCCGAGCGCCTCTACGCCGACCGGACCGACTTCGGCGACCTCGCCCTCACCTTCCGCCACACGCTGGTTCCGGCCGCGGACGGCGGCACGGAGGTCACCCACACGCTCGAGATCGACGGCGAGGGGGCCGACGCGATCGGTCCGGAGCTCGGCCCTCAGATCGCCGGGGACTTCCCGGTCGCGATGGACGAGCTGCTCCGAGCCGCCGAGCGCCGCACGGTCGCCGCCGATGCCTGAGGCCGGCCTCGGCAGCCGCTTCCCGGCCGCGTCGCAGAGCCCTGGACTGCTGCTGTGGCGGGTGACGAACCGGTGGCAGGCCGCCATGCGGGCGGCGCTCGCGCCGCACGAGTTGACGCACGTGCAGTACGTGCTGCTCGCATCCCTCACCTGGCTCGGCGACCGCGAACCCGATCGGCTGCTCACCCAGGCGGAGCTCGCCGCCTTCGCCGCGACCGACCCGATGATGACCTCGCAGGTTCTGCGCAGCCTGGAGCGGGCGGGACTCGTGGAGCGGCTGCCGCATCCCACCGATGGCCGGGCGCGCGTGCTGCACGCGACGCCGGAGGGCGCAGCGGCCGCACGCCGGGCGACGGCGGACGTCGAGGCGGCCGACGCTGCGTTCTTCGCGCCCGTTGATGCGGACGGATTCGCCGCGCAGCTGAGCGCGCTCACGGCGCAGGCGAACGCGGGGCCGGGCGCGCCTGCGCAATCCGATCGCGGCTAGGCGGCGCCGTCGGTCAGCCGCGCGGCGATCGCGTCCGCGAGCTCCTGCGGCGGGCTGCCCACGTCGAAGCGGGCTCCGACCTCGTCCTGCTGCAACGGCTCGAGCGTCGCCAGCTGCGAGTCGAGCAGCGACACGGGCATGAAGTGACCGGGACGCGCGGCCATGCGGCCGGCGAGCAGCTCGCGGCTGCCGTCCAGTTCCGCGAAGACCGCATCCGGTGCCTCGGCCCGGATCAGGTCGCGATAGGCACGCTTGAGGGCCGAGCAGGCGACGACGGTGCCCTCGGGCGCGGTGTCCGCCAGTGCGCGGCCCACGGCGTGCAGCCACGGGATGCGGTCCTCGTCGGTCAGCGGGTGCCCGGACGCCATCTTGGCCACATTCGCGGGCGGATGCAGCGCATCCCCGTCGACGAACGGCACGCCGAGCCGCCGGGCCAGCAGCTGCCCTACTGTGCTCTTCCCCGAGCCCGACACACCCATCACCACAACCTGCGGTCGCCGCACACCGCCTCCTTCTCGCGTCGTCACGCCAGTATCCCCCGTTACGCCCCGTGACCCCCGCCCGGGTGCCGTCGCGCTACGCTGGGGAGCACTGCTCGATTCCTGCCACCCGCTAGGAGAGCTGACCCCCGACCTACACGCGCGCGGCGGACGGCCTCCGCCTGCCGCGGCACCACGAAGGAGCACGACGTGTCACAGGAAGCAACCGCCAACATCGGAGTCGTCGGGCTGGCGGTGATGGGATCGAACCTGGCCCGCAACCTCGCCTCCCGCGAGGGCAACACGGTCGCGGTGTTCAACCGCACCTACGCCCGCACCGAGGAGCTGGTGAACGCGCACCCGGAGGCCGGTTTCGTCTCCTCCGAGCAGATCGACGAGTTCGTCGCGTCGCTGTCGAAGCCGCGCACGGCGATCATCATGGTGCAGGCCGGCCGCGGGACGGACGCGGTCATCGACCAGCTAGTCGAGCGCTTCGAGCCGGGCGACATCATCGTCGACGGCGGCAACGCGAACTTCCAGGACACGATCGCGCGCGAGAAGCGGATCGCGCCGACCGGCATCCACTTCGTCGGCGCGGGCATCTCCGGCGGCGAGGAGGGCGCGCTGAACGGCCCGTCGATCATGCCGGGCGGGTCGGCCGAGTCGTACGAGACGCTGGGCCCGATCCTGGAGTCGATCGCCGCCGTCGCCGAGGGCGAGCCGTGCGTGACCCACGTCGGAACCGATGGCGCCGGCCACTTCGTCAAGATGATCCACAACGGCATCGAGTACGCGGACATGCAGCTGATCGCCGAGGCGTACGACCTGCTCCGCACAGTCGGGGGACTTACGCCGGCGCAGATCGCCGACGTCTTCGCCGAGTGGAACAAGGGCTACCTCGAGTCGTACCTGATCGAGATCACCGCCGAGGTGCTGCGCCAGGTGGATGCGGAGACCGGCAAGCCGTTCATCGACATCGTCCTCGACCAGGCCGGGTCGAAGGGCACCGGCGTGTGGACCGTGCAGAACGCGCTCGACCTCGGCGTCCCCGTCGGCGGCATCGCCGAAGCCGTCTTCGCCCGCGCCGTCTCGTCGAAGCCGAACCAGCGCGCCGCGGTGCAGGCGACCATCCAGTCGCGTCCGGAGGTTCAGCAGGCGTCGGATGTCGCCGCGTTCGCCGACGACGTGTCGAAGGCGCTGTACGCCTCGAAGGTCGTCGCGTACGCGCAGGGCTTCGACGCGATCATCGCGGGCGCCGAGAAGTACGGCTGGGACATCCACAAGGACCGCATCGCGAAGATCTGGCGCGGCGGCTGCATCATCCGCGCGCAGTTCCTGAACCGCATCGCAGACGCGTACGACGAGAACCCGAACATCGCCACGCTGCTCGAGGCGCCGTACTTCGCGGACGCCGTTCGTGAGGGCGAGGCCGCCTGGCGCCGCATCGTGTCGACCGCGGCGCTCTCGGGCGTCCCGGTGCCCGGCTTCGGCTCGGCGCTGTCGTACTACGACTCGCTCGCGTCGAAGCGCCTCCCGGCCGCGCTCGTCCAGGGCCAGCGCGACTTCTTCGGCGCGCACACCTACAAGCGCGTCGACAAGGACGGCATCTTCCACACCCTGTGGTCGGCCGACCGCACCGAGATCGAGACCGAGGGCTCCTCGCACTAGGTCCGCCCACCGTCGAGCTCCACCCACCACCGAGTACGCCGAGACTGCACGCCGATCACCCGATCGGCGTGCAGTTCTTGTGTACTCGACGGCGGTTGCGCGAGAGGATGGGGTGGTGACCTACGACGACCACCCCGAGCTCGCGGAGTACGAGCCGCTCGGCGAGCGCCCCTGCGCGGGCGCGGGATGACGGTCGCCAGCCGGGTCTTCGTCGTCGTGGCGCTCGGCGCGCTGCTGCTGCCCGGCATCCTGCTCACCATCAGCATCCAGACGCAGACCGCCGACTACACCTGCTCGGTCTACGCACGCCAGTACCAGCCGGAGGCGCTCAGCTCGTCCGCCCGCTTCGAGCTGATGGGCCCGGTCGGGCCGGGCTGGCAGTGCTACGCCCTCAACACCGAGGGCGACGCGACGTGGGTTGCGCCGCTGGGCCTCATCCCGTCGACGCCGCACCGGCTGCCGTGATGAGCGTCCGCACCGCGGTGAGCAGCCACGTCCGGTAGCGCTCCGGCGTCCAGCCGCTCTCGCGGACCAGCTGCTGGAAGCCCTCCGGCGACATCACGAACGAGAGCGCATCCGCGAGCTCGCGCCGCCCCTTCTTCGTGAGCGACGGCAGGGATGCGGCGCCGCGCTCGGCCAGCAGGTCCACCATCGCGCCGTAATCCGCGTGCCGCCGTTCGAGCAGGTCGGCCAGCACGACGCCCACCTGCTCGTCGTCGCGGGCGGCGGCGGTGAAGGTGGCCCAGAGTCCCGACGTCCGCTCGTTCGCGGCGGCGATGAAGGGCACCAGTTCGGCGAGCATCCGGTCGGGGTCGTCGAGGGCGGCGATCGCCGCGATCTCCGGACGCTCGGTCAGCGACGACTCGCCCGCCTCGCCGCCGAAGGCGAGCTCGAAGGCCGACAGGAGCAGCGCGCGCTTGGGCCCGTGCACCTTGACGCTCTCCACCGACACCCCGGCGGCGTCGGCGATCTCGGCGAGGGATGCGCTCGCGTAGCCGCGGGCCGAGAACACGCCGGCCGCGGCCTCCAGGATGCGGCGCCGGGTCTGGGCCGCGTGCTCCTGCCGCAGGGTGGACCGGTACGGGCGGGTTGCGGCCACTATTGACTACCTTTCAGGTGTAGTGAATACTGTTGACGTTCATCCGACTCTACCCGAAAGAGACCACGCCATGACCGCCCGACCCCTCGACATCCTCCTCTGCAGCACCCCTGTCCACGGCCATGTGACGCCGTTGCTCGCGGTCAGCCGGGCACTCGTGGACCGCGGCCACCGCGTCCACTTCCTCACCGGCGAGCGCTACCAGCAGCAGGCGGCCGCCACCGGCGCGTTCGTCCTCCGGCTGCCGGCCGAGGCCGACTACGACGACACGGACATCGACGCCTCGTTCCCGGGGCGCGTCGGGCTCACCGGTCCTGCCGGCATCCGCTACGACATGACGGAGATCTTCCTGCGGCCGGCGCGCAGCCAGCTGGCGGCGATGGATGCGGTGATCCGCTCGCTGGGCATCCACGTCGTGCTCGCCGAGAGCCTGTTCCTGGGCGCCGCGCTGCTGGCCTCCCGCCCGCGCGCCAGCCGCCCGCCGCTTCTCAACCTCGGGATCGTCCCGCTCGGGCTCAAGAGCCGGGACACGGCGCCGTTCGGCCTCGGGATCCCTCCCCGCGCGGGGGCGCTGGGCCGCATCCGCAACGCCGCGTTGACCGTCGTCGCCGAGAAGGGCGTGTTCGCGCCGGTGCAGCGTGCCGCAGTGCGAGCCGGGGTGGACGCCGGGACGGGCCTGCGCGGGTTCGTGCTCGACTGGCCGTCGCAGTCGGACGGCGTGGTGCAGTTCACGGTGCCCGAGTTCGAGTATCCGCGCGGCGACCTCCGCGTGCCGGTGCACTTCGTGGGTCCGGTGTCGCGGACGCGCGCCTCCGACACCCCGCTGCCCGCGTGGTGGAGCGACCTCGACGACGGGCGGCCCGTGGTCCACGTCACCCAGGGCACCGTGGCCAACAGCGACCTCGGCGACCTCGTCCTGCCGACCATCCGGGCCCTCGCCGACGAGGAGGTGTGGGTGGTCGCCAGCACCGGAGGGCGGCCGGTCGCGGAGCTCGGCACGGAGCTGCCGGCGAACGCCCGCGTGGCGACCTACCTGCCGTACGACCGGCTGCTGCCGCGCACGGCTGCCTACGTCACGAACGGCGGCTACGGCGGCATCCACTACGCCATGGAGCACGGCGTGCCGATCGTCGTCGCCGGCACCACCGAGGACAAGACGGAGGTGTCGGCCCGGGTGGCCTGGGCCGGCGTCGGCGTGAAGCTCGGCACCAAGCGGCCGGAGCCGCGGGCCGTCGGTGAGGCCGTGCGGACGGTGCTGCGGGATCGCTCGTACGCCGAGCGCAGCGCGGCCGTCGGCGCCGCGATCCGGGCGGCGTCGGGGCTCGACGGGCTGGAGCGCGCAGTGGTCGCCGCCGCGGGCGCGGGGGCCCGCGCGGCGCGCGCCGGGCGCACGACCGGCTGAGCCGGCCACGGGGAGCGAGGTCGGCCCGCGGGCATACGGCAGGGCCCGGCCGGCCGCGGGAAAGGGAGGACGACCGCTGCGACACGCCGGTCAGAGACGGGAAAGGGAGGACATCCGGGCCTGCTCGGCCGGGATGTCCTCCCTTTCCGCAAGCGACGGGACGGGTCAGGCGGCCCCGTCGAACATCGAGGTGACGGAGCCGTCGGTGAAGACCTCGCGGATCGCGCTCGCCAGCAGCGGCGCGATCGAGAGGACGGTGAGGTTGTCCCAGCGCTTGTGCTCCGGCAGCGGGAGGGTGTCGGTGACGACGACGGAGTCGATCGCCTCGCTCTGCAGCAGTTCGACCGCCGGGTCGCTGAAGACGGCGTGGGTGGCCGCGACGACGACGCCCGTGGCGCCGGCCGCCTTGAGGGCCTCCGCCGCCTTGACGATGGTGCGGCCCGTGTCGATCAGGTCGTCGACCAGGAGGCAGACGCGGCCGTTCACCTCGCCGACGATCTCGTGCACCGAGACCTGGTTCGGGACGAGCGGGTCGCGGCGCTTGTGGATGATCGCCAGCGGCGCGCCCAGCTTGTCGCTCCAGATGTCGGCGACACGCACGCGGCCCATGTCGGGCGAGACGACGGTGAGGGTGGACGGGTCGAGCTCGCGGCGCATGTGCTCCAGCAGCACGGGCATGGCGAACAGGTGGTCGACCGGTCCGTCGAAGAAGCCCTGGATCTGCGCGGCGTGCAGGTCGACAGACATGATGCGGTCGGCGCCGGCGGCCTTGAAGAGGTCGGCGACGAGGCGGGCCGAGATCGGCTCGCGGCCGCGGCCCTTCTTGTCCTGGCGGGCGTACGGGTAGAAGGGGGCCACGACGGTGATGCGCTTGGCGGAGGCGCGCTTCAGCGCATCCACCATGATCAGCTGCTCCATGAGCCACTCGTTGATCGGCGACGTGTGCGACTGGATGACGAACGCGTCGGACCCCCGCACGCTCTCGTCGAACCGCGCGTAGATCTCGCCGTTGGCGAAGGTGCGGGCGTCTGTCGGGATCAGCTCGCTTCCGAGGCACTCCGCGATCTCCTGAGCGAGCTGGGGATGCGCGCGACCGGAGATGAGGACGAGTCGTTTCTGGCCGGTCGCGGTGATCCCTGACACTTATGCTCCGCTCTCTGCCGCGGCGCCGCTCTCACGTGCTGCCTTGTCGGCGTCCGTGCCCGGCCGCTTCTGCGCGACCCAGCCTTCGATATTGCGTTGCGGGGCGACGGTGATGGCGAGGGCTCCCGCCGGGACGTCCTTGCGGACGACCGTTCCGGCTCCGGTGTACGCTCCGTCACCCATCCTAACGGGCGCGACGAGCACGGTGTTCGTGCTGATCCGGACGTGCGAGCCGATGACCGTGCGGTGCTTGTTCACGCCGTCGTAGTTGGCGGTGATGACGCCGGCGCCGAGGTTGCCCTTCTCGCCGACCTCCGCGTCCCCCACGTAGTTGAAGTGCGCCAGCTTGGTGCCCTCGCCGATGACGGCGTTCTTCGTCTCGGTGAAGGTGCCGATCTTGCCCCGGGCGCCGAGCACTGTTCCGGGGCGCAGGTAGGCGAACGGACCGACCGTGGCGCCGGCGCCGATGACGGAGAGCGTCGCGTCGGTGCGCGTCACCGTGGCGCCCTCCCCCACCTCGGTGTCGAGCAGCGTGGTGTCCGGCCCGATCGTGGCGCCGGTCTCCACCAGCGTCGCACCGCGCAGCTGGGTGCCCGGGAGGATGGTGACGTCGGGCGCGAGCTTCGCCTTGACGTCGATCCAGGTCGTGGCCGGGTCCTGCACCGTCACGCCGGCGAGCTGCCAGGTGCGCACGATGAGCGCGTTCAGCTTCGCCGCCGCGTCGCTGAGCTGCGCGCGGTCGTTGATGCCCTCGACCAGCCACGACTCGGAGACGGGGAGCGCATCCACGTCGAAGCCGGCCTCGCGCAGCAGCCCGATCACGTCGGTCAGGTACTTCTCGCCCTGCGCGTTGTCGGTGGACACGAGCGCGAGCTTGTCGCGCAGCGCGGCGAGCCCGAACAGGTAGATGCCCGCGTTGATCTCGCCGATCCCGCGCTCGGCCTCGGTCGCATCCTTGTGCTCCACGATCCGGTCGAGGTGCCCCTCCGGCGTGCGGACGATGCGGCCGTAGCCGGTGGCGTCGGCCGGGAAGGAGGACAGGATGGTCGCGGCCGCCTCGCCCGATCGGTGCTTCGCGATGAGCTCGCGGAGGGTGCCGGCGTCGAGCAGCGGCACGTCGCCGTTGACGACGAGGACGTCGCCCGAGAAGTCGTCCGGCAGGGCGGCGATCGCCTGCTCCACCGCGCGGCCGGTGCCGGGAACCTCGTCCTGGTCGACGATCACGGCCTCCGGCATGTCGGCGCCGATGACCTCGGCCAGGCGGTCGCGCTCGTGCCGCACGACCGCGATCACGTGGGCCGCATCCAGTTCGTGCGCCGTGGCCAGCACGTGCGAGACGATCGGGATGCCGCCGAGGGGTGCAGCAGCTTCGGCGTGGCGGACTTCATCCGCGTGCCCTGCCCCGCCGCGAGAACGACGATGGCGAGATTCTGGTCGGTCATGGTGCTCCAGGGGTCGGGCTTCCGGTCGCTCCGCCTCCAGGACTCGAACCTGGACCTAACAGCTCCAAAGGCTGTCGTGCTGCCATTACACCAAGGCGGAACACGCGTCTCGCGCACGTGACAGTCTGCCAGACGTGCCCGGCCCGAACCCCCAATAGCATGGAGGCATGGCCGACGCACGCGACGAGGTGGACCGCATCGTGGACGCCTGGCTGCGCGAACGACCCGACCTCGACTTCGCGCCGCTCCAGGTGCTCTCGCGGGTGGACCGTCTCTCCCGCCACCTGGACCGCGCGCGCCGCGGCGCCTTCGAGCGCTCCGACCTCGACTCGTGGGAGTTCGACGTGCTGGCCGCATTGCGCCGCGCCGGGGCGCCGTACCAGCTGAGCCCGAAGTCGCTGCTGCAGCAGACCCTGGTCTCGTCCGGCACGATGACGAACCGCATCGACCGCCTGGTGGCCCGGGGCCTGGTCGAGCGGCGCACCGACCCGAACGACGGCCGCGGCATCCTGGTGCAGATGACCGCCCAGGGCCTCACCCGGGTGGATGCGGCGATCACGCGACTCGTGGATGCGGAGGCCGAGCTGCTCGACGGCATCTCCGCCGCCGACGCCGAACGGCTCGCGGCCCTGCTGCGGAAGCTCTCGCTGGGGTTCGACGCCGAGGGCTGACACCGCATCGCGCGCTCCCAGGTGGCCGTTATGCCGCTCTCATAAAATCGGGAGCGATGAGACTCTCCCGACTGAAGCGACTCCCCTCCCGGGTCAAGCGCGCCGCGCGCTACGAGATCCACGCGCACTGGCGCCGGCAGCCCATCGTGCAGGGGTCGGTGTTCTACGAGTCGTTCTCCGGCAACGGGATGCTCGACAACCCGGAGGCGGTGTTCCGCGAGCTGCTGGCGGCGGACGATCTCCGGCACCTGACGCACATCTGGGCGCTGTCCGACCTGTCGCTCTACCGCTCGGCGGTGCAGGAGTTCGCCGGCGATCCGCGGGTCAGCTTCGTCCGCTACGGCTCCGCGGCCTACTACCGGGCGCTCGCGACCAGCCAGTACCTGGTGAACAACGCGACCTTCCCGCCGGACTTCTCGAAGCGTCCCGGCCAGGTCTACCTGAACACCTGGCACGGCACCCCGTTGAAGCGCATGGGCTACGACATCGAGGACGGCGCGCTCGGCACAGCCAACATCATCCGCAACTTCGTGCAGGCCGACTACCTGCTGTCGGCGAACCCGTTCATGTCCGAGCAGATGTACGAGACCGGCTACAAGCTCACCGGGATCTACCGCGGAACCCTCATCGAGGAGGGGTATCCGCGCATCGACCGGCAGTTCCTCGACGAGCGCGGCCGCGAGATCGTGCGCCAGCGTCTGATCGGGGCCGGCATCCCGCTCGGCGACCGCAAGGTCATCCTCTACGCGCCGACCTGGAAGGGCCAGACGTTCGGCCGCCCGGAGGACGACCTGGATGCGCTGCTCGCGCACATCGCCCAGATCGAGGAGCGCATCGACACCAGCCGCTACGCCGTGCTGCTGAAGACGCACCAGACCGTTCACGCGCTGGCGGCGCACCGGCCGGAGCTGAAGCGGATGCTCGTGCCGAACGAGATCCCGACCAACCTGGTGCTCGGCGCGACCGACATCCTCATCTCCGACTACTCGAGCATCTTCTTCGACTTCCTGCAGACCGGCCGGCCGATCGTGTTCTTCACGCCCGACCTCGCCGACTACGCCGGCACCCGCGGGCTCTACTTCGAGCCCGAGGAGTGGCCAGGGCCCGTGCTCATGTCGGCACGCGAGGTGGGCGACGAGCTGCACGCCATCGCCGAGGCCGGCGACGCGCTGCCCGCGGAGTCGCGCGAGCGGTACCTCGACATGCAGCGCCGGTTCACCCCGTACGAAGACGGGAAGGCCGCCGCCCGCGTCGTCGACATCGTCTTCCGAGGTGTGCGCGACGGCTACCGGCTGCGCACGGACCTCGCCGACGACGGCCGCGAGAAGGTGCTGCTGTACCTGGGCGGGATGCGCCCCAACGGCATCACGACGTCGGCGCTCAACCTGCTCAACAACATCGACCACGAGCGCTACGACGTCTCGGCGTTCTTCGCCCAGAGCCGGTCGCAGGTGATCATCGGGAAGCAGCGGCAGATCCATCCGGCCGTCCGCCAGTTCCCGCGCGTCGGAGGCATGAACGGCGCCAAGCTGCTGCACCTGGGTCGCCACCTCGACTTCCGGCGCGGGCGCATCGCGCAGCACGCCGACATCCCGGCGCAGAACCGACTGTGGGACGACGAGTGGTACCGCTGCTTCGGCGAGAGCCGCTTCGACTACGTGGTCGACTTCTCGGGCTACGGGCCGTTCTGGGCGACGCTGCTGCTGCACTCCCCCGAGGCGCAGCGCGCGATCTGGCTGCACAACGACCTCGCCTCCGACGCGCACCGCGAGGTGAACGGCGAGAAGCGGATGCTGCACAGCCTGACGCAGATCTTCACGCTCTACGGGCAGTACGACCACCTGGTGTCGGTGTCGCCGACGCTCGCGGAGATCAACCGCGCGTCGCTCTCGGAGTACGCGGCGCCGGAGAAGTTCGTGTCGGCCCTCAACACGGTCGACGCCGAGCACATCCTCGAGAACGCCGCCGCCGACCTGCACGAGCTGACGTTCGACGAGGAGCTCGGCAGCATCCCCGACTGGGCGGAGGTGCTGCTCGGCGACGATGACGTCACCACGTTCGTCAACGTCGGCCGGCTGTCGCCCGAGAAGAACCAGGCGCGTCTCATCCGGGCGTTCGCGGCCGTGCACGCGGAGAACCCGAAGACGCGGCTCGTCGTCGTCGGCTCCGGACCGCTCGCGAACGACCTGGAGGCGCTGGTCGCCGAGCTGGGGCTCGCGGGCTCCGTCTTCCTGACAGGGATGCAGCGCAACCCGCACGCGATCATGGCGAAGGCCGACTGCTTCGTGCTGTCGAGCGACTACGAGGGCCAGCCGATGGTGCTGCTGGAGGCGCTGGTGCTGCAGCTGCCGATCGTCACGGTCGAGTTCGCGTCGGCGAAGAACGCGCTGCCCGCGGGAAGCGGCATGGTCGTGCCGCAGACCGTCGAGGGCGTCGCCGACGGGATGCGCGCGTTCCTGCGCGGCGACGTGCCGGACAGCCACTTCGACTACCGCGCCTACAACCGCAAGGCCGTGGCCGAGTTCTACCGCGCGATCGGGGCCGCCCCCGTCCCGTCCGTCCCCGCCGACTCCGTCCCGTCCGCCGAAGCCAACAATTCCTGAGTTTTTCGGGCGGATCGCCGCGTGCGACCCGAATTACTCAGGAATTGTTGGCGACGGCGGACTCGACGCGCGAGAGCGTCAGGCGCGGGCGACGAGGGCGGTGAGGTCGAGGCCGGAGGGCAGCTCGCCGTAGAGGGACCCCGCTCGGGGCCGAGGCGGGCGGCGACGAAGGCGTCCGCGACGGCGTCCGGCGCGTCGCGGATCAGCAGCGACGCCTGCAGCGCGAGGGCGAGCGACGCGACGAGCGGACGGACGGACGCCTCGGCCACCACCGGGTCCGCGTCCGCCGACGCGACGCACGCCGCGATGCGCGCCCGCACCCGGTCGTGGTGCCCGTCGTAGGTGCGGTACACCCCGCGGGCGGCGGCCAGTTCGGCGTCGAACGCCTCCCAGGCGGCCGGCTCCCGCCGCATCGCCCGCAGCACGTCGAGGGCGATCACGTTGCCGGACCCCTCCCAGATCGCCATCACCGGCTGCTCCCGGTACCGCCGCGCGAGCGGGAACGCCTCGGTGTAGCCGTTCCCGCCCAGGCACTCGAGCGCCTCGTAGGCGTGCCCCGGCCCGCGCTTGCACACCCAGTACTTCGTCACCGCGGTCGCCAGCCGCCGGAAGGCCGCATCCGTCTCCGGAGCATCCGCGTCGTGGGCACGCGCGAGCCGCAGCGCGACCGTGGTCGCCGCCTCCGACTCGAGCGCCAGGTCGGCGAGCACCGAACGCATCGCCGGCTGGTCGGCCAGCGCAGACCCGAACGCCGCGCGGTGCCGCACATGCCAGGCCGCCTCGGCGACCGCCTGCCGCATCCCCGCCGCGCTGCCGTAGACGCAGTCGAGCCTCGTGCGGTTCACCATCTCGAGGATGGTGCGCACGCCGCGGCCCTCCTCCCCCAGCAGGTAGCCGACCGTGTCCTCGAACTCGACCTCGCCGGACGCGTTCGAGCGGTTGCCGAGCTTGTCCTTGAGCCGCTGGATGCGGAACACGTTTCGCGTGCCGTCCTCCAGCATCCGCGGCACCAGGAAGCAGGAGAGCCCGGAGGCGGTCTGCGCGAGCACGAGGAACGCATCCGACATGGGAGCCGAGCAGAACCACTTGTGGCCGGTGAGCAGCCAGCGTCCCTCGCCGTCGGCGAGCGCGCGTGTCGTGTTCGCCCGCACGTCCGAGCCGCCCTGCTTCTCGGTCATGGCCATCCCGAACAGCGCCGAGCTCTTCGCGGCCCGCAGGGACCCGTCGTAGTCGCGGCTGAGGAGGCGCGGCATCCACTCGTCGGCCAGGGAGCCGGAGGCGGCGAGCGCGGGGACGGCCGCGTGCGTCATCGACACCGGGCATGCGTGACCGGGTTCCACCTGCGCGAAGAGCATGAATGTGGCGGCCCGCGCGACGTTCGCCCCCGGCCGCGGCTCCGCCCAGGCGGAGGTGTGCGCCCCCGCCGCGACGGCCGCGGCGATCACGCGGTGGTAGCCGTCGTCGTACTCCACCTCGTCGATCCGGTTGCCCCACCGATCGAACGCGCGCAGCTGCGGCTCGTGGAGGTTCGCGAGCTCCGCGTCCCGCTGGAACGCTGCGGACCCGACCAGCCGGCCGACCTCATCCAGCGCCTCCGTCGCCCAGCCCGCGTCGTAGCGCGAGACGCCCTCCCGCAACGGCAGGTTGGCCGCGAACTCGTCGACGTCGACGCGCGGCGGGGCCTGGTTCACGACACTGTGGGTGGCCATGGCGGGAGTCTAGTGCCGGCCGCCCCGGTAGGCTGGAGACCCTCATGGCTCACCTTCTCGGCGCGGAATCGCTGCACCTCGAGTACCCGACGCGCACCGTCTTCGACTCGGTCACCCTCGGCATCTCGGAGGGCGACCGCATCGGCGTGGTCGGCCGCAACGGCGACGGCAAGTCGACCCTCCTGCAGCTGCTCGCCGGACGCATCGAGCCCGACTCCGGCCGGGTCACCCGGCGGCGCGGTGTCACGGTCGGCATGCTGGACCAGCGCGACGAGCTGCCGCCCCAGCTGACCGTCGGTCACGCCATCGTCGGCGACCGCGAGGAGCACCTGTGGGCCGGAGATCCGCGCGTCCGCGACGTACTCGCCGGGCTGGTGGCGGACATCCGCTGGGATGCGACGATCGGCGAGCTCTCCGGCGGCCAGCGACGCCGCGTGGCACTGGCCGCGCTGCTGGTGCACGACCACGACATCCTGTTCCTGGACGAGCCGACCAACCACCTCGACCTGGAGGGCGTCGCCTGGCTCGCCCAGCACCTCAAGGCCCGCTGGCCGTCCGCCTCCGGGGCGCTGGTGGTCGTCACGCACGACCGCTGGTTCCTGGATGAGGTCTCCACCGCCACCTGGGAGGTGCACGACGGCATCGTGGAGCCGTTCGAGGGCGGGTACGCCGCCTACGTGCTGCAGCGGGTCGAGCGCGACCGGATGGCCGCGGTCGCGGAGACGAAGCGGCAGAACCTGATGCGCAAGGAGCTGGCCTGGCTGCGCCGCGGCGCTCCTGCGCGCACGTCGAAGCCGAAGTTCCGGATGGATGCGGCCGCCGTGCTCATCGCCGATGAGCCGCCGCCGCGCGACACGGTCGAGCTCACCAGCTTGGCGACGGCACGCCTCGGCAAGGACGTCGTCGACCTGCTCGACGTGTCCGTCTCCTACCCGCCGAAGACGGTGCTCCGCGACGTGGAGTGGCGCATCGCCCCGGGCGAGCGCACCGGCATCCTCGGCGTGAACGGCGCGGGCAAGTCGACGCTGCTGGGCCTCGTCGCCGGCACGGTCACGCCCGACTCCGGCCGCGTGAAGCGCGGCAAGACGGTCAGGATCGCGACACTGACCCAGCAGCTCTCCGAGCTCGACGACGTGCAAGAGGAACGGGTCAGCGCCGTCGTCGCCGGCAAGCGCTCGACCTACCTCGCCGGCGGCAAGGAGCTCTCGCCCGGCCAGCTGCTCGAGCGGCTCGGCTTCTCGAATGCGCAGCTCTCCACCCCGGTGAAGGATCTGTCGGGCGGCCAGAAGCGCCGCCTCCAGCTGCTGCTCATCCTGCTCGACGAGCCCAACGTGCTGATCCTCGACGAGCCCACCAACGACCTCGACACCGACATGCTCGCGGCGATGGAGGACCTGCTCGACTCCTGGCCCGGGACGCTGCTCGTCGTCTCGCACGACCGCTACCTGCTGGAGCGGGTCACCGACCAGCAGTACGCGGTGCTCGACGGCCGGCTGCGGCACCTGCCCGGCGGCGTGGACGAGTACCTGCGGCTGCGGCGGGCGGAGAGCGCGACGCCGGGCGCGACGGCCGCATCCACCAGTCCGGTCACGCCCGCGCTCACCGGCGCCGCCCTGCGCACCGCCGAGAAGGAGCTCACCGCCCTCGACCGGCGGCTCGCCAAGGTGACCGACCAGGTCGCCGCGAAGCACGAGGAGCTGGCCCGCCACGACCAGAGCGACTACGTGGGCCTCGGCCGTCTCACGGACGAGCTCCGGGCGCTGGAGGGCGAGATCGCGGACCTTGAGACGCGGTGGCTGGAGCTCTCCGAGCAGCTCGAAGGCTGAGCGGCCCAGCGGGCTTCCGGCGCACGCACGCCGCCCTCCCGCACCCCCGGACTGGGGAACGAGACGCGTCGCCGCCTGTGGGATGATCCGATAATCGGTCGCGCACCCGACCCGACGCGGCCGACGGGGATGGAGCGGCACGTGAGCGACGACAGACGGGCGGTCGATCCACGGCCCCTGTTCGGACGCGACCGCGCCCGGGAGACGATGCTCCTGGTCGCACACCGGGCCCGCGAGCACGGTGGCGCCCTGCTCGTCACCGGCGAGGCCGGGCTCGGGAAGACAGCCCTGCTGGCCGACGTCGCGGAGCGGCTCGAGGGGTGGACGGTGCTGCGCGTCCACGCGGACTCCTTCGAGTCCGACCTCGCCTACGCGACCGTCGAGACTCTGGTCCGAGGGCTGAACGGGATGCGCGGAGCCCGCCGCGGCGCCGCGGCCGCCGCCATCCGGACGCCCGACCCGGGCGACGACCCGCTCACCGTCGGCCGACTGCTGCTCGACGCCATCGACGCGATCGACGGGCCGGTGTGCCTCATCGTGGACGACGCGCAGTGGGTCGACGAGCCCTCGGCGCGGGCACTGCGCTTCCTGGTGCGGCGCCTGGCCGACCAGAGCTTCCTCTTCACTGCGGCGACCCGCCCGCAGCCGAGCAGCGTCACCGCGCTCTTCGACGACATCGCCTCGACGACGACCAACCACGGCCGCGTCGAGCTGACGCCGCTGACCGTGGGCGACACCCAGGAACTGGCGCGCCACATCCTGGGCCACCCGGTGTCCCGGCGCACGGCGACGCGCCTCACCGAGGCCACGCAGGGCTCGCCCCTGCTGCTCAGCGTGCTGCTCGGCCAGCTGCGCGACACGTTCGCGCAGGCGCTGCATCCGGCCGGCTGGGACCTCCCCGCGGGCGCCATCACGCCGCTCTCGACGGCGATCTCCGCGTCGTTGGAGGGCGCCCAGCCGTCCGTCCGCGCGGCGGCCGAACTCGTCGCGGTGCTGCGCGACCCGCTGCCGCTGCCGGTCGTGGGCACCATCGCCGACCGCCTCGGCGTGGATGTGGACGTGCACGGCGCGGTCGCCCGCGGCCTGGTCCTCGCCGAGACGCGCGACGGGGTGGTCCGTGTCGAGCCCGCGCACGCCATCCTCGCCGACGCCCTGGCGGCCGAGGTCCCGCTCACGCGCCGGGGCGCCATCCACCGCGTCGCCGCCGACGTGCTCTCCGGTCACCGGGCCCTGCGGCACCGGGTGGAGGCGGCCGATCGCACCGACCCGACCCTGGTGGACGAGCTGCTCGGGGCGGCCCTCACCGTGTCCGACCTCGGTCAGGCGGAGCAGGCGCTCAGCTACGCCCGCTCCGCCGTCGATCTCGCCTCGGGGCCGGCGGCCGACCGGGCGCTGATCGAGCTCGGGCTCATCGCGATGCGGTTCCGGATGCACGAGCGCATCCTGGAGCTTCGGCCCGCGTTCGAGGCGATGCAGCCGTCGCCGACCCGGGATGCGGTGCTGCTCGAACTGCGGACGCTCTCGCGCGACGTGCCCGGGGCGCTCGCGCTGGCGCTGGCGTTCGAGCAGCGACCCGCCGTGACCCCGGACGAGCGGGCGCTCCGGTCGCACGTGGCGGAGGCGCTGCCCAAGGTGCAGATGGCCATGGGCGACTTCGCGGGCGTGCTCGACCACCTGGATGCGGCCCGCCGCCACATCGCCGACAGCCCCTCGCCCGCCGAGGTCGCCGATCCGGCCCTCCGCTGGCTGGCCGCCCCGCAGGACGATCTGATGCGGCTCCTCGGCTGGGCCGTCAACTCCGCCATCCACGCCCGCCGTCCCGAGCTGTTCGAACCGCTCACGGCAGAGCTGGACGAGCTGCTCGCCGGGCACGAGTCGCCGGCGGCGGTCGACGCTCTGGTGACCCGGTCGCGTGTGTTCATCATCACCGGCGACATCGGACGCGCACGGGGGACCTCGCCCGCGCCTGCGAGCTCGTGCGCCGGTTCCCGAGCAGCTGGACGGCCGGATTCGCGCGCACGATGCACGCGCACCTCCTGTTCCTGACCGGCGAATGGGAGGAGTCGGTCACCCTCGCCGACACCGCCGTGGCGCTCGCCCTCGACGAGACCGATCTGTCCTGCTGGCCGATCGCCCTGTGGACGTCCGCGCTCGTGCGCGCCGGCCGCGGCGAAGCGGAGGCGGTCGAGGAGCGGCTGCGCGCGGCGGCCGCCGCCGACCCGCGGATCACCGGCTCGTACGACGGCGACCTGCCGTACCTGGCGCGCGCGGAGTTGGCGCGAGCCCTCGGCCGGCCGGAGGAGCAGCTGGCCGCGGCGGACGAGGCCGCGGCGGCCGCCTCACGCGGCTCGACGCTCGGCTGGCTGACCTACCGGGTGGATGCGCTGGCCGCGCTCGGACGGCCGGCGGAAGCTCGCGCCGACTATGAGCGCTGCGCGGCCCCGGGTCTGTGGCGGCCCTACTACGGGTCGCTGCGCTGGCTGGAGGGACGGGTGCTGGAGGCGGAGGGTCGCGCTGCCGAGGCGTTCACCGCGTACCGGGACGCGGTCGACGAGCCGGGGGCGGCGCTGTTCCCGTTCCCGCAGGCCGTCGCCGCGTCCGATGCCGGCCGCCTCGGCCTCGCGCTGGGCGACCCCGCCGCGGCGCGCGCCCACCTCGAGGCCGCCGCCGCGACGTTCCGTCGACTCGGCGCGGCGGGCTACCTGGCGCGAACCCTGCGTCTGCTCGACGAGTCGCCCGTGCAGCCCTCCGCCGCCGACCCTCTCGCGACGCTGACCACGCGCGAGCGGCAGGTGGCGCACGCGCTGGCCGCGGGCATGACGAACAAGGAGATCGCGGAGCGCCTGTACGTGTCGGTCACGACCGTGAACTTCCACGTGCGCAACATCCTCTCCAAGCTCGGGCTGCGATCGCGGCGGGACCTGCGGACGCTCTCGCGGCGGAGGCCCGTCAAGTCTTGACGGTTTCCGCCGCCCGGCTGGGAGTGTCGTGGGAGCCGCGGCTAGGGTGAAAACCACCTGGGATGCCCGGCCCCGGTGCGCGGATACGTTTCCCGCAATCGACGAATCGTCTCAACCCGACGCGTGTCGTCGGCCGGGCATCCGCGGGTGCCATCGGCGGCGGTCCCGTCGTGTGCGGCGGCCTGCCCACGTCGGAGACGCGGCCGGGTTGCGTCGGAGATTCGGCCGGCTCGCGTTCGATTCTCCATCCGCACCGCGGTACGTCGGAGATTCGCGGCCGGTCTTCCTTCGTTGCACAGGAGGCCGTTCCGGCGGCAAGTTCTCCACAGATCGCCAGTTCGGCGCCGGCGGGGCCCTGTCGCTCGCGAGGCTACCGGTATGAACCCGCCCTGCTCCTGCCGCCGCA
This sequence comes from Leifsonia xyli subsp. cynodontis, assembly GCF_050632205.1. Lineage (GTDB taxonomy): Bacteria > Actinomycetota > Actinomycetes > Actinomycetales > Microbacteriaceae > Leifsonia > Leifsonia xyli_D. The sequence goes on from NZ_CP192578.1 coordinate 1,909,424, forward strand.
GCGTCCGGTCACTCCGGTCGGCCCGGCCAGTCCGGTCGCCCCGCTCAGTCCCCGATGATGCGTGCGCCGTGTACCGGACCGGTCGCGCGCACGGCCTTGATCCGGGATGCGCTCAGCGCGATCTGCAGGTCGAGCGCCGAGTCGAGGTCGGCGGCGAGGAACGCCACGGTCGGGCCGGACCCGGAGACGATGCCGGCCAGCGCGCCGTTCATCTCCCCCAGCTCGATGATGTCCGCGAGCTCGGGCACCAGGTGGATGGCCGGGGCCTGCAGGTCGTTGGTGAGCGCCTCGGCCAGCATGGCCGGGTCCCCCGCGCGAAGGGCCTGGAGGACCGCCGAGTCGACGCTCGGGGTCAGCTGGGCGGGAGCGATGTCGCGGGCGTGACGCTCGCGATGGCGATCGAGCTCGCTGTAGACGCGCGGCGTGCTCAATTGGCCCTCCGGCAGGGCGAGCACCCACTGGAACTGGCCGGTCGCGAGCGCCGGGCTCAGCCGGTCGCCGCGGCCGGTCCCGATCGCGGTGCCGCCGACGAGCGCGAACGGCACGTCGGCCCCGAGACGGGCCGCCAGCGCGAGCAGCTCCTCCCGGCCGATGTCCGTCCCCCACAGCGCGTCGCAGGCGACCAGGGTGGCCGCGGCGTCCGCCGAGCCGCCGCCCATGCCGCCGGCGACAGGGACGTGCTTGTCGATCTCCAGGCGCACGCCGCCGGTGTAGCCGGTCCGAGTAGCCAGCAGCCGGGCGGCCTTGATCGCCAGGTTCGAATCGTCGACCGGCAGGGAGCTCGTGTCGATGCTGCCGCCGAAGCTCACGGAGAATTCGTCGTCCGCGTAGGCGCGGACGTCCTCGTACAGCGAGACGGCCTGGTAGGCGGTCGCGACGTCGTGGTAGCCGTCCTCCATGACCGCGCCGACGCGCATGAAGACGTTGATCTTGCCGGGAGCACGAACGTGCACGCTGTCAACGGCCCACGCGTCCACCATGCCTCCAACCTACACACCCTGCGGACTCATCGCTGTGCGTCGGCTGGGCGGACGACGCGAGCAGGACGGACGACGCGCGCGGGACGGACGACGCGACCGCGACCGACGAGGCGAGGGCTGCGGACTAGCCGGCCGGGACGGACGCGATGCGCACGAAGTCGGCGAGAGTCAGCTGCTCACCGCGGAGGCTCGGGTCGAGGCCCGCCGCCTGCAGCGCCGTCGCGGCCGAGGTGGGGTCGCCGAAGACGGGCGCGAGCGCCTGGCGGAGCGTCTTCCGGCGCTGCTGGAAGGCGGCGTCGACGAGGGCGAACGTGCGGCGGCGGAGGGTCTCGTCACCGGGCTGCTCGTCGTGGCGCTCGAAGCCGACGAGCACGGAGTCGACGTTCGGCACCGGCCAGAAGATCTGGCGACTGACGGAACCCGCCGTGCGCCACGCGCCGTACCAGGCGGCCTTGACGCTCGGCGCGCCATAGACCTTCGAGCCGGGCTGGGCCGCGATGCGGTGACCGACCTCCGCCTGCACCATGACGACGCCGGAACGGAGGGACGGGAAGCGCTCCAGGAAGTGCAGCAGCACCGGCACGGAGATGTTGTACGGCAGGTTGGCCACGAGGCGCACCGGGTCGGCCGGGAGCTCGGTCACGGCGAGCGCGTCGCGGTGCACGACCGTCAGCCGGGCGGCCGCATCCGGCGCGAGCTGGGAGACGGTCACGGGCAGCTGTGCGGCGAGGCGGCCGTCGATCTCGACGGCGATCACGTCGGCGCCGGCCTCGAGCAGACCGAGGGTGAGCGAGCCGAGACCCGGTCCGATCTCGACCACGCGGTCGCCCGACTGCACCTCCGCGACGCGCACGATGCGGCGCACGGTGTTGGCGTCGATGACGAAGTTCTGGCCGAGCTTCTTCGTCGGGGTCACGTCGAGCAGCTCGGCGAGGTCGCGGATCTCGGCGGGCCCGAGCAGGCGCACCTCGGTCACGCGATGATCCCGATCGGCCGGGTGGGCGGCGGGCCGACCGGCTCGCTGTCCCACCGGCCGTAGACCAGCTCGGTGTTGGAGTTGATCTGCGCGGCGAGCGTCGACGCGTCCGTGCCGAGCACCTCGGCCATCGCCCGCAGCGTGTGCGGGATGAGGTACGGCGCGTTCGGCCGGCCGCGGAACGGCATCGGCGTGAGGAACGGCGCATCCGTCTCGACCATGATGAGGTCGCGCGGCGCGACGGCGAGGGCCTCGCGCAGGTTCGGCGCGTTCTTGAACGTGACGTTTCCCGCGAAGGACATGTACCAGCCGTTGTCGGCGCAGATCCGCGCGAGCTCGACGTCGCCGGAGAAGCAGTGGAAGACGGTGCGCTCGGGGGCGCCCACGCGCTTCAGCGTCGCGACGACGGCGGCGTGCGCGTCGCGGTCGTGGATCTGCAACGCGATGCCGTTCTGCTTCGCGATCTCGATGTGCGCCTCGAACGACCGCAGCTGCGCCTCCCGGCGCAGCCCCTCCTCCGTTCGGAAGAAGTCCAGCCCGGTCTCGCCGACGGCGCGCACGCGCGGGCGGCCCGCCAGCTCCGCGATCACCGCGAGGGCGTCATCCAACTCGCCGCGCTCGGCGTAGTCCGGGGCGTCGTTCGGATGCAGGGCGACGGCGGCGAGCATCCGCGGCTCGATCGCCGCCGTCTCCGCCGACCAGCGCGACGTCTCCACGTCGTTGCCGACCTGCACCACTCCGCGCACGCCCACGCTGGACGCCCGGTCGAGCTGCTCCCGGTAGTCCAGCGGCTGCTCGCTGTCCGCAATCTCGAGGTGCGTGTGGTTGTCGTAGACGGGGACGGTCAGCGCCTCGGGCAGCGGAGGGTACGCCAGGTCGCGGCCGTCGGTGACATGCCGCTGCCGGACGAAGGACGGGTCCGTCATACCGCGGCGACCGCCTCCGCATCGATCCGCGGGAACAGCGCTTCGAGCCCGTTGACCTCCGTGCCGGCCGGCAGCTGACCCCAGTCGCCCGCGGTCCGCAGCCGCTGCGCGCCGAGCGCGCCCAGCTCGCTCTCGACGCCGAGCGCCTCCCAGAGCTTGGTGGTGGCCTCCGGGATGACCGGCGAGAGCAGCACGGCGAGCGAACGCAGCCCCTCGGCGGCCGTGTACAGCACGGTGCCGAGCCGCTCCCGCTGCGCGTCGTCCTTCGCCAGCGTCCACGGCTCCTGCTCGGTGATGTACCCGTTGAGCTCGTCGACGATGCGCCAGATCGCGGTCAGTGCGTCGTGGATCGCCAGCCGTGAGATCGCCGCGTCGGCATCGGCCGCCGCGGTGCGCACGACCTCCTGCACGTGACGGTCGACCTCCTGGTACTCGCCCGCGGGCGGCACCACGCCGGAGTAGTAACGCGTCACCATCGCGATCACCCGCGAGGCGAGGTTGCCGAAGCCGTTGGCGAGTTCCGCCTGGTAGCGGGCGGCCAGATTCTCCCAGCTGAACGAGCCGTCCTGGCCGAAGTTGATCGCGCGCATGAAGTAGTAGCGGAAGGCGTCGGACCCGAAGGTGTCCGTGATCTGCGTCGGAGCGATGCCGGTCAGCTTCGACTTGGACATCTTCTCGCCGCCGACGAGCAGCCAGCCGTGGCCGAAGACGCGCTTGGGCACGTCGAGCCCCGCGGCCATCAGCATCGCCGGCCAGATGACCGCGTGGAAGCGCAGGATGTCTTTGCCCACCAGGTGGTTCGCGGGCCAGCGCCGGGCGAACTCCTCGTCGTCCTGGCCGTAGCCGACCGCGGTGATGTAGTTGAGCAGCGCGTCGAACCAGACGTAGACGACGTGCGACTCGTCCCACGGCACCTTGATGCCCCAGTCGAAGCTGGACCGCGAGATGGAGAGGTCGCTGAGTCCCTGGCGCACGAAGCTGACGACCTCGTTGCGCGCCGACTCGGGCTGCACGAAGTCGGGCCGCTCCTCGTAGAGCGAGAGCAGCCGGTCGGCGAACTGGCTCATCCGGAAGAAGTAGTTCTTCTCCTGCAGCAGCTCCAGCGGCTTCGAGTGGATGGCGCAGACCTTCTGGCCCTCGTACTCCCCCGTGCCGTCGACGATCTCGCTCTGCGGCTTGAACTCCTCGCAGCCCACGCAGTAGAGCGCCTCGTACTCGCCGGCGTAGATGTAGCCGTCGTCGTAGAGCTTCTGCAGGAACTTCTGGACGTTGACCTCGTGGCGCTCGTCGGTGGTGCGGATGAAGTCGTCGTTCGAGATGTCGATCGTCTTCAGGAGCGGCAGCCACTCCTCGCCCACGAGCTTGTCCGCCCACTCCTTGGGCGTGGTGCCGTTGGCCGTCGCCGTGCGCAGGATCTTCTGGCCGTGCTCGTCGGTGCCGGTCAGCAGCCAGGTGTCGTCGCCGGCCTGGCGGTGCCAGCGGGCGAGCACGTCGGCGGCGACCTCCGTGTAGGCATGCCCGATGTGCGGGACATCATTCACGTAGAAGATCGGCGTGGTGATGTAGAAGGAGGAGCCATCGGACATGGTGACCATCCTAGAGGCGCGCGGAGGCCCCATCCCGCGTATTACTCCGCCTGTGGAGAACGCCGTGCGAGTGCCGCCTGGTACAAGTCCCGCTTGCCCAGTCCGGTGGCCTCGGCGACCTCCGCCGCGGCGTCCTTGAGCCGGGTGCCGGAGGCCACCAGGGCGAGCACCTGCTCCACCGCCGCCTCCGGGTCGGCCGCCCGCGCGGGCGCGCCGGCGACGACCACCACGATCTCCCCGCGCACGCCCTCCGCCGCCCACTCGGCGAGGGCCGCGGCGGTGCCGCGCCGCACCTCCTCGTACAGCTTCGTGAGCTCGCGGCAGACCACCACCCGCCGGTCCTCGCCCATGACCGCTGCGATGTCCTGAAGGGAGGCGGCGAGCCGGTTCGGCGACTCGAAGAACACCATGGTGCGGGGTTCCGCGGCGAGCGCACGGAGCGCCGAGGTGCGCTCCCCTGCTTGCGCGGCAGGAAGCCCTCGAAGGTGAAGCGGTCGGTCGGCAGCCCCGAGACGGCGAGCGCCGTGAGCACGGCGGAGGGCCCGGGCAGCGCGGTGACCCCGACGCCCGCGGCGGCCGCGGCCTCGACGAGGTGGAAGCCGGGGTCGGAGACGGTCGGCATGCCGGCGTCCGACAGCAGCACCACATCCTGATCGCGCGCGAGTTCCACGAGCTCACCCGCACGATCGCGCTCGTTGTGGTCGTGCAGCGCGATCAGGCGCGGCCGGTTCTCGACGCCGAGGCCCGCCAGCAGCCGCTGGGCGACGCGCGTGTCCTCCGCCGCGACGACGGTCGCCGCATCGAGCACCTCGACCAGGCGGCGCGAGGCGTCGCCCAGGTTTCCGATCGGGGTGGCGGCGAGGATGATCATGGCCCCCAGTCTGTCAGCCGAAAGGTGTTGTGGAGGCTTCGCCCCTAGCATTGCCTGGTGACCTCCGCTCCTCCGACCGCCGTCCCGGCCGCGCACGCTGCCCCGGGACGAGTCGGCACCCGCCTCGACGACTGGTGGGCGCGCGTGCTGCGCACCCCGGCCCGGATGCGGCTCTGGTACTGGGGCGCGCCGCTCGGCGTGACGCTGCTGGCGGCGATCCTGCGGATGTGGAACCTCGGCCAGCCGCACTCGCTGGTGTTCGACGAGACCTTCTACGTGAAGGATGCGTGGACGACCTGGAACCTCGGCTACGAGGGCAGCTGGCCGGACAAGGCCGACCCGCGCTTCGCCGCCGGCCACACGCAGATCTTCTCGTCCGACCCCTCGTTCGTCGCGCATCCACCGCTCGGCAAGTGGTTGATCGGCCTCGGCATGGCCGCGACCGGCGCCGGCAACTCGTTCGGCTGGCGCATCGCGACCGCGGTCGTCGGCACCATCGCGGTGCTGCTTGTGTTCCTCATCGCGCGGGCGCTGTTCCGGTCGACGGTGATCGCCACGATCGCCGGCTTCCTGTTCGCGATCGACGGGCACGCCATCGTGATGAGCCGCGTCGCGCTGCTCGACAACTTCGTGATGTTCTTCGCGCTGCTGGCGTTCTGCTGCATCCTGCTCGACCGGAGGTGGGCGGCAGACCGACTGTCGGCACGGGTCGCCGCGATCAGCTCGAAGGGGCGCGACCCGGCGTGGGGGCCGGTGCTGTGGTGGCGTCCGTGGCTGATCGCCGCGGGCATCCTGTGCGGGCTGTGCGCCGGGGTGAAGTGGACCGGGTTCTACTTCCTCGCGTTCTTCGCCGTCTACACGGTGATCGTGGATGCGGTGGCGCGCCGCCGAGAGAAGCTGCCCTTCTACATCAGCGGAGCGCTGCTCAAGCAGGCGCCCGCGACCTTCGTGCTGACGGTGCCGCTCGCGTTCGTCGCGTACGTGGCGACGTGGACGGGCTGGATCCTCTCGAAGGACGGCTACTACCGGCACTGGGCCGAGTCGGTGCACATGCAGTGGTCGGGCGCGCTGCGCTGGGTGCCGGTCTGGATCCAGAACCTCTGGCACTACCAGACGGAGATGTACGGCTACAGCATCCATCTGGCAACTCCGCACCCGTACCAGTCGAATCCCTTGACGTGGCCGCTGATGCTGCGGCCGACGAGCATGTACTACGTCGGCACGACGCAGGGGCAGAGCGGATGCGCGTCCGCGTCCTGCTCGGCGGCGATCACCTCGCTCGGCAACCCGCTGATCTGGTGGGCGGGCACGGCCGCGATCCTGTTCCTCGTGTACTGGCTGGTGCGCACACGCGATTGGCGCATCGGGCTGATCCTCACCGGGCTGGCGGCGGGCTACCTGCCGTGGTGGCTCTACATGGCCCGGACCATCTTCACCTTCTACTCGATCGCCTTCGAGCCGTACCTCATCCTGGCGCTCGCGGCGGTGATCGGGATGGTGCTGGGCACCCGCACCGACCCGGAGCCGAGACGACGGCGCGGGATCGTCTGGACGGGCGCCTTCCTCGGGCTCTGCGCCGTGGTGAGTGCGTTCTTCTGGCCGATCTGGACCGGTCAGCAGGTGCCGTTCTGGTTCTGGCAGATCCACATGTGGCTGCCCAGCTGGGTCTGACCGCGTCCCTCACGGATGTCGGAGGGCGGTGGTAGACCGAGTGGTATGACCGATGCCGACAACCCTCTCGATCTCGTCCCCCTTCCCGGCAGCGAGCGCCCCGCCCGGCCGGGCTTCCAGGCGCACGGCGGCCTGGCTCCCGACTCGCGCGTCGAGGCGACCCTGGTGCTCCGCCGCCGCGCCGAACTGCCCGAGAGCGTCTTCGCGCACCCGCTGAGCCGCGAGGAGCTGGCGGATCGGTACGGCGCGTCGCCGGAGGACGTGCAGCTGGTCCGGCAGACGCTCGAGGGTGCAGGCCTCACCGTGGATGAGGTGGATGCGGGGGCCCGGCGCGTACGGGTGTCCGGCCCCGTGCAGACCGTCGCGCGGGTGTTCGGCACCGACCTCGCCCAATCGACGCGCGAGGGCGATGCCGATAACGCCCGTACGTACCGGCAGCGTTCGGGCGGCCTGAGCATCCCGGCGGCGCTCTCCGGGGTCGTGACCGCGGTGCTCGGCCTCGACGACCGGCCGCAGGCGCGCGCGCAGTTCCGCTACGTGCCGGCGGCGGCCGTGAGCACGAGCTACACGCCGCCGCAGCTGGGCGCGGTCTACTCCTTCCCGGAGGGCACGGACGGCAGCGGCCAGACCATCGCGATCATCGAGCTGGGCGGCGGCTACGTCCAGTCGGACCTCGACACCTACTTCAGGGAGCTCGGCATCCCCACCCCGTCGGTCACGGCCGTGGGCGTGGACGGCGGGTCGAACGCGCCGGACGGCAACCCGAACGGCGCGGACGGCGAGGTGATGCTCGACATCGAAGTGGCCGGCGCCCTCGCCCCCGGCGCGAAGATCGTCGTCTACTTCGCGCCCAACACCGACGCGGGCTTCCTGAACGCCGTCAGCACCGCCGCCCACGCCGACCCCACGCCCGCGGCGATCAGCATCAGCTGGGGCCAGTCGGAGGACCAGTGGACGGCGCAGGCCCGCCAGGCCTTCGACCAGGCGCTGCAGGACGCGGCCGCCCTCGGCGTCACCACGACCGCAGCCGCGGGCGACGACGGCAGCAGCGACCGGGTGGGCGACGGACGGCCCCACGTCGACTTCCCCGCCTCGTCGCCGCACGCCCTGGCCTGCGGCGGCACGCGGCTGGAGGCCGACACCGCGACCGGCGCGGTGCGCTCGGAGACGGTGTGGAACAACGGGACGGGAGGCGGTGCGACCGGCGGAGGCGTCAGCGCGGTCTTCCCGCTGCCCGCGTGGCAGAAGGGCGTCGGCGTCCCCTCCGGCGCGGACGGGACGGACGCGGGCGGCACCGCGAACGGCCCGGGCGGACGCGGCGTCCCGGACGTCTCGGCCGTGGCCGACCCGCAGACCGGGTACCGCATCCGCGTCGACGGGCAGGACACGGTGATCGGCGGGACGAGCGCGGTCGCGCCGCTCTGGGCGGCCCTGGTCGCCCGCCTCGCGCAGTCCACGGGCAGACCGCTCGGATTGGCGCAGCCGGTGCTGTACGACTCCGTCGGGGCCGGCCAGGTGGCGTCGGGCTTCCGCGACATCACCGCCGGCGACAACGGAGCGTACGCGGCGACGCCCGGCTGGGACGCCTGCACCGGCCTCGGCGTTCCGGACGGCACGCGGCTGCTGTCCGCGCTCTGACGGAGGGCTCGCCAGAATGGGTTGGTGAGCATGCCGCCCTCGACCGTCCGCCGTCCGCTCCCCTGGCTCCCGGGCCTCGTCGTCTGCGCGGTCGCGGCCGCCGCCGCCTGGGCGGTGCACTGGCTGGTGCCGGCCGTGCCGCTGCTGACGGCCGCGGTGGTGCTCGGCATCGTGGTGGGACAGCTGCCGGTCGCCCGGCCGGCCCTCAACGGCCCGCTCGCACCAGGGCTGTCCGTCAGCGCCAAGCGGCTGATGCGGATCGGCGTCGTGCTGCTCGGGCTGAAGCTGAGCCTGGGCGACATCGCCGGCCTCGGCTGGGCGGCCATCGCATCCACCGTCGCCGTGGTGCTGATCAGCTTCGCCGGGACGTTCTGGATCGGACGGCTGCTGGGGCTGCCGGGCCACCAGCCGCTGCTCATCGCGACCGGGTTCTCGATCTGCGGCGCCTCAGCGATCGGTGCCATGAGCGGTGTGGTCAAGCCGAAGGATGAGGAGGCCGCGACCCCGGTCGCCCTGGTCACACTGTGCGGCACGCTGGCGATCTTCGTGCTGCCGCTGCTGTGGCATCCGCTCGGGCTGGATGCGCTGCAGTTCGGGCACTGGGTGGGCGCCGGCGTGCACGACGTCGGTCAGGTCGTTGCGACCGCCCAGCTCGCCGGCGCCGCGGCGCTCTCCGTCGCGGTCGTCGTCAAGCTGACGCGCGTGCTGATGCTCGCGCCGATGGTCGCCGTGGCGGCCGTCGTCGAACGCCGGCGGCACGTGGAGGGCGACCCGGCGGCGAAGCGCCCGGCGATCGTCCCGCTGTTCGTGGCGGGGTTCCTCGCCGCCGTGCTCGTGCGGACGTTCGTGCCGCTGCCGCCCGCGGTGACCGGCGGCGCGGACACGCTGCAGACCATCCTGCTCGCCATGGCGCTGTTCGGGCTCGGCACCGCCGTGCGGCTCCGCACGCTGGTCGGCACGGGCTGGCGTGCCCTGGCGACGGGGCTCGCGTCGTGGGCGCTGATCGCCGCCCTCGCCCTCGGCGCCGTCTGGCTGACCGCCGCCTGAGCCGGCCGCGGCCGGAGCCGGCCGCGGCCGGGCCGGATCAGGCCCGGGCGACGATGTGGAACACGTGCCAGTGCTTCGGGCCCTCGAACGACATGCCGCGGCGGTCGTCCTCGACCAGTTGCAGCACGTCCATCCCGGCCAGCATGCCCTCGACCTGAGTGCGGTCGTGGAAGCTCATCCCCGGGCGGCCGGCCCACTCGTCGTGCGGGCCGAACAGCTCGCCGGCGAACAGGCCGCCCGGCCGCAGCGCCTCGCGCAGGTCCGCCCAGAGGTAGGGGAAGTGGCTCTCGTCGCAGAACGGGAGCGCGAATCCGGCATAGACGAGGTCAGCCTCGGGGAGTTCGCCGAGCTGCTCGAAGGAGGCGCGGCGCACCGTCACGCGCGACGACGCCTCGGGCGAGAGTCCGGAGCGCACGCGCTGCTCGACGCCCGGATCGGAGTCGACGGCGAGAACGCGCCAGCCCCGCTCCGCGAGGTTCCGGGTCTCGACGCCGTCGCCGCAGCCGAGGTCGATCGCATCCCCCGGACGTCCGTCGCCGTCGGCATCCCACGCGACCAGCGCGCTCTGGAACGTGGGCCGCACACCGCGGCCGCCCTGCTCCTCGTAGAACTGCGACCAGTCGAACGCCATGGGGCCGAGCCTACACACGCAGTGGAGGGACGCACTGGCTATGATCGGCGGGGTGCAGACCGCGCCTCCCCTCCCCGTGTCGCCGTGCTCGGCCCGGTGCTGGTGGAGGATCGCAACGGGGTGCTGACGGAACCGGCGGGAGCCCTCGGCAAGAGCCTGATCGTCGCGCTGGTGCTGGCGCGGGGCGCCGCGAGCGTCCCCTCGCTGGTGGAGGACCTGTGGGACGACTCGCCGCCGAGGCAGGAGCGCGCGGCGCTGCAGACGCTGGTCTCGCGGGTGCGCACGACCAGCGCGAACGGGCTGCTGGAGTCCACCCCGAGCGGGTACGCGCTGGCGCTCGCGCCCGAGCAGACCGACCTGGGCCTGGCCCGCCGCGCCCTCGACCGGGCGAACGCCGCCCTGCAGGCGGGTGACGCCGCGGCGGCCGCCGCTGAGGCGGACACGGCCCTGGCGCTGTGGCGCGGCGAGCCGGGCGCGGAGCTCGGCGGGACGCCCCTCGCGGACGAACTGCTGCGCACCGCCGCCAGCCTGCGCGACGAGCTCCGGCTCGTGCGCGCCCGGGCGCGCCGCGCGGCGGGCGACGCGGCGGGCGCGCTCGCCGACCTGCAGCCGCTGATCGCCGAGCGCCCCCTCGACGAGACGCTGCGCCTCGAACAGCTGCGGGCGCTCGCCGACGCCGGCCGGCGGAGCGAGGCCCTGCTGGCCTTCGCGGAGCTGAAGGAGGCGCTGCTCGACAGGCTGGGCACGCGTCCCGGCCCAGAACTCGTCGCCCTCAACGCCGCCCTGCTCGCGGCCGACGAGGAGGACCGTCCGGCGGCTCCCCGCCGCGTGCGGATCGGCCTCCGCTCGGCGCCGAACGCCCTGGTCGGCCGCGAGTACGACATCGACGCGGTCGAGGATCTCATCGCGACCTCCCGCCTGACGACCATCCTCGGGGCGGGCGGGCTCGGCAAGACCCGGCTGGCGCAGGAGATCGGCAACCGCGCCGTCCACACGCCCGCCGTGATCGTGGTCGAGCTGGCCAGCGTGCGGAACGGCGAGGATGTGGAGCTGGCGTTCGCCTCCACGCTCGGCATCCGCGAGGCCCGCGCCGCCCGCCCGACCGACCCGGGCGCGCAGCTGGACCTGCGCTCGCGCATCCTGGGCCTCCTGGCCGAGCGCGAGACGCTGCTGATCGTCGACAACTGCGAGCACATCGTGGATGCGGCCGCCGCCTACGTGCGCGACATCCTGGACTCCACCACGAACGTGCGCGTGCTGGCGACGAGCCGGGCGCCGCTCGCGATCGGGGCGGAGCACGTCTATCCACTGGATTCGCTCAAGAGCACGGACGGCGGCGCGCCCGGGGCGTCGGCTCCGGACGATTACGGCCCGGCGGTCGCCCTGTTCCTCGACCGGGCCCGTGCCGCCCGCCCGGGCGCCGTGCTGCCGCTGGATGTCGTCGCACGCCTGTGCGACCGCCTCGACGGCCTCCCGCTCGCCATCGAGCTGGCCGCCGCCCGCACGCGCTCCCTCTCGGTGGACGAGATCGAGCGCCGGCTCGGCAACCGCTTCGCCCTGCTGACCGGTGGCGAGCGCACCGCCCCCGAGCGGCACCGCACGCTGCTGGCGGTCATCGAGTGGAGCTGGAACCTGCTCCGGGCGTCCGAGCAGGCGCTGCTGCGCCGGTTGTCGCGGTTCCCGGACGGCTTCAGCACGGAGGCGGCCGAGGCGGTCGCCGCCGGCGACGCCGTCTCGGTGCTCGACGACCTCGACGCGCTCGTCGCCCAGTCGCTGGTCACCGTCACCGAGGACCGCACCACGGGCCTGCTCCGGTACCGGATGCTCGAGACGGTCCGCGAGTTCGGCGACCGGGAGCTCGTCGCCGCGCACGAGGAGTACGAGGTGACGGCCGGGATGGACGCCTGGGCCATCGCGTTCTGCCGCGACGCGCTCGCCCGGATGCACGGGCCCGAGCAGGTGCCGACCTTTCAGCGCGTCACCGCGGAGCAGGACAACCTGGTCGCGGTGCTGCGGTCGGCGCTCGCCGGCGGCCGCCGCGAGACCCTGGCCGCGGTGTTCGCCGCCGTCTCGTACTACTGGTCGCTGCGCAGCGCCCACTCCGAGGTGCTCGGCTTCGGCGCGACCGTGCTGGAGGCGCTCGACGGCTGGGAGCCGCCCGCGGACACCCGCGACGCGGTCGCCGCCTGCTACACGATCATCGGCGGCACCTTCCTCTTCGTCGGCCTCCGCACGTCGGCGCGCGCCATCTCGCGCCTGCGCCGGATGCGCCGCACCCAGCCCTTCGCCGACCGGCGGCTGGACGCGATGGCGGCGCTCGTGCTCCACGCCGGCCGCGCCGAATCCGGGATGGGGCTGCTCGCCGAGTACGCCGCGTCGAGCGACCCCGAGACCGCCGCCATGGGCAACCTGCTCACGGCGCAGCTGCACGAGAACGCCGGCGAGCTGGACGCGTCCCTCGCCGCGTCGAAGCGCGCGTGGGAGGCCGCGCAGGCGTCGGGCGACACCTGGTCGATGGCGTCGGCCGCGCAGTCCATCGCGCAGTCGCACAGCCAGCTCGCGCATCCCGCCGAGGCGCTGGAGTGGGCGCAGCGCGCGTACGACCAGATGTCCCAACTCCAGGCGGACGGCGACCTCCGCCAGCTCGACTGGCTGATCGCGAGCAACGCGATCAGCCTCGGCGACATCCCCCGCGGCCGGCGCCTGCTCGAGCGGTACCTCGCCGCCGAGGTCGACCGCACCGGCTTCGACTACGCGGACTACTACGCGATCGGGTACGCCGGGATGGCCGAGATCGCGCTCGCCGAGGGCGACCAGGCCGAGGCCGTCCGGCTCTACGACCAGGCGCTCGCCGCCTTCGCCGACGCGCCGCCGTCCCGCGCGGGCGCCCTCAACCCGTGGACGGTCATGCTGGGCGCGGCCGCGCTCGTCGCCCGGTTGCGGGTGCACGCCGCGGACCCCGCGGTGGCGCCCGAGGTCATCGACTGGGACGAGACGGATGCGGCGGCCGCGAGACTGCGCACGCGCATCCTGGTCACCGCACGCCTCAACCCGCCCTCCCTCGATCAGCCGGTGATGGGGTCGGGCCTGCTGGGGTACGCCGTGTGGATGCTCGACCCGCGCACCTCGAGCCGGCACTCGGACGGCGACGGGTGGGTGACGGCCGGGCTGACGCTGTTCGCCCTCGCCGGGCAGGCGAACTCCCGGCAGGATGTGGCCAGTCTCCACCGCGATGCCCTGGCCACCCGCATCGCCCAGGCGTGGGGCAACGAGCGCCTCGACGCCGCCGTCGCCGAGGTCGGAGCGCTCGCGCCGGCAGACGCCGTCGCCCGCGGGATCGCGCTGCTCTCGGCCACCCGCGCCTGAAGCGCGCCTGACGCGCGCCGCGCATCCTTACGGGGCTGCCGCCGCGATGTAAGCGGCACGTGAGTGCGATGTAAGCGCGCACGGGCACCATCGGGTCATCACCATTCCCACCAGGAAAGGACCACCATGACCCGCAGCTCAGAATGGGCGGTCGAAGCCCACGGGCTCGTCAAGACCTTCGGCGACAACCGCGCCGTGGACGGCGTCGACCTCACCGTGCGCGCCGGAGCCGTCTACGGCGTCCTCGGCCCCAACGGCGCCGGCAAGACCACCACCATCTCCATGCTCGCCACCCTGCTGAAGCCCGACGCCGGCGAGGCGTACATCTTCGGCCACGACATCCGTCGCGAGCAGCAGGTGGTGCGCCAGCTCATCGGCGTCACCGCCCAGTTCGCCTCCGTCGACGAGACGCTGTCCGCCACCGAGAACCTCATGATCTTCTCGCGCCTGCTCGGCCTCTCCGGTCGCGAGGCCCGCGCCAAGACCGCCGAGCTGCTCGAGGAGTTCGGGCTGACGGATGCGGCCAAGCGCCCGCTGAAGAAGTTCTCCGGCGGCATGCGCCGCCGGCTCGACCTCGCCGCCAGCCTGATCGCGCAGCCGCCGCTGATCTTCCTCGACGAGCCGACCACCGGGCTCGACCCGCGGACGCGCTCCCAGATGTGGGACACCATCCGGCGCCTGGTCTCCACCGGCTCCACGGTCCTGCTGACCACGCAGTACCTCGACGAGGCCGACCAGCTCGCCGACCGCATCGCGGTCATCGACCGCGGCCGCGTGGTCGCAGAGGGCACCGCCGACGAGCTCAAGGCGTCGGTCGGCGAGTCGTCGCTGCAACTCCGTCTCGCCGACCCGTCCGACATCGAGGACGCGCGCCGCGCCATCCAGACCGTGCTCGGGGTGGATGCCGTGGTGTCGCCCGAAGGCTCCCGCATCACCGCCCCCATGCGCGACGCGGACGCCGTCACCGACCTCTTCGTCACGTTCCGCGAGGCCGGCATCCACCTGCAGGAGATGTCCGTGCAGAAGCCCACCCTCGACGAGGTGTTCCTCACCCTCACCGGCCACGGCGTCGAGGACCAGAAGGCGGACGAGGAGTCCGAGTCCGTCGAAGAAGAAGAGGTGCACGCATGACCGCCATCGCCACGATCACCCCGCCGTCGGAGCGGAAGCTCAAGAACCACGTCAGCCTGAGCCAGACGCTCGCGAACACCCTCACCATGGCCCGTCGCGGGCTGCTGAAGGTGCGGCGCACGCCCGAGCAGCTGTTCGATGTGACGCTGCAGCCGGTCATCTTCACGGTCATGTTCGCCTGGCTGTTCGGCGGCGCCATCGCCGGGAGTGTGGATGCGTACCTCCCGCAGCTGATCCCCGGCATCCTCGTCCAGACGGTCATCACGGCATCCGTCGTCACCGGCGTGCAGCTGCGCGAGGACATGGACAAGGGCGTGTTCGACCGCTTCAAGTCGCTGCCGATCGCGCGCATCGCCCCGCTCTCGGGCGCACTGCTCGCGGACACCCTGCGCTACGCCATCGCGACCACGATCACATTCGTCGTCGGCTTCGCCATGGGCTACCGGCCCGGCGCCGGCTACGGCTTCGCCGCGCTCGGGGGCCTGCTGGTGGTGGCGTGCGCCTGGGCGATCAGCTGGATCTTCGCCTTCTTCGGCGTCATCGCCCGGACGGCCGGGTCGGTGCAGGGCATCTCGTTCCTCATCCTGTTCCCGCTGACGTTCTTCTCGAACGCGTTCGTCGCGCCGAGCACGCTGCCCAGCTGGCTGGAGTGGTTCGTCAACATCAACCCGGTCTCGCACCTGGTCACCGCCGTGCGCGACCTGGCCAACAACGGCACCTTCGGCGCCGACGGCTGGATCGCCCTGGCCGGCGCAGCCGTCATCGTCGCGGTGTTCGCCCCGCTCACGGTGCGGGCGTACATGCGGAAGGCCTGACCGGCGGGCATCCCCGCGGGCCTCACCGGTCTCGGAACGGCGGCCGTCGCGTCCTGCGGAGGGATGCGGCGGCCGCTTCGGCGCGCCGGGCGCGCGCCATCCGCCCGCCCGGCGACCGGCCGGCCCGCTCCGCCCGCTCCGCCCGTCGAGCGGTGACTAGACGCTCGGATCCGGCCCGAGTAGCGACATGAAGTCACCACTCGACGGGAGAAGGGACATCGAGTCACCACTCGGCAGCGGGATCCGACCGTCCTCGCGGGACGCGGTGGGACGCGGCACCCCTCCCGCGCGGGGCACACGCCGAGCGGTGACTAGACGCTCGAAAACGCGCCGATTAGCGACATGAAGTCACCACTCGGCGGGAGTCGGGACATCGAGTCACCACTCGGCGGAGGCTGGCCCACCGTCCCGTCAGGACGCGGCGGCCCCTACCGCTCGCGGGGCGTACGCCGAGTGGTGAGTAGGTGCGCGAATCCGCGCCGAGTAGCGACATGAAGTCACCACTCGACGGGAGAAGGGACATCGAGTCACCACTCGACTGGCGGAGCGTGGGAGGTGAGGACGGGCGGAGCGGCGGTGGGCGGCGGGCGGCGTGGGCGGCGGCGGAGCGGGCGGGGCGGCCGGGTGGCGGCGGGCGCACGATCCGTGCGCGGATGCGCGGCGGGACGCGGGAATCGCGCGCGTGCGGCGACATACACTGGAGGATGTGACAGCGTACGTCTCGGCCTTCGACCTGTTCTCGATCGGCATCGGCCCATCGAGTTCGCACACTGTCGGACCCCTCCGGGCCGCCGCCGCGTTCGCCTCCCACCTCGACGCCGAGGGGATGCTCGACCGCGTCGACCAGGTCACCTGCACGCTCTACGGCTCCCTCGGCTCCACCGGCATCGGCCACGGAACCCCCGACGCTGTGATCGCCGGCCTGCGCGGCGAGCAGCCCGAGACGTGCAGGCCGGAGGACGTCCGCGGCGCCTGGTCGGAGCTCCAGCCGGGCGCGACCCTCCTGCTCGCCGGGCGCCGCAGCATCCCGCTGTCGAAGGACGACATCGCATTCGAGCCGCGGACCCGCCTCCCCGGCCACCCGAACGCCCTGACCCTGCGGGCCTGGGGCCGCGGCGAGAGCGGCGAGCGGTCGCCGCTCCCCCTGCTCGAGGAGACGTACTACTCGATCGGCGGCGGCTTCATCCGTCGCGACGGCGAGGAGGCTGCGCTGGCGGCGCGCAACGCGCATCCCCTCCCGTACGACAGCGCCGAGGAGCTGCTCGCGATCTGCGAGCGCGACGGCATCCCGATCTGCGAGGTGGCCCGCCGCAACGAGGTGGCCCTGCACGGTGCCGATGCGACCCGCGAACGGCTGGACCTGATCTGGGAGGCGATGGCCGAGTGCGTCGCCCGCGGGCTCTCGGGCGAGGGGACGCTGCCCGGCGGTCTCGGCGTCTGGCGCCGGGCCGCGCGGATGCGGGAGCACCTGGAGTCCGTGCAGGACGACCCGGGCCGCGCGACCGCCCTCGAATGGCTGCACGCGTTCGCGCTCGCGGTCAACGAGGAGAACGCGTCCGGCGGCCGCGTCGTGACGGCGCCGACGAACGGGGCGGCCGGCATCGTCCCCGCCGTGGCCCACTACTACCTGCGGTTCGTGCCGGGCGCATCCGCCGAGGGCATCCGGCAGTACCTGCTGACCGCGACCGCGATCGGTTCCCTGTTCAAGGCGAACGCGTCCATCTCGGGCGCGGAGGGCGGCTGCCAGGCCGAGGTCGGCTCCGCCTGCGCCATGGCCGCGGGCGCGCTGTGCGCCGTGCTCGGCGGCACCCCGCGCCAGGTCGAGAACGCGGCCGAGATCGCGATGGAGCACCACCTCGGGCTCACCTGCGACCCGGTCGGCGGCCTGGTGCAGATCCCGTGCATCGAGCGCAACGCGATCGCCTCCTCCACCGCGGTCTCCGCCGCGCGCCTGGCGCTGCACGGCGACGGACGGCACCTGGTCTCGCTGGACACGGTGATCGAGACGATGCGGCAGACCGGGCTGGACATGTCGACCAAGTACAAGGAGACGAGCGAGGGCGGACTCGCCGTCAACGTCATCGAGTGCTGACCTGTCGGCGACTTCCGAGCGGGTTCGGAGGGTCGGCCCATACGCTGCCATCATGACCGTGATGGACATCCCCTTCCACACCATCGACGGCGAGCAGACCAGCCTCTCCCGGTACGCCGGCAAGGTCATCCTCGTCGTCAACGTCGCCTCCCGCTGCGGCCTCGCTCCCCAGTACGAGAAGCTGGAGAAGCTGCAGGAGACGTACGGCGAGCGCGGCTTCACCGTGATCGGGTTCCCGAGCAACCAGTTCCTGCAGGAGCTCGGCTCGACCGACGCCATCAAGGAGTACTGCTCCACGACCTGGGGCGTCACCTTCCCGATGATGGAGAAGGTCCGGCTGAACGGGCGCAACGCGCATCCGCTCTACCAGGAGCTGACGAAGACGCCGGATGCGCGCGGCAAGGCCGGGCGGGTCACCTGGAACTTCGAGAAGTTCGTGCTGACGCCCGAGGGCGCGGTGCACCGCTTCCGGCCCCAGACGGAGCCGGACGACCCGGCGATCGTCGGCCTGATCGAGGAGTCGCTGCCCGCGGCCGTCTGACGGACGCCGCCAGACGTCAGGCGCGGCGGAACCAGCGACCGCCGACCCGCTCGGTGACGCGCCAGTCGCCCGTCTCGGCCAGCGTCTCGATGCGCGCGATGGTGTGCTCGGCGACGCGGATCGCCGAGCGGACGTCGTCCCCGGTGAAGCGGACGGTGAGCCGCGCCTCGCCGGCCACCACATCCACGCTGCTCGCCTCGACGACCGCCTGCTCGCGGGCGGCGTCCGCGGCGGCCGGCTCGATCGACCTCGGGTCGACGCCCGGGCGGAGCCGGCCGACGGGGACGATGACGCGGAAGGAGGGCACCCGCCGAGCCTACGCGCGTCGCCGCCGCGCATTCCGCCGAGCGGGCGTACGCTGTCCCGATCAGGCGGTCGGGGGATCGAAGGGGATGCACTGATGCAGGAGGCACGGATGGACGAGCGCACGCGGGCGTACGAGTCGGCGACGCAGCTCAGCGCGGACGAACTGGACGAACTCGAGGCGCTGCTGCACGAGCGCAGGCACGGCGACGTGGCCGAGGCGCAACGGATGGCGGAGTCGCTGGGCGTGCTGCTGGCGTCACGGTCGGAGTCGACCGCGGACGACGAGCACGACCCGGAGGGCCCGACGCTGTCATCCGAGTGGAGCCGGTTGCAGGCGCTGCGCTCGGATTCCGCCCACGACATCGTGGCGGTGGATGCCGCGCTCGCCCGGATCGCCGCGGGGACGTACGGCGTGTGCGCACGGTGCGGTCAGGCGATCGGCGTGGACCGGTTGCGGGCACGGCCCACGGCCGAGCTGTGCATCCGCTGCGCTGTCGCGGTCGAGAGCTGAGGCACCGGCCCGCTCAGGGAACGGGACGCGACGCGCGGTACACCGCTTCCGTGCGGCTCGACGCGCCGACCTTGCGCAGAATGCTCGACACGTGCACGCTCGCGGTCTTGGCGCTGATGTAGAGCAGTTCGCCGATCTGCTTGTTGCTGAGGCCCTGCTCGATGAGCGCCAGCACCTGCTCCTCGCGCTCGGTCAGCGGCTGACCGTGCGCGGACGCGCCGGCGGCAGAGCGGCCGGCGGGCTGCGCGGCGAGGGCGTCCGCGGTCTCCACGAGCAGACGGATGCCGCCCTGGTCGGCGAGCGCTCGCGCCTGGGACACCAGGCGCTCGGCGAGCGAGCGATCCCCGGCGGCCAGTGCGATGCGGGCCGCCCGGAGCAACGCGTACGGACGCAGGTGCACGGGTGCGAGCGGGCCGGCCGCAGCGACCGTCGCGCGCTCCCAGGCGGCGAGCGCGTCGGCGAAGCGGTCGATGCGAGCGGCGGAACCGGCGTGGTCGGTCGGGACGGCCACCGCGGCCCGGGCCGTCGCCAGCTCGGCGTCGATGAGCGGAGCCCACACGGCCGCGGTCGGCCAGCTGCGCAGGGGCGCGAGAACGTCCTCCAGCCGGCTGGCCTCCGCGGCGACGTCGAGCCGCGCCGCGTCTCCCGCCTCGTCCGCACCGCCAGCATCCGCTCCATGCATCGCCAACTCGGCCAAGGCGCGCCCCGCGCCCGCGAGCACGGGGAGGTCGTATCCCGGCACCGACCGGAACGGCGTGGCGCCGATCCCGCGGGTCTCCTGCCACGCCCGGTCGAAGTCGCCGAGCGCGATCGCGACCTCGGCGGAGATGCGGGCCAGGCTCAGGCGCGTCTGCTGCTCCAGCTCGGCGAGCGCGCGGAGGGGCGTGCGCAGTCGCCGGAGCAGCGCATCCGCCCGCTGCGGCTCGCCGTGCCAGACCCACAGCCGGGCGCGCTGCAGCTGGGCGGTGACGCCGGTGCGGTCGTCGGAGCCGAGGGCGATGCGCAGCATCTCTTCTGCACGGTCGTACTGCCCGAGGGCGATCAGCGGCTCAGCGGTGTTCGCGGCCAGCCAGACCCCGGATGTGCGCTCCACCCCGCGCTCGCGGGCGCGAGCGAGACCCGATTCCGCCAGTTCGACGGCCGCCGCGTACTGACCGACCGAGTTGAGGGCGTCGGAGACGTTGACGGCGAGGCGCAGCGTAGCGCCGGCATCCCCCTCGGCGAGCGCTCCGGCGAGCTCGAACTCGGCGAAACCCTCGTCGATGCTGCCGTCTTCGATGAGGGACGAGGCGAGGATGTTGTGCGCGATCGACCGCATCGGCGGCGGCGCCTGCTCTGCCTCGGCGATCGCCGCGCGTGCCGTCTCGATCGCGGTGGGGAAGAGACCGGCGAGCATCCGCTGGGCCGCCAGCTCGGTCAGCAGCTGAGGCCGCAGCGGATCGCTCGCGGGCATGACCTCCGGCGGCACGAGCGCGAGCGCCTCCTCGAGCAGTTCGGCGCCTCCGGGACGATTGAGGTTGCCGAGGTACTGCGCCTTGTCGCGCAGCAGACGCGCCCGCCGCGGCGGCGCGAGGTCGGGCGCCTCGGCCAGCGCCACCTCGACCAGGGCGAGAGCGCGCTCGTTGTTGCCCGCGTTCCGGAGCGCCGAGGCGGTCTTGGCGATGACGGCCACGCGATCCCACGGGCTGAGCTCCTCCGCGTCGGGGACGCGCTCCCACAGCTCGAGGACGCGGTCGCCCATCGCCGCGGCGGTGGCGTACGCGTACGACCGGCGGGCCTCCTCCATCGCCTCCAGCGAGGCGAGGAAGGCGCGCCGCACGTCGTGCGCCGCCAGCCAATGCGCTGAGAGCTGCACGGCCGAGCGCTGCGGGCTCGCCTCCAGCGCCTCCGCGTACCGGGTGTGGAATCGGCTGCGCTCCCCGGCAGCAGGTCGGCGTGGATCGCCTCGCGCACCAGGGCGTGCCGGAACGAGTACTCGGTGGAGTCGGCCGCGAGCAGGTTGGCGACGACGGCCTCGCGGGCGGCGGCATCCAGCTCGTCGGGCGAGCCTTCGTAGACCGCCGCGAGCAGCTCGTGCGTGACGCACACCCCGCCGGCGGCGAGCACGCGGAGCAGCCGCTGGGCCGGATCGCTGAGCCGCTCGAACCGGGCGAGCACCAGCTCGCGGAGGGTCTCGGGCAGGTCGTCGCCCGAGCGCAGGCCGTCGATGCCCACCAGCTCTTCGACGAAGAACGGAACGCCCTCGCTGAGCTCCGCCACCCGCTGCAGCGACTGCTCGTCCGGAGCGCGACCGAGCAGCTCTCCCACCAGTTCGCCGATCTGCGCGGGGCCGAGCCGCGCCAGCTCCCAGCGGGTCACCCGCCGGGTTCGGTCGAGCTCGGGCAGCCAGGACCGCAGCACGTGCCCGCGCGGCACCTCGTCGCTGCGGTAGGTGAGCACCACGAGCAGCCTCCCGCCCTCGGCCATGCGCACGAGGAACCGCAGCAGTTCGAGCGTCGACCGGTCGGCCCAGTGCACGTCTTCGATCGCGAGGATCACCGGACGGTCGGCCGAGATCTTCTCGAGCAGCACGGTGACGAGCTCGTACAGGCGCTCCGCGCCCGTGCGCGGCGGGACGGAGGAGTCGTCCGCCAGCTCGGGCAGCAGCGCCGAGAGGACGCCGGCACCGGACCCTGCGGCATCGAGCACGCGTTCGAGCCCGACCGTCTGGATGAGCCGGCGCAGCACCGCGGCGAAGGGCGCGTAGGGCGCACCGTCGTCGCCGAGGTCGACGCACCGGCCCAGCAGAACGATGGCCGCCGGCTGCGAAGCCCTGCTCTGATGCGCTGCCGACTCCTGGGCCCCGAGGAACTCCTCGAGCAACCGCGACTTGCCGATGCCCGCCTCTCCCCCGATCACGACGGCCTGCGGATCGCCCGAATCGGCGGCGCGCAGCGCGGCGTTCAGCGCCTCGAGGTCGGGCTCCCGCCCGACCAGCGTGGTGGCCGCCGCCGCTGCTCGCATGTCTTCATCGTGCCACCCACCACCGACATCCGAACCCTCCGGATGCGGCTCTTCGCGGGCAGCAGACAGCGAGCCGCGCGGCGCCTCACCGGCCGGCGTGCGCCAGCTCCCGCTCGGGCGCCGCGGCGGGAGCCGCAGCGGCGTCCGAAGCCGGCGAAACCGCACCGGCAGCAGACGGCGCCGCACTCGGCGCGGACGCCACCCGAGCTACCCCGCGCGCCCCGCCGCCGCTCACCGCATCCACCACCGCCCCCTTCTCGGCCCGCGCCCGCCGCGCCCGCTCACGCTCACGCTGAGCGCGCACCGCCTCACCGGCCTGCACCCGGAAGTCCACGAATTCCTCGAACATCATGCCCCGTTCCCCTTTCCTGCGATGACCTCAGCCTTCTCGCTAAGGCCCCCGCGGGACATCGGGAAGATGCCCTATTCCTGCCGCGTCGGACGGGATAAGCGGACGGGATAAGGGGACGGGATAAGGGGGCTTCCCACTCCCCGGCGGCGGGGGCAGCATGACATCCATGGCGACGATCAACGAGCTCCAGCCCCCGTACCGTGTCGGCTACTTCGTGGGGAGCCTGTCCACGCAGTCCGTCAACCGAACTCTCTCGCGAGCGCTGCTGCGGCTGGCGCCCTCCGACCTGGTGTTCACGGAGATCCCGATCGGCGGCCTTCCGCTCTACAACCGCGACCTCGACGGCGACTTCCCGGCCATGGCGCGCGAGTTCAAGCAGCTGATCGCCGAGCAGGATGCGCTGCTCTTCATCACGCCGGAGTACAACCGCTCCATCCCCGGCGCACTCAAGAACGCGATCGACTGGGCGAGCCGCCCCTACGGCGAGAACGTCATCGCCCGCAAGGCGACCGCCGTCATCGGCGCCTCGCCCGGCCAGATCGGGACCGCGGTCGGCCAGCAGCACCTGCGCAGCATCCTGAGCTTCCTGCAGGCGCCGCAGATGAACGCGCCCGAGGCGTACATCTGGATGCGGCCCGGCCTCATCGAGCAGGACGGCACCGTCACCGACCCGGGCACGGAGGAATTCCTGCGCGGCTTCATGAACTCGTTCTTCGAGTACATCGAGCGCGTGCTGACGGTCGTGCCGAGCGCATCGTGAGGCTGGAGGACGACAGCGGCCAGCGCAGCGTCGAGCTGCGGCCCTCGGCGCGCGACGGCGACCGCGTGGTGGTCGATGCGGTCGTCGACGACGGCGGCCGGCGCTGGGCGCTCAGCGAGGCCTGCCTGACGTCGGCCGAGGCGCACGACCTCGCCGCCTGGCTGGCCGGACTCGCCGCCGATGCGACCGCGGCGGCAGACGAATGGACGTCGCTCATCTTCGAGTCGACCGTGCTCTCGATGAGCGGGCACCGCATCCCCGGCGGCACCGTCGAGCTGCGCATCGCCCTGCTCCGGATGCGCGCCGAGGGCGGCGGGACGACGGATGTGGTGGTCGGGCTGCGCACGCCCGAGTCCGCCGTGTCCTCCGCCGCCCGCGACCTCGTCGCCGAGCTGGACGCGCTCGCGGGCTAGCCGGCTGGCGCGGCGCCGGCCGCCCCGCCTACCGCCCGCCCTCGCGCTTCCGGTGCCGCTGCTGCACCGCCTGCTCGCCGTACGGGTAGATGTCCGTCCGCGGCGTGCTCGCCTCGTCCAGCCGCGCGCGCTGCTCGTCCGTCAGCGCGATGTCCGCCGCGCCGAGGTTGTCCTCCAGCTGCTCGACCGTGCGCGCGCCCAGGATGACGGACGTCACGGCCGGCCGGTCGCTCAGCCACCGCAGCGAGACCTGGGACGCGGACGCCCCGGTCTCCTTCGCCACCGCATCCACCGTGTCGATGATCTCCCAGGTGCGCGGGTCCGCGTTGCGCGCCTCCCACGCCTCCATGCCCCGGGTCGGGTTCTCGCCGAGCCGCGTCGCGCCGGTCGGCGCCTCGTCGCGGCGGTACTTGCCGCTCAGCCAGCCGCCCGCGAGCGGCGACCAGGGCAGCAGCCCGACCCCGGCATCCAGCGCCGCGGGCACCACCTCGTGCTCGATGCCGCGCACGATCAGGCTGTACTGCGGCTGCAGCGTCACCGGGGGCGCCCAGCCGTGCGCCTTCGCGATGTGCACCGCCTTCGTCAACTGCCAGCCGAGGTAGTTCGAGAAGCCGTAGTACGAGATCTTGCCGGCGCTGATCGCGTCGTCCAGGAAGCGCAGGGTCTCCTCGATCGGCGTGAGGGCATCCCACGCGTGCATCTGGTAGAGGTCGATGTGCTCGACGCCGAGCCGGCGCAGGGAGGCGTCGAGCGCGGTCCGCAGGTGCGCGCGCGACAGGCCCAGGTCGTTCGGGCCGGCTCCCATCGGGAAGCGGCCCTTCGTTGCGATCACGACGCCGTCGCGACGTCCGGGGTTGCGGGCCAGCCAGCGCCCGATGATCGACTCCGAGGCTCCGGACGTGTAGACGTCGGCGGTGTCGAGGAAGTTCCCTCCCGCGTCGAGGTACCGCTCCAGGATGGCGTGCGAGGACTGCTCGTCGGCCTCCGCGCCGAAGGTCATGGTGCCGAGGGCGAACTCCGACACGATCGTTCCGCTGTTTCCGAGGTTGCGTAGATCCATAGCGCGAAAAGTAGCCCCGTCTCGCGGGTTTGCGTACTGTGTGCCTTCGTGAGGCTGCTCCTGATCTCCGACACGCACGTCCCGAAGCGCGCCCGCACGCTGCCCGCCCCGGTGCTTTCGGCGGTGGATGCGGCCGATGTCGTCATCCACGCGGGCGACTGGGTGGATGCGGCGACGCTCGACCTGCTGGAGGAGCGCTCCCGCCGCCTCGTCGGCGTCTACGGCAACAACGACGGGCCCGAGCTGCGGCGGCGACTCCCCGAGATCGCCCGGGTGGAACTGGGCGGACTGCGATTCGCCGTCGTGCACGAGACCGGGCCGGCGGCGGGGCGCGAGGTGCGGGCGGATCGCGACTTCCCGGATGCGGATGTGCTCGTGTTCGGGCACTCGCACATCCCGTGGGACACCGTCACGACCGGCGGCCTGCGCCTCCTCAACCCGGGCTCGCCGACGGACCGCCGCCGGCAACCCGTGTGCACGTACCTGACGGCGGAGGTCGCCGACGGTCGCCTCACCGACGTCACGCTGGTGCCCGTCCCTCGCCCCGCAGCAAACAATTCCTGAGTTTTTCGAGCGGAATCAGTCAGAACGCCCGAAAAACTCAGGAATTGTTGGCGGGGAAGCCGAGCGGAGGCCGGGGGGTCAGGCGCGCAGGAACCCGTCGACGAGGAGGGTGCGCACGGCCGGCAGCAGCTCGGCGCGCAGGGACTCCTCGTCCACCTCGAGCAGCTGTGCCAGCGCCGCGACGATCGCCGCGACCGACAGCTCTCCGTCGCAGGCGCCGACCAGCGCGGCGAGCCCCGTGTCGGCGGACACCACGCGCCCGAACCCGCCGCCCTGGCGGAGCAGGATGGCCGTGGGCGCGTCCGCGCCGGGCCACAGGTGCCGCTCCTCCGTCACGTCGCCCGCCACGACGGGGTGCAGCCGACCGAGTTCGTCGTCGCTGAGCGCGGCCTGCAGATCGTGGGCGGCGAGAGCCTGCCCGAGGTGCACGCCCAGTCCGGCCTCGTTCGCGCCGAGGCTGCCGTGCAGCCGTTCGAAGCGGCGCAGCGTCGGCACGCCCTCCGTCCGGCGCAGCAGCAGGTAGCCGAAGCCGACCGATCGCACATCCCGCGACGCGAAGTCGGCCAGCCACGCGTCGAGCAGCCGCTCCGACTCCGGGGTGCCGGGCCGGGTGCCGCCGTCGCGGATCCACGTCTCGGCGTACCGGACCGCATCCTCGACGTCCCGCTCGATCACCCAGGCGTCGAGCGGCGCCTCCGACGCATCCACCCAGTCGCGCACCCGCTCCAGGCCGTCTCCCGTGCCGCGGTACTCCCAGTTGCCGAGCAGCTGCGCCACGCCGCCCGGCGTGAGGTGTTCGGCGCATCCGCTGACGAAGGAGGCGACCAGTCCGTCGCCGACCATCCCGCCGTCGCGGTACTCGTACGCGGGCACGCCCTCGGTCCGCGGCGTGATCACGAACGGCGGGTTGGAGACGATGTGGTCGAACCGCTCCCCGGCGACCGGGTCGAACATGCTGCCGAGGCGCAGCTCCACCCCTCGATCTCGTTCAGCGCCAGGTTGAGCGCCGCCAGGCGCAGCGCCCGCTCCGAGATGTCGGTCGCGACGACGCGGCGAGCGTGGCGGGCGGCGTGCATCGCCTGGATGCCGCATCCGGTGCCGAGGTCGAGCGCGCGGTCGACCGGCGCCTGGAGCATCAGCCCGCTCAGGGTCAGGGATGCGCCGCCCACCCCCAGCACATGGTCCTCGGGAAGCGCGTGGCCGAGGGCCAGCTCGCCGAGGTCGGAGACGATCCACCACTCGGCGGGACCGGCCGCGTCCACGAAGGCGTACGGGCGGAGGTCGACGGCGGCGCGCACCTCGTCGCCCTCCGCGACGACGAGCTCCAGCTCCTCCGCCCCGGTCACGCCGAGAGACGGGAACGCCGCCTCCGCCTCCGGCCGGGGCACCGACCGCCCCAGCAGGAACAGCCGGGCGAGCGTCGCGAGCGCCGACGGCTCCCGCCGGGCCAGCGCCCGCTCCGCCGGCACGCGCTGCCCGCGGTGCAGTGCGTCGGCCGCCTCCGGGCCCCACAGAGCCGTCAGCGCGTCGACGGTGAGCCCTGCGGCGATCAGGTCGGCGCGGAGGTCGGGGACGCGGTCGGCGGGTTCGCTCATCCCCCCATTGAAGCAGGGGGTCCGGGTGGTGCGGTCGCCCGGAACGTCTGCGCCGGGTCGCGCCACCGCAGAGTGGACGGGCCGCAGCACTCGCGCTGGCGCCGCGGACGGGCAGGGGCACAATGGGGGCGTGATCCGCAGAAGAGCGACCGTGACCGGTGGCGTGCAGGGCGTGGGGTTCCGCTGGAGCGCCCGCGAGACGGCGCAGCGGCTGGGCGTGACCGGCTGGGCCCGCAACCGTCTCGACGGCAGCGTGGAGGCCGAGGTCGAGGGCGAACCGGAGCAGGTGGACCGGATGCTGGACTGGTTGCGCACCGGCCCGCCCGGCGCCACGGTGGACGGCGTCGAGGTCGCGGATGCCGAGCCGCAGGGCGACGATGCGTTCCGCATCCGCGAAACCGTCTGATCCACGGCCGCCGACGACCGGACGACGGGCAGAATGGGACGCATGACGCGCGCGACCCTGCTGACCATCACCGCCCCGACCGGAGAGCCCCTGACCGGCGACCCCGGCTACCGGGTGGCGGATTTCGACGCGCCCCAGGTGCGGATCACCGACCTGTCGGTGACCCGGGGCGACGGGGTGTTCGAGACGATCGCCGTCATCGACGGCCACCCCCAGGCGCTGGAGCCGCACCTCGCCCGGCTCGCGCACTCGGCCGAGCTGCTCGACCTGCCGGTTCCCGCGCTCGACGTCTGGCGCGAGGCCGTGCGCGCCGGCGTGGCGGACTACCTCACCCGCAACGGAGGCGGTGGTCGGGAACTCTACGCCAAGCTCATCTACACGCGCGGGGTGGAGGGCAGCGGGTTCCCGAGCGGCTGGATCTTCGTCGACCTCGGCGAGGACTTCACGCAGGCGCGCCTCGGCATCCGGGTCGTCTCGCTCGACCGCGGCGTGCGCCACGACGTGGCCGAGACCTCCCCTGGCTGCTCGCGGGCGCCAAGACCCTCTCGTACGCGGTCAACCGCGCCGCCCAGCGCGAGGCGGTGCGCCGCGGCTTCGACGACGTCCTCTTCGTCAGCAGCGACGGGTACGCGCTCGAGGGCCCGACCTCGAACGTCGTCACGCTGACCGACGGGGTCGTCCGTACTCCGAACACCGACCACGGCATCCTCGCCGGGACGACCCAGGCGGCCGTATTCGACTTCTTCCAGGCGCGCGGACTGCGCACCGAGTTCGCACCGCTGACCATCGACGAAGTCCGCGCCTCGGACGCCCTCTGGCTCGTCTCCAGCGTCCGCCAGGCTGCGCCCATCACCCACCTCGACGACCGTGCGTACCCGGTGGATGCGGCGCTCACCGCCGAGCTGAACACCTACCTCCTCGCCCGCACCGAGTGATCGGCAGACGCTCCGTGTCACCGGGATTCGACCTCTGTCGGGGGCACCGCCTAGGCTGAACGAACCCCGGGGAAGGAGGGTGCGAGATGAGCGACCAGGTGCCGCGCAGCATCGAGCTCCTGCGCCAGCAGGCGCGCGACGAGCTGTCCGTGATCATCGAGCACCGCTGCCGCGCCGGGGAGGACCCGTGGCAGTTCATCCCCGAGCTGCCGAGCGTCGACGAGCAGGTCGTCATCTCGCTGCGGGCCGGGGCCATCGAGGCGTTCGACCTGGCCGAGGAGCAGTCCCGGGCACACCATCCCGCGGCCGGCCGTGAGATCTTCACCCGCTTCGAATACGGCGTCCTCCGGCGGATCGCACTGGAGCACCCCGAGCTCAGCGAAGCGGTCTGGCGGATGCTCGACAAGGTGGAGCGCGCCTGACTAGCCTTCCGGCATGGGAATCGTCACCGCCGACATCGGCATCTCGCTCGACGGCTTCGCCGCCGGGCCCAACCAGTCGCTCGAGCAGCCGATGGGCGAGGGGGTCGACGGGCGTCTGCACACCTGGATGTTCGACGAGCACGCCGAGCAGCACCGAGAGGAGATGGACGCCATCCTCCGGGCCGGCGCCTTCGTGATGGGGCGCAAGATGTTCGGGCCCGTGCGCAACGAGTGGCCGGCGCCGGACGAGCCGTTCGGCGACTGGCGCGGCTGGTGGGGCGAGGAGCCGCCGTACCACGCCCCGGTCTTCGTGCTCACGCACTATGAACGGGAGCCCTTGGAGATGACGGGGACCACGTTCTACTTCGTGACCGACGGCATCCACTCGGCCGTGGAGCAGGCGCGCGATGTCGCGGGCGACGCGGACATCTCGATCGCGGGGGAGCGGAGACGCTCAACCAGGCGCTGTGGGCCGGGATCGTCGACGAGCTGCGGCTGCACGTCGTGCCGATCACGCTCGGCGCCGGCGAGCGCGTGTTCGACCGGGTGCCGCCGATCGAGTTCGAGCTCGCGCGCCAGCGGGTCACCCCGGAGGTGGCGCACCTCACGTACCGCGTGCGGCGCTGAGCTCCTCCGGCGTCGTGGCGGGCAGCCGGCAGACGAAGTCCCGGCAGAGGTACGCGGTGGGCAGCCCGTCGCGGGTCGTGCGCGCCTCGTACAGGTCGAAGCCGGCGGCGGCCAGCTCCCGCGCCTGCGACTCGGTCGCGACGGCGACGAGCGGGGCGCCGTTGCGGCGCGCGGCGGCCACGAGCGGCCCGGATGCGGCCTCGCCGCCGTCCGGCAGCACGACGACCAGTTGGTCGGCCTCCCCCGCGAGCCTGGACATCAGCGCGAGCGACGTCCCGA
This sequence comes from Leifsonia xyli subsp. cynodontis, assembly GCF_050632205.1. GTDB lineage: Bacteria > Actinomycetota > Actinomycetes > Actinomycetales > Microbacteriaceae > Leifsonia > Leifsonia xyli_D. The sequence continues at coordinate 1,938,928 of NZ_CP192578.1, forward strand.
AGCCGCTGGGCACCCGCACCGCCTGCGCCGCCACCAGCCGCATCGCCTCGCGCGCCGCCCGCTCGTAGCGCCGCTCCCCCGTCATCAGGTACAGCGCGTGGGCCGCCTGCGCCATCGACGACAGGCCGGAGGGATAGGCCCCCTCGGACGGATCGACCCGCACCGCGAGGCCGGTCGCCTCGAGCACCGGGTCGCGGCCGCCGGGCGTCTCGAACGGGCAGGCGCCGTCGCCGCCGGCCGCACCAGTGCCGGCGGCGCCCGTGCCGGCCGCGTCGAGACAGAGGTCGACGAGGTCTCGCGCCGCCGTCGCGGCGGTCGCATCGCCCGCCGCGAGCGCCAGTTCGAGCAGGCCGGCCGCGAGCCCGCCGTAGTCCTCCAGGGTCGCCCCCGCCTCCGAGCTGCGGTCGCCGAGGGAGGTGCGCAGCAGCGTCCCGTCGTCGCGCCGGTGCCGGGTGAGCACCGCATCCGCCGCCTGCCGTGCGCCCACGATCCAGGCCGGACGGTTCAGGATGCGCCCCGCGCGCGCCAGCGCGCCGATCGCGAGACCGTTCCACCCGGTCAGCACCTTGGCGTCGAGCGGGGGCGGCTCGAGCGCGGCCCGGTCCTCCGGCGGGAGCGTGTAGTACGTCCCCTCGACGCGCGCCCCGTCGATCGTGCTCTCCGAGTCCTGCGCCGAGGCGAAGCCGCCCGACGGCTGACGCAGCACCCCGAGCAGGAACGACGCGACGCCGTCCGCCGTGCGCTCAGCCCACTCCTCGCCGGTCTGCTGCCAGGCGCGCGCGTACGCGTCGAGCAGCAGCGCGTTGTCGTACAGCATCCGCTCGTAGTGCGGCTCGCTCCAGTCGCGCCGCGTCGCGTAGCGGAAGAACCCGCCGTCGACCGGGTCGTGCAGCGGCGACTCCGCCATGCGGTGCAGCGTCCGGGCGGCGAGGTCGTGCCCGGCGGGACGGGAGAGCAGGAAGTCGAGGAGCGGAGCGACCGGGAACTTCGGCGCGGTGCCGAACCCGCCGAACTCGGGGTCCTCGGCCTCCGCGAGCTGGGCGACCGCCGCATCCAGCTGCCGTCCGTCGGGCAGCTCCGCGACCGATGTCGCCGCCTCCGCCGCCGCGGCGAGCGCAGCCACGACCTTCCCGGCGTCCGACTCGACCTCGGCGCGGCGCACGGTCCACGCATCCGCCACGGCGTCGAGCACCTGCCGGAAGGAGGCGCGGCCGGCGACCGGCTGCGGCGGGAAGTAGGTGCCGGCGAAGAACGCGCGGCCGTCCGGCGTCGCGAACACCGTCAGCGGCCAGCCGAGGTTGCCGGTGAACGCGCTCGCCGCCGACAGGTACGCCGCATCCACGTCCGGATGCTCCTCCCGGTCGACCTTGATCGCCACGAACCGGGCGTTCAGCTCGTGGGCCGTCACCGGGTCGCTGAAGCTCTCCCTCGCCATCACGTGGCACCAGTGGCAGGTGGCGTAGCCGATGGAGATCATGACCGGCGCATCCCGCCGCCGCGCCTCGGCGAACGCCTCCGGGCCCCAGGGGAACCAGTCGACGGGGTTGTCCGCATGCGCGCGCAGGTAGGGGCTGATCGCATCGCCGAGCCGGTTCGCCATGCGCTCACCCTACGACCCCGCGGCGGGAACGGAAGCCCCGGTGACGCCCGCCAGACCAGGGCTCAGCCCGCGATGTCCATCCCCTGCAGGCGGATGGAGGAGTTCAGGTAGAAGGCGGCCAGCGCCGCGTAGCTGAGGCACGCGATCGCGGGGACGAACGCGTCCTCCGCGTCGCTCGCGAACGCGCCGACCCCCGAGATGAAGGCGAGGACGCCGAGCAGCCCGCCGATCCAGAACCCGGCGGCGGGCCGGGCGGTGGCGCGCCACCACGCGCGCGGATCCGACCGGTTCTCGCCCGCCCCGCGGAAGATGCGCACACCCACGATGACGTAGGCGACGTTCAGCACCGCCACGATCAGCACGTCGAAGGTCGGGTTGAGGAAGCGCGCGAACACGAAGACGTTGAGCACGAGGATGAGCGCGAAGACACCGACGATGTAGGTGATCTTCCCGGTGACCGACGTGATCCGCACATCACGAGCCTAGCCGGGGCCTGCGACACCCGTGCGCCGCAGGCCCCGGCCGATCACCCGCAGATGGGGCGAGCTGTCAGTTGACCTCGTCCGGGTGGGCGCTGACCCGTCCCTCACGCTCGAGGGATGAGATGGCGGACACCTCGTCGGCCGTCAGCTCGAAGCCGAAGACGTCGAAGTTCTCGGCCATGCGCTCACGCCGGTTCGACTTGGGGAACACGATGTTCCCGGTCTGCAGGTGCCACCGGATGACGACCTGCGCCGGCGTCTTGCCGTGCGCCTCGGCGGCTTGCGCCACCTCCGGCGTCTCGAACAGCGGGTACTTGCCCTGGCCGAGCGGCCCCCACGCCTCGATCTCGATGCCGTGCTCGCGGGAGAAGGCGGTCACCTCCGGCTGCTGGTGCGCGGGGTGCAACTCGATCTGGTTGACCGCGGGCACCACATCCGTCTCGGCCAGCAGCTTCTGCAGGTGCGGGACCAGGAAGTTGGAGACGCCGATCGCCTTCGCCCGGCCGGATGCGTAGATCTTCTCGAGCGACTTCCAGGCCTCGACGAAGGTGTCCTTCTGCGGCGTCGGCCAGTGGATGAGGTACAGGTCCACGTAGTCGAGGCCCAGCTTGCCGAGGGACTCGTCGAACGCGTTCTGGGCGTCGGTCTGGCGGTCGTTCCACAGCTTGGTGGTGACGAACAGCTCGTCGCGCGGGATACCGGAATCGGCGATCGCGCGGCCGACGCCCTCCTCGTTGCCGTAGATCGCGGCGGTGTCGATGTGGCGGTAGCCGACCTCGAGCGCGTCGGTGACGATGCGGGTCGTCTCGGCCGGGTCGACCTTGAAGACGCCGAAGCCGAGCTGCGGGATGGTCGTCCCGTTGTTCAGGGTCAGAAGCGGAGTATTTGCGTTTGCAACCATATCCGCCACGGTACCAGCGTCAGGAGGTGGCCGCCGTCTCCGGGGCCTGCGCCTGTTCGCCCTCGAACCAGGCCACCAGCTCGCGCTTCAGCACCTTGCCGCTCGGCCCCAGCGGAAGCACCTCCAGGATCTCGACCCGGCGCGGGTACTTGTAGGCCGCGACCTTCTCCTGCACGAAGGCGATCAGCTCCTCGCCCCGCGCCTCGCCGCCGGGCATCAGCGTCACCGCCGCCACGATCTCCTGCCCATGCGTGTCGTGCGCGACGCCGAAGACGGCGACCATGGCGACCGCGGGATGCGCGGACAGCACCTCCTCCACCTCGCGCGGGTACACGTTGTAGCCGTTGCGGACGATCATGTCCTTCTTGCGGTCGACGATCGTGATGTAGTCGTCGTCGCTCTTGGTGCCCAGGTCGCCGGTGCGGAACCAGCCGTCCACCACCGCCTCGGCGTTCGCCTCCGGAAGGTTGAGGTAGCCCTTCATCAGGTTGTGGCCGCGCACCACGATCTCGCCGAGCTCGCCGCGGGGCAGCAGCTCGATGCGGTCGTCGAGCTCCGGGTCGGCGATCTCCACATCCACGCCCCAGATCGGCGTGCCCACGGTCCCGACGCGCGTCGGCCGGCCCCGGTGATTGAACGAGGCGACGGGCGACGTCTCGGTGAGGCCGTATCCCTCGTGCACGTCGATGCCGTACACCTCCTTCATCCGCTCGATGACGGCGACGGGGATCGCCGCGCCGCCGCTCATGCCGTACCGGAGGGGCGGGCGGTCCGGATTCGTCTTCGCCGCCTCCAGCAGCGCGATGTACATCGTCGGCACGCCGGTCATGATCGTGCAGGCGTGCTGGTTGAGCAGCTGCAGCGCCGTCGCGCCGTCGAACTTCGGCACGAGCACGACGGCCGCGCCCGCGCGGAAACCCATGTTCATCACGCAGGTCTGCCCGAAGGTGTGGAACAGCGGAAGGCAGCCCAGGATGCGGTCCTCCGGAGTGAGGTCGAGCGTGCCGGCGAGCAGCACGTTCACCTGCTCGATCAGCGAGAAGTGGCATCCCTCGGCGCCCTTCGGCTTGCCCGTCGTGCCGCTCGTGTACAGGATCGTCGCCGTGTCGAGCGGGTCCCGCGGCACGTACGTGTCGATCGGCTCGGCAGACTCGGCGAGCTCCTCCAGCCGCGGGAACGGCGCCTGCTCGTACATCTCGTCCGGCACCAGGACCGAGAGCGTCGGGATGCCGGCGAGCCCGGCACCGCGCGCGCCCTCCCCGAGCAGCGGCGCCGCGCAGATCAGCACGGAGGCGCCCGAGTCGCGCAGCACGTACGCGATCTCCTCCGCCTTCAGCAGCGCGTGGACGGGCACCACCACGGCGCCCAGCGCGAGCACGGCGTAGTACGAGCGCGGGAAGTCCGGAACGTTCGGCAGCATGAGGGCCACCTTGTCGCCCGCTTCCACCCCGAGGTCGCGCAGGGCTCCCGCGTACGCGCGCGTCTGATCCCACAGCTCGCCGTAGCGGATCTCCTGTCCGGCGAAGATCAGCGCGACGTTGTCCGGCAGCCGATGCGCCGTCTCCGCCAGGATGCTCGCCACCGACATGGTGGCATAGCCGTGACTCATGGGTTCTCCTCGTCTCCATCGACGCCGGAACCGATCCGGGTTGATGCGAACCTACGTCACGCGCGGTCGCGGAGCAACGCCCCCGGTCGGGGTCGGTGCGCCGATAGAATGGAAGGCTCATGTCTTCCGCCGACACCCTCCCCCGCATCGTCTTCCCGCCCGAGCTGCCCGTCAGCGGCATGCGGGACGAGATCGCCGACGCCATCCGCGACAACCAGGTCGTGATCGTCGCGGGCGCGACCGGTTCCGGCAAGACGACGCAGCTGCCGAAGATCGCGCTGGAGCTCGGCCGCACAAGCATCGGGCACACCCAGCCGCGGCGCCTCGCGGCCCGCACGATCGCCGAGCGCATCGCCAAGGAGCTCGGGCAGTCGGTCGGCGAACTGGTCGGCTACCAGGTGCGCTTCACCGACCGTGTGTCGAAGGCGACGCGCATCAAGCTGATGACCGACGGCGTCCTGCTCAACGAGCTGCGGCGCGACCGGATGCTGCGCGCCTACGACACGATCATCATCGACGAGGCGCACGAGCGCAGCCTCAACATCGACTTCCTGCTCGGGTACCTCAAGCAGCTGCTGCCGAAGCGTCCCGACCTCAAGCTCATCATCACCTCCGCGACCATCGACCCGCAGAGCTTCGCCGAGCACTTCGCGTCCGCCGACGGGACCCCCGCCCCCATCGTCGAGGTCTCCGGCCGCACCTATCCGGTCGAGATCCGCTATCGGCCGCTGGTCGCCGAGGTGATGGAGGAGGACGACGAGGATCCGGATCCGGTGCCCGCCGCCGACCGCGACTACCTGCAGGGCATCAACGACGCGCTCGACGAACTCGCCCGGGAGGACCGCGGCGACGTGCTCGTGTTCCTCTCCGGCGAGAACGAGATCCGGGACGCGGCCGACGCCATCCGCGGCCGCAATCTGCCCGGAACCGAGGTGCTCCCCCTCTACGGCCGGCTGTCCGCAGCCGAGCAGCACAAGGTGTTCCAGCCGTCGACGCTGGCGGGCGTGCGCCGCCGGGTCGTCCTCGCGACGAACGTCGCCGAGACCAGCCTCACCGTCCCCGGCATCAAGTACGTGGTGGATGCGGGGACCGCGCGCATCAGCCGCTACAGCGTGCGCGCGAAGGTGCAGCGCCTCCCGATCGAGGCGATCTCGCAGGCCAGTGCCAATCAGCGCTCGGGTCGGTCGGGCCGCACGAGCGACGGCATCGCCATCCGCCTGTACTCCGAGGAGGACTTCGAGAAGCGGCCGGAGTTCACGGAGCCCGAGATCCTGCGCACCAATCTGGCGGCCGTCATCCTGCAGATGATCTCGCTCGGTCTCGGCGACATCGCGGCGTTCCCGTTCCTCACCCCGCCCGACTCCCGCGGGATCAAGGACGGCCTGGACCTGCTGACGGAGCTCGGCGCGATCACCGCGGCGAAGGAGAGCACGAAGCTCACCCCGGTGGGCCGGCAGCTCGCGCAGCTGCCGATCGATCCGCGCTTCGCCCGCATGGTGGTCGAGTCCAAGCGGCACAACACCTCGCGCGAGGTGATGGCGATCGTGGCCGGGCTCACCATCCAGGATCCGCGCGAGCGTCCCGTCGAGAAGCGCGGCAGCGCCGACGAGAAGCACGCCCGCTTCGCCGACCCGACCAGCGACTTCCTCACCCTGCTCAACCTCTGGAATTACCTGGAGGAGCAGCAGCGCGAGCTCTCCTCCAGCGCCTTCCGCCGCCTGTGCAAGGCGGAGTATCTCAACTTCCTCCGGGTGCGCGAATGGCAGGACGTCTACCGCCAGCTCCGGCAGCTCGCGAAGCCGCTCGGGCTGACGATCGGCGACCCGTCGATCGACCCCGACGGCATCCACCGCTCGCTGCTCGCCGGGCTGCTCTCGCACATCGGGCTGAAGGATGCGCGCGACACCGGTTCGAACCCGCGCGGCGGCGCCGGTGCCAAGAGCGGCCCGCGCTCCCGCCAGTCGGAGTACTTGGGCGCCCGCCAGACCCGCTTCGTGATCTTCCCCGGCTCGACGCTCGCCAAGAAGCAGCCGAACGCGGTGATGAGCGCGGAACTCGTGGAGACGTCCCGCCTGTTCGCGCGCATGAACGCCTCCATCGATCCCGCCTGGGCCGAGCCGATCGCGGGCGACCTGTGCAAGCGGCAGTACAGCGAGCCGCACTGGGAGAAGAACCAGGGCTCGGTCGTCGCGTACGAGCGGGTGACGCTGTTCGGCGTCCCCATCATCCCGCGACGCCGGGTGCAGTACGCCCGCATCGACGCCGAGCTGTCGCGCGAGCTGTTCATCCGGCACGCGCTCGTGGACGGCGAGTGGGACTCGCACCAGGCGTTCGACCGCGCCAACAGGAAGCTGCGAGCCGAGCTGCGCGAGCTGGAGGAGCGGACGCGGCGCCGCGACATCCTGAACGACGACGAGGCGGTCTTCGAGTTCTACGACCGGCGCATCCCGGCGGACGTCGTGTCGACCCGCTCGTTCGAGGGCTGGTGGAAGAAGGCGCGACAGGAGACCCCGGACCTCCTGACCATGACGCCGGAGGCGCTGCTCGACGAGGATGCGGCGGAGGTCGACGAGGAGGCGTTCCCGCCGGTCTGGCGGCAGGGCGACCAGCGCCTCACGCTGCGCTACCGGTTCGAGCCGGGCGCGGAGGACGACGGCGTGACCGTGCAGGTGCCGCTCCCGCTGCTCGCCGGGCTGCTCCCCGACGGCTTCGACTGGCAGGTGCCCGGCCTCCGCCACGAGCTCGTGACCGCGCTGATCAAGTCGTTGCCGAAGGCGATCCGCCGCCAGGTCGTGCCCGCCGCCGACTGGGCCCAGCGCCTGCTCGGCGAGCTGGCCGGAACCGCGGGGATGCGCGCGCACGAGGGCGAGCGCCCGGCCGGCTCCCTCGTGGACACCCTCGCCGCGACGATCTCCCGCCTCACCGGGTCGCGGGTCAGCGGCACGGACTTCGACCTCGACCGGCTTCCGCCGCACCTCCGGCCGACGTTCCAGGTGGTCGGCGAGCGCGGCCGGCCGATGGCGAGCGGCAAGGACCTCGCCGCGCTGCAGGACCGCCTCCGGTCCCGGGCCCGCGACTCCGTCGCCGCCGTCGCCGAGGCGCGAACACCCAACGCGATCGAGCGTTCCGGCCTCACGACCTGGGACCTCGAGGAGCTTCCCCGGTTCGTCGACTCCACGCACACCGGGCCGGGCGGCACGAAGAACGTCATCCGCGCCTACCCGGCGCTGGTCGACGACGGGACCTCGGTCAGCATCCGCCTCATGGGAACGCCCGCGGAACAGGCGCGCGCGATGCCCGGCGGGGTACGGCGGCTGCTGCTCGCGAGCATCCCGTCGCCCGTCGCCTACGTGCAGCAGCACCTCACCTCGAACGAGAAGCTGACACTCGCAGCCAGCCCCTACGCCAACACGAAGGCCCTGTTCGACGACTGCCTGCTCGCGGTCGTCGACTCGGTGCTGTACCGCATGAAGCCAGACGGGCAGGTCTTCATGCGGGCGGAGTTCGAGGCGGTCCGCGACCGCGTCTCCGGGATCGTGATGGATGCGATGTTCGAGACGGTCGCGCTGGTGACGCGCATCCTCACCGCCGCCCGCGCCGCGGAGAAGTCGATCTCGGGGGTGACCGCGCTCACGTATCTCGCGGCACTCAACGACGCGAAGGGGCAGCTGGCCGGACTCGTCTGGGCTACCGGGAAGGGGCCGGGCTTCGTGTCGGCGACCGGGTTGGAGCAGTTGCGGCACCTGCCGCGCTACCTCGCCGGCATCTCGCAGCGGATGCAGGCGCTGCCGACCAACCCCGGCCGCGATCGCGCGTGGCAGACGCAGGTGGAGACCGCGGTCGCGATGTACACGGACGCCGGCGGCCGCATCCCTCTGGCACCGGATTCGTCACCCGCCCTCGTGCACGCCCGGTGGATGCTCGAGGAGTTCCGCGTCTCGCTGTTCGCCCAGTCGCTGGGCACCGCCGAGACCGTCTCGCTCCCCCGCATCCGCAAGGTCCTCGCCGGCTGATCCCCTTTCGGCATCCCCCACCGTCGAGTACGCGAAGTTTGCACGCTCGACCGGCGGGTCGTGTGCAAACTTCGCGGACTCGACGGCGGGGGCGGCGCGCGGTTGAGGGCTAGATCCCGAGGTGGAAGCCACCGTTGGAGTGCAGGAGCTGCCCGGTGATCCAGCCGCCGGATGCGGACAGCAGGAAGGCGACGAGGTCGGCGGTGTCCTGCGGCCGGCCGAGACGGCCGAGCGCGGTCTCGGCGGCCAGCGACTCGGCGAGGTCGGGCGTCATCCAGCCCGTGTCGATCGGGCCGGGGTTGATGAGGTTCGCCGTGATCCCGAGGTGCGCAAGCTCGACGGCCGCGGCCTTCACGATGCGGTCGAGCGCGCCCTTGCTCGCGCCGTACGGGACGTTGTGCGCCGTGTGGTCGCTGGTGAGGGCGACGATGCGGCCGAGTCCGGACGCGGCGGACGGGAACTGCTCGGCGAACGCCTTGATGAGCAGCCACGTACCCCGCGTGTTGACCGCGAAGTGCGCGTCGAACGCCTCGACGCTCGTGTCGAGCAGCCCGCTGTCGACGGAGTGCGCGTGACTGGCGACCAGCGCCTGAACCGGCCCGAGAGCGGCCCGGATCCGTTCGAGCGCGAACGCCGGCGACTCCGGATGCGACAGGTCCACCGCGACCGGGAGCGCGCGGGCGCCCAGCGCACGCAGTTCGTCGGCGAAGGCGTCGTGCGCGCGTTCGTGCGCGCCCCACGGCATCGAAGCGTCGTAGTCGTCCCAGAATGCGAACGCCACATCCCAGCCCAGGGACGCCTGATTGCGCGCGATGGCCGCGCCGATCGACTCCGGCCGGCTGGCACCGGTCACGAACATGACGGGACGGGAGGAGCGGGCGTCGGTGTCCATCCGACGATTGTGTCAGACGGCCGACGCCCGCTCCTCGCGCGATCCGCGTGCGGTTAGAGCACCTTCGAGAGGAAGGCCTGCGTGCGCTGGTGCTGCGGGTTGCCGAGCACCTCGCGCGGGTCGCCGGCCTCGACGACGACGCCGCCGTCCATGAAGACCAGCTCGTCCGCGACCTCGCGGGCGAAACCCATCTCGTGGGTCACGACGACCATCGTCATGCCGCTCGCGGCCAGGCCCTTCATCACGTCGAGCACCTCGCCGACGAGCTCCGGGTCGAGCGCCGAGGTGGGCTCGTCGAACAGCATCAGCTTCGGGTCCATGGCCAGCGCCCGGGCGATCGCGACGCGCTGCTGCTGTCCGCCGGACAGCTGCGACGGGTAGTGGTCGCCCTTGTCGGAGAGTCCGACGCGCGCGAGCAGCTCGTTCGCACGCTCGACGGCCTTCGTCTTCGAGAGACCCTTCACGCGGATGGGCGCCTCGATGATGTTCTCCAGCGCCGTCATGTGCGGGAACAGGTTGAAGCGCTGGAACACCATCCCGATCTCGCGGCGCTGGCGCGCGGCCTCCTTCGGCTTCAGCTCGTACAGCTTGTCACCGTGCTGGCGATAGCCGACGACCTCGCCGTCGACGGAGAGCCGGCCGGCATCCACACGCTCGAGGTGGTTGATGCAGCGCAGGAACGTCGACTTGCCGGATCCCGAGGGGCCGATGATGCAGAGCACCTCGCCCGGATTCACCTTCAGGTCGATGCTCTTGAGCACCTCGTTCGAGCCGAAGCTCTTCGAGACGCCCTCGGCGAGCACCATCGGAGTTCTCGTGTCGGTCATCCCTTGCCTCCGAGGTCGTTTCCATCTGGGGCGCCGGCGGCCGGCAGCGCGCCCGTCGCCAGAGCGGCTTCGTTGCGGTCGGGGCGGCGCGCGTTCACGCCGCGCGAGAACCGCTTCTCCAGGAAGTACTGCCCGACCATCAACAGCGATGTGAACAGCAGGTACCAGAGCGACGCCACGATCAGCAGCGGGATGGGCGTGTACGTGACCGCCGAGATGTCGCGCGCGACACCGTAGAGGTCCGTGGTCAGCGGGATGGCCGCCACCAGCGAGGTGGTCTTCAGCATCGAGATGACCTCGTTGCCGGTCGGCGGGATGATGACGCGCATGGCCTGCGGGATCACGATGCGGCCCATGGTCTGGCCCCACGACATGCCGAGCGCGGTCGCCGCCTCCTCTTGGCCCTTGTCGACCGAGAGCAGGCCGGCGCGCACGATCTCCGCCATGTACGCGGCCTCGTTCAGCGCGAGTCCGATGACGGCGATGATGAACGCGTTCTGCATGAAGCCGAGGTTCACGTCGAACCCGATCTGCGTCCACGGCACGCCGAGGAATATCTGCGGGTAGATCAGCGAGAACAGGCCCCAGAAGACCAGCTGCACGTAGACCGGCGTCCCGCGGAAGACCCACAGGTAGACCCACGCGACGGATTTCACGACGGGGTTCGGCGACTGCCGCATGACCGCGAGGATCAGGCCCAGGATGACGCCGATGATCATCGAGAGGACGGTGAGTTCGAGGGTCACGAGCGCAGCCGCACTGATGCGCTTGTCGAAGACGTACTTGCCGACGTACTGCCAGCCGTACGCGGATCGCTGGGACGCGTCGATGACGAACCAGACGACGATGAGGATCAGGATGACCGCGAAGACGATGCGCCAGGGGTGCCTGAGCTTGATCGCCTTGATCGGTTCGGAACGGGTGCCGGCCGGCGACGGGATGGATCCCGTCGCCGGCCGAGCGGTGTTGCCCTGGGACATGAAGGTCAGCCCTTCGAGGCCGCGTTGAAGTCGGCCTTGTCGACGGCGCCGTCGGCGACGCCCCACTTGTCGAGGATCTTCTTGTACGTGCCGTCGTCGATGAGCGCCTGGACCGCCTTCTGCAGCACCGGGCCGAGCTTCGAGCCCTTCTGGACCGGGAGCCCGTAGGGCGCCTCGTCGAAGGTCTTGCCGGCCTCCTGGAGCTTGCCCTGCGACTTCGAGATCGCGTACAGGGTGACGGGCGAGTCGGCGCTGAGGGCGTCCGCCTTACCGAGGATGACGGCGTTGGTCGCGTCATCCTGGGTGTCGTAGCGGAGGGCCTGGATGGCGGGCTTGCCCGCGTCCGTGCACTTCTTCGACTTCGCGGGCACCTCGTCGGTGTCCTCGTACGTGGTCGACTGGACGGCGACCTTCAGCCCGCACGCGTTGTCCGGGTCGATGTTCTTGCCCTTCTGGGAGGCCCAGAGGATGCCGGCCGAGTAGTAGTTGACGAAGTCGACCTGCTGCTCGCGCTCGGTGGTGTCGGTGAAGGACGACATGCCGAAGTCGTCCTTGCCGCCGGTCACGCTGGGGATGATGTTGTCGAACTTCGCGATCGCGAAGTCCGCCTTCACACCCAGCTTGGCGGCGATCGCCTTGGTGAGGTCGACCTCCCAGCCGACGGGCTGACCGTTGTCGTCCTTGAACTCGTTCGGCGGGTAGGTGTTGTCCATGCCGACGGTCAGCTTGCCGGCGTCCTTGATCTTCTGGGGCAGCTGCCCGGCGAGGGTGTCGTCCTTCTTCACGTCCGCCGCGGCGCTCGACGTTGAGCTGGAGGACGGGGTGGAGTTGTCGACGCAGCCGGTGAGCGCGAGCGCTGCAACGGCGACGACGGCGGCGATGGGAGCCGCGGTACGGATGCGCATGTTGTCGTTGTCCTTCTTCCTGGTGCAGGAATGTGTCGATGCGTATTGCACGGTAAGGGGAGGATACCCCAGCGGCGTGGCCGCCCCTCAACACTAATTCGCGCAGGGAACGGCGTTTTTCGCGGACGTTTCCGACAGGTTTCGGGCGATTCGGCAGCGGAATCCGTGCGTCGGTGGCTCTGCCGCTGCGAATCGGCCGCTGATCCCGGCCGGCGGGCGCTCGGTCTCGTTTGCTTATCGGTTTCCGGTCGCCACCGGGCGCGTCGGGTCGTTCGACCAGGCGGAGTAGGAGCCCGCGTACAGCGACGGCATCGGCAGGCCGGCCGTCACCAGAGCGAGCGCCTCGTGGGCGGCGGTCACGCCGGAGCCGCAGTACACACCGACCGCGGTGCCGGCGTCGATGCCGAGCGCTTCGAACCGCTGCCGGAGGACCTCGGGCGGCAGCATCCGGCCGTCGTCGTCGAGGTTGTCCGTGGTGGGTGCGCTGACCGCACCCGGGATGTGGCCGGGACGCGGATCCACCGGCTCGATCTCGCCGCGGAAGCGCTCGGCCGCGCGAGCATCGAGCAGGACGCCCTCGGCGGCGAGGGCCGCGGCTGCATCGCCGTCGATCGTGGGAAGGGTGCCGAACCGCAGCTGGATGCTGCCGGGCGCGTGCAGCCGGGCGCCGGTCTCGAGGGGCCGGCCGAAGGCGCGCCAGGCCGCCAGACCGCCGTCGAGCACGCGGACGTCTCGGACCCCGCCGTGGCGCAGCAGCCACCACGCACGGGAGGCGGATGTGCCGGAGACATCGTCGTAGACCACGACCGAGTCGCCGTCGTTCAGTCCCCAGCTGCGGGCCGCCTCCTGGAAGTCCGCCTCGTCGGGCAGTGGATGCCGCCCGTCGGTGGGCGCGCCGTGGCCGGCGAGCTCGGTGTCGAGGTCGACGTACACGGCGCCCGGGATGTGCCCGCGCTCGTACTCCTCGCGGCCAGGCGGACCGCCCAGCTTCCAGCGCACATCGAGCACGCGCCACGACGAACGCCGCCCGCCGGCGCCGCTCCACAGGGATTCGGCCCCGAGAGCGACGTCCAGCGCGGCGGCGGTGATCAGCGGAGGGAACTCCGTCGTCATTCGTTCAGCGCCCAGCGGGATCAGCGCCCGGTGGACGCCTTGGCGTTCGACTCGTAGGAGGTGTTGGTGGACTCGAAGAAGTTCACCAGCTCCAGCGTGTCGTTCGCCGTCGCCATCCACTTGGCCGGGTTCGAGACCTTGTACTCGGCCCCGAAGCCCAGCTCCTCCAGGCGGCGGTCGGCCAGGTAGCGCACGTACTGGTTGATGTAGTTGGCGTTCAGCCCCAGGATGCCGCCCGGCAGGAGGTCGCGGTTGTACTGCTCCTCCATCTCGACGGCATCGAGGATCATCTGGCGGATCTCGGCGGCGAACTCCGGCGTCTGCAGGTCGGGATTCTCCTCCAGCACCGTGAGGATGAGGTTGATGCCGAACTTGAGGTGCAGCGACTCGTCGCGAACCACCCAGTCGATCAGCGAACCGAAGTTGCGCAGCAGGTTCCGCTGGCGGAACGAGAGCGCCACCATGAAGCCCGAGTAGAACCAGATCCCCTCGAGGATGACGTTGTACGCCACCAGGTTGCGGATGAAGTCCTGCTTGCCTTCGGTGGTGGTGATGTCGAGCGTCTGCTCCGTCATCCGCTTGATGAAGCTGACCTCGAACTCCTCCTTGCGCGCCATCGACGGCACGTCGACGTGGGAGTTGTAGGCCTGCTCGCGGTCGATCGGGAACGTCTCGAGGACGTACTCGAACGACATGCAGTGGTTGGCCTCCTCCCACATCTGCTTGGCGAGGTAGAGGTGCGCCTCGGCAGCGTTGATGTAGGGGTACACGCCGAAGGCCAGCGCCTTGTTGACGAGCAGCTCGTTCGGGTTGAAGTAGCTCATCAGGAACGTGACCGCGTGGCGCTCCTCGTCCGTCATCCGCTTGAAGTCGGCGATGTCCTCGCCGAGCTGGATCTCGTTCGGGAACCACGTGTTCGCCACGGCCTGGTCGTACAGGTCCATCGCCCACTGGTACTTGACGGGCTTGAGCAGCAGGCCCTCTTCGATTCCGGTACCCAGAATCCCCATCGTCTTGGTCTCCTCTTACTTCTGTGCGCGTCGCGTTCGGGTTACTGGCAGGACTCGCACTGCAGGTCGTCCATCGGGTCGACCGGCACGTAGTAGTCCTCGACCTTGGTGCTGTTCACTTGTTCTCACCCCCGGTCAGGCCTCCGAAGCCAAAGCCACGGCGTGCGGGAGCGGCGGCCGGAGCCGTCTCGGTGACGGCGGGAGCGGCGGCCGGGGCCGGCGCGCCGGCGCCGACGGTGGCGAAGCCCTTACGGCCGCCCGAGATCTCCTCGGCCTTGTTGACCTTGACCGTCGACTGCTCGGCCTGGTGGCGCGGCTTCATGTGGAGGTAGTACGTCGTCTTGACGCCCTTCTCCCAGGCCGCGTAGTAGATGTCCATCATGTCGCCGAGGTCGCGGGTCTCGAGGTACATGTTGCGGCTGATCGCCTGGTCGATCCACTTCTGCGCGCGGGCCGCGACCTCGATGAAGGCGTACGGCGAGAGCTGGAAGCTGGTCTTGAACGTCTCCTTGACCTCGTCCGGGATCTCCGCGATGTTCTGGATGTCGCCCTGCGACCGCAGGATCGCCTCGCGGACGTCCTGCCAGATCCCGCGCTCCTGCAGGGTCTCGACGAGGTTGCGGTTGACCTCGAGGAACTTGCCCGACGAGGTCGAGCGGCTGAAGATCTGCGAGAACTGCGGGTCGAAGCCGGGCGTGGTGCCGGCGACGAGGCCGATGGACGCGGTCGGCGCGATGGCCATGAGCGTCGCGTTGCGCATGCCGCGCTTGACCTTCTCGCGCAGGCGGTCCCAGTCGAGGCGGATGGTGCGGTCGACCGTGATCGGGACGCCGCGGTCGGCCTCGGTGAGAGCGATCGAGTCGTAGGGCACCAGACCCTGCGACCAGCGGGAGCCCTCGAAGTTCGGGTACGCGCCGCGCTCCTGCGCCAGGTCGGCGCTCTCGTCGATGGCCGCGTACGAGACGTGCTCCATGATCTCGTCGATCAGCGCGTACGCCTCCTCGCTCTCGTAGCTGAGCCCGAGCTTCTCGACGACGTCGGTGAAGCCCATGACGCCCAGGCCGATCGCGCGGTTCTGCTGGTTCGAGAAGTCGGCCTCGGGGACGCTCGACACCGTGATGTCGATCAGGTTGTCGAGCTGACGGACCGCCTGACGGGCGCTCGCCTCGATGCGCTCCCAGTCCATCTTCCCGTCGATCAGGTGGCGGGTGAGGTTGATGGAGGCCAGGTTGCAGACCGACACGTTGTCGCGGTCCTGCGGCAGCGTGATCTCGGTGCAGAGGTTGGAGAGGTGGATCGTGCCCGTGTTGTTGTTCAGGGCGCGGTTGTTGATCGTGTCCTTCCAGGTCAGCCACGGGTGGCTGGTGGTCTGGAGGCTCATCAGGATGTCCTTGAACTGCGCGCGGGCGCTGATCTTCTTGAACATCTTGAGGTTTCCGGCCTCGGCCTCGGCGACGTAGTGCGCGTAGCGCTCCGAGAAGGCCTTGCCGTACAGCTCGTTGAGGTCGGCGACCTCCAGCGGGTCGAAGAGGTACCAGTCCTCGTCGTTCTGCACGCGCTTCATGAACTCGTCGCTGATCCACACCGCGGTGTTCGCGGTGCGGGTGCGGCGGTACGGGTCGCCGGAGTTCTGGCGGAGGTCGAGGAACTCCGGGAAGTCCATGTGCCAGTTCTCCATGTAGAAGCAGAGGGCGCCGAACTTCTTTCCGCCGCGGCTGACCGCGCGCAGCACCGAGTCGATGGTGTGCATGAACGGGATCGGGCCGGTGCTCGTGGTGTTGTTCGAGCGAATGGGCGAGCCCTGGGCACGCAGCTTGGTGACCGAGAGGCCGATGCCGCCGGTGCCCTTGGTGAGCCACATGACGTCGCGCACGCTCTTGGCGATGTGCTCGATGTCGTCCTGCATCTCCATGACGAAGCAGTTGGAGAGCTGCGGGTATGCGGTGCCCGCGTTGACGAGGGTGGAGCCGGCAGCGAGGTACTCGAGCTTCGACATCTTGTCGTAGAACGCGATGGCGTGGCTGGTGGGGTCGGCCTCGTTGAGGGAGAGGCCCATCGCGATGCGCATCCAGAAGAACTGCGGCACCTCGAGGGAGTCGCCGTTGCGCGCCTTGATGCCGTAGCGGTTGTTGAGGGTGACGACGCCGATGTACTTCAGCAGCTCGTCGCGGGAGGGGTCGAGGTAGCCGGCCAGGCGGTCGAGGTCGAACGCCGTGGTGAAGCGGCCGTCGAGCAGGGTCTCGGCGACGCCGCGCTCGATGTAGGAGCGGAAGCGCTCGGCGTGCAGCTGCACGAGCTCGTCGTGACCTTCGTAGTCGCCGAGCACGCGCTTGTAGATCGTCTTGAGGAGGAGGCGTGCGGCGACGGTGTCGAACGCCGGGTCGTCTTTGACGTTCTGGAGGGCGACCTGGATGACCGCCTCGTCGAGCTGCTGCGTCGTGATGCCGTCGAACAGCGTCAGCTCGAGCTCGCTCGCGATCTGCGTCACCCACGTGATGTTCTCGTCAAGACCCTGGGCCGCGTTCTCGATGGCCAGGTTGATCTTGTTGGCGTCGTACGGCTCGCGCTCGCCGTTGCGCTTCACGACTGTGATTGCCACTGTCTCTCCCTCGTAGAAGTGCCGCGTGAGCGGCGGAAATCCCCACGGAACCGTGCCTTCGGACATCCCCGGAAGGCTGACCGGCTCTCTGTGCTCGACCACTATATAGCGGGGGTCCGACATTTCCACTCCCCCACATCTAGTGGGCGTGTCGTCCACAGGTGGGGAGAACTTATGCACAGTTTCCACACCCCGCGAAGGGGGACGCCGCCCTGTGGAGAGCCCCTCGGAACGTCGGCGCGGACCGATAGTGTGGACCATTGTGAGCAGCTACACGAGCCTTCTGAAGACACCGGGCGTCGCCCGGATCATCGCGGCTCAGCTCACCGCGCGGTTCCCGTTCGGCATGCTGTCGCTCGCGTTCCTGCTCCACATCGAGCGCATCCACGACTCTTACGGGGCGGCCGGCCTCGTCCTCGGCGCGATGAGCATCGGACAGGCCATCGCCGGCCCCATGACGAGCCGCCTGATGGGTGTGCTCGGGATGCGCGTGGTGCTCTGGACGACCCTTCTCCTGTGCTCCGCCGCGGTCGCCGCGATCGGGCTGTTCGTCATGCCCATCCCGCTGACCATGGGCGTCGCCTTCTTCGCCGGTCTGTGCATGCCGCCCATCCAGCCGGCCGTCCGCACGATCTATCCGAAGATGGTCAACTCCCGCCAGCTGACCCCGCTGTTCTCGCTCGACGCGTCCGCGCAGGAGATCATCTGGATCGCCGGGCCCGTCGCGATCACGTTCGTCTCGACGCAGATCGGCACCGTCGAGGGAATCCTCATGTCGGTGGCGATCATGCTGGCAGGCGGGTTCTGGTTCATCTCCTCGCCCGAGGTCGGGCGGGTGCGCATCCCACGCAGCAAGCGGCGGTTCGGCACCGTGCTCGCGCGTCCGCCGGTGCTGCTCGCCACCGTCGTCGGCTTCCTGCTCATCGGCTCGTGCTCCGCCGTCGAGGCGGGCGTGGTCGCCACCTTCGGCGAGGGATCCCCGCTGGCCGGCATCGTGCTCGCGATCTGGTCGCTCGGCTCGCTCGTCGGCGGCCTCGCGTTCGGCCATGTGCCCATCGGACCGTGGGCGACCGCGCGCCGCATGCTCATCGTCTTCCTCGGCGTCGTGCTCTCGACCTTCATGCTGTGGTCGTGGTGGGGCCTGTCGCTGACGCTGCTGATCGCAGGTCTCGGAATCGCGCCCGCCCTTGCTGTGCTCTTCGCCATCGTCTCGGCGAGCGTCAAGTTCTCCGACACCGCCGAGGCCTACGGCTGGGTGGGCACCGGGCAGCTCATCGGCGCCGCGCTCGGCTCCGCCCTCGCCGGCTTCCTCATCGACGGTGTCGGGGCGATCGGCGCCTTCTGGGTGGCGGGGGCCTTCGCCCTCGTGGGCTTCGTCGTCCCCGCCCTCGCGCACCGCATCCACCCCGACCTCCGCGGCCGCGACGCCTCCCCCATCCCCGACACGGAGCCGGTCCCGGTCCAGCCGTCCTGAGCGGGCGCCCTCCGCCCTCCCCCTCCCGCCGTCACCCTCCGGGCTCCGCCCTCCGCCCACCCCCTCCGCCGAGTGGTGACATGACGTCGCAACTCGACCCGTTTTCGAGCCAGGACTCACCACTCGACCTTGAGTGCCCCCTCGCGCCCTTCCGCCTCCCCGCCGAGTGGTGAGTAGATGTCGCGACTCGCCGCGGATTCGCGCATCCACTCACCACTCGATGCGCCCCTGTGGATAACTTCCGACGCGATTCGCGCGCGTGGGGCAGGGTGTGCCCATGGGTCGTTACACCACTCCGCTGCCCGGTCAGCTGTCTTGGAAGCCGTTCCGCGTGACCGACGCCGCCCGCCTCGGCGTCGGCCGCGGGCGCATGCGCTCTCCCGATCTCATCCGCCCCGTGCGGGGAGTCCGCGCACCGTCCGACGCAGACCTGCTGACGCGCTGCCGCGCCCTTCTGCTCCACCGGCCGACGGGGATGTGGTTCAGCCATCTGACGGCCGCCCGGCTCCTCGGAATCCCACTCCCCACCCGGCTCGCGGAGGATGAACGCGTCCATGTGTCGGTCGCGGCTCCGGCTCGTGCGCCACAGATCACCGGCGTGGCCGGCCATGTCGCGTCACGATCCTGCCTCGTCCAACGCGACGGGCTCCCGATCCCGGAGCCCGCGGACGTGTGGATCGAACTGGCGGCATCCTTGCGCCGAGAAGAGCTCGTCATCGCCGGCGACTTCCTGGTCGCGTCCGAGCTGGCGACAGTCGAAGACCTCCTTCAGGCGGCCGATCGCGCACGGGGCCGGCGGGGTGTCAGCCGGGCGAAGCGTGCGATCCCGTTGATCCGTCCCGGATCGGAGTCGCCCGGGGAGAGCACTCTGCGCATCGTGCTGCAGGATGCGGCGCTCGAGCCGCCGGAGCTGAACTACCGCATCCACGCCCGGGACGGCGCCTTCGTGGCGCGGGTCGACATGGCGTATCCCGATCAGCGGCTCGTCATCGAGTACGAAGGCGACTACCACCGGGTCATCCGCGACCAATGGCACAAGGACATCCGGCGCCAGAGCCGCCTGGAAGACCTCGGCTGGCGGGTCATACGGGCGACCGCCGCCGACCTGGCCGATCCGACCGCTCTCCTGGCTCGTGTCCGCCGCGCACTGTTCACGAGTGGTGAGTAGATGCGCCGGACACGGTCGAGTTGCGACGTCTCCTCACCGCTCGGCAATCGGCGGGACCGGACCGCTGGACCCCTGGACCGAGTGGTGAGAAACGGTCGGTATTCGGGCCGAGTTGCGACATGTACTCACCACTCGGCGGGGAGACCGGGATGCCAGGACGCACCGGAGCGCGCCGGCGCGCGACGCACGACGCGCTACCAGCGCGGGTGGACGGCGGCGCGGAAGTGGTCGTCGTAGATGCGGTTCACTCCGGCGTCGAACCCGTCGGGCAGGCGGACCGACCCCGCCGCCGCGTTCGCGCGCGCCTGCTCGGGCGAACGGGCGCCCGGGATGACCGTCGTCACGCCGTCCTGAGCGATGATCCACGCGATCGCGGCCTGCGCCGGCGTCACGCCGTCGGGCACGAGCTCCGCGAACTCGCGAGCCGCCTTCACGCCCTCCTCGTAGTCCACCCCCGAGAACGTCTCGCCCACGTCGAACGCTTCGCCGTGGCGGTTGTACGTGCGGTGGTCGTCCGCCGCGAACGTCGTCTGCTCGGTGTACCGGCCGCTCAGCAGCCCCGACGCGAGCGGCACGCGCGCGATGATTCCCACCCCCGCCTCGCGCGCCGCGGGAAGCACCCGGTCCAGCGGCTTCAGGCGGAAGGCGTTCAGGATGATCTGCACCGTCGCCGTGCCGGGTCGCGCGATCGCGGCGAGCGCCTCATCCACGGTCTCGACGCTTACGCCGTAGTTCTCGATCGCGCCCTCCTCGACCAGCGTGTCGAGCGCGTCGTAGACCGCGTCCGTGGAGAACACCGGAGTGGGCGGGCAGTGCAGCTGGACGAGGTCGAGCCGGTCCACGCCGAGGTTGCGGCGCGAGCGGTCCGTCCACTCGCGGAACTTCGCCAGCGTGAAGTTCGCCGGATCCTGCGCCTCCCGGCGGCCCATCTTGGTGGCCACGGTCAGCGGGAGCTCGGGATGCTCGGTCACGAACCGCCCGATGATCTGCTCGCTGCGCCCGTCGCCGTACACGTCGGCCGTGTCGAAGAACGTGACGCCCGATTCGGCGGCGGCCTCGAGCACCGCGAGGGCGTCGTCTTCGGAGACGTCGCCCCAGTCCGCCCCGAGCTGCCACGTGCCGAGTCCGACGACCGAGACCTCACGTCCGGTCCCGCCGAGAATGCGCTGTTCCATACCGCCAGCGTATGCGCTGTGCGCCGGCCGCAGAACCGGTGGCGGATGTTGGCCGACGCCTGTCTCGGCACGTTGCACGAACCGATCCCCGCGCGGCCACCCGGCGAACGGACTGGCCCGCGTCAGCCTCCCGGCCACCAGGCGGGAGTGAGCCGGCCGACCAGCGCGAGGAACGCATCCACGTCGCGGGGACGCGGGCGTGTCAGCCAGACGTCGATGGCGCCGATGGTGCCGTCGGCGAGCCACCGGGCGATCGCGCGCCGATCGGTGTCGTCCTCGGCGGGAACCACCAGCGAATGCTGCTCCAGCAGCAACTCGACGGACCCCTGGAAGTGCTCGCTCAGCATCGCGTGGAGGCTGGCGGAGCCGCTCTCCGCGCCGAGCCCGCGACGGTAGATGACGTCGTAGTGGTCGACATGGCGCAGCACCGCCCGGGTGACGCCGATGACGGCGGCGGCCGCATCCGATGGCTCCACGTCGAGGAGGTACTCCGAGCGGAGGGTGTCGAGCTCCGAGCGGAGGACGCGCTGCAGCAGGTCCGCCGGCGAACCCGCGTATTCGTACACCGTCGAGCGGTGCACATCGGCGGCCGCCGCGAGCGCCGAGACGGTGACATCGCCGACCGGCCCGCGGGTCGCCAGCTCGAGCACGGCGGCGCTGAGGCGGGCGTAGGTCTTCTGCTGGCGGGCATCCACCGGACGATCGTACAATGGACTTATCCGACAAGTGTCGGATAACGAAAGGAGATCTTCCATGGCTCAGTACGACGTCGCCGGCCGGTCCGCCATCGTGACCGGAGGCGGATCGGGCATCGGCCGCGCAGTCGCTCTCAGCCTTGCCGCGAGCGGTGCCTCCGTTCTCGTGACGGACCTGAACGAGGAGCACGCCAACGCGGTCGTCGCCGAGATCGAGGCCGCAGGCGGCACGGCGAAAGCGCTGGCGGGCGACGTGACCGACCCGGCCTTCGCCGACGCCAGCGTGGCGGCCGCCAACGAACTGGCCCCGCTCCGGATCGCCGTCAACAACGCCGGCATCGGCGGCGCAGCCGCCCCGTCGGGGACTACCCGCTCGACTCGTGGCGCAAGGTCATCGAGGTGAACCTCAATGCCGTCTTCTACGGGATGCAGTCCCAGCTCGACGCGATCGGCGCGAACGGAGGCGGCGCGATCGTGAACATGGCGTCCATCCTCGGCAGTGTCGGCTTCGCCAACTCCTCGGCCTACGTCACCGCGAAGCACGCTCTCCTCGGTCTGACGCAGAACGCCGCGCTGGAGTATGCGGGCAAGAACGTGCGCGTCGTGGCGGTCGGTCCCGGCTTCATCCGCACGCCGCTGGTGGAGGCGAACCTGGATGCCGACGCACTCAGCTTCCTCGAGGGCAAGCACGCGCTGGGCCGGTTGGGCGAGCCGGAGGAGGTCGCAGCACTCGTGGCCTTCCTCGCCTCGGACGCGGCCAGCTTCATCACGGGCAGCTACCACCTGGTCGACGGCGGCTACACCGCCCAGTAATCCACACGGGGATACGTTCTCCACAATTTCGGAGGACGCCTGCCGGGCCCGGTCACGCTCGCCTAATCTGAGGAGCGTGACCGAGCACGACACCCCCACACGACCGAGCTCCTGCCGGACGAGTTGCTGGAGCGCTTCCGCGAGCGCGCCGCCGACTACGACCGCGACAACCGCTTCTTCACCGAAGACTTCGCGGAGCTGGCCGATCGCGGCTATCTTCGGACGCTGGTGCCGGTCGAACTCGGCGGGCTCGGGCTCAGCCTCCAGCAGACCGCACGGCTGCAGGTGCGTCTCGCCGGCGCGGCCCCGGCGACGGCGCTCGCCGTGAACATGCACCTGGTGTGGACGGGGATCGCCAAGACGCTGCGCGACCGCGGCGACGATTCGCTCGAGTTCGTGCTGCGCGAGGCCGGTGCGGGCGAGGTCTTCGCCTTCGGCCTGAGCGAGGCGGGCAACGACCTCGTGCTGTTCGGCTCGACCACGGATGCGCGGCCAGGGGCCGACGGGTCCTATCGCTTCCACGGGCGCAAGATCTTCACCTCCCTCTCCCCCGCCTGGACCCGGCTGGGCACGATGGGCCTCGACAGCACGAGCGCAGACGCGCCGAAGATCGTCTACGGGTTCATCGAGCGCACCGGCGGCGGGTTCGAGATCCGCGAAGACTGGGACACGCTCGGCATGCGTGCCACGCAGAGCAACACGACGGTGCTGGATGGCGCCCGCTCGCCCGCCGACCGCATCGTCCGCAGACTCGACCCGGGCCCCAACCCCGATCCGCTGGTGTTCGCGATCTTCGCGAACTTCGAGATCCTGCTCGCGGCCGTCTACACCGGAATCGGCGCACGCGCCCTCGACCTGGCCGTGGCCTCCGCTCATCGTCGCACCAGCCTCAAGAACGAGGGCCGCAGCTATGCGGCCGACCCCGACATCCGCTGGCGCGTGGCGGAGGCCGCGATCGATCAGGATGCCCTGCTGCCCCAGCTGGATGCGCTGGCCGGCGACGTCGACTCCCTTGCCGACCACGGCCGGCTCTGGTTCCCGAAGCTCGTCGGGCTGAAGGTCCGCGCGACCGAGACGGCACGGCGCGTCGTCGACCAGGCCATCCGCGTTTCGGGCGGATCCACCTTCTTCTCGGGCAACGAACTCGGCCGGCTGTATCGCGACGTGCTCGCCGGGATCTTCCACCCATCCGACGCGGAATCCGCACACAACACGGTTGCGAACGCGTGGCTGGGGCCCGTCGAGGAGTAGCGGAGAGCAGAGGGGCACGGAACCATGGAGCAGATCACGGCACGGCACTTCGCCGACAGGCTGCAACGCGGCGCCCGGCACGCCGCCGAGGCCGGCTTCGACGGACTCGTCGTCGCTCCTGGGCCGGACCTCGCCTACTTCGCCGACTACCTTCCGATGGCGACGACGGAGCGCATCACACTCCTCGTCATCCCGGCAGAGGGAGAACCCACCCTGCTGGTGCCGGCCCTCGAGCGGGGCGGCGCGACCGGCACGCGCGCGGCGGCGGCGCTCCGGGTGATCGATTGGGCGGACGGGACCGACGAGTACGTCCCGGCGGCCGACCTCCTGCGGCCCGAAGGGCGCTACGCGATCTCCGACGCGACCTGGGCGATGCACCTCCTCGGCCTGCAACAGAAGCTGCCCGGTGCGCGGTTCGAGGCGATTTCGCAAGCGCTGCCGATGCTGCGAGCCGTCAAGGGCGCCGGGGAGGTCGACCGTCTCGCAGCCGCCGGCGCCGCGGCCGATGCCGTCTTCTCGGAGGTGGTGCGCCTCCCGTTCGCCGGGCGCACCGAGCTGCAGGTGGCAGCCGACCTCGACCGGCTGCTCCGCGAGCACGGCCACCAGCAGGTCGACTTCACGATCGTCGCGTCCGGGCCGAACGGCGCCGACCCGCATCACGATCCGGGTGCGCGCGTCATCGCCGAGGGCGACATGGTCGTGCTCGACTTCGGCGGCCTGCTCGACGGCTACGGCTCCGACACGACTCGCACCGTGCACGTGGGCGAGCCGACCGACGAGGAGCGACAGGTCTTCGAGACCGTCCGGCGGGCGCAGCAGGCGGCGTTCGAGGCCGTGGCGGTGGGCGTGCCCTGCCAGGAGGTCGACCGAGCCGCCCGTGCGGTGATCCGGGATGCGGGCTACGGCGAGTTCTTCATCCACCGGGTCGGGCACGGAATCGGCGTGACCACGCATGAGCCGCCCTACATGGTCGAGGGCGAGACGCGGCCGATCGAAGCGGGGATGTGCTTCTCGATCGAACCGGGCATCTACCTGCCCGGCCGGTTCGGCGTGCGCATCGAGGACATCGTGGTCGCCGAGGAGAACGGCGCACGCCGGTTGAACAATTCCACCCGCGAGCTCCAGGTCGTGGGGTGATGCCCCGTGGATGGTTCCCGGTGTAGTGAGCCCGTCGAAGTGAGGCAGCGCCGCTAAGCGCGGAGTTGCGCCTGAGCCTGCGCGTGCGCTGCCTGGCGCGCCTGCCGTGACCGGCGGCGTGCGAACGGCAGCGCGATCAGGCGCCAGCCGACGAGGAACGCGCCGAGCACGACCGCCGCGACGGCGATGAACGAGGGCTCGACGCCCTGGCCGGCGGAGGTGCGGATCAGCATCGCGAGCGCGACCGTCATCAGCCAGACCGGGACACCCGGCCAGACGATGGCGAGCGGCCGCCGCCACGCCCAGGTGACCAGCCACCCGACGACCAGTGCGATGAGGAACGGCCACAGCGTCTCCAGAACCCCCGCGGCGGAGTTCGCCTCGCCGTGACTCCGGCGGCCGATCAGCACGAAGAGGGTCACGAGCGCGGCATCGATCGCGAATGCGACGAGCGGGGTCCTCCAGGGCTTCACGACTTCAGGCTACGCGGCGTCTCCCGAGCGTTGGCTGGGCAGAACCCGTGCTGATACTGGCTGTTATCAACGTGAGCCGATCTCTCCACAATCGGCAGCTTGTCCACAATCTCGGAAGCGCTCGACACAGCGTCGGTGGCCCCTCAATAGACTGACGAACAGCCGCCACCCGAGCCCTGGAGCCCTGTTGCCGAACTTCGATTTCCTGACCCAGCCCGCCCTCCCGCGCCCCGACGTCGCGCCCGACGACGCGGTGCGGATCGCGTCCGCTCACTTCGGTCTCGAGGGCGGCATCACCGAGCTGGGCAGCAACCAGGATCGCAATTTCCGCATCGACACCGGCGGCGAGCGGTACGTCCTGAAGCTCGCCAATCCGGTCTTCTCGGCGGATGAGCTCCGCGCGCAGAACGCCGCCCTCACCGCTCTCGCAGAGTCGGGCATCCGCATCCCCGAGGTGGTCAGCTCGGTCGACGGCGAGGAGCTGGTGGAGGTGGAGGTGCGGGGCGTCGCGCTTCTCGCCCGGGTCCTCCGCTACCTCGAGGGCGAACCGCTGACCGAGGTGGGGCGTCCGACCCCCGAGCAACTCCGCACGCTCGGCAGGCTCGCGGGGCGCGTCGCCGGTGGACTGGCCGGGCTCCGCCACCCGGGCCTCGAACGCACCACCCAGTGGGATGCCCGGATCAGCGGCGAGGTGGTCGACCTGCTGCTGGAGCACGTCGAGCAGCCGGCGAAGCGCGCCGTCGTACGGGAGGCGACGGATGCGGCGTTGTCCCGCATCGAGCCGCTGCGCGGGCGTCTGCGCGTTCAGGCCGTTCACGGCGACGTGACCGACGACAACATCGTGCTCGGAGACGAGGGCCCGGGCGTCATCGACTTCGGCGACGTCTCCGACGGCTGGCTGGTCGCCGAACTCGCTGCGACCGTCGCGAGCGCCCTGCACCACGTCCCCGACGAGCCGCTCGCGGTGCTGGAGGTCATCGAGGCGTTCCATGCCGAGGCCCCTCTCGACGATGCCGACCTCGCCGCCCTGTGGCCGCTCGTCGTCCTGCGCGGCGCGGTCCTCGTCGTCAGCGGCGAACAGCAGGTCGCGCTGGAGGCCGACAACGTCTACGCCGACGAGAACCGTGCCCACGAATGGGTCGCGTTCGATGTCGCCCGCCGCCTCGACGCCGCCGAGATCGAGACGCTGATCCGGCGTCGCCTGGCGTCCGCGGAGGCGGGCTCGTCCACCATCGCCGCCTTCGAGCTCGGCCGACTCGTCGCGCTGGAGTCGACCGCGCCGAACATCGCCGACCTGTCGGTGAACGCCCGTGACCTCGACGCGGGTGCCTGGCTCCGACCGGACGCCGAAGATGCGGTGCTCGCCCGCGTCTGCCGGGAGCACGGCCACGCCCTCACCCGCTACGGCGAGGCGCGACTCACCCGCGCCCGCACCGACCGCTCGCTGCCGTCCGCCACGGTCGCCCTCGCCGCCACACTGGACGCGCCTTCCGGCATCGAGGTCACCGCTCCGTTCGACGGCGAGCTCGCCCTCACCGACGGGACGTGGCTGCTCCGCGCGAACGGGGTCGAACTGTGGCTCGACGGGCTGACGCGTCCGCTCGCCACCGCCGCCGTCCGGGCGGGCGACCCGATCGGAACGGCGGTACGTCTCACCGCCCAGCTCAGCACGCTGCCCGGCCACCGACCGCCGGCATTCGTGTCGCCGACGATTCCGCTCGCCGAGTGGTCCGCGGTCTTCCCCGACCCGTCCGCCCTCTTCGGCATCGATCTCTCCGTGATCCCACCCGACCCGGACGCCGCCCTCGCGCGGCGGGATGCGACGTTCGCACCCGTGCAGGAGCACTACTTCGCGCATCCACCGCTGATCGAGCGCGGCTGGAGGCACCACCTCGTCGACACGCAGGCTCAGAGCTACATCGACATGGTCAACAACGTCACGCAGATCGGGCATGGACATCCGCGTCTCGTGGAGGCCGTCCGCGATCAGTGGGCGCGACTCAACACGAACTCGCGCTTCCACTACGACGAGCTGTCCCGGTTCACCGAGCGGCTCGCCGAGATCGCGCCGGAGGGGCTCGACACGGTCTTCCTCGTGAACAGCGGCAGCGAAGCCGTCGACTTGGCCCTGCGGCTGGCGCAGATCCACACCGGCCGGCGCACGATCCTCGCCGTCACCGAGGCGTACCACGGCTGGACGATGGCGTCGGATGCGGTGTCCTCCTCCCTGGGGGACAATCCGCGAGCCCTCGAAACGCGCCCGGACTGGGTGAAGCTGGTCGCCGCCCCCAACTCGCTCCGCGGCACGCACACCGGACCGGACTCCGGAGCGGCCTACCTCGCCGACCTGGATGCCGATCTGGCCGAGCTCGACGCGGCCGGCATCGAGGTGGCCGGTTACATCGCCGAACCGGTGTTCGGGAACGCGGGCGGGCTGATGCTGCCCGACGGGTACCTCGCCGGCGTCTACGAGCGCATCCGTGCCCGGGGCGGCGTCTGCATCGCCGACGAGGTGCAGGTCGGGTACGGGCGCCTCGGCCACTACTTCTGGGGCAGCGAGCAGCAGGGCGTGGTGCCCGACGTCATCACGATCGCGAAGGCGATGGGCAACGGCCAGCCGCTCGGCGCCGTGATCACGCGGCGGGAGATCGCCGAGTCGTTCGCGGTGGAGGGCAGTTTCTTCTCCTCCGCCGGTGGAAGCCCGGTCTCGTCGGTCGTCGGGCTGACCGTCCTCGACGTCATGCGCGACGAGGCGCTGCAACAGAACGCCGCGACCGTCGGCGACCACCTGGCCGGCCGCCTGCGTGAGCTGGGCCGGCGGCATCCCCTCGTCGGCGCGGTCCACGGCATGGGCCTGTACCTCGGCATGGAACTCGTGCTCGACCGCGAGACGTTGAAGCCGGCAACCGCGGAGGCGGCACTGGTCTGCGACCGGATGCTCGCGGAGGGCTGCATCGTCCAGCCGACCGGCGACTACAAGAACGTGCTGAAGATCAAGCCGCCGCTCTGCATCACGCGGGAGAGCGCCGACCGGTTCGTGGACGCGCTCGACCTGGTGCTCGCGACACTGTAGGGCGCAGCACGCGCGCGGCTTCGTCAGCGATCGCGCCCGCGACAGCATCGAGCGCGGCGGACCGCAGCGACCACTGGTGCCAGAACAGCGGCACCTCCTCGACACCGGTCTCGTCGAGCACGACCAGCCGGCCGGACGCGACGAGCTCGTCCGCCTGGATGTCCGGCAGCATCCCCCAGCCCAGCCCCAGGACGGCAGCCTCGACGAACTGCGTCGAGGCCGGGATGAAGTGCCGCGGCGGGCGGGCCCCAGGGGCGAACCGACCGAGGTAGCGGTCCTGCAGCGCGTCCTTCCGGTCGAACACCAGCACGGGGGCGACCGCAGCCGCCTCGGGAGTCCATCCTCCCGCGCACCAGCGGTCCGCGAAGACCGGACTCGCCACGGCACGGTAGACCATCGACCCCAGCGGACGCGAGAGGCAGCCCTGCACCGGCTCCGGGTCCGATCCGATGGCCGCCATCGCGGTTCCGTCGCGCAGCCGGTCCAGCGTGTGCTCCTGATCGTCCAGCGTCAACTCGAACGCGATGCCCTCGACCCGGGCGAGCGCCGGCAGCACCCAGGTGGCCAGGGAGTCGGCGTTCACCACCAGAGGCACGGCGGCCGTCGTCTCACCGTCGCCCGCCAGCGCTGCCTCGGCTTCCGCCTCCAGCAGCGCCAGCTGGCGGGCCAGACGGAGGAGGACGCTTCCCGCCTCGGTCGCCTGAACCGGCTTGCTGCGGCGCACCAGTACGCGGCCGCTCTGCTCCTCGAGCGCCTTGATCCGCTGACTCACGGCCGACGGTGTGATGCGGAGCACCAGCGCCGCCGCGTCGAACGTTCCACCGTCGATCACGGCCGCGAGCGTGCGCACCTGGTCAGCACCCACCGTCATGAAGCCAGGCTAATGCAACGTAAGTATCCTGAGCTGTACTTAGCAACTCACGGACCGTAGCGTCGGATGGTGATCGCAACCTTCTTCACCGGCCTCGGCTCGGCGGCATCCCTCATCGTGGCGATCGGCGCCCAGAACGCCTTCGTCCTCCGCCAGGGGCTCCGCCGGCAGCACGTGCTGCCCGTCGTCGTCATCTGCGTGCTCAGCGACGCCATCCTCATCGCGTCCGGGGTGGCGGGCATCGGCGTGCTCGTGAAGAACGCCCCGCTCGCGCTCGGCATCGTCCGCTGGGCGGGCTTCGCCTTCCTCATCGGCTACGCGATCTTCGCCGCCCGTCGTGCACTGAAGCCGGAGGCGCTGACGACGTCCGGCGCCGTGGCGGGCTCCCTCGCCGCCGCGGTGGCCACGTGCCTGGCGATCACCTGGCTGAACCCGCATGTCTACCTGGACACAGTGCTGCTCCTCGGATCGCTTTCCGCGTCGCACGGCGATCCTGGGCGCTGGGTGTTCGGAGCGGGTGCGGCGACCGCCAGCCTGCTCTGGTTCGGCCTGCTCGGCTTCGGCGCGCGGTTCGCGGCGCCGGTGTTCGCCAAGCCGATCGCCTGGCGGATCCTCGACGGCGCGATCGCCGTGCTGATGGCCGTGCTCGCGGTGCTGCTGGTCGTCTGAGCCTGCACTCGAGCACCTCAGGAGATGCAGAAAGGGCCGCCCGATTCGGGCGGCCCTGTGCGTGGTGGTGGAGCTAAGGAGATTCGAACTCCTGACCTCTTCGATGCGAACGAAGCGCGCTACCAACTGCGCCATAGCCCCTTGGAACTGCTCACAAAGCCTAGCACCCCACGTCGGCGGAGTCGAAATCGAGACGGGCTCAGCTGGCGGCCCGGCGGCGGCGGAGGACGGCATCCAGGTCGAGGCTGCCGGTCTCCGCCTCATCCAGGACGCCCATGCTCGCGTAGCGGCTCGGGACGGCCATCGGCTCGGAGACGGCAGCACCCTCAGCCGTCGCAGGCGCAGCCGCCGCAGTCGCAATGGAAGCCGTCGCCACCGAAGCCGCCGCCACCGGCCGCAGCACGACCGGCGCAGGCACCGGCGCCACGACCTCGGCGACCTCCGCCGCCTTTCGCTCGAACTCGGCCCGGGCCGCCGCGCGCCGCAGCTCGGCCGCCGCATCCACCGACGCCATGGCCGCCGCGGCGACGGTCCCCGGCGACAGGTGCAGCGGCTTCGGCAGCGGGCGCGGCGTCCAGCTCTGCCGCAGCCGCTCCTGCACCGGCAGGTCGTGCTGGGCGTCGTCGTACAGTTCCGGCGCGACGGCGGACGTCCGGACCACCGGCTGCGCTGCGACCGCCGCATGCTGCGGACGCGCCAGGCGGCCGAGCATCCACACCGAGAGCACCACGGCGGCCCCGGATGCGGCGGCGAGCATCCACGCGCCCGTCTCGAACAGCAGCACGGCTCCCGCGACGAGTCCCGCGAGACCGGCCACCAGCACGAGGGTCGAGAGCGCGCGCGTCCGGCGCAGCCGGCGCCGGCGCTGCGGCGACAGCGGAACCGCCGCCGCGCTCGTCGCCAGCGCGCGCGCCCGCTGGGCCGCTGCGGCGCGGGCCGCGCGTTCCATCGCGATCGCCGCGGCGGCGGCCCGCTCGGCCTCCTCCGCAGCGCGACGCCGCTCCTCCGCGATCGCCTGCTCGCGACGCGCATGCGCCGCCGCCTCGGCCCGGGCCGCGGCCAGGCTCTTCTGCTCCGCCTTGCGCAGGATGCGCTGCTGCTCGGCGACCGTGCGCGCGGTCGCCTCCATGCGGACCTCGTCCGGCAGTTCGCTGGTCTCGGCCAGGATGCGGAGCGTCTGCTGCAGCCGCACGGCGTTCCGCTCGGTCGCCAGGTACTCCCGCCGGCGCAGCCACACCGGGACGAGATAGGCCAGCCAGAGGGCGGCCGCCACGGCGACGATCACCCCACCGCCCATCACATCCCCGTTCATGCCTCTACGGTAGGGGCGGCGACCGCCGGGCCCCCGTCAGGCGGGAGGGTGTGTCACGCGATCCAGAGTTCTCTCAGACCACTCACCGGTGACGTGCGATCGGCAGCGGGATGGCCGCGGCCGCCCGATCCTCCGCCGGGATCACGGCCGCATCCGCCGGCACGTTGCCGTCGAGCCAGCGGCGCAGCACGCCCTGGTCGAGCTCCTCCGACACCAGCCCGAAGCAGAAGTGGTCGCGCCAGTCGCCGTTGATGTGGATGTAGCGGCGGCGCAGCCCTCGTACCGGAAGCCGAGCTTCTCGACCACGCGGAGGCTGGGCGCGTTCTCCGGCCGGATGCAGATCTCCATCCGGTGCAGCCCCAGCTGGTAGAAGCAGTAGTCGGTCGCCAGCGCTACGGCGGTCGGCGTGATGTTGCGCCCGGCGAACTCCTGCGCGATCCAGTAGCCGATGGTCGCGCTCGACAGCGAGCCGTACGCGATCGACGAGACGTTCAGCTGGCCGGCGAGCTTCCCGTCCCACTCCACGATGAACGGGAGGCCGTGCCCGGCCCGCGCGTTCGCCAGCAGCGACCGGATGCTCGCCCGGGTGTCGAACGACCCCGGCGCGTACGGGCTGGTCGCCTCCCACTGCCGTAGCCATCCGCGGTTGTCGAGCAGCGAGCGCTCCAGGCCGCGCGCATCCCGCAGACGGATGGGTCGCAACCCCACGCGGCCCTCGGTGAGGGTGGGGACCACGATCGCCACGTACTCCTCCTTCAGCCGGCCGTCAGCGGTCCCGGGCGGAGAGCGTCTGGATGGGGCCGGTCGGGTCGGCCGGCATCTCCGAGACGAACTCCACGGGCTCGTCCGCGAGGTCGGCCGCGAACTCGCGCAGCCACGGGCGGAGCTCCGGCCCGAGGTCCTCACGGTCGACGGCCAGGCGCACGATCGCCTTGATGTAGTCGAGGCGATCGCCGGTGTCGTAGCGGCGTCCGCGGAAGACGACGCCGTACACGCCGCCGGTCCAGTCGGGCGCCTCCGCCATCGACTGCAGCGCATCCGTCAGCTGGATCTCTCCGCCGCGACCCGGCTCGGTGCGCTCGAGCACGTCGAAGACCTCGGGACGCAGCACGTAGCGGCCGATGACGGCGTAGTTCGACGGTGCGTGCTCCTTGTCGGGCTTCTCGACCAGACCGGTGATGCGGACCACGTCGTCCTCGTCGGTCGCCTCGACCGCGGCGGCGCCGTACAGGTGGATGGAGTCGGGGTCGACCTCGAGCAGAGCCACCACGCTGGCGTGGCGCTGGGCCTGCACCGTCAGCATCCGGCGCAGGAGGTCGTCCCGCGCGTCGATGATGTCGTCGCCGAGCAGCACGGCGAACGGCTCGCGACCCACATGCATCTTCGCGCGCAGCACCGCGTGGCCGAGGCCCTTGGGGTCACCCTGTCGCACGTAGTGCATGTCGGCCAGAGCGGTCGAGTAGTTGACCTTCTCGAGCCGGTCGGTGTCGCCCTTCTTGGTGAGCGTCTCCTCCAGTTCGGCGTTGCGGTCGAAGTGGTTCTCGAGGGCGTTCTTGTTGCGGCCCGTGATCATCAGGACGTCGTGCAGGCCCGCGTCCACGGCCTCCTCGACGACGTACTGGATGGCGGGCTTGTCCACGACCGGCAGCATCTCCTTCGGCATCGCCTTCGTCGCCGGGAGGAAGCGTGTTCCGAGGCCGGCTGCGGGGATCACTGCTTTCGTAACGCGGTCGTGATTAGCCATGCCGCCTACAGTATCCGCATTTCTGCGGCGTACAGGATGGCATCTCCTAGGATTGCCGTATGGACTCGGACACTGCCGCTCATCGCAAGCGCGCCCTGCGCGCGGAGCTGCGCGAGCGCCGGCAGAACCTCACCACGACCGAGCGTCAGACGGCGACGGCGGGCATCACCCGCAACCTCGTCGACCTGGCGACGGACCTGTCCGTCCGCTCCGTCGCGGCCTACCTCTCGACGAACATCGAGCCCGACACGCGCCCGTTCCTCAACTGGGCGCATGCCCAGGGGCTGCGCGTGCTGCTCCCGATCTCGCGCGAGGACGGGCTGCTCGACTGGACCACCGGCGACGGCGAGACGGAGACCGAGGGGCTGTTCGGGCTGCCGGAGGCGGTCGGCGAGCTGCTCGGGCCGATCGCGATCAACGACGTCGACCTCATCCTGGTCCCGGCCGCGGCGGTCGACGCGACGGGGATGCGGATGGGCTGGGGCCGCGGGTACTTCGACAAGACGCTCGGGAGCATGGAAAAATGTCCTCCGGTGTATGCCGTCCTGTTCGACGGCGAACTCGTGGACGAGGTGCCGCGCGAGCGTCACGACCAGCCGGTGGATGGCGCGGTCACGCCGACCCGGATCGTCCAGTTCACCTGACCCGACCCATCCCATCCCGGAGCGCAGCGGAAGAAGAATGCCCACCTACTCCTACTCGTGCCGCGACTGCGGCCACGCCTTCGACATCCAGCAGGCCTTCACCGACGACGCCCTCACCGTGTGCCCGAACTGCGGAGGGTCGCTCCGCAAGGTGTTCGGCGCGGTCGGCGTGACGTTCAACGGCTCCGGTTTCTACCGGACGGACTCGCGCGGCGGGTCGAAGGGGGCCGGGGCGTCGTCTTCTTCGGGGTCGTCCTCGTCGTCCTCGGGATCCTCGTCTTCGGGCTCTTCGTCTTCGTCGTCCTCCACCTCCTCGACCCCGTCGACTCCGTCGTCGGGCTCCGCCGCATAGAAGGGCTCGCCACCTCATGCTCAAGGGCTTCAAGGAGTTCATCCTCCGCGGCAACGTGATCGACCTCGCGGTCGCGGTCGTCATCGGCGCGGCGTTCACCGCCGTCGTGACGTCGATCGTGAACAACTTGATCAACCCGCTGATCGGTGCGTTCTTCAAGGCCAGCACCCTCGACAGCGCGATGATCGTGTCGCTGAACGGGTCGCAGATCAAGTTCGGCGCCGTCTTGGGCGCGATCATCAACTTCTTGATCGTCGCGGTCGTGGTCTACTTCGTCTTCGTCTACCCGCTGAACACGATCAAGAAGCGCGCCGAGCGTCTGCGCAAGAAGGGCGTCGTCGAGCCGGAGGCGCCGATCACCGAGCTCGACCTCCTCACCGAGATCCGCGACCTCCTCCAGACGCAGCAGGCGCCGCCGCAGGCCCCCGGCAAGCACGCCGACCCGCTCCCCTGACGCGCCGCGCGGCGGCTCCCTTCGCCGAGCCGTGACTCGTTGCGCCTATCCGCCGCGAGTTGCGACATCTACTCACCACTCGGCGGGATGGGCGTACCCGGCCGCCGCGGAACGGCGCCCAGTCCACCGCCGGGCGCCACCGCGCGCCGGAGCCGCCGGCCGCTACCGCTCGCCCAGTGGTGAGTCGTGGCGGGAATCCGGCGTGACTTGCGACATCTAGTCACCACTCGGCGAAGGGCCGACGAGACCGGAGCGGCGACAGACCGACGGAACGGGACGCGAGACGGACCCCGCCGTCACCAGTGCGGCGGCACGTCGCGGCGGAGCCGGTCGTCGTTCGACGACCACGAGGGCGCGTTGTCGGAGTCTGCCGCGGGCGCCTCCTCGTCGCGCGGCTCGACCCGCGGGGCCGGGTCGGAGCCGGGCGCGCCGGGGCGCTGCACACGGCGGTGCCGTCGGCGTCCGGGGGTCTCGCTCACCCCTCCAGCCTAGACGGACCCGTCAGACCGTCGGCAGCGTGATCGGCGCCGTCTGCGCGTCCGGCTCGCCCTTGCCGATGAGCTTGGCGATGCGGCCGGCCACGGCGTCCGGGTCGGCGAACAGCTCGAAGCTGTGCACGCGGAGGTAGTGCCAGCCGAGGCGGCGCAGCACGTCCGGGCGCAGGCGCAGCGACTCGCGGAGGCTGCCCTTCGACACGTCCTGATCCGTCTCGACGACCACCGCGCGGCCCTCGTGCGAGGCGACGAGGGTGAGCTTGCCCCGGTAGCCGAGGTGCACCTCCAGCCCGCGGCGCGCCAGGCGCTTGGCGAGGTCGAGCACCATCGGGTCCGCGTCCGGGCTGAGGTACTCGGGCGCCGCGGTCTGCAGCTGGTCCGCCTCCCCCAGCACCTGGGCGAGGGCGGCGATGCCGTGCCGCATCCGCGACTCGTCGATGTCGTCGGGCTTGAAGCACGAGACGATGTCCATGCCGCGGCGTCCGCGGGTCATGCCGACGGCGAGCAGGCGGTCGCCGCCCGGCTCGGCGAGGGCGCCGAAGTTCGACAGCAGCCGGCCGTGCGGGGTGCGCCCGTAACCGATCGAGAAGATGACACGGTCGCGGCTCTGCCCGACCGACTGGTCGAGCGTGACGACCGTGAACGGCTCCGCACGGTCGCCGAGGATGAAGTCGGCCAGCTCCGAGCGCTTGGCGAACGCCGCCAGCACGGCCTGGTTCACGCGCACCGCGTGCCGTTCGCTCGCGGTGATGACCATGAGGGATTCGCGGGGCCGCTCGGTGGCGTGCGCCAGCACGAGCTCGACGACCTTGGCGACCTCGGCGTCCGTCGACTCGACGGCTCCGGTGTCGCTGTCGGGCATGCCCTGTCCGCCGGTGACGTAGTGCAGGGCGAGGCTGCCGTGGCCGAGATAGGTTCCGGCCCACGGGAGGGAGTCGATCATCCCTCCGTAGAAGCGGCGGTTGACCAGCTCCGCCAGGTCCTCGCCGCCGGCGCGGTAGCTGCGGCTGAGCGTGTACACGGGCAGCAGCTCGGAGAGCCGGGCCAGCGCGGAGTCGGCGTGCAGCGCATCCACGTCGACCTCTTCGACCGTCGTGCCGTACTCGTGCACGCCGATGTCGAACCGCGAGGGCGTCTGCGTCACCGGATCGCCGAACGCGACGATCTGGCGGGCGCGACGGATGACGGGCACGTTCTCGGCGAGGCTCGACGCACCCGCGTCCACGAGCAGCACCGCGTCGAAGCCGACCTCGCGGCCGATCGACGGGATCTCGTACGGCGAGATCAGCCACACCGGCGCGAGCGGGCGGGCGAGGTGCGGAGCGGCCTCGTTGAGGGACGTCGCGGTCGGCACGCTGCTCTTCAGCAGGCGCTTGAGGGCGGCCGCCTCGTCGGGCCAGTCGACGATCCCGATCTTCCAGGTCTCGGCGAGCATCCACGCGAGCTGCTTGCCGGTGGCGGAGGCGTGCGCCTCATCCACGAGCCGGAAGTCGGCCTCGAGCCGGTCGAGCACGCCGGTGTTGGCGTTGAGCAGGGCGCGGTCGGAGGCGAGCAGCGACTCGAGCACGGACTGCCACCAGGCGAGCTCCAGCTCGGCGCTGACCTGCGTCTCGGGGACGTGGCGGACGGACAGGTCCGAGATCAGGGGGTCGAGCTCCAGGTCGCGCAGCTGCGTCAGCAGCGCGGTGCGCTCCTGCAGGTTGGCGAGCACCTCGGACTCGGCGGCGAGGCCGGCGATCTGCCGGGTCAGCTCGTCCACCGGCAGCGCAGCCAGCGACTGCGGGGTGCCGGTGCGGCGCAGCGGGATGTCGAGGCGCGCCAGGTCTTCGGCGACGCGCTGGTAGGCGACCTGCACGTCCGCGATGCCGACCGGCACCTCGGGCACGACGCCGGCGACGGCGAACCGGTTCCACAGGATGCGCTGCTGCTGGATGCGCCGCAGGGCCTCGTTCAGGTCGGTGACGTGCACGCCCGGGCGCACGTACTCCAGCGCGTGCTTGCGCAGGCGGCGGCGGTTGGCGCTCGACATCGAGGGCGACTCGCGACGGGATGCGGTGGCCGCGATCAGCTCGGTGAGCGAGCGGTCGAACACCGACGGCGTGAACTTGTCGAGCGTCTCGCGGATGTCGAGCAGCAGCCGCAGGTAGACGCCGAGCTCGACGATGGACGCGAACGGGCGCATCCGTGTCTGCCCGATGAGGGCGTTAGCGCGGTCGAGCAGGCGCGGCAGCTCGGCGCGGTTGAGCTTCTTGGCGAGCTCGTGCGCCGACTTGCCCTCCTCCGTGGTCGCGAAGGAGGCGCCGTACCAGGGCGAGTCGTTGGGGCCGTAGCGGAATTCGCCGAGCCGTGCGGCGCGGATGAGCGCGTCGGCGGACGCGTCCCGGTCGCGGGCGAGCGCCTCGATCGCGCGGCGGCCGAGACGGGCCGTCGTCGACGGGGGCGCCGGAAGCAGTGACAGGCGCGAGAGCTCGCGCAGCGCATCCAGCACCGACACCCGCAGCACGGGGTCGCGCCGGGTGAGCGCCGCGCGGTAGTCGACCAGCACCTTGCGCAGGCGCACCAGGGCCTCGTCGACGTCGGTGACCTTCGGCTGCGTGGCCTTCTCGTTGCGGCCGATCGACTGAACGAGGTCGCGGCGGAGGGTCCGCGGGGTGACCGCGAGGCCGGGCAGCCCGGCCTGGGTCAGCCGCCCGGCGATGTCGTCGAGACTGGAGCGGCGCGGGCTGACGACCAGCACGCGCTTGTGCTGGGCGACCAGCGCGCCGATCGCGTTCACGATCGTCTGCGTTCCGCCGGTCCCGGGCAGCGTCTTCACGACGAGCGAGTTGCCCGCGGCGATCTGCGCGACCACGTTCTCCTGCGCCTCGTCGGCGTCGAGCAGGAGGGTGTCGGTCGCGGGCGGGCGCTCGTCCTGGCGGATGGGCTCCACCGGGTTGAAGGCGCCCTCGACCGTCGAGCGGGCGGTCGGGTTGCCGGCCAGCGCATCCAGCAGCACGGTGTCGAGATCGCGGGCCTCCTCGCTGAGGGCGGGGGCGACATCGGCGAACGAGGATGCGACGAGCCGCGGCTGCACGTTGAACCACGGCAGGTGCGACGTGAGGCCGCGCAGGCGGTCGATGACGGGCTGCGGCTTGAACACGCCGCCCTCGACGGCGAGTGCCACGAAGGCGTCCGCGTCGAGCGTGATCTGGAACTGCTCGTTGAGAGCGCGCGCCAGCTCGGGGTTCAGGTAGGTCTGCCCCTTCAGCTTCAGCTCGAAGTCACGGCCGTAGCGGCGGATCGCGAGCGGGCGCAGCAGGATGGGCGCGAAGAACTCGTCGGCGCCGTGCCGCCACTGGGCGAGTCCGATCGCCAGGTGCACCGTGTCGATGCCGCGGACCGACCGCAGCTCGATGCCCTTCGCCGTGATCGCGTTCGCGGCCGCCCGCGCGGTGCGCAGCGCGAGCTCGTCGCGGATGAGGCTCGACAGCAGCGTGCTCTGACCCGTGATGAACTGCGGCAGGCCGCCCGGATGCGTCGTGCTGAGCTCGATGCGGGTGCGCGGGCTGTCCTCGAAGTGGAGCAGCGGCGAATCGCCGCCGACGCGCGCGATCTCCTCCCGCCAGCGCCGCCACACCGGCTCCGCGATGTTGCCGGCGACGAGGGCCGGGTCGCCGAGACTCAGGGCGTGGGGCGCCGTGGTCGTGCGCGGGTTCAGGGCGTCATCCTCTGCGATGTCCGACGTCGCGTCGTCATCGTCGGTCTTCCTGTCCAGTCGCCACACACCGACACCCTACGTTCACATCCGCGGAATCAGCGGGAACCCGGGCGAGTTTCGCGCCAATGCACGCGCGGAGCGAATGGACGGCGGCCGCGTGGATGCGCGGCGGCCCCCGGATCAGGGTTCCGGCGTCAGCGTGCTGTACGCCGTCAGCGCTCCGGTGACGACCGGCACCTGGAGGCCGACCGAGTCGCCCCCGGTGTTCACGGTGACCGTGACGAGCGAGCCGGGCTTCGCATCCAGGTCGGTCACCAGCGTCTCCTCCGTGGGCGGATCGCCCAGCCGCTTGGTGGCGCGCGGCTTCACCGTGACCTCGATCGACTGCGACCCGGCCGGCTGGATGCTCACCTGTTGCGTCTTCGGGCCGGTGTTCACGAGCGTCACGACCAGGTTGGCGTCCGTCCCCTTCTTATCGCCCGCGACCAGCACCATGTTGCCGACGAACACGTCGCCGACGGTCGCGCTCGCGCCGACGTTGGCCGCCTGGATGTAGAGGGTGTCCTGCGGTGCGAACAGGTCGCAGGCGGTCAGCCCCGAGAGGGCGGCCGCGGCGAGCACCGCGGCTGCGGCGGTACGGCGGAACACGGGTGCGCGAGACGACATCTTCCACCTCCGGAAGGACCACGGTGGCGCCACACTAGCGCCCGGTGGCCGGTTGCGGAAGACGGCTCGTACCGCGCAGGGCGACGATCCCGATGACGCCGCAGAGCAGGTAGAGCGACGCCTGCAGATCCAGGATCGGCACGATGTCGCCCGAGTCGGCCAGCAGGCCGCCCAGCAGCAAGCCGACCGCCTGGGCCGCGCCGTCGAGCGTCGTCATCGCCGCGATCACCCGGCCGAGCGCGCGCGGCGGCACGGCCGTCTGCACCAGAGTGATCTCGCCGGTCGCCGTCGTCACCGCGGGCAGTCCCATCGCGATGAACAGGCCGGCGTAGATCCACAGCGCGGTGGTGAACGGTGCGAGATTCCAGGTGAGCAGGGACAGCATCCCGAACAGGAGGTAGCCGCCTCCGACGAGCGAGCGCGGTCCGAGGCGGCGCGCCAGGAGGCCGGTCACCAGACCGCCGAGGACGCCGCCGATGGCCTGCACGCCGCGGATGATCCCCGCCCCGGTGTCGCCCGCCCCGAGGTTCTGCGTGACGTAGACGAGGAAGAGCACGAGGAACAGGCCCTGCGCGACGCCGGCGAGCGCCGCGATGAGGGCCAGCGCACGCAGGGTCGCGGACCGGGCGATCAGCGCGAGGCCCTCCGCCCATTCGCGCAGGATGCGCCGCTCGGCCTGCGCCGCCGGCTCCTCCCCGGCGGGAGGCGCGACGGGATGCGGACGGCTCACGGCGACCAGCACGGCCGTGATCGCGTAGGACGCCGCATCCGCGATCACGACGCCCGGCAGGCCCCAGACCGCGAACGCCAGGCCGCCGAGCGGCGAACCGATCAGCCGGGCGAGGTTGTCGCTCACCGCGATCAGGGCGTTGCCGCGGGCGAGCTGGTCGGCCCCGACGAGCTGCGGGATCATCGCCTGCCGCGCGGGGTTGATGATCGCGCCGAGCACCGCCTCCACCGCCGCGACGGCGTAGACGATGCCCATCCGGTCGGCGCTCGCGAACAGCAGCGGCAGCAGCAGCACGCCCTGCAGCAGCGCCACGACGACGATCGTGCGGCGGTGATCCCACCGGTCGACCAGCACCCCGAGGAAGCTGCCGACCAGCAGCATCGGCACCAGCTCGACGAGGAACACGGTGGATGCGCCCAGCGCCGACCCGGTCGCGGCGAGGGCGAACAGGGGCAGGGCGATCATCAGCAGCCAGTCGCCGGTGTCGGAGACGAGGCCGGCGGTCCAGATGAGGGCGAAGTCGCGCCGGAGGAGCGGGGAGCGGGAGCGGGTTGGCTTCGGCTTCTCGGCGGTAGTCATGAGCGGTCCCCCTCGTCGTCCGCGGCCGCGGCCGCCCGCGCCGCCGCGATCGAGTCCGGATGCCGGAACGCGTTGAGGTGCAGCGCCACCACGTCGCTGCCCTCCGGCGCATCCGCGCGGGTGAGGGCGATGTACGGGCGGATGAGCGCATCCAGCTTCTCCCCCAGCTCCCGCAGCTCGGCGGGCGTCAGCTTCAGGGCGTAGCCGTTGAGCATGCTGGCCTCGCGCCACTCCACCGGCTGCTCGTCGCGCTGGGCGATCG
This sequence comes from Leifsonia xyli subsp. cynodontis, assembly GCF_050632205.1. Taxonomy (GTDB): domain Bacteria; phylum Actinomycetota; class Actinomycetes; order Actinomycetales; family Microbacteriaceae; genus Leifsonia; species Leifsonia xyli_D. The sequence continues at coordinate 1,979,592 of NZ_CP192578.1, forward strand.
CACGGTGCACCAGCGCGCCCTCGTCGTCGACCTGCCGGTCGGCCAGCGCGCGCTCCACGGTGTCCGATCCGATCGCGAACTCCGGGTCGTCGGACCGGCCGAACGCCAGCCCGGTGGAGGCGGACCGCCAGGGACGCTCGCGGCCGTCGGTCGCCTCCACCGCCTCCACCAGCCCGACCTTGGCGAGCGCCCGCAGGTGGTAGCTGCAGTTGGAGGGTGTGGAGCCGACCACCGCCGCGCACTCGCTCGCGGTGCGCGGGCCGAACGACATGAGGTGGTCCAGCAGCACGAGGCGAAGTGGATGCGCGAGCGCGCGGAGGGCGCGCGGGTCCGTGACGGTGGTCCGCCGCTCCGGCCTACCCGATGTGAAAGACATGTTTCAGATTGTCGTGCGGATGCTCTTTCACGTCAAGCGGGAATTCAGCGTGGTGTGGCACGTTGTTGACCGATATGAACGAACCCACCCGAGCGAGCGTCGGCTTCCGGTCGGAGCGCGGCCCCATCCTCATCGCCCTGATGCTGACGACGGGGCTGGTCGCGATCGACTCGACCATCCTCGCGACGGCGGTGCCCTCGATCGTGCAGGACCTGGGCGGCTTCACGCAGTTCCCGTGGCTGTTCTCGATCTATCTGCTGGCGCAGGCGGTGTCCGTCCCCGTCTACGCGAAGCTGTCCGACACGCTCGGGCGCAAGCCCATCGTCCTCATCGGCATCGCGCTCTTCCTCCTCGGGTCGGTGCTGTGCGGCTTCGCCTGGAGCATGCCCGCGCTGATCGCGTTCCGCGCCGTGCAGGGCCTCGGCGCCGGCGCCATCCAGCCGATGTCGATGACCATCGCGGGCGACATCTACACCGTCGCCGAACGCGCCAAGACGCAGGGCTACCTGGCCAGCGTCTGGGCGATCTCCTCCGTCGTCGGGCCGACGCTCGGCGGCGTGTTCTCGCAGTTCCTGTCGTGGCGGTGGATCTTCTTCGTCAACGTGCCACTGTGCATCCTGGCCGCGTGGATGCTGTTCCGCAGCTTCCACGAGAGCATCGAGCGCACGAAGCACCGCATCGACTACGCGGGTTCCGCGCTGCTGACGGGCGGCATGACCCTCCTCATCCTCGCCGTGCTCGAGGGCGGGCAGGCGTGGGCCTGGAACTCGATCTGGAGCATCGGCTCCTTCGCCCTCGGCGGCGCGCTCCTCATCGCCTTCGTGCTGGTGGAGCGGCGGGCAGCCGAGCCCGTGCTCCCGCTGTGGGTGTTCTCCCGGCGGCTGCTCGTCACCACGACGCTCATCTCGCTCGGAGTGGGCGGCATCCTGATCGGTCTCACCTCGTACGTGCCCACCTACCTCGAGGGGACGATCGGCGTCGCGCCCATCGTCTCCGGGCTCGCCGTCGCCGCCCTCACCCTCGGCTGGCCGCTCGCGGCGAGCCAGTCCGGGCGGCTCTACCTGCGCATCGGCTTCCGCAACACCGCTCTCGTCGGGATGGCCATCGCGATCGTCGGCGCCGCGGCCCTCGCCGTGACCTCCGTCACCCCGTCGGTGCTCTGGGTCGCGGTCAGCTGCTTCATCGTCGGACTCGGGATGGGCCTGATCGCCACCCCGACGCTCATCGCCGCGCAGTCGAGCGTGCCGTGGAACGAGCGCGGCGTGGTGACCGGCAGCAACATGTTCGCCCGCTCCATCGGCAGCGCCGTCGGCGTGGCCGTCTTCGGCGCGATCGCCAACGCGATCATCGGCGCCTCCGCCGGCGGCGCGCACTCGCCCGCGACCATCCAGGCGGCGTCCACCGCGGTCTTCGTCGCGGTCGCGATCGCGGCAGTCCTGACGATCGTGGCCGGCCTCGCGATGCCGCGCTCCCGCGTCGAGGACGTCGAGCTGGGCCGCGCCCCCGCCACCGCGGACTAGCGCCGGGCATCTATGGGTCGCAACACGCCGTTATCGTCGCGGCGTAACGGCGTGTTGCGACCCATGGATGCCGCGCCAGCCGGTCACCCCGGGATGCGCGTCAGCATCACGAACTCGTTGTAGGTGAACGCCTTGCCGGCGAAGCGCGGGAGCGGGAACGAGTACTGGCGCTCGACGGTCAGGCCGACGCGGTCCGCCAGGCGGTGCAGGCCGTGGAAGTCGGTGAACGTCACGTGGGTGGCGTCGCTCGCGTAGCCGCGCTCCTGCGGTGTGATGAAGAGGACGTGACCGCCCGGCTTCACGTACGGCAGGTACATCCGCACCAGCTCGACCGCGAAGTCCGGGTCGACATGCTCCACGACGTGCGCCAGCAGCATCGAGTCGAAGGCGCCCGGCTTGGCGTGCTGCGTCGTCGGGAACTCGTCGCTCGTGTACGACGTGAGCCCCCGCGCCCGCGCGATCGCCACCGACTCCGCGTTGTGGTCGACCCCGACACCGTTGTTGCCCAGGTGCGCGAGGTTGCGGCCGAGACCGCTGCCCACATCCAGCACCCGCCCCAGGTGGAGGCGGCGGATGTTCCACCGGTACGGCGCCTGCACGTTCAGCGTCCGCCGCCACCAGGAGGTGTCGAGGCGGTGCAGGCGCTCGGCGTAGTCCGCCCCCGCGGTGTCGCGGCCCTCATTGGCGTGGCGACCGCCCTCGTCGGCGGACTGGTCGGACATCAGCTGGCTCGATCCATCGACTGCATGCCTCCACGGTAGGCCACCCGGTACAGCCCCTTCAAAGCTAAAGCCCCCTACGATTCTTGAGAGTACTGTCCACCGTTCGATGGGATGAGCTGAATGGCAACTGGCAGGGGAACCACGGGACCCACCAAACGCGACCGCCGTGAGGAGGCGCGCGAGACCGCCAGGATCATGCGCGAAGAGGCCGCCAAGAAGGCCAAGCGCCGCAAGGTCGTCGTTCAGAGCTCGGTCATCGTCGGCATCGTCGCGGTGCTCGCCATCATCGGCGTCGTGGTCTTCACGAGCGTCGGCGGGGGCACCAGCGCCGCCAACCCGAAGAACATGGCGAGCGGCGGGATCCTGCTGACCGCGCCGACGAAGGCCACAACGACGCCGGCCATCGCGAGTGGCGCCAAGCCCACGCCGACGAAGATGCAGCTCGACGGCAAGACCGCGCACATCCAGATCTGGCTCGACTACCAGTGCCCCTACTGCGAGCAGTTCGAGACGACGAACAACAGCCAGATCAAGCAGTGGCTGCAGGAGGGATCGGCGACCCTCGAGGTCCACCCGGTCGCCATCCTCGACAGCACGCAGAACAAGCAGTACTCGACGCGCGCCGCGGCTGCCGCATCCTGTGTCGCCAACTCCGCGCCGGACAAGTTCTTCGACGTGAACGCCGCGCTCTTCGCCAAACAGCCGAACGAGCAGACCGGCACCGGCCTCACGAACGACGAGATCATCTCGATCCTGAAGGATGCGGGGGTCGACTCGAAGACCGTCACCGACTGCGTGAACAAGCAGACGTTCGCGTCGTTCGTGACCAACATGACTCAGGATGCGACCACCAACTCGCAGCTCAAGAACCCGACCTCGGGCGGCTTCGGCACCCCGACCGTGTTCGTGAACGGCGAGCGCTACCAGGGCGGCTTCACCGACGCCAAGCAGTTCGCCGCCTTCACGGCCGCCGCGGTCAAGGACGCCGGCTCGGGCAAGACGATCACCTTCCCGACCGCGAGCTGACCGCTTCTCCGCCTCTCGCCTCACCAACAGTTCCGGAGTTTTTCGGGCTAATCCTCGCGATCCGCCCGAAAAACTCCGGAACTGTTTGCGTTGGGGACCGCGGGTGTACGTTCCGGGGAGAGCGAGAGAGAGGGGCGGCGCATGGAGCGCATTCCGGAGGACGGCGTCGACGACGTCGAGATCGGCGAGACGGATGCCGGCGACACGGCCGGCTGGGCGGACCCGGCCGACGGCGACGTCGACTACGCGCTGAACGACCCGGAGGCGGAGGCGGACTTCGCCGACGAGCTCGTCACGAACGACGCGGTCGCCGGCGAGACCATCTGGCCCGGCCCGGGCGACGGCAACGACGGCCCGACCGGCGGTCAGGCGCGCGAAGCGGAGCCGGTGTACGACGAGCACGGCGGCGACGACGAGGAGAACGGCGTGCTCACCGAGGACGACGTCGAGGAGGAGGGCATCTAGCCCTCGCCCAGCGCCTCCACCACCCCGCGCGCGCTGCGCTCGAGGAACCCGACGATTTCGTCCGACGCCAGGTCGGTGCCGATCGCGCTCTCGACGAGCGCCTCCTCGGCGAACGCGATCCACGACCGCAGGGCGATCCGCAGCATCGGCGTGTCGGGCACGCCGAGCTCCAGGAACACCGCGATCACCCGGTCCGCCTGTTCCACCCGCGCCTCCTCGACGACCGCGCGCACCTCCGTGTCACCGGATGCGACGCCGCGCACCAGCGAGTAGAACGTGCCGCTGTGCTCGCGCACGAACCCGACGATCCGCTCGAGCGTGTCGTGCAGCCGGTCGAGCGGCGGCAGCCCGGCGACCGGCTCCGTCGCGTGCAGCATGCTGTCGCGCGCCGTGCGCACCACATCCCGGTGCAGCCCCTGCTTCGACCCGAAGTAGTGGAACAGGAGCCCGCGCGACACTCCCGCACGCGCCGACAGCTCCTCGATCGAGAGCTGATCGAGCGGGTTGTCGGCCAGGAACGAGACCCCGAGCGCCACGAGCTGCGCCCGCCGCTCGTCCGGCGTGAGCCTGGTGCGCCGGTCGGTCTCCATGGTTCGAGCCTATCCGCCGCTCCCCCGCGCCCGGCTGCTTCGATACACGAATGGATGCACCGCGCAGCTATTGACAGTCGGTCAATAACCTCTAAGCTCGCTCCTGGACCTGACTGCGCCGACGCTGTCAAGTCCCCCGAACAGGAGGATCGATGAAGTTCCGAAAGCTCGCCGGGTCGCACACCGGACGGATCGTTCTCGCAGCCGTCCCCGTCGCCCTCGTGTCGACCGTGCTCATGACCGGTGTCGCACAGGGCGCCGTGCCTGTCTCGTTCGCCGTCTCCGGCAGCCAGTTCCAGATCAGCGCGTCGAAGCTCGACGGCACCGGCTTCTCGCAGTACGCCGGCGTCGCCCCGGACACCGCGGGCAAGAACCACCAGGTCGCGATCGCGAACATCAAGTCCGCGACGCTCAGCGACCTCTGCCAGTCGGTCGTCACGGACACCCCGCTCGGCAAGGCCGGCATCCTCATCACCGCGGGCGGCGGGGGCAACCCGGCCAGCGCGACCGACCTGCAGATCGGCATGACCGACCTCAAGGGCGACTCCGAGTTCCACAACATCCGCATCGGCGTCGACGCCTCCACCGTGAACACCGCGGCGAAGGGCTCGGCGGGCGACTTCGCGCAGGATTCGGACACCGTCACGATCACGAACCTCCAGCAGACCGCGTGGAGCACCCAGGCCTCCGTCTTCACGCTCAACGGCATGCACGTGCAGCTGACCGACGGCTCGAAGGGATGCTTCTGATCGTGGGCGAGCACTCGATCGGCGCGGAGGGGGCCGGCGCTCTCGCAGAGCCGGTGGCCGCGAGCGGGGTGTCTGCTGCGTCCGGCGGCGAGCGGTCGGGCTTCCGCGCCTGGCGGCGCAGCCGCCCGTTCGTCGGCGGCCTGCTGACCGCCCTCGGCGGCGTCGAGATGTTCTTCTCGGGCCAGCTCGACATCGGCAAGATCCACGTGCAGCTCGGCATCGAAGGCCTGCAGGCGACGATCATCCCGATCCTGCTGGTGCTGCTCGGCGTCCTCGCGATCGCGATGCCCGCGCACCGCATCTTCTACGGCGTGATCGCGCTGGCCGTCGCCGTGTACTCGCTCGTCGGCGTAAACCTCGGCGGCTTCTTCATCGGGATGCTGCTGAGCACCGTCGGCGGCATCCTCACCGTGGCGTGGATGCCGAAGAGGGACGCGGGCGACGTCACCGCGGCCCCGGGGGAAGGCCCCGCCGCATGAGGCGCACCCGCTCGAGCGTCGTCGCCGGCGCCCTGATCGCCTGCGTCGCCGCCGCGCTCACCGGCATCGGGGCCGCCCGCGTGCCGACCGCCGACCAGGCCGGGCTGTGCATCCCCCTGTTCATGTCGTGCAGCTCGCCGAGCCCGACGCCGACGCCGACCCCGACGCCGACGTCGGGTCCGACGATCCCCGGCCTCCCCGGCGTCCCCGGCGTCCCGGGCGTCCCGTCCGTCCCGGCGCCCGGCGCATCGCCCGCGCCGTCCGCCCCCGCGACCCCGGGCGCCTCCCCCGCTCCGACCGCTCCCCCGGTACCCGTCGGCCCCGACGCGGGCGCTCCCGTGTTCACGCAGCCGGCCGCACAGCTCGGCAGCCGGTCCCTCTCGTTCTCGGGCCTGAAGGGGATCACCGTGGTGACCGTCCCGCTGGCGGACGGCAGCCGCATCCCGGTGCTGAAGATCTCCGCCGATGCGATCACGGTCGACGGCTTCAGCCTGACCGTGCGCAAGGCGACCGGCCCGAAGCTCGCGACCACCGCCGACCAGATGGCCCTGCGCGGCGACGTGAACGTCTACGTGGATTCGGTGACCGCCACCGGCAAGGACGGAAAGTCCCTGCAGCTCGGCGCCGCGACGCCTCCTCCGGCCGACGGACTGCCGCCGCAGCTGCTGCGCGTGACGCTGGGACTCGTCGGGGTGACTGCGAACAGCATCCACTTCACCGACCCCCACCAGCATCTGACGGAGTGACCCGGCGGCTCAGCGGCCGGACTCGCGCCGCAGCCTCCGCCGCTCGCGCCGCGACAGCGCCTCCCACGCCTCCCGTTCGGCCCGCCGGTTCGCCTCGGCCTCGCGGATCCGCTCCTCCCGCCGCTGCCGCCACCGGTCGACCTCGGCGTCGATGTCGCGGGTGGGAGTGACGACCGGCGGGCCGCCCTGCAGCTGCCGCCGCGCCTCGACGATGCGCCGGTTGAAGCCCTCGAGGTGCTCGCGCACCGTCTGCTCCGACGCCAGCCGGTCGAGCTTCGCGTCGAGCTCCTTGTCCTCCGTGCGGAGGGTCAGCGCCGGCGGCCCGAGCCCGGTGAGGCTCTCGCGCTCGATCTTGCGCCGGATCCACCAGTCCGGGTCGTGCGTTCCGGTCAGCCCGGGCAGCGGCTTGCCGGCTCCGGGAAGGTCGTCGAAGTCGCCGCGGCGGATCGCCTGCTGGATCGCCGTCTCGATGATCTGCGCCCGCTGCTCCATCGAGGGCTGGCCGGCGTTGGCCTCCTCGACCTCCTCGCCGCGAGCCTCCGCGTCTCGGCGCAGGCGGTACCGCGCGGCGTCGACGAGCGGATCGGACTCGCGAGCCGCGCGACGCTCCTGGTCGCGGTTGCGGGCCATATTCTCACCCTACGCCGACCCTCCGACACCGCTCACGGGAGGGCGGAGGTGAACGGGAGACGAACATCCGAACACTGGTTGCCTCAGGACGGTTGACTTTCGTCACATACGTTTTATTGTGTGCACTAAGCAACCGGATGGCAGGCTGAACCGCAGGGGGCGGGCAGCTGTACTGCATTCCCGGTGCGCGGCGGTCGGTGTACGGGTGAGCCGACCGCCGCATACTTTTCCCGGGCCCGCATCCGGCCCGCGCTTCAGGTCTCGCTACGCTGTCCCCGTGACCGACGACGAGCACCTGAGAGCCGTGCGCGAACGCTTCGACGAGCGCGCCGCCACCTACGACGACAGCGCGATGCACCGCGGCCTGGCCCGGGCGGTCGCCGTCTTCGCCGACCTGGACGAGGTGGATGCGGTGCTCGACGTCGCGACCGGCACCGGCCTGGTGCTGCGCGCGCTGGCCGACCGCGACTTCGCGGGCGCGCTGACCGGCGTGGACCTGTCCCCGCGCATGATCGACGAGGCGCGCATCCACCTGCCGGATGCCGAGCTGCTCGTGGCGGATGCGACCCGCCTGCCGCTGCCGGACGCATCCTTCGACCTCGTCACCTGCGTCACCGGTCTGCAGCTGTTCCCGCATCCCGGCGCCGCCATCGCGGAGTGGGCGCGCGTGCTGCGACCGGGCGGCCGGGCGATCACGGCGACGTTCCTCGCGGTCGATCCGTCGCGCCATCGCGGGGCGCCGCCGGCGGCCCACGTCGACCACGACCCGTTCGACTCGGTGGAGCATCTGGGCGGCACGGTGGCACCGGCCGGCTTCACGGTGACCCGCTCCGAGGTGTGGAGGGACGGCGCCGACGAGGTGCTCATCGCCGAGCTCGCCCCGACGCCCGCGCCGACACCGACGCGGTAGCGGAAGGCACGCCGCCGGCGCTGCGTGAAAACGAGACAGCGACGACGACGTGCCCGCGCCTCCTACTCCCCCACGTTGATCCGGACGACCTGCCCGCTGTGGCCGCCCGCGCCGCTGGCCGGCATGATCGACCAATTCGAGACGTAGGCGCTGCCGCCGCGGAACGCGAAGCCCGACGGGAAGAACAGCTGCCCCATCCCGTACGTCGTCCGCTGGCCGCTCGGGCTGATCTTCACGAGCGCCCCGCTCGGGTCGCCGGTCGGGCTCGGGTTGAGGCCGTTCACCTGGAACTCGGTGACGTAGAAGTTGCCCGACCCGTCGAAGCCGCAGCCCTGGATGGCGGTGAAGCCCGTCCACTTGACCCGCGCCGTCCCATTGGGCCAGACCTGCCAGACGCGTGCGTGACCCGGCACGTACTGGCCGCCCAGCAGCTCCGTGACGTAGAACGAGCCGTCGGGCGCCTGCGCGAGGCAGGTGCTCACGCCGTCCGTGACCGAACCGGCCGGGACGCCCATGAACGCCAGCGTCGACACCGTGCCGCTCTTGTCCACCTTGGCGAGGATGTTCGCCCCGGCGTCCGCGACGTAGCGCGTGTTGCCGACCGTGATGACCGAGTTCGGGTTGGCGTCGGGGAACTGATCCGGGACCAGGTCCTTGTTCGCGGCCGCCCAGGCGTAGTCCGCGTCACCCGTGGCGGCGATCGACGACCACATGCCCGCGGACGGGTCGAGCGCGACCGTGCGGCCGAGCTGCGCGCGTGCGGCGTCCACGATCGGGTTGCCCGGCGGCACCGGTGGGATCGGCGCCGTGTTCAACGCCATCTGGCCCGTGACCCAGCGGCCCTGCGCATCCACAGAGACGAGGCCCTCGGCGCCCATTCCGGACTCGTCGGCGGCCGAGAACAGCCCGGTGATCGGGTGCGTCAGCGCGCCGTCCTTCCACACCCCGAGGCGTCCGGTCAGGCCGCCGTACTGGTCTCCTTCCGGTCCGCCGCCCAGGTTGAGCGGGCCGCCGTGGCCGGCCTCGGCGATGAACAGCTGGCCGCCCGTTCCGAACGACAGTCCGCGCGGGTTGTCCAGCCCCGACACGACCACCTGCACCGACCCGACCGGCGGCTTCGGCGCCGTCTTCGTGGCCGCCTGAGCGGAGGTGGCTCCTGCCGCGACCAGCGCCGCGACCAGCAGTGCGGGCGCACCCACGCGTAACGCGATGTTCCGAGTTCTCATCGACATGACTCCTTATCTCCATCGATAGGCCACGTCCCCCCACAAACAGTCGAGAAGGTAGCACTGCGGATGGGGGTGCGGCTACGGTGCGCGGGCATCGATGCGCTAGCGAGTCAGGACCTGCTTGCGAGCGCGCAGCCGTCGATACCTCTGTCCGAGGAAGTAGGCACCCGGTGCGCCGAGCGCGGTTGCCAGGATCGCCCGCGGAGAGGCGTCGATCATCACCAGCACAGCGGCCATGGCCGCGCCGAGCAGCAAGGCAACGAAGAAGTCCTCGACGAGGTAGTAGAGCGACGACTTCGGTTGTTCAGCACTTGACATCGTAAATCAGCCCCGGTCCGACATAAGGAATGTTCAGCTGGATGCAGCGACCTGCTTTGAGGGCGTTGGTAGCGGCGTTCTTGACGATCTGAAAACCCAGGTTAGCGAGGGTGGTGCAGGCCGCACCTGCCAGACCGCCGAGGATACAGAGGTAGGAGAACATCTGCGCAGCGCTGGCGAAGGCGGCAACCTGCCTGGGTGAGGGTGTTACCGCTCAGCTCGTAGTGCGTCGCGACGGCTGTACCATGGGCGTCCTTCGCCCACGGTGCGGGGATGATCGCAGAGACAGCCTGCCCATCCTCGCTTCCCACATACACAGACCCGTCTTCGAGCAGACGAGCATGCTGTCCCTCCGGAACCGTCAGCGAGTAGTCGTACCGCTTCGGCGCGTTCGCGTTCTCGATGAATGTGTTGATCTGCACAGTGCCGTCGGCGTGCACCACCGGGACGGTCGAGGACCCGTTGTTGTTGTCGTAAACGACCACGCCCGGCACTTGGGATGCAGTCGCGTCTGTGGCCTGGTCCGCGAACGGCAGTCCGATCGAGACGCCCCCGCCGGGCAGGCTTACTTGCACGCCGTCCGCTGCGTCTACCGGAAGCTGCACCTCAAGCCCATCGGCCGTGGACGCCTGCACCGCGGCATCCTCGGTGGCGCCGCCTGTCGTTGCGCTTGCCAGAGCCTGAGGTGCGACTTCTTGAATCGCTGCGACCGCGTCCACTGCGTTCACCTCCGCCGCGTCCGTGGACGTGAACCCGGTCAGTCCCGAACCGATGACGCACACGCCGGCCAGCGCAGCCACCGACACCATCACACGAGATCTCCGCATTGAGAACCTCTTCTCCCACTCGTATCGAATCGTGCAGCCGTCAGCCGCCTGCCACATCCATAACGTGCCAGAATTCCGCATCCCCGCGCCTATTTAGGACAAGGGGCTCACGCTTGGCGCACGATCTGGCTGAGTGCTTCCTGTCGCCGTAGCACTCCGCTGGTACAGGGAACAGCGCCGACGGGTCGCCCGCCAGCGCCCGTCGGTAGTAGCTTTGGCGCCATCAGCCGCTGCGGGAGGGGATGCCGGAGATGACCGAGAACGGCCCGGACGACGACGCGATGAAGGTCGTCCACTCGTGACGGGGACGCCGCGCACGGTGGCCGTGCACGACCGGTTCGACGACATCGTGTCCGCGTTCGTCGGCCGCCCCGGGGTCACGCCGCCGGCCGGCGGCGGCCCGCGGCGGTTCGGCTCGGATGCGCTCCGCGTGAACGGCTCCGTGTTCTGCATGGTCTCCAGCGGCGACCGCTTCGTCGTGAAGCTGCCCGGCGAGCGGGTGTCGGAGCTGATCGCAGCCGGCGTCGGCGAGCCGTTCCAGGCGGGGAAGAAGAGTCCGATGCGGCAGTGGCTGGTGGTGACGGATGCGACCCCCGGGCTCTGGGAGTCCCTCGCCGAGGAGGCGTGGGCGTTCACCGGGTCCGCCGGCGCGGCGCCGGGGCGCTCGTAGGGCCATGACCCACCCGGACGTCTCACGCGAAACCCGGCGGCAGCGGCGCCACTGGGGCAAGCACGCCGAGAGCTACGACACCAAGATCGCCAAAGTGGAACGGTCGATGCTGGCCGGCACCCGCGAGTGGATCGGTGAGCGGGCCAGCGGCCGGGTGCTGGAGGTGGCGGTCGGCGGAGGCCGCAGCCTGCCGTACTACCGCGACGACGTGTCCCTCGTCGGGGTCGACCTCAGCCCCGCGATGCTCGCCATCGCACGGCGACGCGCCGACGAGCTCGGGTGGGCCGTCGACCTCCGCGAGGGCGACGCCGAGCGCCTGCCGTTCGACGACGCCACCTTCGACACCGTGGTGTGCGCGCTCGCGCTGTGCTCCATCCCTCGTCCCGATGTCGCGGTCGCCGAGATGGCGCGCGTCGTCGTGCCGGGCGGATCCGTCGTGCTCGTCGACCACGTCCGCAGCGACGCGGCGCTGATCTTCGCCGGCCAGTGGATGCTCGAGCGCGTCACGATCCCGCTGCAGGGCGAGCACCTCACGCGTCGGCACCTCGGCGAGGTGGAGGCCGCGGGCCTGGTGGTCGTGGAGAACGAGCGGCTGCGGTCGGGCTCCGTGGAGCGCATCCGTGCCGTCCGCCCCGCACTGGGGATATGAGTCCGCCGGAGCCGCCTCCAGACTTGAGGGACTCACCAGAAGGGCCCCCATGAATCCTGTCGCCGGTTGGTACGCCGACCCCTCCACCCCCGACGCCGTGCGCTACTGGGACGGCACCCGGTGGACGGAGCACACCGCGCCCGCTCCGGCGGCGGCGCCGGCGCCTGCTCCGGTCGGCGCGTCGGGCTATCCGGTGCAGCCGCACCCCACCTACACCCCGATGCAGTCGCACCAGGCGTACGCGCCGCAGCCGCACTACGTCGTCGCGGTCCCGCCGAAGAACGGCAAGGCCACCCGGGCGCTCGTCTGGGGCATCATCAGCCTCTTCATCAACCCGTTCGCGCTCCCCTCGATCCTGGCGATCGTCTTCGGCGCGCAGGCCCGCCGCATCGCGGACGACATGGACCGCGCAGGGCTGAGGGACACCGGTCGCGGGCGGGCCACCGCGGGGCTCGTGATCGGTATCGTCGGGGCGGCACTGTTCGTCGTGTGGGTGTTCTGGTACGTCAATCGGAACTGAGCGCGGCCGGCGCACGACCGAGCGGCCGCGCCGGAGTCACGCCCCGCCCTCCTGGTTGCGCAGCACCCAGCTGATATGACCCGACGCGTCCCGGACGGTCACGTCGATGACGCCGCTGTTCCCGTTGGCGTCGCGGACCGTGCACGTGAACGTGCTTCCCGCGGTCATCGGGGCGGAGACCGGGCACGAGGCCGTCACGGTCTGCCCGACCTGCTTCGAGAACTCGGTGACGATCTCCTGCTGGAGCGCCGCCTGGTCGTAGTGGGGTCCGAGCAGCGCACCGAGCGCGACGACGTGGATGAGGACGGCCGTCAGCATCGAGCCGGCGCCGAGCACGAGGCCCCAGACGGCCCGCGCGCGTCCCGAGCCGAGACGGCCCGAGCGGGTGATGCCGAGGATGCCGTAGATGATCGCTCCGATGCCGGGCAGGCCGGGCACGAAGCCGAGGACGCCGGTGAGGAGAAGCAGTCCGGCCGACAGGATGCCGAGCCCGAGCGCCAATGCGGCGGCGGTGTTGGAGTCCTTGTACGTGGTCCAGGACGGGTTGTAGGGGGTGGTCGCGAACGGTGCGGCGGGTGGCGGCGGCACTGCCGGGAACGAGGACGGGTAGGGCTGCACCTGCGCGGCGGGCGGTGCCGCCGGGTAGGCGACGATGGGCGGGTACACGGGCGTCGCCGGTGCGGGAGTCGCCGCGGACGCCGCCGCCGTCCCCGCGGCCGCCTGCTCCGCCAGCCGCGCGGCACGACGCGGTCCGAGGGTCGCGGCAGCAGCCTCCGGCATCGTCCCCGTGTCGACGGCCGAACTCGACGACTCCGGCTGCGGCCGGGTGTGCTCCGTCCATCTCGAGCCGTTCCACCAGCGGACGCGCGCGGCGTCGGCCGGGTCCGTGTACCACCCTGCGGCAGGCGACCCCTCGTCGCTCATCCGCACCCCCTGACGTCTCGCGGGCCGTCGATCCCGCCGGGCCGGCGCCGTACAGCGCTGGCCACCAGGTCACGCTACCGGCGGCTCGCGCGTTCCGCGTGCCCCACAACGGGGCGCGTGGAAACGGAGGAGAAACCCGGCTTCGTGGGTCGGTGCGCCTCCGTTTCCCGACGCGCTCCGGCGTGTCGCGCCCGATCTCCTCCCTTCCTGACGTGCCGGACCCCGCGGCGAGCACGGCACGGCCCTGCTCCGGAGGAAGGCCCGGCGGCGGGTGGGACCAGCCGCATTCTGCTTGGCGCTGCCCGCGTGGGCGGGGCCGCCTGAAACCCGGTACTCCCGCTCTTGTCTCGCGGCTCGGCCGAGCCTCCCTCGACAGGTGGCGCGCAGGCTTCCCCGCCTGCGCCCGCGCTCAGAAGTCTTCGCGCCGCTCCGCCTCGGCGTCCGCCACCGGCTCCACCTCGGCGAGTTGCTGCAGCGCGGCCCGCAGCTGCCGGGTCAGCCACTCGTTCGTGACGTCGCCCGCCGCCATCGCATCCAGCTGGGAAAGCCGTTGCGCCGCGGATCCTCGAAGGTCGTCCATGCTGTCCTCCCTCTGCCAGCCCCGACCCTAGTCCGGTGGGTCGCCGGGGGAACACCCGCCTCAGGCGAAGCCGACCGCCCTACCTGGCGACGCGGACGCTGCGCCCCTCGAACGTGACGACGTCGCCGAGCTGCAGCTGCCGGCCGCGCCGGCGATCCACTTCGCCGTTCACCGTGACGTAGCCGTCGATGATGGCCTCTTTGACGTTCCCGCCGGAGTCGAGGAGGCCCGCGAACTTCAGGAACTGCCCGAGGCGGATGCCCTCTCCGCCGATCGGCACGTCTTCGATCGGAGCCGGCTTGGTCATCCTGAAATGCTAGCCCACCTCGTGCAGCCGACCGCGTGGACGCTAGTTTGGTGCTGTCCGCGGCGCGACCGAGCCGCCCGAGCCAGGGGGAACGCGATGAGGCTGCTCCGATACTCCATCAACGTCACGCTCGACGGCTGCGTCCATCACGAAGCCGGCCTGGCACCCGACGAGGAGGCGATGCGGTACTGGACGGCCGAGATGGAGCGGGCCGACGCCCTGCTCTACGGCCGGGTGACCTACGAGATGATGGAGGCGGCCTGGCGGCGGCCGGCCTCGGGACCGTGGCCCGAGTGGATGCGCGACTGGGAGATCCCGTTCGCCGAGGCCATCGACGCCGCGAGGAAGCACGTCGTGTCGAGCACGCTGGAACACGTCGACTGGAATGCCGACATCCTGAGCGGCGACCTGCGTCAGGAGGTCGAGCGGCTCAAGCAGGAGCCGGGCGAGCTTCTCTCTCTGGGCGGCGTGACGCTCCCCCTGGCGCTGGCCGACCTGGGACTGATCGACGAGTACGTCTTCGTCGTGCACCCGGTGATCGCCGGGCACGGGCCGACACTGCTGTCCGGACTGCGCGAGCGCATCAAACTGAAGCTCGTGGATCGTCGGGAGTTCGGATCGGGCGCGACCGTGCAGACGTACCGGCCCGTCACGAAGGCCTGACGACCCGGTACGTCAGGTGCGTCGCGGCCGGGGTGATCCGCGCGTCGATCCGCTCGAGCGGGATGGCAGACTCCAGCGCGCCGAAGAGAGGTGCCCCCGCCGACCAGGACGGGCATCACGTGCAGCCGGAGCTCGTCCACGAGGCCGAGTGGAAGCGCCTGCTGCATGACCGTCGCTCCGAAGAGGTGCACATCCTTGTCTCCGGCGAGCATCCCGGCCTGCCGGATCGCATCGGCGACACCGCTGGTGGCGAAGGTGAAGACCGCCGGATAACGGCGCTCCGGGGCGTGATGGGTGACCACGACGCACGGGATGTCTCCCATGGGCCCGGCTTCACCCCATCCACCGTCGCCTTCGTTCTTCTCGAAGGACGTCCGCCCCATGACGATGGCGCCGACGCTGTCCGTCGCCTGCTTCAGAACCTCGCGGTCGGCATCCGTCGCCGTCGGTCGAAGCCAGGCGTGCAGGTTCTCGGCGCCGTCGCCGAAGGGATTCTCGCGACTGTCGTTGGGGCCGGTGACGTACCCGTCGAGTGAGACGGACATGTCGCTGATCACGATTCCCATGGGAACTCCCTTTTCTGGCGACGCGGCCCCGAGGTCCAAGACCTCGGGGCCGCGCGCGTGGGCGACGGGAGTCGCCCCTCCTGATCAGCCGCGGACCGGCTGCCCGGTCTTCGGGTCGAGGAACAGCGTCCGGGAACCGTTGGCCCCGTCTTCGCCGTCGCCGTGGCCGTTGCCGTGCCCGGAGAAGGAGAACAGGTTGTTCAGCGAGCCCGCTTTCTGGTCGAACGAGGCATTGCCGATCCGGCCGGTGCTCCAGTTGTCCTCGATGAAGCGGAGGATGGAGGTCTGGTCGGTGGTGGTGTGGTCCACGAAGTTGCTCTTCGCGTACGGCGAGATCACCAGGAGCGGCAGGCGCGGGCCGTAGCCGCAGCGGTCCTGGTAGCCCCCGAGGATGTTCGCCGGGTTGGTGCCGCAGTTCGTGCCGGCCAGCGCGTCCACCGCGGGGTCGTCGGACTGGTTCACGATCGGGCTCATCTGGTGGTCGTACCAGCCGTCGCTGTCGTCGTAGGCGAGGATGACCGCGGTGCTCTTCCACTCCTTCGTCTTCTGGAGCTTGTTGAGCGTGTCGACGAGGAACGCCTGCTCATCGAGCGGGTTGGAGTAGCCGGCGTGGCCGTCCTGCGCGGCCGGGGCCTTGAGGAAGCTGACGGCGGGCATGTTCTTCGCGTTCACCGCGGCCCAGAAGTCCGTCAGGTCGTACTGGTGGTTCGCCGGACCGTTGTGGCCGACCTCCCCGACCGACGCCGGCGGCGTGTGCTGCAGGTTGGCCGTGCTCGGGTAGTACTGGAACGGCTCGTGGTGAGGGATGTACGACTTCGACGTGACCGGCGTGCCGTACGTCGTGGTGCTGGTGGCCGCGCAGTCGCGGAATCCGCCCTGGAACCATCCCCAGCTCACGTTCTTCGCGTTCAGCAGGTCGCCGATGTTCTTGTTGTTCGGATCCGTCGACGTGGTCGCGTCGCGGGTGTCGCACTTGTCGCCGGCGGGCTGCGGGTCGCCGATGACGGTCGTGTTCGCAGTAACTGCGGACGACGTGGTGGCGAAGCCGTGCGTCTGGCCGGAGACCAGGTTGAGCGCTCCCGGAGTCGACGGACCGAAGGTGGTGTTGTACGAGTTGTCGCTCATCGCGAAGTGCTGGGCGTAGTTCCACAGGCCCGTGACGGTGTTGCCGTCGTAGTAGCCCATGACGAGGCCCTTGCCCTTGCCGTAGTCGACGCACGTGCCCGCGCCGCGGCCCACCGTCTCGACGAACTTGTCCATCAGGCCGGAGTCGAACGCCTTCTGCTCGTCCGTGTAGGTGTGGTCCTGGTCGCAGGTCTGCGCCTGGCCCGGGGTGAGCCGGAACGGCTGCACCGAGTTGGGGTTGTTGGGCGCCTGCAGCGGCTCGTTCAGCCCGTTGACGCTCGGGGTGTTCGGAGCCGCCTTGAACGTGGTCTCACCGGGCAGGTTGGCGGCGTTCGGGTAGGTAGCGAAGTAGTGGTCGAACGACACGTTCTCCTGGAAGATGACGACGACGTGCTTGATCGGCGTCGTGGTGGCGCTGGCGGCCGCGCGGTCGCCTTCGTCCGAGTGGACGGATGCGACAGCCGGAGCGACGGCCCCGGCAGCGACGAGAGCGGCCGCGCCCACGGCGACCGCTGCGTGCTGGATCTTGAAACTGAACACCAGGTGATCTCCTCGGTGAGTGGCGGTCCCGGGCCCATCCCGCGACCGCATCCACTCTGGCACTGCCCCTGAACGGGTGCCATACCCCTCCCGATGACGGGGCGATGACCGTCGGGTGAACAGTCCGGTCGGCGAAGCGGTCGTACGCGGTTCTCAGAAGTTGGATGTGCCGCGCAGACGGCGAGGGCGGGAGTCCGGGTCGAAGACGAGCTGACTCAGCGGATCCGCCCAGACGCGTTGGAGGCGCGAGACCGGTTCGATCCGGTGGGGGCGGAGCTGCCCGGGAGGCCGCGGCTCCGGTCGCCCCGTTTCGTGCCAGCGATCGAGGGCCGCGGCGGATTCCTTCCACAGCGCGAGGCCGTCGTCTGTGTTCCGCAGGCGCGGGTCGCCCTCGTCGAGCCCGAGGTGCTCGGCCCAGAGTTGGATGCGCAGGTCCCGTGCGAACCGGGGCGGTTCGGTGCCGGCCGCATCCTGCTGCTCCGGGCTGGTGTCGAAGACGGCGCACGTGAGCTCGCTGTCCGTGGTCCAGGAGCGGCGGTTGACGTTGCCCGACCCCACCGTCGCCCAGGTGTCGTCGACGATGCAGATCTTGGCGTGGACGTAGATGGGGGTCCCGGCGGCGTTCTCCAGGTCGAAGACGCCGACCCGGCCCGGCGCCGTCCGCCGCAGCTTCGAGATCGCACGTAGCTGGTTGAGGCGGCCGGGTGGTCCGGTGAGTGCGCCATCCTCGTCCGGGTACCGGGGAACGACCACGATCAGCTGGAGCCGCGGGTTGCGGACCAGCGCCTTCGCGAGGTTCGCGGCGACCTGCGTGGACCACACGTACTGGTCCTCGATGTAGATGAACGAGCGCGCCCGGCTGAACGCCTTCGCCAGGCCCCGCGCGATGCTGCGCTCCCCGCCGGAGCGAACGGGAACGGAGGCCGCTTCGGGCTGTACGTCCGCAGCAGCTGCACCGCGTGCGGGCCAGCCGGCGGCGGTGGCGCGGCCGCCTCTGGCAGCGGCTTCGGATGCCGGGGCATGCGGGCGATGTGCTGCAGCAGCATCCGGTACGGGTTGCGGTGATCGAGTGGATGCGGATCGTTCCAGCGCTCGGCGAACCCCTCCAGCACGTCCGCGATCACCGGGCCGCGCAACTCCAGGGCGGCATCGTGCCACGGCGGCCGTTCGCCGTAGCGCGGATCCATCCGCACCGCCTGTGGGTCCCCCGCGTGCTCGGCGTCGTCGCGCCGGCTGTGCGACAGGTCGATCCCGCCGACGAAGGCGACATCCCGCGACGGGTCGTCGCGGTGGCGGATCACGAAGAACTTCTGATGGTGCGACCCGAACGGCCGCACCCGCTGGTCCAGCAGCACCTCACCGCCCGCCTCATTGATCCGCCGCCCGAGCAACTCGTTCGAGAGCCCGCTGATCGGCGCCTTCACGCGCTCCCCGTGCGACCGCCAGACCAGCCCGCGCACCTCGACGCCATCCTTGGCCAGACCCGCGACCAGCTCCCCGATGGTCGGGCCGTCGGGGAGGAGCCGTTCGTCGGCATCCCCGCGCCAGTCGGTGAAGAAGACGCGGTCGCCGGGGCGGAGGGCGGTCAGCTCGGCGTGGAGGCGGGCGAAGTACGTGGCGCCGTGGATGAGGGGGCGGACGAGGTTGTGCTCTGACCAGGGTGGGGAGCCGTGTTCGCTCGAATGAACGTCGGTTGCTGCGTTTCCCCGCTCCGAACGGGTAAGGAACCAGTCCCCGGCGTGATCGTCCACGGGGTGAACTCTACTCAGGGGCGGACGAGTCCATGCGTCGCCCGACTCGGGTTTACCAGCACGGGAAGGCCCACCATTCCCCCAGCGTCGCGGCGCAGTACTGGAGGGACTCGAAAACTGCGACCACCCTTTAAGCACCGTTGGCGAGGGCTCAAAATCCGCGGAATTATGCGCCTTTTGACCTCATTGAGATGACTGCGATCTCGTAGGATCTCACTCGATTGTGGGCAAATTGTGGGCAAACTAGATTGGGCGACGGCGTCAGTGCACGAAATATATCACGCAGTCTTTCCGTGGAGCTCACCCAAAAGGGGGTGAGGGTCGCTGGCTCGGCGCGCATCCGACCTTCGCGCGGCTCGTTAGGTTTGGATCGGATCATCTAACGGGAGGAGACGAGTAGTGGCGCGGATTCATGAGTTGCTGACGCAGCTGCGGGCGATATCCCCTGCTCTAGCAGTGGATATCGGGCAGGAGTTCGAAGCTCTCACGAACCGCCGAGCTTTTGGACTGAACTTCGAACGCCATGCTCCGGAAGCAGTCGAGCTGCCCGGGCGCAGGGCACGCGTCGGCGACAAGGTGCGTGTTCAGCCCCCGCGGGGCGACATGCCCCGTGCGGCCAATAGTGCGCTTTTTCGTGTTGCGGCAATCAAGCGGACCGTTGAGGGACATCTCGCCACAGTCGAACCGCTCGGAGCTGAGTTCGAAGGCGCCAAAAGCGGCACCCGCTCGCTCACCGTGCCCGTCGATGATCTGGTCGTCATCGCGGAGTTCCGCGACCCGATCTACCCGGGACTTGTCTCGACGGGCAAGGTGGAGCGGGGCGGTGACAAGCCCTACCATGCGGTGATCAACGCAGAGAACTTCCACGCGCTCCAAACGCTTCTCTTCACCCACCGCGGCAAGGTGGACGCGATCTACATCGATCCGCCCTACAACACGGGAGCGCGCGATTGGAAATACAACAACGATTACGTCGAGGGCGACGACCTTTACCGCCACTCGAAGTGGCTCGCATTCCTTGAGCGCCGGCTGCTCCTCGCGAAGGAGCTTCTCAACCCACACGACTCCGTCCTTATCGTCACCATCGACGAGAAAGAGGTCCATCGGCTTGGGTTGTTAGTCGCGCAGACATTCCCAGAGGCACGAGTTCAGATGGTGACGACAGTTACCAATCAGCGCGGTGTTGCGCGAGGCCAGGAATTTGCTCGCGTCGATGAATACGCGATTGTGGTCCTGCTCGGCGGCGCTCAGGTCACCCAGGGCCCGGACGACATGCTTACCTCAGATAAGACCCAAGCAGCGCAGCGTGTAGACATCTGGAATCGCCTCATGCGCCGCGGATCCAACTCAGCACGATCAGATCGACCGGGACTCTTCTACCCGATCTACGTGGATCCGGCTCGGCGCGCAATCGTAGATGTCGGAGAACCGTTGCGTGCTGACCAACATCGTTCCGAAGCGCCGGCCCGCCCAGGGCTCGACACGGTCCTCCCGAAGCGCACGAATGGCGACGACGGCTATTGGACAGTCGGTCCGGAGACTCTTCGAAAGAATATCGA
This sequence comes from Leifsonia xyli subsp. cynodontis, assembly GCF_050632205.1. GTDB lineage: Bacteria > Actinomycetota > Actinomycetes > Actinomycetales > Microbacteriaceae > Leifsonia > Leifsonia xyli_D. The sequence goes on from NZ_CP192578.1 coordinate 2,000,033, forward strand.
GAAAGGGTACGTGCGGGTTGGTGCGAGAACTAGATCCGGCGACTCGTGGTCGATCAGCTACCTGATCTCTAAAGACATCAAGAGAGTCGAGAACGGTGAGATCAGAACCCTCGGGCGGGACGCCAACGGTGCGCTGCTTCTCGAGCTAGACGCCGACGTCGAGCGAACGCGCTTACCTCGCACAGTATGGAATCGCGACCGGCACAATGCAGGAACGTACGGTTCTGAACTTCTTGGACGCCTAATACCTGGGCGGAAGTTCCCATTCCCGAAGAGCCTCTACCTCGTCGAAGACATGCTGCGCGCCGCAGTCGGCGGCAAACCCGATGCAACCGTGATCGACTTTTTCTCAGGCTCCGGGACGACAGCCCACGCGGTGATGCGGCTCAACAAACAGGATGGAGGGTCTCGATCCTCGATCCTCGTCACGAACAACGAGGTTGGCTCCGACGAGCAGAAAGCTCTCCGGGCGAAGGGTCTACGCCCTGGTGACGCAGGATGGGAGCAGTGGGGTATCTGCGACTACGTCACGAAGCCTCGCATCCGGGCGGCAATCACAGGTGAGACCCCTGAAGGCCAGCCAGTCAAGGGTGAATACAGGTTCACCGACGTGTTCCCAATGGCCGACGGGTTCGAAGAGAACGTCGAATTTTTTACCCTTACGTACGAGGCACCCATGCGGGTACAGTCCCACCGCGAGTTCGCTCGGATCGCCCCTTTCCTCTGGCTCCGCGCCGGTTCGCGCGGACGTCGAATTGACTCCCTTGGCTCCGGTTGGGACGTCGCCGAGGCGTATGGTGTGCTCGCCGACCTCGACCAGACCGACGCATTCATAGAGGCGATGTCCTTAGCACCGGACGCCACAGTCGCGTTCATCGTGACCGACGAGGACCGGCTCTTCGAGGCGGTCGTTCGGGACCTACCAGACGGCGTCGAACCGGTGCGAATGTACGAGGCATACTTGCGCAACTTCGAGATCGACGCGATGCGGAGTGTGCGATGAAGTTCACCCTGAAGGACTATCAACGGGATGCTGTCATCCAGGTGCTCGACAATCTTGAGCGAGCACGTGAGAAGTACCACGATCACCACCGTGAAACGTCGTTCACACTTGCTGCGACGACCGGTGCGGGCAAGACAGTCATGGCGGCCGCTGCCATCGAGGCGCTCTTCTACGGCAACGACGAACTCGACTTCGATCCAGACCCTGGCGCCGTGGTCATCTGGTTTTCCGACGACCCGAATCTTAACGACCAGACACGGATCCGGCTCATGCAAGCGTCCGAGAAACTCACGCACGACCGACTCGTCACAATCGAGTATCCGTTCTCAGTTCAGCAGTTGGACCCAGGCAAGGTGTACTTCCTCAACACTCAGAAGCTCACCGCGACCTCTCGCCTGACGATGAAAGCTGCTCGCGCTCGTGCCGTCGAGGCGACCGGACAGGCCTCCTTCATGTCAGCGGACGACATGGCTTGGACGATTTGGGAAACACTCGCAAACACCATCGACGACGACGGGCTCACTGCGTACCTCGTGGTCGACGAGGCCCACCGTGGATTCAACACAAGGTCGACCCGGGACAAATCGACCATTGTGAAGGATCTCATCGACGGAGTCGAGACGGGCACCGCGATGCCCGTAGTCTGGGGAATATCCGCCACAATTGGTCACTTCACTGAGGCGATGAACGAGGCGCAGATCGACTCGCGCGAACGCGAAGCACTGCCTCCCATTACCGTCGACCCGGTCCGCGTCCAGGAATCGGGCCTCATCAAGGACAAGATTGTGCTCGATATCCCGGCGGAGGCGGGAAACCTCGAGACAGCCCTTGCGACACACGCTGCACGGAAGCTCAAGGAATCAGCGCGGCGCTGGGGTAAGTACCTCGCGGATCAGGCTCAGCTGCCCGGCGAGCGATCAATGGAATCGGTAGTCCCGCTGCTCGTCATGCAGATCCCGAACACCGAGGACGCCGACGCTGTCGGACTGTGGCTCGACACAGTGCAAGGCGAGCTTGGCGACCTCAGCTCAAGCCAGGTCCGTCATGTGCTCGGCGACCACGCAACACAGAGCTTCGGCTCCTGGGAGGTCGAATGGATCGAGCCCCAGCGTATCCAGGAGACGAGTGATGTCCGCGTCATTATTGCGAAGGACGCGATCTCGACAGGCTGGGACTGTCCTCGAGCCGAGGTGCTGCTTTCCTTCCGCCCCGCTCGCGATCACACGCATATTACCCAGCTACTCGGCCGCATGGTCCGCACGCCGCTCGCGAGGAGGATCCCTGGTGACGAACGCTTGAACTCGGTCGACTGCATCCTGCCGCACTTCGACCGGACCACGGCGGGCAACGTGGCGAGGTTCCTCACTGGTCTGATCAGCGAAATGCCGGGCGGCGCGACGATACAGATCCTGCTTGACGCTCGAGAGCTTGGTCCAAACCCGAAGGTCCCGCCCGCGGTCTGGGAGTGCTTCGACCAGCTACCTAGCCTTGTCGTGCCGGTGCGAGGTGCGCGCCCTGTCAAGCAGCTCGTTTCCCTTGCACAAGCGCTGGCAGCCGACGGGCTGCTCAAAGGCGCCCTTGCCTCTGTCGAGACCCAGATGCATTCGACGCTAGATGGCCTCGCAGCGCGTTACGACGGACAACTGCGCACGGCAGAGATCGAGGTGCGGACTGTTCGCGGAATGTCGATTGGAGGCCGGTTCGGTGGGACAAAACTCACCTATGGCGACTTCGCGCTGCGCGCGGACGACCGGGCAATTCGTGTGGCGTTCGAAGACGCAAAGCGCGCATTCGGCGCCGATATCGCGCAGTCGTACGTTGACCACCTCGCCGGAAAGGACGACCCGGACGCCGACGACGACGGTCTGCGTGCCGCGTTCGTGAAGGCCGCAGCCTTGGCAACGGTCGGATCGGTGCGCGACAAGGTAGATGCCGCCGCAAAGGATGTCGTCGACGAGTGGTTCGCCGACCACCGGGTCGCCATGCTCGGTCTCTCAGACGAGCGGCGCGAGGCGTACGACGAGATTCGTGCTCAAGCCGTCGACCCGCAAATCAGACCTCTGCAGCGCCCTCGTACACGAATGATCGACTTCAAGGAGCTCGTCGGGGAGCAGGAAAGAACCGCCGACCTCGTCGACAAGCACCTCATGTCTGACGGCGAAGGCTGGTATCCGACCACTGGCCTGAACGACTGGGAAAAGTTGGTCGTTCACCGGGAGACGAGCCGGCCTGACTGCGTGGGCTGGTATCGCAACCCCTCGGTTTCATCCGCGGACTCGCTCGGAATCACCTACCGGGATAGCGTCACCGCAAACTGGCGGGCGATGCACCCTGACTTCATCGTGTTCAACCAAGTTGGAGGAATCGTGCGGCCCTCGATCGTCGACCCCCACGGCACACACCTGGACGACGCCCTCGCGAAGCTGAGGGGCCTTGCCGCTTATGCGAAAGAGTATGGCGATGCGTTTCATCGCATTGACGCGATCGCCAGCGCTGCTGGCGGTGAGTTGCGCGTGCTCGATATGCAAAAGCACGTCGTGCGCGAAGCCGTACTCTTCAGCGGCGAAAACGCTGGAGAGCTCTTCGCTGGGAAGCTCGGGGAGAAGTACGCATGACCACGACCACTGCGCTTGGTTTCACCACGAGCCAACAAGCCGCCATTGACGAGCTTTCGCAGCCACTGCAGCTCATAGCATGTGCTGGATCCGGTAAGACGGAGGTGCTCGCGCAGCGGATTGCAAACATCCTGTCGCAGCCTGGTATCACGCCTGCAAACGTGATCGCGTTCACGTTCACTGAGAAGGCTGCGGCGGAACTTAAGGAGCGCATCCATCGCACCGTCACCGCGAAACTGCCAGGAATCGTGGGGTTGGCCGAGATGTACGTCGGCACGATGCACGGATATTGCCTCGACTTGCTCCAAACCTACATCCCCGAAACGTTCAAGTATGGGGTGCTAACTGACATCACGCAGCAGCTGCTCATCGACCGGGAGACCAACAAGTCAGGCTTCAATACAGCCGTCAAGAGCGTGCAAGGTGCACAGTCTCACCTGAGGCGCTACACCGACACGCGCGTATTCAAGGGCGCGCTCTCGGTCTTGCAGGAGGACGCGGTGGACTTCGGACTCGTTCCCGCCGAGACGACGGCGAGCCTGACGATGTACAAGACGTTCCTGGCCGACAAGAAGTACTTCGACTACACCTCGATGATGGTCGACGCGGTCGGTTTCCTCGAGCGATCACAGACGGCAACGATCCTGGACACCCCGGAGCAGATGCTCCGCGACCACGTGGACAGGGATGTGAAGTACGTCATCGTTGATGAGTACCAGGACGTCAACCCTATCCAGGAGCGACTCGTCGAGCGTCTTGTCCACTTCGGAGCGAACCTCTGCGTCGTTGGTGACGATGACCAGACGATCTACCAGTGGCGCGGATCCGACGTGCAGAACATCCTCACCTTCGATCGCCGCTACGCCGGGGTTCGCGCGATCCGCCTCGAAGAGAACTTCCGCTCTTCGAAGGGGATTGTCGAGCTGGGTCGTTCCGTCGCGGAACGCCTCGACTCGGTTGAACGACTGCCGAAGAAGATGATCGCGGCGGGCCATCAGACCTGGGAGCGGGGCGACATGCTTACGCTCCAGTTCGCGGACGCACGCGAGGAAGCGCAATGGATCGCCGAGCGGATCGCGGAACTACAGGGAATGCCGTTCGTGGACCGGCCGGATACTAAACCCCGTGGCCTGTCTTGGTCCGACTGCGCGGTGCTGTTCCGCTCGGTAAAGGACGCTGACGACCTCGTCGACGAATTGAAGCGACGCGACATACCCTTCATCATCAAAGGCCTGGCCCGCCTATTCGACGCACCCGAGATCAAAGCGTGCGTCGGCCTCTTCGAGTACATGGTTGGCCACATCTCGGAGGCGGCGCTCCGCGCGCTGTGGGACGGTGCAAAGCTCATCCCAGATGCGACCAGATGGCCGGATGCGGCGCGAGCGCTTGACGATGGCGCTGATTTCACCGCCAGTTCCCGCTGGGGCGTTTACAACATTCAGCGACTCTTCTTGCGGGTGCTCGAGGCGCTCAATCTGCGGGAGGACACGATCCCTGGCGACCGGCGTCGGGCGGAGCTCGTTATGTACCAGCTGGGCAAGTTCTCGCAGGTGATATCCGACTTCGAGGCGATCCACTTCGCGTCTAGCCCAGAGCGTAAGTACGAAGCGTTCATTGGATTCCTTACTTTCCAGGCGCCCGGCGTCTACGAGGAGGCTGACGACGACGCCGGCTACGTCGCGCCGGACGCAGTCGTCATCTCGACCGTTCACCGTTCAAAGGGCCTCCAGTGGCCCGCTGTGTTCGTTCCGTTTATGCGCGCGAACCGATTCCCGATCAAGGCGCCGGGTGGCACACAAACCATCCCGCACGTTGTCCCCGAGCAGGCGGTGCCGAACGGCGCCCGATACAAGGTCAATCGTTCCGACGAGACCCGGCTCTTCTACGTCGCGGTCACCCGCGCGCAGAAGTACCTGTACGTCTCCTACGCCCCTGGTGACTCGAAGCTATACAAGAAGGCCTCCGACTTTTATCTTCACTGCACAGCGTCAGCGTGGATGTCGACGACTGACGAAGGGCTGCCAGCGGTCAAACGACTCACGCCGACGCCTCGGCAGGAGAAACCGAACATCGCGATTTCGTTTTCGGAGTTGAAGTATCTGATCGAGTGCCCATATCAGTTCAAGCTGCGCTTCATGTACGGCTTCAACCCGCCGATCCACGAAGCGCTAGGCTATGGCAAGGGGCTGCACGACGTCCTTGCCGAGATGCACAAGCGGTCGCTCGCAGGAGATGTCCCGACGAAATCCGAGATCGAGAGCCTCGTTGACCGGCACCTGCACACCCCGTACGCCTACCCGGCACTGAAAGCCGAGCTGCGAGCATCTGCGATAACGGCGATCGGCCGGTATTTCGATCGGCACGGCGACGACCTCACACGCACGATCCACTCCGAGAAGGTGATCGAGGTTGAGATTTCGGCGGGCGTAACGGTGAACGGCCGAATTGACCTGATCAAGTCACTCGAAACCGGCGAGACTGCGATCGTCGACTTTAAGTCGACTGAGGACTCACAGGCCGAGAACGTGACAAGGGATCAGCTATCGATCTACGCGCTCGGCTACGAGCAGCTCACAGGCGACAACGCGGATCGCATTCAGATCCTGAATCTAGACGACCAGGGCAAGAGCACGAATGATCCCGTCAATCCCGCGCTTGTGGCCGCGATCAAGGCTAAGGTCGACGCTGTCGCGGTCGATATTCGAGCGAACCGCTTCGTTTGCTCTCACGATCATTCGAAGGAGTCCGCGTACGACGACCTAGCGTGGCTCACCAGGGGCGGACAAGTCGGCCCCTGAGTGGCTGATAATCTCGGCCCTCCTTCCAATCAGAGCAACCAGCAGCGCCGCAGCTCCAGCCTATAAAGCGGACACCGTGTTCGGCTCGAACGAGCCCTGTGGACGATAGATGTTGGCCATCCGGCTCCGGTCGAGCACAAAGGGTGGCCCAGCGCATCGGCCTTGGCGCCACCACGCCTGCAGGCGATGCCGCAAGACGTGCGCTCGTCCAGCGTGGGCACCGGCGGGCTTTTGCCGGAAGAGTCGTCACCCGAACCGGAACCCGAAGAGCCCGCCTTCGTTCGTGGCGTCGGTAAGCCTCGTGTCCAGAATGTATGGATCGGCATCGAACGCGCCTTCGCTCTGGACTTCGACAAGGCTCAGGAAGTCGGAATTTAGCGTGACAACATATTGGAACCCATGCTCTTCGGCTAGCCTCGCGCCGATGTTCAGGCAAGAAGCAACCTGACGACCATCGATTGCATCGAAAAGGTGGCTGTCGTGGACAAGGATCGGGGGCGCCCGGTGTGCCTTCATCGCTGAGATCGCGCAGACCATGTCAAGCATAAAAGTCTCAACGCTCCTGACTCCCGTGCTCGCGTCGCCCGATATCTGAGGCTTGACGCTTAGGATTCCCTTCGCGGTGACAGACACCAAAAGCGATGCTTCACGATCTGTGTAGATCTCCGAGCCCAAAGCTCCGAAGAGCGAGATGGCTTCTTCTAGGCTTTGCTGGCGATCTGTTAGTTCGCTTCTTACGGCCGTCATGAGCTCCGCCGATTTAAGCTTGACGTTCACACTGATTGCGTTAACTGTTCCCGCCGACTCGAGCCTTCGTTCCAGGTCGGCCACTTCCGCGTCTAGCTCTGCTAGATCCCGCTGGGCCCGCAAGAAAGTATCGAGCGCCACTGTTTCGCCAAGGAGCTGCATAACAACGGATCGCTCTTCGTCGAACTCTCGCCGCTCCAGCTCGATGGATAGGAGCCGAGTAGTGACGGCTTCGCGTTCTTGCTCAAGGAAACTGCGGCGGTTCTTGAGGATGGAAGTATGAAATTTTGCGACTTCGTCGTAGCGGCGACTAACGGCATCGGGGAGAACGAGACCCATCTCGGAATATGCGCGCATGAGTTTAGCGGCGAACGCGTCTTGACCGAGCGCATCATTCTCGGCGTGGAGCGCCTCATTTATCTCGCTTGACCGACGCTCTAGGGCGAGCGCCTCGTCGTTCATGCGCTTGATCGCGGCGGTGAGATTGTCGGCTTTCCTCTGATGGTCAAGATAGCGCTCATCAACTTTGAACTTGAAGAGCTTTGCCTGCATTTGGTCGCGCTGGCGCCTCGCAGTCGACACCTGCGCACGAAGCGCTGGCTCGTCGAGAGAGAGGTGCGTAAGGGCCCCTTCATCCACAGCTGCTCGGATTGCCTTGCCCTGCTTTGATAGCTTGTCGATCTCGCCGTAACCGGCAAGCACCTCGGGGGTAAGCCCAAGCATGAAGCCGAGCTTGACCCCGGTTTCCCAATCCGGTTCGGATGCGTGCCCTTTAGTTGGTTTCCCAAAGTGGCCGCGAAGCAGCTGACCCCACAGCTGTCCACCGGTAGGCCGGCCGACGGTGTCGGGAATATTGAAGACCTTGCGCGCCAGGAGGTCGCGCCACTCATCGACGTGTATGTCCGGGGATTGAACTTCAGACCAGCCGTCAACGACCAACCTCGTCGTGGGCGACACCGGTCGAGTGACCCTCACGTTGTCCGTCCCGCCGCGCGCGGACGGCAGGCTGAGTGTGAGTTGGAACGCATGCTCCGCAAGCTCCGGTACTTTGAACTCATCGGGTAGCTCTCCACCGAGAACGTAACGGAGCACCTTCACGAAGCTGGTCTTCCCGATGCTGTTCCGACTATCGCCTTGCTTCGAGCCTTCGGTGCGGTCGGCGACGAGGATGTTCAACCCATCCCGCAGCGATACGCTCTTGAACTTTGGGTCCGTCGAACCCAGTCGCTCAAGAAACACTGGACCTCCTGATATAACCGTCGTCCGACATCTCAATAAGGCCCAGGGCGTAGAGGCTACTTAGGGCTAGGGCGAACCAATCGAAGGTAACACGTGACTTTACCGGCAACGCCCGACGCGATCTGACGAACACTTCCCAAAGCGCAGAGACCGACATGTCGCCATGGAGCGAGTTCAGAATCTCGGAGCCGACTGTGAGAAGAGCGCGCTCAGACGAGACGCCCTTAGTTGGAAGGAACATGCGCCTCCTCTGTCGAAAATGCCCACCCGGTCGGAGGTGTTTCGAAGATGTGGCAAGAGTCGAAAAAATATGCGACCACCGCAAAAGCTGCGTTCGCGAGCTTCCCGTCCATTCTGAAATTCGGCCCTGCGATCGACACGTACAAGCGCTCCAAGACCTCCGCAGGGGCGACCGTTACCGATCGTGCGTCCTCGTAGAGTGACCTAAATCGCTGGCCGTGAGTGTCGTACAGGCCGGGATCGGACGCTTCGGCATACCAACGATCGATGCGCGGCGCCAGCAATCGGCCAGCATTGAACTCTAGGCGGCTGCCCTCCGGCAACTCGTTGTAGTCCATCTTGTTCGGCGGAACTGGAGCGACTCCTGTGGCCAACGCGCCTGAGCCGTCGGAGCTGCCGAGAGCATCAAGAAGTGGGAGCAGGTCAGCCAGCTCTACGTGCTCAACTCCGGGCGCCCCTGGAAACAGAATGTTCAGCGTTTCAGTCGAAAGCTCACTAACAAAGTCGGCCCAGAGGTTTTCAGACTTGACAAGACGTACCGTCAAAGGGCGAGATGACGAAGGACCGTGGTCGGTCTGGAGCTTCGTCAGGGCCTTGACCGCGAGCGGCCCCACGTTCGCGTTTGTCACGAAACGCCACGTGTGAAACGTCTCCCACTCTGCAAACCCCCGCGCGAAATCCGAGGCAATTTTTGCCGCAAGTTCCTTCTCAGCGTCCCGCATCGGTCGCTGGCCATAGCAGGCATAGAAAATAGTTCCTGATTCAGCAAGGCCGTCACAGCCGCCGTCCCCAAGCCGTCCGGCCGGCGAGGGGTTCACATAGTCGTCGTGGAACATTTCGAGCACGCGCGACACATAGTCCTCGAATTTGGTGCCCGACTCGAAACAGGCCTGCTGATGGCGGAAGTGGTACCACTCGCGCCAGTTCGACGTAAGAAGCACGTCCCCCTCCGCGGCTTTCACCCCCAAGCCTGCCCTGGGGACCGCGTCCAGGTTATCCGTTGCCCACGACCGGACCCGCCAGGCGCACTGAGTTGTAGTGCGATCGACTCCGCCTCCGACGAAATGAAGGACCGTACCGAGCGCCCTCTTAGCCGATGATCTCCGCACGCTCTGCACGAGGAACTATCTGCGACCGAAATCACAGTCTGGCAGGGCGTGGGAGCAACGAACGGGTCGGAAGGTGGACCAGGTGGGAACACGATCGGAAAGACCAACCAGAGGAAGGGACGTAGGAATAGACGTAGGAATAGATACGGGACAAAGGAGAGATCGAGAGGCGGAGGGGAAGGAATGGATAAAGAGAGGCTAAGAGGAATAAGGGAAGAGTGGAATGGATGAATGCACGTAGGCACTTCGAGAGGTGCGCTGTTTTGTCTCAGGACATCGGTGACGAATCTGCCCCGCCAACCGGAAACGTTCAGCCCCTCAGTCGCGGTCTGATCCACGCTACTTGTGGACTCTAGGTGAGCGCCACGATGCCCATGGCACACGACCGCGATTAGAGCGCGCGATGCAAGGACCTGGGAGGACTTATGTCGGGTCCAGGTTCGTACCGTCCTGTCGATCGGCCCGACGACGCTTTGCGCCGCGCGGTAATTCCCGAGCATCGTTGACATCTCTAATCTCGCCCACCGCGAATGATGCTGATGCCACCGCACGTGCCCATGTGTACCTGTCGGATCCGAAGGCCCAAACGGTCAGGGAGCTGCCCGGGACAGCGAGCATTAGTTCCTTCAGATCAATAGGTTCCGCGGCCGCCCATTGCTCGCGAAACGGTTCTGGAAGGAGGGTGGCGAATCGCCGACGCGTCTCGTCGTCGACCATTTCGAAACGGATCCGCGAGCGAACAGCCTTCTTGGACCCAACGATGGGAATCGACTCAGTCTTCAACGGCAAGACTTCTACGCTCTTCTGACGGACCACGTTGGGAAGGCGCAACCGTAAAGTGAGATTCACGTCAACGGCGTCTCTGCGAGATGGGTTGTCAATTGCAACCTGATACCTGAACTTCTCCTCGGGGTCGTTTGGTAGTCGGTACCTCGCCACGCCCGCCCTCCATTCCAGCTTTGGCCTCAGCAACCTAGTGAGCATCCACCATGACGCCAGGGCAGAGGCGACGCCTGTGACAAGTCCAATCGCAACATTGAGGGTCAGTCCGAGTCCATCCACCATGCACTTATATCTGTAAACATGAGGTCGCGCCAGCGGTGATTCCCTTGCGTCAGCCGCTCGTCAGTCTCTATCGAGGGTGACCTGAGCCCGTCCGGCGGCACCGGCGGGAAGCCCACAATCGGCCGCCTCGCTGAGGGTCCGACGCTAGAGCCAACATCCACGCCCGCGGACCTCCAGATCAGCATCGCTGCCACATTCCCGCTGCTCTTCGGTGTCTTACCAGTGACGTTCCTAGCCATCGTCCTACCGCACTGGATACCCGAGTAGAAGCGTCCGACAATCGCCGCGGTTGCCGGGTTGCTGGCCGCGGCAGCATCATCGGCCAGCGTCCTTCGCGCTAACCCGGAACGCCTCCGGCGTGCGGCCTTCCTAGGTCTTCTTTCCGATCCGGCAGCCGATCATAGCGAGCTCCAGCAGCTCCGTTCCCTCCACTCGCTTTTTGCAGACTCCACTCGCAGCGCTCCCTACGCTTAGCAACCACTCCCTCCGGGCACTGCGCTGCCTCCGCCCGCTCTCGATCTTCGTGCCGGAACGGCAAGAAAACGATCAACTCCGGAGGGTGAGTGGGATGCGGGTATTCATCATCGACACCAGCAACATGGACCCGGAACTGCAAGACGGGCTCATCGGCATAGAAGGCTCCTCAGACCCGACCGCAGCCGAGAAGCAGGAATGTGTGGAGACGGTCAGCACCTATGTGATGGATGGGTGGGCGATTGCCGCCGACCCGTTCGCTCCCATCGGATGGTTGGCCGCGTTGATCGCGGAGACTGCGTGTGTTCCCTTCGTGAACCTCGCCCGACTCACGGATGAAGAGCTCCTACTCGCGCGGACTATCTGATTAGGACGACGCCACCCGTCGAGCTTGTCACTGGTTCAAACTCGCCTCGTACTCGCGCCCCGCTTGCCGCATGTCGGCCTCGGGGACATAGTCGGAGTCCGGAAGTAGGACCGGGCGAATCGTCTGGTCTCCTCGGGAACACAACACGTCGTCGTGCCAGTCGTCATTGATTGTCGGCGCCCAATCGCAGGTCCAAGAGGCTTGGGGTGCGCCGCTCGACGTCGATGACGAGTCAGGAACCTCACGCTCCAACGGAAAACCCAGGGACGGAGATAGCCGTTCGCCCAAAGGATCACGACCAGGACGCTTCCACCAAAGATGAGAAGCGTGAGGCGCCCGAAGGTACTGCTCCTTTTCCGGCTTCGACGCATAATCATTCTCCTTGACCGCCGGCTAACGATCGACCACGCGATTCGTCGACGGGTCTACTCCGACTGCCATTCCGGTGATGGTGTCTCGAACTGTGAAGGTGAAGGAGCCTGGTGTCACTCCGTACTCGATCGCCATGTAGGGCGCGATTTTTGAATAGGTCGCGCCGGGAGCAGTCACTGTTCCGTCCTGTTGAACAGTCAACGAGGACGGCAGCGTCCCCTGCGACCTTTGGTATTGCAGCACAGAACCGAACTCGAAGGCGACGTGCACGAGGTTCGCGTGAAGTTGGTTTCCGGGCACCACCTCCGCCCCCTCGAATGGCGGTGCGACACGAGTCGCGGGCGCCTGAACCTGGCTGGGATGCTGACCGGCCAGCGGCAGGGCCGCGGCCGTCGCTGCGCTTAGCGGGCGGATGCTCGGGACAGCCGGCACCGACCCCGGGAGGTAGAAGGCTGCGAGCGACCAGAGGCAGAGGATCGTCCCAATCACACCCAACGTGCCGCCAGTCATGCTCAGCAACACCCCGCCGCCGGAGCGGCGATATCGGGCGGCGAGGAACACGGCCGAGATGCCGAGCGTGGTGATGACCCAACCGGTGTACCCAGGGCGGGAAACAGCGGCCAGAGGAAGGAAGACAGAGATCAGCCCGAAGAGGACCGACACTAGCCCGTTCAACAGGCGAGGTCGGTTCCGCGTCGCGGCAATTGCGGAGCCTCCGGTCCCGCTTGACTCGTTCTCCCAATATCCGGCCGGCGACCAGTCTCTCGGACCGCTCACTTCATTTCCCCCTTTGTAAGCCTTCACCTGTCTACCCGGGCACTACAGACGGAATCGACCCCCAATACGAGGAGGCTGGCCCTCGCTCGTTTCCTGGGCTCGCGGGCGGTCCGGCAACTCGTGGTCCTGCGCCGGTGGTCATTTTCGGCGTGGCTACAACCCGCTTCGAATGAGTTGGTGCGCGAGCTCGTTGCGCCCGGCCAAGGTGCCGTTGACTGCGTGATACTCAAAGAGCGGAATTTGTACTTGCGCCGCATATGCGAATGCTTCTTCGCTGAAGCTCGCAGCCGAGAACACCAGCGGCCGACGGCTCTCGATAAGAGACCTGCCGGCGAACGTCTGCAGGGTCACGGCTTCGACTGGTTCAGCATCATTGAGCACCGCCACCGTGTAGTGCAACGAGCCAACGAACTCGTCCGAGATGGGTGCCGCGTCCTCTTCGCCAAGATGCCGCACCCATGCCGCAACTAGCTCGGCCGCTCCAGCACCCGACACTCCATAGGGCAACGGTTGCGGTGCCGGGACCTTGGCCGGGGCGTCGTTGCTCCGATCGTTTGGGTCGTGTTGTGCGGCCCGAGCTCGACGGTCGAGAATCACAGTCCCAGCTGATACGGCGACGACGTCCGCGAGCCAAGAGAACCGGGCGGCGCGTCTTCTGGAGGCGACGGCCCATCGGACACGACTCACGAGGTACGCGATCAGCCACGCGACCGTCAGTGCGATCCAGGTCAACAGAAGCGGTCCCGCGAACAAGGACCCCCGGTAGAGCCACGTGAGACCAAGCAGGGCGAGATCCAAGGCAGCGGACATCGACAATCCCCACGCCCAGACGCGAGGTTCAAGCCCAACCCATTTGGCCAATGACTGCGCGTAAGGCACGGCGTACCGCGCAAGGACCGCGCGCTGATCATCTATCGGTGCGTGGATATTTGGGTAGTCGGTCCCGAGGTGTCTTCCGTAATCACGGGCGCGCTCGTAAGCCTCACGCTCACGGTGGCCCTTCGGCTCACGATCGTACGAGAGCGCAGCATGAAGCGGTCCTGTCGTAGTCGCACTCACGGTCCTGAACTCTATTCGCAGCAAGCCGGCGCACGCGCGTCCCAAGACGAGGGGCGCGACATGAGCTGTTCGCGGCTTCCGACCTAGCAGCGAGGCTTGCGCACCGATCTCCCCACGCATCTCGCCGCGATCCGAGAATCTTTCGATTTGCGCGTCAAAACCGGCTCAGAAACACAACGTGTAGGTATGAGGGCATTGGTTCCGGACACCGCGCCGCAGCGCAGCTCGCCGGTGAGTCCGTCGGACGTTCCTACCGTGAGCCACCGCTGCAGCGGGGCAGACGGATCAGCACTCGATCAACTCGCCGGAGTCGTCGCGGCCAGCAAATTCGCAGCCGAGGGTGGTTGGCCTGCTCAGATACCCGGAAACACAGGCCAGAACTGGGCGGTCACCGTCGGCCGGGGAGGGAGCGGCTTCGGGGAAAAGTAGTAGTGCGCGCCAAATGCGCGCCAAAACGCTCGCGGAACCGGAAGTAATAAGTAGAGGAACTCTTTTTCGAAAGGACAAGACCGTCCAGTTCGGGAAGCTCAAGACGAGGTTAGTGGGAGGTGAGTTTAGGTGCGGGGTGGAGTAGCCAGGTGGAAGCGGGGACAGTCCTCCCACGGGGTCAAGCAAGCCGTCAACTACGCCTTCTCCGGGGTCTGTGACGCGACTCTTACCGCCAAGACTGCCGACGGGGTGATCGCCGCTGCCGGCTACGCCGACGCCGTCATAACCCGGTACATCGTCGAGAACGGGAACATCCGCGACGACCTCCTCACCCGCGACCAGCTCAAAGCCTGGGTCCACGGACTAGACCCGCTCACCGGTGAACGTCGCGGGCGGGACCTGGAGTCTCCGGTTGCGGACCTGGTTCTGGATGCGACGATCAACGCACCGAAGTCGTTCTCGATCGCCGCCATGCTCGACCCCGACCTGGCCGCCGCGTACGAGGACCTCCAAGACCGTCTCCGCGATCGGATTGTGAAGCTGTGGCAGAACGAGCTCAACGCCCGCCGTGGCAAAGGCGGCGCCATCCGTGAAGACCTCGCCCGGATCGAGGTCGTCGAACTCCGCCACGAACGCTCCCGCTCCCTGGACCCGCACAAGCACCGCCACCTCTGGCTCAACGTCAAAGTCCAAGGCCAAGACGGAAGATGGTCTAACATCGACACCCGGGTGGCATTGCGGTTCCAGAACGTCATCAACGCCGAAGGCGACCTCGCCTCCCGCACCGACCCTGTATGGATCAACGCCCTCGCCGCGAAAGGGTTCACCCTCAACGAGGACGGGGAGATCACCCAACTCCAGCACCTAGTGCGGCCGCTGTCCAAGCGGTCCGCTCAGATCGAAGCCAACAAGGCGACACGGATCGCGTGGTGGAAGCAGCAGCACCCCGGGCAGGAGCCCCCACATGATGTGCTCAGTCAGATCGACCACTGGGCATGGGCTGTCGGACGGCCGAACAAACCGGGCGAGCTGAACGAAGACGACTGGGCCGCGCTCGTCCGGGAAGAACTCTTCACCGCCGACCCAGAACTCGGCGTCCAACGTTCGCCTGCACGGCTTCCGCATGTCGCGGCCGAGGATATCGACATCGAATTGTTGGCCGCCAAAGCCGTTGTCGACGCGGACGCCCGCTCGACGGGCAGTGGCGGTCGCTTCAGCATGATGGACGTGCGGGCCGGCGCGCTCCGCGCGATCGCGGCAACCGGCGTTGTGGCTGACCGAGACGCACTCACGAAGCTCGCTGAACAAGTCGTCGCTTGCACGCGCACTGTGACCCTTATCTCCGAACGGGACGCTCCGAAGCACGTGAAGCATCTCATGGCGCTCTCCACCGCCACGCTGAAGGCCACCCTGGCTCAAAAGGTTGACGCATTCTCTGCGCCCGGAGAAATCCTCGACACCAAAGAAGTCGCGCGACTCGCTCACGCACTTGAGCCCGACCGGACGCTAGATGACGGCCAGTTCGCTGGCGCGGCCGCGATCGGGGGCACATCCCGCAACGTCGTCATCTCCGGCCCAGCCGGCACCGGAAAGACAACGATGCTCAAGGTGGCCGGAGCTGCTCTGAGGCGTCGCGGTTACAAGATGATCATCGTCGCGCCGACCAAGAAGGCTTCCGCTGTCGCGGGCCGCGAGACGATGAGCGCATCGTCGTCTCTCCACCAGCTCCTTCACGATTACGGATGGCGCTGGGCGACCGATGCGTCGGGCGCAACGGTGTGGAATCGGCTATCGATTGGTGAGCAGGACCCGACTTCCGGCGGGGTGTATGGCGGCCCGCGGCTCCACATCAACCCTGGTGACCGCATCGTCGTGGACGAGGCCGGCATGCTGGATCTCGAAGCAGCATCCGCGCTCCTGGACGTCGTGCACGCCACGGGCGCGGGGGTCGCACTTGTTGGCGATCAGCAGCAAGCCTTGCCAGTTGGGCACTCCGGCGCGATGGCGCTCTTCTGGCATCGGTCCCCGGACCGCGTGGAGCTCACGACAACCCATCGCTTCAACGACCCAGCTTGGGCGGACCTAACGCTTCGGCTCCGTCACCCTGACAGTGACGACGAAAGGTACGAAGTCGCCGAGGACCTCATCCGCACAGATCATGTCGTGATGACCGACAACGACGTCGCGGCGCGTGACGCGATGGTCGAGGGTTGGTTCGACGCCATGCGGTGTCGGGAGACGATCGCGCTGGTGACAGCGACACACGCTGAAGCACAAGAGATCAGCGAAGCGATCCAACGCCGACGACTTGAGTCCGGGGCGATTCACGCTGGCCAAGCATTTACTGGGCAATCGGGCCAGATGATCCTCGTAGGTGACGTTGTCCAAACCCGCCGCAACGACAGCGGCTCCGACGTGCAGAACCGCCAGAACTGGATCGTGAAGACCATCAGCAAGGACCACGCGATCCTCGCCGCGAGCGCCGACACGACCGATCTGAGACGGGTCAGCCTCGACTACGCCGCATCGCACATTCACCTCGCCTACGCCACAACGGTCTACGGCGTTCAGGGCGAGACGACCGACCGCGCCCTTGTCGGACCAGGAGTCGACGCAGCCGGCCTTTACGTCGGCCTCACTCGGGGGAAGCGGCACGACGCCGCTGTACTGGTGGCGCCGACCGCGGACTCCGCCAAGGCCCAGCTGATCGAGATGATGCAACGCCAACCGGTGGAAGAGACCATAGGGAAGTCGCGAGCGGCAGCGCTAGTAGAGCTGAGGCGGGCTGCCCAAGACTCGGCCGGACCGGTCGTCACCGCGCCCGATGGCCGCACCGCGATCGGCCTCAAATGATCAAGCAGAAGTGTCTAACCGACCAAGCCCGTTGCGTACCATTCGCGGCCGACCAGGTTGACTCCGTCCAGAGTCCCCCTTCAGGATCGAACCCAAAGATTGCGATTCCAAGCTCGTCGGCCCTAACTCGGGCGAAGGGACTCACTCCATGGCGGGCGAAGATCAACCCTCGACGACCATCCGCCGCGGAGACTGCGGCTGCGTGCTCAACGAGCTCCACTTCCAAATTCCCACGCTTATTCTCGACCCAGCCGAGGAAGCGAGACCCATACAGTTCGCATATCTGCCGCGATTCGTTTGTTGCCACGACTGCGTCAGTCGCACCCAGGAAATGCATCCATTGGCGACAAAGCTCGAGAGCTTCATCGTCTGTCGCTCCTTGCGGTCTTGGCTCTGGCGTCTCTCTCACAGGTCCAGAGTGCACCCATCTGCAGATAACCGCTCAAGTCGATTGCGCTTGTCACCGCGACCCGACCTCGTCGGTGGCCGGGGATAGGTTCTGCGAGTGGGAAGCATCGACGCTTACGAGTCGGCCAAAGGCCGGCGCTATCGTGTGCGCTGGCGCGACCCCGAACACCAGCAACGCGAAAAGAGAGGGTTCCGCACCAAGCGTGAAGCGGAGCTCTACAACGCGACCGTCGAAGTAGCCATGGCGAAGGGGACCTACTTCGAGGCGTCCCAGTCCAAGATCACCGTCGGTGAGCTCGCCGAGGAGTGGCTGGCCAACAAGGAACAAGCCCTCAAGCCATCGAGCTTCTCCCCCATCCGAATCGCTTGGCGTGTCTACGTCGAGCCACGCTGGGCCGCGACCCCGATCGGCGCGATCCGGCCATCCGCAGTCGAAAAGTGGATCCGAGAGCTGAGCCAGGGCAAAGCGCTTACTGTACGAGTCCGCCAAGGCAACGCCGGCAAGCCGCGATCGGCTGGGGTCGTCCTCCGCGCGGTCGGGATCCTCGCGGGGATCCTCGACGTCGCGGTACGCGATGGCAGGATTCCCGCGAACCCGGCACGGGGCGCGAGCAACCTCCCGCGTAAGGGGACCAAGAAGCGGCGCCGGTATTTGACCAACGAAGAAGTCTTCCGTTTCGCACGAGCTGTACCCGATGACAAGCGCAGCGTCCTGGTGCTGACACTGGCCTACACCGGGATTCGATGGGGTGAAGCTGTCGCCCTCACCGTGGAGGACATCGACCTCGAGCGTTGCCGTCTGGCCATTCACCAGACTGCAACAGAAGTGGACGGACTCATCCACGTCGGGCCGCCGAAGAGTTGGGAGGCTCGCTCCGTGCCCTTCCCTGCATTCCTGGCACCTCGTCTCGGGGCGCTCATCGCCGGGAAGAACCGCGGTGACCTCGTGTTCCCCGCCCGAGCCGGCGGCTACCTTGCACGACCGGACACCGCCTGGAACCGGCAATCCTGGTGGCTGACCGCTCTGCGCGACGCCGGACTCGAGCACATGACCCCACACGACCTCAAGCACACGGCCGCAAGCTTGGCTGTCAGTGCCGGCGCCAACGTGAAAGCGCTGCAGCGCATGCTCGGCCACAAATCCGCCGCGATGACGCTGGACACCTACGCTGACCTCTTCGAAGACGACCTCGGGTCGGTCGCTGATCGGCTCAACGAGCGCGTCCTGGCGGAGAGCGGAGGAAGGCTCTGGAGCAATTGAGTCGCCCATATGCGCAAATCGTAGTTATACTCAATTGAGTATAACTTGGATTGGAGGCCAGTGGCATGGCCTTCGCGGATCTCATCCGGGCGGCGCGCAGGGCCGCAGGACTTAGTCAGGCCGACCTCGCGGACCGCGCGGACACCTACCAACCGATCGTCTCAGGCGTCGAACGCGGCAGGCGAGACACCGGAGTCGCGTCTGCAGCGCACCTCGCGCGCGCCGCGCAGCACCGCCTGCTCCTCATCCCGACGACGCAACCAAGCGCGGTCGAAACGGCGGCGAGAATCGCGACCGCGCTCCACGCAGACAGCAGAGACGGAGCGTTCCGAGCCCTTCTCGACTTCTCCGATGGACTTGCCAAGGAAGGTCCCTTGGTCGTCGCCGCGCTGGTGATCGCTGAGCCGGAGAGCACCGGTAGTCGAGAGTGGGACGCCGCTTTGTCCGGAGTTGTCGCGTACCGGCTACATCAGGCGCGTTTGCCCGCAGCGGCCTGGACGAGCAAGGCGATCACCAACAACGCAGAGCTGCGGGCCCCGCATCTGCATCCACTGGACGATGCGCCGGACGTTTCCCAAGTGCCGCCGGAGTTCCTCGAACGCGGCATCCTAATCGAGGAAGGAACGCTGGCCAGTGTCTGATCCGAGCCCGCAGCTCGACCGTGCCTCACTGATCGAAGCACTCAACGAATGACGACGCTGCTTCCGGACATCGAGCTGAATCCCCAGACTCGCTGACTTCAAGCGACGTTTGCGCCCGTGACGAGTCGGCAGATCAGAAACTTCGCATCGGCGTCTCACGCCGTCGTTACCGTGATCACATGGCACGGGTCGGTCGCAGATCGACTTAATGAGCGCGTAGTTGCAGAAAGCCGAGGCGGATTCTGGAGCGATTGACTCCGTCCTGTAGCCTCCACTTCAGCATTCCAACGCCGACGACACCGCTGCGGCCAACTCCCGCACCTGGCTTTCCGAGAATTGCCGGGCGGGAACGTTTGGACGTTTGTGAAATCCGGACGCCCGAACCTCTTCGACGGGGATCGGAATAGCTGTGATCGCCTCGACCTTGTTAGCGAGCGCCTCTTGAGCGGCCAATGAATTCTCGAAATCAGTGAATCGGATTTCGATCAGCGCGCCCCGAGTGGGGTTCGTGTAGAGCGCAACCGGCCACTTCCTCCCAAGTACGCGCGAAGTTATTCCACAGTTCAACGACGGGGTCGCTGCAGAGCCACCCTGGATCTCGAACCCGGCAGCAGACAGTGCCCGAAGGAATTCGCTGACGACCAGGGCGCCGGGCGAATCAAACTCGTCGCACCAGCGCAAGAAGTCCTCAACCTTCCAAGTGCGGCGAGCTGCCCCTGGTTGCCGCTTCTTTACCTCGGCGAGCTCTGATCCGTAGGAGGTTGGGATCAGGATTTCCACCCCGGATTCTCGAGCACGCGTGAATTCGACCACGATCACACTTGTGGTCGGCATTGTCACGGCGTTGAGGAACTCAACGATGCGTTTGACGTCGAAGTTAAGATCATCGACCGCCAATACGAGGTTGAACCGACCAGCGGTCAGATTGTCCTGAAGAGCGGCACGAATACGCCCCGAATCGTCGTTCAGTTGCTCGAACGGAGAGCGCTCGTTCTTTTCGGCGCGCTTCCACGTCTGTTCAAACGCATCGACATCCATCCGCCAGATTCGGGACGCGTAGTCGAGTACTTGCCCGATGACCTCGCGTCTGACCTGCGGATTAGCGGCCAGCTTGCACTCGACCAGCGTGAGCTCACCCTCGTCACTGAGAATCACGACATCGGCTGGGCCGACGCCGCTTTGAAATTCTCGGCAAGCTACGGCCCGATCGGACACCCCCGGTATCAAACTCGGGTGCTCGTGCAGAATTTGCTGAAGTGCCGCTTCGTTGTCGTACCCCGACTCGGAAGGCTCGCTCCAAGCCGCTCCCGGCGAAGTCCTGACCAAAATCGGCATGGGTCGCCTACCTATCCGCAGTCAAATGGCGCGCATTCAACGTCTCGTGACGCGGTATGCCACGGGAAACATGAGTCATCGTTAGCAGCCTAAGGACTCTCCGGTGCCCATCACATCCCCTTTGGAGGGGGCCGGCCCACCGGCGTCGCCTCCCGCGATGACAGGCGGAAGTAGCCGACGTTACGACAGCGGCGAAGGAGGGCGCGAATGGGCGCGACGCTGATTGGCATCCGGGCAGTGGTCTTGTCGTCCATCCGGGCCCCTTTAGCCGACGAAAATGACGGAGCTGACCGCGTCCGCCGAGACCGATGCCGACGCCGGCCAGGACTCGGTGCTTAATCCTGCCTGCTGGATGTAGGAGGCAATCGCCAATAGAACCTTCGGTACCCTTGCTCCTCAGCGGACCCCGCGACCAGGGATAGGCTCGCGCTCGTGATCGTATTCTGGAGCGTCCTCGCCCCAACCCTGCGAGATGTCGTGGTCGGACTGCTGACGACATTCCTCGGAATTCTCCTCGTTTATGCCGTGGCGAAGCCTCGGATCGAAGCGGACGACAAGGTCCGAGAGACGAGGAACTCGAGGCGAACCCCGACATTCCACTTGCGTATCCGGCCCCGGTCTCACCTTTTCCGTGTCCACGAGATACGGGTTCATGCGCACATTGCCGTGCGTGGGCCACTTCGTAGCATCAGCGTTCCAGTCCCCCTCTCTCGTGACGTCTGGCGCAATGTCAGGCATACCAGGGGTGGGAGTGCATCCCGCGTCTCCTTCTCGACGAGGTCGACTGGCGCCGGCACCTCCCTTCGCGCCGGCGTCCACGCAATCACCTCGACCTACGCGACGTCCTCCGAGAGTTCGACGCGAAGCTGTATGTCACCGTGATCGCGGAGGCTGCCGTATTCTCGGTGAAGACTGTGAGCTTAAAACAATACGGATCCAAGGATCTTGAGCCCCGCCAGCGTTCACGACCTAGCGGCAGCTGACGTACGCGACCGCGCCCTAGGTTTGCCCTCGAATAAGCCTCCCAGCTGGAGGTAATCGCTCCGTGGCGAGTTCACCATCTGATGCGATCACAGAGCTAGACCCGGCCACAATGGCGCGACCGGCCGCAGCCCGAGGTGCATCCGAGTCGATATGGCGTCACCGTCATCACAACGACACTCTTAGAGTTTCTTAGAGTTTTTTGGCGACCCTGTGGGCAAATTGTGGGCAAATAGTGAATAGCGACTGTTATCCACTACCCAGATTGTGTCGCTGACCAGCACTTTTTCCGCACTCAAAAAGTGCCCCTGGAGGGACTCGAACCCCCAACCGTTTCCTTAGGACGGAACTGCTCTTCCATTGAGCTACAGAGGCTGGCCCGTCGAGTCTACCGGCCCCTCACTCCCGCTGCGCCACGACCACCCCCAGCGGCCGCGCGCCAGCATCCCCCGCGACGCCGTCGCGACCACCGAGAAGCCCGCCGACACCAACTCCCGCCCGAACGCCTCGAGTGGCCACCGCCACGCCGGCGCAACGGCATGAGAGAACTCCCCCACCTCACCCCACGTGAACAACCCCACCAGCAGCCCGCCGCCCGGCCGCAGCACCCGCGCGAACTCCCGCAGCGGGCGCTGCACCGCATCCGGCGCGTAGTGGATGAGCGAGTACCAGGCGAGCACTCCCCCGACGCTCCCCGGCGCATCCTCCAGCTGCTCCAGGCTCCCGAGCGAGAACGGCACTTCGAGATACGTCGCGCGAGCGAACGACACGAACGACGGCACCTGATCCACACCTCGCACGTCCAGCCCGCGTCGGCGCAGGAAGTCCGTCCACTGGCCGGGTCCGCATCCCGCGTCGACCACCGGCCCTGAGAGGCCGTCCGCCCACGACGACACGACCCTCAGGTCCCGCCCATCCGCCGACGACATCAAACCGAACAGCTCGATGTACTCCGCCGCGCGCCGGTCGTAGGCGTCGCGCACCAGCGACACGGAGGTCAGCCCGCCAGCTGCAGCTCGTGCCGCCTCCACGGCTCGGTGAACTCGTCCCAGTTGGGGTCGTTCCAGCGCATGCTGATCAGCGACGCCATGTTGAGGTGCGGTTCCTTCAGCTCGAAGGGGAGCTTCCAGCCGAGCTCGGCGAGCAGCCGATCGCTCTTGACGTTGTTGCAGCGGAAGCAGGCGATGACGACGTTGTCCCAGGTGTGCGTGCCGCCGCGGGCGCGCGGGATGACGTGGTCGAGCGTGTCGCCGAACTTGCCGCAGTAGGCACAGACGTGGCCGTAGCGCTCCAACGCACTCTTGCGGGTCAGCGGGATGCGGCGGTGCGGCACGCGGATGTACTGGTTCAGGAGGACGACGCTCGGCGCATCCAGGACCAGGGAGCGGCTGTGCAACTGCGACCCGCTCCCCGCGATGGTGGACGCTTTGCCGGCGAGGACGAGCATCACGGCCCGCCGCGTCGAGATCACGCCGAGCGGCTCGTAGCTGGCGTTCAGAACCAGAGTCTTCATCTGCGACCTTCCGGGAAAAGGTGAGAACTGGGAAAACGGCAAACAAAAAGGGCACTGTCCGTGCGGACAGCGCCCAGGGTGGCGACAGCATGGTGGCGGCACGCCACATGGTGGCGGCGGCAGGCCTCGACGTGGTGGCGGCATGCGAGAAAATCGAGGCCGCACTCATCCCACCCGGTCGCCCTCAGCGACCCGGCGGAATGACTTCCGGCCATCGGATCCTCCGAATCTGCGGCTGCGGCGAGGCAGCTCAGAACGCAAGGGTAACCCAGAAATGGCGCGCCACCTATTCGTGGCGCGCCATCCCGGTGCTGTGATGCGAAGTGTTTACCGAACGGATGCCGGTCAGATGCCCAGACGGACGATGTAGTAGTCGCTCGTCCAGATCGGGCGGATGGAGATGGAGCGGCCGACGTCGGGCGCATCCATGATGTTGCCGTTGCCGGCGTAGAAGCCGTCGTGGCCGTTCATGATGACGACGTCGCCGGGCTGGGCGTCGGCGATCGAGATGCGCTTGCCCATGGCGGCCTGGCCGGACACGGAGTGCGGCAGGTTGATGCCGAACTGGGCGTACACGTACATGACGTAGCCGGAGCAGTCGAAGCCCGCAGGGCTGGCGCCGCCGTAGACGTACGGGGTGCCGATGTACTGCTGCGCGACCGAGAACACCTGCGAGAGGCTGAAGTTCGGGTACGGCGGGTTGGCCAGGAAGTCGGAGACCGAGGGGCCGCTGGCGGAGGTGCTGGCGTAGGTGGCGAGCTGCACGGCGGCCTGACGGCGGGCGGCCTCGGCGGCTGCGGCGGCGGCAGCGGCTGCCGCCCGCGCATCCAGCTCCTGCTGGGTCGTCGCGGAGGCGGCCTCGCGGTTGACCGCGGCGGAGGCGACGCCGCCGACCTCGACGGTCTGCGACTGGGCCTTCTTCATGGAGTCCGCGGCGCTCGGGCCGAAGGCGGCGTTCTCGGCGCCGTTCGGGTTGAACGCGAAGGCGGGGAGCGACATGGTGGCGATGAGGCCGGTCGCGACGGTGATGACACCGGCGTTCAGGATCCAACCGCCCTTGCGCTTCTTCTTCGGCTGCTCGGCGGTGGCCGTCGTCGCGCGGGCCGGCGACCCTGCCGGGCGGGACGACGCGACGCTCGCACGCGTCACGCGGGGCGCGCGACGGGAGACGTCGGAAGAAAGGCTCTGGTTCGGGTTCGTGCGGTCCTGGTCGGGACCGGGCGTGCTCGACTGTGCCAAAGTGTGACCTCCAGCGCTCCGGCAGCACTAGGGAGCTGCCCCCGTCCAAAGCTGGGTGGCTTCGGCTTCACGGATCGTGAGACGGGTAATAGGGGGTGGAGCGTCACGATCCGGGGTCCTGTGGGCCGGCTTCTGGCCCGTTCGGACTCGTAAGAGACTACGGGACAGGATCACGTTTGTCACATGTTCAGCACGACTTTTTAACGAATCGGTAACGGACTCAGGCGTCGACGAAGATGTGGGCGGCGAGTTCGTTGGGCAGTTCGAGGCCGGAGTCGAAGCCGTCGATCTGCACGGCGACGTAGGAGCCCGCCCGAGAGAAAGTGCCGGTGGAGCCGGGAAAAACGCCGGCCTGCTTGAGCTGGAGGAGAAGCTCGGGATCGATCTGCGCGGGCTCGCCGAGGCGGCGGATCTTCGCCGAGACGCCCGAATCGCTGCTGCGGACGACGTCGACGAGGTTCACCAGGTTCTCAGTGGATACGGAGGACTCGACCGCTCCGAGCTCGCTCAGACCGGGGATCGGGTTGCCGTACGGCGACTCCGTCGGGTGCCCGAGCATGGTCAGCAGCTTGCGCTCGACCTGCTCGCTCATGACGTGCTCCCAGCGGCACGCCTCCTCGTGCACGTACTCCCACTCGAGTTCGATCACGTCGCTCAGCAGGCGCTCGGCGAGGCGGTGCTTGCGCATGACGTGCACGGCCTTGCGGCGGCCGTCGTCGGTGAGCTCGAGGTGGCGGTCGCCGGAGACGACCACGAGTCCGTCGCGCTCCATGCGGCCGACGGTCTGCGAGACGGTCGGGCCGGAGTGGCCGAGACGCTCCGAGATGCGCGCACGCAGGGGGACGATGTTGTCCTCCTCCAGCTCCAGGATGGTGCGAAGGTACATCTCGGTCGTGTCGATCAGATCGGTCATGGGCCCCTCCATGTGACGGCGCGCGAATGCCGGATATCAGCCTACTTGCTGCGGGTGACAGGGGCAGGCACGCGCGGGCGGCGGCCGCGCAACACGCCGTCCCACCCCTGCAACAGCCAATACACTTCAGTTATGCCGGACGTCACGATCCCTTCTGAGTTGCTGCCCGCCGACGGTCGATTCGGATGCGGACCCTCCAAGGTCCGCCCGGAGCAGGTCGCCTATCTCGCCGGTCCCGGCGCGGAGCTGCTCGGCACCTCCCACCGCCAGGCCCCGGTGAAGAACCTGGTCGGCCGCGTGCGCGAGGGCATCGGCGAGCTGTTCCGCCTGCCGGAGGGCTACGAGGTCGTCATCGGCAACGGCGGCTCGACGGCGTTCTGGGATGCCGCTGCGTTCGGCCTGATCGAGAAGCGCAGCGAGAACCTGGTCTTCGGCGAGTTCGGCGGCAAGTTCGCGAAGGCGGCGAAGACGCCGTGGCTCGACGCCCCGCACGTCATCGAGGCTCCGGGCGGGTCGCGCAGCGAGGTCGAGGTCGAGGAGGGCGTGGATGTGTACGCCTGGCCGCACAACGAGACTTCGACCGGCGTGATGGCGCCGGTCCGCCGCGTCCACGGCGACGAGGGCGCGCTGACGGTGATCGACGCGACGAGCGCGGCGGGCGGGGTCGACCTCGACGTCAGCCAGTCCGACGTCTACTACTTCGCGCCGCAGAAGAACTTCGCGTCGGACGGCGGGCTCTGGCTGGCCCTCTTCTCCCCCGCCGCCCTGGAGCGCGTCGAGCGCATCGCATCCAGCGGCCGCTACATCCCCGAGTTCCTGAGCCTCAAGAACGCGATCGACAACTCGCGCCTCAACCAGACGCTCAACACCCCCGCGATCGCGACGCTCGTGCTGCTGGAGAACCAGGTCGAGTGGATGAACGGCAACGGCGGTCTCGCCTGGGCCGACGCGCGCACCCGCGAGTCGTCGGGCGCGCTGTACTCGTGGGCGGAGGGCGTGGACTACGCGACGCCGTTCGTCACGAACCCGGACCACCGCTCGCAGGTGGTCGTCACGATCGACTTCGACGATTCGATCGACGCGGCGGCGGTCGCCAAGGCGCTGCGCGCGAACGGCATCGTCGACACGGAGCCGTACCGCAAGCTCGGCCGCAACCAGCTGCGCGTCGCCACGTTCACGGCGATCGAGCCGGCGGATGTGCGGGCCCTGATCGGCTGCATCGAGTACGTGGTCGAGCGACTGGCCTGACCCCGGATGCGCCTCTGGCTCCGCGACGACGAGCGTCGGCCCGACCCGGTCCCCGTGAAGACGGATGACCGGCGGGCCGTGCTCGTCGGGCTAGGGCTGTGGGTGGTCGCCCTCGTCGTGCTGCTCGTCGTCGGCGTCGGAGCCGGCGGCACCTGGATGTGGACGGTCGTCGTCGGACTCGTCCTCGGCGTCCTCGGGCTCGTCTACCTGACGGTCTTCCGCCGGCGGCGCTGAGTCGTCGTCGCCTTCGTCGTCGGCGGCGTCTTGGTCGTCGTCAGCGGCGTCTTCGTCGTCGGCGTCTTCGTCGTCGTCGTCTTCGTCGTCGGCGAGCGCGGCGGCCTCCTCGGCCTCCAGGTCGAGGTCGGGGTCGACATCCGTCTCCTCGTCGAAGTCGACGTCGACGCTGTCGATGTCCACCCCGTCGAGGTCGTCGTCGCCGTGGAGGTCGTGCACGTCGCGGTCGTCCTCCGCGTCGTCGTCCTCGTCCTCGTCGCCGTCTTCGTCGTCGAGGTCGATCTCGTCCTCGTCGAGGGCGATCTCGTCCTCGTCGAGGTCGTCGGCGTCGTCCTCCGCCTCATCGTCGCCGGACTCCGCACCCTGCGCGGCCAGCGCCTCCTGGGCGGCCTGGTATTCCGCGAGACGCTCCGACCACGGCACCCAGTCGGGCGCGAGCAGCGCGCCGTCGCCGGGCATGAGCTCAGCCTCGAGCACGGTCGGCTCCTCGCCGTCGGCGGCGCGGCCGACGGCGACCGTCCACCGCCAGCCCGGGTAGCCGGGCATGCGGGCGGCGAACAGCAGGGAGAGCGCGGTGCGGCTCTCGACGATGTGCCCGATGGGCTCGCCGATGGTCGACTCGGGCGTGATCTCTTTCAGCGCGGAGAGTGCGAGCGGCACGGCGGCGAGGAGTTCCTCATCCGCCACCAGCTCGTCCTCGGGAGCGGCCTCGGCCGTCGCCTCAGCCTCGGACGCAGCCTCCACCTCGGGCGCCGCCGCCGTCTCGACCGCGTCGCCCGTCGCTCCCTCGTCGCCGTACTCAGGCATCCAGGTCGTCCGCGACCTTGCGCAGCACGGCCGCGATCTTCGCGCCGTGCGCCTTGTCGGGGTACTTGCCGCGGCGCAGGTTCGCGCCGATGCCGTCGAGCAGCTTCACGAGGTCCTCCACGATGATCGCCATGTCGTCGGCCGACTTGCGCTTCATCTTCACCAGGCTCGGCGGTGCCTCCAGCACCCGCACCGAGAGGGCCTGAGCCCCGCGCTTGCCGTCGGCGATGCCGAACTCGAGACGCGACCCCGCCTTCACGACGGCACCGGCGGGAAGGGCCGAGGCGTGCAGGAAGACCTCTTGGCCGTCATCGGAGCTGATGAAGCCGAAGCCTTTCTCCTCGTCGTAGAACTTGACCTTGCCGGTAGGCATGGGAACCTCACTTCACATGGGGGATCGGATGACCAGCCTCAATTATCCTTGATTTCGTGACCCAGCAGACCCCGCCGCCGGCATCGCGGCTCCAGCGCATCCTCGCGTACATCATCGCCGCGCTCGTCATCGTCTCGCTGCTCTGCATCGTGGCGATCCTCATCGGCACCGCAGCGGGGCAGTTCGCGCAGCAGGGATCGGGTCAGGGCCTCTGGCCGACGGTGTTCCTCTTCCCCTACGCGGCGCTGCCGATCGCCTTCGTGCTGATCATCGTGCTCCTCATCGTCAGCGCGCGCCGCAACCGCGCGGCGAACCGCGCGAACGCCGCGGCCAACCCCCGAAGGGCCGGCGGTAGGCCGAGCGGCCGGCGGTCCGGCGCGATGACGACCACCCTGGCTCTCGCAGCGCGGCTGCGAGGGCTGGACGACGCGGTCCTCGCCGAGACGCTGCACGGGCGCACGTACCGGCGCACGGGCATCGCGGACTTCTTCGACCTGGCGGATGCGCTGCTCGACCCGGACTCGCTGCAGCGGGCCCTCGCGCCGCTGGACCGCATCCACTTGTCTGCTCTCGTCGTGCTGGGGCGCGCCGCCACTCCGCTGACGGTGGATGAGGTGCGCGCGCTGCTCGCGGCCGAGCCCGCCACCGCGCACGCCGGGCGGGATGCGGTGGTTGCCGCCCTCGACGAGGCGTCGCGACTGCTGCTCGCGCATCCCGCCGAGGACGCCTCCTTCGGGATCTACGACGCGGTCGTCGCGCAGCTGGAGGCGTGGCCGACGCAGGAACTGCCGTCCGCCGACGAACTGCTCGGCACCCCTCCGCCGCCGGCCCTCGCGCCGGTCCCCGACACCGAGCGGCGGTTCACCGACCGGCTGGCCGCCGAGCGGGCGTTCGAGGCGGTGACGGCGGTCTCCGAGCTGCTCGCCGAGCTCGGGCGCGAGGGCGCCCGGCGGCTGCAGAAGGGCGGCATCGCGCTGCCCGCGGTGAAGCGGCTGGCCGAGGCGCTGTCGGTCGAGGCGGACGTCGTGCCGGTCGCGGTCTCCGCCGCCGAGCGGGCGGGACTCGTAGCAGTGGACGGCGGGATGTGGCTGCCGACGGACGACGCCGCCGCCTGGTCGCACTCCCCCACACCCGGCCGCTGGCGCGCGCTGGCCGCGGCCTGGCTCGCGGCGCTGCCGGGCGACATCCGCACGCTGCTCGCCCTGCGCAGCCGCGCCGCCTGGGGCGACAGCCTGCGTGAGCACGTCGCCTGGCTGCATCCGGCGGCCGTCGAGGAGGCGCAGCGGCGGGTGGATGCGCACACGCGGCTGGCGGAGTGGCTGGGCGTCACCGCGCACCAGGCGCCCAGCTCGGCCGGGGCCGCACTGGTCGAGGACGGACCGGATGCGGCGACGGCGCTCATGGCGGCGCAGTTCCCGGCCGAGGTCGACCGCGTCTACCTGCAGCACGACCTGACGATCGTCTCGCCCGGGCCGCTCGCGCCCGAGATCGAGTCGCGGCTGCGCGGCATCGCGCAGCTGGAGTCGCGGGCGCTCGCATCCACATTCCGCATCTCGGCGACCTCGGTCGACCGCGCGCTGACGGCGGGCGAGACGGCGGACGGGATCCGGCGGTTCCTGAGCACGATCTCGCTGACCGGGCTGCCGCAGCCGGTCGACTACCTGATCCAGGATGCGGCCGAGCGACACGGGCGCGTGCGGGTGCACGAGGTGTCCGGCGACGGGATCCGGGCGGCGGTGCGGTCTGAGGATGCGACGCTGCTGCGCAGCATCCAGGTCGACCAGGCGCTCGGCTCCCTGCGGCTGACGGCGCGCGGCGACGGGGAGCTGGTGAGCCGGTTCGGGCGGGATGTCGTGTTCTGGGCGCTCAGCGACGCGCGGTATCCCGTCGTCGCCGAGGACGAGCACGGGAACGAGGTGACCCTGCGGCGGCAGCGGGTCGCGCATCCACACCCCGAGGCGGAGCAGGACCGCGACACCGAGCTCGTGCAGCGGCTGCGGGAGGTCGAGGCGGAGGCGGGCGACGACACGGGCGAGCGCTGGCTGGCGCGGCAGCTCGACCTCGCGGTGCGCGCGCGGCAGCCGATCGTGATCGAGGTCGCGATGCCCGACGGACGGGTCGTGGACTACCTGCTCGAGCCCACCGGCGTCGGAGGTGGGCGGCTGCGCGGGCGGGACCGGGCGGCGGACATCGAGCGGACGCTGCCGCTGTCGAGCGTGCGCGGGGTGCGGCCGGCGCCGGAGGGCTGAGCGCGCCATCCCACCTCCCTAGCCATCAGTTCCTGAGTTGTTCGGGTTCGGCGCGGCGTGTCACGCGAAGAACTCAGGAAGAGATGGGCGGTTCATGGCATGCATGCTTTATCGCGCGCTCGCACTCTGTCCTGGCCCGAGCGTCGTCCCTAGGGTGAAAGCGAGTCCACGATCAGGCGAGGCAGGACAACCGGATGCACAGCTACGTTCTCGAGATCCCCGGCTACACGGAGCGCAGCACGTGGGGGTACGACGAGCTCACCGAGCGGCTCTCGGCGACGATCGTCGGTGACGGGCCGGATGCGCCGGTGCCCGTCGAGATCGAGGCGGTGACGATCGACCAGTTGCTCAGTGGCATCGATGCGGCGACGGGAGGCCGGCGCGGGCTGGCGCGCATGGTGCTGGCGCTCTCCCGCACGGGCGTGGGCGGTCAGCCCCGGGTCTGGCTCGCCTCCCGGCTGCGGCTGGTGACCGACCGCAGCATCGTGGCCCTGGCCGCGCACTCGGACGTGCCCTGGGTCGCGGCCGAGGCACGCGGCCACCCGTTGTTCGAGCGGTGTCATTCTCCGACGGACTGTCCCGCGTGCGCGTCGCCCTAGGGCTCGCATCCTGAAGGCGGTGCACATCCGCAGGGCGTAGGCTGGCTCGTTATGTCGGATGGCCCCCTGATCGTCCAGAGCGATCGCACCGTGCTCCTCGAGGTCGCGCACCCGGATGCGGAGGACGCGCGCCATGACCTCGCCGTCTTCGCCGAGCTGGAGCGGGCGCCGGAGCACATCCACACCTACCGGATCACCCGGCTGGGGCTGTGGAACGCGCGCGCAGCCGGGCACACCGCCGAGGACATGCTGGGGACGCTGGAGCGCTACTCGAAGTTCCCCATCCCGCAGACCGTCTCGGTGGACGTCTCGGAGACCGTCGCACGCTACGGCCGGCTGGTGATCGAGCGCGACGACGAGGGGACGCTGCTGCTGCGCTCCGAGGATCTCGCCGTCCTGACGGAGGTCGCCGGCGCCAAGCGGATCGCGCCGCTGCTGCTGGAGCGCCGCGACGACCTGACCTTCGTCGTGGAGGCGTGGGCGCGCGGGCAGCTGAAGCAGGAGCTCGTGAAGCTCGGCTGGCCGGCGGAGGACCTCGCGGGCTACACGCCCGGCACCCCGCACGAGATCGGGCTCAAGGAGGACGGCTGGGCGCTGCGCGACTACCAGCGCAAGGCGGTCAGCAACTTCTTCGACGGCGGATCCGGCGTCGTCGTCCTCCCCTGCGGCGCGGGCAAGACGCTCGTCGGCGCGGGGGCGATGGCGACCGCGAAGACGACCACGCTCATCCTGGTGACCAACACCGTGTCGGCCCGGCAGTGGCGCGACGAGCTGCTGAAGCGCACCTCGCTGACGGCCGAGGAGATCGGCGAGTACTCGGGCCAGGTGAAGGAGGTCAAGCCGGTCACCATCGCGACGTACCAGATCCTCACCGCCAAGCGGAAGGGCGAGTACGCGCACCTGGCACTGCTCGACGCGCTCGACTGGGGACTCGTCGTCTACGACGAGGTGCACCTCCTGCCCGCGCCGGTGTTCAAGCTGACCGCCGAGCTGCAGGCCCGGCGCCGGCTCGGCCTGACGGCGACCCTCGTGCGCGAGGACGGGCGTGAGGGCGACGTCTTCAGCCTGATCGGTCCCAAGCGGTTCGACGCGCCGTGGAAGGAGATCGAGGCGCAGGGCTTCATCTCCCCCGCCGCCTGCTACGAGGTGCGCGTCGACCTGCCCGCCTCCGACCGGCTCAGCTACGCGGCCGCGCCGGACGACGAGCGGTACCGGCTCGCAGCGACGGCCCCGGCGAAGCTCGACATCGTGCGGCAGCTGGTCGCGCGGCACGAGGGAGAGCGCATCCTCGTCATCGGGCAGTACCTCGACCAGATCGACGAGCTGGCGCAGGCGCTCCACGCCCCGCAGCTGACCGGCGCCACCCCGGTGGATGAGCGGGAGCGGCTGTTCCAGGAGTTCCGCGACGGGCGCACCAAGGTGCTCGTGGTCAGCAAGGTCGCGAACTTCTCGGTGGACCTGCCGGAGGCGACGGTCGCCATCCAGGTCTCCGGATCGTACGGCAGCCGGCAGGAGGAGGCGCAGCGTCTCGGACGGCTGCTGCGGCCCAAGGAGTCGGGGCTGTCGGCGAACTTCTACACGCTGGTCGCGCGCGACACCGTGGACCAGGACTTCGCGCAGAACCGCCAGCGGTTCCTGGCGGAGCAGGGGTACTCGTACACGATCCTGGACGCGCACGCGCTCGAGGCGGCGTAGGGGCAGCGTCCGCTCGGCGCTTGGGCGCTTCGGATCGTCGGAGTTTCGGCCGTCGATCGAGCCGAATCTCCTGCCGGACTGCCAATCGAAGGAGTTTCGGCACCCGATCTCCTTCGTGCAGCCAGTCGCGTCGTGAGTCGAGCGTGCCGGTGCCCACACGATTCGTCACGAATCCTCGCGGCACGGGGATCGGGAGCGCGCGATTTGTGCCAAATCGCGGGAATGGCGGCCGCATAACCGAGATTTGTCACAAATCGTGGGCCTGCGGGAGCCGCGGGAACGCATCCCAGCCC
Organism: Leifsonia xyli subsp. cynodontis; assembly: GCF_050632205.1. Lineage (GTDB taxonomy): Bacteria > Actinomycetota > Actinomycetes > Actinomycetales > Microbacteriaceae > Leifsonia > Leifsonia xyli_D. Next base: position 2,032,969 of record NZ_CP192578.1, read on the forward strand.
CAGGCGTCAGCGCAGGATGCGCGCCAGCGTCGCGCGCGACTCCGCGTCGGCGGGGCGGTCGCGCACCACGATCGCGGCCTTCCACAGCGCCCAGCCGCGCGCCCGTGCCCACGTCGCGTCGTCGAGGCCGACCACCGCCACGAACGCATCGCGCGCCTCGCCCTCGAACATCGTCCACGCCGGCACCAGGTCGCACGCGGGGTCGCCGACCCCGGAGGTCCCGAAGTCGATCACCGCGGAGAGCGCGCCCGCCGCATCCACCAGCAGGTTGCCGGGCGCGACGTCGCCGTGGAACCACACCGGAGGCCCCTCCCACCGGGATGCGGTCGCCTCCGTCCACAGGTCGCGCGCCCGGCCGGCGGTGTCCCCGAGCAGCGAGAACGCCGCCAGCGCCTCCTCCTCGTACACCGCCGGCGGCGCCCCGCGGTAGAAGTTGTGCGTCCCCGGCCCAGGCGCACCGTCGGTCGGCGCCGCCCGCAGCGCGACGAGGAACCGTCCGATCGCCGACGCGAGGGCCGCATCCCGCGAGACGTCGCCGGCGAGCACCACGGGCGTCCCCGGCAGCCAGCGGTACACCGACCACGGGAACGGGTAGCCGTCCCCTGGCGTCCCGACGGCGACCGGCGACGGGATGCTCACCGGCAGCAGCGGAGCCAGCCGCGGCAGCCACTCCTGCTCCTTCGCGACCTGCTCGACGTACCCCTCGGCGCTCGGCAGCCGGACGCTCAGCGCATCCCCGAGGCGGAACGTCCGGTTGTCCCAGCCGTCGTGCTCCACCGGCCGGATCGGCAGCCCACGCCACTGCGGGAACTGCGCGTCGACCAGCCGGCGCACGACAGCGGCGGAGATGTGCGGGCGGACCTCAGCCGCGCACATACCGCAGCAGCAGCGTGTCGTCACCCGCCAGCGTGTGCGCGAGCCGGAGCCCGAGGGGGACGATCGGGGCGGCGCCGGTCGCGATGCGCGACGACGTGCCGCCTTCCAGTCGCGGGCTGACCGTCAGACACAGCTCGTCGACCGCCCGCGCCGCGATGAGGTCGGCGAACAGGTGCGGCCCGCCCTCGCAGTGGATGCGCGTCAGCCCCCGCTCGTGCAGCACGGCGAGCCCGCGCTCGGCCTGCACCCGCTCCCGTCCGCAGACCACCACATCCGCCACCTCGGAGAGCGCGTCACGCGCCTCCGGTCGCGACAGCTCCGTGGTCAGAACGATCGGCCGCTCCGGCGCATCCTGGAAGATCGAGCTGCGCGGGTCGAGGTCGAGCCCGGCCGACACGATGGCGAACACGGGATGCGCGGTCATGCCGGCCCCGCTGCGCGCCTGCGCCGAGTCGGGCGCGACGCGCATCGCGCCGTAGCCCTCCGCGCGCACGGTGCCCGCGCCGACGAGCACCACGTCGCACAGCCGGCGCAGCAGCTCGAAGACGCGGCCGTCCACGTCGTTCGAGAGCCCGCCCGAGAGTCCCTGGTGGGTCGCCGCTCCGTCGACGCTCGTGACGAAGTTGACGCGCAGCCACGGGTCCCCCGCATCCTGCAGGTAGAGCGCGGTGATCTCGTCGTCGGTCAGCGCCGTCTGCGACGGAAGCGGGGACAGCCGGTGGATGGCCGGGATGGCCGGGATGGCCGGGGCGTCGGCGTCAGTCATTCACGTCTCCCATGTTGTGCTTGAGGTAGGCGGGCTCGCGCAGGCCGAGCACCGCCTCCGTCATCCGGATCGCGGCGACCGAGGCGCGCACGTCGTGCATCCGCACGATACGCGCCCCGTTCATGACGCTGATCACGGCCGCGGCCAGCGAGCCCTCCAGCCGCTCCGAGCGCGGGGCGTCGAGCGTCTCGCCGATGAAGTCCTTGTTCGAGACGGCCGCGAGCGTCGGGTAGCCGAGGTCGGCGATCTCGGCGAGGCGGCGGGTGAGCTCCAGCGAGTGCAGCGTGTTCTTGTTGAGGTCGTGGCCCGGGTCGATGATGATGCACTCCTCGGGCACGCCCGCGGCGAGCGCCCGGTCCACCCGGTCGAGCAGGAACGCCGACACGTCGGCGACCACGTCGTCGTAGTGCGGACGCGGATACGGCCGGCGCGGCTCCGCGAGGCTGTGCGTGATGACGAGCGTGGCGTCGCTGTCCGCGACGACGGGCGCCAGCGCCGGGTCGCTGAGCCCGGTCGTGTCGTTGATGACGGTAGCCCCGGCGGCGATGGCGTGCCGAGCGACCGTCGAGTGGAACGTGTCCACCGAGATGACCACATCCGACCCCGCCCGCAGCGCCTCGACGACCGGGACGACGCGCTCCACCTCCTCCTCGACAGGCACGGGCTCGCCCGGCGCGAAGGGCGCTCCGCCGATGTCGACCCAGTCGGCGCCGAGGGCGACCGCCTCGAAGCAGGCGTCCACCGCACGGTCGAAGGCGTACGTGCGGCCCTGATCGAAGAAGGAGTCCGGGGTGCGGTTGACGACCGCCATCACGGCGACCTGCCGCGAGAAGTCGAACGTGCGGGCGCCGATGCGGCGGACGGGGATTCGCAGCGGCGGCAGGTACGGCTCCCGCCCCGCGCCGTCAGAGCGCGGCAAGGTCGATGCTCTCGTCGGCGAGGCGGTCCGCATCCATCCGCTCCCCCGATCGGATGAGGCGCTGGATGTCGTCCTGCACGTCCCACACGTTGACGTTCATGCCGGCGACGACCCGGTCGTTCCGCAGCCAGAACGCGATGAACTCGCGCGCCTCCACGTCGCCGCGGTAGACGACGCGACTGGCGGGAATGAGGGCGCGTAGCCCGAGTACTCCATGCCGAGATCGTATTGGTCGGAGTAGAAGTACGGGATGTCGTCGTACGACGCGCGCTCGCCGAGGATGGCGTGCGCGGCGACCTTCCCGCTCGCGATGGCGTTCGCCCAGTGCTCGCTGCGCAGGTGCCGTCCGATCGCGGGAAGGAACGGGTTGGCGACGTCGCCGACCGCGTAGACGTCGTCGATGCTGGTCCGCATCCCCTTGTCGGTGAGCACGCCGTCCGCGATCCGTGCGCCCGAGCGCTCGGCGACCGCAGTGTTCGGCACCGCGCCGACGCCCGCGATCACCACATCCGCCGGGATGCGCTCCCCGCTCGCGAGCACGACCGCCTGCTCCTCGCCGCCGTCGACGCCCACGACGTCGGCGCCATTGCGGAAGACGACGCCGTTCTCGCGGTGCAGCCGCTCGAACACGCCGCCGAGTTCGCGCCCGATCGCACCGCTGAGCGGCACGGCGGAGTGGCCGATGACGGTCACATCATTGCCGTAGCCGCGGGCCGCGGCGGCCACCTCGAGGCCGATCCAGCCGGAGCCGATCAGCACCACCCTCCGCCCGCCGACCTCGATCGCGGCGCGCAGCCAGGCCGCATCCTCCCGCGTGCGCAGCAAGAACACGGCACCGTGCCCGCTCCCCGGCACGCCCAGCGGACGCGCGTGCGCGCCGGTCGCGATGACCAGGCTGTCGTAGGTGATGCGTCCGCCCTCGGAGACGAACAGCTCGTGCGCGCCGACCTCGAACGACCCGGCTTCGACGCCGGGTACGAACTCGACGTCGTTGTCGGCGTACCAGGCGGCGGGATGCACGTCGGCGTCCTCGACGGAGCCCTCGCCCTTCAGGAACTCCTTCGACAACGGCGGACGGATGTACGGACGGTGCTCCTCCTGCCCGAGCAGCAGGATGCGCCCTCCGAAGCTGCGCTCGCGCAGCTCGGTCGCGACACTGGCTCCGGCGAGGCCTGCGCCGGCGATGACGACGGTGGGATTCGACATGACTTCAGCATCCACTGTTCACACGGGGAGCGCCAGAGCGCCGCACTCAGCGCACACCGACGGCTCACAGGTAAGAATCAGCTGACGCGCAGATACTGTCTTCATGAACGCAGGACCCCGCATTCTCATCGTCGACGACGAGCCGAACATCCGCGATCTCCTCACCACCAGCCTCCGTTTCGCCGGGTTCGCCGTCCGCGCGGTCGGCAACGGGGCGCAGGCGATCTCCGCGGTCCTCGAAGAGGAGCCCGACCTGATCATCCTCGACGTCATGCTGCCCGACATGAACGGGTTCGGCGTCACCAAGCGGCTGCGCGGCGCCGGCTACACCGCGCCCATCCTGTTCCTCACGGCGAAGGACGACACGGAGGACAAGATCACTGGCCTCACGGTCGGCGGCGACGACTACGTCACCAAGCCGTTCAGCCTCGACGAGATCGTCGCCCGCATCAAGGCCATCCTGCGCCGCACGATGCAGGCCGACGAGGATGCGGTCATCCGCGCCGGCGAGCTGACGATGGACCAGGACACGCACGAGGTCTTCGTGGGCGACACCCCCATCGAGCTCTCGCCGACCGAGTTCAAGCTGCTGCGCTACCTGATGCTCAACCCCAATCGCGTGCTGTCGAAGGCCCAGATCCTCGACCACGTCTGGGAGTACGACTTCAACGGCGACGCGGGCATCGTCGAGTCGTACATCTCGTACCTGCGCCGCAAGGTGGATGCGCACTCCAGCGAGCCGCTCATCCAGACCAAGCGCGGGTTCGGCTACATGCTCAAGGCCGCCAAGGCCTGAGGTGCTGACTGCCGGGCATGGCCGATGCGGACGATGCACACATGCCCGGCACAGCATCCGCTGCATAGACTGACGGCCTGATGCACTCACGCCTGCTCGACCGCTGGAACGCGATCTCCCTGCGCACGAAGATCACGGGCGTGACCGTGCTCATGCTGACGCTCGGGCTGCTGGTGACCGGAATCGGCACGATGTCGATGCTGAAGCCGGTGCTGCTCGACCAGCTGGATGCGCAGCTCTCGGCCGCGTCGGGGGCCTCGTACCTGAACACGTACCTCTTCAAGTCGACGGCCGACGCCGACCAGATCGCGACCGACGCCAGCCCGTCGGACTACTTCGCCGCGTTGTACGACTCCGACGGCCGGCTGGTGAAGACCAACTGGACCAACATCCCCGAGGCGCACCGGCCGGCGATCCCCGCGAAGCTGACGGTCGCCGAGGGCAAGGCGATGCCGGCGGGCGGGTACACCATCCCGAGCAACGACGGGCGCACGTCGTACCGCGCACTCACGCAGACCGTCACCTTCGCGGGGCCGGACGGCGAGCTCGGCACGGCGATCGTCGCGACCGGAACCTCGCAGATCGACACCGTGATGGCGAGCTTCCTCGCGATCTTCCTCGGCTTCGGCGTCATCGTCATCATCGTCGGCGCGGGCCTCACGCGGATGCTCGTCACCACGACGTTCGCGCCGCTCCGCGAAGTGGAGCAGACCGCTGCCGCCATCGCCGACGGCGACTTCAGCCAGCGCCTCGGCGGCGCGACGCCGAACACCGAGGTCGGGCGGCTCAACCGATCCCTCAACACCATGCTGAACCGCATCGACCGGGCGTTCAGCGACCGCGCGCGCACCATCGACCAGATGCGCCGGTTCGTCGGCGACGCCTCCCACGAGCTCCGCACGCCGCTCGTCTCGGTGCGCGGCTACGCGGAGCTGTACCGGATGGGCGCACTGCAGACCCCCGAGGACGTCGCCCAGGCGATGGACCGCATCGAGAAGGAGGCGATCCGGATGGGCATCCTGGTGGAGGACCTCCTCGAGCTCGCCCGCCTCGACGAGACCAAGCCGCTCGACCTGCACCGCGTCGACCTGGTGAAGATCGCGCAGGACGCGGCGATGGATGCGATGGCCGGCTCCCCGGATCGCGTCGTCACGGTGCTCACACCCGAACCGGTCGAGACCGAACCGGACGACGAGCTGGAGCCGGGCGTCGACACGGTGCCGATGACGGTGCCCGACACGGGCGCACGGCCGACGAACGCCACGGGACCGATCGCCTTCGCCGGGTCGGCCCTCGCCCGGCTGCGCCGAGGTCGGGGCCGGCGCCCCACGACGGAGCTGCCGCAGATCACGACCGCGGAGAAGGTGGTGCTGACGCAGCCCGCCTCGACGGAGCCGGCGATCGTCATGGCGGAGGAGAACAAGCTGCGCCAGGTCATCACTAACCTGATGGGGAACGCGCTGCGGTACACCCCCGCGGGCAGCCCGATCGAGATCGCGGTGCGGATCGACCACCGCACCGAGCGGGCGACCATCGAGGTTCGGGACCACGGCGAGGGCATCCCGCCGCAGATCCGCGAGAAGATCTTCCAGCGCTTCTGGCGAGCGGACACGTCGCGGGCGCGCGAGACAGGCGGCAGCGGGCTGGGTCTCGCGATCGTGTCGTCGATCGTGGCCGCGCACAACGGGACGGTCGACGTCGTCGACACGGAGGGCGGCGGCGCCACGTTCCGCGTCACGCTGCCCCTGGCGGCCTCCCCCGCCGCGCCGCGCCCGCTGGCGCCCTAGGCGGGGCGCCGCTCGCCCCCGCTCCGGCTCCGGCTCCGGCTCCGGCTCCGGACACCGTCTCGCGCTGCGCCCGTCGCCCCTCGCACTCCTCGCCCAGTTGCGACATCTGCTCACCATTCGCGCGAGATTCGCGCATCCACTCACCACTCGACGGCCCGGCCCGCGAGCCGACCGCCGGAGGAGCCACCCGCGCTCGCCCAGTCGCGACATCTGCTCACCACTCGGACCGAATTCGCGCATCAACTCACCACTCGACAGGCGGGCCTGCGAGCCGACCGCCGGAGGAGCCACCCGCGCTCGCCCAGTCGCGACATCTACTCACCACTCGGGCGAGATTCGCACATCCACTCACCACTCGACGGAGCGGCCCGCGAGCGCCCCGACGGAGAAGCCACCCGCACTCGCCCAGTCGCGACATCTAGTCACCACTCGGGCGAGATTCGCGCATCCACTCACCACTCGACGGCCCGGCCCGCGAGCCGACCACCGGAGGAGCCACCCGCGCTCGTCCAGTCGCGACATCTACTCACCACTCGGACCGAATTCGCGCATCAACTCACCACTCGGCGGCCCGGCCGGCGAGCGCCCGACCGAGGGGCCGCCCGCACTCGACGAGTAGCGACATCTAGTCACTACTCGGGCGAGATTCGCGAATCCACTCACCACTCGGCGCGGCGGGCGCAGGAGCGCGGCGGGGCGGCGGCGCAGGCCGGGGACGCGAAGAGGGCGCCTCCCCGTGGGGAGACGCCCTCTGTGCGTTGCGACGGGACTTAGAAGTCCATGCCCGCGCCCGGGTCGCCGACCGGCGCCGGGTTCTTCTCGGGCTTGTCGGCGACGACGGCCTCGGTGGTGAGGAACAGGCCCGCGATGGACGCGGCGTTCTGCAGCGCCGAGCGGGTCACCTTCACCGGGTCGTTGATGCCGGAGGCCAGCATGTCGACGTACTCGCCGGTCGCGGCGTTGAGGCCGTGGCCGACCGGGAGGTTGCGAACCTTCTCGACCACGACGCCGGCCTCGAGGCCCGCGTTGATGGCGATCTGCTTCAGCGGAGCCTCGATGGCGACCTTGACGATGTTGGCGCCCGTGGCCTCGTCACCGGTCAGCTGCAGCTTCTCGAAGGCGGTCTTGCCGGCCTGGATGAGGGCGACGCCACCACCGGCGACGATTCCCTCCTCGACGGCGGCCTTCGCGTTGCGGACGGCGTCCTCGATGCGGTGCTTGCGCTCCTTGAGCTCCACCTCGGTGGCCGCACCCGCCTTGATGACGGCGACGCCGCCGGCGAGCTTGGCGAGGCGCTCCTGCAGCTTCTCGCGGTCGTAGTCGCTGTCGGTGTTCTCGATCTCGTTGCGGATCTGCTGCACGCGGCCGGCGATGGCCTCCGGGTCGCCGGAGCCCTCGACGATGGTGGTCTCGTCCTTGGTGATGACGACCTTGCGGGCCTGGCCGAGCAGGTCGAGGGTGACGTTCTCGAGCTTGAGGCCGACCTCCTCGGAGATGACCTGGCCGCCGGTGAGGATCGCGATGTCCTGCAGCATGGCCTTGCGGCGGTCGCCGAAGCCCGGGGCCTTGACGGCGACGGACTTGAAGATGCCGCGGATCTTGTTGACGATCAGCGTGGCCAGGGCCTCGCCGTCGACGTCCTCCGCGATGATGAGGAGCTGCTTACCGGCCTGGATCACCTTGTCGACCACCGGCAGGAGGTCCTTGATGTTGGAGATCTTCTGGTTGGCGATGAGGATGTACGGGTCCTCGAACACCGCCTCCTGGCGGTCCTGGTCGGTGACGAAGTACTGCGACAGGAAGCCCTTGTCGAAGCGCATGCCCTCGGTCAGCTCGAGCTCGGTGCCGAAGGTGTTCGACTCCTCGACGGTGACGACGCCCTCCTTGCCGACCTTGTCGATCGCCTCGGCGATGATCTCGCCGATGGTGGTGTCGCCGGCGGAGATGGACGCGGTGGCCGCGATCTCCTCCTTGGTCTCGACCTCCTTGGCGGACGAGACGAGCTCCTCGGTGACCGCCGCGACGGCCTTCTCGATGCCGCGCTTCAGGGTGATGGGGTCGGCGCCGGCCGCGACGTTGCGCAGGCCCTCCTTGACCAGGGCCTGGGCCAGGACGGTCGCCGTGGTGGTTCCGTCACCCGCGACGTCGTCGGTCTTCTTCGCGACCTCCTTGACGAGCTCCGCGCCGATCTTCTCGTACGGGTCGTCGAGCTCGATCTCCTTCGCGATGGAGACGCCGTCGTTCGTGATGGTCGGGGCGCCCCACTTCTTCTCGAGGACGACGTTGCGACCGCGCGGGCCCAGCGTCACCTTGACCGTGTCGGCCAGGGTGTTCAGGCCGCGCTCGAGGCCGCGGCGGGCGTCCTCGTTGAAAGCAATGATCTTTGCCATGTGTTTCTCGTCCCTCCCGGACGTCTGCGAAAGAATCCGTCTTTTAGCACTCGATCAGATGGAGTGCTAAAGCGATTCTGGCACTCGGCGTGGTGGAGTGCAAGACGCGCGGTGGAGCGAGGGGCAGGACCGACACGACGAAGCGCCGCCCCTCACGGGACGGCGCTCCGTACCTCTTGCTGCGAATCAGGCCAGTCGCACCGATTCGGCCTGCGGGCCCTTTTGCCCGGAGCCGACCTCGAACACGACCTGCTGGCCCTCTTCGAGAACCTTGTATCCCGCCATGTCAATCGCGGAGTAATGAACGAAAACGTCCTGTCCCCCACCATCCACGGTGATGAAGCCGTAGCCCTTCTCAGCGTTGAACCACTTCACGGTCCCGTTCGCCATTCATTACTCCCATTGCTGTGTGCCTCGCACGGTCCATCGCCGCACGTTGACTCCAGATCATAATGCGTGCAATACGGGGCGGCGCCAGCGATTTCGCGAATCGGTTCCCAAATGATTGCAAACTTAAACACGGGCGTAACACAGAGGAGAACGCGCGCGAGCGCCTCAGTCGAGCGTCGTCAGGAACCGCTGCGGATCGAGCGAGGTGCGGTGCCCCTCCTTGCCGTCGGCGGGGATGCCGCCGACGTACAGCCAGCCCAGCAGCCGCTCGTTCTTCGCGAGCCCGTGCATCCGGTGCACCGCCTTCGACCGGGTGTGATGGCCGCTGCGCCACATCACGCCCCAGCCGGCATCGTGGAGCAGCAGGCTCAGGATGTGCGCGACGCCCGAGGCAACCGCGTCCTGCTCCCAGCCCGGGACCTTCTCGTTCTTCGTGCGCACCGAGACGATCGCAATAAGAAGGGACGAGCGGAGCGGCTTGGCCGCGAGCTTCTGCGCGTCCTCGCCGGAGGCCTTCGCATCCTTCACGAACGCGTCGCCGAGCCGCCGCCGGGCGTCGCCGCGCAGCTCGATGAGCCGCCAGGGACGCAGCGCGCTGTGGTCGGCCACGCGGCCGGCCGCCGCCACCAGGGGCAGCAGCTCCTCGTGCGTCGGGGCGTCCGCGGTCACCCGCGAGTGGGAGCGGCGCGCGTTCACCCGGGCGACGAGGTCCGCGCCGCCCGCCGCATCTACAGCCAATCAGGCCTCCGGCGTGAAGTTCAGCGAGATCGAGTTCATGCAGTAGCGGTCCCCGGTCGGGGTGCCGAAGCCGTCGGGGAACACGTGACCGAGGTGCGAACCGCAGTTGGCGCAGCGGACCTCGGTGCGCACCATGCCGAGGCTGTCGTCCTCGAGCAGCTGGACCGCCTCCGGACGCACCGACTCGTAGAAGCTCGGCCAGCCGCATCCCGAGTCGAACTTGGTGCCCGACTGGAACAGTTCGGCGCCGCACGCGGCACAGGTGTAGAGCCCGGCGCGGCCCTCATCGAGCAGCTCGCCGGTCCACGGACGCTCGGTGCCGGCCTGACGGAGCACCGCGTACTGCTCGGGGCTGAGCTCCCGGCGCCACTCGTCGTCGCTCTTGGAAACCGTGTAGCCGCTGTTCGCCGTGTCGTTCTGTGCCATGGCACTCCCTTTCTTCTCCTCCAGGGTAAACGGCCCTCCTGGGCCCCCTGTTCCCGAATGGACGCTGCTGCGGCCGATGGGCGACGTGCCGCGGCGAAACGGGGAACACCCAGGACCCGCGCCCTAGGATGACGAACGAGCGCGGGGCGACCGGTACGCCGGCCACCGCCCGGCATCCGTGACGAGGGAAGGCGGTGCGCGTGGCCCGGTCAGCCGATGAACGGCCCGCCGCCGACCGCGAGCCTTCGCACGCGGATGCGCTGAGCGATCGGGATGCTGCGATCCTCGCGTTCGAACGCCAGTGGTGGCGGCACGCCGGGGCCAAGGAGCAGGCCATCCGCGAGGAGTTCGGTCTCTCGGCGGCTCGGTACTATCAGTTGCTCGGTGCGCTGATCGACCGTCCGGCCGCGCTGCGCCACGACCCCATGCTCGTCAAGAGGCTGCTGCGGCTGCGCGAGGCGAGGTTGGCCGCACGACACGCTCGGACCCTCCCGTCCGGCGACTGACCCCAAGGACCGCTCACCCGATGGCAGAGAAATTCCCCCGCGACCGCTTCGACGAGACCCCGGACGACCTCGCGCGCGTTGGCGCGCACCGGGCTCCCCGATCCCGTGGCCGCGGCTGGATCGCCGTGGGATGGGCGGCTCTCGCGACCGTGCTCCTCGTCGGCATCGGGATCTTCGCGCTGTCGCTGGTGAACGGCAGCATCTCGTTCCACGGCCCGACCTCGTCCGCGACCCGCAGCACCGGCTCGCCGACCCCGACGGCCTCCCCGACACCGACCATCGTGCCGACGGTCAACCCGGCGCTCAAGGTGAACGTGCTGAACGGCACGTCGACGGAGGGACTGGCCGGCACGGTCGGCCAGAAGCTGACCGCTGCCGGATGGACGGTCGGCGCGCTCGCGAACGCCGACAAGACGGACCTGGCGCAGACGATCATCTACTACAGCGACCCGGCCAACCAGGCCGCGGCGCTGGGTGTCGCGCAGTCGCTGCCGGGGGCGACCATCCAGCAGAGCACCGCGTTCTCGGACACCGGCGCCGACATCACCGTCGTCGTCGGGGCGAACTACCAGGGCTGACGCTCAGGCGGTAGCCCGTCGCGATCCCCAGCGGATGCTCGCGATGGCGACCGCCACGATCGCGAGCAACGTGCCGCCGATGGTCGAGAAGGCGAGGCCGTGGCCAGAGGTCGGCAGCAGCAGGTCGAGGAGCAGCGCGGCGACCAGCTGGCCGGCGACGGTGGCGAGGCCGAGCAGCAGGACTCCGGTGATCCGCACCAGCAGGGCGGTCACGCCGATGAACACGCAGCCGAGCGCGCCTCCGATGTAGAGCCACGGCTCGGACGGCAACTGCTTGGGCAGCCCCGCGACGCCCCACCGGACCAGCATCAGCACCACCAGCACGGTCGTCCCGACGGCGAAGTTGAGGAAGGTGGCGCTGAGCGCACTCTCGGCCACCACGCGGACCTGCCCGTTGACCGCCTGCTGCCAGCCGGTGCCGAGGCCCGCGATGAGCGGCAGGATCATCAGCCACACCGGGGCGCTGCCGCCGAACTGCGCGGACACCGCCCAGGTGACGGCGGCCAGCGCGAGCAGGGCTCCGACGAGGCGCGCGGGCGTGAGCGGACGGCGGCCGCCGGGGCCGATGCCGACACGGTCGAGCACGAGGCCGCTGATCGTCTGGCCCGCGACGACGGCGACGGTGAACAGTGCGACGCCGAGGGCCGCGGCCGCGAGACCCTGGGACAGCACGAGGAACGAACCGGCCGCGCCTCCGCAGACGTACCACCAGCGGATGCGGCGCTCGCGCAGCGCATCCCGCACCCGGGCCAGCCCGCGGCGGCCCGCCGGCGCGATGGCGAGCCCGATGCTCAGGATGATGAGGCCGGATCCGAACGAGATGGCGGCCGCGGTGAACCCGTCGGCGAGACGGCTGCCGAGTTCGCCGTTGATGCGCGATTGGATGGCGACGAGCGCACCGCAGAGCAGGGCGAAGACGAGGGCGAGCCAGAGCGGGAGCGAGCGAGCGGTCACTCGCTCCACCCTAGGCCCGCGGGCGGCGCTGCGGCCCGGCTCAGGGCGCGGGTGCGTCGCCGTCGGTCGGCTCCGGATGGGGCAGCCAGTCGATGTTCTCCTCCGGCGCGACCTCCTTCTCCTGGCTCAGGTCGTAGTCGTCGTCGTTCTTCTTGTCGCTCATGCGAGCCACCCTACGCCCGGCCCCCGACAGCGCCGGGCAGGTCGGCGAGGGCGCCGAGCGGCGACTCGATCGCGTCCGCGACCTCCCGCAGGAAGCCCGCCGCGACGCCGCCGTCGGTGACCCGGTGGTCGAACACGAGGGAGAGCTGCAGGATGCGGCGGGGCACCACCTGCCCGTCCACCACCCACGGCCGCTCGATGGCCCGGCCCAGGCCGAGGATCGCGACCTCGGGGTGGTTGATGATCGCCGCGCTGCCGTCGACGCCGAGACTGCCGTAGTTGTTGATCGTGAACGTCGAGCCGGCGAGGTCGGCCGGCGGCAGCGTCCCCTCGCGGGCGGCGCGGGCGAGGCGGTCGAGCTCGGCGTCGAGTTCCCGCACCGACAGACGGTCGGCGCGACGGATCACCGGCACGAGCAGCCCGCGGTCGGTGTTCGCGGCGAAACCGAGGTTGACGCCCTCGAAGGTGACGAGGCCCTGGCCGTCGGCGGTGACGCGGCCGGCGAGCTCGGGATGCCGCGCGAGCGCCGCCAGGGCGAAGCGCGCGGCGAACGAGAGGAGGGAGGGGGCGCGGCCGTCCCGGGCGAGGCGGCGGCGGCCGTCCCACAGCTCGGTGACGTCCACATCCACCCAGACGGTCGCCTCGGGGATCTCGGACCGGCTGCGCGTCATCGTCTCGGCGACGGTTCGGCGGAGGCGGGAGAACGGCGTGGTCGCGTGGACGGCGAGACCGGTGCGGGAGTCGGTGGTGGCGTCGGGATGCGCGGCGGCGGGCTGCGCTGCCGCCGCGGGCGCCGTCGCGAACGCCGCCTCCACATCCCGCCGCGTGACGACGCCGTCCGGCCGGCTCGGCCGCAGCGTCGCGAGGTCGATGCCGTGGCTCCGCGCCAGCGCACGCACCACCGGCGAGACGACCGGCACGATCCGCGGGGGCGCCGACGGACGTTCCGCCGTGATCGTCGACCCGCGGGCGACGCGTCCGCGACGGCCGCCATGCGACGTCGTGCCGTAGCCGACGAGCACCTGGCCGCTGCCACCGGACGACGACGACGACGCGGCCGTGGCCGCCGCCTCCTCCACCTCGATGAGCGGAGCGCCGACGAGGATGGTCTCCCCCTCGTCCCCGTGCAGCGCCGCGACCGTTCCGGCGTACGGCGACGGCACCTCGACGACCGACTTGGCGGTCTCGACCTCGGCGATCGGCTGATCGGTGGTCACCGTGTCACCGACGGCCACCAGCCAGCGGACCAGCTCCGCGTCGGTCAGTCCCTCGCCGAGATCCGGGAGGGTGAAGGTGCGGGTGGTCATGCGTCCTCCCACTGCAGCGCATCCACCGCATCCAGCACCCGGTCCACATCGGGCAGGTAGAACCTCTCGAGCTTCGGGGGCGCGAACGGGGTGTCGAAGCCGGTCACGCGGCGCACCGGCGCGAGGAGGTGGTGGAAGCAGCGCTCGGAGACGCGGGCCGCGATCTCGGCGGCCATGCTCGCGAAACCGGGCGCCTCGGCGATCACCACCGCGCGTCCCGTTGCGCGGACGGCGGCGCACACCGTCTCGTCGTCGAAGGGGACGAGCGAGCGCAGGTCGATCACGCCGAGCTCGCGTCCCTCCTCGGCGGCGGCCTCGGCGGCGGCGAGCGCCACGGGGACGGAGGGGCCGTAGGCGATCAGCGTCGCGTCGCCGCCCTCCCGGGCGACCCGCGCGCGTCCGATCTCCGGGAGCGGGGCCCCCGTATCCACCTCGCCGGTCGACCAGTACAGCTTCTTCGGCTCGAGGAACACGACGGGGTCGGGATGCGCGATCGCGGCACGCAGCAGGCCGTACGCATCCTGCGGCGTGGCCGGCGACACGACGGTCAGCCCGGGCGTGTGCACGTAGTACGCCTCCGACGAGTCGGAGTGGTGCTCCACGCCGCCGATCCCTCCGGCGTACGGGATGCGGATCACCAACGGCAGGCGGACGGCGCCGCGCGTGCGATTGCCCATCTTGGCGACATGGTCGACGATCTGCTCGAACGCGGGATACGCGAAGGCGTCGAACTGCATCTCGACGACGGGGCGCATCCCGTTCATGGCCATGCCGACGGCGGTGCCCACGATGCCGGACTCCGCCAGCGGGGTGTCGAAGCAGCGGCTCTCGCCGAACCGGGCGGTCAAGCCGTCCGTGATGCGGAACACGCCGCCCAGGGGCCCGACGTCCTCGCCGAAGACGACGACGGACGGATCGGCGGCGAGCGCGTCGGCGAGGGCGCGGTTGAGGGCCTGCGCCATGGTCAGGGTGGCCGGTGCGCCGCGGTGGTCTCCGGCGGCGTCGGCGGGGGCGTCGTGCATGAGCGTCATCGTGCGGCCTCCTCGGCGGCGAGCTGCTGCGCCTGCTCGCGCAGCTGCGGGGTGGGCGTCGCGTAGACGTGGGCGAAGAGGTCCTCGGGATGCGGTTCGGCGTCGGCCATGACGGCGGTGCGCAGTTCGGTGGCGATCCGCTCGGCGTGGGCGTGCGCCTCGGCGTCGTCGCCCTCCGTCAGCGCATCCTGCGCCGTCAGCCACGTGCGCAGCCGGAGCAACGGGTCGCGGGCGACCCACCGCTCCACCTCGTCGGCGGTGCGGTAGCGCGTGGCGTCGTCGGCGTTGGTGTGCGACTTCATGCGGTACGTCAGCGCCTCGACCAGGGTCGGGCCGCCGCCCTCGCGCGCCTCGGTGACCGCCTCGCCGAGCACGGCGAGCAGCGCGGCCAGGTCGTTGCCGTCGACGAGGCGGCCGCGCATCCCGTACCCGATGCCCTTGTGCGCGATGCTCGGCGCGGCGGTCTGGCGGCTGAGCGGCACCGAGATCGCGTACCCGTTGTTCTGCACGAGGAACACGACCGGCAGGTGGAACACCGCCGCGAAGTTGAGCGCCTCGTGGAAGTCGCCCTCGCTGGTCGCGCCGTCGCCGCACATGGCCAGCACCACGGTGTCCTCGCCGCGCAGGCGGGCTGCGTGCGCGAAGCCGACCGCGTGTAGCAGCTGGGTCGCGAGCGGGGTCGATTGCGGCGCGACGTGGTGCGCGTTCGGGTCGTATCCCGAGTGCCAGTCGCCGCGCAGCAGAACGAAGGCCTCGAACGGATCGACGCCGCGCTCGATGACGGCGACCGCGTCGCGGTAGGTGGGGAAGAGCCAGTCCTGCTCGCCGAGCACCATCGCGGCGGCGACCTCGCAGGCCTCCTGCCCGTGCGACGACGGGTAGACCGCGAGGCGGCCCTGACGCACCAGGGCGTCGGCCTGGTCGTTGATGCGGCGGGCCAGCACGAGCCGGCGGTAGCCGTCCAGCAGGGTGGCGGTGGACGGGATCGGGTGGCGGTCGTCGGGGTGGGGCCGGCCGTCCTGGTCGATGAGCCGCAGCGGGGTGTCGCCGGGCAGCAGATCGTCCGCGTGCATCTGTTCTCCTTCGAAAGACGTCGCTCCCCTTCATGGTGACTTCGCCGGACGTCCAGCGCTACGGGTCCGGGCAAGACGAGACGGACGGATGCGCGGGCGCGGTTTCGGTGCCAGACTGTCCAGCACCATGGACGACATCGACGTACGTATCCTGGACGCTCTGCGCGCCGACGGCCGCGCCTCCATCACCTCCGTCGCCGAGGCGGCGCACGTCTCGCGGGCGAACGCGTACGCGCGGCTGTCGCGGCTGATGGCGGACGGCGTGATCACCGGCTTCACGGCGAAGGTCGACCCGCGGCTCTCCGGCCGGGCGTCGTCGGCGTACGTGACGCTGCGGGTGGAGCAGGCGGACTGGCACGACCTGCGGGATCGGCTGCGCGGCATCCCGGAGGTGGAGCACTTCGCGCTGGTCGGCGGCGACTTCGACGTCATCCTGCTGGTGCGGGCCCGCGACAACGAGGACCTGCGGCGCGTGGTGCTGGAGGAGCTGACGAGCATCCCGTCGGTGCGGGACACCAAGACGTCGCTGGTGTTCGAGGACCACGACCTCCGCTGACGCGGGTCCGGGGCGGGGATTCGTCACGAATGGTCGCTTTGCGCCGCGCAAAGCGACCATTCGTGACGAATCCCGCGTGCTAAGGGCGGCGATTTGTGCCAAATGTCGGGAATGCGAGCGCCATAACCGCGATTTGGCACAAATCGCACGAGTGGGAGGCGCGCGCGGCCGGGTTGCCCGAGGGTCTGGATTCTGCGACGATGACATTGCTGAACGATCGTTCGGTAATTCGCCGGGTTCGAGGGAGAGCGCGATGGCGGAGGCCTACCTCGTCGGCGGGGTCCGCACCCCGGTCGGCCGCTACGGCGGCGCACTCGCCGGCGTGCGACCCGACGACCTCGCCGCGCTCGTCGTCGCCGAGGCGGTCCGCCGCGCGGCCGCACCCGCCGACGCCCTCGACGAGGTGATCCTCGGCGCCACGAACCAGGCCGGGGAGGACAACCGCAACGTCGCCCGCATGGCCGTGCTCCTCGCCGGACTCCCCGACGAGGTCCCGGCGATGACCGTCAACCGGCTGTGCGCATCCGGCCTCACCGCCGTCATCCAGGCCGCGCAGGCCATCCGCGCCGGGGATGCCGACCTCGTCGTCGCGGGCGGAGTCGAGTCGATGACCCGGGCGCCGTGGGTGCAGGCGAAGCCCGAGCGCGCGTACGCGAAGCCCGGGCCGCAGTTCGACACGTCGATCGGGTGGCGCTTCACCAACCCGAGACTCCTCGCCCGCGACAAGGCGACCTACACGATGCCCGAGACGGCGGAGGAGGTCGCCCGGATCGACGGCATCGGCCGCGAGGAGGCGGATGCGTTCGCCCTCGACAGCCACCGCCGGGCCGCCGCCGCCTCCGACGCCGGACGGTTCGGCGCCGAGCTGCTGCCGGTCGAGACGCCGTCCGGCGCGGTGACCGCCGACGAGGGCATCCGCCGCGACAGCAGCATGGATGCGCTCGCCCGCCTGAAGCCGGTGGTCGCGGGCGGCAGCGTGGTCACCGCGGGCAACGCCTCCCCGCTGAACGACGGAGCCTCCGCGATCCTCGTCGCGAGCGGCGAGGCCGTCGAGCGCTACGGGCTGACGCCCCGGGCCCGGATCGTCGCCGCCGCGAGCGCGGGCGTCGCCCCCGAGGTGATGGGCCTCGGGCCGGTGCCCGCGACGCAGAAGGCGCTGGCCCGGGCGGGGCTCGAGGTGTCGGACCTCGACGCCGTGGAGCTCAACGAGGCCTTCGCCAGCCAGGCCCTCGCCTGCATCCGCCGCCTCGGCCTCGACCCCGCGACCGTCAACGCCGACGGCGGCGCCATCGCCCTCGGCCACGCGCTCGGGTCGAGCGGGTCGCGCATCCTGGTCACTCTGCTGGGCCGGATGGAGCGCGAGGGCGCCCGACGCGGGCTCGCGACGATGTGCGTCGGCGTCGGCCAGGGCACGTCGCTCATCGTGGAGGCCGTATGAGCCACGAGCGCAGCCTCGCGATCGAGGAGCGCGCCGACCGCGTGGTCGTCACGCTCGATCGTCCGGAGCGCCGCAACGCGATCGATCAGCGGATGGTGGACGGGCTGCACCAGGTGTGCGAGGCGCTGGAGCGCGAGCCGCGCATCCTCATCCTCACCGGCGCCGGCGGTGTCTTCGCGTCGGGAGCCGACATCGCCGAGCTGCGCGAGCGGACGGCGGAGGACGCCGAGCGCGGCATCAACGACACGATCTTCTCGCGCATCGCCGGCCTGCCGATGCCGGTCATCGCCGCGCTCGACGGCTACGCGCTCGGCGGCGGCGCCGAGCTCGCCTACGCTGCCGACCTGCGGATCGGCACCCCGCGGCTCCGGATCGGCAACCCGGAGACGGGCCTCGGAATCATCGCGGCGGCGGGCGCGCTGTGGCGGCTTCCCCAGCTGGTCGGGCTGCCGCTCGCGACCGAGCTGGTGCTGACCGGGCGCATCCTCACCGGGGACGAGGCGCTGGCCGCCGGACTGGTGAGCAGCCTCCACGAGCCGGCCGAGCTGATGGCGGCGGCGGATGCGCTGGCCGACCGGATCGCCGCGAACGACCCGCTCGCGACCCGCCTGACCAAGCGGGTGCTGCGCGCGCCGCTCGCCGAGCATCCCACCGCCGAGCGGGAGGCGCAGGCGCAGACGTTCGAGTCGCCGGAGAAGCGACGGCGGATGACCGAGTTCCTGGAGCGGAGGGCGGCACGATGACCGGGGGATACTGCCGGAGCGCGTCGCGGTCATCGGCGGCGGGCGCATGGGCGCGGGGATCGCGCACGCCTTCGTCATGGCCGGCGCCGACGTCGCGGTGATCGAGCGGGATGCGTCCGCGGCGGCCGACGCCCGCGACCGCATCCTGGCCTCGGTCGAGGCGAGCGTCCGCCGCGGCGCGCTGCCGCCCGATCCCTCGCGGCTGCTCGTCACCGTCACCTGGGAGGCGCTCGGCCGTGCGGAGCTCGCCATCGAGGCCGTGCCCGAGCTGATCGGCCTCAAGCGCGAGGCGCTGAGCCGCGCCGAGGACCTGCTGCCGGTGGATGCGGTGCTCGCCACGAACACGTCGTCCCTCTCCATCGACGTGCTGGCCGAGGGGCTGCAGCGGCCGGGCGCATTCCTCGGGATGCACTTCTTCAACCCGGTGCCCGCCTCCAGCCTGGTCGAGGTCGTGCTCGGGTCGGCCACCGCGCCCTCCGCGGCGAGCGCCGCCGGCCGGTGGGTCGCCGGCCTCGGCAAGACGGCGATCACGGTACGCGACTCCCCGGCTTCGCCTCGTCGCGGCTGGGTGTGCTGCTCGGACTCGAGGCGATCCGGATGCTCGAGGAGGGCGTCGCGACGGCGAAGGACATCGACGCGGCGATGACGCTCGGCTACAAGCATCCCGTCGGCCCGCTCCACCTCACCGACCTGGTCGGGCTGGATGTGCGGCTCGACATCGCCGAGTACCTCGCCCGCGAGCTGGGCCCGCGGTTCGAGCCGCCGGAGCTGCTGCGCCGCATGGTCGCCGAGGGCATGCTCGGGCGCAAGGCCGGGCACGGGTTCTACGACTGGACGGAGACAGCGCCGCCGGAGCTGGCGCCCCCGGTGCCGGC
The DNA here is from genome assembly GCF_050632205.1 of Leifsonia xyli subsp. cynodontis. GTDB lineage: Bacteria > Actinomycetota > Actinomycetes > Actinomycetales > Microbacteriaceae > Leifsonia > Leifsonia xyli_D. The sequence continues at coordinate 2,052,486 of NZ_CP192578.1, forward strand.
GACCCGGGCGCTACCGATCCGGGGCGTCGATGATGAGGTTCGTGATGCGCGCCGTGCAGAGCCGGTTGCCGTCCTCATCCGTCACCACGATCTCGTGCGACGCGATCGTGCGACCGAGCCGGATCGCCGTGGCCACGCCGGTGACCAGCCCCGATCGCGCCGAGCGGTGGTGCGTCGCGTTGATGTCGACCCCGACCGCGCTGCGCCCGGGACCGGCGTGGATGACGGCGGCCCACGACCCGAGCGCCTCGGCGAAGGCGACCGACGCCCCGCCGTGCAGCAGCCCGAACGACTGGCGGTTGCCCTCGACGGGCATCGTCGCCACGACGCGCTCCGCGGACTGCTCCAGGATGCGCACCCCCATCTTCACGTCGAGCTCGCCCAGTTCGATCGTCCAGTCGCCGTCGGCCATGCGGTCAGCATACGCATCCACTCGCCCCTCGATTCCCGGAGGCCTCTCATGATCCTGCCCAGCTACATCCGCGACGGATGGTGGACGCCCGACCCCGACGCAGGCGAGGGCGCCGCCGACATCCTGGACGCGTCGACCGGCGCCCCGATCGCGCAGGTCAGCACCGCCGGACTCGACCTCGCCGGTGCGCTGGAGCACGCGCGGACGGTCGGGCAGCGCTCCCTCGGCGAGCTCACGTTCCACCAGCGGGCCTTGCGGCTGAAGCAGCTCGCCCAGGCGCTGACCGACCGCAAGGACGAGCTGTACGCGCTGTCCGCGCAGTCCGGCGCGACCCGGGCGGACGCGTGGATCGACGTCGACGGCGGCATCGGCGCGCTGTTCACGTACGGGTCGAAGGGACGGCGGGAGCTGCCGAACGCCCAGGTCGTGCTCGACGGCCCGCTGGAGCAGCTGTCGAAGGACGGCAGCTTCCTCGGGCGCCACGTCTACACCCGCCTGCCCGGGGTCGCGGTGCAGATCAACGCGTTCAACTTCCCGGTGTGGGGGATGCTCGAGAAGCTCGGGCCGTCGTTCCTGGCGGGCATGCCGACGCTCGTGAAGCCGGCGACCCCGACCGCGTTCGTCGCCGAGGCGGCCGTGCGGATCATGGTCGACTCCGGGCTCCTCCCGGAGGGATCGCTGCAGCTGGTCTGCGGCGCCGTCCCCGACCTGTTCGAGAACCTGCGGCTCGGAGACCTCGTCGCCTTCACCGGGTCTGCGTCCACCGCAGAGAAGCTGCGCACCCACGACTCCGTGCAGACCGGCGGGGTGCGGTTCACCAGCGAGACCGACTCGATCAACGCGTCCGTGCTCGGCCCGGATGCGGTGACCGGCACGCCCGAGTTCGACGCGTACGTGAAGGGGCTCGTCGTCGAGCTGACCGCCAAGTCCGGGCAGAAGTGCACCGCCATCCGCAGGGCGATCGTGCCGGCGCCGCTCGCGGACGATGTGATCGGCGCGGTGCGCGAGCGGATCGCCTCCCGCGTCGTCATCGGCGATCCCCGTGCGGAGGGCGTGACCATGGGACCGCTGGCGTCGCGGACCCAGCGCGACGAGGTGCTCCGGCAGGTCTCGCGGCTGGTCGCCGCGGGCGGAGAGCTCGTGCTGGGCGGCCTCGACCAGCCGACCGTGGTGCACGCCGACGGCACGACCGGCGCCGCTCCGGAGGGCGCGTTCGTCGCCCCGCTGCTGCTGCGCTTCGCCGACGCGTGGACGCCCGAGGCGCACACGATCGAGGCGTTCGGTCCGGTCGCGAGCATCCTGCCGTACGACACGGCGGAGGAGGCGGTCGCGCTCGTCGCGCGCGGCGGCGGCTCGCTGGTCACCAGCGTCGCCACCCACGACCCCGACTTCGCGCGGACGTTCGTGCTCGGCTCCGGCGCGTACAACGGCCGCATCCTGGTGCTCGACCGGGATGACGCGCGCACCTCCACGGGGCACGGGTCGCCGATGCCGCACCTCGTGCACGGCGGGCCGGGCCGCGCCGGCGGCGGGGAGGAGCTCGGCGGGATCCGCGCGGTGCTGCACCACATGCAGCGGACGGCGCTGCAGGGGTCGCCCGACCTGCTGACCGCGATCACCGGGGTGTGGCATCCGGGAGCTGTGGCGCACGCGGGCGACCAGCATCCGTTCCGCAAGTCGCTGGCGACGTTGCGCATCGGCGACCAGGTGCAGGCCGGGCCGCGGCGGGTGACGCTCGACGACATCGAGGAGTTCGCGACCTCGACCGGCGACACGTTCTACGCGCATATGGACGAGGATGCGGCGGCGGCGAATCCGTTCTTCCCCGGCCGGGTGGCGCACGGCTACCTGCTCGTGTCGTGGGCGGCGGGGCTGTTCGTCGACCCCGAGCCCGGGCCGGTGCTCGCCAACTACGGGCTGGAGGATCTGCGGTTCCTGACGCCGGTCGTCCCCGGCGACAGCATCCGCGTCGCGCTGACCGCGAAGCAGATCACGCCGCGCGAGACCGACGACTACGGCGAGGTGCGGTGGGATGCGCGCATCCTGAACCAGCGGGACGAGCTCGTCGCCACCTACGACGTGCTCACCCTCGTCGCGAAGTAGCCGATCCCTCCGTCCTCGCCGGGGTGCGCCCGCCGTCGAGTCCGCGAAGTTTGCACGGCGCGGCGGCGTGTCGCGTGCAACGTTCGCGGACTCGACGGTGGGGGACGGGATCAGCGGAGCGCGAGCGCGAGGATGGTGTCGGCGAGGTCGTCGGGCGTCAGCGGGCCGGCGGGGGTGTACCACTCGGTGAGCGAGTTGATCATGCCGAACAGGAGCCGCGCGACGACGGCCGGGTCGGCGTCGGTCCGCAGCGAGCCCTCGTCGCGCGCCTCCGCCACGAGGGCGGCCACCGCGTGGTCGAACGCACGGCGGCGTTCGAGCGCCGCGCGCTCCACGTCGGTGTTGCCGCGCACGCGCAGCAGCAGCGTCACGTACGGCAGCCGGTCGGCGAGCACGCGGACGGCTCCGCGCAGCACGGAGGCGAGCCGGTCGGCGGCGGGTCCCTGGGTCGCCTCGGGGGCGCGGATCACGCCCTCGAGACCGTCGAGCGCCTCGTCGAGGGCCAGACCGAGCAGTTCGTCCTTCGAGGCGACGTGGTGGTAGATCGCCGACTTCGAGAGTCCGAGCCGGTCGGCGAGCATCCCGATCGACGTGGCGTCGTACCCGTGCTCGATGAACGCGGCGACGGCGACCTCGAGGATGCCGCGCTGGTCGTAGCCGGGGCGCCCGCGCCGCAGCGTGTCCGAATCCGCCGTGTCCGCCATCCGCTCAGTCTGGCACGCGGGCCGCGGTGAGGGATATACTGACCGAACGATCAGTAAGTAAAGGGGAGGTCGATGGAGACCACCACCGAGCAGGCCGCATTCGACGCGCTCATCGCCGACGACGCCCGCATCGAGCCGCGCGACTGGATGCCCGACGACTACCGCAGGACGCTCATCCGCCAGATGTCGCAGCACGCGCACTCCGAGATCATCGGGATGCAGCCGGAGGCGAACTGGATCTCGCGCGCCCCCAGCCTCAAGCGCAAGGCGATCCTCATGGCCAAGGTGCAGGACGAGGCCGGCCACGGGCTCTACCTCTACTCCGCCACCGAGACGCTCGGCGTGACGCGCGACGAGCTCACGCAGCAGCTCCTCGATGGCAAGGCCAAGTACTCCTCGATCTTCAACTACCCGACGCTCAGCTGGGCCGACATCGGCGCGATCGGCTGGCTGGTCGACGGCGCCGCCATCTGCAACCAGGTGCCGCTCTGCCGCTGCTCGTACGCGCCGTACGGCCGCGCGATGGTCCGCATCTGCAAGGAGGAGTCGTTCCACCAGCGGCAGGGCTTCGAGATCCTGCTCACCCTGATGCGCGGCACCCCCGAGCAGCAGCGCATGGCTCAGGATGCGGTGGACCGCTGGTACTGGCCGTCGCTGATGATGTTCGGCCCACCGGACGCCGACTCGCCCAACTCCGCCCGTTCGATGGCGTGGAACATCAAGCGCTTCTCGAACGACGAGCTGCGCCAGCGGTTCGTCGGGATGCTCGTCCCGCAGGCCGAGGCGCTGGGCGTCACCCTGCCCGACCCGGACCTGCGCTGGAACGAGGAGCGCCAGGCGTACGACATGGGCGAGATCGACTGGAGCGAGCTGCAGGAGATCATCGCCGGCCGCGGGCCGTGCAACGCCCAGCGCATGCAGCGCCGCCGCGAGGCGCACGAGGAGGGGCGCTGGGTGCGGGAGGCTGCGGCCGCCTACGCCGAGAAGCGGGCCGCGGCGCAGACCGCCGCCGCTCCCGCCGAGCACGCGGAGGCCGTCGCATGACCGCCGAGCCGTGGCCCCTCTGGGAGGTCTTCGTCCGCGCCTCCCGCGGCCTCAGCCACGTGCACGTCGGCTCGCTGCACGCGCCCGACGAGCAGCTGGCCGTCCGCAACGCCCGCGACCTGTACACCCGCCGCGGCGAGGGCGTCTCGATCTGGGTGGTCCGCGCCGACGCCATCACCACGAGCGACCCGGACGCGAAGGATGCGTTCTTCACCTCTCCCGAGGGCAAGAACTTCCGGCACGCGACGTACTACACCGCGGCCGAGGGGTGAAGCACCTGTGACCGACGCGCGGACCGAGCCCGGTCACATCCTCCTCAGCGCCGTCACGCTCTCGGAGGAGTTCGTCGCCGCCGACACGCCGCCCTCCCGGCCTGTCGCCGAGTACGCCCTCTGGCTGGGCGACGACGCCCTCGTGCTCGCGCAGCGCCTCGGCGCCTGGATCACCCGCGCCCCCGAGCTGGAGGAGGATGTCGCGCTCGCGAACATCGCCCTCGACCTGCTGGGCCACGCCCGCTCGCTGCTCCGGTACGCCGCCTCCGCCGACGGCCGCACCGAGGACGACCTGGCGTACTGGCGCGATGAGGCCGAATTCCGCTCGGCGCACCTGTTCGAGCAGCCGAACGGCGACTTCGCGCACACGATCGTCCGCCAGTTCGCCGCCGCGCATTACCTCCACCCGCTCTACGAGCGGCTGCGCGCCTCCACCGATCCGGTGCTCGCCGGGGTGGCGGCCAAGGCGGTCAAAGAGGTCGACTACCACCGCGACCACGCCGACCAGTGGATGCTGCGCCTCGCGCTCGGCACCGACGAGTCCCGCCGCCGCACGCTGCGGGCGATGGAGGACGTCTGGCCGTACGTGGACGAGCTGTTCCAGGATGAGCCGCTGCTCGACGCGCCGGAGCTCGACGGCGTCGCCGTCCGCCCCTCCACCCTGCGCGACGCGTTCGACGCCGAGACCGCGCCCGTGCTCGCCGAGGCGGAGCTTACGCCTCCGCAGGCCTTCCACGCCGCCGGCGGCGGACGCCGCGGACGGCACTCCGAGCACCTGGCGCCGCTGCTCGCGGAGCTTCAGGTGCTCGCCCGGCAGCATCCGGGGGCGTCATGGTGACGGGCACCGGTGCGGGCACGCACACGCATGCGGGCACGCACACGCACACACATCACGCGGAGGCCGCGCGCGCCTGGTCCGCCGCCGCTTCGGTCGTCGACCCCGAGGTGCCCGTCCTCAGCATCGACGACCTCGGCGTGCTGCGCCAGGTGACCGTCACCGACAACGGTGTCGAGGTCGTGATCACGCCCACCTATTCCGGCTGCCCGGCGATGGACGCGATCCGCGAGGACGTGGTGCGCGCCCTGACCGCGGCCGGGTTCGGCGAGGTGCGCGTGCGCCTCGAACTCTCTCCCGCCTGGACCACCGACTGGATCAGCGCCGCCGGCCGTTCCGCCCTGAAGGAGTACGGGATCGCCCCGCCGCCCGCCGCCACCGGTCCGGTCAGCGTCCGCCTCTCGGTGAAGTGCCCGCACTGCGGCTCCCTCGACACCCGCGAGGTCGCGCACTTCGGCTCGACCTCCTGCAAGGCGCTGTTCGTCTGCCGAGGCTGCGGCGAGCCGTTCGACCACTTCAAGGCGCTCTGAGGATGGCGCGCGCCCGCTTCCACACCCTCCCCGTCGCCGAGGTGCGGCCGCTCACCGCGGCCAGCGTCGAGGTCACCTTCGCCGTGCCCGACGAACTGCGCGGCGAGTACGACTACCTCCCCGGCCAGCACGTCGCCCTGCGCGCGCTCGTCGACGGCAGGGAGCTGCGCCGCAGCTACTCGCTCTGCCGGCCGCCGTCGCCCGGACGCATCAGCGTCGCCATCAAGCGCGACCTGGGCGGCGCCTTCTCGACCTGGGCGACCAGCGAGCTGCACCCGGGCGACCGGATCGACGTGATGAGCCCGCAGGGCACGTTCACCGTCGACCCGGCCTCCGTCGACGGGCAGCACATCGTCGGCATCGCCGCCGGTTCCGGCATCACCCCGCTGATGGCGCTCGCGGGCAGCATCCTCTCCGGCTCCGCGAGCGCGCGGTTCACCCTGGTGTACACCAACCGGACGGCGATCGACGTGATGTTCCTGGAGGAGCTCGCCGACCTCAAGGACCGCTACCCCGCGCGCCTGGCGCTGCACCACGTCCTCTCCCGCGAGCAGCGGTCGGCCCCCTGCTGTCGGGGCGCATCGACGAGGAGCGGCTGCGGCGGATGCTGGATGCGCTGCTCCCGCCGGAGACGGTCGACCAGTGGTTCCTGTGCGGACCGTTCGAGCTGGTGCAGCTGTGCCGTGACGTGCTGGAGACGTACGACGTGCCGCGGGATCGCATCCACTTCGAGCTGTTCACCACCGGCGAGCCGGGCGAGGTGCGCGGCGACACCGGCCGCCCGGTCGTCGTGCACGACGGCGAGCGCACCGCCGACATCGAGTTCACGCTCGACGGCATGACCTCCAGCGTGACGACGCCGGTGGATGCGAACGAGTCGGTGCTGAACGCCGCCCTGCGCGTGCGCCCGGACGTGCCGTTCGCGTGCACCGGCGGCGTCTGCGGCACGTGCCGCGCCCGCCTGATCTCGGGCGACGTGCGGATGACCGAGAACTACGCCCTCGAACCGGAGGAGCTGGAGCGCGGCTACGTGCTCACCTGCCAGTCCCATCCCCTGACCGACCGCGTCGTGGTCGACTACGACGTCTGAGGAGGCGCCCGTGATCGAGTTGGATGTGACCGACGGCATCGCCCGCATCACCCTGAACGCGCCGTCCCGGCTGAACGCGCTCGGGGCGGACGATCTCCGCGAGCTCGCGGGTGCGTACACGTCGGCCGCGGATGCGGGCGTGCGGGCGCTCGTCCTCCGCGGCGAGGGTCGCTCGTTCTGCGCCGGCCGCGACATCGCCGGCGTCGACCCGGCGACGGACGACGTGTCCGGCTACCTCGACGGCCTGGTGACCCCGTTGCTGCAGCAGATCGCGGCCTTTCCCGCGCCGACCTTCGCCGCCGCGCAGGGCGCCTGCCTCGGCGTCGGCCTCGGCCTGCTCATCGCGACCGACGTGGTCTACGTCGCGGAGGACGCCAAGGTCGGCTCCCCCTTCGCCGCCCTGGGCGCGGCCCTCGACTCCGGCGGCCACTGGCTCCTCGTCTCGCGCCTGGGCCCGCACCGCGCGCTCGACCTCATCTACTCGGGGCGCCTGCTCTCGGGCGCCGAGGCCGTCTCGGGCGGTATGTTCTCGCGGGCGCTCCCCGCCGCCTCGCTGCAGGACGAGGTGGATGCGGCCGCCACCGCCGCCGCCTCGGGCGCTACGCAGGCGTTCGTGGCGAGCAAGCGCATCGTGGCGGGCCTCCGCGACGGCTCGCTCGACCTGTGGTCGTCCGTCGCCGCCGAGAACGCCGCCCAGGCGGCCCTCCGCGACACGGCCGACTACCGCGAGGGCTTCCGCGCCTTCCAGGAGAAGCGCAAGCCCGGCTTCACCGGCCGCTGACGCCCGCCCCGACCCGCCGAGTGGTGACATCATGCGGCGACTCGTCCCGAATTCGCGCATCTACTCACCGTTCGACGGGCGACGGGCGAGGGGCGGGGGCGGGGGCGGGGGCGGGAGCGGGTCAACTCACCCGCGCCGCCAAGAGGCGCTGCACCGCCGCGAACGGTATCGGGATCCACGACGGCCGGTGGCGCGCCTCGTACGCGATCTCGTAGACCGCCTTGTCGAGCTCGAAGGCGTCGAGCAGCCGGCCGAACTCCTCCATCTCCGGGCCGGCGACCGAGGCGTAGCCGGCCAGGTACGCCCGCCGCGCGTCGGCCGCCCAGGCGCTCGCGTCGATCGGGGTGTCCCGCTGGGCGAGGGAGCCGGCGACGTAGTCGAAGGAGCGCAGCATCCCCGCGACATCCCGCATGGTGGCGTCCGGGAGGGCTCGTTCGGCGAGGGGACGCAGGGGTTCGCCCTCGAAGTCGATGAACTGCCAGCCGCGCTGCGGCGAGTTCAGCACCTGCCCGAGGTGGAGGTCGCCGTGGATGCGCTGCAGCAGCGGTAGCGGCGCCGCGGCCGCCTGCTCGTAGACGGCCGCGATGCCGGCGCGCAGTTCCTCGACCTCCGGCACCTCCGTGGTGGTGACCGTCAGCCGGCGGAACATGCCGTCCAGGGCGAGCGCCACATCGTCGCGGGATGCGGGGGTGGTGGGCAGCACCTCCGCCATGAGCCGGTGCAGCTCGGCGGTTCCGGAGCCGAGCTGGAACGCGCGCTCGGTGAAGTCCTCGCCGCGCTCCGCCGCGCTGACCGCCAGCTCCCAGCCGTCCTCCGCGCCGGGCACGAAGTCCTGCATCAGCGCCAGCTCGCCGGAGGCGGTTCCGCCGTCGGCGGTGGGCCACTGCCCGGTCAGCCAGCCCAGCAGAGCGGGCGTTCGGCGCGAGCCGCCGGCGGTCAGGGCGGCCAGTGTGGACACGTCCGGGTTCTCGCCGTCCTGCACCACCCGGAACACCTTGATGAGCACGGGGCGGCCGTCGTCCAGCTCTCCGACGATGGACGTGTTCGACTGTTCGCCGGTGAGCCGCCGCGACGAGCGCACGACCAGGCGCTCCCCGAGGGTGTGGCCCTGCGCGTGCGCGTCCCGGCCCTCGCTCCGCTCGGCGCCGGTCATCAGCGCGACGAGCGACGCGACGTACGACTCCTCGGTTGGAGCGTCGTAGAGGTACCGGCCGCCCGCCTCGCCGATGAGCGCCGCCTCGTCGCCGTCGCGGCTCGCGCGCGCGACGACGGGGACCTGATACACCCGCGGCGTGCGCGGCGCGTCGTCGCAGAAGAAGTGGGTGACGATGCGGATGTCCGGGTCCGCCGGTTCGACGTCGAACGAGGCGAGGAGGCGCAGGCGCGGCTCGACGCTCTTGGTCGAGTACCAGCGCTGGCGCCGCATCCAGGCTCCGACCAGCTCGGTGAGTTCGGTCATGACTGAACCGTACGCCCGGTCACCCGTCCACGCGGAGGGGTTGCCACCGAATGCTCAGCGGGTGCCGAGCACGACCCCGCGCGCGGCCATGAACGGCTGCGGGTCGATCTGCAGACCGTTGACGTGCACCTCGAAGTGGAGATGGCATCCGGTCGAGAGCCCGGTGGAGCCGACCTGCGCGATGGGCTGCCCGGCGGCGACCTGCTGCCCGACGGTGACGCCGATGCCGCCGTCGCGGATGTGGCCGTAGGCGGTCTCCACGCCGCCGCCGTGGTCGATGCGGATGTAGTTGCCGTAGCCGCTGAACGGACCGGCCCGCACGACGGTGCCGGCCGCCGCGGCGTAGATGGTGGTACCGCAGGCGGCGCCGATGTCGTCACCCGGGTGGAACGGGTCGGTGCCGAGCGGCCGGGACGGCCGCGGCCCGAACACGTCGGTCAGCACGCCGTGCACGGGGAGCGCCCAGCCCGCGGCCACCGCGGTCGGGTCGGAGGTCAGTGCCTGCCATCCCGACCCGGCCTCGATCACCGTCGGAGCCGCGGCGAGCGCTGCCGAGGCGGCGTTCACCTGCGCCTGCGCGTCGGCGACCGCCTGACGGCTGCCGTCGAGGTCGATGGCCGTCACGGCGTCCGCTGCCCCCTGGGCGTCGCGGGCCAGCTTCTCCGCGGCCTTCTTCTCGGTGGCGGCTGCGCGGATGGCGGCCTCGCGGTTCGCGGAGAGCGCCGCCAGCCGGTCGGCCGCTCCGAGCTTTGTGAGCAGGTCGCCCGGGCCCTCCAGGGCGGCGGTCACCGGATCCTGGGTCAGCAGGTGCGTGCCAGACGAGCGGATGAGCGCGGAGGCGAACGCCGCTGCCTCCGCAGCCCGCTTCTGCGCGGCATCGGCCCGCGCCTTCACCGCGTCGGCGAGCGTCTGGGCCTGGTCGTGCTCTCGCTGCGCGCTCGCCGACTGCTGCGTCGCGTCGGCGAGCTGCTGCTGTGCGGCGGCCAGGTCGCTGGCCAGCTGAGCGGCCTGCTGCAGCTGGGCCGGGTCGATCGAGGTGAACGCGGGCAGGTCGGGCGCGGTGAGGGTGATGGAATCGGCGGGCGGGGTCGCCGGCTGCGGAGGCGTCTGCGAGGGCGCGGGTGCCGGGGCGGGGGTCGGCTTCGGCGTGGGAGTCGGAGTCGGGGTCGGGGTCGGGGTCGGCGTGGGCGTCGGGGAGGGAGTCGGCGTCGGGTCCGCTGTGGGCGTCGGGTCCGGCGTCGGCGTCGGATCGGGTGTCGGCGTCGGATCTGGCGCCGGGTCGGGAGTCGGCGTCGGGTCGGGCGTCGGAGCCGGGTCCGGCGTCGGCGCCGGATCGGGGCTCGGCGCCGGGTCCGGTGTCGGCGCCGCGCTCTCGGTGGGCGCCGGCGCACATCCCGCCGTGCACTCCTCCGCCGAGGCGGCCTGGGGCACTGCCAGCACCGCCCCCGCGATCAGCACCACGACGGCGCACGCGTGTACGAGGCGCGGTCCCCCGAACCGCGTCGTCGCTCTGGGTACCTCGAACGCTCTCCGCATGATGGGACGGCCGTCGGCAGGCGCCGCGCGGCCGTAGTGAGATGTTCTCACCGCCGTGAGACGAGGACAAGACACTCGAAGGGGGTTGGATGCGGCTCACAGCATCGGCACGTTACGGTGAGAGATTGTGACCGACAGTACAGCCACCGCGCGCCCGCGACGAGCCGCCCGGCGCACGTCCAGCTGGAAGACGCTGTTGCGTGACGTGGTGATCATCTTCGTGGTCGCCGTGCTGGTGTCGTTCCTCATCAAGACGTTCGTCGCCCGCTCCTTCTACATCCCCTCCGGATCGATGGAGAACACCCTCCAGATCAACGACCGGATCATCGTCAACGAGCTGCAGCCGAAGGTGTTCGGGCTGCAGCGCGGCGACGTCGTCGTGTTCAAGGATCCGGGCGGCTGGCTGCCGCCCGCTCCCCGCAGACCGGCAACGCCGTCCAGCAGGGCGTCGGCGCCGTGCTCGACTTCGTCGGGCTGGGCGCCTCCGACTCCGACCAGCACCTGGTGAAGCGCCTGATCGGCCTGCCGGGCGACCACATCAGCTGCTGCAACGCGCTCGGGCAGCTCAGCGTGAACGGCGTGCCGTTGAAGGAGCCGTACGTGCTGCTGCCGGCCGGCGTCCAGGCGGTCTCCGAGAAGTCGTTCGACGTCACCGTGCCGAAGGACTCCGTCTGGGTGATGGGCGACAACCGCTACAACTCGGCGGACTCGCGCTACCACATGGACGATCCGGGCAAGGGGTTCGTGCCCCTGTCCGACGTGGTCGGCAAGGCGTTCGTGATCAGCTGGCCGGTCAGCCACTGGTCGTGGCTCGACGACTACCCGGACGTGTTCCGGGGCGTCGAGCGCGACGACCAGTAACGGCCGACGGGAGCGGCGACTCAGGTCTCGGAGCGGCCCCGCCGCCAGTAGCCCATGAAGGCCACCCGCGACCGGTCGATGCCGTGATCGCGCACCAGCGTCCGGCGCAGCGTCTTGACCGCCGCCGACTCGCCCGCGATCCAGGCGTAGAAGCCGGCCCCGGCTGTCTCCGGGCTCTCCCAGAGGATCTCGAGGTCGACATCCACATCGTCCAGGCGCTGCGCTGCGGCCGCCGCCGCGCCGGCGACGACCCGCGGGTTCTCGGCGAGCCAGCGCCGCACGGCGGGCACGAGAGCCGTCCCGGTCACGGAGTCGCCGCGCGCCAGCCGCGTGACGTTCACGTGCTCGGGCAGCCGCAGCGGCACCGCATCCCCCGGCGACGGCACCTCGATGAAGGCGCGGGCGCGGCGCCCGGCGGGAAGCGACTCGAGGATGGATGCGATGGCCGGCGCCGCGGTCTCGTCGCCCGCGAGCAGCAGCTCGCCCGCGTCGCCCGGCCGCCAGTCGATGCCGACGCCGCGGTGGGTGCTCCGCGCATCCGGGCCGATGACGACGAGCGGGTCGCCCGGCCGGGCCTCGAGCAGCCAGCGGGCGGCCGGACCGCCGTCGCCGTGCACGACGAAGTCGACGTCGAGGCGGCACCCGGCGGAGTCGATCCCGCGCACCGTGTAGGTGCGGAACGGGTTGCGCCGGTGCTCCGGCAGCCGCCGCCAGCGCTCGTACCAGTCCCCGGCGAGGTGCGACTCCTCGTCGTCGAACCCGAGGTCGGAGAAGGTTCCGTCTGCGAGCGGGAACAGCAGCTTGATGCGCTGGTCGAGGCACTCGGTCCCGAAGTGCTCGAAGTCGCCGCAGGAGAAGGTCACGCGCGTGAAGAGGGGCTCAGCCGCCGGATCTCCGCCACCGTCGCCCGATACGGCCGGTAGGCGGGCCGCGGGCGTTCAGTGCGGGTCGGGGCGAGGATGGTCACGGCGTTCTTCCGGGTCGGGACGGACGGGTGCGGGACTAAGGTAAGGCTACACTAACCTCGCCCCCACACTCCTGGAGATCGGCTGTGGCCTGCCGGGATCGACGCGTCCGGTACACAATGTCGAGAAGCGGTCTTTCCGTCCGGAACGGGAGGGAGTTTCGTGAGCATGAGCGATCGGCCGGTCGTCATGACGACCGCGGGCGCCGTCCGCGGCCGCGACGACGGACGCGTGCAGGTCTGGCGCGGCATCCGCTACGGCGAGCCGCCCACCGGGGAGCGGCGGTGGCGCGCGCCCGAGCCCGCCGCGCCCTGGACCGGGGTCGCCGAGGCCGTGCGCTTCGGGCCCGCGGCGCCGCAGCGTCCCAATCCGTCCGTCCCGCTGGCGCCGGGAGAGCCCGGCGGCCCCCGCATGGATGAGGACTGCCTCTTCCTCAACGTCGTCCGCCCCTCCGCCGATCCGCGCGACGGCCGCCCCCGGCCCGTCATGGTGTGGTTGCACGGCGGCGCCTACGCCCTCGGCTCGTCCAGCCAGCTCGTCTATCACGGCGACGGGCTCGCCCTCTCCGGCGACGTCGTCGTGGTGACCCTGAACTACCGGCTCGGCGCGCTCGGTTTCCTCGACCTCGGCTCGGCGGGCGTCCGCGGCGTGCAGACGAACCCCGCGCTCCGGGATGTGCTGCTCGCCCTGCGCTGGGTTCGGGAGAACATCCGCGCGTTCGGCGGCGACCCGGACGCCGTGACGGTCTTCGGCCAGAGCGCGGGCGCCGGACTCGTCGTCGCCCTGCTCGCGTCCCCCGCCGCGGCCGGGCTGTTCCACCGCGCCATCGCGCAGAGCCCGCCCGCCGGGTCGATGTACGGCCCGGAGCGTTCCGGTGTGGTCGCCCGGCGCTTCCTGGAGCACCTGGATGTCGCAGCGGATGATGGCGAGGCGCTCCGGCGCATCCCCGTCGACGCCATCGTCGATGCGGGAGCAGACGTGTATGCGGAGATCCCGCGCGAGCACCCCGGCATGCTCGCCTTCGCGCCTCTCGTGGGCGACGAGGTGCTCCCGGAAGCGCCCCTGGCGGTGCTGAGCGAGGGGCGGGGGCTGCCCGTCCCCCTGGTGATCGGGACGAACCGCGATGAGGCCACCCTGTTCCGGCTGATGCGGTCGCCGCTGCTGCCGATCCGCCGAGCCGCCCTGGAGCGGATGTTCCGTGCCATGGCCGAGGAGCAGGAGCGGGTCGACGGCGCATCCCTTCCGGCTCGGGAGCAGGTGCTCGCCGCCTACCACGGCGTCCCCTCGTCGCGCGGTGTGCGCGTCGCGACGGACATCGCCTTCCGCATGCCGGCCCTGTGGCTCGCCTCCGGTCACGCGGCGGTCGCGCCGACCTACCTCTACCGCTTCGACTTCGCCCCGCGCCTGCTGCGGCTGACCGGGATCGGCGCCGCGCACGCCACCGACCTGCCCTATGTCTGGGGCGAGTTCGGCGGCCTGCCGCACGACCCTTCGTTCCTGCTCGGCGGCCGGCGGGCGGCGTCCGCCGTCTCGGCGCGGATTCGATCCCGCTGGACCGCCTTCGCCCGCGGCGGCGAGCCGGGCGTGGGATGGCCCGCGTACGACGCGGAGGGGCGCGCGACTCTGGTGATCGACCGGCACGACCGGCTGGAACCGGACCTGGATGCCGCATTGCGGTCAGGCTGGGGCGAGCAGATCCTGTCCTTCGGCTGAGTGTCACCCTAAGCTCGGCTGCATGGTGCTGCTGCCGCTGATCGTGTTCGCGCTGTTCGTCGTCGCGCTCGTCGACATCATCCTGCGGCGGGACGACCAGGTGCGCCACCTGCCGAAGCTCGCTTGGGTCTTCATCGTCATCCTGCTGCCGCTGATCGGAAGCGTGCTGTGGTTCGCCGTCGGCCGGGAGTACGAGCCGCACGCGCAGCGGCCCACGTTGCGCATGCCCGCGGCTGACCGTCGACCGTCCACGACGGGGCATCCCGTTGCCGACCCGGACAGCACCGAGGCCCAGCTCGCCGCGCTGGAGCGCGAGATCGAGGAGGCCGAGCGCGACCGGCGCATCCGTCGCCTCGAGGAGGAGCTGCGCCGCCGCAACGACGCCGGCGAACCGGCCTGAGGCCGGCCCTCGCCCCCGCTATGCAGGCGGCGTGTGCGAGAGGACGAAGCGAACCGCGTCATCCGCCATCCCGGGAGGGATGTCGTGGCCTGCCGCCGGGTAGACCCGCTCCTCCAGCGTCGAGTGCGCCGGCAGGAACTCACGCATGCGCGCGATGTCACCGACGGTGATGACGTCGTCTCGGGCGCCGTGACCCCAGAACACCGGCGGTCGGCGCTCCGCGAGCACCGCATCCCCTCGCTCGCCGTCGATCGTCGTGAAGCCGCCGAGCGTCACGACGAACTCGAGGCGTTCCGGGGCCCGTCGCAGGGCCTGCAGCGCGGTGGCACCGCCCTGCGACCACCCGATCGCCCCCACCGGGGCGTCGCCGACGTTCTCGTCCATCCAGGCGAGAAGGCGGTCCGCGGCCGGGGCGGCGTCCGACGAGGACGCACCCAGTCGGCCGTCATCGGCGACCTGGAACCATTCGAAACGGTCGCCGAGCGGCAGCCACCCCTGCAGGAGTTCCGTGCGCCAGGGGGCCGGCACACGCTCGGCGATCCACGCCAGGTCGTCCCGTACGCCGTAGCGGCCGTGCAGCAGGAGAAGCACCGGGGAGGAGGGCATACCCACATTCACCCCCGCCTGTGCCGGTTCGTCCACCCTTTCCGGCTGAGCGCTCGCTGCATCCGCGTCATGGGTGACGACTCGCCGCGTCCGTATCGGTAGAACGACATGCCGAAAGGATGGGGACGCCGTGCCTGAGACCACGACGACGGAGGCTGCTCGCCACCGCCTCTACCGGAAACGGGAGGCCTGGATGCAGCTGCGCAGCGCGATCGCCGAGGAGTACGTGGCCAAGCTGCCGGAGCTCGTGAGCATCGGCGCCTTCGCCCGCCTCACCGGGATGACGGTTGCGCAGGTGCGGCACGCGACGACGACCGGCGATCTGGTCGTCTCGCTGCGCGACGGCCGTCGCGGCATCGCGCCGGGTGACAACATCCCGTTCCTGCTGCGGGAGAGGCTGCTGCGGCTGCCGCCGCCCGATGAGGCGCGTCTGCGCCGCGGGAACCGCTCTCTGGCAGTGAGCCACGAGGCCTACGAGCGGGTCTGGGACGAGGCGGTGCGGTCGGCCACGACGCCGCAGGACGCCCTCGACCGGCTGCTGCTCGCGGGAGCCGCGACGGCGGCCGACCGCGTGGCGGCGGCCCATCGGGCGGCGGCCGATCGGGCCGTCGCCGACTGAGTCAGAGCCCCCGGCCCCAACGGTCCGTGCGCCACGCCCAGACGCCCCCCGCGAGCAGCACGGTCGCCAGCGCCCCCGCGCCGACGGCCGCGATCACCACCGCGACCGCGCCGAGCGGCGCGATGCAGAGGGCGATCACCCCGATCGCGCACACGATGACGCAGGTGGCGCCGACGAGGGCGGCGGCGATCGCGAAGACGGTGTCGTTCTCGGGGCGCGGCGCCCGCTCGGCGGGCACGAGGACGCCCTGGGTGCGGAAGATCGGGTCGTCGGGAGTTCGGGTGTTCGTCACACCTTGGAGAGACGCCGCCCGACCCCGGAACATGACGCCGGAGGGGCGATGGAGCCGGCTGCGGGACTCGAACCCGCGACCGCTCGCTTACAAGGCGAGTGCTCTACCAACTGAGCTAAGCCGGCGGCGGCGGTCACCCGCCGCCACCATCCTAGGGCAGGAGGCTACGGCGCCGGGGTCGCCGTGGGCGTGGGGCTGGCGGTCGACGTGTACTCGTCCCCCTGCGCCTGCAGCACGAACGCCTTGAAGTCGGCGGCGCTCGTCAGCGAGCCCGTGTAGGGCTTCCCGTTGACCAGCACGAGCAGCGCGTTGGTCATCTTCGAGACGTCGGAGTTCGGGATGGGCCCGCTCAGCGCGCGGTCGCTGGCGGTGGTCACCCAGCTCTTGAACCGCACGTCGTCGATGCACGAGTCGATCTCGCCCGTGCTGGCCGCGCCTGCGGCCGACGCGCGCTGCTTGAGCGCCTGGTCGCTGAGACCCGGGCCGCCCTCGGCCGGCTGCTTCGCGAACAGGGACGCGTTGAACTTCCAGAACGCGTTCGGGTCGTAGTTCGCCACGCAGGCGGCCGCGTTCGCCGCGCGCAGCGAGTACTTCGTCCCGGCTGAGTGGCTGGTGTAGATCGCGACCGGGTGCATCTCGACGGTCACCGCGCCGTCCTTCACGAGAGGCTCGAGCTGCTTCAGGTTGGTGCGCTGGAAATCGCCGCAGAGCTTGCAGAGGTAGTCCGCGTAGATACGGATGTCGACGGTGCTGCCCTTCGGATCGGGCGTGCTCGCCACCGGCTTCGCGTCGGGCGCGAGGGCGGTGGTCGTCTTGACCTTCAGGCCCGAGCCCACCACCACGCCGTCGCTGGCCATGTTCTTCGGACCGGGCACGGGCGGCCGGATGGCGCTGACGATGACGACGGCGACGATGGCCAGCACCGCGAGGACGGCGACGGTTATCCCGCCGCCGATCACGGCCCGTCGACGGCGCTCCTTGCGCTGGTGGGAGTCACGGAGCTGGCGTGCTTTCTCCCGTGCGGCCGCACGGACGTCGCCGGGGCGGCTGTCGTCGGGATCGGTCATGGGGCTCATATCTTCCGGATGCTGCTGAAGGTGATCGAACGAGCCGCGCGGGGGACGCGGCGCGCGGCGCACCGTCGGCGCGCACAACCGGGACAGCGTAACCAGGCAGTCTGGGAATCGACCAGACGGACGCTGAACGGGGTGCGGTCATGAGCACGGCCGCAGATGCCATATTATGGCCACGTGGCATCGACGCCATCGAGCGTCGACGCCACGCGTTCATCCATTCACAACGGATCGTCCGGCACGTACCTGCCGGTGAAGGAGACAGAAAGAAAATGGCGACAGTCACCTACGACAAGGCGACCCGGCTCTACCCGGGATCCAACCGCCCCGCCGTGGACGCCCTCGACCTCGAGATCGCGGACGGCGAGTTCCTCGTCCTCGTCGGTCCCTCGGGTTGCGGCAAGTCCACCTCCCTCCGCATGCTCGCGGGCCTCGAAGAGGTCAACGACGGCAACATCTTCATCGGTGAGCGCAACGTCACCGACGTGCCGCCGAAGGACCGCGACATCGCGATGGTGTTCCAGAACTACGCGCTGTACCCGCACATGACCGTCGCCGAGAACATGGGCTTCGCGCTCAAGATCGCCGGCGTCGGCAAGGAGGAGCGCGCCCAGCGCGTCCTCGAGGCCGCCAAGCTGCTCGACCTCGAGCCGTACCTCGGCCGCAAGCCGAAGGCCCTCTCCGGTGGTCAGCGTCAGCGCGTCGCCATGGGCCGCGCGATCGTGCGTTCGCCCCAGGTGTTCCTCATGGACGAGCCGCTGTCGAACCTCGACGCGAAGCTCCGCGTGCAGACCCGCACCCAGATCGCCTCACTCACCCGCCGCCTCGGCGTCACCACGGTCTACGTCACGCACGACCAGACCGAGGCGCTGACCATGGGCGACCGCATCGCGGTGCTCAAGGACGGCGTGCTGCAGCAGGTCGGCACCCCGCGCGACCTGTACGCGCAGCCGAACAACGTCTTCGTCGCCGGCTTCATCGGCAGCCCGGCCATGAACCTGTTCACGGCCGACGTCACCGACGGCGGCATCAAGTTCGGCTCGGCCGTCGTGCCGGTCGAGCGCGACACCCTGGCGAACGCCGGCCAGACGGTCACCATCGGTGTCCGCCCGGAGGACGTCGTCGTCTCCAACACCGAGGGCTCCGGCCTGAAGGTGACCGTCGACCTGGTCGAGGAGCTCGGCGCCGACGGCTACCTCTACGGCCACTCCGAGGTCGAGGGCAAGCGCACCGACATCGTCGCCCGTGTCGACGGTCGTCTGCACCCGAACGCGGGCGACACCGTCTACATCACGCCGAAGCCGGGTCACGTCCACGCCTTCCACGCGGAGACGGGCGAGCGCCTCGGCGGCGCGGTCGTCGACTAAAGTTCCAGGAGCGATTCCTCACTCTGCCGCAGTCCGGATCGGGCTGCGGCAGAGTGCTTCTCCCCAAACCGACCGGAGGACCACCGTGGCCGGATCCGTCAACATCACCGCAGCGACCGTCGACCCGGCGCTCCTGGACCTTCCGTGGAGCATCCCGCTCGAGGACTGGTCGAACGAGCACATCGCGCTGCTGCCCAAGGGCATCAGCCGCCACCTCGTCCGCTTCGCGAACCTCTCCGGCTACGTCATCGCCATCAAGGAGACGACCGCCGAGATGGCGCAGCGCGAGTACGACATGCTCCGCACGCTGCAGCGCCTCGACGTCCCCTGCGTCGACCCGGTCGCGGTGATCAAGAACCGCACCGACGACGACGGCACCCCGCTCAATGCGGCGCTGGTGACGCGCCACCTGAAGTTCTCGCTCCCCTACCGGGCGCTGTTCTCGCAGACCCTGCGCCCCGACACGGCCACCCGCCTGGTGGATGCGCTCGCGGTGCTGCTGGTCCGTCTCCACATCGTGGGCTTCTTCTGGGGCGACGTGTCCCTCTCCAACACGCTCTTCCGCCGTGACGCGGGCGCGTTCGCCGCCTACCTGGTGGACGCGGAGACCGGCCAGCTGTACGAAGGCGGCCTCTCGAATGGCCAGCGCGAGAACGACCTGGAGATCGCGCGCGTCAACATCGCCGGCGAGCTGATGGACCTGGAGGCGGGCGGCCGCGCCGACGAAGAGCTCGACCCCATCCGCGTCTCCGACGGCATCGTCGCCGCCTACCGGTCGCTCTGGAAGGAGCTGACCGGCAGCGAGTCGTTCTCGTCGAAGGAGCGCTGGCGGATCAGCGAGCGCGTCGAGCGCCTCAACGAGCTCGGCTTCGACATCGAGGAGCTGGCGATCAAGACCTCGGAGGAGGGCACCAAGGTGCGCATCCAGCCGAAGGTCGTGGATGCGGGCCACCACCAGCGGCGCCTGCTGCGCCTGACCGGACTCGACACCGGCGAGAACCAGGCCCGCCGCCTGCTCAACGACCTCGACTCCTACGCCGCGACCCTCGGCAAGGAGGGCCTGGACGAGGAGGCGATGGCGCACGAGTGGCTGCTGCGCGTCTTCGAGCCGGTCATCCGCTCCATCCCGTCCGACTTGAAGGGCAAGCTCGAGCCGGCCGAGGTCTTCCACCAGCTGCTCGAGCACCGCTGGTTCATGTCGCAGAAGGAGGGGCGGGATGTGCCCCTCGCCGAGGCCCTGACGTCGTACATCAACGACATCCTGCGCCACCGCCGTGACGAGGCCACCGTCATCGCCCCGCCGACGGAGACGATCAGCATCCCCGTGCTCGGCGGCGCCGCCGCGGCGGACGACGAGGACGAGGACGACTGGCGCTCGAAGGTCTGATCTCGGCGCGTCGCCCGCTGGGCCGCTACGCTCGGACTGTCACCGAGCGAGGAGTCCCATGTCGAACCCCGACCCGTCCGCGACCCAGCCCTACGGCCAGCAGCCGTACGGCAGCCAGCCCTCCGGCCAGCAGCCGTACGGCCAGCCCGTCTACGGGCAGCCGTACGGGTACGGCTACCCGCCCGCGCCGCGCACCAACGTGCTCGCCATCGTCTCTTTCGTGGCCGCATTCGTCATGAGCCTCGCGGCGGTGGTCTGCGGCCACATCGCCCTCGCGCAGATCAAGCGCACGGGCGAAGGCGGCCGGGGATTCGCGCTGGCCGGTCTCATCATCGGCTACGTCGGCATCGCCTTCGCCCTGATCTTCTTCGTGATCTGGCTGGCGCTGTTCCTCGGCATCATGGCACACGGCTACGCGACCGGCGTCAGCTCCAGCTGACGAGTGCGCGTCCTGTCACGTCTGCGGCTGCTCGAGCACGCGCAGACGTGACAGAACGGCGCAGTCAGGCGCGGGAGGCGGCCTTCGCCTCCGCGCGGAGCTTCGAGATCTCGTAGAGGGTGACGCTGGCCGCGATACCGGCGTTCAGCGACTCGGTGGAGGCGCTGATCGGGATGGACACCACCGCGTCGCAGGTCTCGGTCACCAGCCTCGAGAGGCCCTTGCCCTCGCTGCCGACGACGATCACCACGGGGCGGTCGGCGAACGACAGACCCGGGAGCGTGGTGTCCCCTCCCCGTCGAGGCCGAGGACGAACACGCCCGCCTTCTTGAAGTCCTTCAGCGTCTGCGTCAGGTTCGCCGCCATGGCGACGGGCGTGCGGGCGGCGGCGCCTGCCGAGGTCTTCCAGGCGGAGGCCGTCATGCCGACCGAGCGCCGCTGCGGCACGATGACGCCCTGACCGCCGAACGCCGCGGTCGAGCGGATGATCGCGCCGAGGTTGCGCGGGTCGGTGATGCCGTCGAGCGCGACGAACAGCGGGGTGTCGCCCTGACGGACGGTGCGGTCGAGCAGCTCCGCGGGGTGCGCGTACTCGTACGGCGGCACCTTGAGCGCGACGCCCTGGTGCACCGCGTCACGGCCGGCGAGACGGTCGAGCTCCGGCCGCATGACCTCGAGGATCGGGATGGCGCGACCGGTCGCGATGGACAGGATCTCCTTCATCCGGTCGTCGAACTCCACGCGCGCCGCGATGTAGAGCGTGGATGCGGGGATGTCGGCCCGGAGCGCCTCCAGCACCGAGTTGCGGCCGGTGACGATCTCGCTCTCGTCCCCGCTCTTCGCCCGGCGCGACGCACCGGACGCTCCACGCGGGGCCTGGTCCCGGCCGCCGCGCTGGGCGGCCTTCTCGGCCGCGCGCTCGCGCAGGGCCTTGGCCTTGTAGGCCGCGTGGTACTCGCGATCCTCGGCCTTGGGGGTCGGCCCGCGGCCCTCCAGCGCCTTGCGGCCGTGACCGCCGGTGCCGACCGTCGCGCCCTTCTTGCCCTTGCGCACCGCTCCGGCGCGGGGCTTTCCACCCGAGTTCTTCATGATCCGATGCTCCAATGCGACCCCGTCGGGGTGTCTTCGATGGTGATTCCTGCCGCGGACAGCTCGTCGCGGATGCGATCGGCCGCCGCGAAGTCGCGGGCCGCGCGGGCGTCCTGCCGGTCGGCGAGCAGCCGGCCGACCAGCTCGCCCAGGGCGGATTCCGCCGCCGTCGAGCCGCCGGTGCGCCACTGCGGCGACAGCGGGTTGATGCCCAGCACCTCCGTCATCGCGAGCACGTGCCCGCGCCCGGTGGCGGCCGCCTCCAAGTCTTCCGCATCCAGTGCCGCGTTGCCTGAACGCACGGCGTCGTGCAGCACGGCGAGCGCCTGCGGCACCGCCAGGTCGTCGTCCATGGCCTCGGCGAACGCCTCTGGCACGATCTCGACGCCGTGCCCGGCGAAGCGGGTTCCGGCGAGGCGGCGCTCGACGCGCTCGAAGAAGCCGGCGATGCGGTCGAGGGCGGCCTCGGCCTCACTGAGCGAGCCGTCGTGGAAGTCGATGGTCGAGCGGTAGTGCGCCGAGCCGAGGTAGTAGCGGACGACGAGCGGCCGCGCCGCGCCCAGCAGGTCGGCCGCGTAGACCGAGTTGCCGAGCGACTTGCTCATCTTCTGGCCGTTGACGTGCACCAGGCCGTTGTGCACCCAGTAGTTGGCGAAGGCGTCGCCCGCGGCGGTCGACTGCGCCAACTCGTTCTCGTGGTGCGGGAACCGCAGGTCGAGGCCGCCGCCGTGGATATCGAACTGCGGCCCGAGGTACCGCCGCGACATCGCGGAGCACTCGATGTGCCAGCCCGGGCGTCCGTTCCCCCAGGGCGACGGGAACGCCGCGGACTCGGGTTCGCCGGTTTTGCGCCCCTTCCAGAGGGCGAAGTCGCGCGGGTCGCGCTTGGCGCGCGGGTCCGCGTCGGCCGCGGCCTCCATGTTGTCGATGCTCTGCCGGGTCAGCTCGCCGTAGGACGGCCAGCTCTTCACGTCGAAGTAGACATCGCCCGAGCCGTCCTGGGCGGCGTAGGCGTGGCCGGCGTCGATGAGCCGCTGGATGATCTCCTGCATCTGCGGGATGCTCGCGGTCGCCCGCGGCTCGTACGTCGGCGGCTGCACGCCCAGCGCACGGTACGCGTCGGTGAACTCCAGCTCGAAGCGGTACGCCAGCGCCCACCACTCCTCCGAGCCGCCCTCGGACTGACCCGCGGCCGCGTTGACCAGGATCTTGTCGTCGATGTCGGTCACGTTGCGGACGAGCGTGACGTCGAGCCCGCGGTACGTCATCCACCGGCGCAGCTGGTCGTACACCAGCGCGGACCGGAGGTGCCCGATGTGCGGGGACGACTGGACGGTCGGCCCGCACACGTACATGCCGACCTCGCCGTCGCGCAGCGGGACGAAGTCGCGCAGCGCGCCCGCCTTCGTGTCGAAGAGTCGCAGAGTCACGCTGACAAGCCTAGAGGGCGCGGTGTCTAGCGCGCGGCGCGCTCTGCCAGCTCCTCGTTGACCGGCGCGAAGGCGACCCGGTCGAGCAGCAGCTCGACGTGCACGATGCGGCCGTCGCGCACGGTGAGGAGTTCGACGCACCTGACCGCGCCGGCGGACGTGTCGGTCACGAAGTCGTAGATAACGCAGGCCCGGTCGCCGTCGCTGAACACCTCGCGGATCTCGTTGCGCACCAGGGCGGGCATGAGCCGGCGCAGCGCGGTGAGCCAGCCCGTCTTGTCGAGGGTCGCGCCGGCGAACTGCGCGATCAGCGCGTCGTCGAGCAGCTCCTCGAGCGGCTTCTCGTCGTGGGCGCCGACCGCCTGGATGTAGCTGTGCGCGATCGTCCTCGCGTCCGTGGATGCCATCTGAAGGTGTCCTCTCCCGCGCCTTCCGCGGGCGCTCCACCGGCAACAGTAGGCCCGAGCGGCCCGATCAGGACAGCAGCAGCGCCGTCGCCTGGGCCGTGACGCCCTCGCCGCGGCCGGTGAACCCGAGCCCGTCGGTGGTCGTCGCGCCGATGGAGACGGGGGCGCCGAGGATGTCGGACAGTCGCTCCTGAGCCTCCTCCCGTCGCGGGGAGAGCTTGGGCCGGTTGCCGATCACCTGCACGGCGACGTTGCCGATCCGGAAGCCGGCCGCCTCCACCCGCCGTCGTGCCTCGGCGAGGAACACGTCGCCGTGCGCGCCGGAGAAGCGGGGGTCGCCCGTGCCGAAGACGCCGCCGATGTCGCCGAGCCCCGCGGCCGAGAGCAGTGCGTCGACGATCGCGTGCGCGACCGCATCCCCGTCGCTGTGCCCGGCGAGGCCGGGCTCCCCGGCCAGTGCAGGCCGGCGAGCCACAGCTCGGCCGCCGGATCGAAGGCGTGCGTGTCGCTCCCGGTCCCGATGCGCGGGACGGCGGTGCCCGCGAGCAGTTCCTCGGCCCGGCGGAGGTCGAACGGCGTCGTCACCTTGAACGCGTGCGCGTCGCCGGGCACCACATCCACCCGGAAACCCGCCGCCGCGACCAGGCCCGCGTCGTCGGTCTCGTCGCTCTCCGCGAGGGCGTAGGCGGTCAGCAGCTGCTCGCGGGGAATCCCTGCGGCGTCTGCACCGCCGCGAGCGCCGACCGGTCGACGGTCTCGTGCACCTCGCCGCCGTCGCCGATGCGCTTGACGGTGTCGCTGACCGGGAGGCCGGGGACGACGCCGTACCCGCGCTCCAGGACCGCGTCCACGACGGCGTCGAACAGCGCAGAGGGGGCGAGGGCGCGAGCGGCGTCGTGCACGAGCACCACATCCACGTGCGGGTCTAGCGCGGCGAGGCCCTCGGCGACGGAGAGCTGCCGGGTGGCGCCCCCTCGACCACCGTCGCTAGACGGCCGAGCGAGCGCTCCGCGAGCCAGGCGGCGTCCTCGACGCGGTCGGCCGGAACGACGACGATCGTGTCGGCCGCGTGGCGCATGCCGCGCACGGCATGCAGCGACCGCTCCAGCAGTGTCCTGCCCCGAAGTGTCACGAACGCCTTGGGCTGCCCGGCTCCGAGGCGTGTGCCGCTCCCCGCCGCGACGACGACGATGGCGACCCGGGGTCTGCTGCTGCTGTCCACCCGACCACCGTACCGGCACCCCGCGCCGCGAATGCTGCGTTTCGGAACCTCTGCGCCTGCGCGCCGCGCCGCAGACGTTCCGAAACGGAGCAGTCGGCGGGGCGACGACAACGGCCCCGCCGCTCGGAGAGCGACGGGGCCGGAAGCCGGGGTGGAGCGACCTAGGAGGCGAGCACCTCGTCGAGCAGGCTGGACGCCTTCTCGTCGTCGGTCTTCTCTGCCAGGGCCAGCTCGGAGATCAGGATCTGCCGTGCCTTGGCGAGCATGCGCTTCTCGCCGGCGGAGAGGCCGCGGTCCTGGTCGCGGCGCCACAGGTCGCGCACGACCTCGGACACCTTGATGACGTCGCCGGAGGCGAGCTTCTCAAGGTTGGCCTTGTAGCGGCGGGACCAGTTGGTGGGCTCCTCGGTGAAGGGAGCGCGCAGCACCTCGAACACGCGGTCGAGGCCCTCCTTGCCGATGACATCGCGCACGCCGACCAGGTCGACGTTGTCGGCGGGGACCTCGATGGTCAGGTCGCCCTGAGTCACGTTGAGCTTGAGGTACAGCTTCTCTTCACCCTTGATGATTCTCTTCTTGACTTCGGTGATCGTTGCGGCACCGTGGTGCGGATAGACGACGGTCTCGCCAACCTCGAAAAGCATAGATTTGTTGTCCCTTCAGCAATGAATAGGATACCACATGAGCCTCGTGCTAAGGTTCGCCCTCGCGCCCGCGGGAGGCCCGGAACGGCTCTTCTACATGCGATAGAGTCGAGGAGAAAATTCCACCGGGAGGGTCATCCGTGAAAGCTCGAGTCGCGACGTCCGTCGCCCTCGCCCTGGCCGTCGCGTTCGGCACCGCGGGATGCGGTCTCGTCGCCCCGCAGGCCACCACCAAGCACTACGACGCGAGCGACGGGGTGAGCGGGACGGTCGGCACGATCGACGTCCGCAACGCCATCATCGTCACCGACGCGAAGAACGGCACGGTCGGCAACCTGGTGGTCACGCTCGTCAACACCGGCGACAAGAGCCACCGCCTGGCGATCAGCGCGGGCGACCAGAGCTCCACCGCTGCGCACGTCACGGTCGACGCCGGCCAGGTGAAGCAGCTCGGTCAGGACCCGGAGAACGGCGGGGCGAGCAACGTGCTCATCCCCGAGTTCACCGCGAAGCCGGGCGGCCTCTACTCCGTCTACTTCCAGTACGGCGATCAGACCGGCGTGAACCTCAAGGTCCCCGTGCTCGACGGTCAGCTGCCCGAGTACTCCCGCCTGGTCCCGCCGACCATTCTTCCCGCCGCGCAGTAAGACGCCGGCGCCGCAGGCAGCCGGACTCCGCCGGCTGCGGCGCCGCTCACGCGTTGAAGCGGTACCCCAGCCCGCGCACGGTCACCAGCATCCGCGGCTCCGACGGGCTCTCCTCGATGCGCGAGCGGATGCGCTTGATGTGCACATCGAGCGTCTTGGTGTCGCCGAAGTAGTCGCTCCCCCACACCCGGTCGATCAGCTGACCGCGGGTGAGCACGCGCCCGGCGTTGCGCAGCAGCAGCTCCAGCAGCTCGAATTCCTTCAGCGGCATGGAGATCTCGGCGCCGTTGACGGCGACCGTGTGGCGGTCCACATCCATCCGCACGGTGCCCGCCTCGAGCACGCCGTCGTCCTGCAGCTCGTCCTCCTCGACGCGGCGCCGCAGCACCGCGCGCACGCGCGCCAGCAGCTCGCGCGACGAGTACGGCTTGGTCACGTAGTCGTCGGCGCCGAGCTCGAGGCCGACCACGATGTCCACCTCGGAGTCCTTCGCCGTCAGCATGATGATCGGCACGTTCGAGCGGGTACGGATCTCGCGGCAGACCTCGGTGCCCGGGATGCCGGGGAGCATGAGGTCGAGCAGGATGAGGTCGGCGCCGTGGCGATCGAAGGCGGCCAGAGCCGCCGGGCCGTCCTCCGCCACCTCGACCTCATAGCCCTCGCGCTTGAGCAGGTACGCGAGGGGGTCGCTGAGCGCGGCCTCATCCTCGACGAGCAGGATGGATGTCACGGGGTCTCTCCTATCGGGGGTCGGACGGTCGAGGCTTCGGGGAGCCGGATGGTGAACGTGGAGCCGCGCCCCGGCTGGGACCAGACGCGCACCTCGCCGCCGTGGTTCTGCACGGCGTGCTTCACGATCGAGAGGCCGAGGCCGGTTCCGCCGGTGTTGCGCGAGCGTGCCTGATCCACCCGGAAGAACCGCTCGAACACGCGGTCGAGGTCCTCCTCGGGGATGCCCTCGCCCTGATCGGTGACGGCGATCTCGACGACACCGCCGGAGTTGCGCACGCCGATGCCGATGCGCGAGTCGTCGGGCGAGTACTGGATCGCGTTCGAGATGAGGTTGTCGACGGCGGTCACCAGCAGCTTCTCGTTGCCGATGACCTGCGCCTGCTTGTCGCCGCGCATCGCGATCTCGATGTGGCGGGTCTCGGCCGCCACCCGGTTCTGGTCGATCGCGGCCTTCACCACTTTGCTCGCCGACAGCTCCTGCGCGTCGCCCAGCGCATCCGTCGCCTGCAGCCGGCTCAGCTCGATGATGTCCTGCGTGATGCGGGCGAGACGCTGCGCCTCCTCCGAGAGCCGCAGCGCGAAGCGGCGCACCTGCTCGGGGTCGTCGGAGGCGTCGTCGAGCGCCTCGGCGAGGAGCCCGACCGCGCCGATCGGCGTCTTCAGCTCGTGGCTGATGTTGGCCACGAAGTCGCGCCGCACCGCATCGAGCCGGTACGACTCCGTGCGGTCCTCCGCGAGCAGCAGCACGTAGCGCGAGCCCAGCCGGGCGACCCGCACGCTGAGGTGGATGCCGGCGTCGCCGAACGGGCCGCGCGAGAGCTCGCACTCCTCGGTGATGGACTCGCCGGTGCGGCGCACGCGGTCGACCAGGTCCACCAGGTGCGGATGCACGAGGGCGCCGTTCCAGACCAGCCCGATCGCGTGCGCTCCCGGCGAGGCCTTGATGACGTTGTTGGACGGGTCGAGCACGACGCCGGCGGACTCCAGCGCGTCGAGCACCTGATCCACCCCGTCCGGTACGGCCGGATTGACCACCTGCGCCGCGTGCGTGCCGCGGCGTTCGGCGATGTGCAGGATCCACACGAAACCGGCGCCGACGGCGAGCCCCAGGCCCAGCGACAGCAGCACCAACCAGGTGGAGTCCATGCCCATAAGCGTAGTGATCCCGATACGTCCGCATGGACGCATCCCGGCCCGCAGCCGCGTCTTTTCGCGGGTACGTTAGACAGTGTTCAGCCGGACGGCACCGTTTGTTAACCTGCTGTCGCGAACATGCATACGGGGTCAGAAGGCCCCGACATCCCGCGTGCCCGCGCACGCCAGGAAGGACCCCACCCCATGCGCGAAGTCTTCCAGCAGGAGCTGGCGGAGGTTCAGGACCGTCTCGTCGAGATCGCCGAACTGGTCGTCCGTTCGATCCAGCACGCGACGCAGGCGTTCAACGAGTCGGACGTGTCGCTCGCCGAGGACGTGATCGCCAACGACCACCGCATCGACGAACTGACCGTCCTGCTCGACGAGCTCTCCATCCAGATCCTCGCGCGGCAGCAGCCGGTCGCCCGCGACCTGCGCATCGTCGTCAGTGCGCTGCGCATCAGCGCGTCGCTGGAGCGCATGGGCGACATGGCCGAGCACATCGCGCAGCTCGCGCGCTACCGGTTCCCGGACAAGGTGGTTCCGAAGAGCCTGCGCTCGACGTTCGCCGAGATGGGCCGCCTCGACGTGCAGATCGCTCAGAAGCTGGCCGAGCTGCTGCGCACGCAGGACCTCCGCCTGGCGGACGAGATCCGCAACGACGACGACGACATCGACGAGCTGCACATCAGCGTGTTCGACAAGGTGCTCGGCGAGACCTGGAAGGGCCAGGCCGTCGACACGGTGGATGCGACCCTCGCCTCCCGCTACCACGAGCGCTTCGCAGACCACGCCGTCTCGATAGCCAAGAAGGTGCAGTACCTGGCGACCGGCGACTGGGCCCCCGAGCTCGCCTCCTGACTTCCCCGCCCCCATCGAGTACGCGAAGATTGCACGCTGACCCGGCGGGTCGCGTGCAATCTTCGTGTACTCGGCGTTGGGGCTACGGGAGCAGGGGGATGCAGGCTGCGACGCGGCGGAGGCCGTGCGGGGCACGGGCCACGACGGCGAGCTCCGTGAGAAGAGCGTGCTCCCCGGGATGCAGGCGGCCGGCGCGCTGGTCGGTCACGTGCGGGCGGTAGCCGTCGCGGAGGTGGCGCTGGTCGCGGAGCGTCGCGCCCGCCGCATCCAGCGCGTCCACGAGGGTCGTGTGGAGCGTCCGCAGCGGCGCCGACTCGTGCAGAACCGTGACCGGGACGGTGGCGTGCGCGCCGAAGCGCTCGTGCCCGGCGCCGGTGATCGGGATGGGCGGAACGCGCGGGATGAGCGCGGCCACCGCCTCCGCATCCAGCTCCGTCTCGAACGGCGGCACGATGGTGACATGCAGCGGCCAGTCGCCGGCCGGGAACTCCTCCGGAAGCGCGTCGTCGCCGCGTCCCGGGAGGAACGCGGCGACGACGAACGTGCTGGGCGTGGCGTCCGCCCGGGCTACTTCTTGCCCTGCGCGGCGACCGCGGCGGCACCGGCGGCGGCGGCCTCCGGGTCGAGGTAGTACGACGGCTCGAGCGGGGCGAAGCTCTCATCCAGCTTGTAGACGAGCGGGATGCCGGTCGGGATGTTGAGGCCGGCGATGTCCTCGTCGGAGATGCCGTCGAGGTGCTTCACCAGCGCGCGCAGCGAGTTGCCGTGGGCGGTGACGAGCACCGTCTTGCCGGCGCTCAGGTCGCGGGTGATGTCCGACTCCCAGTAGGGCAGCATCCGGGCGATGACGTCCTTCAGGCACTCCGTGCGTGGGAGCTCGTCGCCCAGGCCGGCGTAGCGCGGGTCGCCGACCTGCGAGAACTCGGCGTCGTCGGCGAGCGGCGGCGGCGGCACGTCGAACGAGCGGCGCCACAGCTGGAACTGCTCGGGGCCGTACTTCTCGAGCGTCTCGGCCTTGTCGAGGCCCTGCAGAGCACCGTAGTGGCGCTCGTTGAGGCGCCACGAGCGCTGCACCGGGATCCACAGCCGGTCGGCCACGTCGAGCGCGTAGTTCGCGGTCTGGATGGCGCGGGTGAGCACCGAGGTGTGCAGCACGTCCGGGGTCAGACCGGAGTCGCGGAGCAGTTCGCCCGCCCGCTTCGCCTCGGCGACGCCGGTCTCACTGAGACGCACGTCGACCCAGCCGGTGAACAGGTTCTTCTCGTTCCACTCACTGCTGCCGTGGCGCAGGAGGATCAGGGTGTAGGGAGCGGCCATGCCCCCAATCTATCGTCTCGCGACAGTCGGCCGTCGCCGCGCTGGCAGGATGGACGCATGGCTTCCGGCGCGGTCGGCACGGTCACGCGTGGCACGACGAACACCAACCGGCTGCGCCGCGTCGACCGATGGATCGCGGCCCAGCCGGAGCTGCGGCACACCGCCGACCCGGTCGTCGTCGACCTCGGCTACGGCGCGAGCGGCGTCACCGCCCTGGAGCTGCAGCAACGGCTGGCGAAGGCGCGCTCCGACGTCGAGGTGGTCGGGCTCGAGATCGAGCCGGGACGCGTCCGGACGGCCAACGAGCAGCTGGCGTCGGTGCGCGCGGGCGCGACCGGCTTCGACCCGGAGGCGCGCATCCGCTTCGCCCTCGGAGGCTTCGAGGTGCCGCTGCCCGACGGCCGACGGGCGGCGGTGATCCGGGCCTTCAACGTGCTCCGGCAGTACCGCGAGGTGGAGGTCGCGGCGGCGTGGGAGCGGATGCGCGAGCGGCTGCAGCCCGGCGGACTGCTGGTCGAGGGGACCTGCGACGAGATCGGGCGGATCTCGAGCTGGGTGGCTCTCGATGCGGACGGCCCGCGGTCGCTGACCGTCTCGCTGCGCCTGCGCGACCTGGATGCGCCCTCCGTGGTGGCCGAGCGGCTGCCGAAGGCGCTGATCCACCGCAACGTGCCCGGCGAGCGGGTGCACCGCTTCCTGGCGGAGCTCGACCGGGAGTGGCGCATCCACTCGCCGCTCGCCGCGTACGGGCCCAGCCAGCGGTGGATCGCCGTGGCTCAGGGGATGCGCGACGCCGGGTGGCCGGTGACCGGCGGCCGGGCGCGATGGCGGCTCGGCGAGCTGACGGTCGGGTGGGGCGCGGTTGCGCCGGCGTGAGCCCGGCGAGAGTCCGGCGTGAGCCCTAGTGGCGCGGGGTGCGGGTGACCGCGCCGAGCCGGGGCAGCCGCGGCACGTTCGCCTCGGCGCCGGCGCCGGGCGGCACCACGATCTCCTGGGCGGCCGAGACGGGCGTGCCCTGCGCGTCGACCGCGAGGGTCGCGGCCGGGTCGGTCGAGCGCTTCACGACCGCCAGCGCGATGGGCCCGAGCTCGTAGTGCAGGGCGACCGACGTGACGGCCCCCACCTCGTGCCCGTCGAGCGAGACGGCGGCGCCCGCCTCCGGGTGCACGCCCTCGGAGCCGTCGAGGTGCAGCATGACCAGACGACGCGGCGGATGCCCGAGGTTGTGGACCTTCGCCACGGTCTCCTGTCCGCGGTAGCAGCCCTTGCTCAAGTGCACGGCCGTGCGCAGCCAGTCGAGCTCGTGCGGGATGGTGCGCTCGTCGACCTCGGTCGAGAACCGGGGACGCCAGGCGGCGATGCGCAGGGCGTCCGCCGCGATAGTGCCCGCGACCGCGAGCTCGCCGGTCTGGACGCGGGCGGCGATCGACGCGAGCGCGTCGCGCGGCACGAGGCGCTCGCTCCACGTCCAACCGGCTCCGGGATGCTCGCCCTGCGCGTACTGGTGGCCGCCGGGCGCGACCGCGCGCCACGGGTCGTGCCAGACCAGCGGGATGCCGTTCGGCGCCGCGATCGGCAGCGGCGGTTCGCCGAGCGTGCCGATGGTCGCCAGGTCGGCCGTCCGGTCGGCGAGCTCGACGCGGAGCATGAAGCGCATCGAGCCGAGCCAGGCCAGCAGGCCCTCCGCCTCGGGCCGGTCGACCAGCATCCAGAGCGTCTCGCCGTCGTCGACGAGGCACACCGCATGCTCGACGCGGCCGGTCACATCCAGCAGCAGGGTCTCGGACGACTCCCCCGGCCGCAGCCCGGACAGCGCCTGGCTGGTCAGCGAGTTCAGCCAGCTGAGGCGGTCGGGCCCCTGGACGGTCAGCACCGCCCGGTCGGAGAGATCGACGATGGCGCCGGCCTCGGCGAGCGCGCGCTGCTCGGAGAGCGGACTGCCGTAGTGCGACGGCACCCCGCTGTCGGTCAGGTCGACCGCGCCGGGCAGGTCGAGGAAGGGCGAACGCGCATTCATGGGTCGACCGGCCTCAGTCGACCTTGGCGAGGCGGGCGGAGGCGTGCGTGCGCAGCTCCTGACCGAGGGCCGCGATGTCCCACGCCCAGAGCAGGTGGTTCTCCACCAGGCCGTAGAGGCGCGTCGCCGCGGTGTACTCCTTCGCGCCCGCGGTGCGCAGCACCGCGTCCGTCGCCAAGTCGATGCGCGGCCCGGCGACCTGGCCGATGTAGAGCTCGCTCACCCCGTCGGGATGGATGATCGACACGTCGACCTCGAAAGCCCCGTTGGACGTGCGGAGGGCCTCGACCGCCTGCGCCGTGTTGAACGGGCGCACGCCGCTGCCCGGCAGCATCGCCGGACCGGCGTCGCCCTCGACCAGCTTGCGGTGCAGCCTCCAGTACCCCGTCTCGGCGGCGAGCGGAGTGCGCTCCTCGTCGAGGATCCACGAGGTGGACGAGTAGTTGAGGTACCCGAGACCGTCGTGGCTGAAGCTGATGCGCTGGCCGAACTCCAGCTGCGTGTGCTCCTCCTCCACGGCGTAGTCGAGCACGCCCGTGCCCTCCCAGATGCCGATCAGCCAGGAGAGAGGGACCAGCTCGGCCGGAAGGTCGGTGGGGATCTCGATCATGAGCCGCGCCTAGGCATCCGGAAGCTCAGCGACTCAGCGCTGACCGCGGAAGAGGTTGTAGACCACCACACCGGAGACGCCGAGGATGGCGAGCGTTGCCAGGCCCAGAAGGCCGACGAAGAAGAGTTCGAGAGCGACCAGCATGGGTCCAGTCTAACCAGCACCCGCCGACATTCGGACGGAGCCGCTCAGCGCAGGCCCGAGGTGAGGGCCAGGACGGCGCCGATCACTCCCAGTACGACGAAGCTCCCGGCCAGCGTGGCGGCGAGGCGGCTGGTGAAACCGTCCTTCTGCTGGGTCGCCAGCTGCGAGACGAACGCCAGCAGGGCGCACACCGCGAGCGCGAGGGACAGCCACGATGCGTAGCCGGCGGGAGGCGAGAGGACGCCGATCAGGACGCCGAGCACGAGCGCGACCACCCACACCGAGCCGATGCTCACCACGGCGACCCAGCGCGGCAGCGCGGGCTGCGGCGGACCGGCCGCGGCCGCAGGACCCAGCGCGTGCGGGACGGGGGCTCCGGTGTCAGGTCGCTCACCCTCCCATTGTGCCCCGCACACGCCCGTCCCGCGCCTGGCCGGAAGCCGGACCGGGCATTTCCGGTAGCATTGCGGCACAGACGGCTGAGGAGGAATGGGTGGCGCAACTTCTGATCCTCACGTCTGCGTCGGGTCCGTCGTCGCCCAGCACCACCGGGTCGCTCTCCTCCGGCCTGGGGTCCGCAGGGGACGGCGCCGGCCCGGGCGCAGAGGTTCTTCCGGCCCTGGCGCTGCTCAGTCACCGTGTGCGGCAGATCCCCGCGGAGCCCGCCGCCCTCGTGAACGCCCCGAGTTGCGACCTGATCTTCGTGGATGCGCGGCGCGACCTGGCGAGCGCCAAATCGCTGTGCAAGATCCTCACCACGACCGGCGTCACGGTGCCGCTCGTCCTCGTGCTGACCGAGGGCGGGCTGACCGCGGTCAGCGCCGATTGGGGCGTCAGCGACGTCGTGCTCGACTCGGCGGGGCCGGCCGAGGTGGATGCGCGCATCCGTCTCGCGATCGGCCGACAGAGCCAGGAGCACGCGCAGTCGAAGATCCAGGCCTCGGGCATCACCATCGACGAGGCGAGCTATTCGGCGAAGGCGCACGGCCGCCAGCTCGACCTCACCTTCAAGGAGTTCGAGCTGCTCCGCTTCTTCGCGACGCACCCGTCGCGGGTGTTCACGCGCGAGCAGCTGCTCAGCGAGGTGTGGGGGTACGACTACTTCGGCGGCACACGCACCGTGGACGTCCACGTCCGGCGGCTCCGCGCCAAGCTCGGCGATCTGGAGTCGCTGATCGGGACGGTGCGCAACGTGGGCTACCGGTTCAACGTCTACGAGGAGGACAACGACCGCCTCCCGACGTCCGTCCGCCCCTGAGCGGCGGAGCCGGTCCCCGCTGACCTCGGTGTCATTCCTCCACAGGCACCGTTTATCCACCGTTTACACACCGCCGCGCCCCGTGTCTGCGCGCGGTGACATGATGGGTGGATGGACGAGCGCACGACTCTGGAGAACGGCCTTCTCGACACGGGGCTGGGCGGGAGCCTGGGCAGCGACTTCGACGACGACTTCGCCCCCTTCATCTACGAGCCCGACCCGACGCTCCCGGAGGACCGCTACCTCGATCGCGAGCTGAGCTGGCTGGCGTTCAACCAGCGGGTGCTCGAGCTGGCGGAGGACCCGCTGCTGCCGGTGCTCGAGCGCGCGAACTTCCTGGCGATCTTCGCCAGCAACCTCGACGAGTTCTTCATGGTGCGCGTCGCCGGCCTGAAGCGCCGCATCGCCACCGGGCTGGCCGTCCCGACGAACGTCGGCCGGGCTCCGCAGGAGGTGCTCGCCGACATCTCCGAGAAGGCGCACGAACTGCAGCTGCGCCATGCGCGGGCGTACCACGACCTCGTGCAGCCCGCCCTCGCCGAGGCGGGCATCAGCGTCGCGACCTGGAGCGACCTCGACGAGGCCGACAAGGCGCAGATGCGCGAGGTGTTCTCGCAGCAGATCTTCCCGGTGCTGATGCCGCTCGCGGTCGATCCGGCGCATCCGTTCCCCTACATCTCGGGGCTGTCGCTCAACCTCTCGGTCCGCGTGCGCAACTCGCGAACCGGCAAGGAGCAGTTCGCCCGCCTCAAGGTGCCGCAGATGCTCCCCCGTTTCGTGCGCATCGACCAGCGAGAGGGGCTCGGGCAGGTGCGGTTCATCATGCTCGAGGACCTCATCGCGAACCACCTCGGCGACCTGTTCCCGGGCATGGAGATCCTCGACCACCACGTGTTCCGGGTGACCCGCAACGAAGACGTCGAGATCGACGAGGACGAGACCGAGAACCTCATCCAGGCACTCGAGCGCGAGCTGCTGCGCCGCCGGTTCGGTCCGCCGATCCGGCTCGAGGTCACAGACGACATGGATGCGGTCACCCTCGGGCTCCTGGTCCGCGAACTCGACGTCACGGAGCAGGAGGTCTACCGCCTGCCCGCTCCCCTCGACCTCGGCGGCCTGTTCGACCTGGCCAAGATCGACCGGCCCGACCTCCACTACCCCAACCACGTTCCGACGACGCCGGCGCAGCTCATGCCGAGCGAGCCGAACGCCAAGCCCGACATCTTCGCCGCCATCTCCCGCCAGGATGTGCTGGTCCACCACCCGTACGAGTCGTTCGCCACCAGCGTGCAGGCGTTCCTCGAGCAGGCGGCGGCCGACCCGCACGTGCTCGCCATCAAGCAGACGCTCTACCGCACCTCCGGCGACAGCCCGATCGTCGAGGCGCTCATCGACGCCGCGGAGGCGGGCAAGCAGGTGCTGGCCCTCGTCGAGATCAAGGCGCGCTTCGACGAGCAGAACAACATCTCCTGGGCCCGCAAGCTCGAGAAGGCCGGGGTGCACGTCGTCTACGGCCTCGTGGGGCTCAAGACGCACTGCAAACTCGCGCTCGTCATCCGCGAGGAGAAGGGCGTGCTCAAGAGCTACAGCCACATCGGCACCGGCAACTACAACCCCAAGACGTCGCGCATCTACGAAGACCTCGGGCTGTTCACCGACGACGACCAGGTGGGCAAAGACCTCACGCGGCTGTTCAACGAGCTCTCCGGCTACGCCATCGAGAAGAAGTTCAAGCGGCTGCTCGTGGCGCCGCTCCACCTGCGCAAGGGACTGCTGAAGCGCATCGACGCCGAGCGCGCCAACGCCGAGGCCGGCCGTCCGTCGGGCATCCGCATCAAGCTCAACTCGATCGTCGACGAGGCGATCATCGACGCTCTCTACCGCGCGAGCCAGGCGGGGGTGCCGGTCGACCTCTGGGTCCGCGGCATCTGCGGCGTCGTCCCGGGGCGCGAGGGGCTCTCGGAGAACATCCGGGTGCGCTCCGTGCTCGGGCGGTACCTCGAGCACTCGCGCGTGTTCGCGTTCGTGAACAACGGCGACCCGCAGGTGTACATCGGCAGTGCCGACATGATGCACCGCAACCTCGACCGCCGCGTGGAGGCGCTGGTGCGGCTCACCGATCCCGACCATCTGCGCGAACTCGACGACCTCTTCGACCTGGCCTTCGACGAGGGCACGGCCACGTGGAAGCTCGACCAGGACGGCGTCTGGACGAGGCATCACCTCGACAAGCACGGAAAGCCGCTGGTCGACCTGCAGAGCAAGCTGATCCAGCGGTACAGCCACCGTCCGCGCAGCACCCGCACGGGAACGAGGCGGTGAGCCCGGCGATCTACGCCGCGGGCGCCCTCTGCTGGCGCGTCGTGGACGACCGCATCGTGGTGCTCGTGGTGCACCGCACGAAGTACGGCGACGTGACGATCCCCAAGGGCAAGGTCGACCCCGGCGAGACGCTGCCGCAGACCGCTGTCCGCGAGATCCACGAAGAGACCGGCCTTCGGATCGGCCTCGGCGTGCCGCTCGGCGTCTCGACCTACCCGCTGAGCAGTGGCCGCGAGAAAATCGTGCACTACTGGGCCGCCGAAGTGAGCGACCGGGCGATCGCGCAGTCGACTTTCGTGCCGAACAGCGAGATCGCCGCGATCGAGTGGGTCACCATCAAGAAGGCGCGCGGCTACCTCACCTACGAACGCGATGTCGAGATCCTCGACGCCTTCGACGGCCTCGTGCAGCAGGGCATCACGTCGACCTTCGCGCTCATCGCCCTCCGCCACGGCAAGGCGGCGCCCCGCGACCGCTGGGACGGTTCGGACGCGTCCCGGCCGCTGACCGAGCGCGGCGTGAAGCAGGCGGCCGGAGACGTGGCGACGCTGCAGGCCTGGCAGCCCAAACGGATCGTCACCAGCGACGCCGTGCGCTGCGTCACCACGGTCGCGCCGCTCGCGGCCGCGACCGGGATCAAGCCGCGCCGCGACCACGGGATCAGCCAGGACGCGTACGAAGAGGGCGAGCCGGAGGTGCGCCGCGTGGTCGGCAAGCGCATCCGGTCGCGCAAGACGGCCGTGCTCTGCAGCCACGGACCGGTGCTGCCCGAGATCATGCGCGAGATCGCGCTGGCGACGGGCACCATGCCCGGCGGCTATCTCAATGACGCCGCAGACCTCGACACGGGCGGGTTCTCGGTCGTGCACCTCTCGGCGACCAATCCCGCGTCCGGCATCGTCACGATCGAGACGTACGCCCCGGTCGAATAGACCGCGGATTCACAGGACCACGAGGCCAAGAGAACACCCCGCGTTAACCTTCCGTTTACCGCTGCGGGGGACTCTGGACAGACATCGGGAATAGCGTCTCACGCGGGTCGCACCGGCCCGTCCTGTTGTTACTGATCCCCGAAGGGACAACTGTGAATCTCAAGCGCATCGGCGCTCCTGTAGCTCTGCTCGCCGCGGCCGCCATCTCCCTCACCGCGTGTGCAGCGAACGAGGGCAGCACGCCGTCGACCACGACGGCCAAGGCCTCGAACCTCTCCGGCACGCTGAACGGCATCGGCTCGTCCGCCCAGGGCGCGGCGCAGACCGTCTGGGCCGCCGGCTTCCAGCAGGCCAACCCGAAGGCCACCGTGAA
Source organism: Leifsonia xyli subsp. cynodontis (assembly GCF_050632205.1). GTDB lineage: Bacteria > Actinomycetota > Actinomycetes > Actinomycetales > Microbacteriaceae > Leifsonia > Leifsonia xyli_D. Next base: position 2,090,113 of record NZ_CP192578.1, read on the forward strand.
CTACGACCCGCAGGGCTCCGGCGCGGGCCGCAAGAGCTTCATCTCGGGTGCGGCCGACTTCGCCGGCTCCGACGCCGCGCTGAAGGACGAGGAGCTCGCCTCCACGTTCGCCGGCTGTGCCGCGGGCAGCAAGGGCATCGACCTTCCCGTCTACATCTCCCCGATCGCGATCGCGTACAACGTGGACGGCGTGAAGGACCTCAAGCTCGACGCCGCGACCATCGCGGGCATCTTCTCCGGCAAGATCACCACGTGGAACGACCCCAAGATCAAGGACCAGAACTCGGGCGCCTCGCTCCCGTCGGCCCCGATCACCGTCGTGCACCGCTCCGACGACTCGGGCACCACGCAGAACTTCACCGACTACCTCGCGGCGAACGCGCCCGACGTATGGACCGCTCCGGCCGGCCAGACCTTCCCGTTCCAGGTCGGTGACGCCGCCAAGGGCACCTCGGGTGTCGCGGACGCCACCAAGAACGCGAAGAACTCGATCACCTACATCGACGAGTCGGGCTCGGCGGGCCTCAGCATCGCCCAGCTGAAGGTCGGCGACAACTACGAGAAGATCAGCGCCGACGGTGCTGCCGCCGTGGTCGCCGCCTCCCCGATCGCCGACGGCCGTGCCGCCAACGACCTGGCCATCAAGATCAACCGCAAGGACACCACGAAGGGCGCCTGGCCGCTCGTCCTGGTTTCCTACGTGATCGCGTGCCAGGAGTACAAGGACGCCGCCAAGGCGGACCTGGTGAAGGGCTACGTCGACTACATCATCACCGCCGACGCCCAGAAGGCCGCCGGCGAGCAGGCCGGCTCGGCCCCGCTGTCGAGCGACCTGTCGGACAAGGTCTCGAAGGCCGTCGCCAGCATCAAGTAACGCTCCACCCGCTCGGCCTGGGCTGCCCGCAGCCCGGGCCGAGCGGCGCTCCCACCTCAGCCGCCTCGCGCGGCATACCCGATGAGAGAAAGCAAGGAATGACCGCCGGAACCGTAGGAGCCATCAGGCCCAAGGCCAAGGTCCGCCTCGGCGACCGCGTCTTCTCGACCAGCACCATCGTGGCGGGGTCCCTGATCCTCGCCACCCTCGCCGCGGTCGCCGTCTTCCTCGTCCTCCAGAGCATCCCCGCCCTCTTCGCCGGCGCCGGTGAGCTGCCCAACAACGCCACGAACTTCTGGTCGTGGGTGTGGCCGCTCGTATTCGGCACCATCTGGGCGGCCGTCATCGCGCTGCTGATCGCGACACCGCTGTCCATCGGCATCGCCCTCTTCATCTCGCACTACGCTCCCCGCCGGGTGGCGTCGGTGCTCGGCTACGTCATCGACCTGCTCGCCGCCGTCCCGTCGGTGGTCTTCGGCCTCTGGGGCATCGCGACCCTCTCGTCGTTCGTGCAGCCCTTCTACGTCTGGCTCGGCGACAACCTGGGCTGGATCCCACTCTTCGCGCCGCCGGTCTCGGGCACCGGCCGCACCATCCTCACCGCCGCCATCGTGCTCGCCGTCATGGTCATCCCGATCATGACGGCCATCTGCCGCGAGATCTTCCTGCAGACGCCGCGTCTCCACGAGGAGGCCGCGCTCGCGCTCGGCGCGACGCGCTGGGAGATGGTGAAGATGGCCGTGCTGCCCTTCGCCCGCAGCGGGATCGTGTCAGCGATGATGCTCGGCCTCGGCCGCGCGCTGGGCGAGACGCTCGCCATCGCCATGGTGCTCTCGCCCGCGCTGATCGTGAAGCTGCCGCTGCTGCAGGCGCAGAGCCCCAACACGATCGCCGCGAACATCGCGCTGCAGTTCCCCGAGGCGACCGGCCTCGGCGTGAACGCGCTCGTCGCCTCCGGCCTCGTGCTCTTCGTGGTGACGCTGCTGATCAACACACTCGCCCGCTACATCGTCAGCCGCCGCAAGGCCTTCTCTGGAGCGAACTGATGGCCACCACGACCGCCACCGCCCCGCGCCCGCTCGCCAACTCCTACACCGCGGGCAAGCTGCCCCGCTGGACCCCGTGGACGATGCTCGTCGTCTCGTGGGTGGTCTTCGGCGCGATCTTCGCCATCCTCGCCGCCAGCGGTGCGACGAAGGACTTCAACATCGTCGGTGCGATCTTCTTCGGCACGGTGCTCTTCGACGTCGCGATCTACACCACCTCGCTGCTCGTCGAAGGGTCCCGCAAGGCGATGGACCGGCTGATCACCTCGCTCGTGGCCACCGCGTTCATCATCGCGTTGCTGCCCCTCGTCTCCCTCGCCTGGACGGTGGTCGTGCAGGGCCTCGCCCGCTTCGACGTGCCCTTCTTCTCCGAGTCGATGCGCAACGTCATCGGCGAAGGCGGCGGGGCGCTGCACGCGATCGTCGGCACGCTCGAGATCACCCTGATGGCCGCGCTCATCTCCGTGCCGATCGGGCTCCTCACCTCGATCTACCTGGTCGAGTACGGCCGCGGGATGCTCGCCCGCGGCATCACCTTCTTCGTCGACGTGATGACGGGCATCCCCTCGATCGTCGCCGGCCTGTTCGCGTTCGCCCTGTTCGCCCTGTTCTTCGGCCCCGGCATCCGGAACGGCTTCATGGGAGCCGTCGCGCTCTCGGTGCTGATGATCCCGGTGGTCGTCCGGTCCAGCGAGGAGATCCTCCGGATCGTTCCGAACGAGCTGCGGGAGGCGTCGCTCGCCCTCGGCGTGCCGAAGTGGCTGACCGTGCTGAAGGTCGTGCTCCCGACCTCGATCGCGGGCCTCGTCACCGGCGTCATGCTCGCCATCGCGCGCGTCATCGGCGAGACGGCCCCGCTGCTCATCGTCGCCGGCTTCACGACGAGCATGAACTACGACCTCTTCAACGACCGGATGATGGCCCTCCCGGTGTTCGTGTACACGCAGTACACGCAGGCGGCCGGCCTGCACGCGCAGGCCTCCATCGACCGCGCCTGGACCGGCGCGCTCACCCTCATCATCATCGTGATGCTGCTCAACCTCATAGGTCGCGTCATCGCCAAGGTCTTCGCCCCCAAGTACGGCCGCTGAGCCGCCGACCCGAACCCAAGGAATACAGTGTCCAAGCGCATCGAAGTCAACGACCTCAACGTCTACTACGGCAGCTTCCGCGCGGTGGAGGGCGTCTCGCTCACCATCGAGCCCCGCACCGTGACCGCGTTCATCGGCCCGTCCGGCTGCGGCAAGTCCACCTTCCTCCGCACGCTCAACCGCATGCACGAGGTCATCCCGGGCGCGTACGTCGAGGGCGAGGTGCTGATCGACGGCAACAACCTCTACGGCACGGGCGTCGACCCGGTGCTCGTGCGCCGCCAGGTGGGCATGGTCTTCCAGCGGCCGAACCCGTTCCCGACCATGAGCATCCGCGACAACGTACTCGCCGGCGTGAAGCTCAACAACCGCCGCATGTCGAAGAGCGAGGCCGACGACCTGGTGGAGAAGTCGCTGCAGGGCGCGAACCTGTGGAACGAGGTCAAGGACCGTCTCAACCTGCCCGGCTCGGGCCTCTCCGGCGGCCAGCAGCAGCGTCTCTGCATCGCGCGCGCCATCGCCGTCTCCCCCGACGTTCTGCTGATGGACGAGCCGTGCTCCGCCCTCGACCCGATCTCGACCCTCGCGATCGAGGACCTCATCGAGGAGCTCAAGAACGACTACACGATCGTCATCGTGACCCACAACATGCAGCAGGCGTCGCGCGTCTCGGACCGCACCGCGTTCTTCAACATCGCGGGCACGGGCAAGCCCGGCAAGCTGATCGAGTACAACGACACCAACCAGATCTTCTCGAACCCGACCGTGCAGGCCACCGAGGACTACGTCTCGGGCCGCTTCGGTTGATCGGCGGGCCGCTCATCCGGCCGTCGCGTGAACGAAGAACGTCGCCACCGCAGCTGCGGGGCGACGTTCTTCGTGCGCTGTGTCGTCCGGGACGGCGTCAGGATGCGATGGCGACGATGGGCGCGCTGGTCGGCTTGTCCGATCCCCCGCGGGGCTCGACGGTCACGCCGACGGTATCGCCGGCCGCCATCTTCCCCGTGAGGACCCGCCAGGTGGATCCGGACGACGCCGACTCCATGGTGCCGGCGGGGGTGGCCTGCCCGTCGCGGATGTACCAGAGCTCGTAGGTCTTGCTGTCCGGCAGCTTCGGGAGGTCGTTGGCGACGAGAGCGGAGCGGCCCAGTTCGCCCGACCAGACCAGGGTCGCGGTGCCGCCGCCCTGCACGGGAGCGGTCGCGTGCTGCACATCCGAGGCGGCGTTGATCTGCGCCAGGGCGGACGCCTGCTGCGACTGGTACGAGTTGGATCCGGAGAGGGTCGAGCCGAGGAAGGCGCCGCCCACGAAGAGCAGCACGGCCGCCGCGGCGGCGCCGAGGATCAGGCCGGGACGCTGGAACCAGCGACGGCGGGCGGCGCGCTCGGCGGGGCCGGGACCGGGGGCGACGGGGAGCGCGACGGGCGGCTGCACGGCGTCGGGTGCCACGGCATCCTGAGCAGCCGCATCCTGAGCCACCGCATCCTGCGCGGGCAGCTGCGGCGTCTCCGCCAGCTTCGCGAACAGCGCCGCCTTCAGCTCGGGGCGCGGCTGAACCGGCTCCGCGGCGAGCGCCAGCTGGGCTGCGACGTTCTCGAAGGACTCCGCTTCGCGCTCGTCCTGCGCACCCAGGCGGTAGCCCAGGCGCTCCTCGGCGCGGTCGTCCGCGTCGGTCATGTCGTCACCCCCAGTTCCTGTCGCAGCCGTATCATCGCATCGCGTAGCCGAGTCTTGGCTGTGCCGAGCGGGATCCCGAGTTCGGCGGCCACTTCCGACTGGCTGAGGCCGCCGTAGTAGGCGAGGGTGACCGCGCGGCGCTGCGGCTCGGACAGCTTCGCCATCGCGACCTCCACCCTCTCGTGCTCCACACGCACCTCCACCGTCTCGGCCACCTGATCGTAAGCGGTCGGCAGGTCGCGGATGCCGACGGCCGTGTCGCGGTCGCGCGACGCCTGCGAGGCGCGGATCCGGTCCACGGCGCGCCGGTGGGCCATGGTCATGATCCACGTCTGCGCTCGACCCTTATTCGGATCGAACCGCGCGGCGGATTGCCACGCCTCCAGATAGACCTCCTGCGTGACCTCCTCCGACTGGGCGGCGTCGATGAGCAGCCGGCGGACGAGCCCCAGGACTCTGGATGCCGTGGCGTCGTAGAACTGCGAGAACGCGGCCTGGTCGCCGGTCGCGGTTCGGATCAGGAGGGCGTCGAGGTCGAGCGCAGGGGCGTCGTCCACGTCGTCTCCGCTCTCAACCGCTCTGGTGGATCCAGACAGGCTGCCTCCTGACAGAAAAATGCCGGGCCGCAGAACGCCTCTCGGCGCGAGGCCGCTCGAAGCGGCTAGTTTTGGAGCCCGGGGTTACTGCGGCCCGGCGACATCCAGTGTACAGGAGGGTCCAGCCGCCCCGCCCGGCGTGGCGTTCGCAGCGGGAGAACGCGCACGGGTTGACCTCGTGGGCGCCGCTTCCTCAGTCGAGGGAGTCGGACCGCCAGAGCCGGGCGCAGACCGCCAACTCTTCGGCCGTGCGGGTGAACCGCAGCGCGCGCGTGGTCAGCTCGCTCGCACGCCCCGGGTCGAGCGCGTCGCGATCGTCGGCGACGGATGCGGCCCCCGCCGCGGCCACCCGGCAGAACGCCGCCGCGCGGTCGAGCGCCACGGCGAAGTCGCCCTCGAACAGCCCCCGCAGGATGCGGTCCGCCAGCTCGGTGATCTCGGCCGGGCCCGCCGGCGTCGGCGCGCCCGCGACGACCGGATCGATGGACGTCAGCACCTCGGTGCCCCGCTGGTACAGGTACGCGGTGCCCTCCGCATCCTGCCGGATCAGCAGCCGAAGCAGGTAGATGCGCCACAGCGCCCCGGGGAGGCTCTTGGCGTTCGAGCGCGACCACAACTCGGCGATCGCGTCGATGCCGTGCGCGTCGGTGAAGGCGACCAGCCGGTCCACCACCTCGGGCTCCGGGTTCTCCCGCACGCGGGCGAGCAGCGCGCGGGCGGTCTCGTGGGCGACCCGGCTGATCTGGGCCGGGTCCTCCCCGCCCATGAACGCCTCGAACATGCCGCTCGTGAAGAACGTTGGCTTGTGGAACCGGTCAGGCATCCCCCCATTCTGCCCCCGTGAACCGGACAGCAGAATCCGCGCTAGATTGGAGCCGAGGGCCTGTAGCTCAGTTGGCAGAGCATCGGACTTTTAATCCGCGGGTCGTGGGTTCGAGCCCCACCGGGCCCACCCTCCTTCCGACCTTCGGCCGCGCAGAGCCACGCGCGCCATCGAGTGGTCGCAACATGCCGTTACGCAGCGTGCTGTGACGGCGTGTTGCGACCATTGGATGCGCGCTACGCGACACCGGTCACCCGCGACCGTTCCAGGAGGTAGCCGACGGCGACCGCGCCGGCGACGGACAGCATGAGGGGGACGAGCAGGTCCGGGCCCTGGTTGGCGAACTCCAGGGTGAGGAGCAGTGCCGTGATGGGGGCGCGCATGGTGACGGCGAGGAAGGCGGCCGCGCCGATGAGGGCGAAGGCGGGGAGCTCGGCGCCCGGCCAGAGGAGGTTCCACGCGGCGCCGCCGGCGAGGCCGAGGCCGGCGCCGATCGCGAGCGACGGGGTGAGGGTGCCGCCGGCGGCTCCGGCGCCGATGGTGCCGAGGGTCGCGGCCGCCTTCACGGCGGTCGTGAGCAGGATGAGGAGCACCGGCAGCGACGCGGCGAACGCCAGCTGACCGAGGGCGCGGCCGTTGCCGAGGATCGCGGGCAGCCAGAGGGAGGCGATGCCCACGGCGACGAAGGTCAGCGGCATCACGATGAGGATGCCCCACGACCTCGGCCGGTGGTTCTGCGCGAAGCGCGCTACCCGCACGAAGCCGACCGCCGCGCATCCGATCAGCGGACCGGCGAGCACCGACCACACCACGATCGTGGGGCTGAGATGCAGCGCGGGGAGCACGTACAGCGGGTTGGCCGGCACCACGACGCGGGCGACGAGCGCCGCGATGGCGGAGGCGGCGAACGCGGGCAGCACGGTGGCGAAGCTGATCTCGGCGAGCAGGATCTCGACGGCGAAGACGGCGCCGCCGAACGGGACGTTGTAGACCGCGGCGAGGCCCGCACCGGCCCCGGAGGCGACCAGGATGCGCCCCTCGCGCGCCGAGACGCCCGCCCGCTCGGCCAGCCAGCCGGCCCAGAGCGCTCCGATCTCCCTCGGCGCTACCTCCCGGCCGATGGATGCGCCCAGCCCCACGATGACCACCTGCAGTCCGGCGTTGGCGAGCGTGACGAACGGCGGCATCCTGCGCCCGTTCACCGCCTGCTCCACCGAGACGACGGCATGGCGTGGAGCGCGCCGGCCCCAGCCGCGCAGCAGCCACCAGCCGACCGCACCGACGACGCCGGCGACGGCCAGCGCGATCACCCGGCTGGCGGGAGGCGCGTTCAGCAGGCCCTCGTAGAAGTCGCCCTCCGAGTAGCCGAAGGCCAGGTGCTGCAGGGTGTGCAGTCCTAGGTAGACGAGGCCGCCGCCGATGCCCGCCCCGACACCGACGAGAGCGGTCACCACCACGAGGCGTACGACCCACCGCGGAGAGGAGGGTGCGGTGCGCGGACGGACGGAAGGCACGGGGCCAGAGTATCGGGCGCGCGCACGGCGGGAGGCGGTGATCAGAGCCACGGCGAATCGTGCAACGAACTGTTCACCCTCCGTCGCTACGGTGGTGCCGTGGTGCCCTCTCTCCGCGAGACGTCCGAGCAGGATGCGCAGCCGGCCGCGTCACGATCCCGGCCGTCGCGCGTCCCTTTCGGTGAGATGTCGACACGCCGCCGCACGACCCGCGCCCTCTGGCCGCCGCTCACCGCGTTCGCGGTGGGATGCGGCCTCGCCGTGCTGCTGCTCGCCGGCGCCCTGCGCACCGAGTTCCCGCTGTTCTCCGAGGCGTCGGCCGAGCGCGGCCGGGACTGCGCGGCGATCGCCAGCGCACGGCACGCGCTGGACGCCACGCTGCAGGCGCGCCTGCCGTTGCGGAAGCCGGATGCCGAGACGGCCCGCGCGGTCCGCTCGGCCGTCGCGGCGTTCGACGCACGCACTCAGGACATCGCCACGCCCGCCGTCGACGCGGCGCTCGGGCCGGTCCGCGGTGAGCTCAGCTCGCTCGCGGACACCGTGCAGCTCTCGGCGACGGCTCCCGCCGCGATGGGCAGCGGGGCGGTCGACGATGCGCTGGCGCGCGTCTCGGAGTCCTGGAAGGGCGCGCTCGCGCGCGTCTGCTCCTGACCCCGCGGCCAGCCGGCGATCCGCCGGCCGGCGGGGCGTCAGCCCCCGACGAGCGCCCCCACCTGCAGCAGCGAGATCGAGTCCGAGGTGCACGCGGTCGCGGCGTACGTGATGAACAGGGACGCGGTCGACCCGGGCGGGTACACGCGGAATCCGTCGGCCGGCTTCGGCGAGCAGTCGGACTCCGGATAGTTGAGAGCCTGGGTGATCCGCAGCGGCGCCTGGGCGGTGCCGCCGGGCTGCAGCACGACGGTGGGATGCGGGGTGCTGCGGTCGAACTCCGCCGCCTTGCCGAGCTGGGTGCCGTTTCCGTCGCCCACGAACGACACGCCCGGCCAGCCCTGCAGCGAGCACTCGGCGCTCCCGTTGTTGGTGAGCACGACGGTGACCTCGACGCTTCCGGCCGCTCCACCGCCTCCCTTGCCGATCGTCCCGGTCAGGTTCGCGGTGTCGCACTGGCCCTGGATGGGGACGGCCGTGGTGGTCGAGGTCGGGCGCGGCGACGTCGAGGGGGTACCGGATGCGGAGGCCGAAGCCGACCCGCCGCCGGTCGTGGGCGCGGCGTTCGGCGTGGCGCAGCCGGTCACGGCGAAGGCGAGAGCGAGGGCGGCACCGGCGAGAGCGGTGACGCGGATGGTCGGATTCCCGGTCATGCGCCCATCCCACCACGGATCTGGCCGACGCGCCCGGCGGACCCGCCGAACCGCCCCCGAGATCGGAGCGCCCCGCCCGCCGTCGGAGGGGCCTGGCAGGATGGACGCATGACGGCGCTCGGCTCCTGGCTCGCACGGTGGTGGACGATCGGGGTGCCGGTCATCGGCGTGATCGTGCTCATCGCGTTCTGGTCGGTCCAACTGAACTCCGCCGCCGTCGCCGTGATCGCGGTCGTCCTGGCCGGGACGGTGCTCGCGGCCGTCCAGCACGCCGAGGTGGTGGCCCACCGGGTGGGCGAACCGTTCGGGTCGCTGGTGCTGGCGGTGGCCGTGACCATCATCGAGGTCGCGCTGATCGTCACGCTGATGACCACCGGCAAGGACTCGCCGGAGCTCGCCCGCGACACGGTGTTCTCGGCGGTCATGATCACGATGAACGGCATCGTCGGACTCTCCCTGCTGCTGAGCGCGTCCCGCCGCGAGTCGACGGCGTTCAACGCGCAGGGCAGCGGTGCGGCGCTCGCCACCGTGACGGCGCTGGCCACGCTGACCCTGGTGCTGCCGAGCTTCACGTCGACGCCGGGCCCCGTGTTCTCGGGCCCGCAACTGGTGTTCGCGGCCATCGCCTCCCTCGCGCTGTACGGGATGTTCGTCTTCACCCAGACCGTCGCGCACCGCGACTTCTTCCTGCCCGTCGGCAGCAAGGGCCAGCCGCTGACGGACGACGACCACGCCGAGGCGCCGTCGAACCGCACCGCCTGGATCAGCGTCGGCCTGCTGCTCGTCTCCCTGGTCGCGGTGGTCGGGCTGGCGAAACTGGAGTCGACGCCGATCGAGCGGGCCGTGACCGCGATCGGCCTGCCGCAGTCGTTCGTCGGCGTCGTGATCGCCCTGCTCGTGCTGCTGCCGGAGGGGATCGCGGCGTCGAAGGCGGCGAACCGGAACCGGACGCAGACCAGCCTCAACCTCGCCCTCGGCTCGGCGATGGCGAGCATCGGCCTCACCATCCCGGCGATCGCGGTCGCGTCGATCTGGCTGCCGGGCGCGCTGCACCTGGGGCTCGGCGCGAGTCAGATCGTGCTGCTGGTGCTGACGGTGCTGGTCAGCATCCTGACGATCGTGCAGGGACGGGCGGTGCGGCTGCAGGGCGGCATCCACCTAGTGCTGTTCGCGGCGTTCATCTTCCTGTCGATCGCGCCGTAGGGCCGGCGGGCGCCGCCGCAGCGGGCGCGGTCGCCGCGTCGAACAGCAGGGCGGCGGCCTGCAGGGCGGCGTCGGGCGTGCCCCCGCGCATGGCGGCACTGGCCGACGCCCCGTCGAAGAGCAGCGTCAACTGCTCGCCGAGGAGGTGCGGGTCGCGCGCCCCGCCGGCGGCTGCCTGGCGCTCGAAGTAGGCGGTCAGCTCCTCCTTGAAACGGCGGGCGACGATGGCTGCCGGATGCTCGCGGTCGCGCAGCTCGGTGGCCACGTTGACGAAGGGGCAGCCGAAGAAGTCGGCCGCGCGCGCCGCCTCATGCAGCGCCTCGAAGACGTGCAGCACCCGCTCGCGGGGCGTTCCCTCGTCGTCGGCGGCGAAGTACTCGGCGACCACCTGCGGGCCGTACTCCTGCAGCATCCCCGCGACGATCGCATCCTTGCCGTCGAAGTGCTGGTAGATCGAGCGTTTCGAGACCTCCGCCTCCTGCGCGAGCCGGTCGACGCCCACGGCGTTGACGCCCTCGCGGACGAACAGCCGGGCGGCGGCGGCGAGGACGCGGTCGCGCGGCTTTGGCTTGCTCGTCACGGTGGTCATGCGTCGATTCTAGAGTCGGGGTTGCAAAAAGTAAACCGATCTGTGTACATTGATGCTGCCGTCGATACACCGATCGGTTTACTTTTCCCGGAAGGACTCCCCCATGACCGACATCACCGGAAGCGTCGCCCTCGTCACCGGCGCCAACCGCGGGCTCGGCGCCGCCTTCGTCGCCGCCCTGCTCGACCGCGGCGCCAGCAAGGTCTACGCCGCCGCCCGCCGCCCCGAGACGGTCGTCGTCGACGACCCGCGCGTCGTGCCGCTCGAGCTCGACGTGACGGACGCGGACAGCATCCAGCGCGCCGCCGCCACGGCCTCCGACGTGACCGTGCTCGTCAACAACGCCGGCATCGCGCTCGGCCAGTCGCTCGTCACCGGCGACCTCGTCGAGATCCGCCGCGAGTTCGACACCAACTTCTGGGGACCGGTGAACATCGTCCGCGCGTTCGCACCGGTTCTCGAGGCGAACGGCGGCGGCGCGATCGTCAACATGCACTCGGCTCTGAGCTGGTTCGCGATCGACTCGTACAGCGCGACGAAGGCGGCGCTGTGGTCCGCCAGCAACTCGGCCCGCCTGGAGCTGGCGCCCGCGGGCATCCAGGTGGTCGGCGTCCACGTCGGCTACGTCGACACCGAGATGGCCGCCGCCGCCACCGGCGACAAGGTGCCGCCGCGCCAGGTCGCCGACGAGGCGCTCGACGCCGTCGCGAACGGCGCCGCGGAGGCGATCGTCGGCGACACCGCGCGGAACGTCAAGGCGCGGCTGCACGACGACATCCGCGTGCTCTACCCCCAGCTGGCCAGGTAGGCCTCCCCGCCGAAACCCTCCGGACGGATGCCCCAGCTCACGGTCCAGGTCTCGCCCGGCTCCAGCCAGTGCAGACCCCGGCCCGAGTTGAGGGCGTTCGCCGGGGCGGTCATCGGCTCGATCGCGAGCGCGACTCCCCCGGGCTTGGTCGCGAACCTCCGGTGCGTGAACACCTGCACGTACCGGAACGCCTCGTCGCCCCACAGCACCACGCGGCGGCCGTCATCGGCCGAGAGGGTGTGCTGCACGGGGCCGTCGGGCAGGTCCGCGAATCCGGTGTCGAGGTCGAGTTCGCTCACGCGACGGCCGGAGGACAGGTCGTAGGGCGTCCCGGCGACCGGTGTCTCGCCGGTGACGTTGCTGCGGTCGTCGGTCTCGAAACGGGTGCGCGCGGCCACGGTGACGGTCAGCTGCTCAGGCGGCACGTCGGCGATGCGGAGGTACGGATGCGCGCCCACCGCGACGGGCGCGGCCGTCTCTCCCGCGTTGGCGACCGTGTGCGTGACCTGGAGCCCGTCGGTGAGCAGCTCGTGCGTGACGGCCGTCTCGAGCAGGAACGGGTATCCCGGCTCGGGGAAGACGGTCGCGGCCTGCGTGACGGTCGAGTCCGTGCGATCCACCAGCTCGTACGGGCGGCGGCGCAGCAGCCCGTGGATGGCGTTCCGCTTGGCGGGCTCGGTGAGGTCGAGCTGCCTCGCCTCGCCGTCGTACTCCCAACGTCCGTCGGCGACGCGGTTGGGCCAGGGAACGAGAACGATGCCGCACGCGGACGGCGGCTGCTCCCCGGCCGGGTACGGCTCGGTCAGGTCGGACTCCGCGAAGCGCAGCGACCGGATGCCGGCCCCCACCTGCACGATGGTGGCGCTCAGGTCGCCGAAATCGAGTTCGTACTGTTCACCGGTCGCGGGTCGCATGGCAACAGGGTAGGCCTCAGGCCACGATCACCGGGAGTCCCGCATCCCGCAGCGCCCGCACCTCGTCGGCGGGAGCGGACGCGCCCGTGATCAGCTCGGCCACTTCATCCACCGCGGCGATGCGGCCCAGGTGCGTTCGGCCGATCTTCGTGCCGTCGGCGACGACCACGGCCCGCTCCGCGGTGCGCACCATGACGCGCTTGAGGTCTGCCTCGGGGAGGTTGACGTTGGTGATGCCGCCGGCGGGATGCACACCGGTGCATCCGATGAAGGCGATGTCGGCGTGGACGCGTTCGAGCAGCACCGCCGCGAGCGGCTCGACGAGCGAGTGCTGCAGCGGGCGCAGCGTGCCGCCGGTCACCACGACGTCGAAGCGCGGGATGGCGCGCTCGAGTTCCAGCGCGATGGTGAGGCCGTTGGTGATCACCGTGACGCCCTCCAGGTCGTCGCGCTCGACGAGGGCGCGGGCGATCGCGGCGGTGGTGGTGCCGACGTCGAGCAGGACGCTGCTGCCGGGGGCGACCATCGCGGCCGCCGCCTGGGCGATGCGGTGCTTCTCGTCGGCCGACGACTCCAGCGCCTCCTCGAAGCTGGGCTCGCGGGTGCCCGCGGTGCGCAGCACGGCTCCCCCGTGGACGCGGCGGATGCTCTGCTCGCGGTCGAGTGCATCCAGGTCGCTGCGGACGGTGACATCGGAGACCTGGAACGCCTCACTGAGGTCCGAGACGCGGGCGAACCCGGCGCGGCCGATGAGGTCGAGCATGCGTTCGCGGCGGAGCGCGGCGGGCAGCGGTTCGCTCATACGCCCATGCTCCGGCGCTTGCGGAATCTTGTCAATACGAAAGTGAACGCCTATCCTTGCTTTCGGAAACGAAAGGATGGCCTTGGCTGCGATCACGAAGCGTCCCACCCGTCTCTCCGACGGCCGCGACCTCATATACTACGACGACGCCGACACGACGTTGAGCCCGGAACGGAAGCCGGACCTCCGTGAGGCCGCGCCGCGTCCTGCCACCGCCACCATGCGCCAGGATCCGCTGACGGGCGAGTGGGTCTCCATCGCCGCAGCCCGGCAGAACCGTGTCATGCTGCCGCCGGCGGAGCTCGACCCGCTGGCCCCGGCCACCCCGTCGAACCCCTCCGAGATCCCCGACCTGTACGACGTCGCCGTGTTCGAGAACAAGTCGCCGTCGTTCGGCCCGCTGCTCGAGGACGGCAACGCGCCAGAGGGTGTCGCGGATCTCGCGGAGATCGGCCTCGGCCGCACGCGCACGTCCGTCGGCCGATGCGAGGTCGTCTGCTTCAGCCCGGCGACCACCGGCGCCTTCGGCAGCCTGACGCCGTCGCGTGCCCGGACGGTCATCGAGGCGTGGGCCGACCGGACCACGCAGCTGTCGGCTCTCCCCGGCGTCCGCCAGGTGTTCCCGTTCGAGAACCGCGGCGAGGCCATCGGGGTGACGCTGCACCACCCGCACGGCCAGATCTACGCCTACCCGTACATCACGCCGCGGACGGCCTTGCTCATCCGCTCGCTCGACGCCTACGGGCCGACGCTGTTCGCAGACATCCTGGAGCGCGAGCGCGCGTCCGAGCGGGTCATCCTCGCCGGCGAGCACTGGACGGCGTTCGTGCCGTTCGCGGCCAGATGGCCGATCGAGATCCACGTGCTCCCGCACCGGCACGTCGCCGACCTCGCCGAGACGAACGCCGCCGAGCGCGACGAGCTCGCCACCCTCTACCTGCGCGTGCTGCGCGGTGTGGATGCGCTCTACGACTCCCCCACCCCGTACATCGCGGCGTGGCACCAGGCGCCCGTCGGCGTCCGCCGTGACGAGATCCGGCTCATGCTGCAGCTGACGTCGCCCCGGCGCGGCGCGGATAAGCTGAAGTTCCTGGCCGGCTCCGAGGCCGCCATGGGCGCCTGGATCGGCGACGTCCCGCCCGAGCAGGCGGCCGCCGCGCTCCGCGAGGCCGTCGCGCGGGCCGACCGCGAGAACCCGGTCGGCGCGCTGCCGGTCTCGGTCACCGAGCTGGTGACCGCGCCCGGGCCCGCATCCACTACCTCATCCACCACCGACCGAGAGGCTGACCGATGACCGACCTGCGCACCGGCGTCCGCGACGACTTCGCCGAGGTGTTCGGCCGCGAGCCCGACGGCGTCTGGTCCGCCCCCGGGCGCGTCAACCTCATCGGCGAGCACACCGACTACAACCTCGGCTTCGTGCTCCCCTCGCCATCAACCGCCGCACGGTGGCCGCCGTCTGCGTCCGCGACGACCGCGTCCTCCGCGTCGGCAGCACCTTCGCCGACGAGCTCGTGGAGGTGTCTCTCGACGACCTGAGGTCGCAGGCGCTGAGCGGCTGGGCGGCTTACCCGCTCGGCGTCGCGTGGGCGCTGGGCGAGTTCGGCGCCGACCTCGCGGCTGTGCCCGGGGTCGATATCCTCATCGACTCGAACGTTCCGGTCGGTGCGGGGCTGTCCTCCTCCGCCGCCATCGAGAGCGCCGTCGCGGTCGCTCTGAACGAGATCTGGCGGCTCGGGCTCGACCGGCGGACGCTCGCCCGCGTCGGCCAGCGCGCCGAGAACGTCGCCGTCGGCGCTCCCACCGGCATCATGGACCAGTCCGCATCGCTGCTCGGCGAGCGCGACGCGGCGGTGTTCCTCGACTGCCGCTCCCTCGACTCGCAGATCGTGCCGCTCGGACTCGAGGATGCGGGGCTCGAGATCCTCATCATCGACACGGGTGTCGCGCACGACCACGCGACCGGCGGATACGCCGACCGCCGCGCCTCCTGCGAGAAGGGTGCGCGCATCCTCGGCGTCGAAGCGCTGCGGGATGTGTCGGTCGCCGATCTGGACCGGGCCCGCGAGCTGCTCGACGACGTGACCTTTCGGCGGGTCCGCCACATCGTGACGGAGGACCAGCGCGTGCTCGACACCGTGCGGACCCTGCGCGAGCAGGGGCCGGCCGCCATCGGGCCGCTGCTCGACGCCTCCCACGTGTCCATGCGCGACGACTTCGAGATCTCGGTGCCCGAGCTCGACCTCGCCGTCGAGACCGCGCAGGCGAACGGCGCGATCGGCGCGCGGATGACCGGCGGCGGCTTCGGCGGCTCGGCGATCGCCCTGGTGCCGACCGACGCGGTCAGCCGCGTGCTCGTCGCCCTCGACGGTGCGTTCGCCGAGCACGGCTTCGGGGCGCCGGACCTCTTCACGGTGCGCGCCTCCGAGGGTGCGACCCGCGAGAGCTGAGGCCGTTCACCTGCGCTTCACCCGGCGGCAGGATGATGGACGGATGACGGAATCGCGTGCCGCCCGGCCGGAGGTGACCTGGCTCGACCCGGACACCGTCCAGCTGCGGCAGCCGAAGGCGTCGCACTGGGAGGCTCCGTTCCTGTACCTGCTGTTCGGGCGGGAGCGGGCGCTGCTCATCGACACCGGGGCGACCGCCGACGAGGCCGTCTTCCCGCTGCGCGCCACCGTCGAGCGGCTCATCGCCGACTGGCTCCGGCGCAACCCCGTGGTCTTCGTGCGGCCCTACCCTCTCGTGGTCGCGCACTCGCACGCGCACGGCGACCACATCGCGGGCGACGGGCTGCTGCGCGACCGGCCGGGGACCACCATCGTGGGGCCGAGCCCCGCGGAGGTCATCGGCTTCTTCGGCTTCCGTGCCTGGCCGGAGGACGCGGTCGCGTTCGACCTGGGGCGCCGGGTGGTGGATGTGATCGGCGGCCCGGGCCACGAGCCGTCGGCCGTCGTGTTCTTCGACCGCCGCACAGGCATCCTGTTCACCGGGGACACGGTCCTGCCCGCGCGGCTGTACGTGCGCGATCCGGCGCAGTTCCGCGCGACGATCGAGCGCCTCATCCGGTTCCGGGACGACCCGCCGGCGCCGGTCCGCGAGCTGCGCGGCGCGCACATCGAGATGTCGACCGCTCCCGGCGTCGACTACCCGGCCGGGACGGTCGACCAGCCGGACGAGGCCGAGCTCGCGCTGCGCCCGCGCATCCTCGACCGCGTGCTGTCCGCGCTCGACGAGCTGACGGGAACCCCGGGCGAGCGGGTCGTGCGCCGCCGCTTCGTCGTGGTGCTCGACGTCTGAGGCGTCGGCGGCCGAACACCGATCGCCGAGTGGTGACATCTGCACGCCATTCGGCCCGGATTGGCGCATCCACTCACCACTCGATCCCAACGTGAGGCGGGCGGTGGGGAGGCGGGCGGCGGGTCAGGGCTCGACGGGACCCGGCTCGCCGCCGGTGAGACGGACCAGCTCGTCGAACGTGGTCGGGAAGACCGTGTGCGCGTGGCCCGCGGCAGCCCAGACCTCGGGGTAGCCGGCGAGCGCCATATCCACCACCGTGCGGAGTGGGGCGGGATGCCCGACCGGGGCGACGCCGCCGATCGTCTGGCCCGTGGCCGCTTTGACGGTCTCCGCGTCCGCACGGCGGATGCGGCCGCCGAGGCGCGCGCCGAGGAACGCCGTGTCGACGCGATGCGCGCCCGAGGTCATGACCAGCAGCGGCTCGCCGTCGAGGGTGAACACCAGCGAGTTGGCGATCGCTCCGACCTCGACCCCGAGCTCCGCGGCGGCGGCGACGGCGGTCGGCGTCGCGGTCTCGAACCAGCGGACGCGCGGCTCGACACCCGCCGCCAGCAGCGCCGCCTCGACGCGCTCGACGGCCGGATGCGTCCGGTCGCCGGTGTCGGTCACGCCGGCTCCCGCTCCGCCGACTCCACCACGTTCTGCAGCAGCAGGGCGCGCGTCATCGGTCCGACCCCGCCGGGGTTGGGCGAGATCCAGGCGGCGACCTCCGCCACCTCCGGCGCCACATCGCCCGCGACCACGCTCTTGCCGGTCACCGGGTCCTCGACGCGGCTCACGCCCACGTCCAGCACGACGGCGCCGGGCTTCACGTTGTCGGCCGTGACCAGGCCAGCGACCCCGGCGGCCGCGACGATGATGTCGGCGCGGCGCAGGTGCGCGTCCAGGTCGCGGGTGCCGGTGTGCGTCAGCGTCACCGTGGCGTTGTACTCGCGGCGGGTGAGCAGCGCGCCGATGGAGCGGCCGACGGTCACGCCGCGGCCGACGACCACCACATCCTTGCCCTGGATGTCGATGCCGTGACGCAGCATCAGCTCGATCACGCCGCGCGGCGTGCAGGGCAGCGGCGATGTGATCGGACGGTTCACGTTGAGCACGAGGCGGCCGAGGTTCGTCGGGTGCAGGCCGTCCGCATCCTTCGCCGGGTCGACCAGCTCGAGGATGGCGTCCGTGTCCAGGTGGCCGGGCAGCGGCAGCTGCACGATGAAGCCGGTGCAGTCGGGGTCGGCGTTGAGCTCCTCGACGACGGCCTCGAGCTCCGTCTGCGAGATGTCCGCGGGGAGGTCACGGCGGATGGAGGCGATGCCCACCTCTGCGCAGTCGCGGTGCTTGCCGGCGACGTACCACTGCGAGCCCGGGTCGTCGCCGACGAGGATCGTGCCGAGCCCCGGCACGACGCCCTTCTCGCGCAGCGCGCTCACGCGCTCCTTCAGCTCCGCCTTGATCTCGGCCGCCGTCGCCTTGCCGTCCAGAATCCGTGCCGTCACGTTGTCTCCCAACACGTTGCGAAACCAAGAGTTCCTGAGTTCTTCGGGTCGAACAGCGCGGAAAGCCCGAAAAACTCAGGAACTGATGGCGAGGGGGTCGGGTCAGATCGAGGAGGGGAGCTCGACCGGGAAGCCCTCCTGGCCGGAGGGGGTCAGGCCGGGGTAGAGCGGGAAGGCGGCGGTGAGGGCGTCCACGCGGGCGCGCAGCGCCTTGGTGTCCGCGCCAGGACGGAGCGCCAGCGCGATGATGTCGGCCACCTCGGTGAACTCGGTGTCGCCGAAGCCGCGGGTCGCGAGCGCGGGCGTTCCGATGCGGAGGCCCGAGGTCACCATCGGGGGACGCGGGTCGAACGGCACGGCGTTGCGGTTCACCGTGATGCCGACCTCGTGCAGCACGTCCTCGGCCTGCTGGCCGTCGAGCTCCGAGGTGCGGAGGTCGGCGAGCACCAGGTGCACGTCGGTACCGCCGGTCAGCACATCCACACCGGCCGCGCGGGAGTCCTCCGCCGTCAGCCGGGACGCGAGGAGCTGGGCGCCGCGGATGGTGCGGGCCTGGCGGTCCTTGAACTCCTCCGTCGCCGCGAGCTTGAACGCGGTCGCCTTGGCGGCGATCACGTGCATCAGCGGGCCGCCCTGCTGGCCGGGGAAGACGTTCGAGTTGAGCTTCTTGGCGAGCTCCATGTCGCGGGCGACGATGAAGCCCGAGCGGGGTCCGCCGATGGTCTTGTGGACGGTCGAGCTGACGACGTCGGCGTGCGGCACCGGCGACGGGTGGAGACCCGCGGCGACCAGCCCGGCGAAGTGCGCCATGTCGACCCACAGCTTGGCGCCGACCTCGTCCGCGATCTCGCGGAAGGCGGCGAAGTCGAGCTGACGCGGGTACGCCGACCAGCCGGCGATGATGACCTGCGGCTTGTGCTCGAGCGCCTTGTCGCGCACGACGTTCATGTCGACGAGGAACGTCTCCGGGTCGACGCCGTACGAGACGGCGTTGTAGAGCTTGCCCGAGAAGTTGAGCTTCATGCCGTGGGTCAGGTGACCGCCGTGGGCGAGCTCCAGGCCCAGGATGGTGTCGCCGGGCGTCGCGATCGCCGACAGCACCGCGGCGTTGGCCGAGGCACCGGAGTGCGGCTGGACGTTGGCGTACTCGGCGCCGAACAGCGCCTTCGCCCGGTCGATGGCCAGCTGCTCGGCGATGTCGACGTACTCGCAGCCGCCGTAGTAGCGGCGCCCGGGGTAGCCCTCGGCGTACTTGTTGGTGAGCACCGAGCCGACGGACTCCAGCACCGCGCGCGGCACGAAGTTCTCGGAGGCGATCATCTCGAGGTAGTCGCGCTGGCGACCGAGCTCGAGCTGCAGCACCTCGGCGATCTCCGGGTCGACCTCGGAGAGAGGCGCTGTGAACGTGGAGGGCAACGTGTCGGTCAAAACCAACTCCTTCGTACGGGGATGGACCATCTGCGTATCGACCCAGGCGCGCGGCCGAATCCACCCGTGTTCAAGGAGGTTGCGTGTCGCTCCCCGATGGTGACCATCTGAGCGCCAGTTGCGACGAGGGCAAGCATAGCAAAGGGCCGGGGAGCCCGAACCCTTGCCCATGAGTTGTGAGCCCTGCAATACTCGCTGTGGCCGGCCAGCGGGGGTGGCGGTGCCGGCCGTGCCGCACTCCCCCGAGCCTCCAGGAGACCACCGTGGTCGTGCCCCGCCCTGTCCGTACCGCGCATGTCGAGGCTTCGCCGTTCGTGCTGGGCGCCTCCGCACGCATCAGCGTCGCCGGCGCAGGGGCGGATGCGGTGGCCCGTCTGCTGCGAGCAGAACTGGCCTCCGACTGCTCCCGCGAGCTCGTCATCGTCGACGAGCCGCCCGCGTTCGGCGACATCGCGATCGTGGTCGCGCCGGGCGAAGGCCCGCATGAGGACGGGTCGGACAGCGCCGAGGGGTACACGCTGGAGGTCGCGCCCGAGGGCGTCCGGATCGGCGCCGCGACCCCGGCCGGCGCGTTCCGGGGCGTGCAGACCCTGCGTCAGCTGATCCCCGCGTGCGACGGGGACCTGCTCGCCATCGACGCGGTGCGCATCCACGATCACCCGCGCTACGCCTACCGCGGAGCGATGCTGGATGTGGCCCGCCACTTCTTCACGCCGGCGGAGGTGAAGCGCTTCATCGACGCGATCGTCCTGCTCAAGGTCAACCACCTCCACCTGCACCTGACCGACGACCAGGGGTGGCGCATCCACATCGAGTCGTGGCCGGAGCTCACCCGGATCGGCGGATCGACCGGCAGCGACGGCAGCACGGGCGGCTTCTATACGCAGGCGGAGTTCCGCGACATCGTCGCGTACGCCGCCGAGCGGTACGTCACCGTGGTGCCCGAGATCGACATGCCGGGGCACACGAGCGCGGCGCTCGCGTCGTACCCCGAGCTGAATCCGGGCGGTGTCGCTCCCGCGCTCTACACCGGGTCGGAGGTCGGGTTCAGCACGCTGCGCAGCCGGGACGCGACGACGCAGCGGTTCGTGCGCGACGTCATCCGCGAGGTCGCGGCGCTCACGCCGGGGCCGTACCTGCACCTCGGCGGCGACGAAGC
Organism: Leifsonia xyli subsp. cynodontis; assembly: GCF_050632205.1. Classification (GTDB taxonomy): domain Bacteria; phylum Actinomycetota; class Actinomycetes; order Actinomycetales; family Microbacteriaceae; genus Leifsonia; species Leifsonia xyli_D. The sequence goes on from NZ_CP192578.1 coordinate 2,110,729, forward strand.
GCTGAGCACCACGGAGGCCGACTTCACGGACTTCGTCGTGGATGCGGCCCGCATCGTCGCCGAGAACGGCAAGGCGCCGGTCGGCTGGCACGAGCTGGCCCGGGCCGGGGGCTTCCCGCCGGAACGATCGGCCAGTACTGGGACTTCACCACCCCGCGCGGCCGCTCCGCCGAACTGGCCCTCGCCTTCGTGCGCGGCGGCGGGGCGCTCATCCTGTCGCCCTCGGACGTCGCCTACCTCGACATCGTCTACGCCGACGGCGACCCGATCGGCCAGGACTGGACCGGCCGCCCGACCACGCTGCGCGACGCGCTGGTGTGGGATCCGGCGCGGATCGTCCCGGGCGTCGGCGACGCGCACATCCTGGGCGTCGAGGCCCCGCTGTGGACGGAGACCGTCTCCTCCATCGAGGAGGTGGAGCGGATGGTGTTCCCCCGCCTCGCCGCGATCGCCGAGGTCGGCTGGTCCCCTGCGCCGGCCGACACGGAGGAGGTGGAGTCGGCACGGGACTTCGACGACTTCGCCCACCGCGTGGCGGAGCTCGCCCAGCACTGGGATGCGGCGGGAACGCAGTACCGGCGCGTGCCGGAGGTGCCCTGGGCGGTGCGCGCCGGCCGCTAGCGACCCGCTGGCGGCGCTCAGGTCACGGGTACCCGATGAACCACAGCAGCACCAGCGCGACCGGTTGCAGCGCGATGCAGGCGAGCAGCGCGATCCTCCGCGCCTGACGGTTGCGGGTCAAACCTCGCGCCCCCGCCAGCGGCGCGAGCGGCAGCAGCAGCCGGAACGTGCTCTGCTGCGGCAGGAAAACCGCGAACAGGTACAGTCCGTAGCTCGCCGCGTAGGCGACCATGTCCGTCCCGAGCGCCCGCACCGACGGCCGGGTCACGATCCATACGAAGCCCGCGACGATCCCGATGACGATGAGCGCGCCCAGGATGCTGAGGTACCGCCAGCTGAGCAGGAACCACGGCGTCAGCGGGATGAATGCGACCTTGCCGATGAAGCCCGTCCACCACGACAGCTCGGTGCTGACGTACGCGTCGCCGGTGCCGGTGACCGCCGCCGCGATGATCGGCCACGACAACCCCGCGACCGCCATCGCGGCGCCGGAGACGACGATCGACAGCCGTTCGCGCGGGCGGAAGCCCTCGCCTCCGCGCCGGGCGTCGAGCATCCGCACCAGCAGCACGATCGCGAGCGCGAGCGGAAGCGCGAGGGCGCCGGGCCGCGTGAAGGCGGCCGCCACCCCGAAGGGCAGCATGAGCCAGTAGCGGCGCTGGAACATCGCGAGCAGCGCGGCGAACATGAGGAAGAAGAACATGCTCTCGGCGTAGGCGATCTGCAGCACGAACGACAGCGGCCCGAAGCAGAAGAACGCGGTGGCCCAGAACGCGCTCGAGACGCCGGCGCGGGCCGCCACCAGCCGGAACAGCACGACGCTCGCCGCCGCCCCGAAGAGCATGGCGACCGCGACGCCGGCGGGGTAGAAGTCCATCCCGGTCACGAACATCAGCGCGCGCACGACCATCGGGTACAGCGGCAGGAACGCCCACGGGTTCTGCTGCACCGACCCGTCGCTGTCGAGCGGGAGCGCGGTCGGGTAGCCCTGCTCGACGATCTGGCCGTAATAGGCGCCGTCCCACGAACCCGAGAAGGTGAAGAAGGTGGGGTCCATCCGCGGGCTCGAGTACGACCAGTGGCCGATGTTCGCCGCGATGAACAGCGTCAGCATCAGGAGGGTCGTGAGCAGCCGCGACACCGCGTACAGGACCAGCACGGCGGCCCACCACGGAACCTCCCGGCCGGCAAAGCGCAGCCGCCGCGGAACGCCCAGGGGAACGGCCGTGAGAACCGGTCGCCTGGTGCTCGTGGTGCCCGCTGTCATCGTCCCATCCGCTGATCGTTCGCTGAATCGCCTCTTGGATGGTACCCGTGCCACCTCCGCTCGGGGAGGCGCTTGACGCGGCGCTACTTCACGCTGCCCGCGGTGAGCCCTCCGACCAGGCGCTTCTCGATCAGCATGAACAGGATGACCACCGGGATGACCGCCACGACCGACACCGCGAAGACGTACTGCCACGCCGCGTCGTACTGGCCGACGAACTTGGTGAGGGCGACCGAGAGCGGCTGGTTCGCATCCGTCGACAGGATCACGAGGCTCGCGGCGAACTCGTTCCACGACGCCACGAAGGTGTAGATGATCGCGGTCACGATGCCCGGCCAGACCAGCGGCAGCTGCACCCGGAACAGCACCGTCCACTTGCCTGCGCCGTCGAGCTGCGCGGCCTCGTCGACCTCCTTCGGCACGCCAGAGAAGAAGCTGTGCATGATCCAGATCGCGAACGCCAGGTTGAAGGCGGCGTTCACCAGGATCATGGCCAGCCAGGTGTCGTTGATCCCGAGGGCCACCATCTCCTTGAACAGGCCCGTCGCGAGCACCGTCGGCTGGAGCATCTGGGTGACGATGACGAGGAACAGGAAGATGCCGCGCCCCGGGAACCGGAAGCGCGCCGTGTAGTAGGCGGCCGGTACGCAGACGATCAGCACGAGCGCGGTCGCGAAAACCGCGATCACGATGGTCGAGATCAGGTTGTACGGCAGCGGCGTCTCGGGCGTCGACCACATCGTGAGGTAGTTCTCGGGATGCCACTGCTCGGGCAGGTACGTCGGCGGCACCGCCAGGATGTTGTTCCGGCTCTTGAACGAGCCGACCAGCATGATCAGGTACGGCGCGATGAAGACCAGCGCGATGACGATGCCGGCGATCACCTTGAGGGTGGTGCGCCAGCCGGAGCCCGAGCGGCGCGAGCCTCGGCGGCGCACCGTGGGCGCGCCGGCGACGAGGGTGGGGGCGGGCGCGGTCACTGGACCTCCTTCATGGGCTTCACGATCCACAGGTACAGGCCGACCACGACGAGCACGATCAGGAAGTTGATCACGCTGAGGGCGCTCGAGAGGTCGATGCGCTGCTCGTTCTGCAGCAGCTTGAACACGTAGGTCGTCGTGGTGTCCGCCTTGTAGCCGGGGATGGATCCGGTCATCAGCTTGAGGATGGGGAGCGAGTTGAACACGTTGATGATGTTGATCAGCGTGGCCAGGGCGATGGCGCCGCGCAGGTTCGGCAGGGTGACGCTGAAGTAGGAGCGGAGGGCGCTCGCGCCGTCCACCTTGGCGGCCTCCAGCATGTCGCCCGGGATGCCGGCGAGCCCGGCGAGGATCGTGTACGTCGTGAACGGCAGCGACACGAAGACCGCGATGCCGATGGACGAGACGAACGCGGGCAGCGGCTCCTTGGTGAAGCCGAACGGCTCCGCGAGCACGTGGATGTCGACCAGGAACTTGTTGATGATCCCGTAGAAGGGGTCGAGGCCGTAGACGAAGACGGTGGTCGTCATGACGACGCTGGCGGCCCACGGGACGATGATCGCCATCCGCACCCACCGACGCCCGGGGAAGTTCTTGTCGAGGAACTGCGCGAGGGCCAGCGAGATCACCACGGTGATGACGACGACCGAGACCACCCAGACGAGGGAGTTGAGCAGGATGCCCGGGAGCTCCGGGCGCGAGAGGACGGTCGCGTAGTTCTGGAAGCCGACCGAGCCGTGGTCCACGCCCGCGATGGAGATCTTGCGGGTGGAGTTGTAGACCATGTAGCCGGCGGGGAACAGCACGACGCCGAAGATCAGGATGAGGGCGGGCAGCGTCCACGGCACGGCGTGCCAGAGGTCCGACGCTCCGCCCCGGGGCTTGGGGGACGCCCCGCGGCGGGGACGGCCGGTGGCCGCCCCCGCGCGGGTCGTTTCAGCGGTGCTGGTCATCCGGGTTACTGGCCGTCGGCCTTCGCCTGGATGGACTTCAGCAGCTCTTCGGGCTTGGCGCCCTGGCCGAGCTGACCGATCTGGCTCTGGATGGCGCCCTGGGCGGCCGACCAGTTCGGGTTGGTGGACGGGTAGAACTTGGCGTTCGGCAGAAGGTCGAGGAACGGCTTGATGGTCTCGTCCGAGCCCATCACATCCGCACCGGACTTGGTCGTGGGCAGGAAGCCCTCCGCCTTGACCCACTTCGTGTAGACGTCCTTCGAGTAGAAGTAGTCGAGGAACTTCTTGATCGACGCGGTCTTGTCGGTCTTGTTCTTGAACGCCATCATGTGGTCCGCGACGCCGAGGGTGAACGGCGAGCCGTCCTTCGTCGGGATCGGCGCGATGCCGTACTTCAGCGACGGGTTCTTGTCCTTGAGCTGGCCGACGGTCGGCGGCAGGCCGACCTGCATGCCGAGCTGGCCCTGGATGAAGACGTTGAGCAGCGGCGTGCGGTTGGTCGAGCCCGGGTTCGGCTGGGTGTAGCCCTGGTTGATGACCTTCTGCATCTCGGTCGCGCCTGCGACGTTCTCCGGGCTGTCGATGGTCAGCTTCTTGGCGTCGCCGTAGCCGCCGCCCGCACCGTAGAACCAGATCGCGGTCTCGGCCTGCGCCTCCTCACTGCCGAGGGGCATGCCGTACGGGGTGACGCCGGCCGCCTTGAGCTTGCCGGCGTCCTCCTCGAACTCGGCCCAGGTCTTCGGCGGTGCCGAGATGCCGGCCTTCGAGAAGTCGTCCTTGTTGTAGAACAGGGCGCGGGCGGAGGCGATGAACGGCAGACCGTACTGGGTGCCGTCGATGCTCGCGTTCTTCTTGAACGCGTCCTGGAAGTCGTTCAGCGTGGAGGCCGAGACGATGTCCTTCGCCGGGTAGAGCAGGTCGTCGGCGGCGAAGCCGGCGAACGCGTCGATGTTCAGGATGTCGGGTTGCTTCTGGGCCTGGATGCGCGTCTTGATGACGTTGTTGATGTCCGTCCAGGACTCGACATCGAGGTTGACCTTGAGACCTACGTTCTTGGCCTCGAAGTCCTTGATGATCTGCTGCCACTCGGCCTTGGTGTTGTCCGAGTAGCTCGCCACCATCAGGTCGAGCGTCTGCGCGCCGCCGGACGAGCCTCCGGACCCGCCGCTGAAGCCGCAGGAGGCGAGCGTCATGGTGGCGACCGCCGCTGTCGCGACCGCCGCTCCCCACCGCAGTGACTTCTTCATTGCTTCCTCACTTCTCGAAGGGAAAAACACGAACCGTCACTGCGATGGTGCCTGCGCGACGATGCGTAGCTGGTGATGCTTAGTGATTTGTTTCTGCATGAAACAAGCACTTGCACTCAATGGATGCTCGAAAGCATGCCGCTTGCGGGCCCCCGCGTCAAGAACTCGGTGGGAGATCGTTACATGGCGTTTACACCTGGGCGCCGATTCGGCCATGGAACACGAAGAAACGATTGAACGTGCTCACTAGACACAGCCTTCGATCATCAGCGATCATTGGACGCAGTCAACGAGAACAGGAGCGATCAGTGACGCACGCATCCCCCGGAGGAGCCCACATGGAGGCCGAGCTGCGCTCGCAGCCCGAGACCTGGGCCCGAGCCGCCGGCCTGCGCGACGAGCAGTCGCAGCTGCCCGCCGCCGGCGAGCGCATCGCCGTGGTCGGCTGCGGCACCTCGTGGTTCATGGCGCAGGCGTACGCCGCGCTGCGCGAGACCGCCGGGCACGGGGTGACGGACGCGTTCGCCGCCTCGGAGGCGCCGGTGCTCGACCGCGGCTACGATGCCATCGTCGCCATCACCCGTTCGGGCACAACGACCGAGGTGCTCGAACTGCTCGACGCCCTGCGCTCCTCGGGGAGCCGTGCGCGCACCGTCGGCATCGTCGGCGATCCCGAGACGCCGTTCGTCGACCTGGTCGACACGGCCATCCGCCTCCCCTTCGCCGACGAGCAGTCGGTCGTCCAGACGCGCTTCGCCACCACCGCCCTTGCGCTGGCGCGCGCCTCCCTCGGCCACGACCTCTCCCCCGCGATCCACCAGGCCGCCGCCGCGCTCGAGGAGGAGCTCGACGACGAGCTGATCACCGCCGGGCAGTACACGTTCCTGGGCGCCGGATGGACGGTCGGCCTCGCCCACGAGGCGGCGCTCAAGATGCGCGAGGCGTCGCAGTCGTGGACCGAGTCGTACCCGGCGAAGGAGTACCGGCACGGACCCATCGCCATCGCGGCGCCCGGACGCGTCACCTGGATGCTCGGCGAGTCCCCCGCGGGCCTCGCCGCGGATCTCGCCGTCACCGGCGCCCGCTTCGAGGACCGCCCCATCGACGGGATGGCCGACCTGGTGCGCGCGCAGCGCGTCGCCCTGGCGCGCGCCCGGCGCTTCCAGCTCGACCCGGACAGCCCGCGCAACCTGACCCGATCGGTGATCCTCCCCTCGTGACCGCCGACGCCGTGGACCCGCTCTCACCGGTCGCCGCCCCGCTCGGGCCCGGCGCACCGGTGCTGGCGTTCGATGTCGGCGGCACCGACATGAAGGCCGCGCTCGTGGACGGCGACGGCCGGCTCGTGGAGGTGCTCCGCATCCCGACGCCGCACGACGGCGCCGCCACGGGCGACGCGGTGGTGGATGCGGCTGCGCGGCTCAGCGAGCGCTTCGCGGCGACGCATCCCGGCATCGTGCCCGAGGCCGCAGGGCTTCTGGTGCCCGGCCACGTGGACGACCAGGCCGGGGTCGGCGTCTTCGCCGAGAACCTGGGGTGGCGCGACTTCCCGTTCCGTGCGCGAGCCGAGGAGGCGCTGGGCCTGCCCGTCTCGTTCAGTCACGACGTGCGCGGGGCCGGCGAGGCGGAGCACCGGCTCGGCGCCGCGGCGCCGTTTCGCGACGTGGTCGTCATGGCGATCGGCACCGGCATCGCCGGCGCGATCTTCGTCGACGGCCGGCTCTACACCGGCGGCGGCATGGCCGGCGAGATGGGGCACTCCCGCGTCGCCGACGGGCCGGTCTGCGCCTGCGGCGGGGTCGGCTGCCTGGAGGCCGTGGCCTCGGCGGCGGCGATCGCCCGGCGGTACAACGCGCTCACCGGCGACGGCGTGCCCGGCGCGCGCGAGGTGCTGCAGCGGGCGGAGGCCGGGGACGCCGTGGCCCGGCAGGTCTGGGAGTCGGCGCTGGATGCGCTCGCCCTCGACCTCTCGCACACCGTCGCCCTGCTCGCCCCGGAGGCGGTCGTGATCGGCGGCGGCCTGGCGCAGGCCGGCCCCGCGCTGTTCGGGCCGCTCGCGCAGAAGCTGGACGGCATCCTCACCTTCCACCGTCGGCCGGTCCTGCTGCCCGCGAGCATCGGCGAGAATGCGGGAGTGATCGGGGCGGCCCTGCGGGCGCGCGACCTGCTCGTCTCCTCGCCCGCGCCGGAGCCGGCCTCGTGATCCTCACCGTCACGCCGAATCCGGCCCTCGACCTGACCTACCGGGTGCCCGTGCTGCAGCCGGGCGAGACGCATCGCGCCGCTCCCCCGGCCGTCCGCGCCGGCGGCAAGGGGCTGAACGTCGCCCGGGTGATCGCCCAGACCGGCGGCCCCGCGTTCGTGCTGACCACCGCGGGCGGCCCGTCCGGCCTCGAGCTGGCCGACGACCTGGAGGCGTCGCGGCTGCCGGCCGAGCTCATCCCCGTCGCCGCCCCGACGCGCAGCAGCGTCGCCATCGTGGATGAGCGCTCGGGCGAGACGACGGTGATCAACGAGACCGGCGGAGTGCTGACGCCGGCCGAGTGGACGGCGCTGCGGGATGCGGCCGTGCGTCTGGCGGTCCCCGCGACCTGCGTGGTCGGCTCCGGGAGCCTGCCGCCGGATGCGCCGGAGGACTTCTACGCCGGCCTCGTCGCGATCGCCGCCGCCCGCGGCCTGCCGTGCGTCATCGACGCCGTCGGGCCGGCGCTGGTGCGGGCTGCGGAGGCCGGCGCCGCGGTGGTGAAGCCGAACCGCCGGGAGCTGGCCGAGACGACCGGCCGCGACGATCCGGTCGCGGGGGCGCGTGTCCTGCTCGATGCGGGAGCCGGCCTCGTGCTGGTCTCGCTCGGCGCACTCGGGATGCTGGCTGTGCCCCGCACCGGGGACCCGCTCCGTGCGCGCCTGCCCGAGCCCCTCACGGGCAACGCGACGGGCGCGGGCGATGCCGCCGTCGCCGCCGTCGCCACCCTTCTCGCCGAGGGAACCGACGACCCGGCCGCCCTCCTGCGCCGGGCCACCGCCTGGTCGGCCGCCGCCGTGCTTGCGCCGCTCGCCGGCGAGCTCCACCCGTCCTATCCGTCGCTCGAAGCCCACCTCGTCACCAGCTGACCGTCGTCACCCGCCCGGAGCCGCCATGCCCCTCATCCCCACCGCCGACCTGCTGCACGCCGCGGCGGCGCGCCGCACCGGCCTCGCCGCGTTCAACGTCATCCAGCTCGAGACCGCCGAGGCTCTGGTGGACGCGGCCGAGCGGACCGGCCTGCCCGTCATCCTGCAGATCTCGGAGAACTGCGTCGCCTACCACGGCTCCCTCGAGCCGATCGCCGCGGCGACGCTCGCCCTCGCCCGCGAGTCGTCCGCGCACGTCGCCGTGCACCTCGACCACGCTGAGGACGAGCGGCTGGCCCGGCGCGCGGTGGAGGCGGGCTTCGGCTCGGTGATGTTCGACGGATCCACCCTCGACTACGAGCACAACGTCGCCGCGACCGTCCGCGTCGTCGAGCACGCCCACGCGAACGACGTGCTGGTGGAGGCGGAGCTCGGCGAGATCGGCGGCAAGGACGGCGCGCACGCGCCCGGGGTCCGCACCGATCCCGCCGAGGCCCGGCGCTTCGTCGACGAGACCGGCGTCGACGCACTGGCGGTCGCCGTCGGCAGCTCGCACGCGATGACCGAGCGCACGGCGTCCCTCGACCTGGAGCTCATCGCGCAGCTGCGACACGCCGTGCCGGTTCCGCTCGTCCTGCACGGGTCGAGCGGGGTGGCGGATGAGACGATCGTGCAGGCGATCCGCGCCGGGATCACCAAGGTCAACGTCTCCACCCACCTCAACCGGTTCTTCACCGATGCGATCCGCGCGTACCTCTCCGCGCATCCGGAGGCGGTGGACCCGCGGAAGTACGTGCGGGAGGGACGGGCCGCGGTGTCGGCGGAGGCGGCGCGCCTGATGACCCTGTTCGACATGGACCGGGCGGGCGGAACGGAGACGGCACAGCGATGAACAGAGCGGAACGGCTCAATGCGGTCCTCGACCTCCTGGCGGAGGCCGGGCAGGTCGAGGTGGACGACATCGTCGCGAAGCTCGACGTCTCGGCCGCCACCGCGCGCCGCGACCTCGACGCGCTGGCGTCGCAGCAGCTGCTGACGCGCACGCGCGGCGGCGCCATCGGGCAGTCCGTCGCCTACGACCTGCCCATCCGCTACAAGCGCGAGCAGCACGCGCCCGAGAAGCTGCGGATCGCGCAGGCGGCGAGCGCCCTGGTGCCGCGCGGCGCCGTGGTGGGCCTGTGCGGCGGCACGACCAGCACCGCCGTCGCGACGGTGCTCGGCTCGCGGCCCGACCTGATGGAGCCGTCGCCGCATCCCAGCCTCACCGTCGTCACCAACGCGATCAACATCGCGGCGCAACTGGTGATGCGCCCGCAGATCAAGACCGTCATGACCGGAGGCGTCGTGCACGCCCGCTCCTACGAGCTGGTCGGGCCGTACAGCGACGTCGTGCTCGAGAAGATCACCATGGACATCGCCTTCATCGGCGTGAACGGGATCGACCCGCTGGTCGGGGCGACGGTGCACGACGAGGGCGAGGCGAGCGTCAACTCGCTGATGGCGCGCCGTGCCACCCGCGCTGTCGTCGTGACCGACTCGTCGAAGATCGGCCGGAAGGCGTTCGCCACCCTCGGCGGCCCGAGGCTGCTGACCACCATCATCACGGACGACGGCATCACCGCGGACCAGCGCTCCGCGTTCGAGGATGCGGGCTTCGAGGTGATCGTCGCGTGAGCGGCGGGCACCTCATCCACTCGGCGCGGCTGGTCGACGGCGGGACCGTCGTCGACGACGGCTGGGTGCGCTTCGAGGGCGGCGTCGTCGCGGCGGTCGGCACCGGGGCGTCGTGGCGCTCGGAGCCCGGGATGGACACGACGGATGCGCGCGGCGGGTGGCTGACGCCCGGCTTCGTCGACATCCACGTGCACGGTGGAGGCGGTGCGAGCTTCGACGACGGCGGCGAGGCGATCGCGCGCGGGCTCGACCTGCACCAGCGGCACGGGACCACGCGGGCCGTCCTCTCGCTCGTCACCGCACCGGTGGAGGTTCTGGCCGATCGCCTCCGCGCCGTCGGCGGTCTCATGGCGGCCGACAAGCGCATCCTGGGATCGCATCTCGAGGGCCCGTTCCTCGACGTCGGGCACAAGGGCGCGCACGAGCCGTCGCTGCTGCGGTCCGCCACCCCGGCCGATATCGATCTCCTGCTCACGGCGGCCGGCGGCACGCTGCGGCAGATCACGATCGCCCCGGAGCTTCCCGGCGGGATGGACGCGGTGCGCGCGTTCGCCGGCGCCGGGGTCGCCGTCGCGGTCGGGCACACCGGCGCCGGTTACGACCAGGCGCTGGCGGCCTTCGACGCCGGGGCGAGCATCCTCACCCACGCGTTCAATGCGATGCCGGGGCTGCACCACCGCGCGCCCGGGCCGGTCGCCGCCGCGGCGCGGACGCCCGGCGTCACGCTCGAGATCGTCAACGACGGCGTGCACGTGCACCCGGAGGTCGTGCGGATCGCGTTCGCGTCCGCGCCGGGGCGCATGGCGCTGGTCACCGACGCGATGGCGGCCGCGGGCTCCGCCGACGGCGACTACCTGCTCGGCTCGCTCGAGGTGGAGGTGCGCGACGGCGTCGCCCGGCTCGCCGGTGGCGGTTCGATCGCGGGGTCCACGCTGACGCTCGACGTCGCGCTGCGCCGGGCCGTTCAGGAGGTGGGCATCCCCGTCGCGGAGGCGGTGCGCGCGGTCACCGAGACGCCCGCCGCCGCGATCGGGCGCGGCGACGACCTCGGCCGGCTGCGACCCGGCTATGCCGCCGACGCCGTGCTGCTCGACGAGTCGTTCACCGTCCGCCGCGTCTTCCGCGACGGCGCAGTCGTCGCCTGATCGCCGTCAGGCGGGGATGCGCTCCCGCGTCATGCGGCCCACGACGATCACCAGCACCACCGATACGGCCAGCAGGCCGACGTAGCACCACGGCAGGAGCATCAGTCCGCCGGCGTCGAAGATCAGCGAACCGACCAGCGCTCCGCCGCCGATTCCGACGTTGAACGAGGTCGTGTAGAGCGCGCTGGCGGTGTCGCGGAAGCCCGCCGACGAGGTGTGCAGCATCCGGGTCTGCAGCAGCGGCGGCAGAGCGCCGAAGGCCAGCCCCCACAGCAGGAACGCGATCAGGGCCAGGACGGGCTGGGCTGCGACGAGCGCGAGCGCCGCCACCGCCACACCGGTCACCACGAGGGCGAGGATCAGCCCCAGTTGCGGCCGGGGCCCGAACACGGAGCCGGCGAGCAGCAGACCGCCCGCGCCGGCGATGCCGTAGACGAAGAGCAGCCCGCCGACGTTGGCCGCCGGGATGCCCATCGGCCCGGTCAGGAACGGCACGACGAACGTGTAGAACGCGTAGTGGCCGATCATGGTCACCGCCGCGATCAGGCACACCATGACGACGGCCGGGACGGTGCGGTCGCGCGGCTTCGGGACGCTGCGGTCACGGTGGCGACGGCGCGCGCCGTCCTCCTCCCGCTCCACCGCGGGCAGGAACCGCCAGATCACCAGCGCCCCGACCACCATCAGACCGGCCAGGATGCCGAAGGACAGCCGCCAGCCGAACAGGTGCCCGGCGAACGTGCCGAGCGGGACCCCCAGCACGAAGGCGAGCGTGCCGCCGCCGAGCGTGATCGACACCGCGCGGCCGATCTGCTCCTTCGGGACGAGGTGACCGGCGTACGCGCCGACGATCGACCAGAACATGCCGTGCGCGACGCCGCCCAGGATGCGCGAGCCGACGACGAACTCGTAGCTCGGCGCGATCGCCGTCAGACCATTCGAGATGCCGAGCACCACCAGGATGCCGATCAGCAGCCCGTGCCGGGGCCAGCGGCGGGTCAGCGCGGTGAGCGGCGTGCTGGTGACCACGACCGTGAACGCGAACACGGTCACCAGAAGGCCGATCTGGGCCTCGCTGACCCCGAGCGATGCACTCATATCAGGGAGCAGCCCGGTCGGGATCATCTCGCTGGTGACCGAGAGGAAGGTGGCGGCGGCCAGGGCGATGAGCCCCGTCCACGGGAATCTCGGTGCAGCGCGCACCGGAGTCGTCGAAGTGGCAGTCATAGGGATCTGTCCAGCGGACGGCGTTCCCCGGCCATTCCGATTCGGACACTCCCGGCGGACGCGGGGAGGGGAGATGGCGGGTCGACTACGCGCCCATGTGCGCGCCCAGGGCCGAGCGGGAACCGCCGACCACGGACGATTCTACCGGAGGTCTGCCAGGACGGAAGCGCTGTCCGTGATCTCGATGAGCGGTGCGTACAGCGCCATGGCGTCGAGCGCGCGCTGGTGATCCGCCTCCGAGAGACCGGCGCAGCCGTCCGCCACCACGCGGATGCGAACGCCGGCGTCCGCCGCTCCGAGGGCGGTGCTCAGCACGCAGCAGTCCGTCGAGACCCCCGCGAGCACCACATCCTGAGACCCCCGCAGCGCCGCGCGCAAGTCGTCGCCCCACTTGCCGAACGTCGGCTCGGTGACCACCGGGTGGCCGGTGTCGCGGAAGGCGAGGACGAGGTCGTAGATCGGGTCGTCGGCGGGAACCAGCGCGAAGGGCCACTGCTCGTAGTACGGGACCCAGGCGCCCTCCGGCCGTTCGGGCGCGACGAAGCGGGTGAAGACGACGCGGTCGCCGAACGCGGGCACCAGACTCGCGATCACCGCCTCCGCCTCGGCGAACTTCGGCGTGAACCATTCGCTCGCGGGGTTGCCGAAGACCTGCTGCATGTCGACGACGACCAGGGTCGGCGCGGTCACCGCTCCTCCTGGCGCCGCACCGCGTTGCGCGAGAACAGCAGAGTGCCGACGTAGCCGATCACCAGGGCGACGAGCACGCCCAGGTTGGCGAACGCCCAGTCGCCCTGCTTGCCGCCGATCGGGCCGAGGAGGTAGCCCTGCCAGCTCAGCCAGTCGGCGTAGGTGTTCGTGACGAGCCCCCAGCCGATGACCGTGCCGACCACGATGAGCGCGATGGGGACCCAGCGGATCGCGCCGTAGCGCCCGCGCCGGTCGTACAGCTCGGCCTCGGCGTAGTCGCGCCGACGGAGCTGGATGTCGGCGACGAAGATGCCGCACCACGCGGCGATCGGCACACCGAGCGTGATCAGGAAGCCCTGGAACGGGCCGATGAAATCGGTCGCCACGAACACGACGTACACGGCGCCTGCGGTCATGATCACGCCGTCGATCGCCGCGGCGACGTAGCGGGGGACGCGCACGCCCACGCTGAGGAGCGCCAGGCCCGAGGAGTAGATGTCGAGCACCGCGCCGCCGACGAGGCCGAGCACCGCGACGATGACGAACGGCACGAGGAACCAGGTCGGCAGGAGGGACGCCAGCGCGCCGATCGGGTCGGCGGCGATCGCCTGGCTCAGCTTGGCCGAGGAGCCGGCCAGCAGGATGCCGAAGATCAGCAGGATGACGGGCGCCAGCGACGAGCCGAACGTCGTCCATCCCACCACTCCGCCGCTCCGCGCGGAACGCGGAAGGTAGCGCGAATAGTCGGCGGCGGCGTTCACCCAGCCGAGCCCGAACCCGGTGAGCATGAAGACGAAGCCGCCGATGACGTGCGGCGCGTCGCCCGCTGGCAGCGCGGCGACGGCGCCCAGGTCGATGTGGTTCAGCACGAGCAGGATGTAGACCACCGTCAGCACGCCGGTCACGATCGTGATGACCATCTGCATGCGCATGATCAGGTTGAACCCGATCACGCCGCCGACGATGACCAGCGCGACCACCACGATGAGCGCGACGAGCTTCGTGATGACGCCGCCCTCCCAGCCGAGCTGCTGGAACACGGTCGCGGTCGCGAGCGCCGCCAGCGAGACGAGCACCGTCTCCCACCCGACCGTCAGCAGCCAGGAGAGGAACGACGGGACCCGGTTGCCCTCGACGCCGAACACCGCGCGGCTCAGCACCATGGTCGGGGCGGAGCCGCGCTTGCCGGCGAGGGCGATGACCCCGCACAGCAGGAACGACGCGACGATCCCCACGACGCCGATGATGGTCGCCTGCCAGAACGAGATGCCGAAGCCGAGCAGGAAGGAGCCGTAGCTGAGCCCGAACACGGAGACGTTCGCGCCGAACCACGGCCAGAACAGATCGCGCGGGCGGCCCTTGCGCTCGTCCTCGTGGATCGTGTTGAGCCCGTTCAGCTCCACATTGAAGGCGGATGCTGCGCCTGTACGGGTGTCGGGCGCATCCTCACCGGTGCTGGTCATGCACCGATCGTGGTGCACCCCGCCCCGCGCGTCAACTCGCCTCGCGCGGCTGGCCGCCCCGCCACGCCGCTAGCCTTGTCGGGTGACCGACTCCTCCGCCTCCAACCCCGCCGGCTCCAACCACTGGGTGCTCACCTTCAGCTGCGCCGACCGACCCGGGATCGTGCACGCGGTGAGCGGCGCGATCGTCGCCGCGCGGGGCAACATCACCGAGAGCCAGCAGTTCGCGAGCACCGACACCGGGCGCTTCTTCATGCGGCTGCAGGTGGAGTCGGAGGCCGGGCGCGGCGAGTTCGAGCAGGCGCTCGCACCCGTCGTCGAGCGGTTCGGGATGACGCACCGCGTCGACAACGTCGGCCGGCCGCTGCGCACCCTGGTGCTGGTGTCGAAGGCCGCGCACTGCCTCAACGACCTGCTGTTCCGCCAGCGCGCCGGGCAGCTGCCTGTCGAGATCCCGCTCGTGCTCAGCAACCACGAGACCCTCGGCGACCTGGCCGGGTTCTACGGCGTGCCGTTCGAGTCGCGACCCGTGACCGACGCGGCGTCGAAGGCGGCCTTCGAGGCGCGCATCCTGGAGGCGGTCGAGGAGCACGACATCGAGCTCGTCGTGCTCGCGCGCTACATGCAGATCCTGTCGCCGGAGCTGTGCGAGCAGCTCGCCGGCCGCGCCATCAACATCCACCACTCCTTCCTGCCCGGGTTCAAGGGCGCCAACCCGTACCGGCAGGCGCACGCCCGCGGCGTGAAGCTGATCGGCGCGACGGCGCACTTCGTGACGAGCGACCTCGACGAAGGGCCGATCATCGAGCAGAACGTCGTGCGGGTCGACCACACGCAGACGGTCCAGGAGCTGGTGGCGATCGGGCAGGACGAGGAGAGCCGCACCCTCACCCAGGCGGTGAAGTGGTTCGCCGAGGACCGCGTGCTGCTCGACGGCGCCCGGACGATCATCTTCCGCTGACCGGCGGGAAGCTAGACTTCTCGGGTGAGTTCCGCACCCGAACAGCACGCGCCCGTCAAGGTGGGCGTCAACGACGTGCTCCGGTTCGTCCTCGAGCTGTTCGCCATCGTCTCGCTCGCCCTCTGGGGCTTCCTGGCCTGGCCGCTGCCGTGGAACATCCTCGTCGGCATCGGCGCCCCCGTCATCGCGATCCTGCTCTGGGCGCTGTTCCGCTCCCCGCGGGCGGTGCTTCACGTCGATCCGTTCGTGAAGGCTGTCGTCGAGGTCGTGGTGTTCGGGTCGGCGGCCTTCGCCTGGTGGGACCTCGGGCAGCCGGTCGTGGCGATCGTGTTCGCGGTGGTCGCGACCATCAGCGGCGTGATCAACGGCCGGCGCGAGTTCGCATGAGCCGCCTCGTCGTCCACAGCGCCCGCAAGCTGGATGCCGACGGGCTGGTGGACGACTTCTGGTTCGTCGCCGACGGCGCCCACATCACCGCGACGGGCACGGGGACGGGATGGCGCGCGGCCGCCGACGACGGCGACCGGGGCGCGCAGGTCATCGACGCCCACGGACACTGGCTCACCCCTGGCTTCATCGACCTGCACTGCCACGGCGGAGGCGGTCATCCTTACGACGACGGGGTGGATGAGATGCGGGCGGCGCTCGCGACGCACCGCGCCCACGGCACGACGCGGTCGCTGATCTCGCACGTCGCCAATCCGCTCCCCGACCTCCGGCAGAGCCTCGCGGTCGTCGCCGACCTCGTGGCGACGGACCCCCTGGTGCTCGGCTCGCACCTCGAGGGCCCGTTCCTCGCGCCCGAACGGCGCGGGGCGCACGACGCGCGCTTCCTGCTCGACCCGGAGCCGGAGGCGGTGGAGCAGCTGATCGCGGCCGCACGCGGCACGCTCCGCACCGCGACCATCGCACCCGAACTGCCGAACGCGCTCGAGGCGATCGGCGTGCTGAGCGAGGCCGGCGTGGTCGTCGGCGTCGGCCACACCACGGCGGACTACGCCCAGGCTGCGCGGGCGTTCGAGGTGGGCACCCGCCTCCTGACGCACGCGTTCAACGCGATGCCGGGCATCCACCACCGCGCCCCCGGACCGGTCATGGCGGCGATCGACGAGCCCGAGGTCACGCTGGAGCTGATCCTCGACGGGCTGCACGTGCATCCGTCCGTCGCGGCGCTGCTGTTCCGCGAGGCGCCCGGCCGCGTCGCCCTGGTCACGGACGCGATGGCGGCGGCCGGCGCGACCGACGGCGACTACCACCTGGGCGGACTCAACGTGACGGTCCACGGCGGCCTTGCCGTGCTGTCCGGCACCGACACCATCGCTGGCTCGACGCTGACGCAGGATGCGGCCCTCCGCAACGCGGTGACGCGGGCCGGAGTGGACCCCGTCGCCGCGGTCACCGCGCTCACGCGCACCCCGGCGCACGTGCTCGGCGAGGACCACCGCCTCGGCCGGCTGCACACCGGATACCTCGCCGACGCCGTGCTGCTCGACCACGAGTGGCGCGTCACCGCCGTGATGGCCGACGGCGCCGTTCTCACCGGCTGAGCTCCGCCAAAGCCAAGAATTCCGGAGTTTTTCGACCCGATCGCGCCGAAAAGGTCGAAAAACTCCGGAACTCTTGGCTGCTGCCTGAACCCTAGAGGGTCTGCCAGGCGGGCTTGTTGGCGTAGGCGTACCGGTAGTAGTCGATGTTGCGCAGCCGGGATGTGGCGGCCTCGTCGACCAGCACCGTGACGTGCGGGTGCAACTGGATCGCCGAGCCCGGGTTCGACGCGGACACCGGCCCCTCGACCGCCCCGGCCAGCGCCTCCGCCTTGCCCTCGCCGAACGCGAGCAGCATCAGGTGCCGCGCCTTCAGGATGGTCGACAGGCCCTGGGTGATGCAGTGCATCGGCACGTCGTCCTCCGAGTCGAAGAAGCGCGCGTTGTCCTTCCGCGTCTGCTCCGTCAGCGTCTTCACGCGGGTGATCGACGCGAAGGACGAGCCGGGCTCGTTGAACCCGATGTGGCCGTCCGTGCCGATGCCGAGGATCTGCACATCCACGCCGCCCGATTCGGCGATCGCCTTCTCGTAGTCGGCGCCCGCGTGCTCGATGCCGTCGAGCGACCCGTTCGGCACGTGGATGAGCGACGGCGTCAGCCCCAGCGGCTCGACCACCTCGCGGCTGATGACCGCGCGGTACGACTCCGGGTGCCCGGGCGGCAGGCCCACGTATTCGTCGAGCGCGTAGCCGCGGACGTGGGACACATCCACACCGCGCTCCCGGATCCCGCGCTCGAGCGCCCGGTAGACCGCCAGGGGCGTGCTGCCGGTCGCGAGGCCCAGGACAGTGTCCGGCTTCACGGAGATCAGGTCCAGGATGCTGCGCGCGGCGAGCTCGCCCGCGGCGTCCTGGTCGCGGACGACGACGATTTCGGCCATCAGTTCTCTCCTACGAGTGCCGCACCGAGCGCGGCGACGGGGGTTCCTTCGGGGACGAGGCGCACCCGCCCGGGCAGGTCGAGCGACGCCAGGAACGGCGACGTGCGCTCCCAGTCGTGCAGCACCCCGTGGACGTCGTCGAGGAGGCGCTGGCCCAGGTGGCTCAGGCCGCCGCCGATCACGACGGTGCCGGGGTCGACGGTGAGCACGAGGACGCGCACCGCTGCGGCGATGCCCGCAGCCAGCCTAGCCGTGATCGCCCGCGCGCCGGGGTCTCCCGCGGCGGCCGCGCGGAACACCGCGCGCACCGGGAGCGGGTCGTCGGTGGGCCACTGCCGGGCGACGCCGGAGCCGCTCGCCACCGTCTCGAGGCAGCCGCGCTGGCCGCATCCGCAGACCGGTCCGAGCGGGTCGACGGGCAGGTGGCCGATCTCTCCGGCGATGCCGCTGCTGCCGCGCCACAGCCGGCCGTCGGCGACGATTCCCGCCGCCATCCCGGTGCCGAGGTTCAGGAACGCCATCGTGCCGGTCAGCCCGAGCAGGTGGTACGCGCCCAGGGCGGCCGCCTTGACGTCGTTCTCGACGCGCACGCCGACTCCGAGGCGGCCGGCGAGCATCCCGCCGAGCTCCAGGCGCTCGAGGCCCAGGTTGACGGCGTGGGCGACATGCCCGGAGGCGGTGTCGACCATCCCGGGCACCCCGATCCCGATGGACCGGAATCCGGTCGGCGCGAGCCCGGTGAGCTCCCCCAGCCGCGACACCGCCGCGACCGCCGTCTCGACGACGGCCGAGTCGCCGAACCCGGTGACGAGACGGATGCGCTGCGCGAGCGCACCTGCCTCGTCGACGGCGACCGCGTCGGTCTTGGTGCCGCCGATGTCGATCCCGAGCCTCACGACCGGGCGCCGAGCAGTTCGAGCAGTGCCCGGCCGACCAGCCGCGAGGCGCCGAAGGTGGCGATGTCGGCGTAGGCGCGGTCGTCGCTGGGCCACCCCATGTCGACGACCAGCACGCGCTCCCGCTCGGCGCGCAGGCGGTCGATCGCCGCGCGCGCGAAGGCGTGCCGGTGGTTGTCCTTGCCGATGACGAGCACCGGCGACTGGGCGGCGAGCACGAGGTCGGGATGGTCGCCCTCGGTGAACAGGACCGCCGGGTTGGCCGCGAACGCCGCCGCGGCCGGACTCGCGGGGTCGGCCTCCACCTCGGCGAACGGTCCCCACGGGGCGCTCCCGACCGCGATGTTGGCGACGGTGTCGATCCGCACGACCGAGTACCGTCCGTCGTTCGCCGCGAGCCACTCCCGGGCGTGCGCGCTCGCGTCGAACGCGCGTCCCGTCGCGGCCACATCCTCCCCGGCGATTCCCCCTCCATCGAGTCCGCGATCTTTGCACGCGACACGCCGCCCGTGGGGTCAGACTTCGCGGACTCGACGGCGGCGGACTCGACGGCGGCGGACTCGACGGGGGCGGGCGCGACGGGGGCGGACGCCGCGGCGGGGCGCAGGTCGCGGGCGAGCGAGAGCACGCGGGCGGACGCGTCGGCGACACGGTCCGGCGCGATGCGGCCGGCGGCGACGGCGGACGCGATGGCGTGCTCGATCTCGGCGAGCTGGCCGTCGGTGTTCTCCGTGCCGATGCAGAGCAGGTCGCAGCCCGCGGCGAGCGCCAGCACCGCCGCCTCCGGGATCCCCCGCGAGCCGCTGGCCCCGTGCATGTCCAGGGCGTCGCTGACGACCACCCCGTCGAAGCCGAGCTCGCCGCGCAGCATCCCCCCGATGATCGCCGGGCTGAGCGTCGCGGGCAGCGCGGCATCCAGCTGCGGGAGCAGGATGTGCGAGGTCATGACCGCCCGCGCACCCGCCGCGACGACGGCCCGGAACGGCACCAGCTCGCGCTCGCGCAGCTGCGCGGCCGACAGGTCGACGACCGGCAGCTCGAGGTGCGAGTCGGCGGCGGTGTCGCCGTGGCCCGGGAAGTGCTTCGCTGCCGCGGCGACGCCCGCGGACTGCAGCCCCCGCGTCCACGCCGCCCCGTGCTCCGCCACGACCTCGGGCGACGAGCCGAAGCTGCGCACGCCGATGACCGGGTTGTCCGGGTTGGAGTTGATGTCGATGTCCGGCGCGAAGTCCAGGTTCACGCCCGCCCGGCGCAGCTCCTCCCCACCCGGCGCGCGACCCGCTCGGTGTACCCGGCGTCGCCGAGCCGGCCCAGAATGGCGTTGCCCGGGTAGGGCGAGCCGCTCTCGTAGTACAGCCGCGTGACGTCGCCGCCCTCCTCGTCGATCGCGACGATCGCATCCGGGTTCGCGGCGTAGATCGCCTCCGTCAGCGCGCGCAGCTGCGCCGCCGAGGCGATGTTCTGCCCGAACAGGCACACGCCGCCGAGGCCGGCGCGCAGCCGCTCCTCCAGCCACGACGGCAGCGTCGTCCCGACGAAGCCCGGGAGCAGCGTCGCCGCGATGCTGCGGCGCAGCTCCGGGTCGGTCAGGGCGGTGTCGGCGACGGACGCGCCGCTCACCCCTTCACCGCCCCGCTGACGAGCCCGCTCGTCATCCGCCCCTGCACGATGAGGAAGAAGATGATCACCGGCACCGCGACCAGCGTCGAGGCGGCCATCACCTGCCCCCAGTCGGTGGCGCGGGAGGCGGACTGCTGCACGAAACCGCGCAGCCACAGCGGCAGGGTCGCGCTGCTCGACTGCGGCAGGATGACGAGCGCGACGGTGAACTCGTTCCACGCCTGCAGGAACGCGTACACACCCGACGCGACGAGCCCCGGTGCGAGCAGCGGGAAGGTGATGCGCAGGAACGCCTGCGTGCGGCTGAGCCCGTCCACCATGGCCGCCTCTTCGAGGTCGGCGGGGATGCCGGCGACGAAGCCGCGCAGCATCCAGATCGTGAACGGCACGACGGCCGCGATGTACAGGATGCTGACGCCGACCACCGTGTTCAGCAGGCCGAGCGTGCCCATCAGCTTGTACTGCGCGATGAACAGCCCCTCCGCCGGCAGCATCTGGATGAGCAGCACCGCGAGCACGAACGACCGCCGCCCCCGGAAGCGGAACCGGCTGATCGCCAGAGCCGCCAGGAACGCGAAGGCGAGGCAGCACACGACCGTGATGAGCGCGACGGCCACGCTCATCCCGAGCGCCGGGAAGAACGTGCCGCCTTGCACGACGGCCATGAAGTTGTCGAACGAGCCGCCGAAGGGCAGCCAGGTGGGCGTGGTGTTCTGCAGGATGACGTTCGGCAGCAGCGACGAGTTCACCATCCAGTAGACGGGGAACACCCAGATCAGCGCGAGCACGATCCCGAGTGCCCCGAGCAGGATGCGGGATGGGCGGATGCGGCGGGTCACGATTCGTCCTCCTTGAGAAGGTGGCGCACATAGAACCAGCTGAGGGCGACGGTGAGCACGAGCACGAAGACGCTGACGGCTGAGGCCATCGCGAAGTCGCTCGAGCCGACGCCGAGCTGGTAGATGTAGGTGCCGAGCAGGTTGGTCTCGCTGGCGATGGAGCCCTTGTCCTGCAGCAGCTTGATCTGCGCGAACACGCGCAGGTCCCAGATGATCTGGAGCAGCAGCACGATGCCGAGCACCGGCCGGATGATCGGCAGGATGATGTACCGCAGCCGCTGCCATCCCCGCGCGCCGTCCATCTGCGCGGCCTCGACGACCTCCGTGGAGACCTGGGTGAGCCCGGCGTAGACGGAGAACGCGACGAAGGGGACGCTCATCCACGTGACGATCACCATCGCGACGAAGAAGAACGAGAGCGGGTTCTGCAGCCAGTTGTGGTCCTGGAAGTCGAGACCCCACGACGTCAGCACGTAGTTGACGACGCCGCGGCGCCAGTCGAACAGCCAGTTCCAGACGGTCATCGCCGCGACGACGGGCATCGCCCAGGCGAGCAGCAGCGAGATCTGCAGGATGATGCGCACGGCGCGGTTCACCGCGTTCATGAGCAGCGCCATCCCGACGCCGATGACAACGGTCACGAACGCGGTGACCAGGCAGAAGGCGATGGAGCGCGCGACGACCACCCAGGTGTAGCCGTCGGCGAAAAGAGTGATGTAGTTCTCGAACCAGACGAAGTCGGCCGGCTTGCCGAACTGCTGGGCGAGGCCGAAGTGCTGCAGCGAGGTGATCAGCTGCCAGACGACCGGGTAGCCCAGCGCGACGAGCAGGATGACGATCGCGGGCAGCAGCAGCGCGTACGGGGTGATCCGTCCGCGGCGGCGGCGGGGCTGGTCCCGGGCCGGCGGCGGGGCCGCGGGCAGGATGAGGCGGGTGTCCTCGGTGGCGGTCACGGACGTCTCCTTGTCGGGGTCAGGGGATGCAGCACGCCGGTCGCGCCGGACGGCGTGCCGCATCCCGCTGTTCGATCGGCGCCTAGCTCTTGACGTTGAGCAGGGCGTCGATCTTCTTGTCGTACTCCTGCGCGAGCGCCTTGAGGTCGGACGCGTCACGGATCTTGGAGAAGAACTCCTCCATCACGTTGCCCGCCTCCACCGACGCCCAGCCGGGAGCGGCCGGGGTCAGCTTGGAGTTCGACGCCGACTCGATGAGCGCCTTCGCGAACTGGTCGTCGCCCAGCGACGAGGTGTACTTCGCGTTGGCAGGGCCGAGGCCGTTCTTGCCGAGCATCTCCTGGTACTCCTTCGAGAAGATGATCTTCAGGAGCGTCTTCGACAGCCCCGGCTCCTTGGTCTTCGCCGAGATGCCGATGTTGGAGCCGCCGGCGAACACCGGAGCCGGCTTGCCGTCGTTACCCGGCAGGACGTAGGTGCCGAAGGTGGCGTCGTTCCAGGTGCGGACCGGCTTGCCGTCCTTCTGCGACAGGTCGCCGATCGACCAGTGCGCCCATCCGGGAGCCATGATCGTCGCCGCGGCGAGGGAGATGTCCCCCGTCTTGTTGCCGTTCGCGTCCAGGGTCTGGTCGGTGTCGTTCAGGTAGATGTACTGGTTCGAGTCCTTGGCGTCGTTCGGCGCCTTGGATGCGTTCTTGTACAGGTCCTGGAGCTGCTGGAGGCCCTTCAGCGAGTTCTCCGACTCCAGGGTGGCCTTCCACTTCGAGCCGTCCTTCTTGGCGATGTCCCCGCCGTTGGCGAAGATCCAGGAGATGCCGTCGCGCCAGTCCTGACCGCCGAGGAAGAAGCCCGAGAAGTTGGCGATGCCCTTCGGGTTCTTCGCCGTGATGTCGGCGACGGAGGTGTTGAACTGGTCGAGCGTGGTGGGCACGCTCACGCCGGCCGCCTGGTAGACGTCCTTCCGGTAGAACATGTAGCGCGAGCCGAAGTAGTACGGCAGCGTGTAGTTCTTGCCGTCGACCTTGCCCGCGTCGACGAACGACTGGAGCAGGTCGCTCCCGCCGAGCTGCTTGTACATGTCGGAGATGTCGAGGAAGGCGCCCACGTTGGTGAACGTCGGCGACTGGGTGTTGCCCATCTCGGTGACATCCGGCGTGTTGTTGGCGTCCGGCAGGGCGGTGGTGAGCTTGGTGACGATGTCGCCCCAGTCCTGCTGCTCGATCTTGAGCGTCGCGCCCGTCTCCTTGGTGAACTCCGTCTTGAGATAGGTGCGGAGCGCATCCGGCGTGTCGGAGCCGACGAGCCACAGGGTGACCGTCTTGCCCTTGCCATCGGTGCTGGCTCCGCTCGAGGTGCCTCCCGACGCGCATCCGGCGAGCACGAGAGCGGAAGCCGTAGCCACAGCGGCGAGGCCGACGAGCTTTCTCTTCATTGCTGGTTCCTTTCTTGGGTGGTCAGTCAGTGTGTGCGGGTGCAGCACACCGTCGGTGCAGGGGTCGTGTTCCGGGTGGTGCTGTGTCAAGAGACCCCGAGACGTCCGGAGAGGACGAGTACGGCCGCGCCGCGGAGGACGATGTCCTGCCCCTGCGTGGTCATCCGGAGGGACAGATCGGCGTGGTTCTCTGCCATCGTCCGGTTCCGGAGCGTGTGGACGGTCGCCTCTGCGAGGGGGCCGTCGAGCAGTTCGGTCGGGCCGCTGAGCACGATCTCCGACAGGTTGAGGGCGCCGACGACGGGCGCCAGCGCGATGCCGAGCCGCTGCCCGGCCTCGCGCAGGACGGGGGTCGCATCCACGCCGGCGGACTGCGCCTCACGGATGCCGCGCTGCAGCTGCGGGACGCTGAGCCAGTGCTCGAGCACCTGATCCCGGCTGTACGTCGCCTCGAGCCCGAGGTCGGTGCCGACCATGACCTGGCCGATCTCACCGGCGGCGAAGTGGCTGCCGTAGACGAGGGCACCCGCGACGAGGAGCCCGGCGCCGATGCCGTGCCCGACCCGGATCAGCATCATGTCGCCGGCCGCCCCGCCGTAGCTGTGCTCGGCGAGCACGGCCGCGTTGGCGTCGTTCGCGACGATGACTGGGAGGCCGGTCCGCGCTTCGAGGTGTCGCTGGAGCGGGAAGTCGGCCCAGCCGAGGTTCGGAGCGGTGAGGATGGTGCCGCTCAGGTCGACGACACCGGGCGAGCCGACGCCGACGCCGAGGATGGGCGCGGTCGCCGCTGCGACGAGCCGATCGACCAGCGTGTCCACCCTGGCGAGGGCGTCGTCACCCGTGGCGGTGCGTCCGTCCTCACCGATGAGCGTCACCTCATCCGCGTGGAGGATGCGCCCGTCGAGGTCCATGACCGCCCCGCGGAAGCGGTCGTGGTCGCTGAGGTCGACGCCGACGATCTGGTGCGCGGTGCGGTTGATGTCGAGCAGCACGGCCGGCTTGCCCGGACGGGAGGCTTCGCGCTGGCCCAGCTCGATGACGAGCCCCTCGGCGAGCAGCTCGGCGACGAGGTCGGAGACCGTGACGCGGGTCAGGCCGGTCTGGCGCGCGAGGTCCGCCCGGCTCTGCTCCCCCGCGCGGTACAGGGTCTGGAGGACGAGCGACCGGTTGTGACCGCGTGCGTGCTCGGGCAGCACCTTGGCGCGCGGCCGGAGCACGCGGCCCGGGCCCAGCCCGCCGGTGCCCCCTGCACCTCCGTCGTCGTCATGTTTGTTAGTAAAGCTTACGAACAAACGAAGCGCAAGAGTCGAAATGAAGTCGTTACACCGCGGCGGCGACCCTCTCCCGGGCTCGCATGACGAACCGGTAGGGCTGTCGCGAGCCGAGAACGCCCATGAACTCGTCGGAGTAGTCGAAGCCCGGGATGAGCTCGACATCGAAGTCACGCACGATCCGCGCCAGGATGTACATCGCCTGGCGCATCGCGAACCCCTGGCCCGGACATCGCCGCTCCCCCGACGAGAACGGCACGAAGTGCGTCGCCGTCGCCAGGGACAGCGTCTCGAAGCGGGACGGGTCGAACGTCTCGGGCCGGTCCCAGAAGTCCGGATCCTTGTGGATGATGAGCGGCGTGATCGCCAAGAGGCTGCCCTTCGGCATCCGGTAGCCGCCGAGCCCGTGCGTCGCGAGCACCTCGCGGCCGATGATCGCGTACGGGGTGCGCAGGCGGAGGACCTCGAGCAGGAAGTGCCGGAGGCTGCGGAGTGTCGACGCGGAGCGCAGCGTCAGACCGTCTCCGGCCTGCAGAGCGCCGATGTCCTGGCGCAGCCGCTCGACCTCCTGCGGATGTGCCCCCAGGTAGTGCAGCGACTTGGTCAGCAGCTTGTCGAAGGGGTCGCTTCCCAGGTACAGCGCGGACAGGATCTCGCCACGGGTCAGCCGGATGGCGCGGCGGTCGGCGGCACGGATGTCGTACTTCTCGACGAGATCGGCGATATAGCTGTCCGGCCGGTCATCGCTCGCGAGGTGCCGTTCGATGACGCGGGCCACCAGACGGTCGCGGTACCGGACCGCTTGCACGAGACGCCGGTCGAACGACTTCGGAAGGCGCACCAGCTGAAGCTGCCGCGTCAGCATGGCGCGCACGATCCGGTACTTGTGGGCGTCGAGTTCCACGAAGTCCACGTCGTCGACACCCTGGCGGAAGAAGGTGAGGGACGTGATCCCGGTGGTCAGCCGCAGCAGGTCGACCGCCGCGTCGACGGGGCGCCCCGACCCGGCGACCGCCGCCCAGCGGGCGATCAGCGCATCCACCTCGCCGACGGTCACCTCTTCGATCCGGGCGGAGTCGGCGAGGTGCCGCTCGAACAGCGCCTGCTTCTCGGCCCAGCCCTGGTCGCGCCGCAGGGTGTTGAGCGAGTCGCCGGCGATGTGGTGGATGGTCGACCGCGTGTCGATCTTGTCGTACGTGCGCGCGTCGTCGCCGAGCACCTCGGCGACCAGGTCCGGGTCGGAGACGAAGAACATGTGCTTGTGGAACATCCGCACATGGACGAGCTTGCCGTAGCGGGCGGTCAGCAGCTCGGACAACGCCAGGAGGTCGTGCCTCCGCAGCTGCCGGAGGGTGCCGATCCCGAGGAACGTGCGTGGGCCAGCGGGATACGGTGCAGTCACTCGACTGAGAGTAGGGGCGCGCCGTCGCCCACCCGAAGCCGGCTCTGGCCGCAATAGTCGCGGCGCCGCGCTCAGCCGAGCAGCGCCTCGTGCGCGGCGTCCAGGACGCGGCGGGTCCGGAACTCCTCGTGGGCGGTCACCGTGAGCACCGCGCCGCGGGCGTCGTCGACGACGACGTACTGCCCGTAACGACCGTCGAACCGCCACAGGCCCGCGGGGCCCTCCCACGTGGCGATGCCGTAGCGGTCGGTCGGGGGCGTCTCACCGGTGGCTCGCCACCCGGCGTGCATCCCGTCGATCCACTCGGCGCCGACGATCCTCGAGCCGCGCCACTCCCCGCGGTCGCGGAGCAGCCGCCCGATGCGGGCCAACTCCTCCGTGCGCAGCTGCAGGCCGCTCCCGGCGACGATCCAGCCCAGCGGGCACCGAATCCACTGGGGATTGTGGATTCCCAGCGGATCGAAGAGCCGCGGCAGCAGCCAGTCGCGCACATCGCCCACCGCCGCCCCCAGCATCCTCATCGCGAGGTAGGTGCTCGCGTCCGAATACTGAAAGGCGCCGCCCGGGCCCGAGGTCGGACGCCGGAGCATCTCCTGCGCGAGGTCGGGCCAGGGCACCGGCTCGTCCGCGAACCACCGGAAGTCGATCCCGCTCGACATGGTGAGCAGGTGGCGGAGGGTCACGCCGGCCACGCCGTCGCCGAGCTCGAACTGCGGCAGGGCTTCGGCGACGGTCGTCTCGAGGGAGACGATGCCCTCATCGACGGCGATCCCGGCGGCCAGTGCGCTGACACCCTTCGACACCGAGTACAGATTCACGCGGTCGTCGCTGCGCCAACGGTGCTGCGCCTCGTCGCCGCCGACCAGGGCGTGGGCGCCGTAGACACCGAGCCCCTCGCGGTCCACGGTCTCGACGAAGCGGCGGAGGAGGGTGTCGGCGGCGGTCATGGGTCCATTCTGGCCGGGGCCACCGACAGTCCGCGCCTCCCGCGGCGGCCCGGGGCTAGGCTCCGAGGATGGCCGCTGAAACCACCTCCACCCGCACCCCCTTCTCGCTCGAAGGCTTGCGCGCGCTGGTCACCGCCTCCAGCCGGGGACTGGGCCGCGAGATCGCACTCGAACTGGCCGGGCAGGGGGCCGACGTGGTCCTCGGCGTGCGCGACCCGGACCGCTCGGCGACCCTCGTCGACGAGCTGCAGGCGTTCGGCGTGGAGGCGACCGCGATACGGATGGACGTGCTCGACCTGGACGCCTGCCGCGCCGCGATCGACACGGTGACGGCCGGACGCGGGCCCATCGACATCCTGGTCAACAACGCGGGCGGCGGGATCGACGCCCCGGCGCTCGAGGTGACGGAGGACGACTTCGAGCACGTCTGGCGGCTCAACACCCGCTCGACGTTCTTCCTCTCGCAGCACCTGGCGAAGAGCATGCTCGCGAACGGCGGCGGCTCCATCGTCAACGTGGCCTCGCAGGCCGGACTGGTCGCGCTGCCCGGCGAATCGTCCTACTGCTCGGCGAAGGCGTCCGTCATCCACCTCACCCGCTGCCTGGCCGTGGAGTGGGGGCGGTACGGCATCCGTGTGAACGCCGTCGCACCCACCTTCATCGAGACGGACGGCACCGCGGCCGCCCTCTCGGACGACGGCTTCCGCGCCGACACGCTCGACCGGATCGCCGCGCTCCACCGCATCGGGGTGCCCCGGGAGGTCTCGGGCGCCGTGGCGTTCCTCGCGTCGCCTTCCGCCTCCCTGATCACCGGCCAGACCCTCGCGATCGACGGCGGCTGGACCGCCCGCTGACGTCGCGGCCGTTCGTCGGAGATCCGCCCGGGCACCGCAGGACATTCGGCGGCGATACGTTCGAAACTCCTGCTCCACCGCTTTGCGAAGGAGATTCGAACGGCATTCTCCTTCGTCAGCAGGAGCGCGAATGCGGAAAAGGCCCGGCGGACAGCGTCCACCGGGCCCTTCGCTCTAGCCGGATCAGCCCAGGCGCGCCTTCAGGTTCTCGGCGATGGCGTCCAGGAACTCCTCCGTCGTGAGGAACTTCTGCTCGGGGCCCACGAGGAGCGCGAGGTCCTTCGTCATCTTGCCCTCTTCGACCGTCTTCACCACGACATCCTCGAGGGTGTGCGTGAAGTCGATGAGCTCCTGGTTGCCGTCGAGCTTGCCGCGGTGCGCGAGGCCGCGCGTCCAGGCGAAGATCGAGGCGATCGGGTTCGTCGAGGTCGGCTTGCCCTGCTGGTGCTGGCGGTAGTGGCGGGTGACCGTGCCGTGCGCGGCCTCCGCCTCGACGACCGAGCCGTCGGGCGTGGTCAGCACCGAGGTCATCAGGCCGAGCGAGCCGAAGCCCTGCGCGACGGTGTCGGACTGCACGTCGCCGTCGTAGTTCTTGCACGCCCAGACGTAGCCGCCCTCCCACTTGAGGCTGGAGGCGACCATGTCGTCGATCAGGCGGTGCTCATAGGTGAGGCCGGCCGCGTCGAACTTCTCCTTGTACTCGGCGTCGAAGACCTCCTGGAAGAGGTCCTTGAAGCGGCCGTCGTACGCCTTGAGGATGGTGTTCTTCGTCGAGAGGTACACCGGGTACTGACGGTCGAGACCGTAGTTGAACGAGGCGCGGGCGAAGTCGCGGATGGACGCGTCCTGGTTGTACATGCCCATTGCGACACCGGCGCCCGGCGCCTGGTAGATCTCGAACGACTGGGCCTCTCCGCCGTCGGCCGGCTGGAAGCTCATCGTCAGCGTGCCCGGGCCGTCGAAGACGAAGTCGGTGGCGCGGTACTGGTCGCCGAAGGCGTGACGGCCGATGACGATCGGCTTGTTCCAGCCCGGGACCAGCCGCGGGATGTTGGAGATGATGATCGGCTCACGGAAGACGACACCGCCGAGGATGTTGCGGATCGTGCCGTTCGGGCTCTTCCACATCTTCTTCAGGCCGAACTCCTCCACGCGGGCCTCGTCCGGCGTGATGGTGGCGCACTTGACGCCGACACCGTGCTTCTGGATGGCGTGGGCCGCGTCGATGGTGATCTGGTCGTCGGTCTCGTCGCGCTTCTGGATTCCGAGGTCGTAGTACTCGAGGTTCACGTCGAGGTACGGGTGGATGAGGGAGTCTTTGATGGCCTTCCAGATGATGCGCGTCATCTCGTCGCCGTCGAGTTCGACGACCGTTCCGTCAACCTTGATCTTGTCCATGGTTCTCCTGGGGTGTCTGCCGTTTTCAGCCGACGACAGCTTACCGGAGGACGAGAACTATCTTGACATCGAGACAATTCTTCTCGGCGAACGGTCGGATGGGCGCGACTATGCGGGTATCGTTCCCGCACGTTACCCTGACCTCATGGCTGAGTTGAGACTGGAAGAGTTGAGCGCGCGGACCGTCGTGGCGGCGAACGCGCTGACGCTGAAGCCGGGCCAGGAGCAGTTCATCGCTCCGGTCTCCTACTCGGCCGCGGCGGCCGTCGCCGACCCGAACACCTCCTGGCAGCGCGTCGTGCTCGACGGCGACGAGGTGGTCGGCTTCATCATGGGCAACTTCGATCCCCACGCGGAGCACGAGGAGTTCAAGGCGATCCTCTGGCGCATCAACGTGGATGCGGACGACCAGGGCCGCGGCATCGGCACCTTCGCCGTGCGCGCTCTCGCCGACGAGGCTCGCGCCCGTGGGCACGAGCGCCTCTACGTCATCTGGGAGTCGGGCGAGCTCGGGCCGGAGCAGTTCTTCCTGCGCAGCGGGTTCCAGCCCGTCGGCGAGACCCAGTACGGCGAGACGATCGGTGCCCTCGATCTCTGACCCGTCCGACCCTGGCGCGTCCGAGCCGGGCACGTCCGAGCCGGGCTCCTTCATCGAGCGCGTCCTGGAGGTCGTGGACGCCATCCCGCCCGGCCGCGTGATGACCTACGGGGATGTCGCGGCCGTTCTCGGCTCGCGCGCGCCCCGGATGGTCGGCCAGATCATGGCCTATTACGGCAGCGACGTGCCGTGGTGGCGCGTGGTGCGGGCCGGCGGGCATCCACCGGCGAACCACGAGCACATCGCGCTCCAGCATTACCGCGCGGAGGGCACGCCCCTCCTCGGAGTGGGGTCACCGGCCTACCGGGTCGACCTGCGGGCGGCCCGCTACGATGGCGGCGGCCGGAGTCATCCCTCCGGCCGATGAATCATTCAGTTCCGTAGTGTTCACTTCATAACAGACCCTGTCCGCCATCCCCTGGAGCTGCCGTGCCCCGCATCCGTACCGCCGGAGTCATCGCGACGACGTCCGCCCTCGCTCTGGCCCTGTCCGGATGCTCGGTGGTCGGCGCCTTCGGGCCGCACGTCTCGGCGGAGATCTTCGACACGGCGAAGGAGATGAAGGCCGCGAACACGGCGGTTTTCGGTTCGCCGAAGTTCGTCCCCGACGACGCGACGATCATCCGGGTCGACTACGACACCTCCGACGGCTCCGCGATCATGACGTACTCGTCGAAGGCGCACGTCGCGCCGGGCACCTGCGCCACGGAGGTGCCGATGCCCAAGCCGACCATCCAGGACAGCTGGTGGCCGGTCGACGGCCTGCCTGCCAAGGCCGGAGACTGCGGCGGCGGCTGGTCGGGCTTCGCGATCGGCGACCAGGTCTACGCGGCGAAGGCTCCGAACAAGTAGCTCCGCCCCCGCGGCTACGCCGGCACCGGGATCGTCAGCTCGATGATCGTGCCGAGCCCCTCGACCGAGCGCACGTCGGCCCGGCCCGACACGGCCTCCACCCGGTCGCGGATGCCCTCGAGTCCTCCGCCGGGCTCGATGCGGGCGCCGCCGACGCCGTCGTCCTTGACAAGCACGGTGACCGTCGAGTCCGTCCGCGACACCACCACGGAGCAGTTGCGGGCGCGGGCGTGCTTGGCTGCGTTGGCGAGGCACTCGGAGACGCAGAAGTAGATCGTCTCCTCCACCACCTCGGGCAGCCGCTCGGCCAGGTCGACCCGCACCTCCACGGGCAGGTGGCTGCGCATCCCGAGCTCATCGATGGCCGAGCGCAGGTCGCCGTCGGTGAGCACGGTGGGGTGGATGCCGCGGGCCAGCTCGCGCAGTTCGCGCAGCGCGTCGGCCAGCTGCTCCGACGAGCGCTGCAGGTCGCCCGCGAGCTCCTCGTCGCCGTGGGCTTCGGCCTTCGCCGTGGCGATGCGCAGGCCGATCGCCAGCGAGACGAGCTGCTGCTGGCTGCCGTCGTGGAGGTCGCGCTCGAGCTTGCGCCGCGCGAGGTAGCCTTCCTCGACGATGCGGAGGCGGGACTCGCGCAGCTCCTGGATGGTCCGCTCCAGCTTGGCCCGCAGCCGGTCGTTGTCGACCGAGAGCAGGAGCGCGGACGAGACCGCGTCGAGCAGCCGGTCGTCCTGGCTGAGCGCGACGTCGTGCTCGATGAGCGCGATCGGGCCCTGGTCGGAGTCGATGGCGAGCGTCGAGCGGCCGGGCCGGGTGGAGCTCGCGGCCTCCGGCGCGGGCTGCCCGTCGCTGGTGCCGTAGCTCTGCAGCGCCTCGTCCCACCAGTAGACACGGAGCGACGGATCGTGCAGCGTGCGGGCGAGGCTCGACTCCCACAGCGCGCGATCGACCTTGTCGCGCGCGACGATCACGAGGTCGGCGACGCGCGACCGGAGGCCGCGGGCGTAGATGACGCCGCCGACGAAGGCGGGTGGGATGAGCCCGATCGCGATCGGCGGGACGAACTGCAGCCAGCCGCCGTCCCAGCCGAGGGCGAAGCTCAGCGACTCCTGGATGGTGCCGAAGCACCAGAGCAGGATGGCGAGCGGCATGACGAAGGCGACCCGCCGCGCCGGCAGCGAGCTGGTGAACCAGCGGGCGATCAGCCGCGCGGCGACGGTCAGCATGAGCGCGAGCCCGATGAAGCGCCAGGCCAGGCCCAGCCAGTAGTCGGCGGTGTCGCTCGGCATGACGGCGTACGGGTTAGCGACGCAGCCGCATTCGGCGGGCGTCGGCGACGAGAACAGCAGGATGCCGGCCAGGCGGATCGCGAAGGCCGCCGCGACCACGATCACGACCGCGCGGTCGAACCGCGCGACGAGGCGGCCGGTCGGATAGCACAGCACCAGGACGCCCACGAGCACCGCCCACAGGTCGGTGACGGCCGCCATCCACGGCCACACCCAGCCCCACTGGCGCACCAGCGGGTACCAGGCGCCGGCCGACCAGAAGAGCGCGGCCCCCACCATGAGCCAGCCCGGCACCGGGCTGCGGACCAGGCGCCAGGCGATGACGGCGCACACCACGTAGTCGACGGCGACGGCCACGAACACGAGCGCCCAGCCGATTCCGGACGGCCGGGGCCCGTAGTCGTCCGTCAGGGCGCTGAGCACCTGCGCGAGCACGTTGGAGGCGACGGCGACGGTCACGGCGAGCGCGCGCAACGCCGTCCGCGCTCCGTGGGGCCGCTCGGACGGCGGTCGGCCCGCGTCGACGCCGGCGAGGTCGGGCCGCGCGGCGACCATGACCTAGGCGTCCCGGCCGAGGAAGCGCAGCACCGCGAGGACGCGGCGATGCCCCTCGGCGGAGTCCTCCACCCCGAGCTTCGCCATGATGTGACCGATGTGCGACTCCACCGTGCGGAGGCTGAGGTGCAGGCCGGTGGCGATGCCGGCGTTCGACTTTCCCTCCGCCATCAACCGCAGCACGTCCCGTTCGCGGCCGGAGAGCGACTCCACCGCGGCCGCGGAGGACCGCGCGGAGACGAGCAGCTGGACGACCTCGGGATCGACGACGGAGCCGCCGCGGGCGACCGTGCGGACGGCGGTGACGAGCGTGTCGGCGTCGGCCACCCGATCCTTCAGCAGATAGCCGGTGCCGCTCCCCGCGCTCATCGCCCGGATCGCGTACGCGGCGGTCGTGTACATGGAGAGGAGGAGGACGCCCGCGCGCGAGCCGCCGGCCCGCAGCCGCTCGAGCGCGCGCAGCCCCTCGTCGGTGTGCGTCGGCGGCATCTTGATGTCGAGGACGATCGCGTCGATCCGCCCGTCGCTCTCCACCGCGTCCAGGAGCTCCTCGGCGGTGTCGACGGAGCAGACGACGTCCATCCCTCCCGCGCGCAGGATCTGGCCGATCCCCTCGCGCAAGAGAACTGCGTCGTCGGCGACGGCCACCCGGAGCGCGCGAGAACTGTCTGTCTGTCCCCCGCTCACGCGCTTACCCTAGCAGGCTGCGGATCGCCTCACCGGTCAGTTCCTCTTTGTTGATGAAGCCCTCTGCGCCACTGTCGGCGACGCGTCTGCCGTAGTCGGTCGCCGAGCGGCTGGAGGTGAGCACGACGGCGGCTCCAGTCGCGCGCATCGCGGGCACGATGTCGAACCCGCTGGCGTCGGGCAGGCCGATGTCGAGCAGGATGACATCCGGCGTCAGGCGGCGGCTCAGCTCCACGCCGGCGGCAGCCGTGTCGGTGTCGCCGACCACGGTGAAGCGCTCCAGACGGAGCAGCTCCGCGGCTTGAGCTCGGAACCGCTCGTGGTCATCGACGATCACGACGCGGAGGGACATGTGCCCATCATCACCGCAGCAGCCCGGCCGTTCATCCGTGCCTGCACGCAATCGGAATGAGGTGACCCCCCGGATGCGGGCCAATTCCGGCGCGGCCAGCATATGAGACAACCTCATCGACCCGAACGACGAGGTGCCGGGCCCCGGCTGACGGGCCGAGAACCACCCGAGGAGAGGCGATGTCCATCGCGACCCGAACCGCCGACCCGACCGGCGCCGCCCGCATGCGAGCGGTGACCGGGGCGGTCGCGGTGGACGACCCTCTCTCCCGCAGGCGCCGACCGTCGTGATCGACCTGCCGCGGGTCGCGCAGCGCTTCCGCGAGCTGCGGGCGGCGCTGCCGTGGATGGACGTGCGCTACGACGTCTCGGCGCTGGCGCATCCCGCCCTGCTCAGCACTCTCGCCGCCGAGGGCGCCGACTTCGTCGTCTCGCACGACGCCGCCGTCCCCGCGCTCACGCGCACCGGCGCCGACCCGTCCCGCGCGCTCTACGCGGTGCCCGGCTCGCGCTGGCCGCGGCGCCGGGTGGCGTGGGAGACCGGCCTGCGCACCTTCGTCATCGACCACCCGCGCGACCTCGACGAGTTCGCGTCCGCTCCCGCCCGGGCCGGCGTGCTGCTGCGCCTCGACCCTGCGGAGGCGGTCGAGGCCGCCCGGCACGCGGAGGCCCTGGGCGTCCGGGTCGTCGGCCTCTCGGTGCGGGTCCGCCGCGGAGCGGCAACGGACGAACTGCTCGACACCGTGCAGGACACCGTCCGGATGGGCGCCCGCCTCTGCGCCGCGATCGGTCGCCGCCTGACCCTTCTCGACGTCGGCGAAGCGCTGTCCGGCGGACCCGAGCACGTCGCGGCTCTCGGGCGCAGCCTCCGCTCGCTGGTGGCACCGGCCACCTCGCACGTCACCGTCGTCGCGTCGGCGGGCCGCGCTGTCGCCGCCGACGCCATCACCATCGTCGCGGGTCCCACGGAACGCTACGCCGACGCGGCGACCGCCAGCACGTACATCGACGCCGGCGCGGACGTCGTCGTCCTGCGGCGGCGCCGCCGCCTCCAGCGCCCGGCCCGGGCGCGCTCGACCTGGTCCCCGGCCGGCTGACTCAACCCCTCGCCGTCCGGAGACCGGCGGCGGGGACCACGGGAGTCTTCTCCGTGGTCCTCGCCGGAAACCGTTGTGACCGCCCGCCCCGCGCGGCCGCGATCGACTGATCGGAGTTGAGCCTCCTTCCCTCGCGTCACGATCCTCGACCGACAACGTCCTCATCAGTGAAGCCTGCGTCTGCATATCGCGGATGGTCGGGACGACTCGATCGAAGGAGATCACACGTGGATACAGCCGCTCGCCTCGGACGCGGGGTCGTCGCATCGGCATTGGTGACAACGTTGCTCAGCAGTCTGACAACCACCAGCGCGTACGCGTGGGTCCCAGCGACCCGATGCGCGTTCTCAACCCTGGTCGGTGTGCGCGGCACAGGAGAAGCGGCAGGATCGGGCAGCACCAACGGCGGTCGCACGTCCGCGTGGCCGAACGGACTGACGATCCATCAAAATTACAAGACGTCGTCCGTCATGTCGGATGCGTGGATCTTCCTGTACACGAAGATCACCTCGACTGAGTAGGAATCATGGCACGTGGAGTGGCGAAGTGCGGCGCCGACAATGCGGCCCTCGTGGTGTTGAGCGTGCTCGCCGTGATACTGGGAGTCGTGCTTACCTTTGGAGTGGCGCTGCTGCAGACGGGGGTAGCGGCATGCGGGCCGGCCACTCAGTGCGATGTGGCCGCACTTCAAACCGCTGGCCTCATCACGCCAGCGGCAACGCTTCTGGGCGTCATCTATATCCTGCTGATGATTTTCTTCCGCCGCCGCCGCCGAGTGTGGTGGATTCCCCTGCCTGCGGCCGGCGCGATCGTGGCCGCCTTCGCCGTATCCGCCGCGTGGACGGCTGCTGCCCTTCCGTGACAGGTGGTGGGGATCACGGGAAGATTCCCGGATCCCCACCTAACCCGTCCGTGTGGTGCGCTAGACGAGCGAGTCGCGCCACGCCGCGTGCAGCTGCGCGAAGCGGCCGGTGCCGGCGATGAGGTCGTCCGGCGTGCCGTCCTCGACGACGCGGCCGTACTCCATCACCAGCACCCGGTCCGCGATCGCGACCGTGGACAGGCGGTGCGCGATGATCACCGCGGTGCGGTCCGCGAGCAGCGTCTGCAGCGCCTCCTGGACCAGCCGCTCGCTCGGGATGTCGAGCGAACTGGTGGCCTCGTCCAGGATGAGCACCGCCGGGTCGGCCAGGAACGCCCGGGCGAACGAGATCAGCTGCCGCTGACCCGCGGACACCCGGCCGCCGCGCTTGTTCACGTCGGTGTCGTAGCCGTTCGGCAGACCCTCGATGAACTCGTGGGCGCCGACCGCCTCCGCCGCCCGCACGATCTCGTCGCGCGTCGCATCCGGCTTGCCGAGGGCGATGTTGTCCGCGACGGAGCCGCTGAACAGGTACGCCTCCTGCGTGACCATGACGATCGCTCGGCGCAGGTCCTTCGGGTGCAGGTCGCGCAGATCCACGCCGTCGAGCAGCACGGAGCCCTCGCTCGGGTCGTAGAACCGCGAGATCAGCTTGGCCAGCGTCGACTTGCCCGCACCCGTGGAACCGACCAGCGCGACCGTCTGCCCTGCGGGGATGTCCAGCGTGAACTCCGGCAGGATGACGCGGTCCTGCTTGTAGGCGAAGGTGACGTCGTCGAAGCGCACGTGGCCCTGCGCCGACCAGAGGTCGACCGGCTTCACGGGGTCCGGCACGCTGGGCTCCTCCTCCAGGACGCCGGAGATCTTCTCCAGCGCCGCCGCTGCCGACTGGTAGGAGTTGTAGAACATCGCCATCTCCTCGATCGGGTCGAAGAACCGACGCGTGTAGAGCAGCACCGCGAGCAGCACGCCGATGGCGAGCTGGCCGTCCGCGACGCGGAAGCCGCCGACGAGCAGCACGACGCCGACCGCGACGTTGCCGATCATCACGAGCCCGGGGTCGAAGATCCCGAACAGCTGGATGACGCGGGCGTTCACGTCCCGGTAGTCCTCGACCAGGCCGCCGAACTCCTTCTCGTTGCGCTTCTCCTTGCGGAACGCCTTGACGGCGCGGATGCCCGTCATGGTCTCCACGAAGTGCACGATCAGCTTCGCCGACGCCACCCGCGAGATGCGGAACAGCTTCTGCGAGCGCTTCTGGAACCAGCGGGTGAGCAGGTACAGCGGAATCAGCGAGCACACCAGCACCACGCCGCTCTGCCAGTCGATCGAGAACAGCGCGATCGCGATGAACAGCATGTACAGCACACCCTGTACCAGCTGGTTGATGCCCGAGTCGAGCAGCTCGCGGATGGAGTCCAGGTCGCTGGTCTGGCGCGAGATGATCCGGCCGGACGTGTACGACTCGTGGAACTCCAGCGAGAGCTTCTGCGTGTGCAGGAACACCCGCTTGCGCAAGTCGATCAGGATGGCCTGGCTGATCCGCGCGCTCAGCACCGTGTACCAGGCGATCAGCGCGGCGCCGATGACGCCGGTGAACAGGTACGCGATGCCGGCGGCGGCGAGCGGGAACCAGTCCTGCTTCATCAGCGCGGGCAGTCCGTTGTCGATGCCGAACGCGATGATCGCGGGACCCGCGACCTGGGCGGCCGTGCTCACCACGACCACGACCGCGGTCAGCAGCACCCGCATCCGCAGCGGGTGCAGCAGGCTCCCGAGCAGCCGCAGCGAGCGGCGCCGGACCTGCCGGCTCTCCTCCTTGCTGAGGTCGTTGCGCTCTTCGCCCTCGACGCCCAGCACTGTCGTCGTGCTCACAGGTTCACCTCCTCGAGGATCTCGTCGTCCTCCTCGTCCTCCAGGCTGGAGATGACGAAGCGGTAGTGCTCGCTGGTGGCGAGCAGTTCGTGATGGGTGCCGACGGCGGTCACGCGGCCGTCCTCCAGCAGTGCGACCCGGTCGGCGAGCATCACCGTGGACGGGCGGTGCGCGACGATCAGGGCCGTCGTGGAGGCGAGCACCCGTCGCAGCGCCGCCTCGACCAGTGCCTCGGTGTCGACGTCGAGCGCGGAGAGCGGGTCGTCGAGCACCAGGATGCTCGGGTTCGCCGCCACCGCTCGCGCCAGCGCCAGGCGCTGCCGCTGGCCGCCGGAGAGGCTGAGCCCCTCCTCGCCGACCTTCGTCTCGACGCCCTCGGGCAGGTCGTACACGAAGCCGGCCTGAGCCACCTCGAGCGCCTCGGTGAGCACGCGCTCCGCCTCCGCGGAGGCCGGGTCGAGGTCGTCGCGGCCCAGCAGGACGTTGTCGCGCACGGAGGCCGAGAACAGCGTCGCGTCCTCGAACGCCATGGCGATCGCCTTGCGCAGGTCGTACCGGGTGAGGTCGCGCACATCCACGCCGTCCACCTTCACCGCGCCGCCGGTCACGTCGTACAGGCGGGTGGTGAGCGCGGTCAGGGTGGACTTGCCGGAGCCGGTCAGGCCGACCAGCGCCATCGTCTCGCCCGGGCGCACCGCCAGGCGGACGCCGTCGAGCAGATCGGGGAACTGCTCGGGCGAGTCCTGGTACCGGAAGTGCACGTCGTCGAAGACGAGCTCACCCCGCGGGTCGGTGATCTTGGCGGGCGCGACGGGGTCCGTGATGGTGTTGACCTCATCCATGACCTCGAAGAAGCGGTCGGCGGCGGTGCGCGTGTCGAACGTCATCGAGAGCAGGAAGCCGATCGACTCGATCGGGAAGCGCAGCACGGTCGCCGTGGCGAAGAACGCCACCAGCTCGCCGACGGAGAGCTGCCCCTGCGAGGACAGCCACACGCCGACGACCAGGCAGATGCCGAACGCGACATCCGGCACCAGCAGCAGCCACAGCCAGATGCCGGCGATGGCCTTCGCCTTCTCGATCTCGGTGCCGCGCAGCTGCTCCGCCTGCGACTCGAAGCTCTTCAGCGCGTGCTTGCCCCGGCCGAACGCCTTGAGCACGCGGATGCCGTGCACCGACTCCTCGACGGCCGTCGCCAGGTCGCCCGCCTGATCCTGGCTGCGGCGCGCGATGACCGAGTACTTGTTCTCGAACACGAAGCCGTAGATCCAGAGCGGGATGGAGCACACCAGGAAGATGAGCCCCAGGATCCAGTTCCAGCCGATCAGGATGGCGAAGCCGACCACGATCGTGACCACGTTGACCACGAGCAGCACGATGCCGAACGACAGCCAGCGGCGGATCATGCTCAGGTCGCTGACCGCGCGCGAGAGCAGCTGGCCGCTCGGCCAGCGGTCGTGGAAGGCGACCGGCAGATCCTGCAGCTGCTCGTACAGCGCGTTGCGCATCCGCGCCTCGACGTGAGTACCCGGCGTGAGCACGAACCAGCGTCGCAGCGAGATGAACACCGCCTCGGCGGCGCCCAGCCCCACCACGAGCAGCGCGGCGGGCCAGACGGCGGCCGGGTCGCCGTTCGACAGCGGTCCGTCCACCAGCCACTTCAGCACCTGCGGGATGCTCAGCGCGACCAGGCTGGCGAGCAGCGCGGCCACCATGCCGAGCACGATGCGGGGCGCGGCGGACTTGGCGAACGGCAGGATGCGCAGCAGCGTGCGCGCGGTGCTGTTCCGCTTCCCGGTGCGAGGGGTCTGGGACGTGTTCTTCTTCTGTGCCGTGGCGACAGACATGGGTCTTCCGATTCCTGTGAGTGTTCCGACGCGGAGAGTCGGCGGCGACGCGCGAAGGAGTCGCCGAAGGGCTGCCGACGGTGGCAGGCCTTGTGAGGATGCGCGGTGCGCGCCGAAGCGCGCAGGGGGCGGTGGGGTTACCGCCCGTACGGTCGGGCGGTGGCCGCGAGCGCGGCGACGGACCCGGGCACGGTGATCTCTCGTGCGGTCTCGATCGTCGTCATGGCGTCCTCCCAGCCTCGATGTATGCGTCCTCTGTGCCGCAACAAGGCAGCCCTACAGGTTATTGCCAGGTAGACGTGAATCGCAAGAACTTTTTCCGCGAGGTTCGTCAGCGATCTGTGAAGTAACAGAAGAGGTGCCTCTCTCGCGTGCCTGTCGCAGCGACGAAAGCACCGAGGAGTCCCCCTACACCGGCCGCCACCGCGATCGCGCCGCCCAGCGCGAGCATCGCCACCCCATCCGGAGGCGCGGTGCCGGCGGCGGTGATCGCAGCAGCGGGAGAGGCGATGATGAGCCCGCCTGCTACCCACACCCCTGTCTCGGCGAGGGCCATGAGCACGAGATCCGAGCGAGCGACCCCCGCGTGCAGTGCCGACGCGAACGGGAGGCGGCGCAACCGGATCGATACGTAGGCGAGCCCGAGAGCGGCGATCCCCGCGACCAATGACGACCACTTCGTCGCACGGGACTCGAACGACGCGAGTCCCCCGAAGCGAGTACCCGGTGCGGAGTTCAACTGTGAGAAGCTCGGCGGCTGCGTATCCTCCGCGTCGCCGGTGGTGGACATGTCCGCGCTTGAGCCGCTCGTTCGTTGCACCTGCGGGATCATCGACAGCAGCAACAACGAGTTGACCTCATCGCTTTGTGGCCATTGGCGCACCCAGCACTCATCGAATGGGACCGACGACGTGGACGGCGCCAAAGCGGCGTAGCGCAACCCTCCGCGCCGCCCGTCGTCTGGGTAGGAGTACGAACCGGCGACAGTCACCGGACCTGTCGCGGTCGCAACCCGCGCTCCGGACCGGGCACCGAGCGCCTGCTGCGCCTCCGGGCCGAGCGCGATCCCGTTCCCGGATGGCGCCTCAACCAACGCACGGAATCCGGAAGATATATCACTGATCGGCAAGGGGGCGTCGGGTAGCACCGTCGGGCTAAGCCGGGTCCGCGTTTCGCGGATCGCTCCGGCAGCGATGACTCCCGGGGCGTCCACCAGCTGGTCGCACGCCTTGCCGTCGATACGACCGCTCGCGGTCAGAATCGTGATGTCCGCTCCACTGGCCCGGTAATCCCGCTCGGAGTGCAGGATGTCCCGGAGCGTTCCCAGCTCGGCGAGACAGAGCGCGCCGACGATGACGGCGAGACACACGCCGAACGTGACCGCCCGCGTCGTACCGGTCGCGAGGTTACGGCCGACCTCGCGCCACAAGGACTTCCCCCTCATACGAGCTGGATCACATCCGTGCATGCATCGCGGGTCCCGGTGTCGTGCGTGGCGACCACGACGATGGTCCCGTCGGTGGCAAGTTGGGCGATGCCCCGGTTGACCGTCCCTGACGTCAAGTGGTCGAGCTGGGCCGTGGGTTCATCGACCAGGAGCAGGTCCGGCTTCGCCGCGATACCCCGTGCGAGCATGAGGCGTTGCGCTTCGCCTCCGGACAACTGCCGGAACGGTCGATCCGCGACGGCGGAGAGACCGAATCGGTCAAGCAAGCCGTCGGCGCCGGCGTCGGCCTCGGCAGGGGACGCCCCCGTGGCGAGCAGGGGAAGCGCAACATGATCGCGTGCCGTGCGCCGTGGCACGCCATGCGGATTCTGGAACACCCACCCGATTCGCCGCCCCGGCGGGACGTCCACAGCCCCCTCAGAGGGCGAGAGCCAACCAGCGATGATCGAAAGCAGCGTGCTCTTGCCTGATCCGGAAGGACCTACCAGCGCGTACACCCGGCCGGACTCGAGGGAGTGGTTGTGGTCGCGGAACAGCCAGGGCAGGTCGGGAGCGAACCGATGACCGACACCGACGAGGTTCACCCGCACGACGTGGACTCTGCAGGTGAAGCCTGGACCGTTCGAGGCCGGGCGGTGGTCGAAGCGAAATCAACGAACGTCTGACCGAGTTGCGAGCCGATGATCGTCACGGGTACAGCGCGGCCGTCGCTGACCACGCACCCGTGAGCGCCGTCCACGCCGACGATCGCACTCGGCGGAACCGAGTTCGTAGCACGGGGAGTGGCCAGCGCGACCTGACCGCTGACCTTCGACGCCAACGGGACATCATCTTTCGACGCGTTCGTAGTCGATGACGAATCGTTGACTGTCGCCTTCGCTAAGTCGCTCAGTGCGGCTACCGAGGGGGCGTCCGTGATCGTGCCATTCGCGTTCACGGGCGCCTGGATGCCGCCGGCCGTGAACACCCGAGTGCCCGGAACGAGATCTCTCGGCATGTTGGTGACGCGCGCAACGGTTTCCGCGGGGGCAGTCGTCATCAGCGTGTCTCCGCTTCTGACTCGGGCTCCGAGTTGCGAGTCGCACGTGGCCGGTGACACGCTGGGCGCTGGAATCCACACGACGCGCGAGAGCGGCAGACCGACGTCACCGCGCTGGCGCCTTGTCATGTTCGGGGCGTCGATCTCCGTCAACACACGCTCCACCGCGTTCGCCGTGTTAGCCCCATATGTCCCGTCGGCAGAGATGTCGTAGCCGAGGCGTCGCAGTTCGACTTGGAGCGCCCTGACGTCCGGCCCTGTGTCCGCAGGAGCCAGATCGCGCCAGAGCGGAACCGCTGTGGAAAGAGCGAGGAGCGGCGCGCCGTTGACCGCGACGGGCGAGCCTCCCGAGACGATCGGCTGGTCGGGAGCGCACGCGTA
This sequence comes from Leifsonia xyli subsp. cynodontis, assembly GCF_050632205.1. Taxonomy (GTDB): domain Bacteria; phylum Actinomycetota; class Actinomycetes; order Actinomycetales; family Microbacteriaceae; genus Leifsonia; species Leifsonia xyli_D. The sequence goes on from NZ_CP192578.1 coordinate 2,152,981, forward strand.
ATCGGTCACGTGGCCGTCGACGTTGGAGAGGACGGGCACGGCCAGTCCCCGCGAGACCGTCACCTGGACGGCTCGGGCATCTTCGAAGTCGTGCTGAGCCACGGGGACCCGGGTGGCTGGTTTCGCCGCGGTCAAACTCTCCGGTCGTGCCGCCGTCAGCGCAGCTGTCACCCCCGAACCGAGCGCGATCGCGAGCGCCGCGACGACGACGATCACCGCGTAGCGGATGCTCGGTCGCGTCGTCTGCTGCTGTGCGGACATAAGGCTATTTGCCCTTCGTGATGTTCAGCGGGTCTTCGTTGCACTGCTGCACTTGGGCGTTCTTCTTGCGGTCCGAGAACGTCGGGAGGCCTTCTTGATAGTCGCTGGTGCTGTAAGAGGGGCTGACAAGATGGTGCTTCTTGAAGCAGGCAACGATTTTCGGTACGACGTCCACGTTGTGCGGATTTGTGAGCATCGCTGAGTAGATGAGACCGACGGTGTTCACCCCCGCGAACTTGTCGCATGACTCGATCTGCTTCCTGCCGACATCGGAGTCCTCGTCCTTGTCCAGTGCGGTGATCTCGTGCGACCCGGTTTTCTTGTACCAGTCCAGCCTGTGTCCGTTGCTGGCGAGACACGTGCGGAAGCGCTCAATCATTTCAGCGTGTTCGGCATCGGTGATCTTCCCATCGGACAACGCATCGCGCTCGAAAGCGGTGTGGGATTTCCCGTACACATCCGCGAGCACTTGCGCGTATGGCCCCGTGAAGGGCGGGCTGCCTGCTGCCGTTGACGATGGCGTCACGGCGACGCTTGCGGACGGACTCGACGCGGAAGTGACGCGCGACGTTGCGCACCCGGTCAATACGGCACACGCCAACAACGCCAGTAGCGCGACTTTCTTCATGATTCCCTCTGTCCTTGACGAAAGCGGAGACATGAGGGTGAGGCGGACGGCGAGGCGTCGCGCCTCACCCACACGCGCTACACGTTGTTCCAATAGGCGTAATTCGTGCGACCGAGCTTGCGGGAGGCGTTGGATGTCACCCCGGGTCGCGTGGTGCCGGAATAGGCGTACACCCCGTCGACTTTCACCGTCGATGTGTGGAACCTCGTCGGCTGCTTGAAGCTCGAGTACGTGAGCACACCCGTGCCGTACTCCCAGGTGCCTCCACCGACGTATTCGTAGTTCCACCCCGAAGCATTGGCGGCCACAGCACCGCCGCCCACGACGAGTCCTACCGCCAACCCAGCCGCGGCCGCGACTTTGGAGATCTTCCTCACTATCCAGTCCTCTCGGTTATCGGGAGCTGAAGCGCCCTCCCAACGGGAAGCACTCCCAACCTTTATGGACGCGGGTGGCACATAGACATGACGTGTGTTTTTAACATTTCAGAGAGAGCAGTATGGGTGACGATCATGGCCCCACGACCACGCTCACAATCGGAACGCCGGGAGGGCCCAGCATGCTCAACGGGCGAGTCGGCCGGGCAACACGCAGTACGCCCGGGGCCGGGGTCCTCGAGCGGCGGGGTGGTACGGCCCGGCCGTGATCCAGGCTCTTGCTACGCTCCGGGTCAGCGGATCCGGATCGACAGGCAGGTGACGCAGCCCTCGAGCTTCTCGAACTCCGAGATGTCCACCTGGATGACGGTGTAGCCCAGGCTCTCGACAAGCGCCACCGACTGCGGGGCCGACGACGACATGAGCACGGTGTCGTCGGAGAGCACGACGACGGCGGTGCCGTGCGCCTCCGGGACCGGGAGGAAGCGCTCGAACATGCGCGGCTCGTCCACGATGGGCTCGTAGCCGATCACGGTGCCGTCGGGCAGGGCCGTGACGGCGGTCTTCAGGTGCAGCGCCTTGGTGACCGGCACGGCGACCACGGTGTAGCCCAGCGGGGCGGCGATCGCACGCAGCTGGCGCACACCCTCCGCGTTCGTCCGTCCTCCGCGACCGACGTACACGGTCGAACCGACGTTCAGCACGTCGCCGCCCTCGAGGGTTCCCGGGGCGACGATGCGCTCGAGGTGCAGGCCCTGGGCGCGCAGCGCGGCCTCGGTGCCCTCCGGCTCGGCCTGGCGCGACTCCGCGCCCGGGCGGGTGATCACCGCGGTGTCGCCCAGGACGACGGCGGTGTCCTCGACGAACACGGAGTCGGCGAGACGGTCGGCGCTCGCGACCTCGACGGTCTGCCAGCCCGCCTCGGAGAGCGCGGCGACGTAGGCGTCCCACTGCTTGTCCGCGAGGTCCGTGTCCACCGGCTCCCGCTCGATGTGCGTGGTGAGGCCGTCGGCGAGGTTCGCGGCCGGGATGCGGACCAGGGCGATGCGGCGTTCGGCGCGCTCCCCGCCCTCCACCGCGTGGAACACCGCGTAGCCGGCGGTCGGGAAGGCGATCGCGACGGACAGCCAGAACGGCAGGTTGATGCCGATGAACGAGCTGAACAGCTGGCCCCACGCGTCGCCCGACAGCGTGACCTTGAGCACGGTGAAGAGAACGAGGGTGCCGAGCACCGTGCTCACCAGAGCGACCACGATGCCCGTCACCACCGCGATCCAGCGCCGGTCCATGGCACCGAGGAGGGCCGCCACGAAGCTGAGGATCAGGGCCGCCAGCGTGTTCCATCCCACGTACGTCGACGAGTTGGCGAGCGCCGCGGAGTTCAGCTGGCTGGCGACGAGGATCACGAACGTCGAGGCGACGAAGGCGATCGCCGCGACAGCGACAGCGGCGGAGATGGATGCGGCGAGCCGGCGGTCCCAGGAAGACGTCATGGGATCAGGCTAGCGGAGCGCCGCTATGCGTTCGCTGGCTCCCGCAGGCGCTCCAGCGCGAGCTCCTCCGCCGCCTGCAGCGTCGTGACGCCGCGGTCCTCCGCCGCCCGGAAGATCTCCGCGACGATGTCGCCGATTCGCTCCACGCGCTCCTGCGTCGCCTCGGCGGTGACGCCGGCCTCCCCCATCATGTCGAGGAAGATCACGCCGCCCGCGTTGACCACGAAGTCGGGGGCCCACAGGATGCCGCGCGCGGCCAGGCGCTCGGCGCCGGAGCGCTCCGCCAGCTGGTTGTTGGCGGGGCCGACGACGGCCGCGACGCGCAGCTCGTCGATGACACGGTCGGTGAGCACGCCGCCGACACCGGCCGGCACGAACAGGTCGCCCTCGACGCGGTGCGCCTCCTCGGGCTCGACCCAGGTCGCGCCGAGCGCATCCGCCAGGGCGCGCTTCGCCGGGTTCACATCCGTGACGGTCAGCACGGCGCCCTCGCCGGCGAGCCGCATCGCGATGATCGAGCCGACATGGCCCAGGCCGAGAACGGTGACGCGCCGGCCCGCGACCGAGCGGCTGCCGGACGCGCGCTCCAGCGTGGCCAGCAGCCCCGCGTAGACACCGGCGGCGGTCGCGTCGCTGGGCTCCCCGACCCCGCCCTCCGACGGCGGCAGGCCGCAGACGTGCGCGGTGCGGGTGGCGACGACGGACATGTCCTCGGCGCTGGTCCCGACATCCTCCGCGGTCATGTAGCTGCCGCCGAGCGTCTCGACCGCGTCGCCGAGGTCGAGCATCGCCTCGTAGCGCTCGGTCGGCGTGAGCTGCGTGCCGCGCGGCACGTAGATGACCGCCTTGCCGCCGCCGCGGTTGAGCCCGGCGGCGGAGTTCTTCAGCGTCATCCCCTCGGCCAGGCGCAGCGAGTCGGCGACCGCCTCCTGCCAGGAGTCGTACGTCCAGACGCGGCAGCCGCCGAGGGCGGGGCCGAGGACGGTGGAGTGGATCGCGATGCTGATGGTGAGGCCGCTCCGCCTCCCCTTCACGACGTGCAGTGTTTCGTGCGGCAGGTCTGCGGGCAGGACGGACATCGGTGTCTCCTCGTGGGATCGCGGTGAAAAGTGTTCGGCGGTCTTGTGGACCGCCGTCCATTCTCCCCTGCCCCGCGAGGCACCGCAATGTCAGTGGAAGAAGTGCCGCTCCCCGGTGAAGTACATCGTCACGCCGGCCGCCTTCGCCGCCTCGATCACCTCGTCGTCGCGGATGCTGCCTCCCGGCTGCACGATCGCGCGGACGCCGGCGTCGATGAGGATCTGCGCCCCGTCGGCGAACGGGAAGAACGCGTCGGAGGCCGCGACGGATCCGGCCGCCCGCTCGCCCGCGCGGGTGACCGCGAGATGGCACGAGTCGACGCGGTTGACCTGGCCCATGCCGACGCCGACGGACGCGCCCTCGTGGGCGAGCAGGATGGCGTTCGATTTGACCGCGCGGCACGCCTTCCAGGCGAACTCGAGGTCGGCGCGGGTGGCGGCGTCCGCCTCCTCGCCGGCGACCAGTGTCCATCCCGCCGAACTGAACTCGTCGAACCGGTCGGTGTCCTGCACGAGCACGCCGCCGGAGATCTGACGGAACTCGGTCAGCGCCCGGGCGTAGTCCGCGGGCAGCTTCAGGATGCGCAGGTTCTTCTTGGTCTGCAGCAGCTCGAGCGCCTCCGCCTCGTAGTCGGGCGCGATCAGCACCTCGGTGAAGATGCCCTTCACCGTCTCCGCCATGGCCAGCGTCACGGTGCGGTTCGCGGCGATCACGCCGCCGTACGCCGAGACCGGGTCGCACTCGTGCGCCTTGCGGTGCGCCTCGGCGATGTCATCGGCGGTCGCGATGCCGCACGGGTTGGCGTGCTTGATGATCGCGACGGCGGGCTCGGGGAAGTCGTAGGCGCTGCGCAGGGCGGCGTCCGCATCCACGTAGTTGTTGTACGACATCTCCTTACCGCCGAGCTGCGTCGCCTGCGCGATGCCGTGCCCCGCCGGGTCGGCGTAGAGCGCGGCCGCCTGGTGGGAGTTCTCGCCGTACCGGAGCGTCTGCTTCAGCTCGGCGCGGGCCTCCCAGCGCTCCGGGAAGTCATCCGTCGCGGGCGCCTCGCCCGCGAACCAGGCGGCGACGGCGCCGTCGTAGGCGGCCGTGTGCGCGAACGCCTTCGACGCGAGCTCACGCCGCTGGTCGAACGTCGTGCCGCCCGCGGCCACCGCCTCGGTGATCGTGGGGTAGTCGGAGGGCGAGACGACGATCGCGACGTTCGCGTGGTTCTTCGCCGACGCTCGCACCATCGCCGGGCCTCCGATGTCGATCTGCTCGACCACATCGTTGCCCACTGCGCCCGAGGCGACCGTCTCGACGAACGGGTACAGGTTGACGACGACGAGCTCGAACGGCTCGATGCCCAGATCCTTCAGCTGCTCCTCGTGTGAGGCGAGGCGCAGGTCGGCGAGCAGCCCCGAGTGGATGGCCGGGTGCAGCGTCTTGACGCGGCCGTCCAGCGACTCCGGGAAGCCCGTGACGGTCGCCACGTCCGTCACCGCGTGGCCCGCGTCGCGGATGGTCTGCGCGGTGGAACCGGTCGAGACGATCTCCACCCCGGCGCCGGCGAGTGCCGCCGCCAGGTCGAGCAGACCGGTCTTGTCGCTGACCGAGATCAGCGCCCGGCGGATCGGGACGAGGTCCCGCTCGCGGTACAGGTTGGCGTCGTGACGGGGTCCGCTCATGCTCGGGCAAGCTCCTCGAGGTCGATGTGTCCGTTGGCGATGTCGAGCACGGCGTCGATGAGCAGCCGTCGCTCCACGGGTTTGATGCGTTCGTGCAGGGCCGTCTCGGTGTCGCCGGGCAGCACCTCCACGCGCTCCTGGCTGATGATCGGTCCCGCGTCCACTCCGTTGTCGACGACGATCAGGCTGGCGCCGGTCTGCGTCACGCCCGCGGCGAGCGCGTCGCGCACGGCGTGCGCGCCCGGGAACTCCGGCAGGTACGCCGGATGCGTGTTGATGAGGTCGGGCGAGAGCGCGTCGACGACCCGCCGCGGCACCAGCCGCATGAACCCCGAGAGGATGGTGAGGTCGGGCTCCCACTGCCGGATCTGCTCCAGCAGGGCGTCGCCCCACTCCTCCCGGCTGGGGTACGAGGTGTACGGGACCGTGAAGGTCGGGATGCCGAAGCGCTCCGCGTGCTCGAAGCCGTCCGCGTCGCGGTCGGCGCCGACGGCGACGACGCGCGCCGGGAACTCCGCGTCCTCGGACGCCTCCAGCAGTGCGCGCAGGTTGGAGCCACCGCCGGAGATCAGCACGACAATCGAGAGCACGCACCCAGCCTAGCGGCGCGCGATCAGCGGCGGATGCCGCCCGGCGACCGCGGGGAGGGCGCGATCAAGCCGATGAAGGCCGCGACGGCGACCTCCGCGGCCGCGAGGGCACCCACCAGCCACGGGTTCGGCCCGACGTCATGCAGGCGGCCCGGGCCGAGAGCGCCGGAGGACCACCAGGCCAGCAGGCCGAGCTGGACGCCCGCGACCACCCCGATGCCGACGGCGGTCAGGATGCGCGAGCGCAGGTCGTCCAGCATGGCCGCGCCCGCATCCACCCGGGAGCGCAGCAGCACGGCGGCGAAGAAGCCCGCGAGCAGCGGCACGATGAGGCCGACCAGCCCGAAGGCGAGGCCGCCGTGCGGGATGACGCCGAACAGCGGGAGCCCGGGCAGCGGTCCCAGCTCGGTGCCGAGCGGGCTGACGGAGGAGCCCGTCCCGATCGCGAAGCCGGGCCCGACCAGCCACGACGCGATCCACACCACGATGTTCGGCAGCACGGCGAGCTGGCCGACCGTCAGGGCGGCGCCACCCGCGACACCGGTCTGCAGCTGCTCGTAGAGGCTGATGATGCCGCCGTAGTTGCCGAAGATGAGCAGGGCGAGGATGAGGGCCGACACTCCGATGACGATGGCCGTCGCGGCGGTCCCGGCCCGCACGGCGCCCGGGGCGACGATGCGGAAGACCTCCGGGACGGCGAGGGTCCGCGACCGCGACCGCAGGGAAGACAGGGGGCGGTGGCCGCGCCACCGGAGGCCGAGGGCGCCCACGGCGTGCGGCGGCCCGTGCCGCTGCCGTCGGCGCCGACCGCGCGCTCCGGTGTCTCGTCCGGGCGGCCGCGGAGTGCCGCGAAGCCGAAGCCCGCGGCGATCCCGAGGGCGTAGACGAACGGCGGGAGCACGACCCCCTGCCAGACCGACGGCTGCGCGACCGGGGAGCCGGCGGAGAGCACCACCAGGGTCGAGACCACGGCGAAAGCGGCGAGCGCGCTCGCGGCGCCCACCAGGCGCTGATCCGTCTCGGCGGCGCGCATCCCGGTCCGGACTCCGAGGCCCGCGGTCAGCGCCGCGCACCCGAGCAGCGCGATGGTCACCTGGAACGGCGCGGCGGCGGCCGGCAACCCGAGCTGCGCGACGGTCTGCGGCGTGAGCGCCACGGTCAGGTTCACGCCGTGCCCGACGAGCCAGATGTCCGCCGCCGACCGCCACACCACCGCGAAGTCCGCGCCGAGCTGGTACTGCGCCGCCCACAGGATGGTGATCGGCACGAGGCAGATCCCGAGGCCGATGGCTGCCACGATGAGCGCCTCCAGCGCGGCGAGCAGGGCGACGGTTGTGCGACTCATGACCGAACGGAGCCTACCCGGGCCCGGCCGTCGCGGCCCGCCGACACTTCGGGGCTCAGGAGACCATCACTTCGGGGGTCTCGCCGTCCGCCGTCTCCGGCACGGTGATGACCGGCCGCTCCACCAGCTCCAGGATGGCGACGACCAGCGCGGCGATGACCAGCGTCCAGATGATGAGCGCCGGAGTGAGCGGGCGGACGAACAGCACGACGGCGGCGGCGATCACGGCGACGATGGCGCGCAGGAGGACGCGTTGGGAGTACATCCACTCGCCCGCGCGTCCCGTCGTGATACCGTGCGCCTCCGCCGACTCGCGCACCCAGGAGACGCCCGACCCGAAGAAGCCGCGCAGGCGTCGCGGCACCGCGAAGGGGCCGGAGTACCAGCCGACGAGAGCCACGGCGATCGCCAGCACGAGCACGGCGATCGCGGTGGCGATCATCGCGTCCGTCACCGTGGAGTAGAGCGTCTGAGCGAGACCGGAGGGCACCAGCGATGGTGAGGTCGACGACACGAAGACGAGACGGCCGATCGCGATGGCCGCCAGGGTCAGCGCCATGGCGAGGCCGAGTCCGACCGCGGCCCAGACGAGGGCGAGCGCCCGCCGGCGCGCCACGATCACCCCCAGCGCGAGCAGCCCGATCGCCACCCAGGGCAGCCACGCGCCCGCGGCGACCGCCAGCGTGTAGAAGAGCTGCAGCGTGGGGATGGACGAGTTCTGGGCGACCGTGATCGTCCGATCCACCGACGGGATCTGCGAGGCGAACGTCAGCCCGCGATCCACCAGCAGCTGTTTCACCCGGTCGATGATCGGGGCGAGCTGGATGCCGATGGAACCGTCCGAGCCGATCGTGATCGCCGACTTCGGGTTGTTCTGCATCGTCGCCACGAGCTGGTCGTGGCTCGTGCGGAGGGCCTGCTCCCAGACCTGGGCGAACGCATCCGACGCGACGAACCGCTGGATGGTGGACTGCATCAGCGACACGATCCCCTGCGCAAGCGGCCCCTTCAGCGACTCGAGCGCCTTCGTCGCGACGGGCCCGGTGCCGAGGCCCGTGATGCCGTCGATCACCTGCGAGGTGATCTTCGGGATGTCGACGTTCTCCTGCACGGCCTTCACGGCCTGGTCGGTGACGAACGCCTGCACACCCGGGTCATGGGCGAGGGGCGCGTAGGTGGCGACGAACGTGTCCGTATCGGTGAGCTGCACCTTCGCCCACGAGGTCACCACGGCCAGCGGTGCGAGGATGGCGCCGAGCACGATGAGGACGGTCGCGAGCAGCGTCCATCCCCAGCTCCGGCGCCGCTTCGCGGGGACGGCCGCGGTCTCGGCCGGCGTCTCCAGCGGGATCTCAGCCGTCTCCGCCTGCGCGCGGAGAGCGGCGTTCTCCTCCTCCAGCGCGGCGATGCGCTGCAGCAGTTCGGCATTCGTCAGCTGTGCCATCGGCGTCCCCTCCCGGCTCCGCTCGCGCACACTGTAACTCCGCGGCCACGCGCTGCGGCAGACGTGAATATGCGAGGAGGCCGGGACCCATCGGGTCCCGGCCTCCCACGTGTGCGACTCTGCTTACAGAGCGGCGTACACCTGGCGCAGCAGCTCGGCGGTCTCTGACGGCGTCTTGCCGACCTTCACGCCCGCGGCCTCGAGGGCCTCCTTCTTCGCCTGCGCGGTGCCGGCGGAGCCCGACACGATGGCGCCGGCGTGGCCCATCGTCTTGCCCTCCGGCGCGGTGAAGCCCGCGACGTAGCCGACGACCGGCTTGGTGACGTTCGCCTTGATGAAGTCGGCCGCGCGCTCCTCGGCGTCGCCGCCGATCTCACCGATCATGACGATCGCCTTGGTCTCGGGGTCGGCCTCGAACGCGGCGAGCGCGTCGATGTGCGTCGTCCCGATGACCGGGTCGCCGCCGATGCCGATGGCGGTCGAGAAGCCCAGGTCGCGCAGCTCGTACATCATCTGGTAGGTCAGGGTGCCCGACTTCGACACGAGGCCGATCGGCCCCTTGCCGGTGATGGTCGCCGGGGTGATGCCGACGAGCGACTCACCGGGCGTGATGATGCCGGGGCAGTTCGGGCCGATGATCCGGGTCTTGTCGCCCTTCTCCTTGGCGTAGGCCCACGCTTCGGCGGAGTCCTGCACGGGGATGCCCTCGGTGATCACGACGAGCAGAGGGATCTCCGCGTCGATCGCCTCGACCATCGCATCCTTCGCGAACGCCGGCGGCACGAAGATGATCGAGACGTCGGCGCCGGTCTTCTCGATCGCCTCGACGACGGTGCCGAACACGGCCAGCTCGACGTCGCCGTGCGTCACGGTGGTGCCCGCTTTGCGCGCGTTCACGCCGCCGACGACCTGGGTGCCCGCCTTCAGCATGAGCGCCGTGTGCTTGGTGCCCTCGCCGCCGGTGATGCCCTGGACGATGACCTTGGAGTCCTTGTTGAGGAAGATAGACATGGTTGTTCGTCCTTCGCTTACTTCGCGGCCGCGGCCAGCTCGGCGGCCTTGTCGGCGCCCTCGTCCATGGTGAGCGCGAGGGTGACCAGCGGGTGGTTCGCCTCGGTGAGGATGCGGCGGCCCTCGTCGACCTTGTTGCCGTCCAGGCGGACGACGAGCGGCTTGTTCGCCTCGTCGCCAAGGATCTCGAGCGCCTTGACGATGCCGTTCGCCACCGCGTCGCAGGCGGTGATGCCGCCGAAGACGTTCACGAACACGCTCTCCACCTGCGGGTCGTTCAGGATGACGTCCAGGCCGTTCGCCATCACCTCGGCGGACGCGCCGCCGCCGATGTCGAGGAAGTTCGCCGGCTTGACGCCACCGTGCTTCTCTCCCGCGTAGGAGACCACGTCGAGCGTCGACATGACCAGGCCCGCGCCGTTGCCGATGATGCCGACCTGGCCGTCGAGCTTGACGTAGTTGAGGTTGGCGGCCTTGGCCTTGGCCTCCAGCGGGTCGGCCGCGGCCTTGTCCTCGAGCGCCTCGTGGTCGGGGTGGCGGAAGTCGGCGTTCTCGTCGAGGGTGACCTTGCCGTCGAGGGCGATGATGTCGCCCTCCTCGGTGAGGACCAGCGGGTTGACCTCGACCAGCGTCGCATCCTCGCCGGTGTAGACGTCGTAGAGCTTCACGAAGACGTCGGCGACCTTCTCGACGAGGTCCTCCGGGAAGCCGGCGGCCTGTGCGATCTCGACGGCCTTGGCGTGGTCGATCCCGCCGCGCGGGTCGACCTCGATCCGGGCGAGGGCCTCGGGCTTCTCCACCGCGAGCTGCTCGATCTCCATGCCGCCCTCGACGCTGGTCAGCGACAGGTAGGAGCGGTTGGCCCGGTCGAGGAGCACCGAGAAGTAGAACTCGCGGGCGATCCGAGCGCCGCCCGCGACCATGACACGGCGGACCACGTGGCCCTTGATGTCGAGCCCCAGGATCGCCTTCGCCGCCTCTCCGGCCTCATCGGGGCTCTTGGCGACCTTCACGCCGCCCGCCTTGCCGCGGCCACCGACCTTCACCTGCGCCTTGACGACGGTCACGCCGCCCAGCTTCTCCGCTGCCGCGCGCACCTCCTCCGGAGTGTCCGCGACGATGCCCGGAAGCACCGGGACCCCGTACTTCTCGAACAGGTCTCTGGCCTGGTACTCGTATAGATCCACGGTTATCCAATCCGCTGATTGCCCGGTGCGCTCGTGGCTTCCGGCTGATTTCTCCTGGCGGTCCGACGCGAGATAGCTCGACGCCGAGATAAATTTCGCCAGGGAGAACTTTAGCGCGTCCGCCTGGCCGGGCTGTAACCGCCGAATCGTCCACAGGAAGGGGCGACGCGGAGTTCTCCACGGATCCGGGGATCGCCCGACCACGCGCTGCCCGTCCCGGCGACGGTGGAGGCATGACGCAACGACCCTTCACACTGATCACAGCGGTGAGCCTCGCGGGGCTCGCCGTCCTCCTCGGAATCCTGCAGAGCCTGTTCGCGGCGGCGGCGCCCGCACGAGCGCTGGCGAGCGACGGCCACGGGCCCGGCTACATGTCCGCCGACGGCTGGTGGCTGGGCGCCTACCACTTCGACGACGGCGCGCTCGGATTCTGCCTGAACCCCGGCAAAGCGGCGCCGGTCGGTCTGTCGTACAGCTATGCCGACCCCGCAGGCATGGGCTGGTGGACGCCGGAGCAGTCCGCCGTCTTCGCCTACATCGCCCGCACCTGGGCCGGCAGCGGCGACCGGCTGACCGCGGCCGCCGGGCAGCTGGCCACCTGGATCTACGCCGGCATGTCCGACGTCGACGCGCAGAACCACGCCGGCCGGGCCGGCGCCGACACCGACGCGGTCTACGCGCGAGCGCTGCAGATGCTCGCGGAGGCGAAGAGCCGGGCCTCGACGGGGGTGCGCGCCTCCGCGATCGTCGAACTGGCGGAGGCGGGCCCGGGCCGGGTGCGCGTGGAGCTGACGGTCGACCGGTTGTCCGGGCCCGACCTGCTGCCCGCCGGGGCCTCACCGGTGACGGTCACGCTGTCCGGGGCGACGTTCGCGAACGGGAAGACCACCGCCTCCGTCCCGTCCGGAACCGACGTGGCCATCCAGCCGACCGGATCGGGCGCGAGCGTGTCCGTCCGGGCGACGGCGACGACTCCGCCGCTGCCCTACGGCAACCGCGTGACCGTCGCCCTGCCGACGGTGGATGCGCAAGCGGTGCTCATCGCTCAGTCGACGACGGTGACGGCCACCGCGGAGGCCGGCACGACCGGTCCGTCGCCGCTGCCGTTCCAGCCGCTGGTCGAGACGCGGACGACCTCGCCAGAGGCGAAGCCCGGCGCCGAGGTGGCCGACACGCTGACGGTCTCCGTCGAGGAAGGCGACGGGCTGCTGCCCACCTGGGGTGTGCGGTCGGTCGACGGCGGGTTCGCGCCGGTGCGGGCCGTGGTGCAGAGCACGCTGCATGGACCGTTCCCCGAGCCGATCGCGCACGCCGCCGAGCCGCCGGCAGGTGCGCCGACCGTCTGCACGGTCGAGACAGTGGTCGACGGAGTCGGGGAGTTCACGACCCCGACCTGCGTCCTCCCCGCGGACGGCTACTACGTCTGGACGGAGCGCATCGACCCTGCGCGCACCGATCCTTCCGAGGGCGGGACGCGCCTCAAGACCTGGCAGTCGGAGTTCGGCATCGCGAGCGAGGTCACGCGCGTGCAGACGCCGGTGCCGGCACCCTCGCCCTCGCCGGTCGCTCCCGCACCGGATGACACCGCACCGGCGACGACCGTGCTCGCCGAGACCGGGTCAGATGCCACCGGGCCAGCCCTATGGGGCTCCGGCGCCGCTGCGGCGGGAGGGCTGCTCGTGACGGCCTCACGAGTGCGTGCACGCGGCCGTGGACGCGGTCGCCGTCGGGCACCGCGCCGGTCACGCACCACCTGGGTGCGACGGTGAGCCGCGCGATCGGCCTCCCTGGTCGCTCGCAGGAGCCCTCGGCAGGATGTGGACGTGCCCAGATCCGCGAAGAACAGGCCCACCGAGGCGCGGGAGATCGCATCCGAGGCGCTGACGCTGGCCGCCGGCGGGCGGGCGCTCCTGCTGCAGATCGCCCACCCCGCGGTCGGACGCGGCGTGGTGGAGCACAGCGACTTCGCAACGCGCTTGATGGACCGCTTCGACGGCACGATGCTCTACCTCACGGCTTCGATGTTCGGGTCTCCGGGCGAGCTGCAGGCGATGCGGCGGGTCGTCAACCGAGCACACGCCGCCGTCCGGGGAACGGGCGGCAGCGGCCCGGCGTACAACGCGTACGACCCGGAGCTGCAACTGTGGGTCGCGGCGACGCTCTACGAGAGCATGGTCGACATCCACGCGCGCGTCTTCGGGGAGCTGGCCGCCGCGCAGGCAGACACGGTCTACCGGGAGTTCACGCAGGCGCTGTCGAACCTGCAGCTGGCTCCGGACGGGTGGCCGCCGTCGCGAGAGGCGTTCGGCGACTACTGGGACCGGATGGTGCGGACGCTCCGGGTGGACGACGACGTGCGAGTCGTGTCCCGGCAGATCCTCTACCCGACCGGGCTGCCCTGGGCGTTCCGGCCGCTGCTGCCGGCTGTACGGCTGCTCACCACGGGGCTGCTTCCGCCGTCCCTCCGGCGGCAGTTCCGGCTCCCGTGGAACGCGCGCCGGCAGCGCCGGTTCGACCGGATGCTGCGCGTGACCGCGGTCGTGTACCCGCGGCTCCCGCTGCGCCTCCGGCACCTTCCGCGCGACCGGTACCTGGCGAAGCTGCGACGGTCCGTGCGGCCGGCGGACCGAGCGTCGGTCGCCTAGGCCGCGAGTCCCCTGCTGCGCTCGATGCCCCGGGCGAGAAGCACCAGCAGGATGCCGACACCGGCGCCGAGCACCGTCTCGAGCACGCGATCCACCACCAGGACGTTCAGCGGCGTCGGGCTCGCCAGGTGCGAGACCGAGAGCGCGAGCGGCGTGATGAACACGAGCGCGGCTCCGTAGTGGCGCGCCACCAGGATCTCGGCGAAGAACTGGCAGACCACGATCACGCAGATCACCACGATGGCGGGCGGGGACCATGCCAGCAGAGCCGCCGTGACGGCCACGCCCACGATGGTCCCCACGATGCGGTGCAGAGACCGCGAGATGGAGTGCGCCGCACGCGCCGGGGGATGACCGCGACCAGGCTGACCACCGCCCAGTACGCGTGACCGAAGCCGAAGGCGAGCGCCACGCCGCCCGCGATGAGCACCCCGACGACGTTCTGTGCCACGGTCAGCCACACCCGCGGGTCGCGGAGGGCAGCGAGGTCGAGGCGCGGACGGCGACGCAGCTCGTTCACGAGGCCCCAACGCCGCAGGGGGCCCGTCGAGACACCCGGGATGCGGCGGATGGCCCAGCCGGACATGGTCAGCAGCCACGCGAACACGGCGGTCACGACCGCGAGCCCGAACCGCGGCAGCGCCTCGGCGGCGGGCGTCGGAACCGCCGCGCACACCAGCAGGGCGAAGACGAAGAACAGCGCCTGCGGAGGCACGATCTGGAACACGGTCACGAAGAGCGTTCCGCCCGCGACGACCACGACGAGGGCGAGGGCGACCAGCGGCAGCGGCTCCCCGCCACGGCGAGCGCTGTGCCGGTCGCGATGGAGGCGAGCAGGGCCACGGCCGCGACCGTCAGCGTGCGCACGCGGATGCGGTAGGGCTCGTTCCGGCCGTACAGGGCTGTGAACGCCCCGAACGTTGCGTAGGCGGTCAGGTCGAGCCGACCGACGGCGAACAGCACGAAGAGGGGAACGGCGACGGCCAGCGCCGCCCGCAGACCCACCTCGAGGTTCTGCGGAGCGGAGGCGCGCGCCCTCACAGCTTGTCGATCGGAGCGATCTTGATGAGGAGCTTCTTCGCGCCCACCTTCTCGAACTGCACGTGCGCGACGCGCTTGGCGCCCTGGCCGGTCACTGCCGTCACGCGGCCGTCGCCGAAGTCGGCGTGGCGGATGCGATCGCCGGGCGCCAGCTCGAGGTCGCCGTTGTCGCGGACCTTGCCCGTGACACGGTTCGGCCACTCGGCCTTGGGCCGCTCCTGGCGGAACGTCGACGCGGCGAGACTGTCGTTCCAGCCGCCGGAGCCGCTGCCGGAACCTGCGCCCAAGCCGGGTCGGCGGGCGTTCAGCGCCCGCGACTGCGTGCCACCGCGTCCGTTTGCGGAGCCGGGAGACTGGCGCCAGTCGATCAGATCGGCGGGGATCTCTTGCAGGTAGCGACTCGGCATCGCGACGGCGGTCTCGCCGAACTGCGCGCGCGTCATGGCGAGCGACAGGAAGAGCCGCTTCTTGGCGCGGGTGATGCCCACGTAGAACAGCCGTCGCTCCTCCGCCGGGCCGCCGGGCTCGTTGGCCGACATGCGATGCGGAAGCAGGTCCTCCTCGATGCCCGTCAGGAACACAGCGTCGTACTCCAGGCCCTTCGCCGTGTGCAGAGTCATGAGCGATACGGCGCCGCTGGAGTCGTCGATCTCGTCGGCCGCCGCCACCAGGGACACCTCGGTGAGGAAGTCGACGAGGGTGCCGTCGGGGTTGTTCCGCGCGAACTCCCGCGTCACCGCGACGAGCTCCTCCACGTTCTCGGCGCGCGCCTCGTCCTGCGGATCGCGGCTATTGCGAAGCGTCTCCAAGTACCCGCTGCCGTCGAGCAGGAAGGTGAGCACGTCGGCCACGGGCGAGATGCCCGCGGGATTCGAAGGGTCGATCTTCGCGGCCGCCTCGTCCAGCAGGTTCGACAGCTGCAGGATGGCGTTCGTCACCTTCGGTCCGAGGCCGAGCGATCCCGCGTCGCGCATGGCCGCACGGAAGGTGAGTCCGTTGTCCTCCGCGTAGCTCGCCAGCTGCGTCTCCGTCGCCGGGCCGATCCCCCGCTTCGGCGTGTTCAGGATGCGCCGCAACGCGAGCATGTCGTCCGGGTTGGCGACCGTGATGAGGTACGCCATGGAGTCCTTGATCTCGGCGCGCTCGTAGAACTTGGTGCCGCCCATGACCTTGTAGGGGAGCGCCGACCGGATGAAGATCTCCTCCAGCGCACGGGTCTGGGCGTTGGTGCGGTAGAAGACGGCGATGTCCTTGTAGGCCATACCCGCGCCGTGCAGCTTCTCGATCTCGTCGGCGACGAACTGCGCCTCGTCGTGGCCCGAGTACCCGGTGTAGCCGATGATCTTCTCACCGTCGCCGACGGCCGTCCACAGCTTCTTGTCCTTGCGGTCGAAGTTGTTCGAGATCACCGCGTTGGCGGCGCTGAGGATGTTCTGCGTCGACCGGTAGTTCTGCTCGAGCAGCACGACCTTCGCGCCCGGGAAGTCGCGCTCGAACTCGACGATGTTGCGGATGTCGGCGCCGCGGAACGCGTAGATCGACTGGTCCGAGTCGCCGACCACCGTCAGCGACGCGCTCGGGATGATGCCGGCGGCGTCACGGAGCGGCCGGACGTTGCGGCCGTGCGACTCGAGGTCGTCGACGATGTCGGGGGCGACCGGCATGGTGAGCTCGCGGATCAGCGAGTACTGCGCGTGGTTCGTGTCCTGGTACTCGTCGACCAGGATGTGACGGAACCGGCTCTGATACAGCGCCGCGACGCGCGGGAACGCGCGGAACAGGAAGACCGTCTCGGCGATGAGGTCGTCGAAGTCGAAGGCGTTGGCGCGCCGGAGTTCCCGCGTGTACTGACGGAAGATCTCGAGGAACATCACCTCCTGCGGGTCGCTGAGATTCGCCGAACGTGCGTGCGTCTCGAGGTCGGTCAGCTCGTTCTTGAGCTTCGAGATGCGGTTCGCGGCGCCGCCGACGGTGAAGCCGAGGGTGTCCGCGTCGAGCTCCTTGATGATCCGCTTCAGCAGCGCGCGGCTGTCGCCGGAGTCGTAGATCGTGAAGCTGGGCGTCTTGCCGATCGTCTCGGCCTCACGGCGGAGAATGCGCACGCAGGCCGAGTGGAACGTCGAGATCCACATGCCCTGCGCCTTGCCGCCGAGCAGCTGCTCCACGCGCTCGCGCATCTCGTTCGCGGCCTTGTTGGTGAACGTGATCGCCAGGATCTCGCTGGGCCACGCCTCGCGGCTCTCGATCAGTCCGGCGATGCGGCGCGTGAGAACGCTGGTCTTGCCGGACCCCGCCCCGGCAACGATCAGGAGCGCCTGCCCGCGGTACTCGGCGGCCTCGCGCTGCTGCGGGTTCAATCCCTCGAACAGACGCTCGCTCGGGCCCCAGTGACGGCGGCCTCCCTCATCGCGGGAGTCGCCGCCGTCGCCCTGCCACCCGTCGAGGATGATCGGGACGGAGGAGGGGGTGGTCTGCGGGGCGTCGGGGAGGCTCGTCATGTCTCAGACGATTTTAGTCGCTGCCACCGTCATTCGGCCGGGAGAGCCCGGGCGGAGCTCACCGCCCGTCGCGAACAGCCACCGCGATGTCCGGATGATCGGCGAACACGCCGTCGACGCCCGAGTGAAGCAGGATGGAGAAGAACCGGCGCCAGTCGCCCCACTCCGCGTCCCGCCCTCCCGTGCGGAACTCCACGGGCAGCATCCCGTTCTCCGGCCGCAGGGTCCAGCAGAAGACCGCGAGCCCCGCCGAGTGCGCCAGGTCGACGAGATCCGAGGTGACCGCACCGACGTCCGCGGCGTCCTCCTCGCCGAACAGTGCGACCGAGACGGAGCCCGACGAGAGCACCTGCGTCGTCTCGACGCTGATGCCGTCGACACGGTCCGCCGGCGACGCAGCAGAGGCGAGCCCGTAGAGGCCGCGGAGCGACAGGTCGGTGTCGTACCCCGGCGCGGACGAGCCGAGCGCGGCGACCCGGTCGGCCGGAGCCCCGCTGTCCTCCAGCAGGTACACGCGCCGGCCGCGGAACCCGCGCTGGTACAGCTGGCCCAGAACGGTCCGCTCGAAGCTCTCCACCACGACGTCGGAGCGGTCCGACCATCCGGCCTCGGCGAGCTCCGCCGCGAAGAGCTCGTCGAGCGGCAGCCCCGCCGCCTCGAAGTACGTGGAGTGCTTCAACTCGGCGACGAGGCCCGGCGCACGGGCACCGCGGGAACGGCCCTCCGCTGCACCGCGCTCCGCCTCGGCGCGTTCGAGCATCTCGAGCAGGTCGCGGAATCGGAGCAGCGGGTAGTGGTCGTCGAACGTCGAGCTCGCCTGCCGGAGGGCCGGGATCCGTTCCCGGGCACGCAGGGTCGAGAGCTCCGCCCACGTGAAGTCCTCCGTGAACCATCCGGTGAGGGCGGCACCGTCGACCTCCTTGGTGGTCCGCCGCCCGGAGAACTCCGGACGGTCGGCCACGTCCGTGGTCCCCGAGATCTCGTTCTCGTGCCGGATCACGAGCACGCCGTCCTTCGTCGCGACGAGGTCGGGCTCGACCGCGTCCGCGCCCAGCTGGAACGCCAGCTCGAACGACCCGCGCGTGTGCTCCGGCCGGTACCCCGGCGCACCGCGGTGCCCGATCACCACGGGAGCGGTCCTGGCGCGCATGGCCCGATCCTAGCCGCGCACCTCGGCCGCCTCGCGGTACCGCGCGGCACGGGTCCGGGCAGGGACCGCAACGGGCAGCGAGGGGCGGCGAGGGGATGCCAGAATCGACCCGTGCCCGCCGATACCGCCGAGACGTCGTCGCACTGGGTCGAGCCCACCTCCCGGCTCGTCCTCCGCTGGGGCGCCTACCGCCCGCGCCTGCTGACCGGCCTCGCCATGCTGGTGATCGGCACGGCCTGCATCCTCGGCACCACCACCTACAGCCTCCCGCTGCTCCTGGTCGGCTCCCTCATGCAGCCCGCCGGCTGGGCCGTGCTCCCATCTACCATCGGGCGCCGGTTCGCCGTGGCGCTTCCGGTGCTCGGCTTCACCTGGCTCATGCTCGGCGGATCGGGTTTCGCGTGGTGCTACGCCGTCACCCTCGCGGCCTGGCTGCTCGTGCGCCTGCGACCGCTCCCCACGTTCGCCGTGCTCGCGCTCCCGATCGGCTGGAGCGTCGTCCTCCCGCTGTTCGTACGCGACTACGAGCAGGGCTGGATCACCATCCTGACCAGCACGATCGTGATCGTGATCGCCGCTTGGCTTGCACGCTGGGGCGCCATCCGGCTTGATTCATGGCAATCTGTCAGAACTCTCAGAAAAGAAAGCAATAGATTGGACTGACACGACCGCTCGCGGTCACCCATAGAACGAGGAGCTCATGGCACTCAGTAACCCGGCCTTCTCCACGAACCCGGCATTCTCCAGCAACGGTCAGGCCGCGACCGTCACCGCCGAGAACCTGGAGCAGATGTACCAGGCGCCGTCCGCCACGGCCGTGGACACCGACCGCATGACGGTCGAGGACACGATCGTCAAGACCGCGGTCTGCTTCGTCCTGCTGCTCGCGGGAGCCGGCATCGGCTGGTTCGTCCCCGCTCTCGCGCTGCCGGCCGCGATCGTCGGCTTCGTGCTCGCGATGGTCAATATCTTCAAGCGCCGTCCGTCGGCCGCTCTGATCCTGGCCTACTCGGCCGCGCAGGGCATCTTCCTCGGCGCCATCTCGATGTTCTTCGAGGCGCAGTGGTCCGGCATCGTCATCCAGGCCGTCATCGCCACGTTCGCCGTCGTCGGAGTCACGCTCGCGCTGTTCGCCTCCGGCAAGATCCGCGCGTCGGCCAAGGCGACGAAGGTCTTCCTCATCGCGATCTTCGGCTATCTGGCCTACTCGCTCGTCAACGTCATCCTGATGTGGACCGGCGTCACCAAGGGCACCTTCGGCCTCGACAGCGTCGAGCTCGGCAACACCGGCATCAAGCTCGGCCTGATCATCGGCATCCTCGTCGTCCTGCTCGGCGCCTACTCCCTGGTGCTCGACTTCGACGCGATCAAGCAGGGCGTCGCGAACCGCGCCCCGCGCGTCTACGGCTGGTCCGGCGCCTTCGGCATCATGGTGACCGTCATCTGGCTCTACCTCGAGATCCTGCGGATGCTCGCCATCTCGCGCGACTGACGCAGCGACAGACCAAAGCACGAAGGGCCGGGAGCGATCCGCTCCCGGCCCTTCGTCATGCTCCCGGTGTCACTTGCCGATGGCGGCGCAATCCAGAGATCCGTACGACGTCACCGTCGGGTTCACGGTGGGCGTCACGTCCGCGTGCAGCTTCTTGACCGGAGTCGTGCCCGCGTCGAACAGCACGTCGAGGATCATCGTCTGCCCCGGGGCCATCTGCTGCACGCCCTGCGCGACCGGGTACTCCCCGTCGGTGCCGATCATGGGCGCCGGCGAGGGCTGCGCGTCGATCGCGGTCCCGAGCACCGTATAGCCCTTCGGTGCGTACACGCTCGTCCCGATCTGGACGTTGCCCTGGGCCACCAGCACTCCGTTGCCGAGCACATACGGCGGCAGGATCTTGGCCGCATTCGCCGGCGCCGTGCTGTTCAGCGCAACCCGGGCGAACACGTACCGGTGCTTGTCACCGCAGACCGCCTGCGACAGCTGCACCTTCACCTTGAGGAAGTAGTCGAGCTTCGACGGCGTCTGATCCATGAAGTAGACGCCGAAAGCATCCGTCTCCTTGGTGCTGACCGGCGGCTCGGAGTAGAACGGCGTCATCTTGATGAGGTCCTGCTCCGCCTTGTCGGCGGTCCACATCTTGACCCGGCCCTCTTCCCCGGCTTTGAGGAGCACGGAGAGGAGCGTCTTGGGGTCTGCGCCGCCTAGCACCTTCGAGAATGCGCCGATCGCGATCGCCTGGTTGATCTTGTCCACTGTCACCGGATCCGGGTACATCAGGTAGATGTCGATGAGCAGGATGCGGACGGCGTTCTCGGCTGTGATCTGCAGACCGGGCAGCACATCGATCGGCCCTGTCGCTTTGAGCAGGTTGCCGAGCGTCACCGTGTCCATCGCGATGACACCGTCGATGTCGTCACCCTTGGCCGACTTCCACATCGCCTTCGCGATGTCATACGTCAGCGAGAACCGCGGGGTGATCGTCAGGTCCTGGACCTGCTTGCCGAGCCCGTAGGGGTAGAGCTTCTTGACGTCTTCGGGCAGCGGGATGACGTAGTCGTCGAAGCGGGGGAACTCCCGGATCGACGCTGAGGACTGCTTGACCAGGCTGATCTTTCCGTGGTCGATCCGCAGCAGCGCCATCGATCCGGTCGTCCCGCCGTTCGGAAGCAGCTCGCCGCTGTTCTCGAAGATCACGAGGTAGTTGCGGGGGCCGGTGGAGCCGAGCGCTACGGGCAGGGCATGGACAGCGTTCTTCGCGTCCTGCATCTGCGCCGACACCTTGCCCAGCACCCCGGCGAGCTGTTCGGTCGCGGAGCGCACGGGGCCAACCGTCGACTTCGTGTCGATGGCTTCGACCTGCGCATGCGCCTTCTGGAGGGCCGCCGCCGCCTTGTCGACCGTCGGAGTCGCATCGACTATCGGCTTGAGGTTCAGGGCCCCATCCACCGGCTTGAGGCTCGAAGGAGACACGGAGCTCAGAACACCGACGAGCGGTTCGATCGCCTGCGTCACGACGTCGTCGGTCGAGCCGGCGAGTTCGCGGACCGCTGTCAGGTTCGGTCCGACGAAGGGCACGACCTCGCCGGCCCGCCAGACCGGGTCGCTCGTGTCGGAGCGCGCGGACGCGACCTTCGGCTTGAGCTTGTCGAGCGTGGCTTTCGCCCCCTTGGCGTCCTGGGCGACGACCTGCTGCTTCAGGGTGTTGACCAGGGGCATCGCCGCCTCGAGGTCGGACTTCGCCGCCAGCGCGCGGAATCCGATCCACGCACCGGCGAGGACCAGCACGGCGAGAACGATGCCTGCACCGATGAACCACTGCACACGGCGGGACCGGGTGCGGCGGGCATGCGAGACCGAGACGCGCGTAGGTCGGGGTTCAGGCATTCAACCATTGAATCAGACCGCCGGAGGGTATCCCGTTACCCTCGCGCCTATTTCCGCTCACACTCCCCCGTTCGAGGGCCAGCGTGATGGCGGCATCTCGCCTGGGTCGCCCACGCGAACTGAGCCCTGAGAGTCGTCTGATAATTTGGTTCGCTGGTGCACTTCGAGCGCCACTCCTTTCCTGGCCGCTTCGGCCATCCCCGATCGGATCGGACATCATGACCTCATCGCAGAAGCTCGCCGTCATCGTCGGGCAGGGCTACGTCGGCCTCCCGGTCGCCATGCGCGCCGCCGAGGTGGGCTACCGGGTGGTGGGTCTGGATGTGGACCAGCGACGCGTGGACGCGCTGCGACGAGGCGAGTCGTACGTGGACGACATCTCGTCCGCCACCCTCTCGGACGCCATGCAGTCGGGCCGCTACACGCCCAGCGACGACTACGCGGACGCCGAGGGCTTCGACGTAGCCGTCATCACGGTCCCCACCCCGCTGAGCGAGGGCAACCCCGACCTGACCTACATCGAGGAGTCGGCACGCGCCCTCTCCGGCCGGCTCGCCCGCGGGGCGACGGTCATTCTCGAGTCGACGACCTACCCCGGCACGACGGAGGAGCTGCTCGTCCCCATCCTGGAGGAGGGGTCGGGACTCACCGCCGGCCAGGACTTCCACGTCGGCTACAGCCCGGAGCGCATCGACCCGGGCAACAAGACGTGGGGCTTCGTGAACACCCCGAAGGTCGTCTCCGGCATCGATCCGGAGTCGCTCGCGCAGGTCCAGGGCTTCTACGACGACCTCGTCGAGCGCACCGTCCCGGTCAGCGGCACGAAGGAGGCGGAGCTCACCAAGCTGCTGGAGAACACCTTCCGCCACGTCAATATCGCCCTCGTGAACGAGCTGGCGATCTTCGGCCACCAGCTCGGCGTCGATGTCTGGGAGTCGATCGAGGCGGCGTCCTCGAAGCCGTTCGGGTTCATGAAGTTCACGCCCGGACCGGGCGTCGGGGGGCACTGCCTTCCCGTCGACCCCAGCTACCTGTCATGGCAGGTGCGCCGCAAGCTCGGCCAGTCGTTCCGGTTCGTCGAGCTGGCGAACGACATCAACGACCACATGCCCGACTACGTCGCGCAGCGTCTGATGGTGCTGCTGAACCGCGCAGGCAAGGCGCTGAACGGTTCGCGTGTCGTCCTCGTCGGCCTCTCGTACAAGCGGAACACCGGCGACATCCGCGAGTCGCCGTCGCTGCGCCTCATCGACGTGCTGAAGGACCTGGGCACGCAGATCGTCGGCATCGACGACCGCGTGGAGGACCACCGCTGGCCCGCCGGCGTTGAGCGCGCCCCCTACGCTGCGGAGACACTTGCCGACGCGGACGCCATCGTGCTGGTCACAGACCACGAGGAATTCGACCTGGCACTCCTGGCGAACAGCACCGTCCCCGTCCTCGACACGAAGAATCGTGTCAACGGTCCGGCCGTCGAGCGACTCTGAGCGAACGTCCGGTCCTCACAACGCGTGCGGTAGATTAGTCGCGCCCTTCATCCATAAGGAACTGCTCCATGTCTCAGTCATCGCGAATCCGCGAGCCGTGGACCCTCGCGGTGACGGTCTGGTCCGTCGTGGCGATGGCGTACGTGTTCCTCGTGCCGGTCGGCAACAACCTGTTGCTCTATCCGCTCATCCTGAGCTTCGCGCTGCTCGCCGGGATCGCCATCCTCAAGCACAAGCTGCGCCCGGATCGGTCGCTGCTGCTGCCGGCGGCACTCTGGCTCGCGTTCCTGGTCCTCGGCATCGCGACAGGGATCGCCCGAGACGCGGAGTCGTGGCAGCGCACGCTCGTATTCTTCCTGATCTGGCCAGCGGTCTTCAGCGTGATCGTGGTGGGCTTCGACCGACGTCTCATCCGTGTGATCTTCACAGTGGGCGCCTGGGTGACCGTCTTAATCGGCATCCTCTTCCTCGTCGACGCACTGGCGATCACGGGTCACCTCCCGTTCAGCACCCTGCCGGCGTGGCTCACGCAGCCGCTTCTGCTGCGCGGGGTCACCGACGCGAGCGGGATGGTGTCTCTCTCGTCCAGCTCGCTACCGCCCCTGATCTGGTGGGGTGCGATGTGGGTGGCGTCGCTCTTCTGCGATCCCAAGGACCGGTTCCTGCCTCCGGTCTGGCTGCGGACGGCGGCGGCCTCCTCGCCATCACGGGAGCAGTCGTCTCGTGGCGCCGGGCCATCGTGCTCATCCTGGTGGTCTCTCCCATCATCGCGATCCTCGCTCTGGTGGCCCTCCGGGTCCGGAATGCTCATTCGACCAACCCAGGATTCTCCGGGCGTGCATTCCTGCGCCTTGGTATCGCGGCGATCATCGCCATCGTGCTCAGCTTCGCGGCGCAGCCGCATTTTGCGTCCATGTTCGGATCGGCGGTCGGAGCCTCGGGCAAGATCGTCGAGGGCCAGAAGGCGGAGCTTCCGACGAAGGACCTCTCGACCGTGGATGGCCACAAGCTGAGCGTCTCGGCGGACGACGCCCTCGCCGACGAGATCCGAAAGAACGAGAGCCAGAACCTGCTGGCCCCGTCCTCGGCCGCCGACTGGATCGTCGGGAAGGGCTTCGGAGCGACGATCGATCGCGGTCACGTGATCCGCGACATGAAGCCGTGGCAGACAGAGCTGCAGTATCACGCGATCTTCTACTGGACGGGCATCCTCGGCGTCCTCCTGATGCTGGCCACCTTCGTCGCCGGCTTCCTCGCCCTCCGCAAGGCTTTCCGATTCGATCAGGGGATGCGTGCACCGCTGTACGTCAGCACGGTGGGAGCGCTGGCCGCTCTGGCCGCCAACGCCACCAACCCCTACCTGCAGGCGCCCGGCCACATGTGGCCCGTGTTCCTTCCACTGATGATCGCGAGCGCGATCTTCGTCTCCCACGCGCGGGAGCGCGAGCCGCTGGAACCGCAGCTGGCGGAGCAGTACACGTGAGTTCGGGCTCCTCGCGGAAGCACCTCTACTGGATCTCCCTCGGCACAGTCTTCTCCTCGGCGGCCATCGTGCTGCTGCAGTTCCTGGCGCTCGTCAGCTTGGAGCCCGCCGCGTTCGGGCGCTTTTCGGCGGTCTATCTGGCTTTCGCCCTCGCGTCCTCCGTGCTCCTGTCGGTGGTGTGCGAAGCCTGGCAGCGGGTCAAACCGATCGGTGACTGGCGGCAGTTCAGCGCCCCCTTCTGGCGCACTCCATCCTGTCGGGGGTCGTGACCGCGCTCATCCTGCTGTTGATCCCGGGCTATCAGGGCCTGGCCGCGGTGAGCGGGCTGGCGGTGGGGACTGCGACGTACAGAGTGGGCGCCCGCTACTTCGCGATGCACCATCGCGAGTACCGGTGGGTGGTGCCCGCCGACTTCGCCAACGTGCTGGTCCTGGTCGTCGGCTGGGGGCTGTTCCTCTTCGCTCGGGAGTCTTTCTCGCTCACCACCGTCATGGTGGTCTGGGCGGCGAGCTCCGTCGTCAGCGCCGCTCTCTCCAGGCCCGCTACGGGATACGCGCCCCGGCTCATCCCGTCGTGGCTGCGCACCCACAATCATGAGATCAAGACCCTGCTGGGCGATTCCGTACTGCTCGACGCGTCGGGGATCGGCACGCCATACGCCCTCATACCGATCCTCGGGGTCAATGGTTTCGGCGTCTACCGCGCACTCTCGAACGTGTCCGGGCCGGTGAAGCTGCTGCTCACTCCCGTCCGTCCGCTTTTCGCCGGCGTGGACGCGAGAGGGTTCGCGCGCGCGCGGTCCGTCGCTCTCTTCGTCGGCCTGTCCGCCGTCATCGGCGCCGTCTGCTACGCCGCCATCGTCGTGCTCGAGCTCACGGGCCTGCAGATCGGCACCCTCACGGCGCTGACCGACTACGCGTGGGAGGCGGGCGTGTTCGTCGGTGCGACCTTCCTCAACGGCGTCTACTACCTTTTGGCGCGCACGCACTTCAGTCGCCGCAGACTCCTCAGCGCCCGGGCGGCCACATCGCTGACCGGCATCGTGCTCCCCATCGCGGGCGGCCTGCTGTTCGGCATCCACGGGGCGATCATCGCCGTCACGATCACGACGGTGGTCATCGCGGTCGTCTGGATCGTCCTCCTGTTCGGCCAGACGAAGAGCTCGTCGGCCCCGGTCGGCATCGAGCTCGACGTCGATGCCGACGCTGACATGATCTGAGGGTGCGGATGCGGATCGCCCACGTCATCAACTCGCTCGCGACCGGCGGCGCCGAGACGCTCGTGGTCGACCTCGCCGTGGCGATGCGGGCCGCGGGCCATCAGGTGACCATCGTCACGATCGGACGCTCGCCCGGGGTGCCCCGCGCCGCGGCGGAGAGACACGGCATCCCCGTCATGTCCGCCGGCCGCTCGCCATACGACCCGCTCTCGCCCCTGCGCATGCGCCGATGGCTGAAGGGCGCTGACGTCGTACACGTCCACCTCTTCCCCGCGCTCTACTTCGCACCGCTCAGCGGAGTCCGGCGTCCGCTCGTGTATACGGAGCACTCGACGTGGAACCGCCGACGTGACAGCGCAGTCCTCCGACGATCCGATCGGTTCTTCTACCGCCGCTACCGGGCGCTCGTCGCGATCAGCGTCGGCGTGCAGAGCGCCCTGACGGAGTACTTGACCGGTCTCGGGACCCGTCGACCGGTTGAACTGATCCCGAACGGGATCTCTGACTCCTTCTTCGAGCGGCGACGCCGCCGAGAGCTGACCCTACCGACGAAGGTGATCGCCGTCGGCAACCTGGACGAGCGCAAGAACTTCGCCGACGCCATCAGGGCCGTCGCCGGACTACCGGAGACCTCGCTGACGATCGTAGGGGAGGGCGCGCAACGGGATGCACTGGTCGCGCTGGCCCAAGAGCTCGGAGTCGCCGATCGGGTCTCCCTTGCGGGACAGTCGAACGACGTCGGAGCGCTCATGGACCAGCATCACCTGTTGCTGTCGACGTCCCGCTTCGAGGGATTCTCCCTCGTCGCCGCCGAAGGGATGGCGATGGGTCTCCCAGTCGTCGGGCCGCGTGTCGACGGGTTCAAGGAGTCCGTCACCGACGGGGAAGCGGGCATTCTCTTCGATCAGGCGGACGGCGTCGAGGGCATCCGGCACGCGGTCCGAGCGGTGACGGCGACCGATGCCGACTACCTGCGATACTCCCAGGGCGCCGCGGCTAACGCGGAGCGGTTCCGGGTGACCGATACCGCCCGCGCCTACGTCGCCCTCTATGAGCGGCTCGCCAGCAACCCCCGGTAGAACCCCTCCTGCGCCGCCCACACCGTCGCGCGGCCGAACCGCGTGCGGGCGCGTTCCCGCGCGGCCGCGCCCAGCCGCTCCCGCAA
The DNA here is from genome assembly GCF_050632205.1 of Leifsonia xyli subsp. cynodontis. GTDB lineage: Bacteria > Actinomycetota > Actinomycetes > Actinomycetales > Microbacteriaceae > Leifsonia > Leifsonia xyli_D. The sequence continues at coordinate 2,180,137 of NZ_CP192578.1, forward strand.
CTCCGCGTCGCCGGCCAGCCGGGCGAGCCCCTCCGCGAGCGCCTCGGCGTCGCGCACCGGCACGATGAGCCCGGTCTCGCCGTCGACCACCGAGTCCACCGCTCCCGTCGCGTCGGTCGTCACGGTGGGGACCCCCGCCGCCGCAGCCTCGAGGACGACGTTCGGGAAGCCCTCGCGGAACGTGGGGAGGCAGAGCACATCCATGAGCGCGTAGTACCGCTCCGGGTCGGTCACGAACCCTGTGCGCGCGACCGTCACGCCGGACGGCGTCAGCGGGTCGGTCGCCGAGCCCTCGGCGGCACCGACGACGAGGAGCTGCACGGCGATGCCCCGGTCGCGAAGCAGGTGCAGGGCGTCCGCGAGCACGCCGACGCCCTTGTCCTCCGTGAGGCGGCCCACGAAGCCGATCACGGGGCCGGCGCCGAGGCCGAGGCTCTCGCGCAGCGCGTCTCGTTCCGCGGGCGACGGTAGCGTGCGCTCGATCGCGTCGACGTCGACACCGTTCGAGGAGCCGTCGCCGAGAACGACGAACCGGTCCCGCTTGCCGAGACGCAGCTCCTGCGCCCGGGCGGCGAGGCTCCGGCTGACGGCGACCGTGGCGGTCGAGCACCCGATCGAGACGCGCTCCAGGGCCGTGAGGATGCGTCTGCCGAGCCCTGTGGACGTCTCCAGCCGCAGACCGCGCAGCAGGTACACCCGAGCCGGAACACGCACGAGACGGGCCGAGAGCATGCCCAGCAGCCCCGCCTTCGGCGTCCCGGCGCTGACCACGTCCGGTCGCAGGCGGCGCAGCAGTCGGATCCACGCGAAGAGCGAGCGCAGGTCCGCGATCGGAGACGGGTCGCGGCGCATGGGGAGGCGGTGGACCGTCACGCCGTCGGTCCCGTCGAGCGCATCCACACCCGGGCCCGGCGAGCAGACGACGTGCACATCCCAGCCGCGGGAGGCCAGGAACGCCGGGAACCCGCTCATCAGCCGGAGGGACAGATCGACCGTCACCCCCAGCAGGATCACCGGACGACGCCCCGCAGCCGTCATCGACCGTCCCGCTGGTCGCGGTACCAGTCGATGGTGCGCGTGAGTGCGGTCTCGAATTCGACCGGCTCCACCTCGGGGAACAGCTCGCGGATGCGGACGCCGTCGGCCTGCGAGGCGCGCACATCGCCCACCCGCGGCTCGACGTGCTCCACCTCGAGCTCGAGGCCGAGGTGGTCCTGCATGAGGTCGATGACGCGCAGCAGCGGGGTGCTGGTGCCGAAGGCCAGGTTGACGGGGTGCACGTCGCTGATCCGGCGCTCGATGGCGACGGTCAGCGCGGCGCACACGGTCTCGACGTAGGTGAAATCGCGCGACTGCAGCCCGTCTCCGTGGACGGTCAGCGTGCGACCGTCGAGCGCGGCCTCCACGAACTTCGGGATGACGGCGGCGTAGACATGGTCGGCAGCCTGATACGGTCCGAACACGTTGAAGAAGCGGAAGGCGAGCGTGCGCATCCCGTACGAGTGGTTGTAGGCGATCGTGTAGCCCTCGGTGGCGTGCTTGCTCACCGCGTACGGGCTCATCGGGCGGGTCCAGTCGAACTCGGTCTTCGGCAGCTTGGTGTTGCTGCCGTACACGGAGCTCGACGACGCCACGACGACGTGCTCCACTCCGGCCAGGCGCGCGGCTTCGAGCACGTGCAGGGTGCCGGTCGCGTTCGCGTGGTGCGAGGGGATGGGCGCCGCCACCGACCGCGGCACGCTGCCGAGGGCCGCCAGGTGCACGACCGAGTCCACGCCCTCCACGACCGACTGCAGGAGCTCGAAGTCGAGGATGCTGCCGACGGTGACGTCCGCGGTCGTGCCCTCGAGGTTCTCCAGCCGTCCGGTGCTGAGGTCGTCGAGCACGCGCACCTCGGCCTCCGGGTGCACGCGGTTCAGGTGACGGACCAGGTTGGACCCGATGAAGCCGGCCCCGCCGGTGATCAGAATTCTCATTGCTCTCTTCGGTTCAGCGGGCGGGAACGCCCTTGACGACGGCGGAGTCGGCGACATCGCGGGTCACGCAGGCGGCCGCACCGACGGTGCTGCCCTCCCCCACGGTGAGACCCTGCAGGACGACGCTGCCCGCTCCGAGCAGCGTCCCCCTCCCGACGCGGACCTCGCCGGAGACGATGGCCCCGGGGTTCACGGAGACGAAGTCGGACAGTTCAGCATCGTGGCCGATGACGGCTCCGGGATTGAGGTGCACGGCACGACCGAGCCCGACGTTGGTCGAGATCTGCACGCCGCCGCAGATGACGCTGCCCTCGCCGATGCGCACCCGGCTGCCGATCACGGCCTGCGGATGCACGACGGTGACGGGGTGGAGGCCGGCGGCCTCCAGGCGCTGCTCGATCCGCTCGCGCGCAGCGGGCGACCCCACGCCGATCACGTAGCCGGCGTCCGGGACGCTCGCGAGCCAGTCGTCCAGCGCACCGAGGTACGGGATGCTGCGGTCGGCGAGTCGCGCAAGCGCTGCGTCCGAGGGCGCGTCGTCGACCACGCCGAGGATGGTGAACCGGCCGGGATCCGCGCGCTCGGCGGCCTCCAGCACGTCCAGCGCCTCCCGGCCGAAGCCGCCGGCGCCGATGACGACGACCGCCGTCACGCGTGCGCCTCGGGGCGGAACTCGGGCATCGTCGCATGGCCTTCGGCCGAGATGCCCTCCCGCACCAGCGCCGCGCGCACGGTCCGCAGCAGGATGGACGCGTCGAGGCGCAGGCTCCGGCGATCCACGTACTCGACGTCCAGGTCGAAGCGGCGCGCCCACTCCACGGTGTTGCGGCCGCTCACCTGCGCCAGGCCGGTGATGCCGGGACGGACCTCGTGCCGCCGCGCCTGCTCCGGCGTGTACCGCTCGAGGTACGACACCAGCAAGGGCCGCGGGCCGACGACGCTCATCTGCCCGCGCAGCACATTCACGAAACTGGGCAGCTCGTCGAGACTGGTCGACCGCAGCACGCGGCCGAAGCGGGTGAGCCGCTCCTCGTCCGGCAGCTCCACCCCGGGCGGGTTGGAGCGCATGGTCCGGAACTTGAGCAGGGTGAACACGCGGCCGTCGCGTCCCGGCCGCGGCTGCGCGAACAGCACGGGCCGGCCGAGGTTGCGCGCGACGAGCAGCGCCACCACGCCGAAGACGGGCGAGCCGACGACCAGCACCAGCACCGCGGTGACCACGTCGAGCACCCGCTTCACCGCGTCGTAGGGACGGCGCGCGTCGGTCATGCGGGCTGCCCCGCGCGTGCCGAGACGAAGGCCTGGATGCGGTCGCTGACGCGCGCGAGCTGCGCCTCGTCGAGCACGGAGCCGCTGGGCAGCGTCACGCCGGTCTGGAACAGTCGCTCGGCGCTGCCGTCCACCAGGCGGCGCGCATCGGAGAACACCGGCTGCAGGTGCATCGGCTTCCACAGCGGCCGGCTCTCGATGTCGTCCCCGGCGAGCCAGGCGCTCAGCTCGGAGGCGCGCCAGCCGGCCACCTCCGGGTCGACCAGGATGGAGGTCAGCCAGACGTTGTCGTCCTCGTCGCCGTCGCCCTGGAAGATCGTCACACCGGGCACGCCGGCGAACAGCTCGCGGTAGAGGTCGCGGATCGCGCGACGCCGGGCGATCATGCCGTCGAGCCGCGAGAGCTGCGCCCGGCCGAGCGCGGCGAGCAGGTTGCTCATCCGGTAGTTGAAGCCGATGTCGACGTGCTCGTAGTGCGCGACGGGCTGGCGGGCCTGGGTCGCCAGGTAGCGGGCTCGCGCCGCCAGCTCGGCGTCGGCCGTCAGCAGCATCCCGCCACCGGACGTCGTCATGATCTTGTTGCCGTTGAACGACAGGGCGGCGACGGCGCCGAAGGAGGCGGCGGCGCGCCCGCCGCGCGACGCGCCGAGCGACTCGGCGGCATCAGACACGACAGGGACGCCGTGACGCGCCGCCAGCGGTTCGATGGCCTCGTAGGCGGCGACGCGGCCGAGCAGGTCCACGGGCAGCACCGCCGCCACGCGGAGGCCCTGGGCTTCGGCGTCGAGCAGCGCCTGCTCGAGCAGTTCGGGAGACAGGTTGCCGGTCGCGGGGTCGCAGTCGACGAAGTACGGCTCGGCGCCGGTGTACACGATCGCGTTGGCGGTGGCGGCGAACGTCATCGTGGAGGTGATCACCACCGAGCCCGGGCCCGCGCCGACACCGAGCAGGGCGAGGTGCAGCGCCGCCGTGCCGGAGCTCAGGGCGACGGCGTGCGGGACGCCGACGCGCTCGGCGATCTCGCGCTCGAAGGCGTCCACATCGGGGCCGAGCGGCGCGATCCAGCCGGAGCGCAGCGCGGCGACCACGGACTGCTCCTCCAGCTCGCCGACATCCGGCGAGGACATGTAGATGCGGCTCACGAGGGGGCACCGTCCGCCCGCGACGAGACGACGCCGACCATCGCGGTGTCGCTGTGCCCGAGCTCCCAGCGGCGCAGCCACTCCTCGCGGTCGAGCCGCTCCGGGCTCATCGGCCGTACGCGGGCGTGCGAGATGAGCACGTGGTGCGGACGCACATCCGTCTCGCCCTCGCCGATCAGCTCCTCGTGCAGCTTCTCGCCCGGGCGGAGGCCGGTGAAGACGATGTCGAGGTCGCGGCCGGACTGCGCGATCATGCGGTTGGCCACATCCAGGATGCTCACCGGCTCGCCCATGTCGAGGATGAGCACCTCGCCGGCCGAGCCGATCGCGCCCGCCTGCATGACCAGCTGGCAGGCCTCGGGGATGGTCATGAAGTAGCGGGTGGCCTCGGGGTGGGTGACGGTGAGCGGCTTGCCCTCGTCGATGAGGCGCTTGAACGTCGGGATGAGCGACCCGCGGCTGCCGAGCACGTTGCCGAAGCGCACGGAGACGTACGGGCGGCCGGAGGACTCGGCAGCCCACGCGGTCAGCCGCTCGGCGACGCGCTTGGAGTGGCCGAGGATGCTCGTGGGGCGCGCCGCCTTATCGGTGGAGACGTTGATGAACTGCTGCACGCCCGCCTCCAGCGAGGCGTTGATGACGTTGAGGGTGCCGAGGACGTTCGTCTTCCACGCCTCGTCGGGATACCGCTCCAGCATCGGCAGGTGCTTCAGCGCGGCGGCATGGAAAACCACGTCCGGGCGCCGCTCGCGGAAGATCTCGCGCAGGCGTTCGCCGTCACGGATGTCGGCCAGGATGAGCGTGTCGGAGTCGAGCAGGCCGTTGCCGACGATGTTCAGCTGCGCGTGCTGCAGCCCGGTCTCGTCGCGATCGAGCATCATCAGCTCGCTGGGGCCGTACTTCGAGATCTGGCGCACCAGCTCGGAGCCGATGGAGCCGCCTGCACCCGTGACGAGGATGCGACGGCCGGTCAGATAGCCCGCGATGGACGCGATGTCGGTGTCGACCGGACGGCGCCCGATGATGTCCTCGATGGATACGTCGCGCACGTCGCTGAGGCGGGTGCGGCCCTTCAGCACCTCGTCCAGCTCGGGGAGGACCTTCACGCCGAGCGCGGCGGGCTCGGCCAGGTCGGAGACGCGGGTGAGCAGCGTCGCGTCCGCACGGGCGACGCACACCAGCACAACGGTCGCGTTCGTGGCGGTGGCGACGCGCTGCAGGTCGTCGATCGAGCCCAGCACCGGGACGCCGAGCAGGCGGAGGTTGCGCTTGCTGCGGTCGTCGTCGAGCATGCCGACGGGCAGGTAGCGCGACTCGGGGTCGGTGAGCATCCGGCGCACCATGATGCTGCCCATGAAGCCCGCGCCGACCAGCAGCGCACGCTCGGCCCTGGGGTTCACCCGAAGCCGGCGGATGACGTACTGCCGCTTGAGGTAGCGCGCGAGGCCCATGAGGCCGAACGCGATCGGGCCGGCGATCAGCGCCAGACTGCGCGGCAGTCCGAGGGACGGGCCGAACACCGCGAGCGGGATGGTGACGAGGCCCATGACGGTCAGCACCGTGACGGCGACCGCCGTTGCCTCCTCGAAGCTGCCGTAGGTGTAGCGCCCGCGGTACACCCAGTAGAGCCAGCCGAGCACGAGCTGCAGCAGGAGGACGACCACGGTGAAGGTCAGCACCGGCAGCCAGTGCACCCGGTACACGGAGAAGTCGTAGCGGAGGATCACCGCGATGACGATGGCCACGATCCAGGCGATCGAGTCGGCGAGATACTGGCCGCCGAAGCGGGCGACGATGGACTCGCCGCGCGCTCGGGTCTCGTCCTGGACTCTGCTCGTCCAGAGCCAGTCCTTCAGGGCCATTGCATTTTCCTTGCCGCGTGTTAACCGAATCGAAGTCGCAGAGACCCGCCTTGGACAGACGGACTCGTCTACGACGATACCAAACGGTTCGTTCGGTCCTCGCCATTGAGGTCGTAGCGACCGCCCGGGGTCACCCCGGGTCACTCCCACTCGATACTGCGCTATTCCCATTCGATAGTGGCCGGCGGCTTCGACGTGACGTCGAGCACGACGCGATTGACACCGTCCACCTCGTTGGTGATCCGGTTCGAGATCTTCGCCAGCAGGTCGTACGGCAGGCGCGTCCAGTCGGCCGTCATCGCGTCCTCGCTGGAGACGGGGCGCAGCACGATGGGGTGGCCGTAGGTGCGGCCGTCGCCCTGGACGCCGACCGACCGGACGTCCGCCAGCAGCACCACCGGGCACTGCCAGATCTCCGAATCGAGTCCGGCCGCGGTCAGCTCGGCACGGACGATCGCGTCGGCCTCGCGCAGCAGGTCCAGACGCTCCTGGGTGACCTCGCCGACGATGCGGATGCCGAGGCCCGGGCCGGGGAACGGCTGGCGCCCGACGATCGCCTCCGGGAGCCCGAGCTCGCGGCCGATCGCACGCACCTCGTCCTTGAACAGGGTCCGCAGCGGCTCGACGAGCTCGAACTGCAGGTCCTCCGGCAGGCCGCCCACGTTGTGGTGGCTCTTGATGTTGGCCGTGCCGCTTCCGCCGCCCGACTCCACGACATCCGGGTACAGGGTGCCCTGCACGAGGAAGCGGATGGGATCGCCCTCGCTCGCCGCCTCTGCGATGAGGTCGGCCTGCGCCTGCTCGAACACGCGGATGAACTCGCGGCCGATGATCTTGCGCTTGGTCTCCGGGTCGCTGACGCCGGCGAGAGCGGTCAGGAACTGCTCCTGCGCGTTCACGGTCACGAGCCGGACACCGGTGGATGCGACGTAGTCGACCTCCACCTGGCGGGCCTCGTCCTTGCGGAGCAGGCCGTGGTCGACGAAGACGCACACCAGCTGGTCGCCGACGGCCTTGTGGACGAGCGCCGCCGCCACCGCGGAGTCGACGCCGCCCGACAGGGCGCAGATGACGCGGCCGGTGCCGACCTGCGCCCGGATGGCCGCCACCTGGTCGGCGATCACGTTGCCGCTGTTCCAGTCGGCGGGGATGCCCGCGGCGCGGTGCAGGAAGTTCTCCAGCACGGCCTGGCCGTAGGTCGTGTGCTTCACCTCGGGGTGCCACTGCACGCCGTACAGCTTGCGGTCGTCGTTCGCGAACGCCGCGACCGGGGTGCCCTCGGTCGACGCGAGCACCTCGAAGCCCTCGGGAGCCCGCGACACGGAGTCGCCGTGGCTCATCCACGCGGTCTGCTCCTCGGGCTGGCCGTCGAGCAGCACGCCCGAATCCGAGATCCGCACCGCGGTGGAGCCGTACTCGCGCTGGCCGGTCTTCGCGACCTCGCCGCCGAGGGCGGTCGCCATGACCTGGAAGCCGTAGCAGATGCCGAGCACCGGCACGCCGAGGTCGAAGATGCCCTCGTCGAGGCGGGGCGCGCCCTCCTCGTACACGGAGGAAGGGCCGCCGGAGAGGACGATGCCGGACGGGTTCTTCTCGGCGATCTCGGCCGCCGTGACGGTGTGCGGCACGATCTCCGAGTACACGTTCGCCTCGCGCACCCGGCGGGCGATCAGCTGGGCGTACTGCGCGCCGAAGTCGACGACGAGGACGGGGCCGGACGGGTTGGCCGCGTCGGCTCCGGCCGGCGTGCCGGTCGCGGACGCCTCGTCGGACGCCGGAGGTGCGGGGTTGAGCGAATCGCTAATTTGTGGCCTCCACAGGGACAGCGGCCTCAGCCTCACGGCCGGCCAGGTAGGACTTCACCTGCTTGGTGATGCGGGCCTCCACGAAGAACGAGAGGAACGGCACGACGCCACCGAGGGCGATCATGACGAACTTCGTGAAGGGCCAGCGCATCAGACTCCACAGGCGGAAGTCCGAGAACAAGTACACGACGTACAGCCAGCCGTGCGCGATCAGGATGCCCGTGCTCAGGTCGACGCCGGTCGGCGCGACCGCGGTCTTCACGGGCACGAAGGTGAGGACGCCGTAGTTGCTGAACGCGAAGAGCTCGTAGCCGAGCCCGTACTTGACGACCATCTCGGCGCACAGCAACAGCAGCATGATGCCGGTGACGTACGCGAAGACCTGGTAGAACCGGAGCGCCCCGCGGATCTTCGGGAAGTCTTCGAGCTTGGGAGCGAGGGGCATGAAGCTATTCTACGTTCCCCGCCGGGGCTGCTTTCCGCGCCTCCTCCGCCGCCAGCTCGCGCAGTTCGTCCTCGCGCTGCTTGGCGTCCTTCACCAGGCGGTACCAGAGGAACACCGCGAATCCGGCGAAGATGATCCACTCGGCGGCGTAGAAGACGTTGAGCCAGTTCAGCTCCGTCTGCGCGATCGGCGGGGGCGAATCGATCTGGACCAGGCCGGCCGGGGCGCCGCGCTCGACGACGTACGCGGCGTACACGTCTACCCCGTCGACGCCGGTCCACAGGTTGTAGAGCTGGCCGACGCCGAGGCTGCGCATCCCCGTCGGGTCCTTCTGCTTGTCGTCCGGCAACTGCGGCTGCTCGTCGGGCAGGATGCGTCCCTCCACCTGCTGCGCGGTCGCCGGCTGCGCGGCGAGGCGGGCGATCGCCGCCTTCGCGGTGGCCTCGTCGGCCGCCCAGCCGCGGGCCACGGCGAGCGCGACGGGCGTGCCGTCGCCGCGCTCGACGGTGGCGTGGCCGACCACCCACCAGCCGCTCTTCCCGTCGTTCAGCCGGTCGTGCAGCAGCTGGTAGTCCCCGGGCACGAACGTCGCGTCGAACCGGACCAGCTGCCCGACCGCGGTGTCGCGCAGCGGGGCGCCGGGACGGGCGACGCCGGCGAGCGGGAGGACCGTCTCGGTCGGCGCCTCGACGGCCTTGCCCGACTCGACCGCGCGCTCCAGCTGCCACTGGCCCAGCCAGGCGAAGCCCGCGGCGAGGAGCAGCGCGAAGACGAGCGCGCCGATCCAGCGCGGGCGCAGCATCATCTGGAAGAGGGTCGTCCCGCCCGCAGGCGTCGCGCCTCCCGTCGTCGTGTCGATGGTCAGTCCCGTTCCCGTTCGCCGCTGGTGTCCTGCTGCATCGCGCGCTCGACCAGCTGGTCGACGGCGCGACGCGTGTCGTCCGCACCCGCCGTGTCGCGCTGCGCGTCGGGGTCGAGGTCGGCGGTCGCCGCCTCGACGAGCGCGATCTCCTCGTCGAGCATGGGATCCCGCGCCTTCTTCTTCCGTTCGCGCCGGCGCTTCGGGCCGGACCGTAGGATCATCGCACCGATCCTCTCGGAGTTCGCTGCGAGGATCGGTCCGATCACGGCCATGATGAGCACGTAGAGGCCCGCGAACGGCTGGATGCGCTCATCCAGCCCCGCCGCCAGGGACAGTGTCGCGAGGATGAGCGCGAACTCGCCGCGGTTCTGCAGGATCACCGTGGTGTTGATCCCGGCTTGCACGCCGAGCCCGTTGATCCAGGCGACGAACTGCCCGGCGCCGATGTTGAGCACGACGGTCAGCAGCACGGCGACCAGCACGGGGATGAGCACCGACGGGAACTTCGCCGGATCGAGGGCCAGCCCGAAGTTCAGGAAGAAGAACGCCGCGAACACGTCGCGCAGCGGGATCGCGATGTGCTCGATCTTGTTGCGGTACTTCGTCGCGCCGAGCACGAGCCCGATCAGGAACGCGCCGATCGCATCCGTCACGCCCAGGAGCTCGCCGATCCCCGCGAACAGCACCGCGAAGCCGAAGAACAGGATGGTGAACAGCTCGTCGTCCTTCGTGCGGAACAACCGCGACACGAACCGCCCGCCCCACCGGGCGATGGTGAACATCACGACCAGGAACGCGAACGCGATCGCCAGCTTGCCGACGACCGGCCAGAAGTCCGTCTCGCCGCTCAGGACGACCGAGACGATCGCCAGGTAGATGGCGATGAAGATGTCCTCCACCACCGTCACGCCCAGGATCATCGGCGTCTCGGTGTTCGCCAGCCGGCGCAGCTCGATGAGCAGCTTCGTGACGATGGCCGACGAGGATGTCGCGGTCATCCCGGCGATGATCAGCGCCTCGCGGGTGCCCCAGCCGACCATGAAGCCGAAGATCAGGCCGACGCCCATGTTGATGACGATGTACGAGCCGCCCGAGACGATCAGCTTGCCGAAGTTGCCGAAGAACTCGTCCTGATCGAACTCGAGGCCCAGATTGAACAGCAGCAGGATGAGCCCGAAGATCGCGATGAGCTCGATGTAGTGGCTCTCGAAGTTGAGCGGGAACCAGCCGGTGTGCGGACTCGCGAGCAGCCCGACGATCATGTAGATGGGGATCGCGGGGAGCCCCACCAGCTTGCCGAGGCGTCCGAGCACGTACGCGACGAGCAGGAGGATGCCGAGAACGATGAGGTCTTCGCCGAGATGCATCGTGACGATCAGCCTCCGGGCGGAGCGTCGGCGGTGGCGCGGTGGGCGACCTCGCCCGTGCGGAAGAACGAGAAGGCCTTCGCGACCTTCTCGGGCGTCCCGGCGACGACGAGCGTGTCGCCCGGGAAGACCTTGAAGTCGGGCGCGGGCGCCGGGTTCGCGGAGTCGCCGCGCACGACGGCCACGACCGTCAGGCCGACGAAGCCGCGGTCGCCGGGCGCCCCCAGCTGCTGGCCCGCGATGTGGTCGTCGTAGTCGACGGTGAACCAGTCGATGCTGAGGCCCGGGATCTGGTCGAGCGCCGTCAGCGTCTCGGTGATCTGCGTGCCGCCGAGCAGCTCGGCCAGCGTGTGCGCCTCGTCCTCGTTGAGCCGCAGAGACACCTTGGTGACGTCGCTGCCGTCCTCGTGGTCCGAGAAGGTGATGAGGTCGCTGTGACCCGAGCGGTGTGCGATGACGCCGACCTTGCCGCCATCGTCGGTCACGAAGGTGTGCAGCACCCCGACCCCGGGTAGCTTGACCCGTCGAACGTCAACCATCATCCGTCTCCATCCGCCGGACCGGCCGGCATAAGGGGGTGAGGTTCCAGCCTATCGCCAGGCGCGCGGAGGCCCTCCCGGGATCGCATCCCGGGAGGGCCTCCTCTGCGGTGCTTCTCAGCCTTCCGTGGCCGGAGCGTCCTCTCCGCCCGCGCCCTCGACGTGCTTGGGCGCCGCGTCGGCGGGGGTCGGCTGCGCGACCTTCTTCGCCGCCTCGGCGTCCACGTCGACGATGTCCGGAGCCTCGAGCCGGATGCGGTCGGCCGACTCGTCGTCCGGCTGCAGCTGGCTGGCCCGCTCGGCCTCGACGCGCTTGAGGTACGTGCGCACCTCCCGCTCCTCGCGGTCGCTGTCCCAGCCGTGGACGCGCGCCATGAGGGACGCGGCCACCGGCGCCGCCGAGACGCCGCGGTCCCAGGCCTCGATGGAGATGCGGGTGCGGCGGGCGAGCACGTCCTCCAGGTGCAGCGCGCCCTCGTGGCTCGCCGCGTAGACCACCTCGGCGCCGACGTAGTCGTCGGCGCCCGGCAGCGGGTCGGCCAGCGACCGGTCCTCGCGGATGAGCGACAGGATGTCCTCGGCGAACGTCCCGTACCGGTTGAGCAGGTGCTCGATGCGGGCGACGTGCAGGCCGGACTCCTTGGCGATGCGGTGACGGCGGTTCCAGGCGGCCTGGTAGCCCTCCGCGCCCACGAGCGCGATGTCCATCGTGGTGGAGCCTGGGATCTTGCCGTCGAGGGCGCTGACCGCGGCATCCACCGCATCCTTCGCCATCACGCGGTACGTCGTCCACTTGCCGCCGGCGATGACGACGAGACCCGGCACCGAGTGCGCGACCAGGTGCTCGCGGGACAGCTTCGACGTCTGCTCCGACTCGCCGGCCAGCAGCGGCCGCAGGCCGGCGTAGACACCCTCCACGTCCTCCCGCGTCAGCGGCACGTTGAGCACCTCGTTGACGTGGGCCAGCAGGTAGTCGATGTCGGCGGCGGTGGCGGCAGGATGCGCCTTGTCGAGGTGCCAGTCGGTGTCCGTCGTGCCGATCAGCCAGTGCCGGCCCCAGGGGATGACGAAGAGCACGCTCTTCTCGGTGCGCAGCAGCAGGCCCATCTTCGACTGGAACCGGTCGCGCGGCACGACGAGGTGGATGCCCTTGGAGGCGCGGACCTTGAACTGGCCGCGTTCCCCCACCATCGACTGGGTGTCGTCGGTCCAGACGCCGGTCGCGTTGACGACCTGCTTGGCGCGGATCTCGAACCGCTCGTCGGTCTCGAGGTCGTGCGCGCGCACCCCGACGACGCGCTCACCCACCTTGATGAATCCCTCGACCCGCACCCGCGACGCGATGTGCGCGCCGTAGTGCGCCGCCGTGCGGACCAGGTTCGCGACGTAGCGGGCGTCGTCGACCTGCGCGTCGTAGTAGGTGATGCCGCCGACCAGCGCGTCCTTGTTCATCGACGGGATGGCGTTCAGCACCTGGCGCTTGCTGAGGTGGCGGTGGTGCGGAACCCCCGGAGGGCGGCCGCCGGTGTACGAGAAGATGTCGTACAGCATCATCCCGGCGCCGATGTAGAAGCGCTCCCACACCCGCTTGTGCAGCGGGTACAGGAAGCGCACCGGTTTCACCAGGTGCGGAGCGATGCGCTGCAGCAGCAGACCGCGCTCGATCAGCGCCTCCCGCACCAGCCGGAAGTCGAGCTGCTCGAGGTAGCGGATGCCGCCGTGCACCAGCTTCGACGACCGGCTGGAGGTGCCCGATGCGAAGTCGCGCGCCTCCAGCAGCCCGGTGGTGAGGCCCCGGGTGGCCGCGTCGACCGCGGAGCCCGCGCCCACGATGCCGCCGCCCACGACCAGGATGTCGAGCTCGGTGTCCTTGAGGGCCGCGATCGCGGCCGCCCGCTCCGCCGGTCCGAGGCGTGACGGGTACGTCACCGCCGGGTTGGAAGCGGGCGTGGCGTGCCTGTCGCCACCCGGAGCCGATCGGGAATCCGTCATCGTTCTCTCCTCCCCGGCCGCCGTCGGCCGGCACCTGGTCCTACTGCGTTCGGTAGGGCGCGACGACGACCTCGACGCGCTGGAACTCCTTCAGGTCCGAGTATCCCGTGGTCGCCATGCTGCGCCGCAAAGCTCCCACGAGATTCGCAGAGCCCTCGGCCACGGGGGCCGGGCCGTACAGGATCTCCTCCAGCGGGGCGATCTGCCCCACCTCGACGCGGTTGCCGCGCGGAAGCTGCGCGTGGTGCGCCTCGGCGCCCCAGTGCCAGCCGCCGCCGGGCGCGTCCGTGGCCCGGGCGAGCGTCGTGCCGAGCATGACCGCGTCGGCGCCGCAGGCGATGGCCTTGACGATGTCGCCGGAGCTGCCGAGGCCGCCGTCGGCGATCACGTGCACGTAGCGGCCGCCGGACTCGTCCATGTAGTCGCGCCGCGCGCCCGCCACGTCGGCGACGGCGGTCGCCATGGGCGCGTGGATGCCGAGGGTCGAGCGGGTGGTGGAGGCTGCTCCCCCGCCGAACCCGACCAGCACGCCGGCGGCGCCGGTGCGCATCAGGTGCAGGGCCGCGGTGTAGGTGGCCGCGCCGCCGACGATGACCGGCACATCCAGCTCGTAGATGAACTTCTTGAGGTTGAGCGGCTCGACGTTCTTCGAGACGTGCTCGGCGGAGACGGTGGTGCCGCGGATGACGAACAGGTCGACGCCGGCCGCGACGACCGTCTCGTACAGCTCCTGCGTGCGCTGCGGAGACAGGGCGCCCGCGACCGTTACGCCGCCCTCGCGGATCTCGGCGAGCCGGCGGGTGACGAGCTCCGGCTTGATCGGCTCGGCGTAGATCTCCTGCATACGCGAGGTGGCCCGCTCGGCCGGCAGCTCGCGGATCTCCGCGAGCAGCGGCTCCGGGTCCTCGTACCGCGTCCAGAGGCCCTCGAGGTCGAGCACGCCGAGTCCGCCCAGCTGGCCCATCATGATGGCGGTGGTCGGCGAGACGACCGAATCCATGGGGGCGGCGAGGAAGGGGATGTCGAACTGGTACGCGTCGATCGTCCAGGAGACCGATACGTCCTCCGGGTCGCGGGTGCGGCGGCTGGGCACCACCGCGACGTCGTCGAAGGCGTACACACGGCGGGCGCGCTTGGCGCGCCCGATCTCGATCTCCATACTCACGCGTTTCAGTCTAGGCCGCGGCGCCCCTGGGCCAGTGCCGGATGGACGTGGGACAGTGGACGGGTGAGCGTCGAAGCAGAACCCCTCAGCCGCCTCCGCCAGCGCACGAGCGAGAAGTGGCGTGCGTATCCCGACGATGTGCTGCCGCTCTTCGTCGCCGAGATGGACTACCCGCTCGCGCCGCCGATAAAGGACGCGCTGCACGCCGCGGTCGACCGCAGCGACACGGGCTACATCGGCCCCGACGACCGCACGCAGCGCGCCTTCGCCGGCTTCGCCCAGCGCCGCTGGGGCTGGGCGGTCGACCCCGCGCGGACCCGCACCACCACGGATGTCGGCGTGGTGATCGTCGAGTCGCTGCGGATGCTGATCGAACCGGGCGACCGCGTGGTGATCACGCCGCCGGTGTATCCGCCGTTCTTCGATTTCATCCCCGAGGCGGGCGGCGTGGTCGAGGAGGTGCCGCTGCTCGAGGGCGGCACGGATGGGCGCGGCTGGGCGCTCGACATGGCGGGGCTCGAGCGGGCCTTCGCCGGGGGCGCGAAGGCGTTCCTGCTCTGCAATCCGCACAATCCGCTGGGCCTCGTGCATCCGCGGGAGGAGCTGGAGGCGGTGGCCGCGCTGGCCGCGCGCCACGGCGTGTGGGTGGTCAGCGACGAGGTGCACGCGCCGCTCACGCACTCGGACGCGACGTTCACCCCGTTCCTGTCCGTCTCCGCCGAGGCGCGCCAGGTGGGCATCGCGGCGCATGCGGCGAGCAAGGCATGGAACCTCGCCGGGCTGAAGTGCGCGCTGTTCGTCACGGCCTCGGCGGAACTTGCGGAGGGCATCCACTCGCTCCCCATCGAGGTGGAGGTGCGCACCAGCCAGTTCGGACGGATCGCGACCGAGGCCGCCTACCGCTCCGGCGAGCAGTGGCTGGATGAGGCCCTCGTCGCGATCGAGAAGAACCGCGAGCTGCTCGCCGTGCTGCTCACCGACCGTCTGCCCCGGGTCGGCTACCGGCAGCCGCACGCGAGCTACCTGGCTTGGCTCGACCTCCGCGAGCTGCGGTGGGGCGACGACCCGGCGCCGCGCATCCTCGAGGAGGCCCGCGTCGCCGTGAACCCCGGGACCGACTTCGGCACGCCCGGCGCGGGCTTCGTCCGCCTCAACTTCGCGTGCTCGCCCGAGGTGCTGACCGAGGCGGTCGACCGCATCGCCGAGCTCACCCGGCGCTGAGACGACGACTGCGGCCGTTCGTCACGTCTGCGCCGCGGCGAGCGGAGGCAATCGTGACGAACGACCGCAATCGTTCACGTCGAGGATGTCAGCGACGGTAGTTGGGCGCCTCGACGACCATCTGGATGTCGTGCGGGTGCGACTCCTTCAGCCCGGCCGCCGTGATGCGGACGAACTTGCCGTTGGCCTTCAGCTCGGGGATGGTGCGCGCGCCGACGTAGAACATCGACTGGCGCAGGCCGCCGACGAGCTGGTACGAGACGGCGGAGAGCGGGCCGCGGAACGGCACCTGCCCCTCGATGCCCTCGGCGATCAGCTGCTCGTCGCTCGGGACGTCCGCCTGGAAGTAGCGGTCGCGCGAGTACGACGTCTTCTTGCCGCGGGTCTGCAGGGCGCCGAGCGACCCCATCCCCCGGTAGTTCTTGAACTGCTTGCCGTTGACGAAGACGAGCTCGCCGGGCGACTCGGAGGTGCCGGCCAGGAGCGAGCCCAGCATGACGCTGTCCGCGCCGGCGACGAGGGCCTTGGCGATGTCGCCGGAGTACTGGAGGCCGCCGTCGGCGATGAGCGGGACGTTCGCCTCGCGCGCGGCGAGCGACGCCTCGTAGACGGCGGTCACCTGGGGGACGCCGACGCCTGCGACGACGCGGGTGGTGCAGATGGAGCCCGGACCCACGCCGACCTTGATGGCGTCGGCGCCCGCGTCGATGAGCGCCTGCGCGCCGGAGCGGGTGGCCACGTTGCCGCCGATCACGTCGACGTGCGACGCGCGCGGCTCCGCCTTCAGGCGGCTGACGATGTCGAGCACGCCGGCGCTGTCGCCGTTCGCGGTGTCGACCACGATGACGTCCACACCCGCGTCGACCAGGGTCATCGCGCGCTGCCAGGCGTCGCCGAAGAAGCCGATCGCGGCGCCGACGCGGAGGCGGCCCTCGTCGTCCTTGGTGGCGTCGGGGTACTTCTCGCTCTTGTCGAAGTCCTTGACGGTGATGAGGCCGCGGAGTTTGCCGTCCGCATCCACCAGGGGCAGCTTCTCGATCTTGTGCTCGGCGAAGATCGCGACCGCGGAGTCGGGGTCGATGCCGACCGGCGCGGTGATGAGCGGCTGACGGGTCATGACGTCGCGCACCAGCGTCGTCGACCGCTCGAACGGCGAGACGAAGCGCATGTCGCGGTTGGTGATGATGCCGACCAGGGTGCCGTCGGGCTCGACGACCGGCAGGCCGCTGACGCGGAACTGGCCGCATAGGGCATCCACCTCTTCGACGGTCGCCTCGGGCGTGGTGGTCACCGGATTGGTGATCATGCCCGACTCGGAGCGCTTCACCTTGTCGACGTGGGCCGCCTGGTCCTCGATCGACAGGTTGCGGTGGATGATGCCGATTCCGCCGTGACGGGCCATGGCGACCGCCATGCGGGACTCGGTCACGGTGTC
Organism: Leifsonia xyli subsp. cynodontis; assembly: GCF_050632205.1. GTDB lineage: Bacteria > Actinomycetota > Actinomycetes > Actinomycetales > Microbacteriaceae > Leifsonia > Leifsonia xyli_D. The sequence goes on from NZ_CP192578.1 coordinate 2,197,217, forward strand.
CATCGCGCTCGACAGCAACGGCGTAGCCATCGAGATGCGCTTGGTCAGGCGAGTGGAGGTGTCCGCCTCGCTCGGGATGACGTCGGTGTGCCCGGGGAGCAGCATGACGTCGTCGTAGGTCAAACCGATGAAACCGAACGGATCGGGCTGATCCATTTCACCCCTATCAAGAAGATGCGCGACTGTGGATGCTCAATGGTAACGGCAGAACCTGGGCGGGTATTCCGCCGGTTCCGGCCTCAGTCGACGGGAGCAAGATCGAGCTCGGCGGCACGCTTGTTCTGCCGTGCCGCGACGATCATGTCGACGCTCAGGATGATGAGCGCGAGCCAGACGATCGCGAAGCCGAGCCAGCGCTCGGGCGGCATCGCCTCGTGCAGCACCGCGACGCCGACGACGAACTGGATGATGGGGGCGAAGTACTGGATGAAGCCCATGATCACCAGCGGCAGCCGGCGGGAGGCCGCGGCGAAGAACAGCAGCGGGACGGCCGTGATGACCCCCGCGCCGACGAGCAGGACGGTGTGCCACGGGCCCGCGCTGCCGAGGGTCAGCCCGGCGGTGACGCCCACGATCACCAGCTGTACGACGGCTACGGGCGCGAGCCAGAGGGTCTCCAGGGTCAGGCCGGAGAGCGCATCCACTCGCCCGCCCACCCGCTTCTTGATGAGCCCGTACAGGCCGAACGAGAAGGCGAGGATGAGCGCGATCCACGGCACGGAGCCGTAGCCGACCGCGAGCACGATGACCGCCACGATGCTCACGCCGACCGCGACCCACTGCGCGATGCGGAGCCGCTCGCGCTGCACGAGCACGCCGAGGAAGACAGTGACGATCGGATTGATGAAGTACCCGAGCGACGCCTCGACGACATGCCCGCTCACGGTGGCGAGCACGTAGGTCTGCCAGTTGACGTAGATGAACAGGCCGGCGAGCCCCATGGTGAACAGCACGCGCGTATCCGCCATCAGGGCGCCGAACTGGCGCCAGGTGCGGGTGACCGTCAGCGCGATGGCGCAGAAGCCCAGCGAGAAGATGATGCGCCAGGCGACGATCTCCCACGCGCCGGCGGGCGCGAGGGCGAGGAAGTAGAGGGGAGGATGCCCCAGAGCACGTACGCCGACACGGCGTACAGGAGGCCGGAGGTGCGGTGCGAGGAGAGGTCGTCGGATGGTGCTGCCACTCGTCCGACTCTACCTCCGGAAACGACGACGGCCCGGCTGCGCGAAGCAGCCGGGCCGTCAGAAGCGGATTCGTCAGCGGACGACGACCGCCAGCACGTCGCGAGCCGACAGGACGAGGTAGTCCTCGCCGCCGAACTTCACCTCGGTGCCGCCGTACTTGGAGTAGATGACCTTGTCGCCGACGGCCACGTCGAGCGGGACGCGGTTGCCGTTGTCGTCGATGCGGCCGGGGCCCACGGCCACGACCTCGCCCTCCTGGGGCTTCTCCTTGGCGGTGTCGGGGATGACCAGACCGGAAGCAGTGGTCTGCTCAGCCTCGACCTGCTTGATGACGATGCGATCCTCGAGCGGCTTGATGGAGACCGACACGTTGACCCCTTTCCTGTGAAGAACAGTGTCTCTACTAAGACTGGATTAGCAACCTCGCAGTGAGAGTGCTAACCCGAGTCTAGGGGGTGCGTTAGCAGTCACGCAACGTGAGTGCCAGGCGGCGCGGAAAGGTAGCGTTGACCCCATGGAACGGTCCGAGCTGGTCGCCCTGCTGAGCCCCGAGGGGCTGCGGCTGCTCGACTCGCTGCCGCCGTACCGCAGCGAGAAGGACGTGCTGCACATCGTCAGCGACCTGCGCAAGCAGGGCCACTCCCCGCGCTCGTCGCGGCCGTGCTCACGCAGTCCAAGCTGCGCCGCAAGGCCCAGGCGAAGTTCGGCGACTTCGCGTCCAGCATGCTCTTCACCGAGGCGGGGCTCGAGCAGGCGACACGGCTGCCGGTCGCCGCCCGTCACGCCGGCCGGTTCCGGGCCGCCGGCCTCCGCCGCGTCGCCGACCTCGGCTGCGGCATCGGCGGCGACGCGCTCGCCCTGGCCGCACTCGAGCTGGAGGTGACGGCCGTGGATGCGGACGAGGTCACCGCCGCCATCGCCTCCTTCAACCTGGCGCCCTTCCCCACCGCCACGGTGGAGCAGCGCCGCGCCGAGGATGTGGACCTCCGTGCGATCGACGCCGTCTTCCTCGACCCCGCGCGCCGCACCGCCGGGCACACGCAGACCGAGCGGCTGGTCGACCCCGACGACTACACGCCGTCGCTCGGCTTCGCCTACGAACTGGCGACCGGCCGATCGGTCGGGCTCAAGCTCGGTCCCGGGTTCGACCGCGACCTCATCCCGTCGACCGCGGAGGCGCAGTGGGTCTCGGCCGACGGCCAGGTGGTCGAGCTGGGGCTCTGGTTCGGTGCTCTGGCCCGGCCGGGCATCCACCGTGCCGCTCTCGTGCTGCGCGGCGAGCGGGCCGACGAGCTCACCGCCGACGCCGACAGCGAGGACGAGGAGACCGGCCCCCTGGGCGAGTACCTCTACGAGCCCGACGGCGCCGTCATCCGCGCCCGGCTGATCGGCGACCTCGCGCGCCGGATCGGAGGGCGGATGCTGTCGGAGCAGATCGCGTACATCACCGCCGACGAGGCCGTCGAGACGCCGTTCGCGGCGGGCTTCCGCATCCTGGAGACGCTGCCCTACGGCGAGAAGGACCTCAAGCGCGCGCTCCGCCAGCGCGGGATCGGCACCCTCGAGATCAAGAAGCGGGGGTGGATGTCGACCCCGCCGCGCTGCGCCGCCGCCTCGCCCTCAACGGCGACCGCCCGGCGACCCTGATTCTCACCAGGATCGCCGGGCGGCACACGGCTCTGCTCGCCGAGCGGCTCTGAGGCCGCCCCGGCGCGACGCCGGTCAGTACGTGTTGTAGTTGTTCGCGATGCTGGCGAAGATGATCGCCAGGAAGATCCAGTAGATGATCGCGATCGCGATGGCGACGAAGCCGAGGATGATGCCGGTCAGCCAGAAGCCGCGGGCCTGCGGCTCCTTACGGCGGCCGATGAAGCCCAGCACCACCGCGGCGATGCCGAACAGGAAGCCGATGCCCCACGCCAGGTTGATGACGATGCCGACGATGCCTCCGACCAGTGAGAGGATGCTCAGGATCGGCGACTTGGCAGCCGGCTGACCGTACGGCTGCGCGTAGCCGGGGGCGGGCTGACCGTATGCCGGCTGGCCGTACGCCTGCTGGCCCTGCTGCTGGTACGGCTGGCCGTAGGGCTGCCCGGGCTGCTGGCCGTAGCCGGGCGCGGGCGGCTGCTGGCCGTACCCCGGCGCGGGCGGCTGCTGACCGTATCCCGGAGCCGGCGGCTGCTGGCCGTACCCCGGCGCGGGCGGCGGCGGGGGCGGGACCGAGCCGGCGTCACCCGCGGGCGGCGTGGCCGGCACCGCGGCCGGAGGGACGGCGTCGTTGTGCGTGTTCGGGTCCACCGGGTCGGTGGGGGCGTTCGGATCGGTCATGGGACCCATCTCCTTCATCGCTGGAAGCTGTCGTTCGGCGTCTCGCCGGGAAGCTTCCTTCCTGAGAGAACGCTGTATCGGTTCCATGGTGGCGTGCGTACGCCGACGCTGTCAACGCACCACCTCAGCGGGTGACCTGAATCTCCGTGACGGGGAGGGTGGAGTCGGCCGAGAACGTGAGCTCGCTCGGCTGGTGGCCGGCCATGATCAGCTGCGCTCCGAGCGCGGCGATCATCGCCCCGTTGTCCGTGCAGAGCGACAGGGCCGGGATGCGCAGCTCGACGCCGGCCTCGGCCGCCCGCTGCACGGCCAACTGGCGCACGCGCGCGTTCGCGACCACGCCGCCGCCGAGGAGCAGCCGCGGGACGTCGTGGTCACGGCAGGCCGCGATCGCCTTGGTGACCAGCACATCGACGACCGCCTCGCGGAAGGAGGCCGCGACATCCGCCACCGGCACCTCCTCCGCGGCGTCCTGCCGCTGCTCGACCCAGCGGGCGACGGCCGTCTTGAGGCCGGAGAAGGAGAAGTCGTAGCGGTGCTTCTCGAGGTCCTTCGGGCGGCTCAGCCCGCGCGGGAACCGGATCGCCTTCGGGTCGCCGTCGGCCGCCACGCGGTCGATCTGGGGGCCGCCGGGATACGGCAGGCCGAGCACGCGGGCCACCTTGTCGAACGCCTCCCCCGCCGCATCGTCGATCGTCTCGCCGAGCAGTTCGACGTCGGAGACCAGGTCGCGCACGAGCAGCAGCGACGTGTGCCCGCCGGAGACGAGCAGGGCGATCGTGGGCAGCTCGACGGGATGGCCGGGGCCGCCCGACGCATCCAGCAGGTCGGCTCCGACGTGTCCCACCAGGTGATTGACCGCATAGAGCGGCTTGCCGAGCGACACGGCGAGCGCCTTGGCCGCGCCGACCCCGACCATGAGGGCGCCGGAGAGTCCGGGGCCGCTGGTGACCGCGATCGCATCCACGTCGGCGAGCTCGATGCCCGCGTCGGCGACGGCCGTGCGCAGCGTGGGCTCCAGCGCTTCGAGGTGGGCTCGTGCCGCGACCTCGGGCACGACGCCGCCGTAGCGGGCGTGCTCCTCCATCGACGAGGCGATCGTATTGGCGAGCAGCCGCGTGCCGCGGACGATGCCCACCCCCGTCTCGTCGCACGACGTCTCGATGCCGAGGACGAGCGGCTCGGAACGGCCGGCGGTGGCGGGAGTCATGCGATGGTCGTCTCCGGTGTCGGGACGGTCAGACGCATCACCACGGCATCCACCCCGTCCGGCTGGTAGTACTTCGGGCGCACGCCGATCTCCTCGAAACCGAGGTCGCGGTACAGCGTCTGCGCCCCGGGGTTGTCGGCCCGGACCTCCAGGAACACCTCGCGTGCACCACGGCGCCGCGCCTCAGCGATCAGCGCGAGCATGAGGGCGCGCCCGAGGCCGCGGCGCCGGGCGTGCGGCGCCACGGCGATGGTCTGGATGTCCCCCTCGGCCGCCCCGCGGGGTGCGAGCAGCCCGGCGTATCCGGCGAGGCGCTCCGGCGACTCCGGCTCGAAGGCGACCAGGTAGTAACCGTGCTGTCCGGTGACCTCGGAGAGCATCGCGTGCTCCGACCACGCGTCCCTGACGAAGACGGAGCGCTCGAGTTGCATGATCGCGGGCACGTCGTCCGGGTTCGCCCGCCGCAACTCGTACGCGGTCATGCGGTCACCCGCTTCGGTCCGGCGGACAGCGTCACATCCGGGGAGCGCAGGTAGAGGGGCTCGTCGCGGTCCATCGGGCGCCGGTGGGCGAACCGCAGCTCGGCGATCATGCCCAGACGGCCGGCCGGGACCACGTCGGTCGCGACCCGCTCCATGTCGGGATGCGGCAGCTCGTCGGGCTTGGCGAGTCCGGGACCGTCGAGCCGCACGGGCAGGCCGAGGTCGTCGGCGCCGGAGTAGGCGGTCCAGTAGCGCTCACGGCGGCGCGCGTCCGTCACCACCAGCAGCGGCCCGGTGTACCCGGTCGCGTACCGCTCGTACGCGACCGCGTCGTGGCTGACGACGGGCACCAGCGGCTTGCCGGCGCCGATCGCGAACGCCTTGGCCGCGGCGATGCCGACGCGCAGGCCGGTGAACGGCCCGGGCCCCATCCCGGCGACGACGCCGGAGAGCGCGCGGATCTCGACGCCCGCGACGGTCAGCGCCTCGTCGATCAGCGTGCCGATGACCTCGGCGTGCCGCATGGTGTCGGTCTCGATGACCTCGGAGATCACTCCGGCATCCCGGTCGACGACCGCCACGCTGGTGCCGGCGGACGTGTCGATGGCGAGGAGCATGAGTCCAGCCTAAGCGGGATCGCCGACGTCGGGGCCCGCGTTCCAGCGGGGGCCGAAGCCCGTGATGGTCACCGTGCGGGGCTCGTCGGCGTCGTCGGCGACGTCGCCGTCCTCGTCCGCATCCCCGCCGTGGGGGCTCGTCGCCTCGTCCGCTCCCGTCGGCCGCTCGATCGCGACCTCGAGCCAGGACTCCGCGACGCCGTCGAGCATCCCGGCGCCCCACTCCACCACGACGACCGAGCGGGCGAAGTCGATGTCGAGGTCGTCGAGTTCGAGAGCGCTCGAGAGACGGTACGCGTCCACGTGCACGAGCGGCGCACCCCCGGAGAGGCTGGGATGCGTCCGCGCGAGCACGAAGGTCGGGCTCGTGACCGGGCCGCGCACGTCCATCCCCTCGCCGACGCCGCGCGTCAGCGTGGTCTTACCCGCTCCGAGCGGACCCGACAGGACGACGAGGTCGCCGGCGCGCAGCACCCGGGCGAGCTCCAGCCCGAGAGCGTGCATGTCGTCGGCCGTGGCGATGCGGCGCGTCACAGGCAGCCGCAGCGCGCCGCTCATCGGCCGCCACCGATGTACGTCCGGGTCAGCCGCCCGCCGAGCCGGGTGACGATCTCGTAGTTGATGGTGCCGGCGGCCTCCGCCCAGTCGTCCGCGCTCGGGACGCCGGTGGCCGGGTCGCCGAACAGCACGACCTCGTCGCCGACCTGCACGTCGAGGTCGCCGACGTCGACGACGAACTGGTCCATCGCGACGCGGCCGCTGACCCGGAAGGTCCGCCCGCCGATCGACACCGGCGCGCGATTCGAGGCATGCCGCGGGATGCCCTCGGCGTATCCGAGCGGGACGAGCACGAGCGTCGTCTCCCCGCTGTGCGGTACGTGTAGTCGTACGAGACGCCCTTGCCCGCCGGCACGCGGCGGACCGCCGCGACCCGGCCGCGGAGCGTCATCGCGGGACGCAGCCCCAGCTCGGCCGCCGAGCCGCCGAAGGGCGAGAGGCCGTAGACGGCGATGCCCAGCCGGACGAGGTCGTAGCGCGCCTCGGGCAGCGAGAGCGCCGCGGCGCTGGCCGCGATGTGCCGCAGCTCGGGCGCGAGCCCGGCGGCGGCGGCCCGCGCCAGCGCGCGCTCGAACAGCGCGACGGCGGCACGGTCGTCCTCCGGCGACGCGTTCGACAGGTGCGAGAACACGCCGCGGACGACGATGCGCCCGCTCGACTCCAACTCGGCGGCGCGCGCGAACACCGCATCCCACTCGGCCTCGGCGATGCCGTTGCGGCTGAGGCCGGTCTCGACCTTGAGCTGGACGAAGGCGGGACGGTCACCGGTGTGGGCCGCCGCAGCGGCCGCGGCCGCCTCCAGCTGCGGGAGTGACGACAGCCCGAGGTCCAGGTCGGCGCGGACGGCCGCTGCGAAGTCCTCCTCGGGGTCGTGCAGCCAGGCGAGCACGGGGGCCGTGATGCCCGCCGCTCGCAGCGCCAGTCCCTCGGCGATCTCCGCCACACCCAGCCAGTCGGCCCCGCCGTCGAGCGCTGCGCGCGCGCTCTCCACCGCGCCGTGACCGTAGGCGTCCGCCTTGACGACCGCCATGACGTGCGGGGTGCCGACCAGTTCGCGCAGGCGCACGACGTTCGCGCTCACCGCATCCAGATCGACGACCCGCTCGCGGAACAGCGTCACGGCGCGCACTCCGTCACCACGAACGCGGTGGCGACTCCGGCGTCATGCGTCATCGACACGTGGATGCGCACGATGCCGCGCTCGCGCACCTGCGCCTCGACCACGTTGTGCAGCACGAAACCGGGGTTCCTCTCCTCATCCGGGACGATCTCCATGTCGTGCCAGCGCACGCCCTCCGAGCCGCCGAGCGCCTTGATGAGCGCCTCCTTGGCCGCGAAGCGTGCGGCCAGCGAGTGCACGGGCAGCAGCCGCTCGGCCTCCGTGAACAGCCGTTCCCGCAGCTTCGGGGTGCGCGCGATCGACCGCTCGAAGCGGGTCAGATCGACAACGTCGACCCCGATGCCGTCGATCACGGGGTCACTCCACGGTGACGGACTTGGCCAGGTTGCGCGGCTGGTCGACGTCGAGGCCCTTCGCGGCGGAGAGCTCCATCGCGAAGATCTGCAGCGGAACGACCGCGAGCAGCGGCTCGAACAGCGGGGCGGCCAGCGGGATGCGGATGACCTCGTCGGCGAACGGCAGCACCGCGGCGTCGCCGGCCTCGGCGATCGCGATGACGCGGGCGCCGCGGGCGCGGATCTCCTGGATGTTCGAGACGACCTTCTTGTGCAGCTCGTCCGACCAGCGCGGGCTGGGCACGACGACGAACACCGGCTGGCCGGGCTCGATCAGCGCGATCGGGCCGTGCTTCAGCTCGCCGGCCGCGAAGCCCTCGGCGTGGATGTACGCGAGCTCCTTGAGCTTCAGCGCACCCTCCAGCGCGATCGGGTAGCCGACGTGACGGCCGAGGAAGAGCACCGAGCGGGTGTCCGACATCCACTTGGCCAGCTGCGCGATCTCGCCGTGCGACTCGAGCACGGTGGCGATCTTCTCGGGCACCGCGTGCAGCTCCGCGATCGCGTCGCGCTGCTGCGCGGCGGACAGGGTGCCGCGGATGCGGGCGAGGTGCAGTCCGAAGAGGTAGAGCGCGGTGATCTGCGCGACGAAGGCCTTGGTCGACGCGACCGCGACCTCCGGGCCGGCGTGCGTGTACAGCGCAGCGTCGGACTCGCGCGGGATGGTCGCACCCTGCGTGTTGCAGACCGAGATCGCCTTGGCGCCGGCCTCGCGGGCGTACTTGACGGCCATCAGCGTGTCCATCGTCTCGCCCGACTGGCTGATCGAGATGACCAGCGTGCCCTCCGTCAGCACCGGCTCGCGATAGCGGAACTCGTGGCTGAGCTCGACGGTGACCGGCACGCGCGCCCACTTCTCGATGGCGTAGCTGCCGACGAGACCGGCGTACGCCGCGGTGCCGCAGGCGATGACCGTGATCCGGTCGATGCCGGCGAAGTACTCGTCGCCGAGCGCGTCGAGCTCGGGGATGTGCACGGTGTCGTCGACGAGACGGCCGCGCAGCGTGTTGGCGACCGCATCCGGCTCCTCGGCGATCTCCTTCGCCATGAACGACGACCAGCCGCCCTTCTCGGCGGCGGAGGCATCCCAGGCGACCTCGAACGGCTCGACCTCGACGGCGGCTCCGGCGAAGTCGGTGACCGTCACGCTGTCGGGCGTGATGGTGACGATCTGGTCCTGGCCGATCGCCATGGCGCGGCGGGTGTGCTCGACGAACGCGGCGACGTCGGAGCCGAGGAAGTTCTCGCCCTCGCCCAGGCCGATCACCAGCGGGGAGTTGCGGCGCGCGCCGACGACGACGTGCGGCTGGTCCTGGTGCATGGCGAGCAGCGTGAAGGCGCCCTCCAGACGGGAGACGACCGCCTGGAACGCCTGCGGCAGGTCGCCGGTGCGGCGGTATTCGCGGCCGAGCAGCACGGCGGCGACCTCGGTGTCCGTCTCGGAGTCGAAGGCGAAGCCGTCGGCGAGCAGCTCGTCCTTCAGCGTCGCGAAGTTCTCGATGATGCCGTTGTGGATGACGGCGAGGCGACCCTCGTCGCCCAGGTGCGGGTGCGCGTTCACGTCGGTCGGGCCGCCGTGGGTCGCCCAGCGGGTGTGGCCGATGCCGGTCTGGCCGTTCGGGATGGGGTGCTCCTGCAGGTCCTCGGTGAGCACCGAGAGCTTGCCCGCCTTCTTGGCGGTGCCGAGCGCGCCGTCCGGACCGATCACGGCGATGCCGGCCGAGTCGTAGCCGCGGTATTCCAGGCGCTTCAGGCCGCCGAGGAGCACCTCGAGGCTCTTGTCGGTACCGACGTACCCCACGATTCCACACATGGACTCGAGTCTATCGTGGGCGGGAATGGGCCCCGGCTGTGAGCGCGCCCCTAGACTTGGGGGCCTATGCTTCCGAACGGAGACTCCTCCACCCCCTTCGTCGAGCTGGGGCGGTCCGACTGGGCCGAGCTGGCGGAGAACACCCGCCTCCCCCTGCTGGAGACCGAGATCGTCCAGCTGCGCGGTCTGGGCGATCCGCTCGACATGCGGGAGGTCGCGGAGGTCTACCTGCCGCTCAGCCGGCTGCTGAACCTGTATGTCGGCGGCACCAAGCAGCTGCACCGTGTCACCAGCGACTTCCTCGGCGAGCGCGCGGCGAGCACGCCGTTCGTCATCGGGGTCGCGGGCTCGGTGGCCGTGGGCAAGTCGACCATCGCCCGCCTGCTGCGCGAGCTGCTCTCGCGCTGGGACGACACCCCGCGCGTCGAGCTCGTCACCACCGACGGCTTCCTGATGCCGAATGCGGAGCTGGAGCGACGGGGGCTGATGGAGCGCAAGGGCTTCCCCGAGTCGTACGACCGCCGCGCGCTGCTGCGCTTCGTCACGGCGGTGAAGAGCGGAGCCCCCGAGGTGCGCGCCCCCTTCTACTCGCACCTCAGCTACGACATCGTTCCCGACGCCGAGATCGTGGTGCGCCGTCCGGACGTGCTGATCGTCGAGGGACTCAACGTCCTCCAGCCGGCCGGCGGCGGCAACCGGCTCGCGGTGAGCGACCTGTTCGACTTCAGCGTCTACGTGGATGCGCGCACCCGCGACATCGCCCGCTGGTACGAGGAGCGGTTCCTCAAGCTGCAGCGCGGCGCCTTCGCGAACCCGAAGTCGTACTTCCACCGCTACGCGGAGCTCACCGAGGAGGAGGCGCGCGCACGCGCCGCATCCATCTGGACCAGCATCAACGAGCCGAACCTCGTGCAGAACATCCGGCCGACCCGCTCGCGGGCCAAGCTGGTCCTGCGCAAGGACGACAAACACTCCGTCAGCTCGGTGCTGCTCCGCAAGCTGTAGGGTCCTTATACCTCAGGCCGGAACGATGGAGCCTGTCAAGCTCTGGCCATGGATGCGCGCATCCCGTAGGCATGAGGCATGCCAACTCCACGCTCCCGAGCCGCCGAGCTCTTCGGCCGGCGCGTGCGCGAGGCGCGGATCGCCCTCGGCATGAGCCAGGAGGACATCTCCAACCTCGCCGACATGCACGTCACCAACTACGGTCGCGTGGAGCGCGGCGAGGCCAACTCGGAGCTGCACACCATCGTCCGGCTGGCCACGGCGCTCAACATCGACCCGGGCGAGCTGATGAGCGGGCTCTACGGCGCGGACATGCTGCCCGACCGCTCGCGGGCGTACTCGGTCGCCGACTTCATCGCGGCGCGACGGGCGCACGAGAAGGATTGACGGCGTCAGCCGCCGCGGGCGCGAGCGAGCCGGCTTTACAGCGCCAGCCGCTCCCGCACGACGTCGGCGAGCTCGTTCGCGAGCCGCTCGGCCGTGAACTGGTCCGCCGCCTCCACCATGACCCGGACCAGCGGCTCGGTGCCCGACGGACGCAGCAGCACGCGACCGCTGTCGCCGAGCGCGCTCTCCGCGGTCCGCACGGCGGTGCGCAGGCCCTCGTCGGTGTGGACGGCGTGGTGGTCGACGTTCTTCACGTTCACCATCACCTGCGGGTACACGGTCATGACCTTCGCCAGCTCGGCCAGCGACTTGCCCTGGCGGGCCATCTCGCTGAGGAGGTGCAGCCCGGTCAGGATGCCGTCGCCGGTCGTCGCGAACTCGCGCATGATGACGTGGCCAGACTGCTCTCCACCGAGGGAGAAGTCGTGCTCGTTCATCTCCTCGAGCACGTAGCGGTCGCCCACGGCGGTCTCGACCACGCGGATGCCGTTGTCGCGCATGGCGAGCTTCAGCCCGAGGTTGCTCATGACCGTGGCCACGAGGGTGTCGTCGCGCAGCTTGCCGCGCTCCTTCATGCCGACGGCGAGGATCGCCATGATCTGGTCGCCGTCGACCACGTTGCCGTCGGCGTCGATGGCGAGGCAGCGGTCGGCATCGCCGTCATGGGCGATGCCCACGTCGGCGCCAGCGGCCAGCACGGCCTTCGCCAGGTTGTCGAGGTGGGTCGAGCCGACCCCGTCGTTGATGTTCATGCCGTCGGGGGCATCGCCGATGACGGTCACCCGGGCTCCGGCGTCGGTGAAGACCTCCGGCGAGATGCCGGCGGCGGCGCCGTGGGCGCAGTCGAGCACCACGTGGATGCCGTCCAGCCGATGCGGGAGGCTCGCGAGCAGGTGGAGGACGTAGCGGTCCTCGGCGTCGGCGAATCGGCGGATGCGGCCGACGTCGGCGCCGGTGGGGGTCAGCTTCTCGAGATCGAGGTGCTGCTCGATGCGGTCCTCGACCACATCCGGCAGCTTGGTGCCGCCGCGGGCGAAGATCTTGATCCCGTTGTCGGGCGCCGGGTTGTGCGAGGCCGACACCATGACGCCGAAGTCGGCGTCGAAGTCCGCGATCAGGAAGGCCGTGGCGGGCGTGGGGATGACTCCCGCGTCGTACACGTCGATGCCGGAGCTCGCGAGTCCGGCCGCGACGGCGGCGGAGAGGAACTCGCCCGAGACGCGGGGGTCGCGGGCGACGATGGCCGAGGGGCGCTTGCCGGCTGCGCGGCGCGCCTCGGCGCTTCGGCCTTGCGTCAGTACAGCAGCAGCTGACTGCGCAAGGCCGAGCGCCAGGTCGGCGGTGAGACTGCCGTTCGCGAGACCGCGAACGCCGTCGGTTCCGAAAAGGCGGGGCATGGACCGAAGCCTAGACGCTCGCGAGCGTCAACGCTTGGAGAACTGCGACGCCTTGCGGGCCTTCTTGAGACCGGCCTTCTTGCGCTCGGTGACGCGGGCGTCACGGGTGAGGAAGCCGGCCTTCTTCAGGGTCGGGCGGTTGTTCTCGCGGTCGATCTCATTGAGAGCGCGCGCGATCGCGAGGCGCAGGGCGCCCGCCTGGCCCGAGGGGCCGCCGCCGGTGATGCGGGCGACCACGTCGTAGGAGCCGAGCAGGTCGAGCACCTTGAAGGGGTCGTTGATCAGCTGCTGGTGCAGCTTGTTGGGGAAGTAGTCCGCGAACTCACGGCCGTTGACCGTGATGGTGCCGGCACCCGGGACCAGGCGCACGCGCGCGATGGCCTCCTTGCGACGGCCCACGGCCGCGCCGGGCACGGAGAGGACGGGACGCGGGGCGGCCGGGGCCGCGCTCTCGGGAGTCTCGGTCGAGTAGGAGTCGACGTTCTCGACCTGGGCCGAGTCGATGCTGTCTGCGATCTTCGCCACGGTGGTGATAATCCTTTGTCTCTTGAAGTCTGAAGGTCTTACGTCGCCGTTACTGGGCGACCTGGCCGAGCGTGTACGGCTTCGGCTGCTGGGCGGCGTGCGGGTGCTCGCTTCCGGTGTAGACCTTCAGCTTGCGCAGCTGGGCGCGACCGATCGAGTTCTTCGGGAGCATGCCGCGGACGGCCTTCTCCACGGCGCGGGCCGGGTTCTTCTCCAGGAGCTCGGAGTAGGTGGTGGCCTTGAGGCCGCCCGGGTAGCCCGAGTGGCGGTACGCCTTCTTCTGCAGCGCCTTCTGACCGGTCAGCGCGACCTTGTCGGCGTTGACGATGATGACGAAGTCGCCCATGTCCATGTGGGGGGCGAAGGTCGGCTTGTGCTTGCCGCGCAGGAGGGCGGCGGTGTGGCTGGCGAGACGGCCGAGCACGACATCGGTCGCGTCGATGATGACCCAGTCGCGCTGGATCTCGTCTGCCTTCGGGGAATAGGTGCGCGTCACAGTAGTGGCTGCTTTCTGTCTCGAACGGAGGTGTTCGTGAATCCCGCTCCGATGGGGGTTCGCATCGTGATCCGATGGAACCCAAGCCGGTGGAGGGCTCACGTTCGCGTGCCGCACCGCAGGAGGCGCGGACACCAAAGATCAATAGTACGGGAGCGCGGCATCCCCGGTCAAACCGGCTACAGCTCGCGCAGCGCCCGGGTGCGCTCGGCGCGCAGGGCCAGCTCCGATCCCTCCGGGTAGCCGACCTCCATCAGGGTGAGGCCACGGGCCGGCATGACCTTGAACGCGCTCGTGCGGCGCCGCTCGTCACGAAGGCTCACCAGGTCGCCCGGGCCGAGCTTCCCCTCGCCCACCTCGACGCATGCCCCCACGAGCGCGCGCACCATGCTGTGGCAGAACGCGTCGGCGGTCAGGTCGGCGATGAGGACGCCGTCGGGATCCCGGTGCCAGGCGAACGTCTGCAGCGTCCGGATGGTCGTCGCGCCTTCCCGGGCCTTGCAGTAGCTGGCGAAGTCGTGCAGGCCGAGGAGCCCGTGCGCCGCCATGTCCATCGCGTCGACATCCAGGTCGGACGACACCCACGCCGTCCGGTGCCGTTGCAGCGGGTCGCGCAGGGCCGAACGGTCGGCCACCCGGTACTCGTAGCGGCGCCACAGGGCCGAGAAGCGGGCGTCGAAACCCTCCGGAGCCCGGGATGCGCTCAGCACCACGACGTCGGACACCGGGCCCAGGATGCCGTTGAGCCGCCGGCCCAGCGCCTCCTCCGCCGAGAGCGGCGGGCGCTTGCCGTGCGGCTTGCGCAGGACCGCCTCCTGCTCGCCCGTCAGATCGACGTGCGCCACCTGACCGACCGCGTGCACACCCGCGTCGGTGCGCCCGGCGACCGTCAACAGCGGCGGGTCTCCGGCGCGCCGGGAGATCGTGGCGAGCGCCTCCTCCAACGTGCCCTGGACTGTCCGGAGCCCGGGCTGGCGCCCCCATCCGTTGAAGTCGGTGCCCTGGTACGCGATGTCGAGGCGGTAGCGCGTGGTCGGGGCGTCGTCAGTACGCACGGACCAGCCCCACCTCCTGCTGGGCCGTCACGAACCCCATCCCCGTGTAGAGGCCGAGGGCACCGGTCGGGTTCTCGGCATCCACGTCGAGCACCACCTTGCCGAGGCCGCGTGCGGCGGAGGCCCGCAGCACCTCGCCCAGCAGCGCCGGCGCGATGCGGCGGCCGCGGAACGGTCGGGTGACCGCGACGGTCGACACGTACGAGCTCGTGAAGCCCTGGCCCGGCCAGTCCTCCTCCGCGACATCGGTCAGCAGCACGCCGGCGACGTCGTCGCCCACGAACGCCACGAACGACAGTGCGGCGTCGAAGGTGCCCGAGGTGAGGCCGTAGAACTGCTCGTCCGAGAGCGGCTGGCTGCCCCAGTGGTCTCGGAACGCGTCGTCGCGGGCGGCGTGCACGGCAGCGGCCAGCTCCGTCCGGTACGGCTCGATCCGCACCTCCCCGACGGGAGAGACCTCGGGGATCGGCTCCCCCAGGTCGCGCTGCATGGTCTGGAAGTAGCGCACCACCTCGAAGCCGCCCGCCTCGAGCAGCCGCCGGCGTCCCGGCGCGCGCTCATCCGCATAGCCGACGAGCCAGCCGGGAAGGGCCTTCTCCGACGCGGCCAGCTTCTGCTCGCCGCGTGCCCGCTGCCAGGCGAGCAGCTCACGTCCGATGCCGCGGTCGCGGAAGTCGGGATGCACGCCGCCGTTCATGAACTCCCGCACCAGCGTCTCCTGCCGCGGAGGCTCCATCACGACGCCGACCGCGGCCACGCGGCCGTCGTGCGCGATCGCCAGGAGGGTGTCCCGCTCCCGGTCGATGAAGCTGTAGCCGAGCTCCTCCTCCACCTGGTCGCGGTTGGTCAGGTAGTTCGGGTGGTCCGCGGTGTCGATGGTGCGGTAGACCTCCCACACCGCATCCACGTCGTCGGTCGTCGCCGGGCGCCAGAGGGCGATGTCGGGATGCTGCGGCCGATGCGTCGGAGGGGCGGTCACCCGGGCGCTGAGCGGCGTCATGGCGTCGTCGGTCATGCCTCTCACCTTACGGGGCGACGGATCGACCGGTGAGGCGATGCGCCTATCCGGGTCGAGTGGCGACATGATGTCGCGACTCGCGGCCGGGGCCGGGGCCGGGGTCGGAGTCGGGGCCGGAGACGACGAAGGCCCCGCATCCGGGGATGCGGGGCCTCGTACGAGCGGGCGGGAGGGCGTTACGCCTTCTCCGCCTCGGTCTCTGCGTCGGTCTCACCGGCGGCGTCGGCGTCGGCGGTCGCGTCCTCCGCGACCACGGCCTCAGCGGCGGCGGTCTCGGTCGAGGTCTCCTCGGCCGGGGCCTCGGTGGTCTCCTCGGTCGCGGTCTCCTCGGCGGCCGGCTCCTCGGCCGGAGCTGCCTTCGGCGCGGCGGCCTTCGACGACTTCGACGACTTCACCTTCGGGGCGACGGGCTCGAGGACGAGCTCGATCTGCGCCATCGGCGCGTTGTCGCCCTTGCGGAAGCCGAGCTTGGTGATGCGGGTGTAGCCGCCCTCGCGCTCGGCGACCAGGGGCGCGATCTCCGTGAAGAGCTCGTGCACGACGGTCTTGTCCTGGATCACGGACAGCACGCGGCGGCGGGCGTGCAGGTCGCCGCGCTTCGCGAACGTGATCAGGCGCTCGGCCACGGGACGCAGGCGCTTCGCCTTGGTCTCGGTGGTCTTGATGCTCTTGTGCGTGAAGAGCGCAGCGGCCAGGTTGGCGAGCAGCAGGCGCTCGTGCGCCGGGCCGCCCCCGAGGCGGGGGCCCTTGGTGGGCTTAGGCATGATCGGTTATCTCCAGTGTTGAAAAAGGTCTGATGGCGTGAGTCGGACGACGTGCCTCAGATGGTGGTGGACTCGTCCTCGTCGTACCCGCTGTAGAAGTGGGCGCCGTCGAACCCGGGAACCGAGTCCTTCAGCGACAGGCCCATCTCCGTCAGCTTGTCCTTGACCTCATCCACCGACTTCTGACCGAAGTTGCGGATGTTCATGAGCTGCGTCTCCGACAGCGAGACGAGCTCGCTGACGGTGTTGATGCCCTCGCGCTTGAGGCAGTTGTACGAGCGGACCGACAGGTCGAGGTCCTCGATCGGCATCGACAGCTCGGAGCTGAGGACGGCGTCGACCGGCGCGGGGCCGATCTCGATGCCCTCGGCGGCGCTGTTGAGCTCGCGGGCCAGACCGAACAGCTCGACCAGGGTGCGGCCGGCCGAGGCGATGGCGTCGCGCGGGCTGATCGCGGGCTTGGTCTCGACGTCGACCACGAGACGGTCGAAGTCGGTGCGCTCACCGGCACGGGTGGCCTCGACGCGGTAGGTGACCTTCAGCACGGGCGAGTAGATCGAGTCGATCGGGATCTGGCCCGCCTCGCTGTACTCGTTGCGGTTCTGCTGCGCCGAGACGTAGCCGCGGCCGCGCTCGATGGTCAGCTCGACCTCGAACTTCGCCTTGTCGTTGAGGGTCGCGATGACCAGCTCGGGGTTGTGGATCTCCACGCCCGCCGGGGCCGAGATGTCGGCGGCGGTGACCTGGCCTGCGCCGGTCTTGCGGAGGTACGCGGTGATCGGCTCGTCGTGCTCGCTCGAGACGACCAGACCCTTGATGTTCAGGATGATCTCGGTCACGTCCTCCTTGACACCCGGGACGGTGCTGAACTCGTGCAGCACGCCGTCGATGCGGATGCTCGTGACAGCCGCGCCGGGGATGGAGGAGAGGAGGGTGCGGCGGAGGGAGTTGCCGAGGGTGTAGCCGAAGCCGGGCTCCAGCGGCTCGATGACGAACCGCGAACGGAACTCGGAGATGTTCTCTTCGGTGAGCGTAGGACGCTGTGCAATGAGCACTATTGATTCCTTTCGGCTAAGTGTCCGCTATATGACACTTGCTTCTACTGAGGTGGGGGTGTCACGCCGTCAGGCGGCGGCCCGTGGGGACCGCCGCCTGCGGCGGACGTGAAGAGAACTTAGACGCGACGGCGCTTCGGCGGGCGGCAACCGTTGTGCGCCTGCGGGGTGACGTCGTTGATCGAGCCCACCTCGAGGCCGGCGGCCTGGAGCGAGCGGATCGCGGTCTCGCGGCCCGAACCCGGACCCTTGACGAAGACGTCGACCTTCTTCATGCCGTGCTCCTGCGCCTGACGCGCCGCCGACTCGGCGGCGAGCTGCGCCGCGAACGGGGTCGACTTGCGGGAGCCCTTGAACCCGACGCCGCCGGACGAGGCCCAGCTGATGACCGCACCGGTGGTGTCGGTGATCGAGACGATCGTGTTGTTGAACGTGCTCTTGATGTGGGCCTGGCCCACAGCGATGTTCTTCTTTTCCTTCTTGCGCGGCTTACGAGCGGCCGACTTGGGTGCTGCCATTTCTTCTCCTGAATCCTAAGAGCGTGGGGCCGCGGGCCTTAGCGCGCCTTCTTCTTGCCGGCCACGGTGCGCTTCGGACCCTTGCGGGTGCGCGCGTTCGTCTTGGTGCGCTGGCCGCGGACCGGGAGGCCCTTGCGGTGGCGGATACCCTCGTAGCTGCCGATCTCGACCTTGCGGCGGATGTCGGCTGCGACCTCACGGCGGAGGTCACCCTCGACCTTGAAGTTGCCCTCGATGTAGTCGCGGAGGGCGACGAGCTGGTCGTCGGTCAGATCCTTGACGCGGATGTCGCCCGAGATCTCGGTCTCGCGCAGAGTCTGCAGCGCACGCGTGCGGCCGACTCCGTAGATGTAGGTGAGTGCGACCTCCACGCGCTTCTCGCGCGGGATGTCGACGCCTGCTAGACGTGCCATTGTTGGCTTCTCCTGTGATGGGTGGAGGTCTGCAGCGATCCCGGTGCCCCGGCCTCCTCCGAGGGTGTCCCCCGGTCCGTTCCCGGTCCGGGGTTCTGGCATCGCCTGTTTCGTTATTCGGTTGTGGGAACTGCGTTCAGCCCTGGCGCTGCTTGTGGCGCGGGTTCTCGCAGATGACCATGACCCGGCCGTTGCGACGGATGACCTTGCACTTGTCGCAGATCTTCTTGACGGAGGGGTTGACCTTCATGAGTGCTTCTAACCTTTGTTCGCTGTCCTCGTACCTCGCCGGGGGCGACCCGTGGCGAGGCCGTTACTTACAGCAGACCTTTACTTGTAGCGGTAGACGATCCGGCCGCGGGTCAGATCGTAGGGGCTCAGCTCCACGATCACGCGGTCCTCGGGGAGGATGCGGATGTAGTGCTGGCGCATCTTGCCTGAGATGTGGGCAAGAACCTTGTGACCGTTGGTCAGCTCCACGCGGAACATCGCGTTGGGGAGAGCCTCGATCACGGATCCTTCGATCTCGATGACACCGTCTTTTTTGGCCATAGCCTCACTGTCGCTAAAAGTAGTGGTTTGCTGGTCGTGCGTTGATCGGCGGAAGGCGCGTTCGAAACGTGCCTAAGACACCAAGGGTCTATCTTATGGGAAACGCAGCGATTCCGCCAATCCGCGTGTATCATCTGCGGCCGCTCTCGGCGAACAGGTCACGCGATGGGCGTCGGCGTCACGCCGAAGGGCGCGAGACCCGCCGCTCCGCCGTCGGCGGCGGTCAGCACCCAGATGCCGTCCGCGTGCACCGCGACGCTGTGCTCCCAGTGCGCGGCGGCCGAGCCGTCCTCCGTGGCGACGGTCCAGCCGTCGTCCTTCACGTACGTCTCCTGGTCGCCGAGCACCACCATCGGCTCGATCGCGACCACCAGGCCGGGGCGCACCTCGGGGCCCTTGGCCCGCACGCGGTAATTGAACACCGGCGGCTCCTCGTGCATCCGCCGGCCGATGCCGTGCCCGATGTAGTCGGTGAGGATGCCGAAGTCGCCCTGCGACACGATGTGGTCCTCGATCGCCTCGCCGACCTCGTTGAGGTAACGCGCCGAGGCGAGCGTCGCGATGCCGCGCCAGAGCGACTGCTCGGTCACGTCCGCCAGGCGCTGCCGCTCGGCGACGAGCTCGGGATGCGCCGGGTCCGGTAGCACGAACGTGCGCGCCGCATCCCCGTTCCATCCCTGGAGGATCGCGCCGCTGTCGACCGAGAGGATGTCACCCGGCTGCAGGATGCGCGCGCCCGGGACGCCATGCACGACCTCGTTGTTCACCGACGCGCAGATGGTGTGGTGGTATCCGGGCTCGAGCTTGAAGTTGGAGGCGCCGCCCGCGGCGACGATCGCGCGCTCGGCGAGGGCGTCAAGCTCGAGGGTCGAGATTCCGGGAGCGACGGCCGCCGCGACGGCGTCGAGCGACGCCGCGGTCGCGAGCCCCGGCGCGACCATGTCGCGCAGTTGGGCGGGCGTCTTGTAGATGGACTTGCGCAGGATCATCGAGAAGGGTCGGCCGCTACGCGACGGACTCGCCGCTGGACGCACTCGCGCCCTCGACCGGGTTGATGCCGCGCTCCGCCAGAGCGGCGGTGATGCGTTCGGCGACCTCGTCGATCCCGCCGAGGCCGTCGACCTGGACGACCAGGCCACGCCCGCTGTACACGTCGATCAGCGGCGACGTCTCACGGACGTAGACCTCCTGGCGGTGGCGGATCGCCTCTTCCGAGTCGTCCGCGCGGCCCTGCTCGACGGCGCGCTTCGTCAGCCGCTGCACGATCTCGTCCTGGTCGGCGACGAGCTGGATGACCGCATCCAGCTTCTCGCCCTTTCCGGCCAGCAACCGGTCGAGGTAGTCGACCTGCGCGAGCGTCCGGGGGTACCCGTCGAGCAGGAAGCCGCCCGCGGCGTCCTCCTCGTCCAGGCGGTCGGCGACGAGTTGGTTCGTGAGGCTGTCCGGGACGTAGTCCCCCGCATCCACGATCGCCTTGACCTGCTTACCGAGCTCGGTCTCGTTCTTGATGTTGGCCCGGAAGATGTCGCCCGTGGAGATGTCGGGGATCCCGTAGGTGGTGGTGATGCGGGCAGCCTGCGTGCCCTTTCCCGCTCCGGGGGACCGACGATCAGCATTCGGGTCAACGCAGAAGCCCTTCGTAATGCCGCTGCTGGAGCTGGGAGTCGATCTGCTTGACCGTCTCCAATCCGACACCGACGATGATCAGGATGGACGTACCGCCGAACATGAAGTTCTGGCTTGCGCCGATCAACGCGAAGGCGACCAACGGGATCAGCGCGATGATGCCGAGATAGAACGACCCGGGCAGGGTCACGCGGGTGAGCACGTAGTCGAGGTACTCGGCCGTCGGACGGCCCGCGCGGATGCCGGGGATGAAGCCGCCGTACTTCTTCATGTTGTCCGCGACCTCCTCCGGGTTGAAGGTGATGGCCACGTAGAAGTACGTGAAGCCCACGATCAGGAGGAAGTACAGCAGCATGTAGAGCGGGTGGTCGCCCTTGGTCAGGTAGTTCGTGATCCAGGTGACCCACGGCGCCGGGGCCTTGCCCGCGGCCGGCTGGTTGAACTGCGCGATCAGGGCGGGCAGGTACAGCAGCGACGAGGCGAAGATGACGGGCACGACGCCGGCCATGTTGACCTTGATCGGGATGTACGTGTTGTTGCCGCCGTACGTGCGCCGGCCGACCATCCGCTTCGCATACTGCACGGGGATGCGCCGCTGCGACTGCTCGACGAAGACGACGCCCATGACGATGAGCAGGCCGATGGCGATCACGACCAGGAGGATCTCGATGCCCTGAGACTGGCCGACCGCCCAGAGGGAGGACGGGAACTGCGCGGCGATCGAGGTGAAGATGAGGAGCGACATGCCGTTGCCGATGCCGCGCTCGGTGACGAGCTCGCCCATCCACATGATGAGGCCCGTACCGGCGGTCATCGTGATGACCATCAGCATGATCGCGTACCAGGAGTCGTCCGTGATGAGCTGCGTGCACTGCGAGACGGCGGTGGTGCCGAACAGCGCGCCGCTGCGGGCGACGGTGATGAGGGTCGTCGACTGGAGGACGCCCAGCGCGATGGTGAGGTAACGCGTGTACTGCGTGAGCTTGGCCTGACCGGCCTGACCCTCCTTGTAGAGGGTCTCGAAGCGCGGGATGACCACGCGCAGCAGCTGCACGATGATCGACGCGGTGATGTAGGGCATGATGCCCAGCGCGAAGATCGAGAGCTTGAGCAGGGCGCCGCCGGAGAACAGGTTCACCAGCGAGTAGAGACCCGAGGTGTCCTGGTTGGCGTTCAGACAGGTCTGAACGTTGCCGAAGTCGACGAACGGCGCGGGGATGAAGGAGCCCAACCGGAAGAGGGCGATGATGCCCAGCGTGAAGAAGATCTTCCGGCGAAGATCCGGGGTGCGGAAGATCCGCGCAACGGCGCTAAACAAACCTGCGTCCTGCTTTCCTAAGAGTCAGTCGGGTGGCCGGTTACCCGGCCACCCGACTCGACTGCTGTACGGATGGCTACTTGACGGAACCACCAGCGGCGACGATCTTCTGCTCGGCAGAGCCGGAGACCTTGTCGACCGCAACGTTCAGCTTAACTGCAATGTCCCCGTTGCCGAGAACCTTGACCTTTTCGTTCTTGCGAACGGCGCCCTTGAGGACGAGGTCGGCGACGGTGACGTCGCCGCCCGACGGGTACAGCTCGGCGAGCTTCTCCAGGTTCACGACCTGGTACTCGACCCGGAACGGGTTCTTGAAGCCGCGCAGCTTCGGCGCACGCATGTGCAGCGGAAGCTGGCCGCCCTGGAAGCCCGGACGGACCTGGTAGCGCGCCTTGGTTCCCTTGGTACCGCGGCCGGCCGTCTTACCCTTCGAACCTTCACCGCGTCCAACGCGGGTCTTGTCCTTCTTGGCACCGGCAGCCGGGCGGAGGTGGTGCACCTTCAGGACCTGCTCGCGGGGCTCCGCGACGTCCTTCTTGGCGGCGGCCTTCTTCGCCGGCTTGGCCGCGACGGTGTCGTCGGCCTTGTCGGCAGCAGCCTTGTCGGCAGCGGCCTTGGCCGGCGCCTTCTTGGCGGGCGCCTTCTTCTCGGTGCTCTTCTTCTCGGCGGCCGGCTTCTCGGCGGCGGCCTTGGCCGGCGCCTTCTTGGCCGGAGCCTTCTTCGTGGCCGTCTCGGCGGCCTCGGTGGTGGCCTTCTCGTCAGCCATTAGTCGATCTCCTCAACCTTCACCAGGTGAGCGACGGTGTTGACGTACCCGCGGTTCTGCGAGTTGTCCTCGCGGACGACGACGTCACCGATGCGCTTCAGTCCCAGACTGCGCAGCGTGTCGCGCTGGTACTGCTTCTCGCTCACTTTCGACTTGATCTGCGTGATCTTCAGACGCGCAGCCATCAGGCACCTGCCTTCGCGGTCGCGGCAGCCTCGGCCAGCGCTGCCTCGGTGCGAAGCAGACGGGCAGGGGCGACCTGGTCGTAGTCGAGACCACGGCGGGCAGCGACGGCACGGGGCTCCTCGAGCTGCTGCAGCGCCTCGACGGTCGCGTGCACGATGTTGATCGTGTTGGACGAGCCGAGCGACTTGCTCAGGACGTCGTGGATGCCGGCGCACTCGAGCACGGCGCGGACGGGGCCACCGGCGATAACACCGGTACCGGCCGCGGCCGGACGCAGGAGGACCACACCGGCGGCGGCCTCACCCTGCACGGGGTGCGGGATGGTGTTGCCGACGCGCGGGACGCGGAAGAAGTTCTTCTTCGCCTCCTCGACGCCCTTCGAGATCGCCAGCGGCACCTCGCGGGCCTTGCCGTAGCCGACGCCCACCAGGCCGTTGCCGTCACCGACGACCACGAGAGCGGTGAAGCTGAAGCGACGACCACCCTTCACGACCTTGGAGACGCGGTTGATGGTGACGACGCGCTCCAGGAACTGGCTCTTGTCGGCGTCGCGGCTGCTGCGGTCACCACGGCCCTGGTTGCGGTCGCGGCCGCCGCGGCGGGGCTCACGCTCACCACGGCCGGTGGTGTTGTTGTCGGTGGACGCAGCGGTCTCGACCGGCTGCGCGCTGTCCGTTACCTGATCGGCCACGGTCTGCTCCTTGTTGTTCTGGTCGCTCACAGGTTCAGTCCGCCCTCTCGAGCGCCCTCGGCGACAGCGGCGACGCGGCCGGCGTACTTGCTGCCTCCGCGGTCGAACACGACGGCATCGACACCGGCGCTCTTCGCGCGCTCGGCCACGAGCTCGCCGACCTTGCGGGCCTTGGCGGTCTTGTCACCGTCGAAGGTGCGCAGGTCCGACTCCATGGTCGACGCGGAGGCCAGCGTGTGGCCCTTCGCGTCGTCGACGACCTGCACGAACACGTGGCGGGCCGAACGGGTCACGACCAGGCGCGGACGGACCGCGGTGCCCTCGATCTTCTTGCGAAGGCGGGTGTGACGGCGGTCGCGAGCGGCCGCCTTGCTCTTTCCTCTGGTACCCAGAGCCATGATTACTTACCAGCCTTTCCGGCCTTGCGACGAACGACCTCGCCGGCGTAACGCACACCCTTGCCCTTGTACGGCTCGGGCTTGCGGATCTTGCGGATGTTCGCGGCCACCTCGCCGACGGCCTGCTTGTCGATCCCGGCCACGGTGAGGCGGTTGTTGCCCTCGACCGTGAACGTGATGCCCGCAGGCGGCTCGACGGTCACCGGGTGCGAGAAGCCGAGCGCGAACTCGACGGCCGCACCCTTCTGCACGACGCGGTAACCGGTGCCGACGATCTCCAGGCCCTTGGAGTAGCCCTGGGTGACGCCGATGATCTGGTTGTTGATGAGGGTGCGGGTCAGGCCGTGAAGCGAACGCGATGCGCGCTCGTCGTCCGGACGGGTCACCAGGACCTGGTTCTCCTCCAGCTTGACCTCGATCGGGTTCGCGACGGTGAGGCTCAGCTCACCCTTCGGACCCTTGACGGTGACGGCCTGGCCGTCGATCTTCACATCGACCCCGGTCGGGATGTCGATGGGCAGTCTTCCAATACGCGACATGGCGGGTTACCACACGTAGGCGAGGACTTCCCCACCCACGCCCTTCTTCTCAGCCTGACGGTCCGTGAGCAGACCGGAGGAGGTGGACAGGATGGCGACGCCGAGCCCGCCGAGCACCTTGGGGAGCTCCGTGGACTTCGCGTAGACGCGAAGGCCGGGCTTCGACACGCGCTTGATACCGGCGATGGAACGCTCGCGGTTCGGACCGAACTTGAGGTTCAGGGTCAGCGTCTTGCCGACGCGCGCGTCGGTGACGTCCCAGCCCGCGATGTAGCCCTCGTTGGTGAGGATCTCCGCGATGTGGGCCTTGAGCTTCGAGTGCGGCATCGACACGGTGTCGTGGTGAGCCGAGTTCGCGTTGCGCAGTCTGGTCAGCATGTCTGCGACCGGATCTGTCATTGTCATTGCATTTTTCCTTAGGACACCAGGTTTCGTTCAGCCGTTACACGACTGACGACCTGTGGTGGAAGCGGGCCGGCCGGGGCGGCCGGCCCGCAGGTGGGCCTAGTTGGCCGCGTCGTTCGAGCGGAACGGGAAGCCGAGCTGCTTGAGCAGCGCGCGGCCCTCGTCGTCGCTCTTCGCGGTGGTCACCACAGTGATGTCCATGCCGCGGACGCGGTCGATGCGGTCCTGGTTGATCTCGTGGAACATCGACTGCTCCGTGAGACCGAACGTGTAGTTGCCGTTGCCGTCGAACTGCTTGTCCGAGAGGCCGCGGAAGTCGCGGATTCGGGGCAGGGCGAGCGAGAGCAGGCGGTCGAGGAACTCCCACATCCGGTCGCCGCGCAGCGTGACGTGCGCACCGATCGGCTGGCCCTCGCGCAGCTTGAACTGCGCGATGGACTTGCGGGCCTTCGTGACCTGCGGCTTCTGGCCGGTGATGAGGGTGAGGTCGTTGACCGCGCCGTCGATCACCTTGCCGTCACGAGCCGCCTCGCCGACACCCATGTTGACGACGATCTTCACCAGACCGGGCACCTGGTGCACGTTGGTGAAGCCGAAGTCGCTCTGGAGCTGCTTGGCGATCTCGTTCTTGTACTTCTGCTTGAGGCGGGGCTGGATTTTGCCAGTCTCCACTGCAGTGTCGGTCATTACAGGTCCTTACCAGACTTCTTGGCGTAACGAACGCGGACCGTCTTGGTGACGCCGTCCTTCGTGACACTCTCTTCGCGGAAGCCGACGCGGGTCGGCTTCTTGGTCTCGGGGTCGACCAGCGCCACGTTCGAGACGTGGATCGGGGCCTCGTGGGTCTCGATGCCGCCGGTCTTCGTGCCGCGCTGCGTCTGGCCGACGCGCACGTGCTTGGTCACGAAGTTGACGCCCTCGACGATGACGCGGTTCTGCTCGACGAGAACCTCGATGACCTTGCCCTGCTTGCCACGGTCACCACCGCGGGCCTGCGAGCGGCCCGAGATGACCTGGACCAGGTCGCCCTTCTTGATGTTCGCCATGGGTTACAGCACCTCCGGTGCGAGCGAGATGATCTTCATGAACTTCTTGTCGCGGAGCTCGCGGCCGACCGGTCCGAAGATACGCGTTCCACGGGGGTCGCCGTCGTTCTTCAGGATGACGGCGGCGTTCTCGTCGAACTTGATGTAGGAGCCGTCGGGACGGCGGGTGTTCTTGCGAACCCGGACGACGACCGCCTTGACGACGTCGCCCTTCTTGACGTTGCCACCCGGGATCGCGTCCTTGACCGTGGCGACGATGACGTCGCCGAGGCCGGCGTAGCGACGGCTGGAGCCGCCGAGCACGCGGATCGCAAGGAGCTCCTTGGCGCCGGTGTTGTCGGCGACCTTGAGTCGGGATTCCTGCTGGATCACTTGGCCTTCTCCAGAATCTCAACCAGGCGCCAGCGCTTGCTGGCGCTCAGGGGACGGGTCTCGTTGATGAGAACGAGGTCGCCGATGCCGGCGGTGTTGTTCTCGTCGTGCGCCTTCACCTTGGAGGTGCGGCGGATGACCTTGCCGTACAGGGGGTGCTTCACGCGGTCCTCGACCTCGACGACGATGGTCTTGTCCATCTTGTCGCTGACGACGTACCCGCGGCGGGCCTTGCGGTACCCGCGGACGATGGCCTCGTCGGCCGTCGACTCCGCGGCCGCGGCCTTGGTGGTCTCAGCCATTACTTGGCCTCCTCGTTCTTGGTCTCCTCAGCAGCGGCCTCGGCCTTCTTGCTGCGGGACTTCTTCTCCTTGGCGGGCGCGGCCTCGGCCGGGGCCGGGGTCGCCCGGATCCCGAGCTCGCGCTCGCGGATCACGGTGTAGATGCGAGCGATGTCGCGCTTCACGGCGCGCAGGCGGCCGTGGCTCTCGAGCTGGCCGGTGGCCGACTGGAAGCGCAGGTTGAACAGCTCTTCCTTGGCCTTCTTCAGCTCGTCGACGAGACGCTCGTCTTCGAAGGTGTCGAGCTCGCTCGAGGCAAGCTCCTTGGAACCGATCGCCATTATGCGTCGCCCTCCTCGCGCTTGATGATGCGTGCCTTGAGGGGCAGCTTGTGGATTGCACGGGTCATGGCCTCACGAGCGAGTTCCTCGGAGACTCCCGAGACCTCGAAGAGGACGCGACCCGGCTTGACGTTCGCGACCCACCACTCCGGCGAACCCTTACCGGAACCCATGCGGGTCTCGGCCGGCTTCTTCGTGAGCGGACGGTCGGGGTAGATGTTGATCCACACCTTGCCGCCGCGCTTGATGTGACGCGTCATGGCGATACGAGCGGACTCGATCTGACGGTTGGTCACGTAAGCGGGCGTCAGGGCCTGGATGCCGAACTCGCCGAAGGAGACCTTCGTGCCACCGGTCGCCTGGCCGCTACGGCCGGGGTGGTGCTGCTTGCGGTGCTTGACTCTGCGTGGGATCAACATGGTTATGCCTCAACTCCTGCTGCGGCCGGCGCGTTCGAGGTTTCGGGGGCGTTGCTCCGGCCACCGCCGCGACGCGGACGGTCACGGTCGTTGCGCTCGCGCGACGGCTTCTGGTTGGCCTGCTCGCGGGCAAGCTCCTTGTTCGTGATGTCGCCCTTGTAGATCCACACCTTGACACCGATGCGACCGAAGGTCGTCTTGGCCTCGTAGAAGCCGTAGTCGATGTTGGCGCGGAGCGTGTGCAGCGGCACACGACCCTCGCGGTAGAACTCGGAGCGGCTCATCTCGGCGCCGCCGAGACGACCCGACACCTGGATGCGGACACCCTTGGCGCCGGCGCGCTGAGCGCCCTGCAGGCCCTTGCGCATCGCGCGGCGGAAGGCCACACGGGCGGCGAGCTGCTCAGCGATGCCCTGCGCGACGAGCTGGGCGTCGGCCTCGGGGTTCTTCACCTCGAGGATGTTCAGCTGGATCTGCTTGCCCGAGAGCTTCTCGAGGTCGGCGCGGATGCGCTCGGCCTCGGCGCCACGACGACCGATCACGATGCCCGGACGGGCGGTGTGGATGTCGACGCGGACGCGGTCGCGGGTGCGCTCGATCTCGATGCGGGACACGCCCGCGCGGTCGAGCGACGTCTTCAGCAGGGTGCGGATCTTGACGTCCTCGGCGAGGTAGTCGCTGTACCGCTGACCCGGCTTCGTGCTGTCGGAGAACCACCGCGACACGTGGTCGGTGGTGATGCCCAGACGGAAGCCGTACGGGTTGACTTTCTGGCCCATTACTTGCTCGCCTTCTTCGTAGCCTTGGCGTCCTCGACCTCATCCGGCGTCGCGAGGACGATCGTGATGTGGCTGGTGCGCTTGTTGATGCGGAAGGCCCGACCCTGTGCTCGCGGCTGGAACCGCTTGAGGGTGGTGCCCTCGTCCACGAAGGCGCGGCTCACGTAGAGGTCCTGCTCGTCCAGGTAGGTGTTGCTCTGGTCGGCCTTGACCCGCGCGTTGGCGATGGCCGAGGCGACGAGCTTGTAGACCGGCTCGCTCGCGCTCTGCGGGGCGAACTTCAGGATGGCCAGGGCCTCCTGGGCCTGCTTGCCGCGGATCATGTTGACGACGCGGCGGGCCTTCATGGGGGTGACGCGGATGTGTCGCACGCGTGCGATCGACTCCACCATTTCTCTCCTCCTTACGTCACCGCGTTAGCGGCGACGACCCTTCTTGTCGTCCTTCACGTGTCCACGGAAGGTGCGGGTCGGCGCGAACTCGCCGAGCTTGTGACCGACCATGGTCTCGGTGACGAACACCGGGATGTGCTTGCGACCGTCGTGCACCGCGATGGTGTGACCCAGCATGGCCGGGACGATCATCGAGCGGCGCGACCAGGTCTTGATCACGTTCTTGCTGTTGGCCTCGTTCGCGGCGACCACCTTGCGAAACAGGTGCTCGTCGACGAAGGGGCCCTTCTTGAGACTGCGTGGCATCTTCTCGAACTCCTACTTGCGCTTCTTGCCGGCGTTACGGCGGCGGACGATGAGCTTGTCGCTTTCCTTGTTGGGGTGGCGCGTGCGGCCTTCCTTCTGACCCCACGGGCTGACCGGGTGGCGACCACCGGAGGTCTTGCCCTCACCACCACCGTGCGGGTGGTCGATCGGGTTCATCGCGACACCGCGGACGGTCGGGCGGACGCCCTTCCAGCGCATGCGGCCGGCCTTGCCCCAGTTGATGTTCGACTGCTCGGCGTTGCCGACCTCGCCGATCGTGGCGCGGCAGCGCGCGTCGACGTTGCGGACCTCGCCCGACGGGAGGCGCAGCTGGGCGTAGGGGCCGTCCTTCGCGACGAGACGGACCGAGGCGCCGGCGGAGCGAGCCATCTTGGCGCCCCCACCCGGCTTCAGCTCGATCGCGTGCACCACGGTACCGGTCGGGATGTTGCGCAGCGGCAGGTTGTTGCCCGGCTTGATGTCCGAACCGGCGCCCGACTCGACGATGTCGCCCTGCTTCAGGCCGGCCGGCGCCAGGATGTAGCGCTTGGTGCCGTCCACGAAGTGCAGGAGCGCGATGCGCGCCGTGCGGTTCGGGTCGTACTCGATGTGGGCGACCTTGGCGTTGACGCCGTCCTTGTCGTTGCGACGGAAGTCGATCACGCGGTACTGGCGCTTGTGGCCACCACCGATGTGACGGGTCGTGATGCGGCCCTGGTTGTTGCGGCCACCGGTCTTCGACAGCGGACGGAGAAGCGACTTCTCCGGCGTCGAGCGGGTGATCTCGGCGAAGTCGGCGACCGAGGAGCCGCGACGACCGGGGGTCGTGGGCTTGTAGTTACGAATTGCCATGTCTGTTTTCCTCTAGTCCTTCGCTCAGCCGACGGCCGTGAAGATGTCGATGGAACCGGACTTCAGCGTGACGATGGCGCGCTTGGTGTCCTTGCGCTTGCCGATGCCGAACTTGGTCCGACGGGTCTTGCCCTGACGGTTCAGAGTGTTGATCGACGCGACCTCGACCTTGAAGATCGACTCGATGGCGAGCTTGATCTCGGTCTTGTTCGAACGCGGGTCGACGACGAACGTGTACTTGCCCTCGTCGATCAGGCCGTAGCTCTTCTCGGAGACGACCGGGGCGATGATGATGTCGCGCGGGTCCTTGTTGACGGCGGCCATTACGCGTTCACCTCTTCCTTCTGCTTGCTGGCGATGAAGCCTTCGAGCGCGGCCTGCGAGAAGACGATGTCGTCGCTCACCAGGACGTCGTAGGCGTTCAGCTGGTCGTAGGTCAGCACGTGCACGGTCGGGACGTTGCGCACGCTCTTGAAGGCCAGCTCGTCGTCGCGCTCGAGCACGATCAGGACGTGCTTCGAGGTCGCGATGCCGCTGAGCAGGTCGACGACGGCCTTGGTCGAGGGCGCGTCACCGGCGGTGAAGGCCTGGACGGCGTGGAGACGCGCGCCGCGAGCGCGGTCCGAGAGGGCGCCGAGCAGAGCAGCGGCGATCATCTTCTTCGGGGTGCGCTGCGCGTAGCTGCGCGGCGTCGGGCCGTGGACGATGCCACCACCGGTCATCTGAGGAGCGCGGATCGAGCCCTGACGAGCGCGGCCGGTGCCCTTCTGCTTGAACGGCTTGCGGCCGGCGCCGGAGACCTCGCCACGACCCTTGGTCTTGTGCGTGCCCTGACGCGCAGCGGCGAGCTGAGCGGTGACGACCTGGTGGATCAGCGGGATGTTGGTCTGAACGTCGAACAGGGCCTCGGGAAGCTCGATGGAGCCGGCCTTCTTGCCCTTGAGGTCGACGACGTCAATCGAGGTAGCCATCTGCTTAGGCCCCCTTCACTGCGTTGCGGACGAAAACGATGCGGCCACGAGCGCCGGGAACGGCGCCCTTGACCAGCAGCAGGCCCTTCTCGGCGTCGATGCCCTGCACCTTGAGGTTCAGGACGGTGACGCGCTCGCCACCCATGCGACCGGCCATGCGCATGCCCTTGAAGACACGGCTCGGGGTCGAGGAGGCGCCGATGGAGCCCGGCTTGCGGTGGTTGCGGTGCGCACCATGCGAAGCGGAGACGCCCTGGAAGTTGTGGCGCTTCATCACACCGGCGAAGCCCTTACCCTTCGAGGTGCCCACGACGTCGACCAGCTGGCCGATCTCGAAGGTGCCGTCGACGGTGAGCTCCTGGCCGGCCGCGTACTCGGCGGCGTCGGCGGTGCGGACCTCGGTGAGGTGACGGCGCGGGGTGACGCCCGCCTTGTCGAAGTGACCGGCGGACGGCTTGTTGACCTTGCGCGGGTCGATCTGGCCGTAGGCGATCTGGACGGCGTTGTAGCCGTCGGCCTCGGGGGTGCGGACCTGGGTCACGACGTTCGGCGTGATCTCGATGACGGTCACGGGGATGAGCTTGTTGTTCTCATCCCAGACCTGGGTCATGCCGAGCTTCTTGCCGAGGAGGCCCTTGGAAGTCTTGGTGTCAGCGTTGGACATAGCGGCACTCCCCTTAGAGCTTGATCTCGATGTTGACGTCGGCCGGCAGGTCGAGACGCATGAGCGAGTCGACGGCCTTCGGCGTCGGGTCGATGATGTCGATCAGCCGCTTGTGCGTGCGCTTCTCGAAGTGCTCGCGGCTGTCCTTGTACTTGTGGGGCGAACGGATGACGACCACCACGTTCTTCTCGGTGGGAAGCGGCACCGGGCCGACGACGGTGGCGCCGGCACGGGTCACCGTGTCGACGATCTTGCGCGCCGAGGTGTCGATGACCTCGTGGTCATACGACTTAAGCCGGATGCGGATCTTCTGTCCCGCCATGTCTGACTCTCTCTCTTGTTATGGCGTCGTACGAGACGGCTCTCTCGAGTCGTTCTTCGCATTGGACGCGGTGCGACGTACGCGTGGGGAACGCCACTATTCTTCTGTCAACTCCACCGATCAGCCCCGGCCGAGGCACAGAGTTAGCCCCTGGCTTCTGAGGTGATCGAATTGAGCGTGTCCTGCTGCCTGCGGCCTAACCTCGACCCGCCGATCTCGCTATGGACCCGTGCGGTGGGCTATGCACTGCCTGGCAGTGATCCGGTCTGCACGCGCACCTGCACACGCATTCCGAAATGTTGAACTAGACAAGTTTGCCAGATCGCGCCCGATGCTGCAACCCGGGCGTGTCGCGGTCGGCGGTTCCGGCGGCCCGAATGGGATCGAAACGTGAGTGGATGCGCGAAAACCGGTCGACTGGCGACGTGATGTCGCCAATCGGCCGGTCACACAGAAGAAGAGCGGGGCCGGTGGTGCCGGCCCCGCTCGAGTGGCGCCTCGCGCCGCCACTCGTGAAATCTGCACGGCCGCTAGGCGGCCTCGGAACTTCCGTTGCGAGAACCTGTCAGCGGCGTGGGCTGGTTTGCGAGGCCGTGGGTATCCATAGGCGCTCCTCTCGTCGACGGGGACCGTCCGGTTGAAACGGTGCGTCAATTCTGCGCCCGCGGTGGCAAGAGGTAAACCCTTGCGGCAACACTGCCAGGAAACGAAGAAGAGGGCCGGGCCCGAAGGCCCGACCCTCTCACAAGCGAGGTCTGGAAGGACTTACTTGTTGATCTTCGTGACGGTACCGGCGCCCACGGTGCGGCCACCCTCACGGATGGCGAAGCCGAGGCCCTCCTCCATGGCGATCGGCTGGATCAGCTCGACCGACATGTCGGTGGTGTCGCCGGGCATGACCATCTCGGTGCCCTCGGGCAGCGAGATGACGCCGGTGACGTCGGTGGTGCGGAAGTAGAACTGCGGGCGGTAGTTCGTGTAGAAGGGGTTGTGACGGCCACCCTCGTCCTTGGACAGGATGTAGGCGGTGCCCTCGAAGTTGGTGTGAGGGGTCACAGAACCCGGCTTCGCGACGACCTGGCCGCGCTCCACGTCCTCGCGCTTGGTGCCGCGGAGGAGCAGACCACAGTTCTCGCCGGCCCACGCCTCGTCGAGCTGCTTGTGGAACATCTCGATACCGGTGACCGTGGTCTTCTGCGTCGGGCGGATGCCGACGATCTCGACCTCGGAGTTGATGGCGAGGGTGCCGCGCTCGGCGCGACCGGTGACGACGGTGCCACGACCGGTGATCGTGAAGACGTCCTCGATCGGCATCAGGAACGGCTTGTCCTTGTCGCGCACCGGGTCCGGGATGGAGTCGTCCACGGCCTCCATGAGGTCGAGGATGCTCTGGGTCCACTTCTCGTCGCCCTCGAGAGCCTTGAGGCCCGAGACGCGGACGACCGGCGCGTTGTCGCCGTCGAAGTCCTGGCTGGAGAGCAGCTCGCGGACCTCGAGCTCGACGAGCTCCAGGATCTCCTCGTCGTCGACCATGTCGGACTTGTTCAGCGCGACGAGCAGGTAGGGGACGCCGACCTGCTTGGCGAGCAGAACGTGCTCACGGGTCTGAGCCATCGGGCCGTCGGTGGCGGCGACCACGAGGATCGCGCCGTCCATCTGAGCCGCACCGGTGATCATGTTCTTGATGTAGTCGGCGTGACCCGGGGCGTCGACGTGCGCGTAGTGGCGCTTCGGCGTCTCGTACTCGACGTGCGAGATGTTGATCGTGATACCACGCTGACGCTCTTCCGGAGCCGAGTCGATCGACGCGAAGTCGCGCTGCACGTTGGTCGCCGACGGGTACTTGTCAGCAAGCACCTTGGAGATCGCCGCGGTGAGCGTCGTCTTGCCGTGGTCGACGTGACCGATGGTTCCGATGTTCACGTGCGGCTTAGTCCGCTCGAACTTGGCCTTAGCCACTGTGGTCCTCCTCAGGACTCTCGTGCAGGTCCTCCGGTCGACGGATTTCGACCGGTGGATCTGCGGGATTGGTTTCTTATGTTACGGGATGTTGCCTGGGAGCAGCGACCGAGGTCACTCGCCCTTGCTCTTCTGGACGATCTCGTCGGCGACAGCCTTCGGGACCTCCGCGTAGCTGTCGAACTGCATCGAGTACACCGCGCGGCCCGAGGTCTTCGACCGCAGGTCACCGATGTAGCCGAACATCTCCGACAGCGGGACGTTCGCGCGAACGACCTTGACGCCGCTCGCGTCCTCCATGGACTGGATCTGTCCACGACGCGAGTTGAGGTCGCCGATGACGTCGCCCATGTACTCCTCCGGCGTACGCACCTCGACCGCCATCAGCGGCTCGAGGAGCACCGGGTTCGCCTTCCGAGCGGCCTCCTTGTAGGCCATCGAGCCGGCGATCTTGAACGCCATCTCCGAGGAGTCGACGTCGTGCGAGGCACCGTCGACGAGCGTCGCCTTGACGCCCACCGTCGGGAAGCCGGCGAGCACGCCGACCTGCATCGCGTCCTGGATTCCCGCGTCGACCGAGGGGATGTACTCGCGCGGCACGCGACCACCGGTGACGGCGTTCACGAACTCGTACGAGGTCTCCGGGGTGACCTCCATGGGCTCCAGGCTGATCTGCACCTTCGCGAACTGACCGGATCCACCGGTCTGCTTCTTGTGGGTGTAGTCGTACTTCTCCACCGTGCGGCGGATGGTCTCGCGGTAGGCCACCTGGGGCTTGCCGACGTTCGCCTCGACGTTGAACTCGCGCTTCATGCGGTCGACGAGGATGTCGAGGTGGAGCTCGCCCATGCCCTTGATGACGGTCTGGCCGGTCTCCTGGTTCTGCTCGGTGCGGAACGTCGGGTCCTCTTCGGCCAGCTTCTGGATCGCGGTGCCCAGCTTCTCCTGGTCGGCCTTGGTCTTCGGCTCGATGGCGACCTCGATCACGGGCTCCGGGAAGGTCATCGACTCGAGCACGACCTGGTTGTCCGGGTCGCTCAGGGTGTCACCGGTGGTGGTGTCCTTGAGGCCGATCACCGCGTAGATGTTGCCGGCGGTGACGAAGTCGACCGGGTTCTCCTTGTTGGCGTGCATCTGGAAGATCTTGCCGATGCGCTCCTTCTTGCCCTTGGTCGAGTTGACGACCTGGGCGCCGGAGTCGATACGGCCCGAGTAGACACGCACGTAGGTCAGGCGACCGAAGAACGGGTGCACGGCGACCTTGAACGCCAGAGCCGAGAACGGCTCGGTGGCGTCGGCGTGACGCATGATGACCTGCTCCTCGTCGCGCGGGTTGTGCGCCTCGATGGCGGGCACGTCCAGCGGGGACGGGAGGTAGTCGATCACGGCGTCGAGCATCGGCTGCACACCGCGGTTCTTGAACGCGGAGCCGCAGAGGACCGGGTAGATCTCGTTGTTCACGGTGAGCTTGCGGATGGCCGCCTTGATCTCCGGAACCGTGATCTCCTCGCCGCCGAAGAACTTCTCGAGCAGCGCGTCGTCGGTCTCGGCGACGGTCTCGATCAGCTTCGCGCGGTACTCCTCGGCCTTGGCCTGCAGGTCGGCGGGGATCTCCTGGACCTCGTACTTGGCGCCCATGGTGACATCACCCTTGGCGTCGCCCGGCCAGACCAGCGCGCGCATCTCGATCAGGTCGACGACACCGATGAAGTCGGACTCGGAACCGATCGGAAGCTGCATGACCAGCGGCTTGGCGCCGAGGCGCGAGACGATGGTGTCGACCGTGAAGTAGAAGTCGGCGCCGAGCTTGTCCATCTTGTTGACGAAGCAGATGCGCGGGACGTTGTACTTGTCGGCCTGGCGCCACACGGTCTCCGACTGGGGCTCCACGCCCTCCTTCGCGTCGAAGACGGCGACCGCGCCGTCGAGCACGCGGAGCGAGCGCTCCACCTCGACGGTGAAGTCGACGTGACCGGGCGTGTCGATGATGTTGATCTGGTTCTTGTTCCAGAAGCAGGTCACGGCCGCGGACGTGATGGTGATGCCGCGCTCCTTCTCCTGCTCCATCCAGTCGGTGGTGGACGCGCCGTCGTGCGTCTCGCCGATCTTGTGGTTGACGCCCGTGTAGAACAGGATGCGCTCGGTCGTGGTGGTCTTGCCGGCATCGATGTGGGCCATGATGCCGATGTTGCGGACCTTGTTCAGGTCAGTGAGCACGTCCTGTGCCACAGGGTTCCTCCGAAGAATAGAAAGGTGAGGGTGTGCCGCCCGGGCGCGGCACTGTTACGTATAACGCCCGGGCGGCAGGTTTTATTACCAGCGGTAGTGGGCGAAGGCCTTGTTCGACTCGGCCATCTTGTGCGTGTCCTCGCGGCGCTTGACAGCGGCGCCGAGACCGTTGGACGCGTCCAGGATCTCGTTCTGGAGACGCTCGGTCATCGTCTTCTCACGACGGCCCTTGGCGTAGCTGGTGAGCCAGCGGAGCGCCAGCGTGTTGGCGCGGTGCGGCTTGACCTCGACCGGCACCTGGTAGGTCGAGCCACCGACGCGGCGGCTGCGGACCTCGAGGGTCGGGCGGACGTTGTCGAGAGCCTTCTTGAGAACGGTGACCGCATCCTGACCGGACTTGGTGCCGACGCCCTCGAGCGCGTCGTAGACGATGCGCTCGGCGAGGCCCTTCTTGCCGTCGAGGAGGATCTTGTTGACGAGCTGGCTCACGACCGGCGAGCCGTACACCGGGTCGGCGACGACAGGGCGCTTGGGAGCGGGACCCTTGCGAGGCATTACTTCTTCTCCATCTTCGCGCCGTAACGGCTGCGAGCCTGCTTGCGGTTCTTGACGGCCTGGGTGTCGAGCGCGCCACGGACGATCTTGTAGCGGACGCCGGGCAGGTCCTTCACACGACCGCCGCGGACGAGCACCATCGAGTGCTCCTGCAGGTTGTGGCCCTCACCGGGGATGTAAGCGGTGACCTCGGTCCCGTTCGACAGCTTCACGCGGGCGACCTTGCGGAGCGCCGAGTTCGGCTTCTTGGGGGTGGTGGTGTAGACGCGGGTGCACACGCCGCGCTGCTGGGGGTTGGCCTTCAGGGCGGGGGCCTTGGTCTTGGTGACCTTCGGCGTCCGTCCCTTGCGGACCAACTGCTGAATGGTTGGCACTGAACTTCTCCTTCATGGACTGCACGGTGACAGTTGTCGCTGTTTTCCCCGGGCACCCGCTCGCCCGCAGGACGGACGCGTGGATTCTCGGGGGGATCGGCCGACAGGCGTTGTCCGCCGGCCGATATGCCGTGGGGGCGGGGGTTCCGTGCGGTCTCCCTGCCCATCGGATGAGTACGTGCCGGGCCGCTCGGCTCCCGCCCGTGAAGCGGGCATGAGTCAAGCGCGCAACAGAGCGCACACCCGAACAATGTTATCCGGCGCGCCTCCGCCGGTCAAATGAAGGAGGGCCTCCCGCGGCCCTGTCCGCGGACGGCGAAAAGGCGGCCGTCCCGGTGGACGACCGCCCTGTCGAGGAGCGTGGCTCGCGGCTCAGCCGCCGATGCCCTTGGCGAGCTCGCTGTCGACGTTCTGGAGGGCGTCCGCCGCCTTGGTGAGGAACTGCGACATCCCGTCGAGCCCGTTCACGGCCTCGGTGGTGCCCTTGGTGAACTGCTCGTAGGAGCTGTGGAAGGCTCCCGACGCCTGATCGGTGACGAAGCCGCCGTTGACGAGCCCGTTCACCAGGTTCTGCAGCTCGTGGAGCTTCGCGGTGATGTCGTCCTTGCCCGCGGTGAGGCGGTTGGCGGCATCGGTCATCTCGCCGTACGTGACGTTCATGTTGGCCATGACGGTCCTTATCCCTTCGGTTCGAAAGAGGCCGTACCCCCGGGGCCGACCAGCTACGTCCACCTAACCAGGCGAGCGGCGGGGACGGAATGGGGAGCACTCCCCATGCGGCCGGCTTCGCGGCGCAGGCCCAGCGGGATAGCCTGGCAGCCATGCCGTCGTACAGCCCGATGAAGCCGAACCCCAGCTCCGCCGCCGCACGGGCGCGGCGGCCGCGCTCCGACCGCGGCTCGACCCCGCCGACGGCGGCCGGCCGGGCGCTCCGGCCCATCGGATACCTGCTCATCGCCCTGGTGTGGACCGCGGTCGGCGCCGTGGCGCTGCTGCTGCCCGCCGCCCTCCCGTTCGGGCTGTGGAGCACGAACCCCGACTACCGGTCGAGCACCTTCGCGGCGGAGACCGACACCGTGCCGCTCCTCCTCTTCCTGTTGTTCGCCCTCGTCGTGCTGGTCCCACTGCTCGGGTACGCGTTCGTCGCGCTGCCGATCGCCTCCGTGCCGCTCGCCGTGCTGGCGTGGACGTACGTGGTGCGCAGCCTCTCCCCCGGCTACGCCGGCGAGCGCCTCTCGAGCACGGGATGGTCCCGCAACGTCGTCGGGCCGCCCACCTTCGGCCCGACCGCGATGTCGCTGCTGCCGGTGCGCCTGACGCCGTGGACACGGTTCTGGACGGAGCTGATGTTCCTCGGCTGGCGGCCCAGCCGCGGCATCCTGATCGCGGGCATTCCCTACGGTCTCGCCTCGTTCCTGGTCGCCGGCTGGCTGTTCTGGCCGCTGGGGACGCTCGGGATCGCGGTGTGGACACTCGTCACGGCCGCCCTGGTCGCGCTGACCGTCGTGCTCGTGGCTCGGGCGTACCGGAGGCGCGTCAGCGGCCCGCGGCCGTCGCCCCGAGCGGTGCCCGGAAGCTGATCGAGTCGATCATCGCGTCGAACAGCTCGAGGTAGAGGTCGGGAGCGGTCGCCATCGGGGCGTTGATGCGCGCATGGATGAGGCGCTCGCCACCCGGGGCGACGAAGCGGTAGTCCGCCACGAGCTCCGGCGCCGACTCCTCGTCGTATGTGGTCTGCCGCACGGCGGAGCGACGGCGCACCGGGCCGAGCGAGAAGTCGAGCGCGTCATCGTCCGGGAAGCACCGGCCGAGGTGGTCGGACGGCTCCGTGCCGGCCTCCGGGGTCGTCGGCCACTCCTCGCGCGCGAGCACGAGGGAGGCGGGGAACGGCACGCCGGGCAGGATCTCGAGCGACAGGGCCAGCGCGAACGCGGAGCTGTCGTTCGCCAGGGCGACCAGCCGCTCCAGCTCGGTCTTGGCGGTGCGGCGCACGCGGGCCAGCCGGTCCGCGCGTCCCACCCGGTCCGTCACGAGGCGCTGGATGCGACGGGCGGCCGCCTCGTCGTCGTGCAGCGGCTCCATGACCCAGGTGCCCGGGAACACGATGGTGAGCTCCTCGTCGAGCGAGGTCAGCCGGGGGTCGCTCATGCGAACTCGCCCAGTTCGACGCGCAGCGAGTCGGCGATCCGCTGCGTCTCCTCCACCATGTCGGCGAAGCCGCCGACGAAGGCGGAGCGGAAGACCATCTGGAAGGCCTGCGCCGATCCCACGGGGAAGATCGCGAAGACGACGCGCTGCTCGAGCAGGGCGTCGCCGGCCTCCTGGTCGCCGAGCGCTGTGAGGTCCGTGAAGCCGACCAGCTCGCCGGTGGCGTGCGCCGTGCGCCACGACCGGTAGCCGAGCACCTGGTAGCCCGGCTCGCGGTGCTCGCTCTCGGCGTCCACCGCCGCAAGATAGCTCTCCGGGGTGTCGTCGGTCTCGAGCTCCAGCAGTTCGAAGGTCTGGAACGCGTTGAGCACGCCCGACTCCGGGACCGGGATGTAGACCCGCGCGCGAGTGGCGCCGGTCGGGTCCTCCTCGTGCAGCACCCGCTGCAGTGCGCGCAGCCGTTCCGTCAGTTCGGCGGTGGCCGGTCCCGCGTCGAGCGAGCCGGCCAGGCGCGCCGCCCAGTCATCGCTGCCCTGGTCGCTGAGCAGTTCGACGTCGTACCACTCGTCCGGCGCGTCGAACGAGAAGTCGACGATGTCCTGCGGGCGCAGCGTCATATCCGGTTCCCCCTCAGCCGTTGTGGCTCTTGTACGTCGGAAGATACGTGTTCCCCTGCTTGATCGCGAATTTCTGCAGGTCCGCGCTGGGCAGCTGCGGCAGGTCGGTGTGGTTCCTGCCCCCGTCGAGCTTGTTCACGATCTGGTCGACCTTGCCCGGCACGTTGACCAGTTCGACGCCCTTGTTCCAGAGCGCCGCACCCTGGTGGTAGGCCGCGGTGGCGGTGAGCAGGCTGAACTCGCGGGCGTTGATGTCGTGGCTGACGGCGCGCACCACGTTCTGGTCGAGTCCGACCAGAGCCCGGATGGCTTTCGCCCTGTCCGCGCCGGTGGTGACCAGTGCCTTGTAGGCCTCGCGCTGCGACGCCGCCGACTCCCCCGCCGCCTTCCAGACGTTGAGGTCCTTCGCCGGGTTCTGGAACAGCTTGCGGGTGGCCGACTTCATCAGCCGCTTGCCGATCTGCGCCTTCAGCATGGCGTTGGGGCTGGTGCGCACCCCGGCGACGGTCTTCGGGATGCGGGCCAGAGCCTTGATCCGCGCCGCCTTGCCCAGGAACGAGAAGATGCGGCCGCCGAAGATGCTCAGCACGACCGTGACGGAGGCGCCCAGCACGTCGAGGAAGGTGCCCTCGCCGTTCGCGAACTTCACCACCGCATCCACCAGCTTGATGACGGACGCGACCAGCGCGATCACGACCAGCACCTGGCCGAGGATGGGCACCCAAGCCAGGAAGATGGCGAGGACCCCGGCGATGTCGCCGATCGTCTCGATCACATCCATCACCTTGTCCCAGAAGCCGGGGTTCTTCAGCCCGTTGTTGTGGTGGTCGACCACGTCGACGATCGCGTCGACCGCCTTCTCGGCCGCGCGGTCCTTGCGGTCGCGGGCGTCGTACCAGGCCTGGTGGGCCGCCTGCAGGGCGGCGTTGGCGCTGCGCGCGGCGTCGTCGGCCCGGTCCGCCGCCGTGCCCGCGGTGGAGGCGTCCTCCGGCTTGGCGTTCTGGGCGTCCGTGTGCGCGCTCGTCGCGGCCTTGTGCGCGGCATCCGCGTCGCCCTGCTTCTCGTTGATCAGGGTGATGGCCTTGTCCGCGTCGTCCTTCGCGCCGCGCAGCTCGGAGGCGTACGCGATGAGCGCTGCGGCCGTCTTGGCGTAGCGGTCCTTGGCCTTGTCGATGTCGTCCGCGGTGTCGCGCGACATCTCCTGCAGCTTCGACACGGCCTGGGATCTGTAGCCGTCGAGGTCGTGGATCTTCTTGAGCTCCTTCACGGAGCGCTGGATCGCCTCGCCGATGGACTGATAGTGCCGCCCTTTGGCCTCCAGCACGTCGGGGTCGCCGGTGAGGGGCTGGAACTCGGTGTCGCTCACTTCTTGTCCTCCAGCGCCTTGGCGAGATCGCCGTCGACCTTGACGAAGTTGTCGGCCACGGCGGCGATGACCTGCTGCACGTTCTTCACGTTCTCGGTCATCTCCTTCCGCTTCTCGTTCCACTTGTGGGCGAACTCGCGGACGTGGCTGTGCAGGTCGTCGTGTCCGGTGGCCGCGGCGAGCGAGTCGCTGAAGTCGTCGGCGTTCTGGAACTCGCGCACGACCGCGTCGAGGTCGTCGCGCAGCTGCACCAGCTCGTCCAGCTTGAGTACGAGATCGGACACTGTTTCCTCCCCTGTGGATCGATCCTGCCGTAAGCAACGTACCGGTGGTCCAGCGGGGAGGCGATGGGGAGCGCTCCCCATCCGCCGAGGTCGGCGGCACTGGGTATGGTGCAGAGGTGCGACTGAAACTGACCCTGGCCCGTCCCTCCGGGAGCAGCGACGACATCGTCGTCACTGCGGATGCGGCCGCCAGCATCTCGGAGGTCGCCGCGACCATCGCGCGGATCGACCCGCGGCGCACCGGCCCGGTCGCCGCCCCCGGCGCCCTCACCCTGCGCGCGCAGCTGCCCGGGCAGGCGGACCCGCTGGTGCTGCCGCCCGATGCGCCCATCGGCGAGGCGTGGATCGGCAGCGGCGCGACCGTCGCACTGGCCGACGCGGGGCTGCACTACGCCTCCCCCGAGCTCGGCGACGTCCCCGTGGTGGCGACGCTGCGCATCCTGAACGGTCCGCAGCAGGGCGCGACCTTCCCGCTGCGCGCGGGCAGCACCGTCCTGGGTCGCGACGAGTCGTGCGACATC
The DNA here is from genome assembly GCF_050632205.1 of Leifsonia xyli subsp. cynodontis. Lineage (GTDB taxonomy): Bacteria > Actinomycetota > Actinomycetes > Actinomycetales > Microbacteriaceae > Leifsonia > Leifsonia xyli_D. The sequence continues at coordinate 2,238,836 of NZ_CP192578.1, forward strand.
GTGCTCGAGGACCCGCTGGTGTCGAAGCGGCACGTGCGCTTCGAGGCCGGCGACGGCGTGGAGGTCGTCGACCTCGGCTCGGCGAACGGCGTGCTGGTGGACGGCGGGCTGGTCACCCGCTTCACGGTGCGCCGCACCGAGACGATGCTGCTCGGCGACACCGAGGTGGAGCTGGAGGTCCGGGCGGCGTCGGAGCTGCCCGCCGCGACGCCCACCGCCGGTCCCGTGTTCTTCAACCGGTCGCCGCGGGTCGAACGACGCTATGCGGGACAGGTCTTCCAGGCGCCCGAGGTGCCGGGCGAGAAGGACGACCCGCCCTTCCCGCTGCTCGCCATGATCACGCCGCTGCTGCTGGGCGGCGCGATGTTCGCACTGACGCGGCAGCCGACCACCCTGCTGTTCGTGCTGCTGTCGCCGGTGATGCTGATCGGCAACTACATCAGCGGACGCACGCGCGGCAAGCGCAAACTGAAGAAGCAGATCGCGGTGTTCGAGCAGCGGCTCGAGGCGCTCTCGACGAAGCTCGAGGAGGAGCGGCGCACGGAGGTGCGGCTGCGGCAGGCGGAGACGCCGACCACCGCGCACGCGCTCGCCGAGGCCGTACGACGCGGTCCGCTGCTGTGGACCCGGCGTCCGGAGCACTGGTCGTTCCTCAACCTGCAGCTGGGCCGCGGCTCGATGCGCTCGCGCAACACCGTGCAGGCGGTCGACCGGGCCGAGCTGATCGTGGAGTTCCAGGAACGATTGGATGCTGTCGTCGCCGCCAACGAGCGCGTGGACGACGTGCCCGTGCTCGACAACCTCTACGAGTCCGGGGCGCTCGGCATCGCCGGGCCGGCCGACCTCATCGCCGGGTCGGTGAATTCCGTGCTGGTGCAGCTGACGGCCCTGCACTCCCCCGCCGAGCTGGCGGTCGCCGCGCTCGTCTCCCCGCGCTGGTCGCGCGAGCTGGGGTGGCTGAAGTGGATGCCGCACACCTCCTCGCCGCACAGCCCACTGCCGGGCGGCCACCTGGCCGACAGCGCCTCCAGCGCGGCGGGCGTGCTCAGCGCGCTCGAAGGGCTGGTGGAGGAGCGGCTCGCCGAGGCGAAGCGGTCCCCGCAGCGCCGCGGCGCGATGGAGCAGGAGCGGGCGGCGCTGGAGCGCGGCGCCGAGGTGGGGCGGTCGCAGACGGCCGAGGGCACGCCCTCACCGGTTCCCGCGGTCGTGGTGGTCATCTCCGACGACGTCGCCGTCGACCGCGCGCGGCTGGTGCAGCTGGCGGAGGCGGCGGCCGACGCGGGCGTCTTCCCGATCTGGGTGTCGGAGGACGCCTCCGCCCTCCCGGCGGTGTGCCGCACGTTCCTGCAGCACACCGACCAGCCGCACCGCGCCCGTGCCGGGTTCGTCCGCCTCGGCGAGACGGTGGAGGACATCGTGACCGAGCCGGTCAGCGCCGCGACCGCCCTCGACTACGCCAAGCGCATGGCGCCCGTGATCGACGCGGGTGCGCTCGTCGCCGACGCGAGCGACCTGCCCCGCTCGATCTCGCTCGTGACGCTGCTCGGCCACGAGCTGGCCGAGTCGTCGAACGCCGTGGTGGACCGCTGGCGGCAGAACGCCTCCATCCACGACCGCTCCGCAGGCGCCCGCCCGCCGCGCCGCCGGCCCGGAACCCTGCGCGCCACCATCGGGTCGGCGGGCGTGGATGCGATGCACCTCGACCTGCGCAGCCAGGGTCCGCACGCCCTCGTCGGCGGCACCACCGGCGCCGGCAAGAGCGAGTTCCTGCAGGCGTGGGTGCTCGGGATGGCCGCCGAGTACAGCCCCGACCGCGTCACGTTCCTGTTCGTGGACTACAAGGGCGGCTCCGCCTTCGCCGACTGTGTGAACCTCCCGCACTGCGTGGGCCTGGTGACCGACCTGAGCCCGCACCTGGTGCGGCGCGCTCTGACCAGCCTCCGGGCCGAGCTGCACCACCGGGAGCATCTGCTCAACCGCAAGAAGGCGAAGGACCTGCTGGAGCTGGAGAAGCGCGGCGACCCGGAGAGCCCGCCCGCCCTCGTGCTGGTCATCGACGAGTTCGCCGCCCTGGTCGGCGAGGTGCCGGAGTTCGTGGACGGCGTGGTCGACATCGCCCAGCGCGGACGCTCGCTCGGCATCCACCTCATCATGGCCACGCAGCGCCCGGCGGGCGTCATCAAGGACAACCTCCGCGCCAACACGAACCTGCGCATCGCCCTGCGCATGGCCGACGAGTCGGACAGCCAGGACGTCGTCGGCGTGGCCGACGCGGCGCACTTCGACCCGGCGATCCCGGGCCGCGGCATGGCGAAGACCGGACCGGGACGGCTCGTGCAGTTCCAGTCCGCCTACGCGGGCGGATGGACGACGCGCGAGCCGGAGCGTGCGGGCGTCGACGTCGCCGAGCTGCGGTTCGGCGGCGAGGTGCGCTGGGAGGAGGAGCGCCCGGCGGAGGAGCCGGAGCGCGACCTCGGCCCGACGGATCAGCAGCGGCTGGTCGCCTCGATCGTGCGGGCGCAGGCAGCCGCGCACATCCCGGCGCCGCGGCGTCCGTGGCTCGACGAGCTCGCCGCCGCCTACGACCTGGGCCTCCTGCGCCAGCGGACCGATGCGGAGCTCCTGCTCGGCGTCGCCGACATCCCCGACCGGCAGGAGCAGCGCCCGGTCTACTTCCAGCCGGACGTCGACGGCAACATCGCGATCTACGGCACCGGGGGCTCGGGCAAGTCGACGGTGCTGCGCACGCTCGCCTCCGCCGCGGCGATCACCCCGCGCGGCGGCCCCGTGCACGTCTACGGCCTCGACTTCGGCGCGGGCAGCCTGCGGATGCTGGAGAAGCTGCCGCACGTCGGCTCCGTCATCCCCGGCGACGACCCCGAGCGCATCATCCGGCTGTTCCGGATGCTGCGCGACGTGCTCGACGACCGCGGGCCGCGCTTCGCCGAGGCGAACGCGTCGAACATCACCGAGTACCGGTCGCTGACCGGGCGGCAGGACGAGCCGCGCATCCTGCTGCTGGTGGACGGGTTCCCCGCGTTCCGCGAGGACTTCGAGATCCCGGCCGGGCGGTCGCAGTGGTACGACGTGTTCCGCGACCTGCTCGCCGACGGACGCCGGCTCGGGCTCCACGTCGCCCTGACCGGCGACCGGGCCGGTGCCGTGCCCACGTCCATCGGCTCGCTCGTGCAGCGCCGGGTCGTGCTGCGCCTGGCGGAGGACGGCTACGGGATGCTCGACGTGCCCAGCGACATCCTCTCGCCCGCCTCCCCTCCCGGCCGCGCGATCGTGGACGGCTACGAGACCCAGGTCGCCGTGCTCGGCGGCTCGCGCTCGGTGGCCGACCAGTCCGAGGCGGTGCGCCGGCTCGCGGAGGCGATGGAGCGCGCCGGGATCGCGCCCGCGCCCGCGGTGGGGTCCATGCCCACGGAGCTGGCGCCGGCCGACCTGCCGGACACCGTCGGCGGGCTCCCCGCGCTCGGCATCGGCGACCTCGACCTGGGGCCGCTCGGCTTCGAGCCGTCGGGGACGCTGCTCGTCGCCGGCCCCCGGCGAGCGGCCGGACGAACGCCGTCGCCGCGATCGCGGACGCCCTCGCCCGCTTCGACCCGGACACACGGCTGTACTACGTGGGCAGCGCGCGCTCCCCGCTCTCCGGCTCCGGCCTGTGGACCGACCGCGCCCTCACCCCGGCCGACGCGGCCGCACTGGCGAAGGACCTCGTGGAGGCCGTCACCGACCCCGACACCGAGGGGCGCATCGCCGTGTTCGTGGAGAGCCTGGGCGACTTCCTGCAGACGCCCGCGGACTCGCCGCTCGTCGACCTCATCCGCGCCATCCGCCGCAGCGACCATCTTCTGGTGGCCGAGGCGGAGACCAGCGCCTGGGGCACCTCCTGGCCGCTGCTCGGCGAGGTCAAGAACGGCCGTCGCGGGCTGCTGCTGCAGCCGGACTCGATCGAGGGCGACCTGCTGCTCAAGACCCCGCTGCCGCGGCTGAACCGCTCGGAGTTCCCGGCCGGGCGCGGTGTGTTCATCCAGAAGGGCGGCTTCACGCGCGTGCAGGTGCCGCTGGTGGATGCGACCCTCCCGGCGCGCGTGCGGGTCTGACGCGGGTCTGACGCTGGGCGGCTATTCGCCGTCGTCGTGCTCCCACGGCCACAGCGGCCGGCCGCGCTGCCGGAAGCGGCCGACGAGCACGAGCTGGTAGAGCAGTGTCACCACGAACGCGCCGATGGCGACCGTGATCGCGGGCCAGCGCAGCAGCTGGCCGAGCGCGAACAGGACGTAGTGGAACGGGTCGCCGGGATGCGCGATCGCGCCGACGACACCGCCCGCGGCGATGTACACGGCGTAGCAGGCCACCGCCACGCCCAGCGCGACACCGGGCGACACGCGCTGCCGGTCCGCGGGCACCCGCGTGCCGATCACGATGAGGAACACGAGGAGCATCAGCGTGGCGGCCACCACCATGATGGGCCCGAGCAGCGGACCGGCGGCCGGATCGTCGATGGGCTCGCTGTCCGTCGCCAGGGCGATCAGGCCGAAGGCGGCGACGAGCAGCGCCGCATAGAGCGCCGCCGCGAAGAACGCGACGACGGTGGCGTACGCCCGTTCGTCACGCATCCCTCACCCGTCGGTCAGTATCCCTGCTGAGTGTAGGCCGCGGCGGCCTGGTTCTGCGCGTCGGCGACCTGCTGCTCGTAGTCCGCCTGAGCCTCCGCGTTGCGCGCCTTCAGCTTGCGTCCGCGCGCGGCCAGCCACGCGCCCGTCCAGATCGACATCTCGCGGGCGATGACCCCGGCGAGCACGGCGAACGGGTTGACCCAGGTCGTGCGCAGCAGGATGGCGAACTCGTTCGGAGTGCGGGTCCAGTACTGAGCGTCGACCAGGTTGGCGCCGATGTAGACGAGGTAGACGAACACCGCGACGAAGAGGCCGCCGAGGATGTAGGCCCACCAGCGCGCGCGGTTCAGGATCTGGATGAGCACGACCATCCCGATGAAGAACGCCAGCACGGGCGCCCAGCCCCGGAGGCCGAACGCCGGCCCGCCGGTGAAGAACTGCACCAGCGCCGGGATGAACTCGTCGCTCGGCGTCAGCAGCGAGCCGACGATGAGCACCGCCGCCGCCCAGAGGACGGCGAACGCGACCGTGCCGACGAGGGCGATCAGGATGCCGACCCCGCGGTTGCTCTTCTTCTTCGGCGCCTCGGGGCGCTGGAGGTAGATCGGGGTGACGGGCTGCGGGCCGGCCGAGGAGGGGACGGCGGCGGCGCCGGTCGTGGCGGCGGCAGTTGCGGCGGCGGTTCCGGTGCCTGCGGTCGCGTCCGCGGTCGCCTCGCCCGCCGGGGCAGTGGTGTACGCGGCGGTCGGCGCTTCGCCCTGGCGCAGGGTGGCGGCCTCGGCCGCGACGATCACCGGGGTGGCCGACTCGGCGGGAGACGCGGTGTCGACGGTGGCATCGCCCGCCACGGTCGCACCCGGCTGGGCGCTGTTGCGCGCGACGGCGGCGGCGACGTCGTCATCGGTCGACACGACCGGCTCCGGCTCGGAGATGGCCGCGGGACGCTGCGGCTCCGCCTGCTCGGCCGGAACGGCGGCGGGCGTCTCCGCCTCCTCACCGGCCGGCCGGTTCAGGTGCCCGCGCGCCGACACCGGGCTCGACGGCGGCTCCACCACCTGCGCCCCCGTGTCCGTCGCGGGCTCCGCGGCGGCCGACTCGGCAGGGGCGGTCGCCGGTGCGACCTGGTCGGCGTCCGGCCCGGGCTCATACGTCGCGCGCTTGGGTGTGGACTCCGGCGTGTCGCTCATCCTGGCTCCTCCATCGGCCCGGCGGGCCCGTTGCGCCCACTGTAGCAACGGGCGGCGCCGGGGCCGGGGAGGCAGGGCGGGGGTGGGGTTACTTGGTCGGGGTTGTGGAGGGGGTGGGGGATCCCGTCGGCGTGGGCGACGCTCCGGCGGTTCCGGACGCCGATGGCGCGGAGGTCGGGTGGGCCGCACCGAGCACGTAGACGAGACCGGTGATCGTGTACGTCGAGCCCGAGGGCGCTCCGGGCGCCACGGCCTTCGCACCGGCGACCGGAGCGGAGGTGGCATTCTCGCTTCCCGTGAACCCCGTAACGAGGACGAGCCGCGAGCCGTGCTGCAGGCCGCCGAGGAAGGCGATGGCGGCATCCGTGCTGCCCTGCACCCCGATCGTGACGGGGATCGCCACGAAGTCGCCCGCGGTGATCAGGGGGTTCGTCGCGGCCTGGGGGGCGGCCGGCGTCGACGGCGCAGCGGCGGCCGGCGTCGGTGCGGGCGTCGCGGAGGGCGACGCGGACGCACCGCCGGAACCGGTAGCGGGGCTGCCGCGGCAGGTGCTGCCGGAGGCACGTAGGCGACCGGCTGTCCGGAGTTGAACTGCGAGATGGTGGTGCCCGTGGAGGCTGCCAGTGCGCGCAGGTCCGACAGCATGGCGTCGAGCGACGAATCCGACGGGACGGACCGCTGCAGTCGCTTGAGCTGGTCCTTGAAAGTGGAGAGCTTGGCGTAGTCCTGCTTCAGCTTGGCGAGTTGCGCCTCCGCTGCCCGATTGTTCGCCTGGGTGGTGGCGATCTGCTCGTTGGCCGCGCTCGCTGCTGCGAGCTGAGGCTGGACTCCCAGAAGGTAGCCGAGGGCGAGGACGACGGCGATGGCCAGTCCGGTCGCCGCGATGACGATGCGCTGTTTGTCCACGTCACTTCCCCTTCTGCGCGAACCGGCCGTCGAAGGCCGACTCGTTCAAGTGCATGATCGCCGAAGCCGTGTAGCCCGAGCCGTCGAGGGTGATCGCTCCGGGTGAGACATCGGCCACGGCCGGCAGGCCGGAGAGCTGAGACAGCCACGCGGACACCACGTCGAGGTTCGGCGCCTTCACCTGGATCGTCACCGTCGCGACGCGGGTGCCCTGGAGCGGGACCGTCGACTGCTGATACGCGGCCAGCGGAGACGCGGAATCGAGCGTGATGCCCGTGATGGCGAGCTCGCTTCCGGTCACCGCCCGCACCTTGTTCAAGAAGGTCTGCCAGTCGATCTCGGTCGATGCTCCGACCTCCTGCCCTGCCTTGGTGAGCGCGATCTGGCTCTGGACGCCCCGAACCGTGGCGTACTGCTGTTGCTGCTGTGTCAGGGCGGCGGTCTCGGCCTGTGCTGCGGACAGGGTCGAGTTCGCCTGCATGGCCATCACGGTGCTGCCGCCGATGGCTGTCACCACGAGCGCGATGACCACGACGAGCACGAAGAGCAGCCGCCGTCCGATCGCGTCCTTGCGCCGAGAGGCCTTCACCTCGGGCGGAAGCAGATCGACTCGAGGCGGGACGGCGAACGCGGGCCCAGGCCGACCGATCGACGACTTTCCCGGGCGGGCGCCGGCGCCCTCTGCCTCGGGTCCCTTCGCCTCCTTGCCCGGCTTCTTCGATTTCGCCGGTTTCGCCGCACCGGTGTCGCTCGACCCGCGCGAACGACGGGACTTGGGACTCCCTACCTCGGGCGTTTCGCCCGGGCGTGTGAGCTCTGCGGTCATGCTGCCTCACTTCCCATCGCGAGTCCGAGCGCCACGGTGATCGCCGCCTGGTCGTAGCGGAGCTTCTGGGCGTCGAGCCCTCGGGAGAGCGCGATGCCGGGGAAGGGGTCCCCGAGCGAAGCGGGCAGCCGGGTGAAGTCGGCCAGTGCGTCGACGAAACCGGGGAGCGCCGACCCTCCCCCGGTCAGAACGATCGCGTTCACGGGATGATTCGGCCGCGTGTTCGAGTAGTAGGAGATGGTGTTGCGGAGGCTGACGAGAAGCTCGGAGACGACCTCCCGAGCCGCCGTCACGGCCGCCTGGGCCGCAGGCGAGGGGTCTGCCGATGCGACGCCGTACATCCGCTTGGCCCGTTCCGCTTCGTCCACAGAGATGGACAACTGCGAGGAGAGCGCCGCGGTCACGTCGGCGCCGCCGGCGGCGATGATGCGCACGAACTGCGGCACCCCGTCGAGCGAGATGACCACGCTCGTGGTGTTCGCTCCGACATCGACGAGGGCGACCGTGCCCTCGAGGCGCGGACGCGTCACCATGAGGCGGCCCAGTGCGAACGGGATCAGGTCGACTTCGACCGGGGTGAGCCCGGCGGCCTGGACGGCCTTCACGTTGCCGACCACCGCCTCCTTTACCGCCGCGATCAGCAGGCCGTGCGTCATCGGTCCGGCCTCGGTCATCGTCTCGGAGACGGGGAAGAAGTCGAGAAGGGCGTCCTGCACCGGGACCGGGAGCATCTCCTGGGCGACGAAGGGGAGAGACTCCCGGATGCGCTGCCGCGGCGCCGAGGGGACGCTGAGGTCGCGTGCGAGCACCCGCTGGTTGCCCATGCCGAGCACCACCCGGCGGGACTTGAACTTGCCGACGCTCCACAACTCCTTCAGGAGCGCCCCGACCGTGTTCGGTTCGAGGACCTCACCGCGGCTCACCGCCCCCTCGAGCAGGGGCACCTCCGCATAGCGCAGGAGAGTGGGCCGGGGCTTGGCCGGGTCCGCGAGTTCGACACCTCGGATCGTCGTCGATCCGATGTCCACCCCCACAATCGTCTTAGCCATCGAGCTTTCCCCTTTCCGCCGCACTCACTGCAGGCCGATCACGGCGAAGTACGAGGCGACGAGCGGCGCCCCGAAGAAGATTCCGACCCAGGCGCCCAGCAGCATCCAGGGACCGAACGGGATCCCGCCCTTTCGGTCCACTCGCTTTGCGAGCAGGAGCGCGAGACTCACCAGCCCGCCGAGGACGAAGGCGGCGAAGGCCCCAACGGCGAGCTGAGCCCAGCCGGCCCAGCCGAGCGCAAGCCCCAGCACACCGGCCAGCTTCACGTCGCCGAGGCCCATGGCATCCGGCCGGATGACGGCCAGTAGGAGGTAGAAGCCTCCGAGAGCGGCGCCTCCGATGGCTGCCTGGCCGAGCCTCGCCCAGTCGCCGTCGACCGCGGCCGTGGCCGTGAGGAGAACAGTGATCGCGACCGCCGTCGGAAGGACGATGCGGTCCGGAAGGCGGTGGGTCTCGATGTCGATGAAGGCGAGGGCGACGGTGACGGCCGCCAGCCACAGCCAGGCGAGCAGCTCGAGCAGCGTGGCGGCGAGCGGCCGGCCCGGGGCACGGAGCGGACCGAGGAGCGCGAAGGCCACCACGGCGAACAGGACGGCCGTTCCGAGCTCCACGAGCGGATAGCGGGCGGGGATGCGGACGTCGCAGTCCCGGCAGCGACCGCGGAGGAGCAGCCAGGAGAGCACCGGGATGTTGTCGTACGGACGGATGCGGTGACCGCACGCCGGGCAGGCGCTCGCGGGCCGGACCAGCGACATCCCGGCGGGGACGCGGTACACGACCACGTTGAGGAACGAACCGATGAGCGAGCCGAACACGGCGACGACGGCGACCATGACCTGCACCTACCCGCTGATGTTCCGCACGGAGAACACCGTATCGAGATGCCCGGGCACGGGAGGCGTCGGAGGCGTATACGTCCCGTTGTCGAAGTTGACCCCGGGGAGGCCCATCGAGACGAAGTGCAGGGTGAAGGAGTTGTTGAAGGCGATGTTCTTCGCGTAGATCTGTCCCCACCAGGCACTGCCCGAGTTGCTGAGGCCGCAGGGCGTATAGATCATGACCGCCACCGAGGGGTCGGTGTCGACCTGGTTCTCGATCTTGGACTGCGCCGAGGTGCCTGCCGGGCAATCCGGGGACGCGTTGGCGATCTTGTCCGGGGAGATGATGTACAGCCGGTGCGTGCCGGTCCCCGACGCGGCGGTGATCGTCTCGTTCTTCAGATCGAAGAGGTCGGCGACCAGCACCACGTCCGTCTTGAGAGTGAGGTCTTGACTGCTCAGGTCGACCATCGCACCCGGGCACTTCGAGGAGGCATAGACCACGGTGGGCGTCGACGCCGTGTTGATCGCGCTCGCCACGGTGGAGTTCTGGCACGAACTGGGAACCATCTGCGTGAAGCCCGTCCAGTCGGCCAGGTGGTAGTCGAAGTCCACCCAGTTCGGCACGACCGGCGCGGCAGGCGTCACAATCCCCGTCTGATTCTGGAACACCCGGCTGGACGGAAGCCCGGAGCCCGAGACGCTGACCGTGCCCGAGGTCTTGAACGTGCCCCCGACACTGCCCGACACGCTCGATGCGCCCGTGGTGGGGCCGGCGATGACGCTGCCGCCCACGCTCCCTGCGATACTGACCGGCCCAGAGGACGTGATGTTGCCGTTGATCTGCGCACCGTTCGACACCTGCACCACCGGTGACGTCGAACCGGTGGCATGGACGTTCCCGGTGATGACGCTGTTGTTGCCGACCTGCACCGTGGCCGAGGCCCACAAGTCACCGTTGATGGTGCAGCCGCTCGGGGACTGGTAGATGCCGTCGCCGAGGATCACGTCGCCCTGGATCGAGCCACCGGTCTGGCAGCTGGCGCTGCCGTTCTTGAACTCGATGCCCGGGCTACTCGTGCCGCTCTGCGTGATCGTGAGGTTGGTGATGGTGCCGTCGGTGACGTTGTAGCCGTAGACCGCCGATCCGGAGCCGTTGATCGACTGGCCCGGGTTGTACGGGATGTAGTTGTAGACGGCCTCGACGGTCCGGGTGGCCGCCGTGGAGGTAGGAGACGTGCCGACCGCCACGAGCTTGACCTTGTTCACATCGGTGGCGGTGGAGGGGCATCCCGTCAGCCACGTCGTGCCGCTGACCGTGCGCTGATACGAGATCGTCACCGAGTACTTCGGAGTGGTGCTGCTCGCGTAGGGAAGCGCACACGTGCCCTGGGTCAGCTGCGCTGCCACGGTCGCGATGCCCGCCTGGGCTGCGGCCTGGGCCTGCACTCCCCCGCGGGTCGTGTCGCTGTACCGGAAGGAGGTCGCGAGCATGCTGGTGCTCAGGAGGATGAAGGCCATCATCACGGCAGCCACCCCGACGACGGCGATGAGCGCGCCGCCGCGCTCGGAGTCGGCGCAGCGGAGCCGGAGGCGGAGACTGCGAATCAGAAGCATGGGCTGCTCACCGTCGTCGTGTTGGGGATGTGGATGGTTGTTTCGATGTGCACGGGCTGCTCCGCGCCGTTGACGACATCGAACTTGAGGTCGACCCGGGTGCCAGAGGGGGAGGCGAAGACAGTTGAGGACTGCGCTGCGGCCACGGTCGCACCGAGCCCGTTGCCGATCAGCTGCCAGGTGGAGTCGGGGGCGCCGCTCGGCATCGCGATCGCGGCCGCCGGGAAGACGCGCTTCACGTAGATCGCGCCTCCGTTCGTGGGCAGGTAGTACCAGGCCTGGCATCCAGTCCCGGAGGTGGTCCCCTGGGTCGGGTCATCGGTGGAGTTCATGGAGTAGACGCGCGCCTGGAGGAGCTGGGCTCCCGTGACGGAGTTGGTGACGACGCTGACGGCGGTCGCGTTGCTGACGCCCTGGCTGACGGAGCGGGCCACGAGCTGGCCGAGCGTCGCCGCGGCGGTGGCGGCCCGGGTCCCTTTCTCTGCTTTGCTGGCGGAGGCGAGGAACCCGCCGACGGTGATGAGGACGACGAGGGTGATGGCGGCAGCGATGATGAGTTCGATCAGCGTGAAACCGGATTCCCGGTCCCTGTCCTCGAGGCGGCTCATGACGCCGACCTCAGGAGGACGAGGCTGGTGACGGATGCAATGGCGGTCGAGCTGCCGGAGGCCTTCACCGTGACGACGACCTTGATCGTCGCCGGGTAGCTGGACGGGCAGGGAAGAGAGACAGTCCGCGTCGCCTGAAGTGCGACGCCCCGGGCGTCCACGACGGGCGCTACGGTCTCGGACTGGTACGCGGTCAGAGCCGCGCAGGTGGCTGCACGGCTCTGAGCCTCGTCGATCTGCTGGCCGGCGAGCTGGCTCGCCGTCGCGATCGTGGTGTTGGTGGAGGTGGCCCGCATCTGAGCGACGAACACGGGGACGACCGCCAGGGCCAGGATCGCGAGGAGCAGCATCGCGACCATGACCTCGACGAGGGTGAAGCCTGAGTCGTCGCTCTGGAGACGGAGTGTCGTCTTCATACGGACCACCTCCCTTCGATTTCGGGTCTCTAGGGGTAAGCGATTGGGTTGTTGCGGAAAAGCGGTTGAGCGGGCGGCCCGACGGACCGGGCCGTCCACCCGGGAACTAGCAGCCGGCAGGCTTCGTCTTCGTGGCTCCGCTGGAGTCGGTTGCGTAGAAGATGGTGCCGCCGCTGCTCTTGCTCGTCGCCGACACGCAGAACGAGTTGCCGCTCGGGGTGTAGCTCAGGCTCGCGGTGTTGTCGCTCTGGCTGGCGCCCGCCGTCTTGGCGTTGGCCGTCGGGCTTCCGCCCGAGATGACATCGGTCGACGCGGGAAGCGCACCGGTGCTGGTCTGCATGCTGACCACAGCGGTCTTGAGGTTGACGACGTCGGACTGAGCCGAGCTGTCCTTCGCGTTGTCCTGGATGCCCAGGTACACCGGGATCGCGATCGCGGCGAGGATGCCGATGATGATCACGACGACGAGGAGCTCGATGAGGGTGAAGCCCTTGTCGGCCTGCTCACCCTTCAGGAGAGCGTTACGGCGGGCGTTCAGCTTGCCCATGAGACGGAAGTACATCGCAGGTTCCAATCGGTCGGAGATCTCGAGGTGCTCGGGGCCGAGACTGTCCCGAACGGGTTCGATGCTATGTGTCTGGAAAATCGCTAATAATCCCGCGTGTGGGGGTTTTCGGGATTTCCCTGGCCCCAGTTGAGGGGCGGCGACAGTCTCGTCTGCGAGGTCTGAACAGCAGGGAAGATGGAACAAGACCGGACAGGCCGGCGTGATTGTCACGCCGGCCTGCCCGGTCAGGTGCATCACGGGCAGCCGGTGGGCTTCGTCTTGGTGACGCCGGTGGAGTCCGTCGCGTAGAAGACGGTGTGACCGGTGCTGGTGCTCGTCGCGCTGACGCAGAACGCGCTGCCCGTGCCGGGCGTGTACGCGACGCTCTGCGTGTTGCTGCTGAGGCTGGCGCCGGCGTTCTTGGCTTCGGTCGTGAGGATTTTGCCGGTGGTGTCCACGACCGCGGCGGTCGTGGGCAGCGAGCCGGTGCTGGTCTGCATGCTCACGACGGCCGTCTTCAGATTGACCACGTCGGACTGAGCCGAGCTGTCCTTGGCGTTGTCCTGGATGCCCAGGTACACCGGGATCGCGATCGCGGCGAGGATGCCGATGATGATCACGACGACGAGGAGCTCGATGAGGGTGAAGCCCTTGTCGGCCTCCTCACCCTTGAGGAGAGCATTGCGGCGGGCGTTGAGCTTGCCCATGAGACGGAAGTGCATGAGAGGGTCCTATCGATCGGGTATGGACTCGGATGCCGGCGTTTCCCCCGGCGTGGCTTGATGCTATGGCCCGGAATTTCGCGGAAATAAGCCCACGAGTGGGGGTATTCTGGATTTCTGCACCCCCAGTAGAAGGGGTTTCATTTCACTGGCGACACGCGATCGACGTCGGGATTCCCGGCCGCAGAGTCAGTGGATGAGCGTGGCGATCTGGAAGATCGGCATGTACAGCGCGATGATCATGCCGCCGATCACGACGCCGAGGAAGGCGATGAGAAGCGGCTCGATGAGCGAGGTGAGCGACTCGGTCATCGACTCCACTTCGTTGTCGTAGAACATGGCGATCTTGTCGAGCATCGTCTCGAGCGAGCCGGCGTCCTCACCAACCGCGATCATCTGCGTGACCATCGGCGGGAACGCCTCCACCCGCGCCATCGGCTTCGCGATCGACTCGCCCTTGCGCACCGACTCGGCCACCTGCTCCAGGGCGTTCTGGATCACCCAGTTGCCCGAGGTGGCGCCGACGGTATGGAGGGCCTGGAGGATCGGCACGCCCGCACCGATCATGTTCGACAGGTTCTTGGTGAACCGCGCGATCGCGATCTTCTTCGCCAGCTTTCCGAAGACGGGCATGCGGAACCGGAGGGGGTCGACCACGCGTCTGACGCGCTCGGTGTTCTTGTTGACCCGCCACCACAGCCAAGTGCCGATGATGACGATCGCAAGCAGCGGCCCCAGCCAGACCATGGACTCCGAGAGCACGACCAGGATCTGCGTCGGCAGCGGCAGCTGTCCCCCGAGACTCTGGAACATGTTCTTGAAGACCGGGACGATGAAGATCAGCATCGCGATCACCGAGACCAGCGACATCACGAGGACGATGACGGGGTAGGTCATCGCCGACTTGATGGTGTCGCGGAGCTTGACCTCCTTCTCGAAGTTCTCGGCGATGGAGTCGAGGGCGCTGTCGAGGAAGCCGCCCGTCTCACCCGCCCGCACCATGCTGATCATCAGCGGAGGGAAGTCGACGTCGTGCTTGGCCATGGCGGCCGACAGCGACGTGCCGTCCTCCACCGCGTCCCGCACCTCGCCGAGGATCTGCGACAGCCGCTTGGACTCGGTCTGCTCGGCGAGGATGTTCAGGGTCCGGAGCAGCGACAGGCCGGAGCCGATCATCGTCGCCATCTGGCGGCTCATCACGGCGAGGTCCTTGAGCTTCACGACCCGCCGCAAACCGGGGATCGTGATCTCCTTCTGGAGGCCCGTGCCGGCCCCGGCCTCCTCGATGGAGACAGGGCTGAGCCCCATGGAGCGCAGCCGGGCCACGACCGCACCCTCGCTCGGTGCGTCGAGACGACCCTTGACCAGCTTGCCGGTCGCGTTCCGGCCCGCGTACGCGAAGGTCAGCGTCCCGGCCATCAGCGCACCTGCCCCGAGTACGTGTCGCCGAAGTCCGGCCCGCTCTCGGCCAGCGCCCACGCCGTGGCGGCCGTAGGCGACTCCACGCGCTGGATGAGGCGGTCGAGGCCCTGCGGATCGTGAGCCTTCTCGAAGGCCGACGAGCGCGTGATCATGCCGGAATCGACGAGGTCCGCGAGGTGCTGGTCCATCGTGTGCATGCCCTGATCGCGGCCGGCCTGCATCATCGAGCCGATCTGGTAGGTCTTGCCCTCGCGGATGAGGTTGGCGATGGCCGGAGTGGTGAACATGACCTCGGTCGCCACCACGCGGCCCCTCCCAGAGGCGCGTTTGACCAGCGTCTGACAGATGACGCCCTGGAGGGTCGCCGCGAGCTGAGCACGCACCTGCTGCTGCTGGTGGGGCGGGAAGACGTCGATGACACGGTCGATCGTCTGCGGCGCATCCTGGGTATGCAGGGTGGCGAAGACGAGGTGGCCGGTCTCGGCAGCCGTGAGCGCCACGGAGATGGTCTCGAGGTCGCGGAGCTCGCCGATCAGGATCACGTCCGGGTCCTGCCGCAGCACGTGTTTGAGGGCGTTGTTGAAGCTGTGGGTGTCGTGACCGACCTCGCGCTGGTTCACCAGCGACTTCTTGTGCGTGTGCATGAACTCGATCGGGTCCTCGACCGTCACGATGTGGTCGGATCGGGTCGAATTGACGAGGTCGATGAGCGCGGCCAGAGTGGTCGACTTGCCGCTACCGGTCGGGCCCGTGACGAGCACGAGCCCGCGCGGGAGGCCGGCGAGCTTAGCGACGCCGAGGGGCACGCCGAGGTCGTCGAGGGTCTTGATCTCCGTGGGGATCAGACGGAAGGCCGCACCCACCGCGCCGCGCTGCTGGTATAGGTTGACGCGGAAGCGCGAATTGGCCGAGGTCGTGAAGGCGAAGTCCAGCTCGAGCTCGCTCTCGAACGCCTCGCGCTGGCGGTCGCTGAGGAGGCTGTAGAGCGCCTCCCTCGTCCGTTCGTGCCCCCACGGCTGCGCGGCGCCTGCCGGGGTCAGCGCGCCGTCGATGCGGACCATGGGCGCGGCACCCACCGTGACGTGGAGGTCGGAGGCGCGGAGCGTGACGACCGCGCGAAGCGCGGCGATCAGCTCCGGGTCGGCGGCCGCAAGCGCGGCTCGCTCGGCCGGGGTCAGCGTGTGCAGGTCGTCGGGCTCGTCGAACACGGCCGTCGCGACCGCCACCGCAGGGTTTGCGGGAGCCGGGGGCTCGTACGAGACGGGCGTCCCGATGGGAGGCTCGGACGACACCGGCGGAGAGGCCGGTGGTGCGTACGCCAGCGGCGCCGGAGCTGGTGGGTCGAACGACACCGGCGCGGACACGGGAGGCTCAGAGGCGACCGGCGCGGACACCGGAGGCTCGTAGGCGGCCGGCACCGGCTCCTGCAGCTCCCCATGCTGCGGCGCTGTGCTGCCCCACGACGTGTCGAACCGCGACGCGGGCTGATCCGGCGACACGAACGCCGAGGACTGCGGCACGGGATAGGCGTCGACAGGCCCCGAGACGGGCCGGGCCCACCCCGGTGCCTCGGGCGGCGTGACCGGGATCTCGTAGACGGGTCGGCTCTCGCCGCCGTCCGTCCGCGGCCAGCCGTCGTTCAGCGCATCCGATGCCATGTGATTCCTCTCCTACGCCACCACTCGAAGGATCTCGTCGACCGAGGTCTGTCCGAGCCTGACCTTCTCCCACCCGTCCTCGCGGAGGGTCAGCATCCCCTGCGCGCGGGCCGTGCGGCCGATTTCCGCGCTCGAGGCACGCTCGACGGTGAGTCGCTCGATCTCCTCGGTGACCGCCATCACCTCGTGGACGGCGAGCCGGCCGCGATACCCCGTGTTCGAGCACGCCGTGCAGCCGACCGGGCCGAACACGATGGGCGGCTCGCTGTCCTCCGGAATCGCGAACCGGAGCCGACGGAGGTCGTCGACCTCGTAGGCGACCGGCTGCTTGCACCGCTCGCAGAGCCGCCGAGCGAGACGCTGGGCGACGACGCAGTCGAGGGCCGAGCCCACGAGGAACGGCTCGATCTCCATCTCCGTGAGACGGGTGATCGCGCTCGGTGCATCGTTGGTGTGCAGTGTCGACAGCACGAGGTGGCCCGTCAACGAGGCCTCGATCGCGATTTGGGCGGTCTCGTGGTCGCGGATCTCGCCCAGGAGCACGACATCGGGGTCGCTTCGCAGGATGCTGCGGAGCGCACTCGCGAACGTCAGACCCGCCTTCGGGTTCACCTGCACCTGGTTGATGCCGGGCATCCGGTACTCCACCGGGTCCTCGACCGTGATGACGTTGATCTCCGGCTTCGAGACCGCGTTGAGCGTCGTGTAGAGCGTGGTCGACTTGCCGGAACCGGTCGGCCCGGTGACCAGGATCATCCCGTAGGGCTTGGAGTACGCGGTCTCGAACGTCTCACGGTTGCGCTCGAGCAGATTGAGGTCGGTGAGGGTCAGCGACGTGTTCGTGTTGTCCAGGATCCGCATGACGACCTTCTCACCCCACACCGTGGGCAGCGTCGCCACGCGCAGGTCGATCTGGCGGCCGCCGTGGGAGACCGACATGCGTCCGTCCTGCGGCTTGCGGCGCTCGGCGATGTCGATGTCGCTCATGATCTTGAGCCGGGAGATCACGCCGTTCTGCACGGTCCTCGGTGCGCTCTGCATCTCGTGGAGCACGCCGTCGATGCGGTACCTCACGCGCAGGCTGTGTTCGCCCGGCTCGATGTGGATGTCCGACGCCCGGTCCTGGATGGCCTGGCTGACGATGAGGTTGACGAACCGCACGATGGGCGCCTCGTCGTCTGCGGCGTCGTCCGGGTTGCCGGCCACACCGATGTCCTCGGGTGCGGCTTCGTCCTCCAAGGCGGTGGTGAGGTCGTTCAGCTCTTCGTCCGCACGGATGTACCGGTCGATCGCGGCCGCGAGGTCCTCCGGCTCGGCGACCACCGCGACGACGGGCATCCGCGCGGCGGCGCGGACGTCGTCGATCGCGAGCACGTCGCCGGGGTCGCTCATCGCGAGGACGAGCGCGCCCTCGGCGATCGAGACGGGAAGGACGCTGTGACGCCTGCATACGGCGCCGTTGACCAGGGAGACGGCGGTGCGGTCGACCGGGTAGTCGACGAGCTCGACGAACGGGACACCGGCTTGCGCGGCGCGCGCCTTCGCAACCTGGGCGCCGCTGATGGCGCCGCGGTCGATGAGCTCGCGCACGACGCTCTCGTCGTTGGGCGCGCTGGCGCTCACCTGATCCAGGTATTCGATGGGCAGATGGCCGTGAAGGATGAGGATCTCGGTCATGGACGCCACGGGGGACCTCCTCGGATAGAGTCTCCTGCCGGCTTCGGGTATGACGGCAGGGCACGACCGCTCGGGCGAGATCCGAGGCGGGCGAAGCCTTGTCACCCTAACCCGCGGAATTCCGCCGCCGACAGCCCCGCGAGCGGGTGCCCCGCGACCGGGGGACGGCGGCGGGCGAGCGGGTCGGCGCGCCGTCGGCGGCGCTTCGGCGCGCCCTCAGCGTCGCTTCCGCGCGCCCTCAGCGTCGCTTCCGCGCGCCCTCAGCGTCGCTTCGGCGCGCCCTCAGCGTCGCTTCGGCGCGCCCTCGGCGCGCCGTCAGCGCCCCGTCAGCGCAGCTTGCCCCGGCGGCTCGCCAGGTACACGAGCACGCCGGCGACCACCGCGCATCCCATCGTGGTCAGCCAGAACGGCAGCGTGCCCGCGGAGTGGCCGGCGACGGCCTGGGCGACACCGACGACGAAGCTGACCATGGCGACGACCAGCAGCACGAAGGCGAAGCCGACCATCGCTCGGCCGGCCGTATCCGTGTACTGAAGAAGCTGTCGCCACATGTCCCCATTCTCCCAGACCGCCACCCGCGACAGTCGCGAGGGGCGCCTACATTCGTGACGAATGGTCGGTATGGCGCGGCGATGACGACCATTCGTCACGAATCCGGGCCGGCTGGCCCCGCGAACGACGAAGGCCCCCGGCGCGATGCGCCGGGGCCCAGGTCGTACGGAACCTTAGTTGTAGGTGCCGGGGGTGTAGTCGTCCGAGCTGAAGCTGTCGAAGTCGACGAAGCTCAGGTCGCTCTCGTTGAACGAGGAGTCGTCGGCGAAGATGCGGTTGGGGTACCGCTCCGCCTTGGCCTCCTCGGTCGCCTCGACCGACACGTTGCGGTAGCGGGACAGGCCCGTACCGGCGGGGATGAGCTTACCGATGATGACGTTCTCCTTGAGACCGATCAGCGGGTCGGACTTGCCCTCCATGGCCGCCTGCGTCAGGACGCGGGTGGTCTCCTGGAAGGACGCGGCCGACAGCCACGACTCGGTCGCCAGCGAGGCCTTGGTGATACCCATGACCTCCTGACGGGCGGACGCCGTCTTCTTGCCCTCCTGCAGCGCAGCGCGGTTGATCTCGTTGTACCGCGAACGGTCGACGAGCTCACCCGGCAGCAGGTCGGTGTCGCCGTGGTCGACGACGGTGACCTTGCGGAGCATCTGGCGGACGATGACCTCGATGTGCTTGTCGTGGATCGGCACACCCTGCGAGCGGTAGACGCCCTGCACGCCGCCCACCAGGTGCTTCTGCACCTCGCGGACACCCTTGACGCGCAGAACCTCCTTCGGGTCGACCGTGCCGACGATCAGCTGCTGGCCGAGCTCGACGCGCTGCCCGTCCTCCACCAGGAGGGTCGAACGCTTCAGCACCGGGTAGACGTGCGGCTCGTCGCCGTTGTCCGGGGTCAGGATGACCTTGCGGGACTTGTCCGTCTCCTCGATGACGATGCGGCCGGCGGCCTCGGCGATCGGGGACGCACCCTTGGGAGTACGCGCCTCGAACAGCTCCTGGACGCGCGGCAGACCCTGGGTGATGTCGTCCGCGGAGGCCGAACCACCCGTGTGGAACGTACGCATGGTGAGCTGCGTTCCGGGCTCGCCGATCGACTGGGCGGCGATGATGCCGACCGCCTCGCCGATGTCCACCAGCTTGCCGGTCGCGAGCGAACGGCCGTAGCAGGCGGCGCAGACGCCGACCGCCGACTCGCAGGTCAGCACGGAGCGGACCTTGATGTCGGTGACGCCGGCGGCGACCAGCTTGTCGATGAGCACGTCGCCCACGTCGTCGCCTGCCTTCGCCACGACCGTGCCGTCCGGGGAGACGGCGTCGGTCGCCAGCGTGCGGGCGAACACCGAGTTCTCGACGTTCGGGTCGCGGGTGAGGGTGCCGTCCGCACCGACCGTCGCGATCGGCAGGTCGAGACCCTTGGTCGTGCCGCAGTCGTCCTCGCGGATGATGACATCCTGCGAGACGTCCACCAGACGACGGGTCAGGTAGCCCGAATCCGCCGTACGGAGGGCCGTGTCGGCCAGACCCTTACGGGCACCGTGCGTCGCGATGAAGTACTCCGCCACCGACAGCCCCTCGCGGTACGAGGAGATGATCGGACGGGGGATGATCTCACCCTTCGGGTTGTTCACCAGACCGCGCATACCGGCGATGTTGCGGACCTGCAGCCAGTTACCACGGGCACCGGACGTCACCATGCGGTTGATGGTGTTGTCCGCCGGGAAGTTGGCGCGCATGGCCTCGGCGACCTCGTTGGTGGCCTCGGTCCAGATCTTCACCAGCTCCTGGCGACGCTCGAGGTCGGTCGTGAGACCCTTCTCGAACTCGGAGGTGATCTTGGCGGCCTTCTTCTCGTAGCCGGCCACGATCTGCGCCTTGTTCGGCGGGGTCAGGATGTCGCTCAGCGACACCGTGACGCCCGAGCGGGTGCCCCAGTAGAAGCCGGCGTCCTTGATCCGGTCGAGCGCCGCGGCGACCTCCACCTTCGGGTACCGCTCCGCCAGCGCGTTCACGATCGACGAGATCGTGCCCTTGTCGGCGACGTCCTCGACGTACGGGTAGTCCGCGGGGAGCGTCTCGTTGAAGAGAGCGCGGCCCAGGGTCGTCTCCACGATCGCGGTGATCGGGGTCGCACCCGTGTCGGCGGCGTCCGACGGCACGTAGTTGTCGAGACGGATCTTGACCTTGGCGTTCAGGTGCAGCGTGCCCTGGTCCTTGGCGAGGATCGCCTCGGAGACCGAGGAGAATGCGCGCCCCTCGCCCACGGCGCCCTCGCGGACGGTGGTGAGGTGGTGCAGACCGATGATCATGTCCTGCGAGGGCAGGGTGACCGGGCGGCCGTCCGAGGGCTTCAGGATGTTGTTCGAGGCGAGCATCAGGATGCGCGCCTCGGCCTGGGCCTCCACCGACAGCGGCAGGTGCACCGCCATCTGGTCGCCGTCGAAGTCCGCGTTGAACGCGGCGCAGACGAGCGGGTGGAGCTGGATGGCCTTGCCCTCGACGAGCTGCGGCTCGAACGCCTGGATGCCCAGACGGTGCAGCGTGGGCGCACGGTTCAGCAGCACGGGGCGCTCGCGGATGATCTCCTCGAGCACGTCCCACACCTGCGGGCGCGAACGCTCGACCATGCGCTTGGCGGCCTTGATGTTCTGAGCGTGGCTCAGGTCGATCAGGCGCTTGATCACGAACGGCTTGAACAGCTCCAGCGCCATCTGCTTGGGCAGACCGCACTGGTGCAGCTTGAGCTGCGGACCCACGATGATGACCGAACGGCCCGAGTAGTCCACGCGCTTTCCGAGCAGGTTCTGGCGGAAACGACCCTGCTTGCCCTTCAGCATGTCGCTGAGGGACTTGAGGGCGCGGTTGCCGGTACCCGTCACGGGGCGGCCGCGGCGGCCGTTGTCGAACAGCGCGTCGACGGCCTCCTGCAGCATGCGCTTCTCGTTGTTCACGATGATCTCGGGCGCGCCGAGGTCGAGCAGACGACGGAGGCGGTTGTTGCGGTTGATCACGCGGCGGTACAGGTCGTTCAGGTCGGAGGTGGCGAAGCGGCCACCGTCGAGCTGGACCATCGGGCGCAGCTCCGGCGGGATCACCGGAACGACGTCGAGGACCATCGCGGCCGGCGAGTTGCCGGTCGCCAGGAACGACGACACCACGCGCAGACGCTTGATCGCGCGGATCTTCTTCTGGCCCTTGCCGGTGGCGATCTGCTCGCGGAGCAGCTCGGCCTCCTGGGTCAGGTCGAACGCCTGCAGGCGGCGCTTGATCGCCTCGGCGCCCATGTAGGCCTCGAAGTAGATGCCGTAGCGGTCGAGGAGCTCGTTGAAGTCCGCGTCCTCCGGCTTGAGGTCGCCGACCTTGAGGGCGCGGAACGACTCCCACACGCGCTCCAGGCGGGCGATGTCCTCGTCGAAGGACTTGCGGAGCTGGCCCATCTCCTTCTCGGCGGTGTCCTTGACGCGACGCTTCTGGTCGGCCTTGGCACCCTCCTCCTCCAGAGCGGCGAGGTCGGTCTCGAGGCGCTGCAGACGCTCGGCGACGCGGGCGTCGCGCTGGTCGGACAGCGTCTTGATCTCGAGGCGGAGCTCGTTCTCGAGGCCGGGCAGGTCGGCGTGACGGCCGTCCTCATCCACCTCGATCACCATGTAGGCGGCGAAGTAGATGACCTTCTCGAGGTCCTTCGGAGCCATGTCGAGCAGGTAGCCGAGGCGGCTGGGCACACCCTTGAAGTACCAGATGTGCGTGACCGGCGCGGCGAGCTCGATGTGGCCCATGCGCTCACGGCGGACGGAGGACTTGGTGACCTCCACGCCGCATCGCTCACAGACGATGCCCTTGAACCGGACGCGCTTGTACTTGCCGCACGAGCACTCCCAGTCGCGGGACGGTCCGAAGATCTGCTCGCCGAAGAGGCCGTCCTTCTCCGGCTTCAGGGTCCGGTAGTTGATGGTCTCCGGCTTCTTGACCTCGCCGTAGCTCCAACGACGGATGTCGTCAGCGGTGGCCAGGCCGATACGCAGCTCGTCAAAAGTTGTTGCGTCGAGCAATGTGTTCACTCTCTCCTGTTGAAGATTCGTCAGTTGGTCTGGCTGCCGGGTCAGATCTCGTCGATGGACGAGGACTCGAAGCGGGAGGAGATGTTGATGCCGAGCTCTTCCGCGGCACGGAAGGCCTCGTCGTCCGAGTCGCGCAGGCTGACCGCCTGGCCGTCGGCCGAGAGCACCTCCACGTTCAGGCAGAGGGACTGCATCTCCTTGATGAGCACCTTGAAGGACTCCGGGATGCCCGGCTCCTGGATGTTCTCACCCTTGACGATGGCCTCGTAGACCTTGACGCGGCCGAGGATGTCATCCGACTTGATGGTCAGGAGCTCCTGCAGCGCGTACGCGGCACCGTAGGCCTCGAGGGCCCACACCTCCATCTCACCGAAGCGCTGACCACCGAACTGCGCCTTACCACCGAGCGGCTGCTGGGTGATCATCGAGTACGGGCCGGTCGAACGGGCGTGGATCTTGTCGTCGACCAGGTGGTGCAGCTTCAGGATGTACATGTAGCCGACCGACACAGGGTCCGGGTACGGCTCGCCGGAGCGGCCGTCGAACAGCTGCGTCTTACCGGAGGATCCGATCAGGCGGTCGCCGTCGCGCGTCGGGAGGGTCGAGTCGAGCAGACCCGCGATCTCCTCCTCCTTCGCACCGTCGAACACCGGGGTCGCGACCTTGGTGTTCGGCGCGGCCTGGAAGGCGGCCTCGGGGAGCTCTGCGGCCCACTTCGGCTTGCCCTTGATCTCCCAGCCGTTCTTGGCGATCCAGCCGAGGTGGATCTCCAGGACCTGACCGAAGTTCATGCGGCCCGGAACACCCAGCGGGTTCAGGATGACGTCGACCGGCGTCCCGTCGGCGAGGAACGGCATGTCCTCGACCGGAAGGATCTTGGAGATGACGCCCTTGTTGCCGTGACGGCCGGCGAGCTTGTCGCCCGCGGTGATCTTTCGCTTCTGGGCGATGTAGACCACCACGCGCTGGTTCACGCCGGAGCCGAGCTCGTCGTCGCCGTCCTGCGAGTCGAAGACCTTGACACCGATGATGGTGCCCTCCTCGCCGTGCGGGACCTTGAGGGAGGTGTCGCGCACCTCGCGGCTCTTCTCGTTGAAGATCGCGCGGAGCAGGCGCTCCTCGGCCGACAGCTCGGTCTCGCCCTTCGGCGTGACCTTGCCGACGAGGATGTCGCCGGGGCGCACCTCGGCGCCGATGCGGATGATTCCGCGCTCGTCGAGGTCGGCCAGGAGGTCCGGGCTGACGTTCGGGAGGTCGCGGGTGATCTCCTCCTTGCCGAGCTTGGTGTCGCGGGCGTCGACCTCGTACTCCTCGATGTGGATCGAGGAGAGGGTGTCGTCCTTCACCAGGTTCTGGCTGAGGATGATCGCATCCTCGAAGTTGTGACCCTCCCACGGCATGAACGCGACGAGCAGGTTCTTGCCGAGCGCGAGCTCGCCGTTCTCGGTCGCGGGACCGTCGGCGACGACCTCGCCCTGCTCGATGCGGTCACCCTCGTCGACGACCACGCGGTGGTTGTACGAGGTGCCCTGGTTCGAGCGGTCGAACTTGCGCAGGTAGTAGGTCTGGTAGGTGCCGTCGTCGGCCATCACGGTGACCGCGTCGGCCGAGACCTCGCTGACCACACCGGACTTCTCGGCGGTGACCACGTCACCCGCGTCGATGGCCGCGTAGCCCTCCATACCGGTGCCGACGACCGGGCTCTCCGAGCGGAGCAGCGGCACCGCCTGGCGCTGCATGTTCGCACCCATGAGGGCTCGGTTGGCGTCGTCGTGCTCGAGGAACGGGATCAGCGACGTACCCACCGACACCATCTGGCGCGGGGAGACGTCCATGTAGCCGATCTCGTCGGCGGGGATCAGGTCGACCTCGCCGCCCTTCTGACGGGCGAGCACGCGCTCCTCGACGAAGTGGCCGTTCGCGTCGAGCGGGGCGTTTGCCTGCGCGACGACGAAGTCGTCCTCCTCCGAAGCGGTCAGGTAGTCGATCTGGTCGGTGACCCGGCCCTCGACGACCTTGCGGTACGGCGTCTCGATGAAGCCGAACGAGTTGATGCGCGCGAACGACGCGAGCGAGCCGATCAGACCGATGTTCGGGCCTTCCGGCGTCTCGATCGGGCACATGCGGCCGTAGTGCGACGGGTGGACGTCACGGACCTCGACGCCGGCGCGCTCACGGCTCAGACCACCGGGGCCGAGCGCGGAGAGGCGGCGCTTGTGGGTCAGACCCGCGAGCGGGTTGTTCTGGTCCATGAACTGCGACAGCTGCGACGTCCCGAAGAACTCCTTGATCGCGGCGACGACGGGTCGCACGTTGATCAGGGTCTGCGGCGTGATCGCCTCGATGTCCTGCGTAGTCATGCGCTCGCGGACGACGCGCTCCATGCGGGAGAGACCGGTGCGGACCTGGTTCTGGATGAGCTCGCCGACGGCGCGGATACGACGGTTGCCGAAGTGGTCGATGTCGTCGATGTCGAGGCGGATGTCCGTCTCGGCGCCGTTGCGGAGGCCGCGGAACGTGGTCCGGCCGTCGTGCAGGGCGACCAGGTACTTGATCGTCGCGATGATGTCCTGGACGGTCAGCACCGAGTCCGACAGCGGGGCCTCGAGGCCGAGCTTGCGGTTGATCTTGTAGCGGCCGACCTTGGCGAGGTCGTAGCGCTTCGGGTTGAAGTAGAAGTTGTCGAGGAGCGCACGCGCGGCCTCGGCGGCGACCTGCTCACCCGGACGCAGCTTGCGGTAGATGTCCTTGAGCGCCTCCTCCTTGGTGAGGATGGCGTCCTTCTCGAGGGTCAGCTCGATCGACTGGTAGCCGGCGAACTCGGAGAGGATCTCCTCGCTCGTCAGGCCCAGCGCCTTCAGGAAGACGGTGACCGACTGCTTGCGCTTGCGGTCGATGCGGACGCCGACCTGGTCGCGCTTGTCGATCTCGAACTCGAGCCACGCGCCGCGGCTCGGGATCACGCGGGCCGAGAAGATGTCCTTGTCGGAGGTCTTGTCGGCGGTCGCCTCGAAGTAGACGCCCGGCGAGCGGACGAGCTGGGAGACGACGACACGCTCGGTGCCGTTGATGATGAAGGTGCCGCGCTCGGTCATGAGCGGGAAGTCGCCCATGAAGACCGTCTGGGTCTTGATCTCACCGGTGAGGTGGTTCATGAACTCGGCCTCGACGTAGAGCGGGGCCGCGTAGGTCTTGCCCTTCTCCTTGCACTCGTCGATCGAGTACTTCTTCTCCTCGAGGAACGGGTTCGTGAACGAGAGCTGCATGGTCTCGCCGAGGTCCTCGATGGGAGAGATCTCCTCGAAGATCTCCTCGAGGCCCGTGTTGGCGGGAAGATCCTGGCGACCCTGTGCCTCGGCTTCGGCGACGCGTGCCTTCCACGCGTCGTTTCCGACCAGCCAGTCGAAGCTCTCCGTCTGCAGTGCGAGCAGATCGGGAACCGTGAGGGTGTCCGTGATCTTGGCGAAGGAGAGTCGGGATGCGGCTCGTCCGTTCTTGGGTGTCTTGTCGGTGTTGGTTGCGTTGCGCGCAGCAGCCAAGGAAATAACCTCCGGGGCCCCGTCGGGCCAGTTACTGTCGGTCGTGGTGTCTGGACGAGAACTCCCAGTCGCATCGCGCCGTCGTATATGACCCGAAACAACGGGACCGGACGCACGCGGGAAAGTCAGAGCCGACCGCAATATGAAGGCAGAAGTTTGACTGGGAGCGCAAAGAACAACTATATGTCAAATAGACGCGCCGTGTCCAGTCTTTTCTTGACCCGGGACTCGTCCTGATGTATAACGCGACCGGCGACCGGCTATTCCCCGCGGAATGACGCTGTTCAGCCCCGATGCGAACGGTAGGTCGGCAGGGTGTCGACGGTCGCGATGACCGCCTCCTCGCGCGTGCGCGGCGACCAGCCGAGCATCCGGCGGGCCTTCTCCGACGTTGCGCGGCGCACGCTGCCGACCTCGGGGAGGGACTCGCGCACGCGCCGGCTGAAGGGCGCGGCCGCCTTCAGCATCCACATCGGCATGAGCTTCGTGCTGACCCGGCGCCCGGCGGCCTCGCCGAGGTGCCCGCGGATGAGCAGGGCGACCTCCTGCGCGCTCATCACCTCGCCCGCGATGGCGAGGAAGCGCTGACCGGCCGCCTCGGGCCGCGTCATCGCGAGCAGGTGCAGCGCGGCCACGTCGCGCACGTCCACGATGCCGAAGTGCACGTCGGGGAGGCGCGGGAGGCGTCCCTCCTTCACCAGCCGGATCAGCTCGATCGAGGTCGAGACGTCGGGGCCGAGGACCGGGCCGAGGATGCCGACCGGGTTCACCGTCGCGAGCTGCAACGCGCCGCCCTCGTCGTGGATGAAGGCCCACGCCGCGCGCTCGGCGATCGTCTTCGACTGAACGTACGCGCTGACGGGACGGCCGCTGTCGAGCTCGGTCCAGTCCTCCTCGGTGAAGGGCCGGCCGGTGGGCGCGTGCCCGTAGCCGATCGCCGCGAACGACGAGGTCAGCACGACACGCTCGACGCCCGCGTCGCGTGCGGCCCGCAGCACGCGCAGCGCGCCGTCGCGCGCCGGGCGGATCAGCTCGTCCGGGTCCTTCGGCTGCACGGCCGGGAAGGGGAGGCCACGTGCAGCACGAACCGGCAGCCGGCCACCGCATCCGCCCAGCCGTCGTCGGAGGTGAGGTCGGCGATCGCGAACTCCAGCCGGTCGCCCGGGTCGTCGATGCCGCCCGCCGCCAGCTGCGAGCGCACGTCGGCCGCGCGGGCGGGGGTGCGGATGGTCGTCCGCACCCGGTAGCCGGCCTCCAGCAGGGCGATGACGCAGTGCGCGCCGAGGAAGCCGGAGCCCCCGTCACCAGGACGCGGTCGGCGGTGTCGTTCGGGTCGCTCACGGCCCCATCCTTCCCCCGCTCGGGCGGTCGCGCTAGCGGCCCGGTGCCGCTAGCGGCGGACGAGCGCGATCGCCTGGGCGCGGTCGCGCACCGCGAGCTTGGCGAACAGCGCATTGATGTGCGTCTTGACGGTGGCGACGCTGATGAAGAGGGCGTGTGCGATCTCGCCGTTGCTCAGTCCGTCCGAGACGAGCGCCAGCACCTCCGCCTCACGCCGGGTCAGGGCCGGGAAGCGGGACAGGAGGGCGTCCGCCGGCTCGGGCGGGGCGCTCGACCTCGACGTGAGCGAGCTCACGATGCGGTCGCCGACCTCCGGCGCGAAGGTGGACTGGCCGCTCGCGACCGCGCGGACCGCCGCCGCGAGCTCGGCACGGCCGGCATCCTTCGTGAGGTACCCGCGGGCGCCGGCCCGGAGAGCGCCGAGGATGGAGGCGTCGTCCGCGTAGGTGGTGAGCACGAGCACGGCGGTGCCCGGCGCCTCGGCGGTGATCCGGGCGGTCGCCGCCGCGCCGTCCAGCACGGGCATCCGGAGGTCCATCAGCAGGACATCCGGGCGCTCGGTCACGGCGAGGGCGACCGCCTGCTCCCCGTCGGCGGCCTCCCCCACCACATCGACATCGGGCAGCAGACCGAGCACGGTCACCAGGCCGTCCCGCACGATCGCCTGATCGTCGGCGACCGCGACGCGGATGCGCTCCCCGCTCACAGCACGGCCTCGGCCGTCACCGTGAACCGGTCGCCGGCGCGCGCGGCGACCGCGGACCCTCCGCGGGGCAGCGCGCGGAACCGCTCGCGCATCCCGTCGAGCCCGTGACCCCCGCCGGACGGCGCGAGTTCGGGATGCGCGGTCGCGGACAGCGGCGTGGAGACGACGAGCCGCACGCGGTCGGCCTGCCACTCCAGCCGCGCATCCACGGGAGCGCCCGGCGCGTGCTTGCGCGCGTTGCTGAGCGCCTCCTGCATCGCCCGGTGAAGCGCCTCGGCGGGTGCTCGCTCGACCGTGCGACTCCCTCCGGAGACCGTCAGCCGGGCCTCGCCACCGAGTGCGCGGTGGGCGTCGAGCAGATCGCGCAGCGTCCGCTCCACCTCCCCGCCGGAGACGTCGGCCGGCTCGGACCCGGCCGCGGAGGCCGGGGCCCGCAGCGCTGCGACGGCGCGCCGGGCGTCGGCGAGCCCCTCGACGGCGAGGCGTCGCGCGTCCACGACCCGGGTGCGAGCCGCCGCATCGTCGCCGGCCTCGAGGAGGGCGTCCACCGCATCCAGCTGAACCACCAGTCCGCCCAGGCTGTGCGCGAGCACGTCGTGCAGATCCCGGGCGATCCCCACCCGCGAGGCCTCCTCCTTCATCGCCAGCTCACGTTCGCGCAGCAGCGCGGCCTGCTCCTCCGCCCGGCGGAACTGGCGTCGGCTGAGGCCGGCGAACACCGAGAGCGTGAGGCCGCCGAGCATGGCCAGCAGCGCGGGCACGGCGGTGCCCACCGGGACGGCGCCCACCGCCGTGAGCACCATGACCGCGCCGGCGAGCGCGAAACCGCCGGCGGCGGGCACGGCGAGGTCGCCGAGGACGGCGAGCACGCCGACCGCGGCCGGCACGATGGTGAGCCCGTCGGTCGCGGCCGCGACGGACGCACCCGCGAGCGCGGCCAGGACGATGCAGACCAGAGCCGCCCGGTCGAGTCCCAGGCGGGCGAGGACGCTGCGCGCCACCCAGAGGGCGACCGACGCGAGCGCCACGACGACCACGGGCGCCGGCCGGGCCGTGTGCGTGGTGAGCACCGCAGCGCCGACCGCCACCGCGCCGACGAGGGTCAGCGCGAGGGCCAGCAGGCTCGGGCGAGGCGGGATCGTCACGCGACCATCATGCCGCCAGCGCCGCGTGCCGATCGAGCCGCGCCGCGAAGACGGCGGTGCGTGCCGCGCGGTTCGCGGCGAAGACCAGCAGGATGACGCCGGCGGCGGAGACCAGGTGCGCGCCGGCCTGGGACGCCAGCACATCCACGAGGATGCGGACCGCGATGACGACGAGCCAGAGCACCATGCCCCACATACTCGTGCGCGACTCGTACTCGGCGAGATCGCGGCCGTCCCTGCCGGTGACCACCGGCTCGGGGAGGCGGCGGAAGTGCGCGATGGAGCCCATCCAGGCGCCGACGGCGAGCGAGAAGACCAGCTCCCCGAGCAGCAGCGCGATGTCGAGCGGCGTCACGGCGGAAGGGCTGACCTGCTGCAGCAGCAGGACGCATCCGAGGACGGCGAGGATGAGCGGCGAGCGCCACATCCTGCCGAGGGCGACCGGTCGCCAGGTCAGCTGGCGTGCGCCGATCCACCCGACGAGAAGAAGGATGAGGAGGCCGTTGGCGATGGTCTGCAGTGTCATGGCTCCAGCGTCCCGTCGACGCCGCCGGGGCGGGACCACCCGGGGGTGGAGACCGGGTGGAGATCGTCGGGCCGATCGGCGGCACGCGACTAGGCTGCCGGTGTGCCGCAGCCCCCGTCGAACCCCTCCGTCACGCTCTCGGAGAGCGGATACCTGGCGACCGTCGAGCCCGACCGGTTCGTGCCGGGGGCGTATCAGCTGGTGGTGGACGGGACGCCGCAATCGCACGTGAACCTCGACGATCCGTCGCAGCTGTTCTTCGAGTACGTGCAGCGCATGGGCAACGTCATCGACCTGATCGGCGACCCCGGTGAGCCGATCACCGCCGTGCACCTCGGGGCAGGAGCGCTCACGCTCCCCCGCTACATCGCGTACACCCGGCCCGGATCGCGCCAGCAGGTCGTCGAGCTGGAGAGCCGGCTGGTGGACCTGGTGCGGGTGCAGCTGCCGCTCCCCGCTACGCGCAGATCCGCATCCGCCACGGCGACGCCCGCGAGGTGGTGGGCAAGCTTCCCGCCGGCCTGCGCGGAGCGGTCGACCTGCTCGTGATCGACATCTTCAGCGGGTCGCGGACGCCGGCGCACGTGACGAGCGTCGAGTTCTACCGGTCGGCGGTGTCCCTGCTGAAGCCGGACGGCATCGTGCTCGTCAACGTCGCCGACGGGCCGCCGCTGACTTTCGCCCGGAGCCAGGTGTCGACGCTCGGGGCGGTCGTCGAGAACGTGGCCGCGCTGGCCGAGACGCAGGTGCTCAAGGGCCGCCGGTTCGGCAACGTGGTGCTGGTCGGGTCGCAGTCGCCGCTCCCGCTGGAGTGGCTGCCGCGGCTGCTGGCGAGCGGTCCGCATCCCGCCAAGGCGGTCGCGGGCGAGGAGCTGCGCACGTTCGCCGCGGGGGCCCCGATCGTCACGGATGCGACGAGCGTGCCCTCGCCGACCCCGGCGCGCAGCATCTTCCAGAGCGGAACCCGGCGCGACTGACGACGCCGGCCGGCCGGGGCGGACACCGCTCAGGCGTGCCGGAAGCTGACAGGCTGGCCCGGCCGCAGCTGCGCGAACGCGTCGAGCGACGCGTCGGCGATGACGGCGATCACCGGATACCCGCCGGTCACGGGATGGTCGGCCAGCAGCACCGTGGGACGGCCGTCGGGCGACACCTGCACGGCGCCCGCGACCATCGGCTCGCTCGGCAGCTCGCGGGTCACGGTCCGTTCGAGGAGCGCAGGCGCGCCAGGCCCCGCGCCCGACGCGTGACGGCCGACGTGCGGAGGGTCCAGGCGCATCCCGACGCGGTCGGACGCGGCGGCGGCCCGCCACTCGACCGTGAAGAAGGCCTCCAGCGCCGCCTCGGTGAACCAGTCCGCCCGCGGACCCCGGCGCGCGCGGACCCCCACCACGCCCGGCTCGGGGTCGGCGACCGGCACGAAGTCGAGCAGCGGCAGGTCGGAGCCCGGATGCTCGCCGAGCGGCAGCACGTCCCCCGCCCGCAGCGGGGCCGGCCCGAGGCCGGCGAGGGTGTCGCGCGAACGCGATCCCAGCACCGGCGCGACCGCGATCCCGCCGCGCACGGTCAGGTACCATCGCGCTCCGGCACGGGCGAGAGGGAGGTGGAGCACCTGGCCCGCGCGCGCCCGCACGGCGAGGTGCGCATCCACCCGGCGACCGTCGAGCAGCAGCGGGCCGGTCGCCCCGGTCACGGCGAACCAGGTGTCCGCCTCGAACGCCACCTCGAAGCCGCCGAGCAGCACCTCGATGCCGGCGTCGCTTTCGTCGTTGCCCAGCAGCCGGTTGCCCAGGCGGAGGGCGCCGCGGTCCAGCGCGCCGGAGCGGCCGACGCCGACCGCGGCGAGACCCGCGCGGCCCAGGTCCTCCACGAGCGCCAGCGCACCGGGGTTCAGGATGCGCAGGGCCGTCATCGCGCCTCCCGGAACCGCACGACCGTGCCCGGCCGGAGCAGCGCGGGCGGGTCGGCCGTCTCGTCCCACAGGGTGGCGTCGGTCCGGCCGATGAGCTGCCAGCCGCCGGGGCTGGACCGCGGATAGACGCCGGTGAACCCGCCCGCGAGCCCGACGGCCCCCGCGGGGACCGCGGTCCGGGGGTCGCACGCCTCGGGACATCCAGCGACTCGCCGTCGGCGACCAGGTAGGCGAACCCGGGCGCGAAGCCGCCGAAGGCCACGCGCCAGGTGCTGCCGGTGTGGAACGCCACCACCTCCTCCTCGGTCCGCCCGGTCAGCCGGGCGACCTCCGCGAGATCCTCGCCGCCGTAGTGCACGGGGAGCTCGACCACGCGCTCGTCCGCGCCGGAGGGATCGACGGGCCGGGCGCGCTCGATCCATGCCTCGGCCGCGCTCAGCGAGAGGATGCGGGGCTCGACCACGACCGCGATGGTGCGGGCGGCGGGCACCAGGTCCACGACCCCGGCCGGCCGCGTGGCCTCGAGGCCGCGGAACAGCGCGAGAACCGCATCCAGGTCGTCCAGCTCCACGAGCAGGGCGTGGTCGCCGTACGGCAGGATGCGCCTGCTCACGCGAACGGCTCCACACGGATGCCGGCGGTGGCGAGCGCGTCGCGGACGGCGAGCGCCATCGCGACCGCGCCCGGGGTGTCGCCGTGGACGCACAGCGAATCCACCCCGACGGAGACCTCGGAGCCGTCGGCCGCCGTCACCGTGCCGTCGGTGACCATCCTGACGGCGCGCGCGGCGATCTCCGCCTCGTCGGAGAGCAGCGCTCCCGCCTCGGCGCGCGGCACCAGCGTGCCATCGGCCCGGTAGCCGCGGTCGACGAACGCCTCGCGGACGAAGCGCACGCCCGCCTCGTCCGCCGCGCGCTCGATCGCGGAGCCCGCCAGCCCCATCAGGGCGAGCGACGGGTCGAACGCGAGCACCGCATCCACCACCGCCCGCGCCTGGGCCTCGTCGGCGACGATCCGGTTGTAGAGGGCGCCGTGCGGCTTCACGTAACGCACGGCGGTGCCTGCCACCCGGGCGAGCCCGGCGAGCGCCGCCAGCTGGTAGAGAAGCTCGTCGCGGAGTTCGCCGGCCGGCACCTCCATCGCCCGGCGGCCGAAGCCGGCGAGGTCGCGGTACGACACGTGCGCGCCGACCGTCACGCCGTTCGCCGCGGCCTCACGGCAGGTGGCCAGCATGGTGGATGCGTCCCCGGCGTGGAACCCGCACGCCACATTGGCGCTGGAGAGGACCCGCAGCAGTGCGGCGTCGTCGCCCATCGTCCAGGCGCCGAACGACTCGCCCAGGTCGCTGTTGAGGTCGATGGAGCTCGGCATCCCCCTATTGTGGCGTGCCCGCGGGCCGGATGCGGCTACCGCGTCAGGCGCGAGCGCGGGCCCGGTGCGCGCGCACCTTCGCCCGGTTGCCGCAGCGCTGCATCGAGCACCAGCGGCGCGTCCCGCTGCGCGAGGTGTCGAGGTAGACCAGCCCGCAGTCGTCGGCCGAGCAGGCGCGGATGCGTCCGTCGACGTCGGGACCGAAGAGACGGACGGCTTCGCGGGCGAGCGAGCCGAGCGCCTGGTGCGGACGCGCGTTGGTGCGGCCCGCCTGCCGGCCGCCGCCGGCCAGCACGGGAGGGATGTCGGGCGTCGCGGCGAACAGGTTCACCACGTCGACGTCGTCGGGAGACAGCTCCTCGCCGCGGCTCGCCTGCTGCGCCAGCCGGCCGATCGCGGAGCGCAGAGCGGTGGCGTCGCGGAACTCGCGCTCACCCGCCGTCGGTGCGACCTCGGGGAACCGCTCGGTGAGCCAGGCGTTCAGCGCGGAGGCGTCGCCGACGATCTCCGGATGCGCGCCCGGATGCGCGCCCTCGCCGGCGAAGGCGCCGGTGTGCGCGAAGTCGAGCGCCAGCGAGCCGGAATCGAACCACCACCGCGGGCCGTCGTGCGGCTCCATCCACTGTCCGGTCCGCCTGGTGAGTGTCACATCCATCGCCATGACACCCTACCGGGCGGCGGCCGAGGGCATACTGGGCGGATGACCGCGACGCGTCCCGACCCGCACCAGGAGCTCCAGGGCGCGACGGTGCGCCTCCGGGCCCTCACCCACGACGACCTGCCCGACCTGTTCGACGCCATCGGGCACCCCGAGGTGTTCGCCGGCGGCTGGGGAGGCGGGCGGGCGGCCTACCGCGACACCTACGAGGAGTGGCGGGAGTGGATCCTCGGCTACCTCGACTGGGAGCGCAGCAACGTGACGGCTGTGGTGCTGCGCGACGGCGACCGGCTGGTCGGCACGACCACGCTCGGCGACTTCGACCTGGTCAACGAGTCGGCGCACATCGGCTGGACGGCCTATGCGCCCGAGGCGTGGGGCGGACGCGTGAACGCCGAGACGAAGCGCCTGCTGCTGGGCACGGCGTTCGACCACGGGTTCGAGCGCGTGAAGCTGCAGGCGGATGTGGTCAACGAGCGGTCGCGCGCGGCCATCGTGCGCCTCGGCGCGCGGTTCGAGGGCGTGCTACGGCACACCCAGCGCCGGGCGGACGGCAGCTGGCGCGACACGGCGGTCTACTCGATCCTGCGCGAGGAGTGGCCGGACGTGCGGGATGCGCTGGATGCGCGGCTCGGGGCGGCGCACGCCTGAGCTCTCGCGTGCGGCGCGGGCGCGTCGTCGCCGGGCGCGCTCGGCCGGCTACTCGGCCGCGGCCGCCGCGGCCACCCGGCGCTGCGCCGGGGAGACCTCGCGGTGCTGCCAGGAGATGAGGTTCGCCGCGTCGAAGCGGCGGCTGCACGCGCCGCAGGCGAGGGCGCGGGCCGGCTTGCGGTAGCGGTAGTGCGTGTGGCCGTTCGGGCAGGTGCCCACCCACGGCGCCAGGTCGTCTGCGATGGCGCCGCCGTGCAGCCGCTTGCCCTCGTAGCCGAGGTCGATCGCGATGGAGCGCCAGCGCGGGCCGTGGCCGGCACGCGCTCCGGCGAGCGCGTGGGCGACCTCGTGCAGCAGGATCTGGTGGATCTCGTCGTCCTCGTAGCGCGCCGCCAGGTAGCGCGAGACGGTGATCCGCTTGGAGGTGTAGTTGCACAGACCGGCGCGGGTCTTGGCGTTGTCGAACCCGAAGCTCCAGACGGACGGGTCGAGGTGCAGCGCGATGAGGGCATCCGCCCAGCGTCGGACGCGGTCGAGCTCCGCCATCAGCAGCGGCTCCCGCCCGGAGCGCTCAACTCCTCCATGCCGAGCATCCTACGCGTGATCGGTGCCCGGCTCGCCGCCGGAAAGGGCTCCCGGGTCGGCGCCTGCGCCGCCGTCGGAACCGGCCGCCGTGCCACGCTGTGCGTCCAGCGCGGACTGCACGACCGCGACCGCCGTCAGCGCAGCCTGGATCTCGGCGGGCGACGCGCCCAGCTTCTCGCGGAGGAACACCGCCGCGGTCATGTCCGCCAGGGCATTCTCGTAGTCGCCGGTGTCGAAGTGCACCTTGCCGCGGTTCTGGATGGCGAACGCCTCCAGCGCCGTCCACTCGCGGCCGCGCGCCTCGTCGACGCAGCCGGTCAGCTCGACGATCGCCTCGTCGGCCTTCCCCTGGTACTGCAGCACCTGGGCGCGGCGCACGCGGGCGCCGAGCAGCTGCTCGCGGTCGCCGGTGAAGCGCGCCTGGCGGACCGCCTCGTTGCCGACCACGATCGCCTCGTCGAGCCGGCCGAGCAGGCGCAGCAGTACCGTCTTCTCGTTGAGCGCGCTGAGGCTGCGCAGGCTGCCGAGCTCCTCGAGACGTTCGCCGGCAGCGCGCAGATCGACGCGCTCGCGCAGGGTGGTCGGATCGTATCCGAGGATGATGCTCAGGGTTCTGCTCCCGATCGGTGTCTCTGCACAAGACTACCCGCAGCGGCGGCTCACCCCGGGCGGCCGACCGCCCGAGCGGGCGTGAGAGCGAACGACCGCGGCCGCCGCCCGGGCAGAAGCCCTGAGCGGCGGCCGGTGCGCATCATCGTGGCCGCGAGTCGTCAGTCGACGACCTGGACGTCCTTCCAGAACGCGACGTAGTTGCTGTAGTCCTTGCCGACCCGGTCGAACGAGCTCGGGTACGGGGTGGGATAGCTCCAGGCGCGGTCCTGCAGCAGACCGTTCTCCGACTTCACGGAGAAGTACTGGCACTCGCCCTTCCACGGACAGGTGTACGGGGTGGCGCTCTCGACGAGGTACTCGGACTTCACGCTCGCGGGCGGGAAGTACCAGTTGCCCTCGATGCGGATGAGCTCATCCTGCGGGGCCTCGGCGATCACGGTGTCGTTCAGCACGGCTTTCATGTAAACCTCCTGTCCGGTCGAACGTATGCCGTCGCCCGATCATTCCGAGAGGCGCGCACCGGTCTGTCGGGAGGCTCGCAGCACGGTCACAGCGTCGGACGCGCCGAGCCGGCCCGCTGCTGCGACGTCCGCCGGGGATGCGCCCGCCGCGATGCGCTTCTGACCGGCGACGGACGCGGTGAGCAGGTGGGCGACGGCGCCGCGCAGACCGGTGAACGCGGCGCAGGCGGCGGCCGCCTCGGGCGACGAGTAGTCGATGCCGGCCGCGGCGAGGGCGTCCACCACGGCGCCGGCCGCCAGGAGGTCCTCGACGGCGAATCGGTGGGAGGCGGCCGCGGGCGCCCCGGCGGCGACGACCGCCACCATCGCGCGGCGGCCCAGCCGCACCTGCTCGGCGAGTATCCAGCGGGCGGCGGCCTGCGCCGAGGTCAGGTCGGCGGCTAGCACGGCCCCGTCGCCGTCGAACTCCGGAGCCCCGGCCGACGGCTCGGGCAGCGCATCCACCCAGACGATCACGTCCGCGTTCGCGCCGATCACGGCCGCGCCCTCGACTCCCCAGTCGAACCGCACCTGGTACTTCGCCTGCGGAGGAGTGATCTCGGGGAGGGGCGGCTCGGGGAGGGTCGGCGCGGCGACGGTCTGCTCGGTCACCGGGCCATCGTCGTTCGCGCCGCCGAGCGCCCCGGACGCATCTCGCCCGGCGCCGGACGCATCTGACGCCGGATCAGCTCGAAGTCGTGCCGGGAGAGTTCGATCACACCGCGACGCAACTGGTAGCCCCAGTCGGGCCGGTCGCGCGTGAAGTCGAGCATGCCGAGCAGCGGGCGGATGGGCGTCGCGACTGCGTCATGATCCCATTCGATGCGCCGCCGCCACGGCCGGAAGTCGGCGGCCGGCCCGCTCATCGACGGACCCTGCGTCACCTGGAACACCTCGGTGTCGGCGACCCGGCCGACCGCCGTGAACTGCTTCAGCGCCTCCCCGTCGGGATACGACGCCCGCGGTGAGTAGTAGACGAACCCGTCGGCCGACCCCATCCGCTCGAGCGGCGCCCGCGCGCCGTGGTTCAGCTGGGCGAACCCGCCGGCGACCCCGCGCAGCACGTGGTCGAGCTGCACCACGCCCAGCCAGAAACGGATCGCCATGCTCCCGTTGTAGCGCACACCACCGACATGCGCGCCCACGCGCGCGGCTGCGGACCGACGTGTCGGGCACGCCAGCCGGGGAATGCCCGAGAGAACGCCCGCCGCACCACCCCATCCACCCGGTTCGGGATGACACTGTGAGGATGCGCGTGCTCCTCAAGCTGACGCTCGACTGCGACCCCGACGCCGCCTGGCGTGCCCTGCAGAGCCCGACCGCCTTCCGCGAGGTGGCGATGCCGTGGCTCGACTTCCGTTCGGACGAGCAGGGCGGCTTCCCGACGACCTGGGGCCGCGAGCACCGGGTGCGGGTGAAGGCGCTCGGCGCGTTCACCGTCGGCACCCAGGCCATCCGCCTCGACACGCTGCGGTCGACCGACCCGCGCGAAGGGGCGACGCGCATCCTGCGCGACAGCGGCGGCGGTACGGGCGGGGTGCTCGCCGCGGTCCCCCACCTGGACCACCGGATGGCGATCGCGCCGGACCCCGCCGGGCCCGACGAGAACGGGCGGCTGCGGACGCTCTACCGCGACCAGCTCATCGTCCGCGCGGGGGCGCTGACGCCGTTCGCCTGGTACGCGTTCTGGGCGTTCTGGCAGTGGCGCGGTGTCCGGTTGCGGCGGCTGGCGCCGACCTGGGCCTACGATCCTGAGGTGCACGAACCGCACGAGACCGACGCGGATGAGGCGCAGACAGGAGCGGCGGAGAGATGAGCAGCACGGAGCAGTCCGAGTCGGGTGCGACGGCCGGCGGGTCGGCCGGCGGGTCGGCCGCCGGGACGGCCGGCGCGGGCCGGGCGGTGACCGCGGTGCAGACGGCCGACTGGCGGCAGCGGGTCTTCGCGCTGTACGCATCCGTCCGGCGCCTCGCCGCCCACGACCCGGCGGAAGCGCACGCGCACTGGATCTCGTGCCGCAACGACCTGTTCTCGTCGCATCCCGCCTCCCCGTTGCTGCCCGAGGACCTGGAGCGCTTCACCGGTCTGCCGGTCGTGCCGTACGACCCCGACTGGCGCTTCGAGCTCCCGATCGTCCCGGCTGCCGAGGCGAAGCGGATGGACGTGGAGACCGGCACCGACGGAGTGGTCCCGTTCGAGCTGCTCGGCACAGTGCGCGTCCCGTTCGCCGGCTCGCTCGACGTCTGGCGGCTGTCGTCATACGGAGGCGGACTGTTCGTGCCGGTGAAGGATGCGCTGGCCGGGCGTCCGGGCGGGACCTACGGCGGCGGGCGCTACCTCGTCGACACCATCAAGGGCGCGGATCTCGGGCTCGGCGCCGACGAGGGGGAAGCGTCGATCGTGCTGGACTTCAACTTCGCCTACAACCCGTCGTGCGCCTACGACCCCGCGTGGGCGTGTCCTCTCGCGCAGGCGGGCAACACCCTCGCCGTCGAGGTCCCCGTCGGCGAGCGCTACGCCGGCGACTGACCCGTTCTCGCGGCTCCCCCGGTGCAGATTTGTGCCAAATCGCGGTTATCGCGGCGCCATAACCGAGATTTGGCACAAATGTGCACCTCACGTCGTGTGCGCTCACGTCCGGGAGTCATCGCGCAGATTCGTGACGAATGCACGTTATCGGGCGCCGATACCGTGCATTCGTGACGAATCTGCGGGGACGGGGACGGGGACGGCTCAGCGGGAGACGAGGGTGAGGCGCTGCGTCGGGCGGGTCATCGCGACGTAGAGGGATGCGGCACCGCGCGGCGACTCGGCGGCCAGCGCATCCGGGTCGGCGAGCACGACCGCGTCGAACTCGAGGCCCTTCGCCTCGTAGCCGGTCAGCACCGCGATCGGGCGGGTGAGCCCGGCCGCACCGCGACCGGCGGCCTCCCCGAACCGCTCGGTCACCGCGGCGGAGACGGCCGCGAGGTCGGCCGCAGTCGTGATGACGGCCAGCGTCCCCGCGTCGTCGACGCCGCGATCGTGCGCGACCGCCTCCGCCACCGCAGCACCCAGCGCCTCGGGCTCCGCCGACGCGGCCGATGCCCGGCGGATGGGCCACTCGCCCTCGCGCACCGCCCGCGTCGGCGTGATCGGCAGCCCCGCCTCCACGGCGATCCGCTCGGCCTCGCGCGTGATCTGCGCGGGCGTGCGGTAGTTGACCGTCAGCTCTTCGAGCCGCCACGCGTCCTTGAACACCGGGTTCAGCGCATCCTGCCAGCTCGACGCACCGGCGGCGGAGGCGACCTGGGCGATGTCGCCGACGATCGTGAACGACTTCATCGGGCAGCGGCGCACCAGCACCCGCCACTGCATCGGCGACAGCTCCTGCGCCTCGTCGACCACGACGTGACCGTAGGTCCAGCTGCGGTCGGACGCCGCGCGTTCCGCGGTCGTGCCGCGGTCGGCCTGCTCGGCGAAGCCGTCCGCGAGCTGCTCGGCGCTCACCAGGCCCTGCACGCCCATGTTGCGGATCGCCGCCCTCGCGTTCTCGAGGTCGCGCTTGCGCTGCCGCTCACGCTCGCGGTCGGCCGGGTCGGCGCGGCCGGGGAAGTCGCCCAGCAGCTCGGCCGCCTCATCCAGCAGCGGCACATCGGACACCGTGAACGGCTCGGCGCGGTCGCGCAGCAGCGCCGCCCGCTGCTGGTCGGACCAGCGCGGGGTCAGCTCGGCGAGCCAGGCGGGGCGCGCGTAGAGATCCTGCAGCAGCTTCTGCGGGGTCAGCGGCAGCCAGGCGGTGTTGAGCAGCACGCGGACGTCATAGGAGGTGCGCAGGTCCTCCCGCAGAACCTTCAGGTCGGCGTCATCGATCGTGGACCCGGACGCCCGCAACTGCGCGGCGAGCTGGTCCGTCAGTTCCGACAGGGCCGCCTTCACGAACGTCACGCGCGCCACGTTGTGCGGCTTGCCCGTGCGCTGCGCCTTCGCGATGGCCCGGTGGATCAGCTCCGGATCGACGACCAGCCGCTCGTTGTCGACCACGATGGTCTGCGCCTCGGCCGGGGCCTTCTGCCGTGACTTGACGGCCCGCGCGAGCAGCCGGGCCATCTGCGACGAGCCCTTCAGCACGGCGGCCTCCGGCGCATCCTCGGCGGTCGCCTCCACGCCGGGGAACAGCTCGCCGAGGCTGGACATGACCACGCCGGTCTCGCCGAGCGAGGGCAGCACCGCCTCGATGTAGCGGAGGAACGCGGTCGACGGCCCGACGACGAGCACGCCGGAGGCGCTGAGCCGCTGGCGGTTCGCGTACAGCAGATAGGCGGCGCGGTGCAGCGCGACGGCGGTCTTGCCGGTGCCCGGTCCGCCCTGCACCACCAGCGCACCACGGAGGTCGGAGCGGATGATGCGGTCCTGCTCCGCCTGGATGGTCGCCACGATGTCGTGCATGCGCCCGGTGCGCTGCGCGGTCAGGGCGGCGAGCAGCGCGCCCTCGCCCTGCACCCGCTCGGAGGCGCGGTCGCCGTCGAGCAGCGCCTCGTCGAAGACCTCGTCGTCGATGCGGGTCACCTGGCGTCCCGACATCGTGAGGTGGCGGCGGGCGCGCACGCCCATCCGCTCGTTCGCCGTCGCCTGGTAGAAGGCGCCGGCCTGCTGCGCGCGCCAGTCCACGAGCAGCGAGCGCTGGTCCTCGTCGCGCAACCCGACGCGCCCGATGTAGCGGTGGTCGGAGCCGTCGATGGGCTCCTCCAGAAGCAGCCGGCCGAACACCAGCCGCGCATCCACGTCCCGCAACTGGGTCAGCTGATCCTCGTAGAGCCGGGCGAACGCATCCCGCTCGCTACGGGCCTGGTGGTTGCTGCCGACGCTGTCACGCCGCACGCGGGTGAGCCGTTCCTCGGTCTCGGCGCGCAGCTCATCCAGCCGCTGGTACAACCCCGAGACCACGGCGCGTTCGCGATCGAGCTCCGACTCCATGGCCACCTCTCGTTTCCGGGCCGACAGTCTACGACCTCCAGGTGTATGAGCGCTCTCAGCACTCGTGCGGCCGGATGCCCTAGAGTGAAGGTTGCGGGACGAATGATGCCCGCTGCGTCGTAGAACGCTTCGCGCTGCGCCGGGCCACGCTGAAACAGGCCAGAGCCCCGCACGCTTCTCTTCATACGGCGAACGATCGCGCCGCTCGGTGCGCTCGCCACCCGACCCGCTCCGGCACGACGCCGCCCGGGTCCCCTGCCCGAAAGGCACCACTGTGACCTCCCCCGCTGCGCCGTCGACCACGGCGCCCTCCACTTTCGCCGACCTCGGCGTCCCCGCACCCTCGTCGCCGCTCTCGCGGCCGACGGCAAGACCACCGCGTTCCCGATCCAGAAGGACACCCTTCCGGATGCGCTGGCGGGCAAGGATGTGCTGGGCCGCGGCAAGACCGGCTCCGGCAAGACCATCGCCTTCGCCCTGCCTCTCGTCGCGCGCCTCGGCACCGTCCTGGCCGGCGGACCGCGCCGCTCCGGACGCCCGCTGGCCCTCGTGCTGGCGCCGACCCGCGAGCTCGCGACCCAGATCGCCGCGACCTTCCGCCCGCTGGCCGACGCCTACTCGCTGCGCGTCTCGACCGTGTTCGGCGGCGTGTCGCAGAACAAGCAGGTGGCCGAGCTGAAGGCCGGCGTCGACATCCTGGTCGCCTGCCCCGGCCGCCTCGAGGACCTCATGAAGCAGCGCTTTGTCTCCCTCGACGCGGTCGAGATCACGGTGCTCGACGAAGCCGACCACATGGCCGACCTGGGCTTCCTGCCCGTCGTGACCCGCCTGCTCGCGGCGACGCCGGCCGATGGCCAGCGCCTGCTGTTCTCGGCCACCCTCGACAACGGCGTGGACAAGATCGTCAACCGGTTCCTGCACTCGCCCGTGCTGCACTCGGTGGACGACGAGACCAGCCCGGTCGAGCAGATGACGCACCACGTGCTGCAGGTCGACACCCCCGACCAGAAGAAGGACCTGGTGGAGGCGCTCGCGTCGGGCACCAGCCGCCGCATCCTGTTCACCCGCACCAAGCACCAGGCGAAGAAGCTGGCCAAGCAGCTCACCGCCTCGGGCATCCCGGCCGTCGACCTGCACGGCAACCTCGCCCAGGGTGCGCGCGACCGCAATCTCGCGGCCTTCGGTGACGGGAGCGTGAAGGTGCTGGTCGCGACCGACGTCGCCGCCCGCGGCGTGCACGTCGACAACGTGGAGCTGGTCGTCCACGTCGACCCGCCGGCGGAGCACAAGGCGTACCTGCACCGCTCGGGACGCACCGCCCGCGCGGGCAGCGCCGGCGACGTCGTCACCGTGATGCTCAGCGCCCAGGCGGAGGACGTGCGCCAGCTGCTGCGCAAGGCCGCGATCGCGGCGACGCCGCAGCGCGTGACCGCGACGTCGGAGGCCGTCACGGCCCTCGTCGGACCGGTCGCGGCGCGCGTCGCCCCGTCGGCGGTCGTGCAGCGGCCCGCCGGAGGCGGCGGGACGTCGCAGGGCGCGAATGCGCAGCGCAAGCGCGCGCGGCGCGCGGGCGCGGGGACGGGCGCCGGCGCGTCGTCGCAGGGCGGCGGTCGCTCCGGCGGCAACGGCAACGGCAACGGCAACGGCACCGGCAACGGCGGCGGTCGCGGCGGTTCGGCCACCGGCGGCACGGGTCGCGGCGGTTCGCAGGCGGGCGCCGGCTCGACCGGCGGCTCGCGTCGTCGCGGCGGCCGCTCCGCCGCGGCCCAGCCGGGTGCGGCCTCGCACGGCCAGCACCGCGGAGGCGCCTCGGCGACCGGCGCCCGCGACCATGGCGCCGCCCGCTCCGGCGGAGCCGGCCGCCCGACGGCCGCCCGCACCGACGCCTCGGTGCGTCGCGGCCAGGGCAGCCGTCGCGCCCAGGGCTGACCCCTCCGTCCAGGCTGACCCCTCCATCGAGTACGCGAAGATTGCACATCCCGGGCATCGGGGCGTGCAATCTTCGTGTACTCGGTGGTGGATGCGTCCCCGGGCCCGCTAGGCGGCGAGGCGCTCGACGCCGGCGATGACGCCGTCGATGAGGACGGCGTAGCTGCGGTCCAGGTCGTCGGGCAGACCGAAGCCGCCGCCCAGCTCGAGCATGACGAAACCGTGGACGGCGCTGCGCAGCATCCGGATCGCATCCACGAGCTCGTCGTCCGGCAGGCCGAAACCGCGGAGCACCCCGCCAGCACGGCCAGCGTCTCCGCGGCGCGGGCGGCGAGGTCGGCGTCTGCCGGGTCGGACGGATCCGCCGCGACCTGCATGGCCGCGTAGCGCCCCGGATGACGGCGCGCGAAGTCGCGCATCGCATCCGCGGCCGCCCGGACCGCATCCGGTCCCGAGCGTCCGATGGTCGCCCCGGCCAGCAGCCGGGTCAGCTCGGAGACCGACTCGGTCGCGACCAGGCGGCGCAGGTCGCCGAGGGACGACACGTGCTTGTACAGGCTGGGCACCGCGACGCCGGCCCGCCCGGCGACCGCCGCGAGGGTGAGCCGGTCGAACCCGGCCGGCCCGCCCTCGTCGACCAGTTCGACGGCGACGGCGGCGACGGCGGACCGGGTCAGACCGGCCCTAGGCACGCGCCGCCCAGGACGCGCCGTCGGGAGTGCGCCAGGCCGCGACGGCGTCGAGCGTCCCCGGCACGGTGATGTCGGGACGCTGCGCCTGCGGGTAGTGCGCGGCGTCGGGCACGCGCACGACCTCGACACCCTGCGAGCGCATCCACTCGCACTCGGCATCGACATCGCGGTAGTCCGGGTCGAACTCGCCGACGAAGCCGACCATGCCGGCCCGCACCTGCGGCAGGCGCGGCTCCACCACCGAGTGGGTGAGCCGCACCGTCAGCCGGCGGAAGGCGGCCAGGCGGCCGGGCTCGGAGAGCGAGGCACGGATGGCGGCCACGTGCTCGTCGAACCACGGCGCCTTGCGGCCGCGGTTGACCGGGCCGCGATAGTAACCGGCCCAGACGGCGGCACCCCACGGGCGCACGAACATCGCACGGTACGCGAGGTGCAGCAGGGCGATGGTGGCGCGTCCCATGGCGGGATCCCGCAGCAGCGGGCCGTAGAAGACGAGCCCGGCGATGAGGTCGGGGCGCTCGGCGGCGGCCCAGACGGCGGCCCCGGCGCCCATGGAGTTGCCGAGCACGACGGCCGGCTCCCCGAGATCCTCGATCAGGGCGATGATGTCATGCGCCGTGGCGACGTCGCCGAACTCGCGGAAGGTGGTGTCCGAGTCGCCGTGCGCACGAAGGTCGGTGACGGCGACACGGTAGCCCGCCGCGACGAGCGGCGGCACGATCTCGCGGAAGGTCGACCGGAGGTCACCCATGCCGGGAACGGCCACGATCAGCGGCCCCTGCCCCTCGACGGTGTAGCTCACGCGCCCCTCGGGGCGCTGCAGGTAGCGGACCTGCGATTCTACGGAAGTGTTCATAGCCATAAAGCTAATACTATTAGCCACCGGGCGCAAGAAGCAGTTTCGCGGTC
This sequence comes from Leifsonia xyli subsp. cynodontis, assembly GCF_050632205.1. Classification (GTDB taxonomy): domain Bacteria; phylum Actinomycetota; class Actinomycetes; order Actinomycetales; family Microbacteriaceae; genus Leifsonia; species Leifsonia xyli_D. Next base: position 2,283,557 of record NZ_CP192578.1, read on the forward strand.
GGTGCGAGGCTCAGCGGATGCGGCCCAGTGAGGCCATCGCGGCCTTCACCAGCGCGCCGCGGCCGCCCTCCAGCTCCTCCGTCACGGTGAGCGACGTGGCCTCCTCCGGCGTCATCCACGTCAGCTCGAGCGCATCCTGGCGCGGCTCGCAGGTGCCGGTCACGGGGACGACGTAGGCGAGCGAGACCGCATGCTGCCGCTCGTCGAGGTAGGGGGACACGCCGGGCATCGGGAAGTACTCCGCGACCTGGAACGGCACGGGGCTCGCCGGCAGCTGCGGGAACGCCATGGGGCCGAGGTCTTTCTCGAGGTGACGGAACAGCGCCTCGCGCAGCGTCTCGCCGTACATGACCCGGCCCGACACCAACGTGCGCCGGATCTCGCCCACCGCGTTCGCCCGCAGCAGGATGCCGACCTCGATGACCTGACCGAGCCCATCCACCCGCACCGGCACCGCCTCCACGTAGAGCAGGGGCAGCCGCCGCCGCACCTGCTCCAGCTCGAGGTCGGACAGCCAGGCCGGGCCGGGCTGCGGACCGTCGCCGGGAAGCGGGTCGGGGGTGGGATCCGGATCCGGGGTGCGAACGCTCATGCATGAATCCTACGGAAGGGCATCACGGGCACCTATGGGGGACGAGCGATCTGTGGATGGGCGGCACTCCGACGGGGGCTGTGGACGAGTCCGGATCTCGGCGCAGAATGGAGGGTGCCGTTTCCCACACCCGACCTGCGGATCGACCGCGACGCCGTGCTCTGGTCCGCCTCGGAGCGCGACCGCGCCGGGCGCCCGCTGCTCGTCCTGATGCACGGGTACGCCTCCGACGAGGCCGACCTCTTCGGCATCGCGGCCTACCTCCCGCTGGAACCGGTGATCGCATCGCTGCGTGCACCGATCCCCGAGGGCCCGGGATTCGCGTGGTTCTCCCGCTTCACCAACGTGCCCGGCGATCCGCTCGCCGGCAACGCGGACGCGGCCGCGCGCGCCGTGCTCGACTGGCTCGACGAGCAGCCCGCCGTGCCGACCGGCCTGCTCGGCTTCTCGCAGGGGGTGCGATGGCGTTGCAGCTGCTCCGGCTCGCCCCGGAGCGCTTCGACTACGCTGTCCAGCTCTCCGGCTTCGTCGTCAAGGGCGACCAGCCGCGCGACCCCGAGCTCGCCGAGGCTCAGGTGCCGGTGTTCTGGGGGCGCGGAACGCTCGACGACGCCATCCCGAGCGCGTCGCTCGACCGGACAGCCGACTGGCTCCCCGGGCACTCCGCCCTCGACGCGCGGATCTACGAGGGGATGGGGCACGCCATCTCGACGCCGGAGCTCGGCGACATCTCGGCGTTCATCCGCACGCACCTCCCCCGCTGAGGCGCCCGCCCGAGGTCACGCCTCGATGGTCACTGCGCGTGCAGGCGACGGAATCGCGCCGGCGTCTCACCGACCTCGGCACGGAACGCGCGCGAGAAGGCAGCCTCCGATCGGTAGCCGACGCGTCCCCCACGGCCGCGACGGTGAGATCCGACGAGAGGAGCAGGTCGGAGGCGGACATCATCCGCACCCGGGCGAGGAAGCGGCCGAAGGTCATCCCCGTCGCGGCCTGGAAGTGACGGAAGAACGTCGCCCGCGAGGTCATGGTCCGGCGGCTGAGCTCATCGACCGACCAGTCCGCGCCTGGATCGTCCACCACCCGCTGCACGACGGCCGCCATCCGGGGATCCGACGCCGCCGTCCACAGCCGGTCATGGGCTCCGTTCGCGACCGAGGTCCGAAGGACCAGCGCCATCAGGACAGTGCAGAAGGCCGACATGATCGCCGCGGAGCCGGATCCCGCCACCTCGGCTTCCTCCCGCATGAGGGCGCTCAGCCGGGTGAGTACGGACCGCCCCTCCTCCGAACCGAACAGGGACACGTGCGTCGGGGTGGGGAGGGATCCGAAGAGCAGCGAGCCCGCCCCCGGCCCGATGGTGTAGTGCCCGCAGAAGAGATCGATCACCGGATCGGAACCGTCATCGCTCGTGGTGAGGTCGAAGCCGCCCTTCGGCTCCTCCGCGATCGAGCGCTGCCGGCCGCCTCCCGCCGTGATGATGCGATGGCGGCCGCCCGCCGGAAGGACCACGACGTCGCCGGCCTTCATGTCGTGGAGGGTCCCCGCGACCTCGAGCCGGCACTCCCCTCGAGCAGCACATGGAACGGCACCTCCCTCTCGCCGTACGGGGAGACGTCCATACGCGTCGAGCCTCCGAGCAGACAGCGCTTGTCGAGCATCGCCTGGAGGCGAGCGAGCTGGAGAAGGCGGCTGATCTCATCCACAACTGAGACTTTAGAGCAAGGGAGTGCGACTCGAACCTCTTTTCGCATCAAATGACGCCGGGCAGACTCGTGACATGGACACCACAACAGCACTCACCGCCGACGTCCTCGTCGTCGGCTTCGGCAAGGGCGGCAAGACCGCCGCCCACGCCCTCAGCGACGCCGGCCGCCGCGTCATCCTCATCGAGCAGTCGGACCAGATGTACGGCGGGACGTGCCCGAACGTCGGCTGCGTCCCGACCAAGATGCTCGTCCACTACTCGAACTCGAAGCGCCTGGAAGACGAGGCGCAGGAGTTCTTCGCGAACTCGATCGAAGGAGTCCGTGCACTGACGAGCGCCTTCCGCGCCGGGAACTTCGAGGCGTTGGAGGGCAAGGACACCGCGACGGTGCTCACCGGCCGCGCCCGTTTCCTCGACGAGCACACCGTGAGCGTCGGGGAGGGCACCGACCGGATCACGGTCACGGCGCCCACCATCCTCATCAACACCGGGTCGGAGCCCATCGTGCCGGACATCGCGGGAGCCGCGGAGAGCGCATACCGGGTGAGCAGCACCGATCTGACCCGTGCGGAGCAGCTGCCGACCCGTCTGGCCATCATCGGCGGCGGGTACCTCGGGCTCGAATTCGCGTCGATCTACCGACGGTTCGGCTCGACCGTGACCGTGCTGGAGGCGGCCGACCGCCTTCTCCCGAAAGAGGACGACGACGTCGCGGCAGCGGTCGCCGGGATCCTCTCCGGAGACGGGATCGAGCTGATCCCGGGCGCCCGGGCGACGCAGGTGATCGACCGCGACGGTCACGCGGAGATCAGCTACGAGCGCGATGGGCGCACGGTGACCCTTCAGGCAGACGCCTTCTTGGCCGCCACCGGACGCCGGCCGGCGACGGACGGTCTGGGCCTCGACGCGGCGGGCGTGCGCACCGACTCCCGCGGAGCGGTGATCGTGGACGACCGCCTGCGGACGAGCCGGCCGCACATCTTCGCGCTTGGCGACGTGAACGGCGGCCCCCAGTTCACCTATGTGTCGCTCGACGATGCTCGCATCGTGCTGGACCAGCTGCTCGGAGACGGTTCACGCAGCAGGGCCGACCGCGTGGCCGTGCCGAGGACCCTTTTCATCACGCCGCCGCTCGCCACCGTCGGGCTCACCGAGAGGGACGCACGGGCCCAGGGACTCGACATCCGGGTCGCACGCCGGAACGTCGCCGACATCGTCGCGATGCCCCGCGCGTACACGGTGGAGGAGACCCGCGGACTGATGAAGTTCGTCCTTGACGCGCGGACCGACCGCATCCTCGGGGCGGCGCTCCTCAGCATCGACGCGCAGGAGGTGATCAACACCGTCGCGCTCGCGATGCGGCAGGGGGTGACCGCCACGCAGTTGAAGACGGCCATCTATACGCACCCGAGCACCACGGAGGCGTTCAACGAGGTGTTCGACGCCATCGTCTCCTGAACAGGCGCCCCTGAGCGTTGTCCACAGGTCCTCCCCGCGGCCCTGACAGTGTCGGTGGCGGGGTGCAGGATGGAGGGATGAGCGACGTGCTCGATCGATTCTCCCCCGCGACCCGCGAATGGTTCCGCGGAGCCTTCGCCGCGCCCACAGCGGCGCAGGAAGGGGCGTGGGAGGCGATCTCGCACGGCAAGCACGCGCTGGTGATCGCGCCCACGGGATCCGGCAAGACGCTGGCCTCGTTCCTCTGGGCGATCGACCGGCTGGCGAGCGAGCAGCGGCCGGCCGATGCGAAGCCGGGAACGCGCGTCCTCTACATCTCCCCGCTCAAGGCACTGGGTGTGGATGTGGAGCGCAACCTGCGCGCGCCGCTCGTCGGCGTGACGCAGACGGCCAAGCGCCTGGGCGCCGAGCCGCCGCACGTGAGCGTGGGCGTGCGGTCGGGTGACACTCCGACGTCCGACCGGCGGGCGCTGCTGAGCAATCCGCCGGACATCCTGATCACGACACCCGAGTCGCTGTTCCTCATGCTGACGTCGCAGGCGCGCGAGACCCTGGCGTCCGTCGAGACGGTGATCGTCGACGAGGTGCACGCGGTGGCCTCGACCAAGCGCGGCGCGCACCTCGCGCTCTCGCTCGAGCGCCTCGACCAGTTGCTCGAACGGCCCGCGCAGCGCATCGGCCTCTCGGCGACCGTGCGGCCGCCGGAGGAGGTCGCGCGCTTCCTCGGCGGCCGGGGCGCCGTCGAGGTGGTCGCGCCCCCGGCGGGCAAGCGGTTCGACCTGCGCGTGGTGGTGCCGGTGGAGGATATGAGCGAGCTCGGCACCTCGACCTACGCGAGCGACAACCCGGACGACGGTTCGCCGCCGCAGGCGGGATCCATCTGGCCGCACGTCGAGGAGGCGATCGTCGAGCGCGTGCTCGAGAACCGCTCCACCATCGTGTTCGCCAACTCCCGGCGTCTGGCCGAGCGGCTGACGGCGCGGCTGAACGAGATCTACGAGGAGCGGCTGCTCGGTGGCGCGGTCGACGGGGCGGAGGCGCGGCGCGCGCCGGCCGAGCTGATGGGCGGCTCCGGCCAGACCCGCGGGTCTCAGGCGGTCGCCGACGAGGACACGCTGGTCCTTGCGCGGGCACACCACGGCTCGGTGAGCAAGGAGCAGCGGGCGCTCATCGAGGACGACCTCAAGTCGGGCCGCCTGCGCTGCGTCGTCGCCACGTCGAGCCTCGAACTCGGCATCGACATGGGCGCGGTCGACCTGGTCGTCCAGGTGGAGGCGCCGCCCTCGGTCGCGAGCGGGCTGCAGCGGGTCGGGCGCGCCGGCCACCAGGTCGGAGAGATCTCGCGCGGCGTCGTCTTCCCGAAGCACCGGGCCGACCTCATCCACTCGGCGGTCGCGACGGAGCGGATGACCGCGGGGCTCATCGAGTCGCTCAAGGTGCCCGCGAACCCGCTCGACATCCTCGCCCAGCAGACGGTCGCGGCGGCAGCCCTGGAACCGATCGACGCCGACGACTGGTTCGACGCCGTGCGGCGCAGCGCGCCCTTCTCGACGCTCCCGCGGAGCGCCTACGACGCGACGCTCGACCTCCTCGCCGGGCGGTATCCGTCCGACGAGTTCGCCGAACTGCGTCCGCGCATCGTCTGGGACCGCGACACCGGCGTCATCACCGGCCGTCCGGGCGCACAGCGGCTGGCCGTCACGAGCGGCGGCACCATTCCCGACCGCGGCCTCTTCGGGGTCTACATGGTCGGCGAGAAGGCCAGTCGTGTCGGCGAACTCGACGAGGAGATGGTCTACGAGTCCCGTGTCGGCGACGTCTTCGCGCTGGGCGCGACCAGCTGGCGCATCCAGGAGATCACCCACGACCGGGTGCTCGTCACGCCGGCGTTCGGCGAGCCCGGGCGCCTGCCGTTCTGGAAGGGCGACGGGATCGGCAGGCCCGCCGAGCTCGGGCGCGCGGTCGGAGCGTTCACGCGCGAGTTGAGCAGCGCCTCCCCCGCCGACGCGGAGCTGCGCTGCGTGGAGGCCGGGCTCGACGCGTGGGCCACGAGCAACCTGCTGGCCTTCCTCCAGGAGCAGAAGGAGGCGACCGGGCACGTCCCGACGGACCGCACTCTCGTAATCGAGCGCTTCCGCGACGAGCTCGGCGACTGGCGGGTGGTGCTGCATTCCCCGTTCGGCATGCAGGTGCATTCGCCATGGGCGCTGGCCGTGCAGGCGCGTGTGCGCGAACGCTACGGCATCGACGCGGGCGCCATGGCGGCCGACGACGGCATCGTGGTGCGCATCCCCGACACAGAGTCGCAGCCTCCAGGCGGCGAGCTCTTCGTCTTCGAGCCGCAGGAGCTGGACGAGCTGGTGACCGCCGAGGTCGGCGGCTCGGCGCTGTTCGCCTCGCGCTTCCGCGAGTCGGCCGCACGGGCGCTGCTGCTCCCGAAGTACAACCCGGGCAAGCGCTCGCCGCTGTGGCAGCAGCGCCAGAAGGCGGCCCAGCTGCTGGATGTGGCACGCAAGTACCCGAGCTTCCCGATCATCCTCGAGACCATCCGCGAGGTGCTGCAAGACGTCTACGACCTCGGCGCGCTGACCGACGTGGCGAAGCAGATCGAGCAGCGGAAGATCCGGCTCGTCGAAGCGGCGACGGAGACCGCATCGCCGTTCGCGCGCTCGCTGCTGTTCGGATATGTCGCTGCGTTCATGTACGAGGGCGACAGCCCGCTCGCGGAGCGTCGCGCGGCGGCCCTCTCTCTCGACGCCGGCCTGCTGGCCGAGCTGCTGGGCCGGGCGGAGCTGCGGGAGCTGCTCGACCCGCAGGTGATCGAGCGGGTCGAACTGCAGCTGCAGCGGCTGGCCCCGGACCGCCGGGTTCGCGGGGTGGAGGGGGTGGCCGACCTGCTGCGGCTGCTCGGTCCGCTCTCCGCTGACGAGGTGGCGGAGCGGTTGGAGGGCGACGCTGTTGCGACCCGCGCGGATGCGGCCCCGGGCGACCCGAACCCGGAAGGGGACGACGACGAGCCCACCGCCGCTCCGCCCGCCGATCGCGCGACGGCGTCCGCGCACCTCGCCACCCTCGTCGACACGCATCGTGCGCTGGCCGTGACGATCGCCGGCACCGAGCGCTACGCCGCGATCGAAGACGCGAGCCGCCTGCGAGACGCCCTCGGCGTCCCCCTGCCGATCGGCGTCCCGCTCGCCTTCATCGAGCCCGTCGACGACCCGCTCGGCGACCTCGTCAGCCGGTTCGCCCGCACGCACGGTCCGTTCGAGACGGCCGACGTCGCCAGCCGCTTCGGGCTGGGCCCGGCGATCGTCCACGACGCGCTGCGCCGGCTGGCGCGCGACGGCCGGGTGGTGGAGGGCGAATTCCGTCCGCACGCGCACGGCAGCGAGTGGAGCGACGCGGAGGTCCTCCGACGCCTGCGGCGGATGTCGCTGGCGGCGCTCCGGCACGAGGTCGAACCGGTCGACACGGCGACGTTCGGCCGCTTCCTGCCGGAGTGGCAGCATGTCGGATCGACTCTCCGCGGGGTGGATGCGGTGGCCTCCGTGATCGAGCAGCTGGCCGGCGCGCGCATCCCCGCGTCGGCATGGGAGTCGCTCGTGCTGCCCGGTCGCGTCGCCGACTACAGCCCGGCGATGCTCGACGAGCTCACCGCGACCGGCGAGGTGATCTGGGCCGGCGACGGCAGCCTGCCCGGCGACGACGGATGGATCAGCCTGCACCTCGCCGACACGGCTCCGTTGACCCTGGCACCGCCGTCGGAGCACGAACCCGACGAGGTGCAGCGCGGCATCCTGGAGGCGCTCGGGCGGGGCGGCGGGTACTTCTTCCGCCAGCTGTCCGACGCTCTCGGCACGGAGCGGGGCTCGCCCATCGACGACGCCGAGCTGGTGACCGCGCTGTGGGACCTGGTCTGGGCCGGGCGGATCACCAACGACACGCTGGCACCCCTGCGGACGCTGACGGCCGGCGGCTCCGGCGCGCACAAGCGCCCGCGCCAGCCGTCCCGCGCCCGGATGTATCGCGGCCGGGTCGCCCCGCGCGCCTCGGCCATGGTGACCCGCATGGGTCCCCCGACGGCGGCCGGCCGCTGGTCGCTGCTTCCCGGGCGCGACCTCGACTCGACGGTCCGGGCGCACGGGCAGGCGGAGACGCTGCTCGACCGCTACGGCGTCGTCACGCGCGGCTCCGTCATGAACGAGGGCACCCCGGGCGGCTTCGCGCTCGCCTACAAGGTGCTCAGCGGGTTCGAGGAGACTGGACGCGCCCGCCGCGGCTACTTCGTCGAGACGCTCGGCGCAGCCCAGTTCGCCAGCGGTGCGACGGTGGACCGGCTGCGCTCGTACTCCCGCGATCACACGCAGGAGCGGCCCTACGAGGCCGTCGCGCTGGCCGCGACCGACCCGGCGAACGCGTACGGCGCCGCCCTGCCCTGGCCCGCCGTGCCGGGCGAGAGCGGCACGGGACATCGACCTGGCCGCAAGGCCGGAGCCCTGGTCGTTCTCGTCGACGGCGAGCTGGCGCTGTACGTCGAGCGCGGCGGCAAGAGCCTGCTCTGCTTCGTCGCGGGAGCGGGAGCGGGCGCGGATGCGGGCACCGCCGCGGGAGCGGGCACGTCGGCCACGCCGACGGCCGACACCGCGGTCGGAGCTCAGCGCGACGGAGACGCCGACCTCGTCCTCGCCGCCGCCGCACGAGCACTGGCCGCGCTCGTCACCTCGCGGCGGGTCGACAAGCTCGCGATCGAGACGGTGAACGGCGGCTTCGTCCTCGGCTCCCCGCTCGGCGACGCGCTCTCGGCGGCCGGCTTCCTCGCGACGCCGCGCGGGCTGAGGCTGCGCGGATGACGACGGAATCCGCACATGCCTGAGGGCGACACCGTCTACCAGGCGGCGCGCCGGCTCGATCGCGCGCTCTCGGGCCGCATCCTGACCCAGACCGACTTCCGCGTCCCGGCGTACGCGACGCTCGACCTCTCCGGGCAGCGGATGGACGACGTGGTGAGCCGCGGCAAGCATCTGCTCATGCACGTGGGCGAGCACACCATCCACAGCCATCTCAAGATGGAGGGCACGTGGGAGGTGTACGCGCCCGACGGCCGCTGGCGGCATCCCGGCTACCAGGCGCGCGCCGTGCTGCGCACCGAGGACGCGCAGGCAGTGGGCTTCCAGCTCGGAGTCCTCGAGGTGATCCCGCGCGACAGGGAGGACGACGTCGTCGGCCACCTCGGGCCCGACCTGCTCGGGCCGGACTGGGATGCGGCGGAGGCCGTGCGCCGCCTCTCCGAGCACCCCGACGTGCCCGTGGCGGTCGCACTCCTCGACCAGCGCAACCTCGCCGGCTTGGGCAACGTCTACGCCAACGAACTGTGCTTCCTGCGCGGGATGCTGCCCACCCGGCCCGCCGGCGAGACCGACCTCGCGGCGGCCGTCGACCTGGGGCACCGTCTCATCACGGTCAACCGCGACCGTCCGCTCCGCGTCACCACCGGCGACACCCGGCGGGGCCGGAACACCTGGGTCTACGGTCGCCGCGGCCAGCCCTGCCGGCGGTGCGGCACGCCCATCCTGTCGTCGTCCCTCGGCCGCACGGAGCTGGAGGAGCGGGTGACGTACTTCTGCCCGGTCTGCCAGACGTAGGCGGACCGGGCAGAAGACGCACCGGGAGAGGGACTAGGCCGCGGCCTCGTCCTCCTCCTCGACGTCCGCAGCGCGCACCGACTCGAGCGCGGTCGACCACGACTCGAGCTGGTCGAACAGCGGGGTCAGCGCGGCCGTCTGCTGGTCGGTCGGCTTCAGCTGCCAGTTCTCGAAGTCGTGCGCGAGGCTCAGGCCCACGAAGGCGCTGACGGTCGCGACCTGCAGCTGCGAGAGGACCAGGCGCAGGTGCTCGACGGCCCGGGCGCCGCCGAAGACGCCGTAGCTGACGAACCCGGCCGCCTTGTTGTACCACTCGGCGCCGACGTAGTCGATCGCGTTCTTGAGGGCACCCGAGGTGCTGTGGTTGTATTCGGGGGTGACGAACAGGTAGCCGTCGAACTCGGCGATCTTGGCCGCCCACGCCTTGGTGTGCTCACCGGCGTACTGGCCCATGGCGGCCGGCATGGCCTCGTCGAGGTGCGGGAGGTCCCACTCCTTGAGGTCGACGAGCTCGTACTCGACGCCCGCGCGCTTGGACGCGTTCTCGTACACCCAGCGGGCCACGGCCTCGCCGTTGCGCCCGGGGCGCGTGCTTCCGATGATGATGGCGATCTTCGTCATGTCAGCCTTCCTTTTGATGACGTGTCACCGATCCCCAACGACGTCATCCCGGCATCCATTCCCGGTTGCTCCGGTTCGCTGCCGGCGCATCCCTCGTGCGCGTCCCGGCAGCCGTGTCAGGATGACGTATGGCCACCGTGCGCACTCGTCCCGACCCGCGGAAGCTGACGGACGACGAGCTGGAGCTGTTCCGCGCCTTCCACCTCATGCGCCGCGGCTTCGACCGCACCCTGGACGCGCAGCTGCAGCACGACGACGGCATCTCCATCTCCGAACTGGAGGTGCTCATGGCCCTCACGCGCTCACCGGGGCGGCGGCTCCGGGTGCGCGACCTCGTGGACGTGACCGGCTGGGAGAAGAGCCGCGTCTCGCACCAGGTGACCCGGATGGCGGCGCGCGGCCTCGTGGAGCGGCAGGAGTGCGCCGAGGACCGTCGGGCGACCTGGATCCACCTCACCGGCGAGGGGCGTCGCGTAGTGGTCCACGCGCTCCCCAAGCACTCGGCGACGATCCGCCGCATCCTGTTCGATGCTCTGTCGCCGCAGCAGCAGGAGGACCTGCTCGGCATCGCCCAGCGCATGAACGCGGCGATCGAGTCGGAGGACTGCGTCCCTTCCGACGACTGCGACGACTGAGCGTTCTCGCAGGCCGCGGCCGGCCGCGACCGGCGGCTCGCTGAGAACGGGTGGCGGATTCGCTGGCCATTCGTCGGGAACACCGGCCGCAACCAGCGGGTTCCAAGGCGGCGCCCCCTAGCGTTTCCCTGTGCGACGCCCGAACTATCCCGCCACCGGACCCGATGCCGACGGCAGCGACGAGCAGCTGCCTCCGACGGCGGTCCTGGGACGCGTGCCGTCCGCCACGGACCCGCGTCGGCCGGTGCGGGCCACCCGTCCGGCATCCGGCGTGCCCACCGGCGGCAGCGGCGCGAGCGGCGGCAGCGGCGGCGCGCCCTTCGACCCGTTCGGGATGGGCGGTGACGCCCCAGGGCTCGGCGGCGACGGGGCAGGACGCCGTGGCGGCGGCGGCGCAGGCGGCGGACGCGGCGGCAACGGGGGCGGCGACAACGGGGACGGCAGCGGCCCGACCCCCGGCCGCTCCGGCAGGCACCCGCGCGGCCGCCGGCGCACCAAGCGCATCGTCGCCTGGACCGCGGCCGCCCTGGCCGTCATCCTCGTGGTCGTCGGCGGCTACGCCGCGTACAGCTACTTCCGCTTCGTCGGCGGCGTCAAGCACGTCGACGTGATCTCCAAGCCCGCGAACGATGTGGACGGGCAGGACCAGAACATCCTGCTGGTCGGCGACGACCACCGCCCCGACGGCGCGACCCAGGCCGAGCTCGACCAGTTGAGCACGACCAGCGACGGCGGCGGCACCAACACCGACACGATGATGGTGCTGCACATCCCCGCCAACGGGAAGTCGGCGACCCTCATCTCCCTCCCCCGCGACTCCTGGGTGGAGGTGCCGGGCCACGGCATGAACAAGCTGAACGCCGCCTTCTCGCTGGGCGGCGGCGGCAGCGACCCGACCGCGGGCGCCAAGCTCCTCATCCAGACCGTGCAGAACCTGACGGGCCTGAGCATCGACCACTACGTGCGCGTCTCCCTGCTCGGCTTCTACACGATCGCGAAGGCGCTTGGCCCGGTGCAGGTGTGCCTGAACAACGCCGTCGACGACCCGTACTCCGGCGCGAACTTCCCGGCCGGTGTCTCGACCCTCGACGCGAAGCAGGCGCTGTCCTTCGTGCGCCAGCGCCACGGTCTCCCGCGCGGCGACCTCGACCGCGTGGTCCGCCAGCAGTACTTCCTCTCGGTGGAGGCGCACAAGTTCCTCTCCGCCGGAACGCTGCTGAACCCGGCCAAGCTGACCGACACGCTGGATGCGGTGAGCGGCTCGCTCGAGACCGACCCGGGCCTCAACTTCCTGCAGCTCGGCGCCCAGCTCCAGGGCCTGACCGGCGGCAAGATCCAGTCGGCGACCATCCCCATCTCGGGCACCCCGACGATCACCGTCGACGGGAACGACGTCTCCATCGTCGAGGTGGACACCGCCGCGATGCCCGCGTTCATCCAGAGCCTGATGGGCACGCCGACGGCCTACGACAACGCGAAGGCCGCGACGCCGGCCGAGACCACGGTGACGGTGCTCAACGGCGGCAGCGCGAACGGCGCGGCCACCACGGCGACGCAGACGCTCGCGGCAGCCGGCTTCAAAACGGGCACGCCGGGGGATGCGGACACCCGCACCACAACGGTGATCCAGTACAAGCCGGGTCAGGAGGCGCAGGCGAAGGCCGTCGCGGCGTACCTGCCGGGCGCCTCCGTGCAGCAGACCGACGCGGTGAGCACGGTCACCGTCGTGCTCGGCGACGACGGCATCATGCCCGCGGCGCCTGCCGCCGCAGGCTCGGCGCCGGCAGCGCCCGCCGCCCCGGCTCCGTCGCCGTCCGGCCCGGCCAGCAACTACAGCTCGCAGGTCTGCATCAACTAGGTCCCACCGACCGCGTCCCGGCCTCAGTCGAACAACCGCCGGAAGACGTTCGTGTCGGCGAGGTCGATGAGTTCGTCGCCGCGGCCGTTCATGATCGTCCGGATCGCGTAGAGGGTGAAGCCGCCCACCTGCTTGGCCGTGATCGCCGGCGGGATGCTGAGCTCCTGACGGGCGGTGACCACATCCACCAGGGCGGGGCCGTCGTGCGCGAAGGCCGCCCGCAGCGCGCCCTCCAGCTCGTCCGGCTTCTCGACGCGCTGGCCGTGCAGCCCGATCGCCTGCGCCACCGCCGCGAAGTCCGGGTTCTCGAGGCCGGTGCCGAAGTTGACGAAGCCCGCCGCCTTCATCTCGACCTCGACGAAGTTGAGCGAGGAGTTGTTGAAGACGACGATCTTGACGGGCAGCTTGTTCTGCCGCAGGGTGAGCAGCTCCCCCAGCAGCATCGCCAAGCCGCCGTCCCCGGCGAGCGCGACCACCTGCCGCCCGGGAAACGCGGTCTGCGCTCCGATCGCCTGCGGCAGGGCGTTCGCCATGCTGCCGTGGGTGAACGATCCGATGAGCCGGCGTCGTCCGTTCATCCGCAGATACCGCGCCGCCCAGACCACGGGCGAGCCCACATCGGGCAGGAACACCGCATCCTCGGAGGCCAGCTCGCTGACCAGCCGGGCGACGTACTGCGGGTGGATGGGCGTGCGGTTGCGGTCGTTGACCGCCAGGTCGTCGAGGCTCTTGCGCGTCTTGGCGTAGTGTGCGAGCGACGAGTCGAGGTGCTTGCGGTCGGTGCGGTCCGCCAGCAGCGGCAGCAGCGCCTCCACCGTGTCCTTCACACTTCCGACCAGCCCGAGGTCGAGCGGGACGCGGCGGCCCAGGTTCTCGCCGCGGATGTCGACCTGGATGATCTTCGCCTTCGACGGGAAGAACTGCTGGTACGGGAAGTCGGTTCCGAGCATGAGGAGCGCGTCGCACGACTCCATCGCCCGGTAGCCGGAGGAGAAGCCGAGCAGGCCCGTCATGCCGACGTCGTACGGGTTGTCGTACTCGATGAACTCCTTGCCGCGCATCGAGTGCACGATCGGAGCCTGCAGTGCAGCCGCGATCGACAGCAGCTGCGGGTGCGCGCCCTCGCAGCCCGCACCGGCGAGGATGGTGACCTTCCTGGCACCGTTCAGGATGTCGGCGGCGACCTGGAGCTGCGGGTCCGTCGGGCGCGTGATGCGCGGCGAGAACGTGATCGGCGCCGACTTGGTGCGCCCCGCGCTGTCGGCGAGGAAGATCTCGCCGGGCACGACGACGACGGCGACACCGCGGCGCTCCACGGCGGTGCGCATGGCGATCTCGAGGATGCGCGGCATCTGCTCCACCTGGCTGACCAGCTCGGTGTAGACGCTCGCCTCGCGGAACAGCTCCTCCGGGTGCGTCTCCTGGAAGTAGCCGCTCCCGATCTCCGCACCCGGGATCTGGGCCGCGATCGCCAGCACGGGAACCCGGCTGCGGTTGGCGTCGTAGAGTCCGTTGATGAGGTGGGTGTTGCCCGGCCCGCAGCTGCCCGCGCAGACGGCGAGCTCGCCGGTGAGCGCCGCGTCCGCCGAGGCGGCGAACGCGGCCGCCTCCTCGTGCCGCACATGCTCCCACGTCAGACCGTCGGTGCGCCGGATCGCGTCGGTGAAGCCGTTGAGCGAGTCGCCCGGGATGCCGTAGACGCGGCTGACCCCCGCATCCTTCAGGATCTCGACGATGGTGTCGGCGACAGTGGGCATGGCGGTCTCCCTCAGGTAGGCGCGGCTCAGTGCGCCGCCGGCACGGAGGCGCATGGCGGCACGGCTCACGCTACGCCCTCGGGGCAAATCGTTCATCGTCCCGGGAGGAACTGTGCGTTAACGTGAGCCCATCATGGTCAAACAGGTGAGGGCGCAGGTCACGCGCGACACGATCGTCGGCGGGGCGGCCGCCGTATTCGGTCGGCGCGGGTACGGGCTCGCGTCCATCGCCGACATCGCGGAGGCCGCGGGCGTCACCAAGGGGGCTCTGTACTTCCACTTCAGGTCCAAGGACGAACTGGCGCGCGCCGTGATCGCCGAGCAGCACCGCCGCACCATGGCGGCGGCCGCCGAGGTGGTCGAGGAGAACCGGCCAGCACTCGAGACCATGGTGCTGCTGAGCGCGGTGCTCGCCCGCCAGCTGCTGACCGATCCGGTGGTGCAGGCCGGCATCCGGCTGACCAACGACGTGGCCTACCTGGACGAACCGGTGCTCGAGCCCTATCAGGACTGGCTGCGGGCCTCGGAGGATCTGTTCCGGCGGGCGGCGGAGCAGGGTGATCTGCGGCCGGAGGTCGACCCGGCGATGCTGGCCGCCGTGGTCGTCGCGGCGTACACCGGGGTGCAGCTGGTGTCGGAGACGTTCACCGGTCGGAAGGACCTGGTGCAGCGGGTGCGCGAGCTGTGGATCGTGCTGCTGCCCGGAATCGTGCCCGCGGACCGGCTGGAGCGGCTCGGCGCGCTGCCCGCGCTGATCCGCTGAGGGCATCCGTCGCCGCTGCGCCTGACCGACCCGGCCGCAGCGCCCCCAATCCGCTACGGCCGTGTCGGGGCGTGCATGCATTCTACGCCGGAACCGGACGATCGGTATGAACTCGCCGGTCGCTCCCAGCACGGCCTGCCGGGGGCCGCCTGCCGGTCCCGTAGACTTGCCCGACGGGGAGCGCCGGCGACGGCGGAAGCGGTATCGGGGAGGAGCGGCATGCCGTCACGGGGCAAGACGCAGAAGCGGCGCGCGACGATGCGGCTGGTCTACATCGACTTCTGGTCGGCATTGAAGATGTCGTTCCTCGTGAGCATCATCGTGGCGGCCATCACCGTGGTGATCAGCCTGCTGGTCTGGTCGCTGATGGAGCGCTTCGGCGTGGTCGCCTCCGCCACCTCCTTCCTGGAGGACATCGCGGGTGCGCAGGGCGCGAACCTCGTCGCGGGGCTCACGTTCGGCAACGTGATGACGTTCACGCTGGTCGTCGCCCTGCTCGAGGTGATCGTCGTCTCCGCCCTCGGCGCGATCTTCGCCGCGCTGTTCAATCTCGCGGTCCACGTGGTCGGCGGCTGGAAGGTCACCTTCGGGAGCGACTGAGCTCCAGTCCACCGACCAGGAGGCCGACGCCGAACGCGAACGCGGCGGCGGGGTCGTCCTCGTCGAGCGGCGACGCCGGCTCATCCGCCAGCACCCCCAGCGAGTCGTATTGGATGCGCTGCTGCTCGTGCGAGACATGCCCGAGCACGAAGTGCAGCAGCGCGGTCGCCGCCCGGCGGGACGTCTCGGCGTCGAAACCGCCACGCGCGACGGCGCGGATCAGACGGCCGACCGTCTCCGGCGATCCGAGGCCGAGCGCGAGGGTGCTCGACACTACCTCGGCGCCGTCGCGATACGACAGCAGGGAGTCGCGCAGGGCCTCCGCTTCGCCGCGGACCGCATCCTGCCACGCGGCGTCCTCCGCAGGCTCGGGAGCGGGGCGCGTGCCGACGATGCGGTCGGCGAGCTCGGCGAGCAGCGTCTGCTTGTTCGGGAAGTGCCAGTACAGCGCGCTGGGCTGCACGTCGAGCGCGGCCGCCAGACGGCGCATCGTGAGGTCGGGCAGGCCGAGGTCGTCGAGGATGCGCAGCGCCGCGTCGGCGACGTCGTCGCGCGAGTGCCGTCTTCCGGTTTCGTTCCCTGCCACGAGTTCAGTATAGTGAACGCCGTTCAGGTGAACACCGTTCAGGTAAGGATGCGCCCATGACCTCCACGACCCCCTCCGCCCCGCCGGCCGCGGGCCGCCGCCGGCTCGACGCCACCGACCTCGCCCGCGTCGCCGTCTTCGCGGCGATCGTCGCCGTGCTCGGCCTTCCCGGCGGCATCAGCGTCTTCGGCTCCGTGCCCATCACGGCGCAGACCCTCGGCGTGATGCTGGCGGGCGCCATCCTCGGCCCAGGGCTGGGCGCGCTCTCGATGGCGGTGCTGCTCGCGCTCGTCGCCCTCGGCCTCCCCTGCTCTCCGGCGGCACCGGCGGCCTGGGCGTCTTCGTCGGGCCGACGGCCGGGTACCTGTTCGGCTGGATCGCCGGCGCGTTCGTGATCGGACTCATCGTGCACGCGGGCAACCGCAAGCCGGTGTGGTGGCGGACCTTCCTCGGCATGATCGTCGGCGGCATCCTCGTCGTCTACGCGTTCGGCGTTCCGGTGACGAGTTTGGTGCTGCGGCTGCCGCTCGACGTGATCGCGAAGTCCAGCCTCGTGTTCGTGCCGGGCGACCTGGCCAAGGCCGTGATCGCGACGGTCATCGTCATGACGCTGGTCCGGGCGTACCCGCGGGCGTTCCGCCGGACCTGGGCGGCCCCGCGAGGCACTGCGACGACCGGCGCCGAGCGCGCGGCCGTCACCGCGGAGCCGGCCGAGCCGCGGGTGCCGTGACGCAGCGCGCACTGCTGCTCGACGGTGTCGGCGTCCGCCTCGGCGATGTCGATGCGTTGCGGGATGTCGACCTCGACCTCGACGCGCGCACCGTCGCCGTCGTGGGCGAGAACGGCTCGGGCAAGTCGACCTTCGCCCGGCTGATCGCCGGACTGGTGCCGCCGACGGCGGGCACCGCGCGCATCCTCGGCCTCGACCCGGTGCGGCAGGCGGCCGAACTGCGCCGCCGGGTGGCCGTCGTGTTCAGCAACCCGGACGCCCAGATCGTCATGCCGACCGTCGCCGAGGACGTCGCGTTCTCGCTGCGCGCCGACCGGCTCGGCCGGGAGGAGACGCGGAGGCGCGTGGAGGAGACGCTCGCGAGGTTCGGCCTGTCCGCGCTTCGGGAGCGGTCGTCGCACGAGCTCTCCGGCGGCCAGAAGCAGCTGCTCGCGCTGGCCGGCGCATTCGTGCGCCGGCCCGAACTCGTGGTCGCCGACGAGCCGACGACGTACTTGGACGCCCGGAACGCGCGCCTCGTGTCCGACCACCTGCTGGCAGACACCGGCCACCGGCTGGTCCTCATCACGCACGATCTCGCCTTGGCGGCGCGCTGCGACGCGGCCGTCCTGATCGCCGGGGGCGGGTGGAGGCGGTCGGGCGTCCCGCGGACGTCGTCGGCGAGTACGAGGCCGCGCTCTCATGCTGAGCCTCTACCGGCCCGGGGACGGGATGCTGCACCGGCTGCCGGCCGGCCCGAAGCTGCTGCTCCTCCTCGCGCTGGTGCTCGCCGTGTCCCTCCTGCCGTCGCACTGGTGGGCCGCCTGCGCGGCCGCGGGCGTCGTCGTGGTGGCCTATGGCGCTGCCGGACTCCGGGACGGGATGCTCGGCATGCGGGTGCTCGCCCGGCAGACCGTCGCGCTGCGCTGGCTGATCGTCGTGACGCTCGCCCTCCAGCTGATCTTCCTGGGCCCGGAGGCGGCGGTCGCCAATACGACGCGCGTGACGGCCGCCGTGCTGCTCGCCGGGCTGTTGTCCCTGACCACGCGGGTGACCGAGCTGCTGGATGCGGTGGAACGCGGCCTCCGCCCGCTCGACCGGCTGGGCTTCGACTCGGAGCGTGCGGCCGTGCTGCTCACGGTGACCCTGACCACGGTGCCGGTCCTGGCCCGGCTGGCCGGCGACGTGCGCGAGGCCCAGCGGGCGCGCGGCGTCCGCCCCGGCGTACGCTTCTTCGCGGTGCCGTTCCTCATCCTGTCCCTGAAGCATGCCGACCAGCTCGGCGAGGCGCTCTCCGCGCGAGGCGTGCGGTGAGCGCGGCGGGTGCGCGGCCGCGCGTGCTCGGGCCGGTCGTCGACGACCAGACCCGCTGCATCCACTACGCCTCGCCGCTCGACGTGGTGGCGATCCGGTTCGCCTGCTGTGGCGAGTACTACCCGTGCCACCTCTGCCACGCGGAGGCGGCCGGGCATCCGGCGCGGCAGTGGCCGGTTGCCGACCGGGACCGCGAAGCGGTGCTCTGCGGGGTCTGCGGCGGCGAGCTGGCGATCGCGGAGTACCTCGCGACCGACGGCTGCCCGCGCTGCGGTGCCGCGTTCAACCCTGGCTGCCGGCTGCACACGCACCTGTACTTCGAGGTCTGAGCGACCCCGTCCCCGGCGGGAACGGAGGAGTCTCGCTGGTGCGCGTCGGCGTGTTGCGGCAAACGGAGGAGGCGACCGGCGCCAACACGCGAACACTCCTCCGTTTCCGCAGCGGATGCGGCTCGGGCCCGGACGCAGGGACGCCGGGCACGCTCTCGCGCGCCCGGCGTCCGCCGCATCCTGTGCTAGAACCAGCCGAAGAGGCGGTTCAGCAGGTCGATCACCCAGTCGATGGCCGGGATGCCGGTCGCCGGCGGGGTGGCCTTCACCTTGAGGGTGGTCCAGCCGATGACCCCGTTGGAGGCGTTCTGCACCGACAGTCTGTGCTGACCGTTGCCCGCATCCGCCGGCAGAGCCAGCTTCACCACGCCGTCCGCCGGCACCTGCACCCAGCCGCCGCTGATGTTCTGCGGCTTCGAGTACAACCAGACCGACACCCACTCACCGGCGTGCTTCGCGCCCACCGTGACCGCGATGGCCTCGCCCGGGCGGTAGATCGCCTTGTCGACGGTCACCGCGTCCTCCAGCGCCTTCGTGAGCGCCGACTCCTTGGCGGCCTTCGGGTCGGTGCCCGGCTTCGGGTTCGACGGCGCGTCCGCCACGGTGAGCGGCACCCGCACGGTGGTCCCCGAGTCGGGCGCCGTCAGCACGAGCGTGCTCCCACCAGCCGCATCCGCCGGAACGGTGAAGGCGACCGTGGCGTTGCCCGCCGCATCCACCGGCACGCTGCCGAGAGCTGCGGAGCCGTTCCACGACAGGTCGAGCTTCGTGTTCGCCGGGCTGCCGAGCGAGGTGAGGTTCAGCTTGGACACCTGGAGGGTGACCTGCTGACCGCGCTGCAGGATGCCGGACGGCACGCCGCTCACGCCGACGCCGAGCTTCTCGAAGCGCGGCGACAGGGGGCTGTTCTTCTGGATGTAGCCGATCCAGGCGTCCCGGTCGATGAGGCCCGAGTCCTTGGTGTCCTTCCCCGCCGCGAAGGCACGGAAGTTGTCACCGCCCTGGAGCAGGAACGAGAACGAGCCGATCCGGTACGACCTCGCCGGGTCGATCGGGGCGCCGTTCACCAGGATGCTGGTGATGCGGTCGCCCTCCGGACGTGCGGCGTCGTAGGTGTAGTGCACGTTCTTCGACAGCCCCAGGTTGAGGAACGGCCGGCTCGGCACGTTGCCCTGGGCGTCGCGCTGCCACTGCTGCTCGAGCGCCTGCTTGAACTGCGCCCCGGTGAGGGACGTGGTCCACAGGTTGTTCACGAACGGCAGCACCGCGTTGGCCTGGGCGTAGGTGACGGATCCGTCGGTGCCGTACAGCAGTTCCGCGCGGAGACCGCCCGGGTTGACGACGCCGATCTCGGCGCCGCCCTGATCGGCCGGCGACAGCGTGGCCAGCAGCGAGTCCGCCACGAGGTTGCCCAGGGTGGATTCGCTGGAGCGGTCGTCGCGGGCGCCGTTCAGGTAGGCGGTGGTGATGTCCTTCGTCACCGAGCCGACCTTCTGGTTGCCGATGACGGCCGCGTCGGCGATCGCCTTGTCGACGATCGTCTTGACGGCCGCGACTCGCGGGTACGCGGCGACCAGGGCGCTGTCGGCGTCGGTCGTCCGGGCGACGTTGCGGGCGGTGTACGCGGTGACCGTGTCGGTCTCCGGGTCCACCGTCAGCGTCACCTGGCCGATGTTCTCCCCGTAGCTGCCGGTCTGGACGACCGGACGGGTCGTGCCGTCGACTCCGGGCACCGGCGCATCCCACGCGTAGACCTTGTGGGTGTGTCCGGTGAAGATGGCCCCGACCTTCGCGGTCGTCTTGGTGACGATGTCGGCGAACGCGCCGCCCGCGGCGACCTCCTGCTCGAGCGTCGCACCCTCGGGAGTGCCGAAGCCGGCGCCCTCGTGGTACTCCGCGACCAGCACGTCGGCTTCGCCGTTGGAGGCGTCGCCGTCGGTGAGCTCACCGGCGACGCGGTTGACCGCCTCCACCGGGTCGCCGAAGTCGAGCGACGAGATGCCGCCCGGCGAGACGAGCGTCGGAGTCTCCTGCGTCACGGCGCCGATGACGCCGACCTTCAGGCCGTCCACGTCGAAGAGCGCGTACTCCGGCAGCGCCGGCGTCTTCGTGCCCTTCTCGTAGACGTTCGCACCGAGGTACGAGAACGTCGCCGCGTCCTTCACCCGGCCGGTGAGGTCGGCGTAGCCCTTGTCGAACTCGTGGTTGCCCACTGCGCTCGTCTTCAGGTCGAGCGCGTTCAGCACGTCGAGCGTCGGGATGTCGTCGGCCGAGGCCGAGGCGAACAGGGAGGCCCCGATGTTGTCGCCGTCGGAGAGGAACAGCGAGTTCGCCTCGCCGCCCTCCGCGCGCAGCTTCTCGATCGTGCCCGCGAACTTCACCGTGTTGGCGTCGATGCGCCCGTGGAAGTCGTTGATGTTCAGCAGGTTCAGCGTCACCGGCTTGGCGGCGAGGCCGAGGCCCACCACGATCGGGTCGTGGTCGGAGGAGCGGTACGGGTCGGCCGCGTAGAAGTTGGTGACGTTGTAGTTGTAGCGGCTGTACTCCAGCGCCACCGACTCACCCGAGTTGATGTTCCAGACGTCCGCGCCGGTGATCGCCGAGTTGAGCGCCGGCGAGGCCAAGACGTGGTCCAGCGAGCCGGTCGTGCCGCCGAAGGAGTAGGTCGCCTTCGAGGTGCGCGTGCTGACCTGGTCGACATAGCCTGCGTCGGTGAGGACCGTGATCGGGTCCTCCTTCAGGTAGGCGTTGAAGTCGCCGATGAGGAGCACCTTGTCGGTCTTCAGGGCCGCCTTGCGCTCGTCTGCGAAGGCGACCAGGGCCTTCGCCTGGTTGACGCGCGACAGGTTCGACGCGCCCTGGCCGTCGCCCTGGTCGGCGTCGGCGCCCGAGCCGGAGCCCTTCGACTTGAAGTGGTTGACGATCGCGAGGAACGCCCGCGCATCCTTCTCGCCGACCTTCTTGAAGGCCTGCGCGAGCGGCTGGCGTGCGTTGGAGAACGCCGGGTCGTCGAGGATCTTCGACTCGCCGACCGGGACCGCGTTCGCCTTCTTGTAGATGAACGCGGTGCGGATGACGTCCTCCGTCGCCGGGAGCTGTGCCGGCGACTTCACGTACGCCCAGACCTCGGAGCCCGCGGCCGCGTTCAGCGCGCCGACCAGCGTCGCGAGGGCCGAGTCGCGGTCCTCGCCGAAGCGGGCCGAGTTCTCGATCTCCTCCAGCGAGACGACGTCGGCGCCGAGGCCGTTGATGGCCGCGACGATCTTGTCCTGCTGGCGCTTGAGGTTCGTGGCGTTCGCCGCGCCGCGGGCGTCGCATCCACTGTTCACCGTGATCGGGTTGCCCTCACGGTCGGTGTAGAACGTGCAGCCGCTGAGCTGGTCACCGGTGGTGGTGAAGTAGTTGAGCACGTTGAACGTGGCCAGGCGCAGGTCTCCGCCCACGTTCTCCGGGGCCGCCGTGCGCGTGTTCGTGAACGACACCGGCTGCACCGTCGCGGCGTCGGCCGGGGTGAGCTCGGAGGTCGGCTGGAACTTCCATGCGTTGTTGCGGTAGTCGAGCACGACCGGCTTCGTGAACGTGACCGGCTCGCCCACGCGCACGGGCGCATCCAGCGACAGGTAGGGCAGCGGCTTCGACTTGTTGGCGTTGCTCAGGAAGTTCGTCGAGGCGCCGTCGTCGAGCGTGACCGCGCGGGCGGCGTTGTCCGCCACGACCGCGGCGTACTCGGGCGATCCCGGACGGGCGGCCTCGGTCGGCTGCACGAGCGTCTTGTCGCCCGCCGCGAGCCCGATCTCGCCGTACTGGTTGGCCGAGTAGACGTCGGTGACGGTGAACGCTCCCTGCGGTGCGATCAGCATCCCCTCCAGGCTCTCCCGCTGGGCTGCCGTGGCCGGCAGGCCGACCGCCGCGGGCGCCGGGGCGGTGACCGTCGAGGCGTCGAGCTTGGTCACTCCGGTCGCCGTGATCTCGGTCAGGCCGTTGAACTCGCTGACCGCGCCCGTGACCTTCACGTAGTCGCCGGCGGCGACGGTGCCCGCGAAGGAGGATCCGAAGACGAAGACGGCGTCGGATGCGGTGTGGGTGGCGAGGTCGACCGCGCCGCCTGTGCCCGGCGTCTGGATGTAGAAGCCGTTGAAGCCGCCCGTCGCGTACTGCGCCGTGACGACGCCGGTCGTGGTGACCGTCTGGCCGGCCTTCGGGCTGGTGTCGCCCGTGCCCTGGATGTCCGCGATGGCGGTCGTGTCGCCCGGCGTTCCGGGGTCGCCCGTGCCGGGGTCGCCTGTGCCCGGGTCGCCCGGTGCGGAGGCCGTGTTCTGCGGGGTGATGGTGGCGCTGAGGGTGAAGTCGGCGCTGTTGTCGTCGGTGTCCTTGGCGCTGGTCCGTACGAGCGACTTCACGTCGGTGTTGCCCGACGGTGCGGTGGCCTTCGCCTTCTCGAACGTGTTCGAGGTGCCGTAGCCGAGGAGGTCGGCGACGCTCGGGTCGCCGGTGACGGAGCCGGCCGGCAGCGTGAGCGCAGAGGCCGACTTCGCGAGGATCAGGGTCCCGGTGGTGCCGCTCGGGTTGAGGGCGTTGCCCGCCGCATCCGGCGTCGGCAGCGCCTGGCCGCCGGCGCCGTTCGATCCGCCGCCGACGAGGTAGTAGCCCTTCGCCGCGATGGATCCGGTCAGCGGCACGACCCCGGTGGAGGCGCCCGTGCCGGTGGCGGGGCGGTACTGGACACTCCACCCCGCCAGGCTGACGGCGCTGTCGCCCGCGTTGTACAGCTCCACGAACTTGTTGGTGAAGGCGGCGCCTGCGCTGCCGCCCGACAGGTAGGCCTCGTTGATGACGACACCGCTGCCGTCCGTGCTCGCATACGCGGGGGTGGCGACGAGCGCACCGGCAGCGAGGCCGGCTCCCGCGATGGCGGCGGCTGCGGCGCGCGCGAGCCTGCCGAATCTGGTTGACATTGTTCTCCTCGGTCGGTGAGGTATCGGGATGAGTCCGCGGTCAACCTAGGGACGCCGGTGAACGGGACTGTTTCACGTGTGTGAACGTACAGAAAACTCGTTCAGGGGTAGACCGCTCATTTGAGCACGGGCGGGTGGGTGGGTCACCGCAACGCCATCCCGGGCACGCGCTTGCGGATGGCCTGGAGGGTCGCCTCGTCGGAGACGCCCTGCCAGTCCCAGCGCGGGGTGTAGGGGGCGGTGAGGGCGGTGACCTCGTCGTCGGTGAGCTCCACGTCGAGGGATGCGATGGCCTCGTCGATCTGCCGGGTGGTGTTGGCGCCGACCAGCGGAGCGGTCACCACGGGCTGGCGGTGCAGCCAGACGAGCGAGATGGTCGCTCGGCTGACCCCATGCGCCGCGGCGACCTCGCCGACGGCGTCGACGATGGCGTGGTTCGACTCCTCCTCGGCGGGCGTGTAGAGCAGGTCGGCGTAGTCGCCGTCGCTCGCCGAGCGCGCGGTCGACCGGGCGTCGTCCCACGCGCGGGTCAGACGGCCGCGGGCCTGCGGGCTCCACACGATCGTGCCAACGCCCTCATCGAGGCAGAGCGGGATCATCTCGCGCTCCTCCTCGCGGGCCAGCAGGTTGTAGTGGTCCTGCATCGTGACGAAGCGAGCCCAGCCGTGCTGCTTCTGCAGGTTCAGCGCCTTGGCGAACTCCCACGCGAACATCGACGAGGCGCCCAGGTAGCGCACCTTCCCGGCCTTGACCACGTCGTGCAGCGCCTCCAGGGTCTCCTCCAGCGGGGTGGAGTGGTCGTTGCGGTGGATCTGGTAGAGGTCGATGTAGTCGGTGCCGAGCCGGCGCAGCGAGTGATCGATCTCGGTCATGATCGCCTTGCGCGAGAGCCCCTTGCCGTTGGGGCCGGGGCGCATCGGATGCCGCAGCTTGGTGGCGATGACGACGTCGTCGCGGTCCGCGAAGTCCGCGAGCGCCCGTCCGAGGATCTCCTCGCTGGAGCCGTTCGAGTACATGTTGGCCGTGTCGAAGAAGTTGATGCCGGCGTCGAGCGCGTGCTTGATGAGCGGCCGCGCCTCCTCCTCGCCCTTGGACCAGACGGGGTGGCCGCGATCCGGCTGGCCGTAGGTCATAGCGCCGATCGCGATGGGCGACACGTCCAGGCCGGTCGTGCCGAGCTTGCGGTATTGCATGGGGTCTCCACGGATGGATAGAGTCGGAGAGTTCTCCGCTTGTGGAGCACGTTACCGGAGAGTTCTCCGTTTGGCAAGAAGGGTTCCCGAGATGACGTCGGATGCTGCGGTGAGCGGTCGGCGGGCGGACGCGCAGCGAAACCGTGCCCGGATCCTGGAAGTCGCCCGCACCGCGTTCGCCGACGATGCGGATGTGTCGCTCAACTCGATCGCGAAGCTGGTCGGTGTGGGCCCGGGCACGCTCTACCGCCACTTCCCGACGCGGGAGGCCCTCCTGCTCGCGGTCTACCAGGAAGAGGTCGAGCACCTCGCGGGCTCGGTCGATGGGATGCTGCAGCAGCAGGAGCCGCTGGAGGCGTTCCGTTCGTGGGCGCGCACGCTGGCGGCGCTGGCTCGGGTGAAGCACGGCCTCGGGGAGGCCCTCGGCAGCGCCGAGGCGCAGGCCGCCATCGGCGCGAGCTGGGCGCCGGTGCGTGATGCCGTCTCGCGGCTGCTCGATGCGGCTCTCGAGCGCGATGACATCCGCGCGGGCGTGGATCCTGACGACGTGATCCTGCTGTTGAGCTCGCTCTGGCGCGTGCCGGCAGGCGAGCACGGACTGGAGCAGGCCGACCGACTGCTCGAGCTGATCATCGTCTCCCTGCGGCACGAGCCGCGCGGCTGAGAGACTCCGATGCGTCATGATGGGGCCATGCGGATCGACGAGATCGCCCACTTCCGGGCCCTGGCCGCGGAGGGCCATCCCGCCCTCGCGGCAGAGACCCTCGGGGTGTCCCAGTCGACGCTCACCCGCTCGCTCGCCCGGCTGGAGCAGGAGATGGGCGTCGAGCTGTTCGACCGCCGGCGCGGCCACCTCGAGCTGAACCAGTACGGCGAGATCCTGCTGGCCCACGCGGTCCGCGCCGAGTCGGAGCTGGAGAACGCGCGCGCCCGCATCGACGCCCTCCGCGACCCCTCCGGCGGCACCGTCTCCCTCGCCTACGTGTCATCGTTCGGCGGGTGGCTCATCCCCCGGGTCATCAGCGAGTACCGCAGCCTGTTCCCCGACATCCGCTTCGTGCTGCGCGGCGGCACTGCCGACACCGTGCTGGATGCGCTGCGCGACGGCGCGGCGGACCTCGCGTTCCTCAGTCCCGACCCTCGCGACCCCGAGATCGAGTGGAAGCCGCTCACCGCCGAACGTCTGGTGCTCGGGGTTCCGGACGGGCATGCGCTCGCCGGGAGGGATGCGGTCAGCGTCGCCGACCTCGAGGACTACGACCTCGTCGCCCTGCGGACCGGCTCCGGCCTCCGGCACATCGCCGACGCCTACTTCGCCGCCCACGGGGTCGTCATGAGCCCGGTGATCGAGGTGACCGAGCTCTCGACGCTCCGCGGCCTGGTCCGCGACGGCGTCGGCGTCGCCCTCATCCCGGACACCCCGGCGGAGCCCGGCATCGTCGCCGTGCCGCTCCGCGACGAGGCGACGCGCATCATCGGGCTGGCGCGCAACCGCGGCCGCTCGCAGTCCGCGGCAGCGGAGCAGTTCGCGCGCTTCGTGCACGAGGAGCTCGACTCGCTCGGCTGACCCCGCGCCGCCCCTTCGGCAGCTGTCGCCGTCGAAGCGGAGGAGGCCGCGAGCCTCTGCGCCCGCCGCTTCCTCCCTTACCTGCGCCCCGCGGCGTGTCGCCGTCGCGTCTCCTCCCTTCCCCACCGCTTGAGAACGGCTCGAGAACGGAGAAAGGAGCCGATCGCCCCCGCGCCTAGCGGAGGCGGGGCCGGGGCCGGCTCAGCAGGAGTCGGCCCACAGCCGGCGCGGCCGCTCGGGGTCGGAGTCGTCCAGCAGCACCGACGCCACCTCGCGCGGCGCGCCGAGCGCATCCTTCTGGCCGGTCGTCACGAAGGACCAGTCGGGACTCCGCTCGGGATCGTGCTCGACCCACAGCGAGAAGTTCCAGAAGCCGCGGAATTCCGGCGTCAGGAGGCCGGGCCCGTCGACCACCAGCACGCCCTCGCGCGAGCGGAACGGGGCGACCACGCCCTCGCGGAAGGAGTCGGCAGCGGTGCCGGCCTCGAGCGTGGCGCGCTCGGCATCCTGGCCCGCGTCACGCAGCGCCTCGGCGAAGCGGTCGGCCGCCCGCCCGGTGTCACCGTCGGGCACCCCGGTCACCGCGACGAAGCGCGGCCCGCGCCGGTAATGCTGCAGGAACTCGGCGGCCACCTCTGCGTAGAATCCGCTCGCGGTGGTCTGCTTCTCGGTGTCGGTCATCGCGCGATCCTTCCCACTGCCGGAACGTTACGCGCTCCTCCCCCATTCCGCGCCTGAGCGCTCCCTGCGACCCATTCCCCGATGCGGGTAACGCGATATATCGTGTGAGGGACCGACTGTCGCCGGGTGGGAGGAGCAGCGCATGAACGGCAAGCCTGAGGACGACCTGACGCCGCCGGAGCCGGTGTCCGAGCTACCGGAGGAACTCGCGGTGGGGATGGTCGCCGTCTCGGCCGAACGCGAAGCCGAGCTGGCGACGCGCGCCAAGAACTTCATCCGCGACCTCGCGGCCGCCGAGCCCGGCAGCGAGGCGCTCCAGCGCAAGATCACCGGGTTCTCGCACCTGGGCGACGACGAGCTGCGCGCCTCGAGCGACGCCTCCCGCCAGCTGCTCAACCGGCCGGCCACCTCCCTCGCGGCGGCGCGCGGCAAGCCGATCCGCACCGACCCGCAGTACGGCGTGATCCGCACGCTGCAAGACCTGCGGGCGACCGTCACCGACTTCGACCCGCAGCACCTCACCGGCCGCAACCGGATGCTCTACCGGATGCCCGGCGGGCGGCGGCTGCGCCAGTACGTCCAGCGCTTCGAGTCGGCGCAGAAGCAGCTCGACGGGATCGTCCAGGCGCTCGACCACGGCGAGGAGTGGCTCGCCCGCGACAACGTCGAGATCGAGAAGGAGCGGGCGGCGCTCTGGAAGACCACGGAGCGTCTCAACGAGTACGTCGTGCTCACCGCCGCCCTCGACCGCGCCACCGTCGAAACCGCCGCGGACATCCGGATGACCGATCCGGAGCGCGCCACGCTGCTCGAGAAGGAGGCGCTGTTCCCCATCCGGCAGCGGCGCCAGGACCTGACCGCCCAGATCGCCGTGTCGGTGCAGGCGTACCTCGCCCTCGACGTGATCAAGAAGAACAACGTCGAACTGATCAAGGGCGTCGAGCGCGCCAAGACGACGACGGTCTCGGCGCTGCGCACAGCCGTGGTGGTGGCGCAGGCGCTCGAGAACCAGCGACTGGTCATCGACCAGCTGGGCGCGCTGCACCAGAGCACGAACGCGCTGATCGGACGCACCGGCGAGGTGCTGCGGACGCAGACGGAGCAGGTGCAGAAGGAGCAGACCTCGTCTGCGGTGGATGTGGAGGTGCTGCAGCGCGCGTTCGACAACGTCTTCGCGACGATGGACAGCATCGACAGCTACCGCACGGGCGCGATCGCCAGCATGGCCAAGACCGTGGATGCGCTCGACCAGCAGGTCGCGCGGTCGCGCGACTACCTGAAGCGGTCGAGGCCCACGGAGCAGCGCGCGTAGTCCGCTCGCCGGGGGTCGGCGCTACGGTGGGGGCATGGCCGCACACCGCATCTTCGCCATGCCCTTCGGCGACATCTACCCGCTGTACGTGGCGAAGGCGGAGCGGAAGGGTCACCGCAAGGACGAGGTGGACACCGTCCTGCAGTGGCTGACGGGCTATGACCAGGGCGGGCTGGATGCGGCCGTCACGAGCGGCGTCGACCTGGAGGGGTTCTTCGCCGCGGCTCCGCGCATGAACCCGAACGCCTCCCTGATCACCGGCGTGATCTGCGGGGTCCGCGTCGAGGAGATCGAGGACCCGCTGATGCAGAAGGTCCGGTACATGGACAAGCTCGTCGACGAGGTCGCCCGCGGCAAGAAGATGTCGTCCATCCTGCGCGCCTGACGAAGGCGCGCCCGGGCCGGACCGCTTCAGGCCCACGCGACGCCGGCCAGCTGCGTGTTGAACGGCACGAAGGGCGTGTGCAGACGGTAGCGCTCGACCTCCACGCCGCCGAAGCCTGCGGCGCGGACCGCGTGCTCGAGGTCGCGCTCGCACGAGCACCCCTCGAAGGTCCACGACCAGGGGCGGCGGAGCAGCCGCTGGGCGGTCCGGGTCGCGGTGCCGTCGGGAGCGACCACGTGCTCGACGAAGCGGAAGCTGCCGCCGGGTCGCAGGATGCGACGCACCTCGGCGAGCGTCGCATCCACATCCCGCACCGAGCAGAGGACGAGCGACGAGATCACGCAGTCGGCGCTGTGATCGGGCAGCCCGGTCGACTCGGCCATCCGCTCCTGCAGGTCGAGACGGATGCCGCGGCGCGAGGCCGCCGCCGTGAGCCCGTCGTGCATGTAGCGGTTGGGCTCGACGGCGGTGAGAGTCGCGCCCGGCGGGAGGTACCGGAGGTTGGGCCCGACGCCCGGGCCGAGCTCGACGACGCGGTCGGGCAGCCCGGCGAACACGCGCTCCTTGTGCGGCCGCAGGGACCGCTCGAGGTACGGCCCCGCCGCGCGGAAGAACGCCGCATTGAAGCGGCCGCGTCCGCGGTGCAGGGGGAAGATCGCCTGGGTCGAATGGATGTCGGTCTCGGTCATGCGCTCCACTTTCGCGCCGCGGGCGGCCGCCGCACAGGCGTACTCCTACCCCACTTCAGCGCTGCGCGGCGTACCAGGCGGCGATCTGGGCGCGTGAGCGGAAGCCGAGCCGGAGCCGGATGCGCTCGACGTGTCCTTCGGCCGACCGCTCGTCGATGCCCAGCCGGCCGGCGATCTCGCGGTTCGTGCATCCTTCGCCGACGAGCGCTGCGACCTCGCGCTGCCGGGCGGTCAGCACGCCGTCGCGCGCGACCCGCAGGCCGAGGAAGCGCCGGATGGCCGCCACCAGCTCCGGCGCGTCACCCGCCCAGGGCAGGTGGGAGCGGCCGGGCAGAACGACCAGCTGAGACCCGGCGATGCCGTCGGCGAGCAGTCGCGCCTGGGCGAGAGGAGCCGCACGATCGGCGTCGCGGTGCACCACCAGCGTCGGAGCGGACACGCTCGGCAGCAGGTCGGCGATGTCGAGCCGGTAACTGAGCGCCAGGAGGGCCCGCGCCGTCGCGGCGCCCGAGGAGGCGCGCTGGTAGCGGCCGAACTCGGCGCGCGCCGCCGCCGGCGCGTCCGGCGCGAAGAGGTCGGTGAGCACATCCGATCCCAGTCCCCAGTGCGACTCCACCAGCGCGAGGATGTGGTCCCGGGCGCTCGGCGGCGAGATCGCATTCCCGGTGACCCAGCCGCCGTAGAGCACCAGCCGGCGGACGGTCTCCGGATGCGCGGCCGCCCAGGCGACGGCGACCGGCGCCCCGAGCGAGGCACCGACCAGGTCGAACGGCTCGGGACCGAGACCGGCGACGACCGCGGCGAGTTGTTCGAACTCGTACTCCAGCGAGGGCGGCCGGTCCGTCGGGCCCGAGAGGCCGCAGCCGGCCCGGTCGTAGCGGACCAGGCGGCGACCCCGCGCGAGGCTCTCGAAGAAGGCGCGCTCCTCGGGCAGCTCCCACCCCCGCTCCAGGTGGCTCAGCCACCCGGAGACATACACGATCGGGCGCCCGTCGCCGATCGTGGCGACGGCGATCACCGACCCGTCGGCGGCGGTGACGCGGGAGAGGCGCTGCTGCACGGCTCTATTGTGGCCGCGGCTCCGGCTCCCCGCACCGCCAGCACGGGCCGGGGCCCTCCCGCAGTGCGCCGCACTCGGGGCAGACCGAGGCGAGCCAGCAGGCGGCGTCGCCGCCCTCGCCCGGCTCCGCCCCGGGGTACGGCTCAGGCCCGGGCATCAGGAACACCCGCGGCGAGCTCGGCGAAGACGTCCGCGGCGTCGTCGAACCGGGAGAGGGCGGCCGCCTGCCCCATCCACAACGAGAGCAATTCCGCCCGGCCGAGCTCGGCGGCGCGACGGCGGAACACCCCGGTGAGGATGTTCTGCAGCGGGAAGGACGCCCGATCGCCGCGCTCGATGGCCCGCACGGCGTCATTGGGGAGGCCGCGGGCGGCCCGTCCGCTCATGGTGCGCGTGAGCACGGTCTCGTGGGCGCCGGCGCTGCGGATGCGGTCGCGGTGCGCCTCCGGGGCGACGGACTGCCGGGTCGCCAAGAAGGCGGTGCCGACCTGCACGGCCTGCGCGCCGAGAGCGAAGGCGGCCGCCACGCCCCGGCGGTCGGCGATCCCGCCCGCCGCGATCACCGGCACGCCGACGGCGTCGGCCACCTGCGGGATGAGCGCGAGGTTCCCGACGAGGCCGTCCTCCGGATCGGCGAGGAAGGCGGGACGGTGGCCCGCGGCCTCCAGACCGGACGCGACGATCGCATCCACACCGCCGGCCTCGAGCGCCTGCGCCTCGGGCACAGTCGTGGCCGCCCCGACGACGCGGATGCCGCGGCGATGCGCCCGCTCGACGACGTCGGCCGACGGCACTCCGAAGACGAAGCTGAGGGCGGCGGGTTCGACCGCGAGCGCCGCCTCCAGTTGCGCGTCGAACGGCGGCAGCGGAGCGACCGGCCAGGCGGGGGCTCGACCCCGGCCTCCGCGTAGAGCGGCGCGAGCGCGGCCACCGCCCGGTCGAACTCGGCGCGGTCGAACGCCGCGCCGGGCGCTCCTCGCCCCTGCCCTGCAGCGGCAGCCACAGGTTCAGGGCGAATGGGCGGGAGGTGCGCTCGCGCAGCTGGGCGCCGACCTCGGCGATGCGTTCCGGGCTCAGCCCGTAGAGGCCGAACGACCCGAGGCCACCGGCCTCGCTGACCGCGGCGGTGAGCTCCACCGACGACAGGCCGCCGAACGGCCCGAGGATCACGGGCGTCTCGATACCGAGCAGGGTGCGCAACTCCATCAGGCCACCGCCTCCTGAAGACCGAGGAGCAGCAGGGAGCTGCGCCACAGGCTCTCGAGCTGAGCCGGGTCGTTGTAGAGCTTGGCGAACAGCACCAGACCCTCGATCTGGGCCACGATCGCCTTGGCGGAATCCCGCGCGTCGGCCAGGCGCACCTCGCCGGCCGCCTCGGCCTCGCGCAGGGCCTTCTCGACGATGTCGATCTGCTCCTCGAAGATCTCCTGCAGGCGGCCCCGGACCGGATCGTCCTGCGCGCTCACCTCCAGCGCCAGGTTGCCGAATAAGCAGCCGACCACGGCGCCCGTGCCCTTCAGCGCCTCGCTCTGCATCTCCGCGGTCGCCACGAACAGGTCGCGCAGCCGATCGACGATCGGCGCCGGGCGTTCGAGAATGCGCGTCCACTCGCCCCGCTGCCACTCCCAGTGGCGGTCCACCACCTCGAGGGCCAGCGCCTGCTTCGAGGGGAAGAAGTAGTAGAAGCTGCCCTTCGGCACTCCGGCCGCCGCACAGATCTCAGCGACCCCGATGCTGGCGTACGCCCGGCGCCCGAAGAGCTCGGCGCCCGCTGCCAGAATGCGCTCCCGCGCGTCCGATGTCCGTCCCATGCTTGCAATTATACGACCAGTCGTCTATAACAGGTACCGGTTAATAGTTGACCGACCATCTAGTAAGGATCGAACACCATGGAAACACGCAAGGTCGCCATCATCACGGGCGCTTCCCAGGGCATCGGCGCGGGACTCGTCGAGGGCTACCTCGGCCTCGGCTACGCCGTCGTCGCGAACTCGCGCACCATCGAGCCGCGCACCGAGGAGAACCTCGTCACCGTGGCCGGCGACATCTCCGACCCCGCGGTCGCCGAGCGCATCGTCAGCACCGCGCTCGAGACGTTCGGGCGCATCGACGCCCTCGTCAACAACGCCGGCATCTTCATCGCCAAGCCGTTCACCGAGTACACGGCCGAGGACCTCGACACCGCGCTGACCGTCAACCTGGGCGGCTTCTTCCACATCACGCAGAAGGCGGTCGCCGACATGCTGACCCGCAACTCCGGCCACGTCGTCAACATCACGACCACCCTGGTCGAGAACGCCGACTCCAACGTGCCGTCGGCCCTCGCGTCCCTCACCAAGGGCGGGCTGTCCTCCGTCGTCAAGTCCCTCGCTATCGAGCTCGCGGGCCGGGGCGTCCGCGTGAACGCGGTGTCGCCCGGCATCATCAAGACGCCGATGCACGCGCCGGAGACGTACGAGTTCTTCTCCGGGCTGCACCCCGTGCGGAGCATGGGCACCATCGACGACGTCGTGCGCGGCGTCCTCTACCTCGAGCAGGCACCGTTCGTCACCGGCGAGTTCCTCCACGTCGACGGCGGCCAGAGCGCGGGGCACTGATCATGGCCGGCTCCGAGCAGATCCTCGATGCGACCCTGCAGTCCTGGGCGGCCGACATCCTGGCGCACGAGCCCGAGCGCGTCGCCGCGGCCTTCACCGAGGATGCGGTGTTCCAGGGCTTCGATCGCACGCACACCGTCGGCCGCACCGGCATCGCGGCGTACTACGCCAAGCAGCCGATCGGGCTCAGCGCCGCCTACCGGGTGCGCGAGGTCGAGTCGCTCGGCGACGACGCGTTCGCCGCTTTCATCGACGTCGACTTCACCCGGCCGCCGGCGGAGGTCATCCCCACGCACCTCACCCTGGTGCTGGTGCGTGCCGGCGCCGAGTGGCTGATCCGGCACTACCACGTGTCCAAGCTCGACGCGTAGGGTTCGCCCGAGTCCAGGAGGGAGCCGACGATGGAGTTCTTCGTCGATATGGTGACGACGGTGCCCGAGGGCACGACCCCCGACGACGTCACCGCGATGCGGGAACGCGAGGCCGTCCGCGCGGCGGAGCTGGCGCAGGCGGGCAGCCTGCGCCGGCTCTGGCGGCCGCCGCTGGGGCCCGGCGAGTGGCGCAGCTGGGGCATCTTCACCGCGCCCGACGCCGAGACGCTGGAGCGCATCCTCGCGTCGATGCCGCTGCGCGCGTGGCGGAAGGACGCGGTCACGCCGCTGACGCCGCATCCGAGCGACCCGGGGCTGGGGCGCCCGTAGCCGAGCGGCCGGTATCATTCGTGCAATAATGATTCGTACACTAATCGAATCGAGAGGACGAGTGATGGCCGGCCGCTTCTGGCGCTTCTACGAGAAGGCCAACGACGTCGTGCGCACCTTCACCGGGCCCGCGCAGCTGGGCGCCGGACACCCCGAGGAGCCCGACGTGCGGCGCGCCGACGCCGCCTGCCCCCTGTGCGGCAAGCCGCTCGACCAGCACCGCATCGAGCGGTTCGCGGACTCGCGCACGTCGACGCGCATCCACTGCCCGTGACCGCGACGGAGCCTTCGACCGAGGGCGCGGTCGACCCGCTCGCGCTGGAGAGCCAGGTCTGCTTCGCCCTCTCCGTGGCCGCCCGCTCCGTCGTCGCCCTCTACCGGCCGGTGCTCGAGCCCGTCGGCCTCACCCATCCGCAGTACCTCGTGATGCTGGCGCTCTGGGAGCACGGGCCGCTCTCGGTGCGCCGTGTCGCGGAGCTGTTGGCGCTGGAGTCGGCCACGGTGTCCCCGTTGCTGAAGCGGCTGGAGGCGCTCGGCTACGTCACACGAGAGAGGTCATCGCTCGACGAGCGCGTCGTCGAGGTCACCCTCACCGCCGCGGGGCGCGAGCTGCGCTCCTACGCCGAGACGATCCCCTCGACCATGATGCGACGACTCGGGATGGGGCCCGACGAGCTCCGCGAGCTGCACCGCGCGATGACCACGGTGATCCGGGCGGCACGCGAGGCCTGACGCTCTTCCCTTCGCACCGGGGACGGGAGCATCCTGGGCGCATGAGCGAAACGGATGTGGCCGCGGGGCGGCGCAGCAGGCGCGTTCTGACGGGTGTCGTCTCGTCTGCTGCGGTGGCGATCACCGCGGCCGCCGCCGCCGCGCGTCGGCGGGGCAGCGGCCCGGGTGCGGTGACCCCCGTCGGCGGCATCGTCCGCGGAGCGGCCGCCGGACTCGTCGGCACGCTCGCCTTCGACCTCTGGCTGTACCTGCAGTACCGGCGCAACCAGGGCGACGAGCCGTTTCCCGACTGGGAGTTCTCGGCCGACGTCACCGGCTGGGACAACGCGCCTGCCCCCGCCCAGGTGGGCCGCCGCATCGTCGACGGGCTGTTCGAGAAGCAGCTGCCGGACGCGCAGGCCGCGTCGATCAACAACATCGCGCACTGGGCGTACGGGCTCTCCGGCGCGACGGCGTACGGCGTGGTCGCGGGCTCGCTCCGCCGCCCGCGCGCCTGGTACGGACTGCTGCTCGGGGTGGGGATGTGGTTCTCGGGCTACGTCATCCTGCCGCCGATGCACCTGTACAAGCCGATCACCGAGTACGACGCGAAGACCCTCGGCAAGGATCTCGCCGCGCACCTCGTCTACGGAGCGACGACGGGCGCGGTCTTCACCCTGCTGCGCGGCGGCAGCCGCCGCTGAACGCTCACTGCTGACGGCTCAGTGCCGCCCCATAGCGGTGGGCGCTCGGCCTTCCGCCGCGTCCGGGATGCGCGCCATCCCCCACTGCCCGGCGAGCACCGCATCCGGCCGCCCCTCGACCAGGTCCGCGACGTGCTCCCCGACGAGTGCGCTGAACTTGAAGCCCTCCCCCGAGTCGCCGCACGCCACCGTCACGGCGTCGCTGAGCCGGTCGATGACGAAGTCGCCATCGGGCGAGTCCGTCCAGGCGCACACCTGCTGCTCGCCGGGCACCGGGACCAGCGACGTCAGATCGCGTTCCACCCGGCGGCGGATGCGCTCGGTGCGCGCCTCCACCGGCGACCGATCGGTGTCGCCCGGGGTCAGCGGACGCAGCGGCAGGTCGAGGCCGATCTTGTAGCCCTTCTGGCGGGCCGGCATGCCGTAGATGCCGGGCTCGTCCGCCCGCGGCGCGTCGAAGAAGCACGGGTAGCCGGCGTAGCGGTCGGGATGGGCGGGGTCGGGGAAGTGCACGACCTGCTCCAGGTAGGTCTGGAGCGGGATGCGCACGCCGAGACTGCCGAGGAGCGCCGCCGCTCCGGGGCCGGCCGCCACCACGACGTGGTCCGCCCGGATCGTCGCACCGGCGGACGTGTGCGCGACGACTCCGGAGCCCTGCTCCTCCAGTCGCGCGATCCTCGTCCGCAGCTGCGTCCGTCCGCCCAGCTCGCGGAACGTGCGCAGCGTCTCGCGCAGCAGCGTCTCGGCCTCCACGACGCCGGCCTCGTGCACGAAGAGCGCGTCGCGGCCGTCCGGCCGGAGTCCCGGCAGCACGTCGCCCACCTCCGATCGGCGGACGACGCGGTACCCGCTCCCCGTCGCGTCGAGCACCGCACGCGCGGTGTCGAGGAAGGCGTCGTCGCGCCAGAGCAGCCCGAGCCGCATGGTGACGGGAGCCCCCACCAGCGCCGCCAGCCGGTCCATCGCCCGGACCGCCCGCAGCTGCGCCCACGCCCGCTGCTCGGAGGTGTCGACGACCCGCCAGAGCCGGGTGCTGCCTCCGGACGACGCATACGGATTGCCGGGGCCGAACTCGTCGGCCAGCGTCACGCGGTGACCGCGCGCCACCAGCTGCAGCGCCGCCGGCAGGCCCCACGCCCCCGCGCCGATGACCAGGATGTCCATGTCGCGCCTCTCCGCCGGCTCAGTCGTAGCCGAGGATGATCGCGTCGAGCCCCTCGCCGCCCCGGATCGGCCCGGCCCAGAGGGCGCCGTCGACGGCATCCCGACCGGTGGTCATCCGTTCGTGCTCGACATCAGCGTTCGGGCTCATGCCTGGGATGCTATGGCGCGGCCGGGGACGACTCCGATGTACAGCGTGTACATTCCGGCGCGCCCGGGCGACGCCCGGTACATCGCGCCTCCACGCTCAGCGCGAAGCTCCCGCCGGCTCTGGCGTGGCGCGCGCGGCGGCCGCTACGGTGAGCCTGCGCCGACAGCTCCGCAGCACCATCCCCCACACAGCACGTCACACCGACACCCGGAGGGAACCATGCCCACTGTCACCACATCCGACGGCATCGAGATCTACTACAAGGACTGGGGATCGGGTCAGCCGATCGTCTTCAGCCACGGCTGGCCGCTCTCGGCCGACGACTGGGACACGCAACTGCTGTTCTTCCTGCAGCACGGCTACCGCGTCGTCGCCCACGACCGCCGCGGCCACGGCCGCTCCACCCAGACCGGCGAGGGCCACGACATGGACCACTACGCCGCCGACCTGCGCGCCGTCGTCGAGGCGCTCGACCTGCACGACGCCATCCACGTCGGGCACTCCACCGGTGGCGGCGAGGTCGCGCACTACATCGGGACGTACGGCGAGGACCGCGTGGCGCGCGCGGTGCTCATCAGCGCCGTGCCGCCGATCATGGTGCAGACCGAGAACAACCCCGGCGGCCTGCCGAAGAGCGTGTTCGACGACCTGCAGGCGCAGCTCGCCAAGAACCGCTCGGAGTTCTACCGCGCGTTGCCGTCCGGCCCGTTCTACGGGTTCAACCGGGAGGGCGTCGAGTCGTCGGAGGCGATCATCCAGAACTGGTGGCGCCAGGGCATGATGGGCGGGGCCAAGGCGCACTACGACGGGATCGTCGCCTTCTCGCAGACCGACTTCACGGAGGACCTGAAGAAGATCAGCGTGCCCGTGCTCGTGATGCACGGCGAGGACGACCAGATCGTCCCCTACGCCGACTCGGGCCCCCTCTCGGCGAAGCTCGTGCAGAACGGCACGCTGAAGTCGTACCCCGGATTCCCGCACGGCATGCCGACCACCCAGGCGGACACGATCAACGTCGACCTGCTGGAGTGGCTGCAGTCGTAGTCGGGAGGGGCGGGCCGGATGCTGCGAAACACGCTCGTCATCCGGCCCCGCTACCGTCGGAGCGTGAGCATCGACATCGCGCGCGCCGACTTCGCCGATCCGGCGCTGGCCGCGTTCCTCCAGGCGCACCTCGACGACATGGAGCCGACGGCTCCGCCGGAGAGCAGGCACGCGCTCGACCTCGACGGCCTGCGGGCGCCCGGCGTGCGGCTGTGGGCGGCGACCGACGACGGCGAGATCGTCGGCACCGTGGCCCTCGCCGCGCTCGCGCCCGGCCACGAGGAGCTGAAGAGCATGCGCACCGACCCGCTGCGGCGGGGCCGCGGGATCGCCTCGCTGCTGCTCGAGTTCGCCCTCGCCGACGCCCGCTTCCGCGGGGTCGAGCGCGTCTCGCTCGAGACGGGCGCGATGGACTTCTTCGCGCCCGCGCGCCGGCTCTACGAGCGGGCCGGCTTCACACCGTGCGGCCCGTTCGGGAAGTACACCGACGATCCGCTCAGCGTCTACTACACGATCGCGATCGACCGGGCGGTCGCGGTCTAACCGGCCGCCCCCACCGCCAGCGTCCAGCGGTTGCCGGAGGCCAGCGGCTCGTGCTCGAACCGCTCCACCAGCAGGGTCACCAGCGCGAGGCCGCGGCCGGACTCCCCAGGTCGTCCGGATCGGGCATGCTCGCGCCGCCGAGGTCGAGGGCGACCGGGGGCGCGTCGTCGGTGACCACCGCCTCCAGGCCCTCCTGGGTCGTCCGGATGAGCAGCTCGACGTTCACCGGGCGCTCGTCGTCGCTGTGCCGGACCACGTTGGTGACGACCTCGACGACCGCCAGCTCGAACCCGCTGCGCAGGTCCTCCGGAAGGTCGCGGCGCTGCTCGGCGAGGTTCTCGAACACGTCGTGCACGCGGCCGATGGCGTCGAGATCCGCCGGCGCGCGGAACGCGTCGCGGAACGGTTCAGTCACGGTAGGCGTCGTCCGGCGACGGATACACGCGGAGGATGCGGTCGAGGTTGGTCAGCCGCAGCACGCTCGTGACCTGATCCGCCGCAGACGTGATCCGGAGGTCGCCGCCCGCCGTGCGCGCCGCCTTCAGCCCGCTGATCAGCGCGCCGAGCCCGGACGAGTCGATGAACTCGACACCGCTGAGGTCCATGGCGACGCGGGTGTGGCCCTCGTCGACGACCCGCTGCACCTCGCGCCGCACGTCGGGCGCGGTCACGAGATTGATGCGGCCCGTCGTGGCGAGCACGGCGACCCCGTCCTCCCGGACGGTCGTGGTGATGTTCATCGGCGGTTCAGTCCTTCCTGGCCGCGTCGACGGCCGGGCCTCGGTACAGCGCGGCACGGGGGATGATGCTGAGCACGACGAGGTCGTAGACCACCCACACCGTGTTGACCAGTGTCCCCACTCCGTCCGCCGTTCCCGCGATGACGCGCAGGACTCCCACGATCGCGGCGACGACGAGCAGCAGCATCGCCAGCAGCTGCGGCCAGATCTCGCGCCAGGGGATGGCCGGCCGGCCCTGGCGCTCCTTGGGCGTGACCACGAACCCCAGCGGGCGCTTGAACCAGACGTTCGCCGCCGAGGTCCAGCACGCCTTGATCCAGAGCGGGAACAGGGCGAGCGCGTACTGCTGCCCCCGCCAGGTGCGGATGCCGTGCGCGCCGACGATGAACATGAGCTGACTGAGCACGAAGTAGGGGATGAAGCGGGCGAAGAAGTCGACGCTCCACGCGGTGACCGGCATGACGCCGGCCAGCAGGTAGATCGCCGGCGCCGCCAGGTAGACGACCGCGGCGAAGCCGGCCAGGTAGCTCCACATCGTCGCGAAGTACATGAGCCGTTGCCCGAGGTCGAGTCCGCGCTTGGCGAGCGGGTTGTCCTTGAGCATCACCTGGAGGGTGCCCTGCGCCCAGCGCAGACGCTGCTTCAGCATCGTGCCCAGGTCTTCGGGAGCGAGCCCCGTCGCCAGGATCTCGTTGTGGTAGACGCTGCGCCAGCCGTTGGCGTGCAGCTGCATCGCCGTGGCCATGTCCTCCGTGATCGAGATGGTGGCCATCGGCATGACCGGCTGCGCCTCATCGGGCCGGTCGACGGCGAGCGCGTCCGCGATGCCCTGCACCGACTCGATGGCGCCGAGGGGCGACCAGTCGCGTTCGGCCAGCCGCTCCAGGGCGACGTCGTCGACGACGAAGGCCGGGAGTTCCGAGTCCGCCTGCAGCGGCAGCCGGGCGATGGCGGCGAGGTCCTCCTCGACCGAGGTCAGGTG
Organism: Leifsonia xyli subsp. cynodontis; assembly: GCF_050632205.1. GTDB lineage: Bacteria > Actinomycetota > Actinomycetes > Actinomycetales > Microbacteriaceae > Leifsonia > Leifsonia xyli_D. The sequence goes on from NZ_CP192578.1 coordinate 2,323,305, forward strand.
GCCGCGCACGGCGGCGCGGGATACGGCATCCACATCCTGTTGGAGGCGGTAGGTCACCTCTCCGACGCTCTCCCCCGCGCGCAGGCGCTCCGAGGCCTCGCGCACGCGCTGCCGCAGCTCGGCGACGAGCTCGGCGGCCTCGGGATCGGAGCGGCTCGAGCGGGTGCGCGCCAGCATCCGCTCGGCCGCCCGCAGCGACGTGCGCACCGTCTGCTCGACGTCGCGGACGTAGCCGGAGATTCCGAGCTGCATCAGCGCCTCACGCCGCAGCACCGCGTTGGAGCCGCAGAAGAAGGCCGCGTTCCAGCCGTCCTTGCCCTGCTGGATCGGGCCGTAGAACAGCGGCGCCTGGTTGCCGAGCACGTCGGCCTCGTCGACGTTCGAGAAGTACTGCGGCGTCTGCACCAGCGCGACGCGGCGGTCGGCGAAGTAGCCGACCGTGCGGTCGAGGATCTCGGGCTCCGGGATCTGGTCGGCGTCGAGGATGAGCAGGAACTCGCCCTCCGTCTGGAACAGCGCGTTGTTGAGGTTGCCCGCCTTCGCGTGGCGCGGCTTGCCCGTCCAGTCGTCGGTGCGGGTGATGTAGCCGACGCCCTCCCGCTCGGCGGCCGCCTGCATCTCCGGTCGCGCCCCGTCGTCGAGGATCCAGGTCGTGTGCGGATAGCGGATGCGCTTGGCGGCGGTCGCCGTCGCCATGACCAGCCCGACCGGCTCGTCGTAGGTCGTGATGAACACGTCGACCGTGCCGATCGGCGGCGACGGCGGGCCGGTGCGCACCTTGATGCGCCACATGGTCAACGCGAAGAAGAACGTGTCGACCAGGCTGTACGTCTCCGCGATCACGAGCGGGACCGCGATCCACCACGCCTCCCAGTTGACGGATGCCAGCCACCGCCAGACGACGTAGTTCAGGCCCGCCAGCACGGCGAGCAGCGCGACGACGCGCAGGATGACAGGCCTCACCACTCGCTCCTTCGGACCACCACTGCGGTCATATCGTCGATCGGGATGCCCGCCCGGGCCGCGCCCACGATGCGCGAGACCGCGCCGGCCGCCGTGGCGGAGCCGCGGACGATCGCCTCCAGCCGGGTCAGCGCGACGTCGCCGCCCAGCGCATCCAGGATGCCGTCGCTCACGCAGAGCAGCGCGTCGCGCGGGCCGAGCCGCACGGCGCCGTGCTCACGCGGCTCGAACGCGGGGATGCCCAGCGGGAGGGAGGTGGCGTCCAGCCGCTCCAGCGGGCCGCGGTCGCGCACCACGAGGGCGAGTCCGTGGCCGGCGTCGACGTAGTCGACCACCCCGTCAGGATGCACGCGCGCGTGGAACAGCGTCACGAACGTCGCCAGCTGGTCGAGGTCCTCCTCGACGACGCGGGAGGCCGCATCCACCGACGCTTCGAGGTCGGCCAGGTCCATTGCGCTGCGGAGGGCGGTCCGCACCGACGCGGCGACGATGGCCGCGGCCATCCCCTTGCCCATCACGTCGGCGACGGAGACGCAGAAGTCGTCGCCCACGTCGTACCAGTCGTAGAAGTCGCCGGAGACGCCGCGCGACGGCTCGCACGCCGCCGCGACGTCGTACCCCGGCGCCCGGGGCTTGCGCCGCGGCAGCAGCCCCTTCTGCGCGATCGCCGCGCGGTCGAGTTCGTCGTCGCGCTCGAGCTCCGCCTGCACCCAGTCGGCCAGGTCGCGCAGCACGCGCTCCTGCTCCGACGTCAGCTCGCGGGGCTTGGTGTCGAGCACACACAGTGTCCCGACCGCCTCGCCGCCCGCGGCGTGCAGCGGCTCGCCCGCGTAGAAGCGCAGGTGCGGGTCGCCCACGACGAACGGGTTGTCGCTGAACCGGGCGTCCTCCGTCGCGTCGCTGACGACCAGCGCGGCATCCTGCTCCACCGTGACACCGCAGAAGGCGCCCTCGCGAGGCGCCTCCGTCGACAGCCCCAGGTGCGACTTGCGCCACTGCCGGTCGCCGTCGATCAGCGTGATGCTGACCATCGGCACGTCGAACAGCTGCTGGGCCAGCCGGGTCACCCGGTCGAAGCGGGCCTCCGGCCCGGAGTCGAGGATCCCGAGTCCGGTGAGCGCCCGCTGCCGACGCGACTCCGTCTGCTGAACCGACTCCGTGTCGACGACCATGCACTCATCGTACCGAGTGGTCTACCCTCCGATCGGTCAGCGACCCTCCACGGCGTTGTCGGCCCGACGCAGAACGCTCTCCGCGCGGCGCGCGCCACGGCGGACGCTGGTCACCAGCAGCAGCGAACGGACGGCGATGGCCCCGATCACAGCCGTCACCACCCCGATGAGCAGCCACGCGACGACCTGCCAGCCGGCGAACGCGGCGATCGACAGCCACTGGATGCCGAAGCCGGCGGCCGCGGCGAGCGGGAAGGTGAACGACCAGAACCCGAGCGAGAACGGAAGCACGCGGTAGCGGGAGATCAGGGCGACCTGCTGCAGCGCCATCAGCGCGAGCAGCCCCAGCAGCGCCGTCGCGACGAGGTCGGCCTTGCCGCCGTTGATCGTGAACCAGGCGGTTCCCGCGACGCCGGGCGGGGCGAGCAGGATGGCACAGGTCGGCGTGAGCGCGGCGGGCAGCGGAGGGAAGAACGCCAGTCGCGCCAGCAGCACGGTCGAGATGACCACCCAGAAGAAGATGCCGACGGCGAACGCCCCGATCGCGAGGCCCGGGAGGCCGATCTTGAAGGAGGTCGTCGCCGCGATGAGCCCCGCGGCGACGGTCGGCAGCAGGTAGCCGCCGTGGAACGCCTCCGGCGGGAGGCTGCCCGCGTGCCAGTAGGCGAGGATCCAGCCGGCGAATCCGGCCGCCACCACCAGTGATGCGACGACGAGCACGACGCCGGCGACCGGCACGAACCGGTACAGGTCGGCGCCGATCAGCATCCCGACCACCGGCACGAGCGCGGCGATCGGCCCCTGCGCCGGGTGGCGCAGCTGGTCGGCGAGGGACTCGGCGCTCCGCGCGCCGCGGCGCAGGTGCGCCACGATCAGCCAGAGCCAGGCGATCGCGACGACCGCCCAGAGCGCCTGGCCGATGGCCTCCGGCGCTCCGAGGAGCCGGCCCGCGGTGGTCCACACCCCGGCGAGGCCCGCGAGCCCGAAGGCGATCGCGAGGGTGTTGAGCGGGATGCGCTGCCCGGTCCGTTTGCGGGGGCCGGGGGTCTTCGGCAGCGATGCCGTACCCGTGCTGCTCACGTCTGCTTCCTTCCGTCCGGCCGTCAGATCGGCCACCCGGAGAACTCCGAGGGTGGAACCATTATTCCTCTAGCCTGTCTAGCAATCAGCGCTCTACACTGCGGCCACGTGGACACGGGGCCACACGAGCACGCGGGGCACGAGGACGGAGCGAAATGATGAGCGATGAACGGAACGGCGACATGACGGTGGTGCTGGTGCACGGCGCCTTCGCGGACGCCGGCAGCTGGGCGCCCCTGACCGAGATCCTGCAGAGGGCGGGGGTCCATGTCGTCGCGCCGGCTCTCCCCTCCGCGGCATCGCATCCGACTCCGCCTACATCCGCAGCGTGATGACCCAGCTCGACGGGCCGCTCCTCGCGGTCGGCCACTCCTACGGCGGCGCCATCATCTCCAACGCCGCGACCGGGCTCGACAAGGTGAAGGGCCTGGTCTTCGTCTCGGGGTTCGCTCCGGAAGAGGGGCAGTCGCTCGGCGAGGTCGAGGGCACCTCACGCGACAGCGCGCTGTCGCCCGCGCTCGAGCAGAAGACGTACCGGCTCGGCGACGGCGATGAGACGGCGGTCGAGCTCTACGTGAAGGAGAGCGAGTTCCCTCGCGTCTTCGCCGGGGACCTGCCCGACGCCCAGGCTCGCGTCCTGGCCTCGGCCCAGCGCCCGGTCGCCGCGGCGGCGTTCGACGAGAAGAACGGCCCGGCCGCATGGAAGACGCTGCCGTCGTGGTCCGTCGTCGCCACCGGGGACAAAGCGGCCGGATCGGATGTGCTGCTGCAGATGGCGGAGAACGCCGGGGCGCGGCTGACGACCCTGGAGGGGTCCCACCTCATCATGATCTCCCAGCCGCAGCGGGTGGCCGACGTGATCCTCGACGCGATCCGCTCGGTCGGCTGATGGCCGGCTCCGACCCCCAGCCCGATGCTCTCGCCGGGAGGTTGAAGCGCACGGAGGTGCAGCGGGCCGGGTCGTCCATCCCGGGCCGCGTGATCGTGCAGGTGCTCACCGAGATCCCGGAGGGCGTGGAGTCGGGATGGCACACGCACCCGGGCGAGGAGGTCGGCTACATCGTGGCCGGGACGGTGGAGATGCGCATCCGCGACGCCGAGACGCTGCTGCTGCACGCGGGCAGCGGGTTCCTCATCCCGCCGGACACGCCGCACAACGCGCGCGACCTGGGCCCAGGGACGGGCCGGATGCTCTCGACGTACATCGTGAGCCCCGACGCGCCCCTGGCCAGCTTCGTCGACCCTGGGCGTGGATGAGGACGAGACGCGCACGTGCGGCTTACGAGCGCGAGTCACCCCCTACGTCTGCACGTCATCGCCTGCCCCGCGGAGGTGGCAGCGCACCGGGAGCGACAGGTAACCTGATGGTCCCCGTAGCTACGGGTATGGGGAAAATCGCCAGAGCCCGGCCGAGCGATCGACCGGGCTCTGGTTCTGGCGGACGACGAGCCGCGCACTTACGCCTGCGGCACCGCGTCGGCTGCGGCCGGCCCGCCGGCTCGCGCGACGGTGATCGCCCTCGAGAGCGAGTCGATATCGACCGGCCCCTCGTGGCGCTGGCCGTTGATGAAGTAGGTGGGCGTGCCGGCCGCGCCGCTCCGGTCGGCGGACTCGATGTCGGCGCGCACCCGGTCGGCGAACGCGTGCGTCCGCAGGTCCTCGCCGAACCGCACGGCGTCGATGCCGATCTCTTCCGCGTAGCGCTCCAGGTCCCTGACGCTCAGCCGGTCCTGGTTCTCGAGCAGCAGGTCGTGCATCGGCCAGAAGGCGCCCTGCGCGGCCGCCGCCTCCGCCGCCTCGGCTGCCCGCAACGCGTTGGGGTGCACGTCGGTCAGCGGCAGGTGGCGCCAGATGAACGCCGCGTCCGGATGCCGCTGCAGCAACTCGCGCGCGGTCGGCGCGGCCTGCTTGCAGTATCCGCACTCGAAGTCGCCGTACTCGACGAGCGTCACCTGGGGGTCATCGGCCCCCCGGATGTGGTCCATCCCGTCGTCGACCGGCGCGAGCAGGTCGAGGGTCGGGTCCGGGTGGCCGTTCAGCGCCCGGGTGCGGCGGATGGCGGGGATGAACCGCACCGACTGGAACACGAGCCAGGTCAGCACGGCCGACAGGATGACGGAGAAGAAGATGCCGATCTTCGCCTCCGCCAGCCGCGGTCCGTCGAGGGCGATGCCGGCGATGAGCAGGGACACGGTGAAGCCGACGCCCGCCGCCGTTCCGCTGCCGAGCACCGAGAGCCAGCCGACCTGCGGGTGGATGCGTCCCCGCGACGCCCTCTCGAGCAGCCAGGTGCTGGCGACGACGGAGACCGGCTTGCCGATCACGTAGCCGACGACGATGCCGAGTGTGATCGCGCTCGTCGCGGAACGCGCGAGCAGCTCCGGCGTGATCGTCACGCCGGCGTTGGCGAGGGCGAACAGCGGGACGACGACGTAACTGGTCCACGGGCTCAGCCGGTACAGGATGCGCTCGTTCTCCGACAGGGAGTCCGCGAGCCCCGCGGCGGCCGAGCGGGCGAGCTCGGCGTTGGGGCTCTCGCGGTAGCTGCGCACCAGCCCCGTGGCCCGTTCCAGATCGGCGCGGACCGGCACGTAGGCGGTCGTGGCCAGCCCGATGGCGAGACCGGCGACCACCGGGTCGATGCCGCTGAGCAGCAGGGCGAGCCACATGAGGACGCCGAGAACGACCGCGAGGTTCCTGCCGACGGTTCGGTCGAGCCGGCGGACGAGGATGATCCCGGCGAAGGCTGCGAGTGCGACGAGCAGGGGAACGACCTGGATGGAGCTGCTGTAGAGCACGGCGATGACGACCAGGGCGGCCACATCGTCGACCACGAACGCCGTCAGCAGGAACGTGCGGGTCCGCTTGGGCGCGGCCCGCGCGAGGAGGGTCAGCGTGCCGAGCGCGAGGGCCGTGTCCGTCGACATCGCGACGCCCCAGGCCCGCGCCGACTCCTGCCCCTGGTTGAACGCGAGGTAGATGGCGACGGGGAGCACCATGCCGACGAGACCGACCGTGATCGGCAGGAGCAGCCGCCTCCGCTCGCGCAGGTCGCCCAGGTCGAACTCGCGCCGCGCCTCCAGACCGACGGCCAGGAAGAACAGCGTCATCAGCCCGCTGTTCACCCACGTCCGCAGGTCGTAGGTGAGGTCGAGGGAGCCGAGCCGCAGGCCGAGGGGCTGCTCCCAGAAGGCTTCGTAGCCGCCGAGGTTCGCCCAGATCAGAGCCGCGACGACCGCGCCGACCAGCAGCAGCGACGCGAGCGCTCCGGCGCGGAGGATGCCGTGGAAGGTGCGCCGCGGGTGCATCATCACCGTGCGGTCGCGGTCGGCTGCCTCGTCGGCGACCGGAGCGGGTGGTGCGGACATCCCGTGACGCCTTCCGTGCTGCGGACCGGTCGGCGGCTTCAGCGCGGACGTCGCCGATGAGGTCACATCCTACGCCGTCAGCGCACAGCCTCCGGCGGGATCGTCTTGAGCAGATCGAGCGCGACCGCGGAGACGCTGCCCGGCTCCGCGCGGTACACGACCAGCATCATCCCGTCGGTGCCCTCGATCGGCGTCTTCTCGCGGGTCAGCCGGAGCTGCCCGACCACCGGGTGGCGCCACTCGCCGATGCTCGACTCCTGCGGAGCAGGAGCTTCCGCACACCACAGCCGGCGGAACCGCTCGCTGCGCACCGAGAGCTCGCCGACGAGCGCCTGGAGGGCGGTGTCCCGCGGGTCCCGCTGCGCGCGATCGAGCAGGTGGCGGACCATCGTCACGCTCGCGGTGTCCCAGTCCGCGGCGAGCGCGGGCCCTGACGTACCGAGGAAGGCGGTCAGGATCAGGTTCGCGCCCGGGGTGAAGCCCGAGGTGAGCGCGCGCGCCTGCCGGTTGGCCTCCAGCACGTCCATCAGCCGGCCCTGGACGTACGCCGGGGTGTCCATGCGCGCCAGCGCCTGGCTGACCGGCTGCGGCACCACCTCGGTCCCCACCGGAGGAGCGCCCCACGGCAGGAGCCGCCGCACCGGCACGACGGGGTTGCCGTGGCTCGGATCGGAGGCGAGCAGGCCGGCGACGACGTCCCGGGTCTCCTCCGGCGTGCGGGCGGCATCCAGCCGTTCGGCCCACTCCACGATGTGCGGCTCGTCGCGGTTCAGCAGGGCACGCAGTGTTCGGTGCGGCACGTCACTCCTTGGTTCTCTGTGGCAACGGTGGCAGCACCGCGCAAGCGAGACCGACGGCTTCCGAGGATAGCGCCCTGCCACCCCCACGGCTCCCTATCGGCCGGCCCCGCCGTTCGGGTAGGCGAACACCGCGTACCCCACCCGCGCGTCATCGACCGCGCGCCGCGAGGTGCCGGTCGACCAGCTCCACCACCGCCACCAGTCCCGCCGCCCCGGCCCTCCCGCGGGCGCGGACGTCCTCGACGTCGACGCCCAGCCGGCCGACGGCATCGGCGAAGTGGTCGATGTCCTTCCGCATCAGTCCCTGCAGATGCGGCGCGATCTCCGGCGTGATCTGCGCTCCGAGCGCCTGGATGACGAAGCTGCCGCCGCTGCTGGTCGCCAGCAGCTCGCGGAAGGCGGCGACATCGACCCCGATCGCGTCGGCCATCCCCAGCACGTCGACCGCGTTCTTGAGGTTCGTCATGGTCAGCGCGTTGTTGAGGAGCTTCGCGGTCTGACCGGCCCCCGGACCGCCCAGGCGGACGATCGAGCCGGAGTACGTGTCGAACACCGGCCGCGCCCGCTCGAGTGCGCCCGCGTCGCCGCCGACGATCGTCGCCAGCGTGCGCGCCTCCGCTCCCGGTCCCCCGCCGCTCACCGGCGCATCCAGGAAGTCGACGCCGTGCGCCGCAGCGACACCCGCGAAGCGGGCCGCCGCCTGCGGATCGCCGGTCCCGTGGTTGACCAGGATGCTGCCGGGCCTGAGCGCAGCGAGCATCCCCTGGTTCTCGAGCACGTCATCCACATCGGAGTCGTCGCGCAGCACGAGGAGGACGATGTCGCCGGCCGCAGCCAGCGCCGCCGGACTCTGCTGGCGCACGAACGGGAGGCCCGCGAGCGCGTCGAGCGACCCCTCCCGTCGTGCCCACACGTGCAGCTCGAATCCGGATGCGGCGATCGCCCGGGCCATGGGAGCGCCCTGATCGCCGAGGCCGATGAACCCGACGGCGCGCACGGGCGCGTGCGTCGCGCCCGCCGCCAGCACGGCGCTCATCGGGACACCAGCTCGGTCGCGACGGCCCACAGCCGGTCGGCGTTCGCACGGTCGAGCGCGTAGCCCGCGACACCCGACGCCCAGCCGTTCCCGTCCGAGACGCGTACCGCCTCGTTGTTGTCCTCGAAGTAGCGGCCGGTCACACCGGCGACGAGGGGCGACGCCGCGAGGAGCAGACTGGTCGCGGCTCCCTGCTCGACCGACTTCCGACGCTCCACCGGCGTCTTGAGCCCGCCGGTGTGCTTCTGCAGGTTCGTGGCGATCGCTCCGGGCATGACGGCGTTGACGGTGATCCCCTCGGCGGCCCAGCGCTCCGCGGCGGCGACGGCGAACAGCACCGAGGCGGTCTTCGACTGCCCGTACGCCAGCAGCGGGTCGTAGGGGCGGAAGCGGAAGTTCAGGTCGTCGAAGACCACCGGCGAGATCAGGTGGCCGCTGGAGCTGACCACGACGACGCGCGCATCCCCGGCGCTCGCCAGTGCGTCGTGCAGCCCCACGGCGAGCGCGAAGTGGCCGAGGAAGTTGGTGGCGAACTGCAGTTCGACGCCGTCGGCGGTGTACTCCTCGGGGGTGGCCATGACACCCGCGTTGGCGATCAGGATGTCGAGCGGCCCGCTCCACGCGTCGACGAACTCCCGCACGGAGGCGAGGTCGGAGACGTCCAGCCGAGCCGCACGGACGCGGTCGTTCCCGGTGCGGTCGCGCAGGTCCTGTGCGACCGCCTCGCCCGTCTCGAGAGAGCGCACGGCGAGAACGACCTCGGCGCCGCGGAGCGCGAGCACGCGGGCCGTCTCGATTCCGATTCCAGAGGACGCGCCGGTGACGAGGGCGCGCTTCCCCGTGAGGTCGACCCCTTCGGTGACCTCCTCCGCGGTGGACGCGAAGCCGAACGGGGTGGTGATGAGTGACATGAGTACTGCTCCTTCTGTGACGCGACCGGATGTCGCCGTCGAGGAGCAGAACATCCCCGCTTCCCCGATCAGTCCGCCCGGTCGTGCCCCCGTTCTTCCTGGTATGCGGAGGGACAGGCTGAGCGCCGCCGCCGGGTTGTAGCGTTGTCGCATGGCAGGAGCCGACGACAACCGGCTCGGCGAGTTCCTCCGCGCGCGACGGGCGAGGGTGACGCCCGAGGAGGCCGGCCTGGCGCCCACGAAGCGACGTCGCGTGGCCGGCCTGCGCCGCGAGGAGGCGGCGCTGCTCGCCGGCATCAGCAGCGAGTACTACCTGCGGCTGGAGCAGGGACGCGACACGCATCCGTCGGACTCGGTGGTCCGCGGCCTCGCCCGGGCGCTCCGGCTCGACGACGGGGCGACCGCGTACCTGCGCGAACTGGCCCGGTACCCGGATGCGCGGCCGCGCGCCCGGGACGACGTGGCGCCCGAGCGCATCCGCCAGTTGCTGGACGCCTGGACGACCACTCCGGCCTACGTCCAGAACCGCACGCTCGAGGTGCTCGCGTCCAACCGTCTCGCCCGGGCGCTCGCCCCGATCTTCACGCCGGGGGTCAACCTCCTGCGATCGGCCGTGCTCGACCCGGCGGTCCGCGGACTGTACCGGGATTGGGAGGCGATGATCGCGGCGACCGTCGCCGGCCTGCGCTATGGAGCGCGAGACGACCCGCACGACGGCGCGCTGAGCGCGCTCGTGGACGACCTCTCGGCGCAGAGCCCGCGGTTCGCCGACCTCTGGGCGCGGCACGATGTCACGCCCAAGGACCACGGCCGCTCGGTGCTCCTGCACCCGGTCGTGGGCGAGCTGGACCTCCGTTACGAGAAGTTCGCGGTCCCGTCACCGGCCGCCGGTCAACTACTCGTCGTCTATCACGCCGATCCCGGCACCGAGACGGAACGGCGGCTGGCGCGACTGGCGCGACCGGCCGACGGCTAGCCGCGCGCTACTCCTGCGGCCGCCACGGCTCCGTCGCGTGCGAAAGCCACACCCGCCGCGGCTCGAGCGAGCGGATGAGACGCTGGCCCTCCGTCTCCGGCTCGTCCAGCTGGCCGAACCAGACCGCCGTGTCGCCCGCGATGACGACGGGACCCTCATCCGTCTCCACCACCACGATCTGCGAACCGCGGGTGTGGCCGGGCGCCGGCACCAGCCGCACGCCGGGAACGAGCTCGAACTCGCCGTCGACCTCGACGTACTCGACACCGGGGGCGTCCACCCACTCCGGGATCGTGTACTCGTCGAGCGTGCGGGCGTCCTGCAGCTCGGTCCTCTGCACGTAGACCGGACGTCCAGCGAAGAGGTGGTTGCCGCCGCAGTGGTCGAAGTGGAGGTGCGTGTTCACGACCGTGGCGATGCCGCCGAGGTCGACGTCATCGTGCTGGTCCAGCGGCTCCAGCTGCGGGTCCATGTCGGCGACGGCGGGGTGCAGCGCGGTCAGGCCCGTGTCGACGAGGATGCGCCCGTCGGGATGGTCGATCAGGTGCACGAACACCGGCATCCACTCGTCCTCCCCCACGAGCAGGCGGGCGACGCGGACGGGGGTGATGCTCACCGGACGGGTCATGCGGTCACTGTACCGCTGCGCCGCAGCCCGTCCAGCACGGCGGCCTGGACTCCGCCGTCCTGATAGACGACGGCGAAGTCGTCGTCGCGCGCCTCCTCGATCGCGGCGGCCACCGCGGCGCGGACGGCGGGGGACGACCCGATCTCCTCGGCGGCCGGGTGCACGTAGGAGGCGCGGGCGACAGCCGGGGTGTCGCCGAGCAGCCGTGCCGCGCCGTCGTAGGCGTACAGCACGGTGCTCCGGCGCGCGCGGGGCGCGTCCGTCAGGCGTGCCCCGGCGACGATCGTGCACGCCGCGACGGTCGCACCCCAGGTGCGGAACACCTTCGCGGTCACGGCGCAGCCTGCATGCGCGTGCAGGTAGGAGTTGACCGTCGCGCTGTCGACCAGTCGCCAGATCGGCGGGTCCGCGAGCGCGAACAGCCGGCCCTCAGGATGCGGTTCCTGTCGCAGCAGCGTGCCCACCACCGCCGCCGCTGCGCCGTCCTCCACGGCGATGCGGTGCGGGATGTGCTCCTTGCCGACGAAGGAGAACGTCAGCATCGGGCCGCCCACCTCCACGTGCTCCCGCCGGAGCGTCGTCAAGCCGTAGGTGTCGTTGTCGCGGGCGTACCGTTCGTTGCCGACGCGGAACAGCCCGCGGTCGAGGAGCCGCACCACCGCGGCCGTGGACCGTTCGACGGCGGAGGCGCTCGCCGCGCCGTGCCCCAGGTGCCCGCGTACCGTCTCCCGGATCGCGGGAAGGGCCGCGGCGAACTCGAGCAGGCGGCTGAACTTGTCCCGTTCCGCGACCGCTCGCGCTTCGTCCGAGTACCGGTACTGCGTCCGGCCGCGGAGGTCGACGCCGGTCGCCTGCACGCGGCTCGCCGCATCCGGCGCCGCCCACACGCTGGTCCACGCCGGCGGGATGCGCAAGCGCGCGAGCCGGTCGAGCTCATCGGGGTCGGTCAGCGGTTCGCCGTCCGAGTCGACCCACCGCTCCGGGCGCACCCCGAGCCGGTGGTACCCGTGCGGCCTGACCACGTGCCGGTACATCGGATCATCGCGCCTCTCGTGCGACCGTTTCAGAGCCGCCCGCCGACTCGGCAAGGAGCCGCCGCTGCCTGCCGTACCGGGACTCCTGGTAGGCGCCGTGGATGAGCGCGAACACGACCGCGGCCGCGATCCCGGCGGCGATCGCGAGCGGGAAAGGCGCCGACAGCGCCCGGTAACCGAGCAGCGAGATGCCGACGCCGGCGACGATGGAGTTCACGATGGCGATGGCCGACGACATGGTGAAGAACACGCCCCGGCGGTACCCGCGCTGACCGATCTCGAGCAGTTCGTTCGGCGCCTTGCCAGGAGGGACCGGGAAGTACCGCTCCGCCCCGGGCAGCAGCGAGCCGTAGTAGCGGCGGATGCGCTGGATGGACGCGAGCGCAGCGACATCCTCCAGCGAGGTCTGCACCAGCCGCTCGTAGGTGAACACGCCGAGGATGACGACGACCGGGATGATCACCGCCAGGTACCCGAGCGCGAACGGCGTGGAGGCGAGGAAGCCGAACGCCACCAGCGCACTGGAGAGCGTCATGAGATAGAGGGATGCGCGGCTGCTCGACTCGCTGACGGTGATGCCGCGCGCCGACTCCAGCACGAAGTGCTCGGTCAGCAGCGCGTTGTAGAAGGCGAGCGGCCGGTCCGCGAGGGCGGCGGCGGACTCGTCCGCGGTGGGGAGCCGGGGGCCGTCCGGGTCGCGCGGTTCCGGCTCGCTCATGCCGGCTCCCCGAACGTCCCCGGCCACCGGCCCAGCCGCTCCGCCGCGTCGAACGTCGCCTGCAGGAACTCCATCACCAGCGCGTCCGGGTCGGCGGCCGCGCGGACCGTCTCGTACGGCAGCAGGAACTCGCCGAGCTCTTCGCTGTAGAAGGCGCCCTCCGGCACCGGCGCCTCCGCGAATCCTTCCGGCGCGGGGTACGCATAGGAGTAGAACGCGCCCTCCTCGCCGCCGCCGGGCCAGAAGCCGGCGCTGCTGATCTCGTGCGAGTAGCCCTCCAGCATGACCCGGTCGGGGCAGTTCGGGACGCCGCCCGGGTGCGCGGGCGCCGGCCGGCCCGAGAACCGGGTGACGGCCAGATCCATCGCCCCCCAGAAGTAGTGCACCGGGCTCGCCTTGCCGGTGAACTGCGACCGGAACCGTTGCAGCAGCCGTTGGGCGTCGATCAGCTGCCGCCAGAACGCCTGCGCCTGCTCGGGGACGTACGTGCAGTGCTCGGTGTCGTCGGCGAACGGGATCGCGACCACCACCTCGTTCGGCACCGGGTGGATGGACACCTCCACTTCCAGCTCTCCGAGCGCCCGCATCGTGGACTCGTAGAAGCGCGCGACCGACATCCCGGCGAGCGCCACATCCCGTCGCCCGCCGTCGCTGGTGCGCAGCACGAGCCGGTGGTCGACGAAGTCGAACTCGATGTCGAGGATGCCGCCGGGCACGGGGATCGGCCCGGTCGCCAGGCCGCGCGCGCTGAGGTAGAGCGTGACGTGCCACCAGTGGTTCACCGGCGGCGTCAGCGCCATCCGGATCTTGCCGACGATCTGCGTCCACAGGTGGACGGTGTCACGGGTGGCCTGCCAGGAGGCCACGGCGAGTTCGGGCCGCACGGGGAGTCCTTCCGCTTCGGGTGGATGGCGCGCTCCCAGGCTAGCGCGCGGCCGCCGCGTCGTCCCCTCGTCCGTCGTGCGCGAGCACGAGGTCGACGCGACAGGTCGAGCCGGGGTCGATCGGGGTGATCCCGGTCGCCCTCAGCGGGCCGTCCACGCGCGCGAGGACGCTCTGGATCAGGCACAGGTCGACCGCGCAGACCGTCTCGGGGAGCGCATCCCGCACATCGGTCAGCGGGCAGCACAGGCCGATCGTCAGCGCGGCTTCGTGGGCCTCCGGGCGGAAGCCCGCGCGCTCCAGGTGGTCCTCCAGCACATCCAGCTGCTGGCCGGCGGCGACCGGGAGTCCCTCCCGCGTCGGCGGGAAGACGGCCGTCAACCGCGCGATGCGGCCGATCGCGGTCGCCCGGCGGGTGCGCTCGCGGGTCTCGGCGGTCGCCTCCTGAAGGCCCTGCGCCATCGCGTACAGCTTGCGCGGCCGGCCGCGCACCGCACGGGACTCGTTGCGGGCGGTGACCCAGCCGGCCCGGATCAGCGCGGCGAGATGGTCCCGCGCGGTGTTCGGCGGCAGGCCCACCTGGCCGGCGAGCTCCGGAAGGGTGAGCGGGCTGCGCAACCGCAGGGCGTCGAGGATGCGCATGCGCTGACCCGAGCGCAGCACCCGCCGCAACGGGCTCCCCGCTGGTGCGGTCATGGCGTCCCCTCGCTCGGCGGCCGGTACTCAAATCCATTATTCACGGGAGTCCGGGTTGGAGGGAAAGACATTGCGGTCACGAGACTCGGTGCGAAGCGAGCGAACCGCTCCGCGCACGCACCCGTCCCGTCTGGAGGTCTGATGAGCAGCACCGTGGAGACCGAGCCCGCCACGCGGCCGGCCGCGCCGCTCCCCCGGTCCGCCCGGCCGCCACGACCCGCAAGGGGAACATCGTGGTCTCGTGGATCACCTCGACCGACCACAAGACGATCGGCTACATGTACCTGATCGCCTCCGGCGTCTTCTTCGCCATCGGCGGCGTGATGGCACTGCTGATCCGGGGCCAGCTCGTCGCACCGGGGATGCACGTGCTCACGGGCGAGCAGTACAACCAGATGTTCACGATGCACGGCACGATCATGCTGCTGCTGTACGCGATGCCGTTCTTCACCGGCGCCGCGAACGTCATCGTGCCCCTGCAGATCGGCGCGCCCGACGTCGCCTTCCCCCGCCTCAACGCGTTCTCGTTCTGGTGCTTCCTCTTCGGTGGGCTCATCGCCGCGGGCGGTCTGCTCACGCCGCAGGGCGCCGCGGACTTCGGCTGGTTCGCCTATCAGCCGCTGGCGGCGGAGACGTTCTCCCCCAGCCTCGGCAACACCCTCTGGTTCGCCGGCGCGCTGCTGCTCGGGTTCGCGACGATCTTCTCGTCCGTCAACTTCATCACCACGATCATGACCCTCCGCGCGCCGGGCATGACCATGTTCCGGATGTCGATCTTCACCTGGAACACGCTGGTCACCTCGATCCTCGCGCTGATGGCGTTCCCGGTGCTCGCCGCCGCCCTGGCGGGGGCGATGGCCGACCGCGTCTTCGGCGCGCACATCTACGACGCCGCCAACGGGGGCGCCCTGCTGTGGCAGCACCTGTTCTGGTTCTGGGGGCATCCCGAGGTCTACGTGATCGTGCTGCCGTTCTTCGGCATCGTCTCCGAAGTGATCCCGGTGTTCAGCCGCAAGCCGATCTTCGGCTACAAGACGCTCGTCTACGCCACCATCTCCATCGCGGCGCTCTCCATCACGGTGTGGGCTCACCACATGTACGTGACCGGGTCGGTGCTCCTGCCCTGGTTCTCGCTGATGACCATGCTGATCGCCGTGCCGACGGGCGTGAAGATCTTCAACTGGGTCGGCACGATGTGGCGCGGGTCCCTCACCTTCGAGTCGCCCATGCTGTTCGCGCTCGGGTTCCTGATCAACTTCACCTTCGGCGGGCTGACCGGCGTGATCCTGGCCTCCCCGCCGCTCGACTTCCACCTGTCGGACACGTACTTCGTCGTCGCGCACTTCCACTACGTCCTCATCGGCGCCGTGATCTTCGCGACCTTCGCGGGCGTGTACTTCTGGTGGCCCAAGTGGACCGGCCGGATGCTGAACGAGCACCTGGCACGGTGGAACTTCTGGCTGCTGTTCATCGGCTTCCACATGACCTTCCTCATCCAGCACTGGCTCGGCGTCATCGGAATGCCACGCCGGTACGCCACCTACCTGCCGTCGGACGGCTTCACCTGGATGAACCAGCTCTCCACCCTCGGCTCCATCGTCATGGCCGCGTCCGTGCTCCCGTTCATCGCGAACATCTACCTCACCTGCCGGCACGCCCCCAAGGTCACCGTCGATGACCCCTGGGGCACCGGGCGGTCGCTGGAGTGGGCGACGTCGTGCCCGCCGCCGCGGCACAACTTCCTCCGCATCCCGCGCATCCGGTCGGAGTCGCCCGCGTTCGACCTGAACCACACGGCCGAGGCGGCGGCGAGCGCGGCAGCGAGCGGCGGAGCGCCGGGCGGAGCGCTCCGATGAGCCGCCGGCTGGCGCTCGCCCCCGACGAGGCGGACCGCATCCGCTTCCACGCCCGCACCGGCAGCCTCGACCTGGATGCGCCGGGCACGGCTGCGATCGTGGCAGCCGCCGAGCGCACCTGCGCGCACGCGGACCTCTGGGGCCGCACCGCGGCCGACCGCCGCCACTCGCTGCTGGCCACCCTCGTGATCAGCGCCGCAACGGTGATGATCACCGCCGTCTGCCTGCTGCCATGGCCGGCGTGACCGTGGCGGAGCGCGCATCCACGCCCCGGGTCTCGCGCGTGCTGGCCTGGTGGCTGATCGTCGCCGGCGTCATCGGTCTGGGCGCCGCGTTCCTGCTCACCCTCGACAAGCTCACGCAGTTGCGCGACCCGAACGCGCAACTGACGTGCAGCTTCAACGTGCTGATCGGCTGCGCGACCAACCTCGCCTCCTGGCAGGGCTCCCTGCTCGGGTTCCCCAACCCGCTGCTCGGGCTCATGGGGTGGACCGCCACCATCGCGGCCGGGGTGGCGGCCCTCGCCGCGCGGGACGGTCTGGCCCGCTGGTTCTGGCTGCTCTTCAACGCCGGCGTGGCGCTGGCCTTCGCGCTGGTCGTGTTCCTGATCACCAGCTCGCTGACCGTGCTGCACGTCCTCTGCCCGTGGTGCATGGTGACGTGGGCGATCACCATCCCGACGTTCTGGGCGGTAACGCTGAACAACCTCCGGAACGGCACCATCCCGCTGCCCGAACGGGCACGCCGGGTCTGCCGCACACTGTACGGCTGGCTGCCGCTCATCACCGTCGTCTGCTACGCGATCGTCGCCGTGTGGGCCCAGCTGGAGCTCGACTGGCTGCAACGCGCGTTCCTCTGACGGACGGCCCCATCCGTCGGACCCCGGACGTACCATGAGGGGGTGTCCACGACCGCCGAGACGACGACCCAGCGCCTGACGGCGAGGGGGCGAAGACCCGGGAGCGCATCGTCAGCGCGGCTGCAGACCTGATGTATGTCCGCGGGGTCGGCGCCACCACCCTCGACGATGTCCGCGAAGCGAGCGGTGTCAGCAAGTCGCAGCTCTATCGCCACTTCGCGAACAAGGAGGAGGTGGTGCGCGCGGTCATCGAGCTCATGGGCCGGCGCGTCATCGAGCGCGAGCAGGAGAGTCTCGGCCGGGTCTCCACCCTGTCGGGCCTCCGGCGGTGGCGCGATGCGCTCGTGCAGAACAATGCTCTGCGTCACGGCGCCTACGGCTGTGCTCTCGGATCGTTCGCCTCCGAAGTCGCCGATCAGGACGACATCGCCCGCCGAGCACTGACCGCCCTGTTCGCCGAGTGGACGGACCTGCTGGCCGGAGCGATCCGGCGGCTACAGGAGGGCGGCACCCTCCCGGCGGACGCGCCCGTCGACGAACTCGCGACCGGGCTCCTCGGAGCTCTGCAAGGCGGTTATCTGCTGGCCCAGACCGCGCGCGACGTCACCCCGATGGCCACCTCGATCGATATGGCCCTGGCGCATCTGGAGAGCCTCTCCCCTCAAGCGAGATAGGACTTTCTGGTCCTGTATGCTCCATGCCGCCCCTCCAGGACCTGAGAAATTGGACGATCTAGTCCAGTTTTTGAATTAGCATGTTCCCTAGTTCGACCAAGAGGTCGAACCTGGAACATACGGGACCGCCGTCGTGCGGTCACGGTGCGAGGAGGTCCTCATGAAGGCGATAATCGTGGCCGATCGAGCTTCCGGTGCGGCCGGCATGCAGCTCGTCGACCGGCCGGACCCGAAACCTGCCATCAATGACGTCCTCGTGGAGGTGCACGCGGCTGCGTACGTCCCCACCGAGGTCGAGTGGCCCTCCACCTGGGTCGATCGGGCGGGCCGGGACAAGTCGCCGTCCGTCCTCGGGCACGACGTCGCGGGTGTGGTGACCGCGCTCGGCTACGGCACGACAGGACTCACGATCGGACAGCGCGTGTTCGGGATCACCGACTGGCACCGCGACGGAACGCTCGCCGAGTACGTCGCGGTCGAGTCGCGCAACCTCGCGCCCCTTCCCGGCGACGTCGACTTCACGGTTGGAGCAAGTCTGCCGATCTCTGGGCTCACCGCCTGGCAGGGTCTGTTCCAGCACGGCCGCCTGCGCTCCGGCCAGACCGTCCTCGCACATGGCGCGGCGGGCGCGGTCGGCACGATGGTGACCCAGCTGGCCCGCGAAGCCGGCGCCTACGTCATCGGCACGGGCCGCACCGCCGATCGCGCGAAGGCTCTCGATTACGGCGCACACGAGTTCCTCGACCTCGAGAACGACTCACTGGAGGACGTCGGCGGTGTGGACCTCGTGTTCGACGTCATCGGGGGTGCGATCCAGGAGAAGTCGGCGCTCCTCATCCGCCCCGGCGGCACCCTCGTGACCGTCACCGGACTCGGAGCCGCGCGGCCCGCCGACGGCCTCTCCGTCGACTTCGTCGTCGAGTCCGTGCCCTCGCAGCTCAGCGAGATCGTTCAGCGCGTGCGCGACGGCCGGCTGCGTACCAACATCGACGAGATCGCCCCGCTCAGCGACGCCGTCGCCGCGCTCAACCCCGCACAGCGACGCAAAGGGAAGACCGTCATCCGCGTCCGCAGCTGAAGGCGGCCGTATCGGTTCGAAATGGCAGGTGAAGCAGCATGAGTCCTAAGAATCACAAGAAGCCGCCCCACTTCCCCGTGATGGACGGCTCTCAGCCGGCACCTCGCGAGGATCAGATCGCCGGCATCGTGCAACGAGTCTGGGCCGACTCGCGGGTCTACCACCAGGACGTGGAAACGCTGCTGCGCGAATGGCTCACCGCCGACCAGTGCGTCGTGGACGACGCGGAATTCGCGATGCTGCTCGAGAAGGCCCGAGGCGAGTTCGACCGCGTCGCGACACCGGACGAATCGGGCGCTCCCGCCTGCCCGGCACACTCGCTCGTGGAGTGCGTCTACTGGGACGTGGAACGCCTGGAGCGCTCGCGCCGGCAATGAGCGCGCCTGGGCCGACCGAGGAGTGCTGCCGCGCCGCCCGCCACCTCCGTACTGCGCGGGACGTTCGGCACTCCCGGTGCGGCCGATGCCGCCGCACCATGAGCATGTGACCGATATCGCCATCACCGAGCACACCGAGCAACCGACGGCGGTTCTCCGCGCGCGCATCCCGCTGAATGAACTGCAGGGGTTCTTCTCGCGCGCCTTCCCGGCCGCTGCGGCTGCCCTCCAGGCGCAGGGCCGCTACCCGGCGGGGCCGCCGTTCGGCAAGTACTACGGCATGCCGACGGACACGGTCGACGTCGAGGCCGGGTTCCCCGCCTCGGGCCCCATCGCCGCTGAGGGTGGGATCGTGCCGGGGACGCTCCCCGCCGGCCGCGTCGTGGAGGCCACCCACGTCGGCCCGTACGACACCATCCACGAGACGTACGCGGCGGTGCAGCGGTTCTTCGCCGACAACGGACTGACTCCCGGCGACGTGATGTGGGAGTGCTACCTGAGCGATCCGGAGCGCCAGCCCGATCCGTCCACGTGGCGCACACAGATCTGCTGGCCGGTCGCCTGACGTGCGCTGCCGGACCGCCTGCGCTACGGCGACGCGGTGACCTCGATCTGCTGATGGACCGCATCCGGGAGCGTCGAAGCGCCGCCCGCGCTCCAGCGCGCGATCGCGGAGCGGCCGCGCGTCGACCCGGTGACCACGGCAACGCGCCCGCCGGGGGCGTGCGGGCTCAGGTCACGCGATTCCGCCGCCATCCGCCACCAGAGCGGTCCCGGTGACGTACGACGACTCGTCGCTGGCGAGCCAGACCACCGCGGCGGCGATCTCGGAGGGCTCGCCCATCCGCCGCAGGGGCCGGTCGGCGGCCTCGGCGAGGAACGAACCCGTCTCCTGACCGAGCTGGCGCGCCTCGTCGCGCAGCATCCCGGTGTTCACATCGCCGGGGTTGATCGAGTTGACGCGGATGCCCTGCGGGCCGTGGTCGATCGCGAGCGCGCGCGTCATGTTGACGACCGCGCCCTTGGACGCGCAGTACGAGATCGCCTGGCCGCCGCCCTTCAGGCCCCAGCCGCTCCCCGTGTTGATGATCGATCCCGCGCCCGCTGCGGCCATCACCGGGACGACGTGCTTGCACATGAGGAACACCCCGCGCACGTTGACGCCGAACACGCGGTCCCACTCCTCGACGGTGGTCTCAACCGCCGTCGTGCGGCGGATGATCCCCGCGTTGTTGAAGGCGATGTCGATCCCTCCGAACGCCTCCACGGCCGCCGCGACGACGCTCTCCACGTCGGGCTCGGCCGAGACGTCGGCGCCGAGGGCAATCGCCTCGCCGCCCGCCGCGCGGATCTCCTGGGCGACGGCTTCGGCCGCATCCTGCTGGAGGTCGACGACGGCCACCCGCGCGCCTTCCGCCGCGAAGGCGAGCGAGGTGGCGCGGCCGATGCCGCCCGCTCCTCCGGTGACGATGGCGGACTTGCCGGCTAGACGCATGTGGATTCTCCTTCGATGGGGGCCGCAGATGCGGCAGTGACAGGGTAGAGAGTGGCGGTGGAGGGACCGGTGACCACGCGGGCGTGGCCGGCCAGCCGCCGGTCGAGCTGGGGGTCGCCGGTGTCGACCAGCAAGGGCCGGCCGGCGAGGTCGAGGAGCTTCTGCTCCGTGGCGACGACGAGAAGAGGATCGGCACCGAGCGCGGACACGACCCGCGCCGAGAGCTGCTGGTTGCCGCGGCCGAGCAGGAAGCCCTGGCCGCCGATCACGGTGACGACCGCCTGCGCAGGGCGCCCCTCCACCGCAGCCAGCGCCTGCGCCTCGGTGACGTCCCGTGCGAGGAGCCGGCCGTCCTGCACCACGTCGACGCCGAGCGGGCTGGTGAGCAGGCCGAGCGCGCGGCCGACCTCGGCCGTCGTGCCGCCGGGACCGAGCAGGTAGCGGACTCCGCGCCGCATCGCGGCGACGGCGCCGGCCGCGGCGGTCCGCACCGACTCGCGGGCGCTCGCGGGCGTCGACGCCTTACGCGCCTGGGTGCGACCGGGAGCCGCGGGAACCTGGACGAGCGCGAACAGCCGCGGATCGGGACGGCCCGCGCGCATCAGCTCCTCATCGAGGTCGAGCACCTCCGCCGTCGCCGTGGGCACGGGATGGGCGAGCCAGTCGGCGGCGGTGGCACCGGCTGCAGCGGGCCCGACGGCGAAGCAGCCGGAGTACATCTTGACGCCCGCAGGGATGCCGAGCACCGGCGCTCCCGCGGGCAGACCGCGTGCGACATCCCGGGCGGTGCCGTCGCCTCCGGCGAACAGGATGAGGGATGCGCCTGCCGAGCGAAGTGCGGCGGCCGCGCGGGCTGCGTCCTCGCCCGAGGATGCCGACGCCGGATCATGCACGACCCGGGCGACGAGGCCCGCGGCCGCCACGGCGTCCTCTCCCATCGGGCCGGCGGCGGTCAGCACCTCGGTTCCTGGACGGGCCGAGGCGAGCACACGCAACGCCTCCGCGGCGCGTTCTCCGGCACGCGGGCGGGCGCCGCGGCGCAGCGCCTCGCGCTGCACCGCGGCTCCATCGCTGCCGGCGAGGGCGGCCGGGCCGCCGATGCCCGCAACGGGGTTGACGATCAGGCCGATCGTCACGGCTGCATCCCGGTCACGCGACCGCACCCTCCAGCGCCGGAGCCTCGGTGACGCCCTCGCCGAAGTGCTTGCGCCGGTAGGCACGCCACGTCACCGCCCAACGGTCGGGATCGTCCAGGTCGTCGTGGTGGGTGTGGTGCACCGTCTGATTGTGCGGGGCGGTGCGCACGACCTCGGGGGTCTCCCGCGCCTCCCGGGCCACCTCGGCCAGCACCCGCGCGTACTCCTCGAGCTCGGCCTTCGAGTACGACTCCGTCGGCTCGAGCGTGAAGGGCTGCGGCACCACATACGGGTGGTGGCTGGTCCAGTAGTGCATGCCGAAGTCGCTCGCCCGCACGCCGATCTCCTCCGACGTGATCCCGGTCTCCTCGAACAGCTCCTGCCACGAGTAGCGCACCTGCTCGATGCGCCGGCGCCCGGCGGCATACGGAGCGCTGGCCCCGGGGATGTCGAGGACGAGCTTCATGAGGTAGTTGTTGTTGAGCACCGCCGTCTCGGCGACGGCCCGCAGACCGGGAGCGCCGAGCGCGCGGATCCAGGCGTAGGTGCGGACGATGTTCGGCACGACCCCGTAGAAAGGTGCGACCGAGCCGATGGACTGGGGACGGTCGGCGTCGATCACGAACCGGTCGCCGACCTTCTCCACGACCGGCCCCGGCAGGAACGGCGCGAGCGCCTCCGACACCGCGTTCGCACCGGACCCCGGTCCCCCGCAGCCGTGCGGGGTCCCGAACGTCTTGTGCAGGTTGAAGTGGCAGACGTCGAACCCGGCGTCGCGAGCGCGCGTGATGCCCAGGATGCCGTTGGCGTTGGCCTGATCGTAGGACGCGAGCGCTCCGACCGAGTGCGCCAGGTCGACCCACTCGCGGATGCGCGGGTTGTAGATCCCGGTGTCCTCGGGGTTGGTGACCATGATCGCGGCCGTTCGCGGCGAGAGGGCGGCACGAAGCGCATCCACATCGGGGTAGCCGTCGGCGTCCGGGAAGATCGTGATGACCTTGTAGCCCGCCATCTTGGCCGCCGCCGCGTTCGACGGGTGCGAGAAGATCGTGGTGATCACCTCGTCCCGCTTCTCGTCCTCCCCGCGCGATGCGTGGTACGCCCGGATCATGGAGATGTTCGCCCAGATCGCCTCCGACCCGCCGCCGGTCTGCAGCGAGACCCGGCTCATGCCGGAGATCTCGGCGAGCATGCGCTCGGTCCGCCAGATGATCTCGAGGGCGCCCTGCGCGGAATCCGGGTCCTGCAGCGGGTGCAGCTCGGAGAGGTCGGGCGTGCGGATGATCGCCTCGTTGACCTTGGGTGCGTACTTCATCGTGCAGGTCCCCTGACCCACGTCGATATTGAGGTCGGCGCCCAGGTTCTCCTGGCTGAGGCGGAGGTAGTGCTTCAGGACGCGCATCTGACCGATCTCCGGCAGCGCGGGCGGCTCGGCCCGGCGCAACGAGGCAGGCAGCGCGCCGACGACGTCGCCGACCGCCGAGCGCACGCCGTCCTCGGTCTGCGACGGGATGACTCCGCGCTCGCCGGGAGTGTCCAGCTCGAAGACGATGGGTTCGTCCCAGCGTGCCTGGTGGAAGCGGCGCAGGGCGGGCTTGGGCGCGATGGGGAGGCTCATCGGGCGTTCTCCTTCAGGACGGCGCCGACTGCTGCGGCGAGGTCGTCGATGTCGGTCTGGGTGTTCTGCTCGGTGACGCACACCAGCAGCCGGTCGTCGCCGAGCGCGAGACCCGGCTCGAAGCCCCGGGAGCGCAAGGCGGCCACGAGTGCGGGCGCGGTGACGGGCGCCCCTCGGAAGTCGAGGACGAACTCGCGGAGGTGGACGGCGCCGTCGGCGTCGGTCACACCGGGCAGGGCGGTCAGCGCCTGGCGGGCGTATGACGTGCGGGCCAGCAGAGTCTCGCCCAGCTCGGCCATCCCGTTCGGTCCCATCAGCGCGAGGTAGACGCCCGCGGCGATGCCCCAGAGCGCTGCGGCCGTGCCGACCCACTCCTTGCCCTCCTCGCGCACGGCGAACGACGTGCGCTCGTAGGCGACATCGCCGAAGCCGTACTCGCCCTCGACGTCGGTCGAGGCGAGCCCGAACAGACGGGACGGCATCTCCATGACCAGACGAGGGTCGTCGGCCACGGCGATGAAGCCGGCGTGGGCGCCCCCGAACCACGGGTGCAGGCCGAGCGATTGGATGTCGCCGTGCACGATGTCGGCGCCATGGTCGGCCGGGGAGGCGAGCACGCCGAGCCCGATCGGGTCGGTTCCCACGACCAGCAACGCGCCGGCGGCGTGCGCGGCGTCGGCGAGCTCGGGCAGCGCCGTCTCGAGCGCGCCGTGGTAGCTCGGCGTCTCGACCCAGACGGCTGCCGTGCCGGGCCCGACCAGCGCACGCACCGCGACGAGGTCGGCGACGGCGTCCGCCGTCGGCACGACCGTGAGGTCGGCGACGGGAAGGAGGTAGTCGCGCACCTTGGAGAGCTTGTCCGGGTGGGAGTCGCTCACGAGCAGGATGCCGCGGCGTCCGGTGATCCGGGTCGCCATGGCGAGCGACGTCGCCGCCGCCTGATAGCCGTCGTAGGTGGGGACGTTCACGACGTCGAGGTTCAGCAGCTCGCCCATCAGCGACTGGTACTGGAACAGGGCCTGGAACCGGCCGTGGTCCTCGTACGGCTCCCCGCGTACGCGGTGAGGAACTCGCTCCGGTTGATCACCTCGTCCACCACGGCCGGGACCGCGTGGTTGTAGGTGCCGGCGCCGAGGAAGAGTCGCCCCGGCTCGACCGGGCGGTTGCGCCGCAGCAGGCCGCCGACGTGCCGCACGAGGTCCTGCTCGGCGAGGAGCGGCTCCGGGAGGTCGAGGTCGCGGCCGAGCCGGAGGTCGGCCGGAACGTCGGCGTAGAACTCCTCGATGCTGGCGGCGCCGACGGCGTCGAGCATCTGCTGCCGCGACTCGGGCGCCGTGTTCGGCACGTACGGATGGACGAAGGGGTGGGTCATGCTGGCCTCTCTCGGTGGATCAGACGGACGGGTGCTCGATCACGGCGACGCCGAACGCGTCGAGCGGCAGACCATCTCCCGCGTCCGCGCCGGTGAGCAGGTCGGTGCCGCCCGGTATGCGCGGCGCGACCCGCGCATCCCGGCCGTGGTTGAGCACGAAGGTGAAGTCGGTGGACCCGTCGGTGCGCGTGACGATCTCGAGCGCGGTGTCCGGCTCACGGGCCTCCACGCCGGCGGCCGCGAACACCAGGGAGAGCACCGCGCGCATCGCCGCGTCGTCGAGACCGGCGGCCAGGTACCAGGCGGAGCCGTTGAGGTGCGCTCGGCGGGTCAGGGCGGGGAGGCCCGCCAGGTCGCCGTCGGCGAAGCGTGCGAGCACCTCGGTGCCGGGCGCCGTCTCGATCCACTCGCCCCAGACGCGGGTGGAATGCACGACGCCGCCCAGCTCGACCGTCCGCTGGGCGCCGTCGGCTAGCGGCCACCACTCGTCGACCTCCACGCCGAGGAGGTCGCGCAACGGGCCGGGCGCGCCGCCGGCGTGCACCTGCTCGCGGTGGTCGACGACGCCGGAGAAGGGCCCCACCACGAGGTGGCCTCCCCCGGCGACGAACGCCTCCATCGCCGCGGCCTGTTCCGCGGTGGTCGCATACAGGTTGGGCACGAGCACCACGCGGTGCGAGCCGAACGGTCCTGACGCGCGGGCGACGTCCACCGGCTGGCCGAGCGCGAAGGCCGCAGCGTGCCAGGCGCGGGCCTCGGTCAGCCAGTCCAGCCGCTGCGACGGCATCGACTCCGTCTGGGTCACGCCCCACCATGCGTCCCAGTCGGCCACGAGCGCGACGGAGGAGCGCACGCGAGTGCCGCGCACGGGCTCCAGCTTCTTGAGCTCCGCGCCGAGGGCCTTCGACTCCCGGTAGCTGCGGCTCCGCTCTCCGCGGTGGCCGAGCATCGCCGAGTGGAACTTCTCGGGCCCGAACTTCGCCTGCCGCCACTGGAAGAACATCACGCCGTCCGACCCGTGCGCGACGGCCTGAAGGCTGCCGAGCCGCAGCTGGCCCGGCGCCTTCGGGACGTTGACGTCGCGCCAGCTCACGGCGCTCGGCGCCTGCTCCAGCAGCAGCCACGGACGGCCGTCCTTGAGGCTGCGCATGAGCCCGTAGTTGAGGGCGGCGCCGACATGGGCGTGCGGGTCGGCGGGGTCGGGATACGCGTCATCGGTCACCAGGTCCTCCGCGGCGGCGAAGTCCCAGTAGTCGAGCTCGCGGAACAGGCTCATGAAGTTGGTGGTCACCGCGATCTCCGGCGTCACCTCGCGCAGCACCTCGACCTCTGCGGTGAAGAGCTCGAGCAGGGCGTCCGACGAGAACCGCTCGAAGTCGACGACCTGCGCCGGGTTGATCGGCCCGGTCGCGGTGCGCGGCGGCTCGATCTGGTCGAAGCTCAGGTAGTTCTGGCCCCAGCAGCTGGTTCCCCACGCCTCGTTGAGGCCGGCGATGTCGCCGTAACGGGCCTCCAGCCAGCGGCGGAAGTGCCGCGCGGACTCCGGGCACCAGCACCGGGCGACGTGGTCGCCGTACTCGTTCGAGACGTGCCAGAGCGCGAGCGCCGGATGCTCGCCGTACCGCTCGGCGAGGGCGCGGGTGAGCCGCAGGGCAGCCTCCCGGAAGACCGGCGAGCTGGGGCAGTACGACTGCCGCGATCCGAACTCCAGGCGCACGCCGTCGGCGTTCCACGGCAGCACCTCGGGGTGCTCGCGCACCAGCCACGCAGGAGGCGTCGCGGTGGCCGTCGCCAGGTCGACGGCGATGCCTTCGGACCACAGCAGGTCGATGATGCGGTCGAGGCCGGCGAAGTCCCAGCGGCCGGGCTCGGGCTCCAGCAGCGGCCAGGAGAAGACGGGGAGCGTGACGATGTTGACGCCCGCGTCGACCATCAGGCGCACGTCCTCCGCCCAGACCTCCTCCGGCCACTGGTCGGGGTTGTAGTCACCGCCGTAGGCGAGCGCGTCGAGCCGGATGCTGCGGGGCGCGGGGATCGTCATCGGTCTCCTTGAGTTCGTCTTCCGTCGACTGTATTATGTATTCAGATGCTATTTGCCATTCGGCAACGGCGTCAAGCCATAGGCTGACGTCACACCTCAGCGGAAGGAGCCACATGGCGATCGAGCGCAAGAATCTGCGTTCCCAGGTCCGCGAGGAGTTGCTGGCGAGAATGCGCTCCGGAGCGGTCCGCCCCGGGGAGAGCATCAACGAGGTGCAGCTCTCGGCCGAGCTCGGCGTCTCGCGCACCCCGTTGCGAGAGGCCCTCATCGCCCTCGAGAGCGAGGGCCAGATCGAGAGCGAGAACGGCAAGGGCTTCCGCTTCGTGCCGCTGAGCGCGCGCGAGTTCGAAGAGCTCTGCCCGATCATCGTCACCCTCGAAGGCCTCGCGCTCGACCTGTCCCCCGCCGACGAGCTGGCCGCCCTCGGCGAGCGCCTCGGCGCCCTCGCCGCGGCGTTCTCGGACGATGTCGCCGAGCACGCCGTCGTCAACCGCAAGGACGACGAGTGGCACAACCTCATGCTGAGCGCCTGCCCCAACGAGCGACTGCTGGAGCAGATCGCCCAGGTCCGGAGCGCGATCCATCGGTACGAGTCGCTGCTGGTCGGCGACGACGTGCTGGTCGAGCGGTCCGCGGAGGAGCACGCGGCGATCGCGCAGCACCTCGTCGAGGGGGATGTGCCGGCCGCCAAGGCCGCCCTCGCCGAGAACTGGAGCAACGGGATGCGCCGCCTCCTCGCCGACGCCGGTATCAAGTGGGAACGCCTGTCCTGACGGCGCCTGCGGGTCCGCTCCGGCTCATCCCTTGACCGCACCGCCCAGCAGCCCGGCGACGAACTGCTTCTGGAAGAGCAGGAAGATCACCAGCAGAGGCAGCGTCGCGAGCAGCGACCCCAGCATCAGGCCCGAGTAGTCCACGCGCGAGAGCCCGATCATCGTGTTGAGCGCGACGGGGACGGTGTACTTGTCCTCCGTGTTGAGCATGAGCAGCGGCCAGATGAACGCATTCCACTGGCTCACGAACGTGTAGATCACGAGCGCGGCGAGCTGCGGCCGGGCGATGGGGAGCACGACCCGGTAGAACGTGCGCAGCTCCCCGCCCCGTCGATCCTCGCCGCCTCCACGATGGTGTCCGGGAAGTCCAGGAAGGCCTGGCGCATCAGGAAGATGCCGAACGCGTTCGCCAGGAACGGCAGGATGACCGCCTGGTAGGTGTCGATCCAGCCGACGCTCGCCATCATCTGGAACAGCGGCACCAGGAGCACCTGCATCGGGATCATCATCGTGCCGAGCACGACGGCCAGCAGCACGCCGCGTCCGCGGAAGCGGAACTTTGCCAGCCCGTATCCGGCGAGCACGCTGACCGCCGAGCTGAAGACCGTGTAGATCACCGCGATCAACAGGCTGTTGAGCATCACCTGACCGAACCCGGTCTGCTCCTGCAACCGTGCCAGATTCGTCCACAGCTCGCCGCCGGGGAGGATGGGCAGCGGCCGCGCGAAGAGCTCGGCGGTGGTGTGAGTGGACGCGGTCAGCATCCACAGGAACGGCACGACGCTGAGCAGCGCGCCGACGGTCAGCAGGACGTACGCAGGGGTGTGGCGGAGCGCGCGGATCACTTCTTCTCCCGGAGCAGGCGGAACTGGATGATCGAGACGATCCCGGTGATCACGACGAGCAGCCAGGCGATGGCCGAGGCGTATCCGGGGTCGAACTGCTGGAAGCCCACCTTGTAGAGGTAGAGCACCGGCGTCAGGGTCGCGTTGTTGGGACCCCCGCCGGTCAGGATGACGTTCTCGTCGAACAGCTGCAGCGCGCCGATGGTCGAGGTGACGGTCGTGAAGACGATCGCCGGCCGGAGTTGCGGGACCACGACGTGGGCGAAGGTCGCCCAGCGCCCTGCGCCGTCGATCCGTGCCGCCTCGTACTGCTCGGCGGGGATGCTCTGCAGCCCTGCGAGCAGGATGACCATGTTGTACCCGGTCCAGCGCCAGGTGATGGATGCGATGAGCGCGACGCGCGCCCAGAGCTCGCTGTCCAGCCAGTCCACGGGGGCGATGCCCGCCCATCCCAGCAGCTGGTTCACTGCGCCGCCGTCGGTCGTCAGCAGCACGCGGAACACCACCGAGTACGCCACGAGGGTGGTCACCGCTGGGAGGAAGTACAGCAGCCGGAACCCGGAGCGGAACCGCAGCCAGGTCTGGTTGAGCACGTAGGCGAGCACGAGCGCCGTCCCGATCATCAGCGGCACCTGGACGATCAGGATGAGGAAGGCGTTGCCGAGGCTGGTCGCGACGAGCGGGTCCTCGAGCAGCCGTGCGTACTGGTCGAGGCCGACCCAGCGCAGCTCGCCTCCCTGGGTGCTGAAGAAGCTCTGCCACAGCGAGATCGCCAGCGGGTACGCGAAGAAGACGATGAACAGCACGGCGGCGGGCAGGACGAACCACACGCCCGGCCGCCGGAGCCTGCGCTCCAGCGACCGGGTCCGGGAGGCGTCCGCCGTCCGCCGCCGTGCGGCGGTGTCGACGGCGACCATGCTCAGTCGGCGATCGTACGGCCGGTGGCCGTGGCGATCTGCTGGGCCGCATCCTTCAGCGCCGCCGCCGGGTCCTTGCCGCCGAGCACGGAGGCGGCCACGGCGGCGCCCACGATGTCGGTCGCCTTGGCATTGTCGGACGTGTAGGCGATCGACGGGATCTTCGCGGTCTGCTCGGCGAAGAGCGAGTACACCTTCTGACCGCCGAAGTAGGGGTCGGGCTGGGCGAAGAACGGATCCTTCAGCGCGGGGAGATAGGCCGGGAAGAGCCCGTCCTTCTTCATCATCGACACCTGATTCTGCGTGTCGGCGAGCGCGAAGGCGACGAAGGATGCGGCAAGCTGCGGGTTCTTCGACTGTGCGGGGACGGCCAGCCCCGAGCCGCCGCTGTTGGAGGTGCGCGCACCGCCCGCCGAGAAGGCGGGCAGCTCGGTCACACCGTACTTCCCGCTCAGTTCGGCCGCCTCGCCGGTGAGGGTCGCGATCCACCAGACCGCCTCCGGAGTGACCGCCGAGTCGCCGTTCTTCGCGCTCGTCACGCGCGCATCCCATCCCTTGACGTTCTTCAGCAGCCCCTTGTCGTTCAGCTCCTTCTCGAGGCGGAGGGCCGCGACGGCCTCCGCCGAGGCGACGGTGATGTCGCCCTTCTCGTCGAAGAGGCCTTTCCCCTGCTGCTGCAGGAGCATCTGGAACAGGCCGCCGGTGGAGACGTCCGTGGTGATCAGCGTGTGCCCGGTCGTGGACTTGATGCGCTCGCCCGCCGTCACCAGGTCATCCCAGGTGCCGAGGTCGGCAGGGGTGACGCCGGCCTGCTCGAGGTAGTCGGACCGGTAGAACAGCCCGACCGTGCCCGAGTCCCAGGGCACCGCGCGGATCGCGCCCGACTTGTCGGTGGACGCCGTCCACTTCGACGGATCGAAGTCCGCCTTCTTCGTCCCGACCACGGGCGTCAGGTCGACGAACCCCTTGGGGAACTGGCTGAGGTATCCGGGCGTGTGATCCGTCTCCATGGTGACGACGTCGGGCAGCCCGGTGCCGGCCTGGAGCCCGACGGACAGCTTGTCGTAGGCGTTGTCGTAACCCACGTCGACGACCTTCACCGTCGTCCCGGGGTGGCTCGACTGGTACTCGCCGGCGAGACGCTTCAGGGCGGTGGCCGCGGCATCCCACGACCACACCGTGATACTGCCGGCCGGCGTGGCGGAGGGGTCGAGCGTCGCGGGGCCGCCTCCGGCGGTTCCCGACATGGCGCACCCGGTGAGGGCGAGCAGGGCGGCGGTCAGGGGCGCGACGATGCGCAGGCGTTTCATGTGACTCCTTCGTCGATGGAACGGTTCGATGGGGTGGTGGATCAGGCGGAGAGCTGCACCGCCAGGTCGACGAACAGCGCTGCGGACCATCCGAAGGCGGTGGTCGCCGTGCGCGCCTTGCGGCCGGTGCTGGGGGTGAAGTACTCGTGCGGGCCTCCGCCGTGGATGACGAGGCGCAGCGTCTCCTCGGCCAGCTCACGCGACCGCGCCGGCTGGCCGGAGACCGCGAGGCCCTCGACCAGGAGGGCGTTCACGTTGACCCAGACGGGGCCGCGCCACATCCGCTCGTCCGAGTAGCCGGGGTCGCGCCGGGCGACGGTCGGCACGGTCCAGGGCGTCGCGAAGCGGTCGGGGTCGTCGAGGGCGGCCAGGATGCCGGCGACGAACGTGCCGGGCAACCGCCCGGTCAGAAGGGGCAGGAGCGACACCGCCGTCTCTGATGCGACGGGATGGCCGGCGCCGACCGAGCGGAAGAACCCCGCGGACGCATCCCACATCCCTTCGAGCAGCACGAGGGTGCGAGCCGCGCGTCGGGAGTGGCGCTCGGCCGCCTCCTCGTCTCCGACCGATCGGGCGCGGGACACGAGCAGGTCGTCCTGCAGGATCAGGTAGGCGGCGAGGTCGGGTGAGGAGACCGGCAGCTCGGCGTCGAAGACCGGGCTGTCGTCGAGCCCGGACGAGTAGGGATGGCCGTACTCGGGCATCCCGTCGCCGTCCAGGTCGGAGTGCGTGAACCACCACTCCTGGCTGCGGGCCACCGTCGCCCAGGCGGTGTCGAACCAGGCGGGGTCGTCGACGAACCCCTCCAGCCGGCGCAGCGCCCAGGCGGCGAGGGGCGGCTTCGTCAGGGGGATGGGTGCGGCCGGGGCGGCGATCGCCGAGCCGGCGCGCCGCAGGTTCTCCCGGTCGGCACGGGGAAGATCGTCGCTCGAGGCGAGCACGCCCTCGTCGTGCACGACGTCCGGCAACTGGCCGTCGGCGGTCGGGAAGGCGAAGGCGAGGTCGAGCTGCTCCCGGGCGAGCTGGGGGTCGCCGTGGCGGAGGCCCGACGCGATGAAGTACGCATCCCACTGCCACACGCCGACGTAGCCGATCTTGGACGGCACCACGGCGCGAGCGCCGCGACCGGGGAGCGAGACGATGTTCGCGCCGAGCACCCACCAGCAGAAGGCGGTCATGTCGGCCAGGTCGTCGCGGACGGCGGGTGTGCGCGCGAACCACTCGTCCCAGACGCGGGCGGTCGAGGTCAGCGCAGCGGCGTGATCCACGCGTCCGTCGTCTTCCGAGGCCGCGGTGGCGACCCCGAGCCGCAATGCCCCTCCGCCGAAGGAGAGGCGCACGTGACTGCCCCGGACCTCGGTGTCGTCGGCGCCGGCCGCCCCCAGCGGGCCGTCTGGGCGGACGGGAGGCCGGGGTGCCAGGCGCCCCCGGTGTCGCCCGGCCCGGCGAGCTCCAGCTCCACACTCCAGCGGGTGTCACCGCCCAGGCTCAGCGCCGCGGGCCCGTCAAAGGTCAGCGTCACACCAGCGTCCGCGAACTCGATGCGGTCGGGATGCACGCCCGAGACCGATGCGAGACGGCCATCGGCGCCGAAGACCCGCAGCGTGCGCACCAGTACGCAGTCGTCCAGCCGGCGCTCGTACTCGGCCAGCCGTACCGTCAGACCGCCGTCCGCCCGCAGCACCAGGATGCGCGAGCCCGGCAGCGTGAACGGCGCGCTCTCGAGGTCGAGATATCGGGCGGCCCGCTCGCCCGGCGTCATCGGCCGCCCAGCCCGGAGGCCGCCATGCTGCCGATGATGCGGCGCTGGCCGATCACGAAGGCGATCAGCATCGGGATGGTCGCGATGGCCGATGCAGCCATGATCAGCCCATAGTTGATCGAGCCGAACTGCCCGCGGAAGCTCTGCAGCAGCAGCGGCACGGTGAACAGCTCCTGCGAGTTCAGGATGACGAGGGGCAGCAGGAAATTGTTCCAGGTGCTCAGCGCCACGATGATGGCGAGCGCGCCGAGCCCGGGCCGCAGGTTGGGGAGGACGACGCTCCAGAAGATGCGCCAGCGCCCGGCGCCGTCGACGATCGCCGCCTCCTCCAGCTCCTTCGGCAGCGACAGCACGAACTGACGCATCAGGAAGACGGCGAAGGGGTTGGCGAGCGCAGCGGGCACGATCAGCGCGAGGTGCGAGTCGACCCAGCCGAGCTTCGCCATCAGGAAGTAGAACGGGATGAGCGTGACCTGCATCGGGATCATCTGCGTGGCCAGGAACAGCACGAACAGCACCCGGCTGCCGCGGAACGGGATCCGCGCGAACGCGTACCCGGCCATCGCGGCGGTGATCAATGTGCCGACGACGACAAGCGCGGCGATGTAGATGGTGTTCCAGTACGCGCTGCCGAACGGCACGTCGTTCCACGCGTCGGCGTAGTTCTGCAGCGTGAACGGCTGGGGCCACAGGCCGAGCGGGTCGTTGAGCAGCTGGGGAAGCGTCTTGAACGAGGTCAGCAGCATCCACAGGAACGGGAAGACCATCGCGAAGCCGCCGACCAGCAGCGCAGCATGCAGGATCGTCGTGCGCACACGGATCCCTCCGCGGCCGGCGCGGGGGCGAGCGCACGCGTGGGCGATCCCCCGGGGCGGGCGCCGTGCGGGAAGGAGCGGGGGCGGCGGGGGCGGCGGTCATGCGGCACCATCCTCGTAGTGGACGAACTTCTTCTGCGCCGTGAACTGGATCCCGGTGATGACCAGGGTGATCACGAGCAGGATGATCGACGCGGCGCTTGCCGGCCCGAACTGGAACTTCCCGAAGCCGAGATCGTAGATGTGGTAGACGATCGTGCGGGTGGCGTTGTCCGGTCCGGCATTGGCCGTAAGGATGAACACCGTGTCGAAGGTCTGCAGCGAGCTGATGAACGCGATGACCGTCGAGAAGAAGATGATCGGCGACAGCAGCGGAAGCCGGACCCGGAAGAACAGGGTGAGTGCGCCCGCGCCGTCGAGCCGCGCGGCCTCGATGACGGACGGCGAGATGTTCTGCAGACCGGCGAGGAAGATGATGACGTTGAGGCCGACGGACGACCAGATGGTCACGATGCACACGGCGATCAGCGCCAGGCGCAGGTCGCCCAGCCAGTCCGGGGGGCCACGTGGAAGACGTTCGCGATGAACCCGCTGACAACGCCGTCCTTTCGCAGCAGCTGCTGCCAGATCATCGCGACGGCGACCGAGGAGGTCACGACCGGCGCGAAGAACAGGATGAGGTAGAGCGTCCGCGTCTTGAGCCGCTCCAGGGCCACGGCGAGCACGACGGCCAGCCCCAGCCCGACCGGCACCGTGATGAGTGCGATCAGCAGCGTGTTGACGATGGAGCGGCCGAACAGCGGGTCGGCCAGCTCGGCACGGAAGTTGTCCAGTCCGACCCAGCCGAGGTCATTGAGGCCGTCCCACTTCGCGAAGGCGAGCACGAGGCTCGCGACGAACGGCACGACGACGAACAGGGTCATGCCGGCGAGTTGCGGGCCGACGAAGACGTAGCCCCAGCGCCGGTCGCGCCGCCGCCAGGCGGACTCCTTCCGGAGCCCGCCCGGCGTCGCGGGGACGACCTCGGCCTCGGCGGCGACGGTTGCTTCCCCTAGTGCAGTCACGGATCGAGCCTCACTTGCCGCCGGTCTTGTCCGCGATCATCTTCGCGACCTCGTCGAGCGTGTCCTGGGTTGAGGACTTGCCCTGGTAGAGCGCGAGCATCTTGTCGCTGATGTCGCTCGAAAGCCCGGGCACGGCCGCCTCGGTCGCATAGTCCTCGAAGCCGACGTCGCGCATGTCGAGCAGGGTCTGCGCGTGCGCCGGGTAGCCGTCGAGCACGACCTTGTCCGCGCCTGTGATCGACGGGACCGCGTTGCCCCCGCCCTGCAGACGCTGGGTCTGGCCCTCGGCCGAGAGGAAGTTCGTCCAGAACGCGAACGCGGCATCCTTGTTCTTCGTCTTGGCGTTGATGGCGAGGTAGCTCACCGCGACGCCGGTCGGAGCCGCCTTGCCGGAGGGCGTCGGCCAGGGCGCGACGTCGTAGTTGTCCGGGTCGCCGGCCGCCTTGACGGTGCCGATGGTGTAGCGGCCCTGGATGAAGAAGCCCGCCTTGTGCGTGACGAAGACGCTGTCGGCGCCCGCCCCCTCGGGGAGGGTGTCGGCGACGACGAACGTTCCGTTCTGGAAGTTCTTGGCCAGCACATCCATGGCCTTGACGCTCGTCTTGTCGGTATCGGCCACGAATTTTCCGGAGTCGTCGAACGCCTTTCCGCCCTGCGACGAGATCCAGCTGTAATGGGTGCTCCAGTAGTTCCAGAACATCGAGCCGGTGAGACCCGCCCCGTGCAGCTTCGCATTCATGTCGAGGAACGCCTCGGTCGTCCACTTGCCCTCGGACGCGAGCTTCGCCGGATCCTCGGTGACGCCCGCCTTCTTCAGGGCGGCCTTGTCGTACCAGAGCGCGTCGGGGTTGGAGTCGTTGGGTGCCGCGTAGAGTTCGTCGCCCTTCTTCGTCGCGCCGAACAGGCCCTGCGAGAAGTCTTCGGGCTTCGTCTTGCTCGCCGACGAGTTCATCAGCGAGGTCAGCGGGAGCAGCGCCTTGGAGTTGACGAACTGGCCGATCTTGTCGTCGCCGATGTAGAAGACGTCGGGCGCGGTGCCCGAGGCGAGTTGCGCCAGGAGCTTGGTGTGGTAGTCGCCGTAGTCCGCCACCGGCTGAAGCACGACCTTGATGTCGGGGTGCTCCTTCATGAACTTCTGGTCGAAGTCCTTGTACCGTGTGAGCTCCTCCGGGGTTCCCCAGGTCGACCAGACGACGGTCTTCGTGCCGGAGCCCGCTCCCGAGCCGGAGCCGGAGCAGGCGGCCATGCTGAGCGCGAGTGCGGCGGCCGCCGTGATGGCCAGCGCCCTTCTCATCTTCGAGTCGACGCGAGACATGAGTACCTCGATCCTTGGAAGCGTCTTTGCTGCGGTGGTGCAGGTGTATTCTGTATACACCATTCACCGCGCGCAACGCAAACGCCCCGGATCCCTCTGCCGGGGAATCCGGGGCGTCGCGGTGGTGCGGGGGCAGCCCGAAGCTCAGCTCCGGACGCCCTCCACCTCCACCTCCGCCTCCGCCTGCGCCCGGACCGCGACCGGCTTCCGGGCGCGGAGCGCGTGGACGGGCAGCCAGACGGCGAGCGCCAGCAGCGCCATCGCGAGCGGGACGTGGATGGCAGTGATCGCATCCTGGCCGTCGTCGGTGATCATGCCGCCGAGGTGCGCCTCGCCCGCCACCAGCAGCACCAGCAGGATGCTGCCGACCACGAGCGGCCGATCGCGCCGCAGCGCGATGATCGCCCACAGCGCGGTGACCGCCGCCAGGACGGTCGTCACCCAGGCGCCGATGTCGTGCACGTGCACCCAGGCGTCGGGCCGGTTGTCGGAGGACAGGAAGATGCCGGCCCAGACGCCCTGGAGGACGACTCCGAGGGCGGTGAGGATGGCGAGGGCGGCGAAGATGCGACGGGCGTTCGTCGACGGGCGTGCAGAGGTCATCGGTCGGTCTCCTTCGAGTGGGTCATTCAACGTGATCTCGCTCGGGTGACGAGGGTGGCCGACGCCAGAGTAGGGACGCATCCTGGACAAGCCCCTCGAATGGGGGTCGACAAGCCCTTCCGGATGCTGTCGCTTTCGTCCTGTACTGCGGGCCGACACAGGCGGGATCCCGCTGACCGAGCGGGCGGAACGTCGTCGGCGGCGCCTCCTCACTCCGTGTGGGAACTCAGAGGATCAGTCCGGAGATGGATGCGCCCCGACCCCTCGCCTTCCTAGTCTGAGCACCATGGCCATGAAGGCGTTCGATCGGCTGGTCCCCTGGATCGTGGGGGCGCTCGTCACCACGGTCGCGATCGCCGCCGTGTACGGAGCGACCCAGCAGAACAACCGCGCCTCGGCCGACGACGCCCCGCAGGCGCTGATCTCGCAGCTGGTCTCCGGCGAGGGAAGGGACACTCCGGCAACGCTGCCGAGCCCGCGTGTCGAGCTGACGGGGAGCCGGATGCCGTTCTACGTCGTCTACAGCGACGACGGCAGATCGATCGCCGGCGACGGCTACCTCGACGGGAGGCGGGCGCGGATCCCGGACGGCGTCCTCCGGACCACCATCGCCGACGGTTCCGATCACGTCACCTGGGAACCGCGACCCGGGTTGCGGTTCGCCCTCACCACCGCCCGGGAGGGCCGGACGGTCATCGCTGCCGGGCAGTCGCTGACCGCATTCGAGCAGCGGACCGACCGCATCGGGCTGCTGCTCGTCCTCGGCTGGCTGATCACCCTGGCCGCGCTGACGTGCGGCTCGGTTCTGCACCTCGTGGTCGGACGCCGCCTCGACCCCTGACGGGTGCGCGACGGCGCGCGTAGTCTCCGGGCATGGTGATGCGCGTCGCGAGCCTGGTGTGCGGGGTCCTCCTGTCGCTGGCGCTATCCGCATGCACCGGCAGCGCAGGTCGTGGTCCGTCCGCGAGCGCGGACGCCCTCACCGGCACCCCGGCCTCCCCATCGCCGAGTCCGACGCCGACCGCGTCCGGCACCATCCAGCATGTGGTGATCATCGTGGAGGAGAACAAGCCCGCACAGTCGATCATCGGCAATCCCGCCGCGCCGTACCTGAACAGCCTCGCCCAGTCCTCCGCGCAGGCGAGCGACTACTCGGCGATCACGCATCCGAGCCTCCCGAACTACCTCGCGCTGACCAGCGGCACGACCGCCGGGATCACCTCGGACTGCAACCCGCCTGGCGGTTCGTGCCTGAGCACCGGGCCGAACCTCGCTCAGGCGCTGGACCGTGCCGGGCGCAGCTGGAGGATGTACGCCGAGAGCATGCCCGCACCCTGCACCGCAGAGAACACGAGCGTCTACGCGGTGAAGCACAACCCGTTCCTCTACTTCCCGAGCGTCACCGCGGACCCTTCCTACTGCGCCGGCCACGACGTCCCCTACGACCTCTTGACCGCCGACCTCGCCACGACGACGTCCCTGCCCGACTTCGCCTTCATCAGCCCGAACCTGTGCGACGACATGCACGACTGCTCCATCGCGCACGGCGACGCGTGGCTGCAGGCGAACATCCCGCGCATCCTCGACTCGCCCGCGTTCACCCGGCAGCGATCGCTCCTGGTCGTCACCTTCGACGAGGGCGACGCCTCGGACAACGTGGTGCCGTGCCTCTTCGCCGGCCCGGCGGCGCGCGCGGATACCGTCTCGGCGCAGCCCTTCACGCACTACTCGCTGCTGCGCACCGTCGAAGACGCGTGGGGGCTGCCGCCGCTGACCGGTGAGGATGCGGCGGCCGCGCCGATGACGGCGCTGCTGCGGTAACGGCTACGCTCCGGGACCCGCCGGGTCGCTCGGGTCGGTCATGCGACGACTCGCTCCCGCGGTGGTGAGGCCGTCGACGCCGCTGCGAGAGCGGACGGGTTCCACGGTCACCCCAGCCGTGTGCTGCGCCGAAGTCGTCTGCGGCGGCGGAGGATCAGCAGGAGGGCTGCCGCGACGACGACGAGGAGAAGCAGCACCGTGCCGGCGACGACCCAGGGAAGCGCCATGGGGGTGCTCTTCTGGGAGTGCGGCGCCGTCGCCGTCCCGCCGGGGGTGTCCTTGACGCCTTGGATGTGGCTCGCGTCCGCGGTCCGGACGATCGGGGTCTTGTCCTCGCCGACGTAGACGCTCGCCAGAGTCGTCACGCGTCGCTCGGCCGACGGGATCTTCCCCACAGCGGCGGGGATGGTGAAGGTGCTGTCCCCACCCGGGGCGATGGTCGGTGTCCAGGTCGCTGTGTTCTTGTCGACCTCCGCTCCGGAGGCTGCGCCGAGCTCGACGTAGCCGGGCGCGTCGAGCACGACGGTGACTTTCGCCTCCGTGGCGCCGAGGTTCTTCACGTGTCCGGTGTAGGTGATCCGGTCGCCGGCCTTGACGGTCTTCTCGCTGTTGGCGAGGGTGACCGAGAGTTGGGCCGCCGGCTGTTCCGCGTGCGCGGATGCCACCGGGGCGGCCACGATCGGAAGCAGTCCCGCAACGGCCCCGGCGGCGATCAGCGTTCGAAAGAGGGTGCGCATCGAGTTCCTTCTGCAGACAGGGCCAGAAGCGTGCCTGAGGATTCCGGGTGGGCCCGCCCGAGGGGCCCACCCGGAATGCATCGCGACTACTGCTTGGCGGTGCGGCGGCGACGGCTGAAGAACGCCAACGCGGCTCCGCCGAGTGCCAACAGCGCTCCGAGAACGCCGATACCGGCGGTGATCGTCGAACCGGTGTCGGCCAGGCCGGCCGGGTCGCCGGGATCACCGATGGTGGTCAGTACGCTGCAGCCCTGCGCTCCGGCACCGGCGACGCAGTTGCCGCCGTCCGGCGTGACGACCGCGTTGACGAGCTTCTTGTCGCCGGCGTCGGGGGTGTCGACCTTCACCGAGTAGGTGATCGTCGCGACCGCGCCCACCGTCAGCGGGCCGGACCAGGACAGCACGGGCTTCACGTAGGTCGCACCGCCCGTGGCGTCACCGTTGTAGACGGCGTCATCGAGCACGTTCGACAGGGTGTCGGTGAACGATGCGGGCGTGGCGGTCGTGTAGTCGACCTTGCCCGTGTTCGTCACGGTGATCGTGTACTTCACCGTGTCTCCGGGCATGGCGTTCCGCGCGTCGACGGTCTTCTTCACGGTGAACCCGGCGACCGGATCGTTCGTGACACAGGATGCGGCAGGGTCGCATTCGCCCCCGTTGCCCGGCACGACCTCGTTCTTCAGCTCGTGGTCGCCGGTGTCCGGGCTGTCGACAGTGACCGAGTAGGTCACCGTGGCGGTCTGACCCACCGGCAGTGCGAGCGCCCAGGCGAGCTTCGGGGCGGTGTAGCTGCCGCCGTTGCTGGCGTCGCCGTTGTAGGCGGCGTCGTCGAGCACGTTGGTCAGGTCGTCCGTGAAGGTCGCCGGCTTGGCCGCGGTGAACGCCGCCTTGCCGGTGTTCGTGACCGTGATCGTGTAGGTGATGGTGTCACCGGGCGCGGCGCTGGTTGCGCTGGACGCCTTGGAGACGGTGAACGCCTGGACGTCCGTGGTCGTCGAGCAGGCCGCCGCCGGGTCGCAGGTTCCGCCGCCGCCGGTCGGGCGGACGGTGTTCGTGATCATCTTGTCGCCGGCATCGGGCTTGTCGACCGTCACCGAGTACGTGATCGTCACGGTGTCGCCGACCGCCAGCGGACCGGACCAGTTCAGGTTCGGCGTCGTGAACGTGGCGCCGCCGGAGGCGTCGCCGTTGTAGACGGCGTCATCCAGCACCGAAGACAGGTCGTCGGTGAACGAGGCCGGCTCGGCCGCCGTGTAGGCGACGGCGCCGGTGTTCTTCACGGTCACCGTGTAGGTGATGGTGTCGCCGGCAGCGACCTCCGTCTTGTCCGCGGTCTTGGCGACCGTGTAGGAGCCCGACGGGATGTCGACGAAGCAGCTGGGGTCGGTCGAACCGACCTCGCAGTTCCCGCCGACGACCGCGTTGTGCAGCTTCTGGTCGCCGGTGTCCGGGGTGTCGACGGTCACGCTGTACGTGAAGGTCTCCGACGCGCCGATCGCCAGCGGGCCGGACCAGGACAGGGTGGGTGCGGCATAGGCCGCACCGCCGGTGGCATCACCGTTGTAGACGGCGTCATCCAGGACCTGGGTGAGGTCGTCCGACCAGGTGGCCGGATCCGCTGCCGTGTAGCCGACCTGGCCGGTGTTGGTCACGGTGATGGTGTACGTGATCTTCCCGCCGGCGATGACGGTGTTCGTGTCAGCCGCCTTCGCGACGGCGAACGACTTCACCGGGGTGGTGGTCTCGCAGCCGCCCGGAGTGGCGCAGCCGCCGTCCGGGGGCAGCAGGACCGCGTTCTTCAGGCTGTGGTCGCCGGTGTCCGGCTTGTTCACCGTCACCGAATAGGTGAGGATGGTGGACCCGCCGACCGGGATCGCCAGAGCCCAGGCCAGGGTCGGCGCCGTGTAGGCGGCGCCGTTGGTGGCGTCTCCGTTGTAGGCGGCGTCATCCAGCACTCCGGACAGGTTGTCGCTGACCGAGGCCGGGTTCGCGGCCGTGTAAGCGACCTGACCGACGTTGGCGACGGTGATCGTGTAGGTGATCACGTCCCCCTCGGTCGCCTGAGTGGAGCTCGAGGTCTTCTGTGCGGTGAACGCCTGAACCAGGTTCGTCACGGTGCAGCTGCCGGCCGGGTCGCAGCTTCCGCCCGGCGGAACGACCGCGTTGGTCAGGGTGCCGTCCCCGCTGCCCGGTGCGCTGACGGTGACCGAATAGGTCACGGTCGTCGTGGCGCCGACGGCCAGCGGACCGGACCAGGAGATCGTCGGTGCAGCGTAGGTGGCCCCGTTGTCGGCGTCGTTGTTGTACGTGGCGTCATCGAGCACCTTGGTCAGG
Source organism: Leifsonia xyli subsp. cynodontis (assembly GCF_050632205.1). Lineage (GTDB taxonomy): Bacteria > Actinomycetota > Actinomycetes > Actinomycetales > Microbacteriaceae > Leifsonia > Leifsonia xyli_D. The sequence goes on from NZ_CP192578.1 coordinate 2,364,371, forward strand.
TCGTCGGTGAAGGAGGCGGGGCCGCCGGCGGTGTACGCGACAGCGCCGGTGTTCGTCACGGTCACGTTGTACGTGACGACGTCGCCCGGCTTGACCGCACCGGCCGCGCTAGAGCTCTTGGACACCGAGAACGACTGGACATCGTTCGTCGTCGTGCAGTCGCCCGGGGTGTCGCAGTAGCCGCCGTCACCCGGAACCACCGCGTTGGTGAGCACCTTGTCACCGGTGTCGGGGGCGTTGACGGTTACCGAGTAGGTGACGGTCTGGGTCGCACCGACGGCGAGGGCTCCGGACCACGACAGCTCCGGCGCCGCGTACGTGGCTCCGTTGGTGGCATCCCCGTTGTAGGTCGCGTCGTCGAGGACGTTCGTCAGGTCATCGGTGAAGGTCGCCGGGTCGGCCGCCGTGAAGGCGCCGGTGCCCGTGTTGGTCACGGTCACCGTGTAGGTCACGACGTCGCCCTCGTGCACAGTTCCGGACGGGCTGGACGACTTCGCGACGGAGAAGGTCTGCACCTGCGTGGTCGTGGTGCAGGTCCCCGCCGTGTCGCACGCACCCCCGGCTCCGTGGCACGGACGGTGTTCTTGACCGCCTTGTCGCCGCTGTCCGGGTTGTCGATCGTCACCGAGTACGTGACGATCAGCGTCTGGCCGATCGCCAGCGGTCCCGACCAGGTCAGGTCGGTGCCGGTGACGGCTGCGCCGTTGGTGGCGTCGCCGTTGTAGGTCGCGTCATCGAGCACGCTCGACAGGTCGTCCGTGAAGCCGGCGGGCGCAGCGGACGTGTAGTCGGTGTTTCCGGTGTTGGTCACCGTCACCGTGTAGGTGACCGTGTCGCCGGGCTTGACCATGGTCGTACTGGCCGACTTGGCGACCGTGTACGAACCGGACGGGATCGTCACCGTGCATTCCGGGTTGGTCGATCCCGGCGGGCAGCCGGCCTCGGGCGGAGTGACGACCGAGTTGGTCAGCTTCTGGTCGCCGGTGTCCGGGGTGTTCACCGTCACCGAGTAGGTGAAGGTGGCCGTCGCGCCGATCGCGAGCGGGCCGGACCACGACAGGGTCGGTGCCGAGTAGGTCGCGCCGCCCGTGACGTCCCCGTTGTAGGTGGCGTCGTCCAGGACGGCCGAGAGGTCATCCGACCAGGATGCGGGCGTTCCCGCGGTGTAGTCGACCTGCCCGTCGTTCACCACGGTCACCGTGTAGGTGATCGTGTCGCCCGGGACGACCGTGTTGCTGTCGGCCTTCTTGACGATGTGGAACGAGCGCACCGGAGTGGTCGTGACACACGCGCCCGGGGTCGTGCAGCTGCCGTCGGGGCCGGGGGTGACCTGGTTGCTCAGGATGTGGTTCCCGTTGTCCGGGTTCCGGACCGTCACCGAGTAGGTGATCGTCTGAGTGGCTCCCACCGCCAGGGGCCCGACCAGGACAGCGTGTTCCCGCTGACCGTCGCGCCGTTGCTGGCGTCCCCGTTGTAGATCGCGTCGTCGGTCACGCCGACCAGGCTGTCGGTGAAGGACGCCGGGTCGGCCGCCGTGAAGGGGACGGTTCCCGTGTTGGTCACCGTCACCGCGTAGGTGAGGACGCCACCCGGCGTGATCGTGGTCGCCGAGGCCGACTTCGACACGGAGAAGGTGGGCTGGTTCGGGGTGTTGGTGACCGTGCACGTGTAGGCGGTCGCGGCCGAGACGGTCAGCGTCCACGCGGCGGTGCTGCCGCCCGTCGTCGCCGGATCCCCGTTCGCGTCCACACAGACGACTGTCGGTGCGTACGAGGAGAGGGCGTCCGGAGATCCCGCGGCCATCGCGTCGGTGATCGTGTAGGTGGCGCCCTGCGACACCGGCCAGTTCGTCGTCGACGCGGTCGTCGCGGTGCCGGTCGTGGTGGCCGAGGTGAGCGTCGTACCGCCGGCGTTGTTGAGGCCGACTGTGAACTGGTCCGCAGCCTGAGCGCGGCCGGAGACATCCTTGATCACGGTGATGGTCGGGATCGGGGCCGACGCGCAGCGGGCACCGTCGTTTCCACCGGCCGCGGGGCCAGTGGAGAGGTCGATCGCCTCGCGGGTCACCGGGTTGATCCGGTAGATCTCACCAGTGGAGTTGTTGGAGAAGTAGACGTTCCCCGCTGCATCCGCGTATCCCGCGCCGTACAGGCCCGCCGGAACAACGGCCATCGTTCCGTAGTCCGTGATCGCGTGCGTCGTGGTGTCGAACTTGAGCAGATGACCGTTCAAGTCGAGGTTGTAGAGGCCACCGTTGACGTAGACCCAGTCAGCACCGATCTGCACGTTCGGCAGCGTGCCCTGGGAGATGATCGTTCCGTATGTGGGCGATCCCGCCGCGTAATCGATCTCGAACCAGGGCTGGCCTGGCTGGCTGCGCGTGATCCACAGGTGCCCGGCGCTGTCGAAGTCAGCCACGGTCATTCCCGTCGCGGCGGGATACCCGGCGGGGGTGGGCAGCTGGGTGATCGTGCCGTCGGCCGCGATCTTGACCAGCGCCTGCCTGGTGACCGAATAGGCGTACATGTAGTTGTCCGTCGTGTTGTACGCAACAGCGTTCACCACGTCCGTGAGAGTGAAGGCGGTCGTGTAGGCGCCGGTGACGAGGTCGACCTTGTAGGCGGACGACGTCTGCCCGGTCGGCGTCTGGAACAGGTAGCCGCTGGCGTCACACGTCCACACGGGCGGGTTCGTCACGGTCAGCGTGGTGTCCCCGGGCGGGTTCAGGCCCGTCTCGGTGACGTTGCCGGGTCCGTTGGTGTACGTGCCGGGAGTCGAGGAGGTGACGTTGACGGTCACGGTGCAGGAGGTCATGCCCGCGGTCAGGTTGCCGGTGACGCCGACGGTGGTGCTGCCGGCAGCGGCGGTGACCACGCCGGAGGGGCAGGTGGTTGCGGCGGCGGCCGGCGAGGCGAGAGTGACGCCTGCGGGGAGGTTGTCCGTGAACGACCAGCCGTTCTTCGCGGCGAGTTCGGCGGTGTTCGTGACCGTGAAGGTCAGCTTGCTGGTCTGGCCGGTGTAGATGCTGGTCGGGCTGAAGGACTTGTCCAGCTGCGGGGTCACGTCCAGGATGCGGATGTTGTCGAACGCGGCGTCGTTGCCGACACCGGAGCCGTTCGCGTTCTGCATCCGGACACCCAGGGTGGAGCCGTTGAACAGCACCGATCCGTTCGACGTGTAGGTGCCGACGTTGACCGCCTTCGCCGGGAGCGATCCGTTGGCGGGGACGTTCACCGTCTTGCCGGAGGAGCAGGCGTTGAGCTGTCCGCCCACGTTGGTGGCGGCGCCCGCCTGGTTCAGGAAGGCGAACTGGTACAGCGGCGCCGACACCTGGCAGTTGACGGCCGCGGTGTCGACGCTGAAGGTCAGGAACCGACCGGACGACGAGGCCAGCGGGATGTTGCTCACCGTCTGGAACTCGGTGGCGTTCGCGCCGGGGTTGTTCTCGGTGTAGGCCGCGACCACGTGGTTCGTGGCCGGTGTGGCCGAGCCGGCGTGCACGCCCAGGCCGTAGGCCAGCTGGTTCAGGTTGGCCGCGTCGTTCTCGTTGATGCAGTTGCCGAAGTTCGAGGACGGGGTGTTGGCGTTGCGGATCTGGCCGTTGCAGTTCGCCAACCAGGCTGCGTCGGCGGTGTACTTCTGCCCGCTCGCACCGGTGTAGGCGGTCAGGCCGACGGGCGTGTTGGCGACGCCGTTCTCGAAGTTCTCCTGGAAGACGGTGGTGTTCGCCTGAGGGGTCCCCGGAGTTCCGGGCACCGCCTGCGCGGTTCCGGACGATCCGACCGATACCCAGCCTGCGCTGATCGTCGCGGCCACCACGGCGAGCACGACGGTGGTCGCGGCGGTTCGCCCCGGCCACTTCATCGTCAGCGTGTCGGTTGCCCCGCCTCGGACGACTCTTCTCAACCAGCGCACGCGTGTTCCCCTCATCAGTCAGCGGCAAAAGACCGCTCGGCCGATTCACAGCTAAGCGGTCGCGACACGCCGGCGTCCCGCTCGGGGCGCAGAACGACCCCATGGGGGGGACAAAGTTAACCCTATGCGGCCCCCAAAAGGGGTACATTCGAACACTGTCGGCCCACGAGGGGTGGCCCCCGTTCGGGGCTGACCATTGCACGCACGACTCGGAGACCGCTGCCGGGCCGGCCGAACTGCGCCACACCGGCGCGGTCTGACAATCTACTCACGTGAATGCACGATGACTCCGGATGAGACCACCGGCGAAGAGAGCCACACGATCCTCGATCCACGGCGCGACTCGTCTCAGCTTCCCGTGCTGGTGGCGCACACCGCGGCCCGCTCGGGGTGGCAAGCGGCAGCCGCGGTCATCGAGCAGCATTGGGACTCCTTCGCAGCCGTCGCCCCCGACCAGTTGCTCGCAGCATTGAAGGCTCTCCCCGGCCAAGCATTCGTCGAAGTCCCCGGGCTGCTGGTCGCAGCGAACTATCTGCAGCAGGCCAGCATCCACGACGACCCGACCCGCTTCTTCACCGACGGGCGCCTCACGCAGGCGACCCCGGAGAACGACGAGGCCAGCCTCAGCAACCTCATCCTCCTCACCGGGGAGTCCGCCGCCGCACGCACCAGCGGCCGGCTGGCCATAGCGAGAGCGACGGCCGAACACGCCCGCGATTCTCTGAACGCGCTCCCCTCCGCCGAACGGGCGCCGATGGCGGGATCGCTCCCCCACCTGCGCTTCCAGTGGGGACGCTCACTGGATGCCGCAGACGCCCCTGGAACGTTGGCCGAGTATGAAGAGGCCTACGAACTCGCCCACCTGACACAACAGAATGTGATCGCACGCCGGGCGGCCGGTCACATCGCCTGGCACCACGCCGAACGCGGCCGCCTCCGCCAAGCCGAACTCTGGCTCGCTCGCGCACACGCAGAGCCGGCGACCAATGGCCGCTACGACGTCATCGTCTTCCTGACCTCCGCGTTGATCCGGCACGACCACGAAGACCCCGGCGCCGCTCACGACCTCGGCCGGGCACTCGGGCTACCGCTGGGAGAGCAATGGGCAGCCGCGCTCTGGATCTCCGCCATGATCCAGCACACCAGACCCGGCGCATCCTCCGTGCACGCCCACCTCGAGGCCGCGCTCCAAAGCCATCCGGAAGATCGATCGCCCACCGGCGCCAACCAGCGCTACGTCACCGCGGCGCGAGCCCGACTCGCCCGACTCCGTCCCGGGCTCAAGATCGACCGGTCCCTCCCCGACTCGCCGAGCGCCCTGGATCACCTTCTGGCCGGCGTCGACGCCTGCCAGAAGGGTCGGTACACCACGGCTCTGGCGCACTGCGACGCCGCATCCGCCATGAGCGCCGCGCCCCGGCTGGAAGCACCCGCCTTGCTGGTCGCAGCCGCCTCCCATCTCGCCCTCGGTCATCGTGAGACGGCAGCCGACACCTTCCGGCACGCGAACGCGATCATCGACCGGGAGCGCCTGCTCTCCGCGTACTCGTTCATCCCGACCACCACCGTCGCGACCCTCGCCGTCCTCGCCGGCGAGCCGATCCATAGCCGGAACCACGCCACGGCATCCACTCAGCTCATCCCCCGGCTCAGCCGTCGGGAACGCGAGATCCTGGCGCTCCTTCCCAGCGGCATGCCCATGCCGCGCATCGCGGACGAGCTGTACATCAGCCCCAACACGCTCAAAGCGACCGTCCGCGCCCTCTACCGCAAGCTCGGCGTGAGCTCCCGGCAGGCGGCCGTCGACGCCACGCGACACCTCACCCGCGACAGCCCGCCCGACCAGCACTAGCGGTTCGAGCCCGGGCGGCACGACCGGCGCAGTGGAGTGAGACGTGTCGCGGGTCAGCGGAGCACGGGGTCGCCGTCGCTCACGATGAACCGCTCGACCTCTCGGAGCGTCGGGCTCGACTCCCAATCCCCCGGAGTCATGCAGAGCATCGCTCCGCAGACGTTGGCGCGGTGCAGGCGCGCCTCGACGTCGGAGCCATCCAGCACGCCGCTCAGGTAGCCCGCGACGAAGGCGTCGCCGGCTCCGACCGTGTCGACGACCTCGACCACGAATCCGGGTGCGTCGACGGGCCCGGTCGCGAGGACGGTCGTGGCGCCGCCCGCACCGCGCTTGAGCACGACCTCGGCGGGCCGGTGCTCGAGCAGGCGCTCGCACGCGGCTGCCGCATCCGTGCCCGGGTAGAGGAGTTCGAACTCCTCCGGACCACCGAACACGATGTCCGCGCGCTCGGCGAGCTCGCGGAGCCACGGCCCCGCCACGGCCGGGGCTGCGAGCGAGGACCGGTAGTTGATGTCGAACGTCACGATGACGCCGGCAGCGCGGGCGCGGTCGATCGCGACGGAGAGGGTGTCGCGGGCCGACTCCGAGATCAACGCCGTGATACCGGTGAGGTGCAGCAGGTCGACGTGTTCGATCCAGCCGGCCGGCAGGTCGGCGGGTGAAAGCCTCGATCCGGCCGAACCGGCCCGGTAGTAGAGGACGCGGGTCGAGGTCGGCCGGGGACGCTCCTTGAGCATGAGCCCCGTGGGCGCACCTGCGTCCACGACGGCGCGGGCGTCGACGCCCTCGGCGCGGATCTCGCGCGCGACGAGTTCCCCGAGCGAGTCGTCGCCGACGCGTCCGAGCCACGTGACGTCGAGGCCGAGACGGCTCAGGGCGATCGCGACGTTGCTCTCCGCTCCGCCGATACCGAGGGCGAGGTCGGACGCGTGCCGGAACGAGCCGATGTCGCGGCTGCGCACCAGGGCCATCGTCTCGCCGAGCGTCGCGACCCGTGGACGGCCGGGCATGGAGGTCATCGCGCGCGGCCCGCCGCGACGCCGACGAAGGCCCGGGCCCGCTCGCGCAGCGCGCCGAGGTCGCCGCCCTCGAACGCGTCGCCCAGCAGCGGGCCGCCGACGCTCACGGCCGCCGCGCCCGCCGCGAGCCACTGTGCGGCGTTCTCGAGGTCGACGCCTCCGGACGGCACGACCTCGATGTCGGGGAACGGCCCCCGAAGATCCTTGAGATATCCCGCGCCGAGCCGTCCGGCGGGGAACACCTTGACCGCGGACGCGCCGGCCGACCAGGAGCCGAACAGCTCCGTCGGCGTGAACCCGCCGGGCACGAGCGGCACACCGGCCCGCACCGCCTCGGCGAGGAGCGCGGGCACGGTGATCGGCGTGACGAGGTAGCGGGCCCCGGCATCCGCCGCGCGCCGGAGCTGGCCGGTGTCGGTCACGGTCCCCACACCGAGGTCGGCGTCGCCGCCGAAGCGCTCGAGCAGCCGCGGAAGCCGCTCGATCGTCCCCGGTGTGGTGAGGGTCAGCTCGACACTGCGGATGCCTGCGTCGATGAGCGCCTCGAGTACGGAGTCGTAGTCCTCGGCACGCCGTGCCCGCGCCACGACGATGAGGCGGGCCTGCGCGGTCTTGTGCGGGAGGGGGAGCCGCGCCGAGTCACCAGTCATGGACGGTCCCGTCGGTGAGACGGTTCACCGGGAGGTACGCCTTGGTGTACTCGAAACCGGATGCTGCGTCCTCGTCGAGCTCGACACCGAGCCCCGGCTGCTCCCCGGGGTGCAGGAAACCGCGGTCGAACGTGAAGGAGGTCTGGAACACCTCCAGCGTCTGTTCGTTGTGCGGCATGTACTCCTGGATGCCGAAATTGTGGATCGCGAGGTCGAGGTGGAGGGCCGCGGCCATGCCGACGGGAGAGATGTCGGTCGGGCCGTGGATGCCGGACTTGATGCCGTAGATCGCGGCGAAGTCGAGGAGCTTCTTCATCGCCGTGATGCCGCCGGTGTGGGTGACGGCGGAGCGGACGTAGTCGATGAGGCGCTCGGTGATGAGCGTCTGGTAGTCGAAGACGGTATTGAAGACTTCGCCGATCGCGAGGGGCGTCGTCGAGTGCTGGCGCACGAGACGCAGCGCCGTCTGGTCCTCGCCGGGGGTGCAGTCCTCCAGCCAGAACAGGTCGTAGGGCTCGATGTCCTTCGCGAAGCGCGCGGCTTCGATCGGCGTCATGCGGTGGTGACCGTCGTGGAGGATCCGGAGGTCGGTGCCGAAGTCCTCGCGGATCTTGGCGAAGATGCCCGGCATGTGGTTGAGGTAGGTGCGGGTGTCCCACATCTCCTCGCTGGGGCGGCCGTTCTCGGCGCGCTTTGCCGGCTCGTAGTCGTAGCGGACGCCGGGTCCGGCCGCCGAGACACCGTAGATCTGGCCGAGTCCCGGCACGCCGGTCTGCACGCGCACGGCGGTGAAGCCGAGCTCCTGGTAGCCGGTGATGGCGTTGGCGAGCGCGTCGTAGTCGGTACCGGAGGCGTGGGCGTAGACGCGGACGCCCGAGCGGCTGGCGCCGCCGAGGAGCTGGTAGAGCGGCATCCCGGCCTTCTTCGCCTTGATGTCCCAGAGCGCCATGTCGACCGCGGCGATGGCCGCCATCGTGACCGGGCCGCGCCGCCAGTACGGGCCGCGGTAGAGGTACTGCCAGGTGTCCTCGATACGGTCCTCGTCGCGACCGATGAGGGTGGATGCGACGTGGTCCCTCAGATAGGAGGCGACCGACAGCTCTCGCCCGTTGAGGGTCGCGTCGCCCCAGCCGACGATGCCGTCCGACGTCGTGATCTTGAGGGTCACGAAGTTGCGCCCCGGGCTGGTGATGATGGTGTCGACGCGGTCGACGGTCATGGTTCGTCCTTCCTTGTCGGGGTGCGCTCACATAGCCGAGCGGGGATCGGTGAGGTCGCGTCCCGTCCACTCGGGCGCGACGATCGCCGCGACGAGCGCGCACACCGTGTAGATGCCGAGAAGCACGATCACCGGCAGGATGCTGCCGGTCGTCGCGGCGACCCAGGCCGCCGCGATGATCGGGCCGATGCCGGTGGCGATGATGGCGGCGATCTCGCGGACGACGGCCGTCAGCGCGTAGCGGTTCCGCGCCCCGAAGATCTCGGGGAGCGAGATGTTCTCCATGGACGCGAGGCCGAGGACCGAGACGTTGTGGATCACGGCGTAGCCGACGAAGATCCAGCCCACCTCCTTCGTGTTGATCGCGAGCATCGTCGGGATGATCAGCACGAGCGAGAGCGACGTCATGACGATGTACATCCGTCGCCGGCCGAACAGGTCGCCGAGCCAGCCGACGAGCGGGATCGTGCCGAAGCCGATGAGCGAGGAGACGATGACGATCTCCGGGCCGACGCCCTTCTGCACCGCGAGCGTGATGGTGATGAACGAGATCATGTAGGTCTGGATCAGGCCGGAGTTTCCGGCCTGGCCGAAGCGGAGGAAGAACGACACGAGCGTCGCCTTGACGGGCTTGCGCCGCAGAGCCTCGAGCGCATGGAGGTCGTTGCTCCGCGTCGCGACGTCGACCAGCTCGTCCCGCGAGAGCGCCTTGCCGTCGACGACGTCGGTGCGCTCTTCGAAGACCGGGCTCTCCTTCAGGCGGAAGCGAACCCACACGGCGAACACCATGACGACGGCGCTCGCGATGAAGGGGATGCGCCACCCCCACGCGATGACGTCGTCCTCCACCATGACGGCGAGGAGGAGCGCCCAGATCGCCGAGGCGAAGAGCGTTCCGCAGTTCGTGCCGAGGGCGACGAGGGAGGCGATGATACCGCGACGACGCGTCGGAGCGTACTCGGCGAGCATGACGCCCGCACCGGAGATCTCGGCGCCGGCGCCGAAGCCCTGCGCGAGCCGGAGCACGACGAGCATGATCGGCGCGAGGAGGCCGGCCTGCTCGTAGGTGGGGAGGAAGCCGATGAACGTCGTCGCGAGGCCCATCAGCAGGATCGTGTAGAAGAGCACCTTGCGGCGGCCGACTCGGTCGCCCATCCGGCCGAAGTACCAGGCGCCGAGTGGACGGGCGATGTAGCCGACACCGTAGGTCGCCATGGCGAGCACGACCGCCATACCGGGCTCCTCACCGGCGAAGAAGAGCTGGCTGAAGACCAGGGCGGCGGCCAGGGAGTAGAGCTGGAAGTCCATGAACTCCAGCGCCGTGCCGAGCCAGCCGGAGACCGCGGCGCGGACGAGGTCGCCGGTGGATCTCTGCACCGTCGGGGACGAGGCGGGCGCGTCCACGCCGGGGAGGTTGGAACTACTCATGGTTACTCCTTCGTAGATGAGTTCGGTGAGGGTGGGTGGTCAGAGACGCAGAAGGACCTTGGCGGACGCGGACGAATCGCGTGCGAGGCCGAAAGCGTCGACGGCGTCGGCCGCGTCGATCGTGTGGGAGATGACGGAGTCGAGGGCATCCGACTCGGCGAGCATCGCCACGGCGTCGTCGATCTCGGTCGAGAAGCGGAATGCGCCGCGGAGTGTGAGCTCCTTTGCGAGCATCGGCGCGAGGTTCACACCGATCTCCGCGTCGGCGAGCATCCCGACCTGCACGACCGTCCCGGCCTTGCGCGCGGCGCGCACCGCCTGGGTGACCGAGAGGGGGACGCCGGAGCACTCGAAGACGACGTCGTAGGACTCGTCCGCGATCGCGTCCCGGCCGACGAGCACGCCGTCGCTCGCGCCGAGTGCCGCCGCGCGAGCGAGAGGCTCGGCGCGCACGTCGCTCGCTGCGATGGCCGCCGCACCCGCACGCGCGGCTGCCGCGACGACGAGCAGGCCGATGGGCCCGGCGCCGATGACGAGCACCTGCTTGGCTGCGACGTCGCCCGCCAGGTTCACGGCGTGAAGGGCCACGGCCAGCGGCTCGGCGAGCGCTGCGCGTTCCAGCGGAAGGCCGTCGGGGAGCACGCGGATCATGTGCTCTTCGACGATGAGGTACTCCGCGGCGCCGCCCTGGCGGTGCGGCGTCGTGGCGGCGCTCCCGAAGTAGTCGCCGCCCGGGCGCAGATGTGGCCGGTCTTCCAGGCCCGGCACGTCGGGGCCGTAGCGGGCGGGATTGACCGTCACGGGCGTACCCTCGGCCAGGCGCCCGGAGGGGTCGAGGTCGACGACGGCCGAGAGCTCGTGACCCGGCGTCAGCGGCTCGCGGATGACGTACTCGCCGTTCGCGCCGTGGAAGTAGTAGTGCAGGTCGGAACCGCAGATGCCGACATAGCGGACGCGGAGCCGGACCTCCCCGGGCGCGGGCTGCGGAACCTCGCGGTCCTCCCAGCGGATGTCTTCCCTGCCGTGGATGGCGAGCGCCTTCATGGTCGCGTCTCCTTCGTGTTCGCCCGGGCTCGGGTTCGCCGCGCTCATGCCGGGACCTCCGATCCACGCGCCGCAGACTCGGTCTCCGCAGCCGTCACGCTCTCCGTGATGGCCGCCGACACACCGTCGCGCGCGATCGTATCGACGAGGTCGCCGACACGCTCGATGAACGCCGGGCGATCGGCGAGGTCGTCGCCGAACAGCCGGAGGTCCGCGATCGAGCCCTCGGCGAGATCGGCCCCGCTGCGGGCCGACCCGGCGAGGGGGACCAGCCGCTCCCGGGCGGCATCCTTCATCGCTGACGCGAAGGGACCTGGATCGAACCCGGGACGAGGCGCGACGCAGGAGAGGTAGGCCGCGACCGTGAGGGCGATCATGTGCGGCATCTCGCCGCGGTCGAGGAGGAGGAGCGCGGGCTCGGGGATGCGCTGACGCAGTTTCACGGAACCGTCCGTGCCGACCTGGCTCGTCTTGTGGCCGAGTGCCGTGTTCCCCCACCGGAGGAAGAGCTGGCGCTCGTACTCTGCGATGTCGACTCCCGACGGCACCTGGATCGACGGCAGGTACTCGCCGGCCAGCACGTCGCGCGCCGCGCGCCGGATCGCGGGCCGGGTGACGGCATCCGGAATCGTCTCGGCACCCTGCAGCGCGCCCAGGTAGGCGAGGAGCGAGTGCGTTCCGTTGAGGAGCCGGACCTTCATCTGCTCGTAGCGGCCGACCTCCGTGCTGAAGACCGCTCCCCCGGCCTCCCAGGCGGGCCGTCCGGCGGCGAAGTCGTCTTCGATCGCCCACATCGTGAAGGGTTCGGCGGGAACGGGGATCTCGTCCCATGCCCCGAGAAGCGACGACACCTCTGCGCGGAGCGCGGGGGTCGTCGAGGGGACGATGCGATCGACCATGCTCGAGGGGAAGGTCACCGACGACTGGAGGTAGGCGAGCGCCTCGGCGCCTTCGACATCAGGCAGCTCCAGCAGGAACTCGCGCACCAGTCGCTTGGTGTGCGGACCATTGGCGGCGAGGTTGTCGCAGCTGAGCACCGTGAGAGGTGCACCGGATCCCGCGGCCCGCCGCTGAATGCCGCGCGCAAGCTGGCCGATCGTCGAGCGGGGATCGCCTCCGCGGAGGTCGGCGACGATGGCCGCGTCCGAGGTGTCGAGGCGCCCCGTGGCGGGCGAGTAGCTGTAGCCGTTCTCGGTGACCGTGAGCGTGACCACGCGGATGCCGGGGTCGGCGATGCTCTCCACCACACGCGGGGGCTCGTCGGCGGCGACGAAGGCGTCGGTGTGCGCTCCGGTGATGGTGAGCGACATCCCCTCGGGCGAGATCGTCGCGACCGAGGAGAGCAGATCCTGTGCGCGCATCGCCTCGACGACCGCCCCCGAGCGGGAAGCGACACCGACGATGCCCCAGTCGCCGCCCTCGGCCGCCATGGCCGCAGCGGTGTAGACCGCCTGGTGCGCGCGGTGGAAGTTGCCGAGTCCGAGGTGCAAGATCCCCGCGCGGGCCGGCGTCGCGGGGACCGGGACGGCGCCGTGGTTCGACCGGGACAGACGCTGCGGAGCCGGGCTCACGAGCGCATTCCCGTCTTCGCTGCCCGTCGACGGGTCGGGGGATCTCCGATGATCGGCATGGAAAAGAGTGTGAATGGTTTGTACAAAATTGTCAAGCCGGATTTCCCTGTTGCAAGATGAGCCATGATGGGACAGCGGTTCCCGCGATACCGGAGAGGCGGCTATGGGTGCGACCCTGACCGATGTGGCGCGGCGCGCAGGCGTGTCGATCGCGACGGCGTCACGTGCCTTCGGTGAGCCCCACCGCCTCGCGACCGCGACGCGCGACCGGGTGCTGAGGGCCGCCAACGAGCTCGGCTACGACAGCCCGCAGGCCGCGACCGCGACGCGCTCGTTCGGCGTCATCGTCCCCGACGTCGCGAACCCCGTCTACGCCACTCTCCTCAAGGCCATCCACACCCAGGCGTGGCACGGCCGCCATCGCACGGTGCTCTTCGACGCCGACGAGGATCCGCGCCGGGAGCGCGAGCAGATCGAACGGTCGCGCAAGCTCGACGGCGTGCTGCTGTGCTCACCCCGCCTCCCGGACGACGAGGTGCTCGAACTCGTCGGGGACACGCCCTTCGTCATCGTCAACCGCTACATCGAGGGCGTCCCCTGTGTGCTCATGGACATGGAGAACGGCCCGCAGCAAGCGGTGGAACACCTCGCCGCCCTCGGCCACACGCATATCGCCTACGCGGCCGGGCCGCCGGGTTCGTGGGCCGACGGTCAGCGCGCGGCGACGATAGCGAAGGCCTGCGAGCGGTTCGGCATCCGGCTCACCCGCCTGAGTCACCAGGCCGCCTCGATCCAGGGCGGACGGGCCGCGGCCGCGCCCACGATCGCCAGTGGGGCGACCGCCGTCATCGCGTACAACGACCTCGTCGCGCTCGGCCTCGAGGCCGGCATGTCCGACATGGGCAGGTCGTGCCCCGCTGACATCAGCATCATCGGAATCGACGACATCGACATGGCGAGCGCCGTCAACCCGGGCCTGACCACGGTCCGGATGCCGATCGAGCGGTGCGGCGCGCTGGCCGTCGAGCTCCTGCTCCAGGTCATGGCCGGAGCAGCGCTCACGGAAGCGGCGACCCTCGGCTCTCAACTCATCGTGCGCGGGACGACGGCGGCACCTTCACTCTGAGCACGGCCTGGATTCGAACCCGCCGCCTCCCTAGGCTCCCCGTATGACCGCACGGATCGCCAACGTCACCTTCTTCGCCGACGACCCCACTGCCCTCGCCCGGTTCTGGAGCGCGGTGATGGGCTACCCCGAGCCCACCGGTTGGGACGAGGAGGACGTCGCCGCCCTCCGCGCCTCCGGGATGAGCGACGACGAGATCGCGGACCGCGCCGAGGCCTGGGACGGCGACCCCAGCCACCAGCGCCTCTACTTCAGCCGCTACCGTCACGAGCGCCGCCAGCGCAACCGAGTCCACCTGGACATCACGCCGTTCGACGACCGCCGCGCCACCCGCGCCGAGCTGGAGGCCGAGCGCGACCGCCTGATCGGACTGGGCGCCACCGAGGAGAAGACGCTGCTCGGCTACTGGGGCCCATACGAGGAGTTCGTGATCATGATGCGGGACCCCGAGGGTAACGAGTTCTGCCTGCAGTGAGCGGGCGGGCCCGTCCTCTCACCACGCCTCTGTACCCGGGGGAAGCGCGGCCCGGCGCCAGTAGTCACCGTCGGGGTAGCGGTACCGCGTGACGGATTCATCGAACATTTCGGCGCTGTATCCGGGCTTGGACGGGAGCGAGTAGTTGCCGTCGACGACGATGCACGGGTCGGTGAAGTGCTCGTGCAGGTGATCGACGAACTCGGTCACCCGGTTCTCCAGGGTCCCGGAGACCGCGACGTAGTCGAAGATGGAGAGGTGCTGGACCAGTTCGCACAGTCCGACTCCGCCGGCGTGCGGGCAGACCGGAACGTCGAACTTCTTCGCCATCAGGTACACGGCGAGGATCTCATTGACACTTGCAAGCCGGGCGGCGTCGAGCTGGCAGAAATCAATGGCTTGGGCCTGGAACATCTGCTTGAACAGCACCCGGTTCATGCCGTGCTCACCCGTGGCGACCCCGATGGGCGCGACGGCCTGGCGCACGGCGGCGTGGCCGAGGACATCGTCCGGGCTCGTCGGTTCCTCGATCCACAGTGGCGCGAACTCGGCGAGCCGCCGCACCCATTCGATGGCCTCCGGCACATCCCATACCTGGTTGGCGTCGATCATGAGCGTGGCGTCCCAGCCGATGACCTCGCGGGCGATCCGAAGGCGACGGATGTCGTCCTCCAGGTTCGCGCCGACCTTGAGCTTCACATGCCGGTAACCCGAATCGACCGCCTCCCCGAGCAGACGACGGAGCTTGTCGTCGCTGTAGCCGAGCCAGCCGGCGCTCGTGGTGTAGCAGGGATAGCCGCCGCGCGCTTCGAGCTCGGAGATGCGCTCAGCGCGGGTGGGCGCCATTTCGGTGAGGATGTCGATCGCCTCGTCACGAGTCAGCGCGTCGGACAGGTACCGGAGGTCGGCGGCGCCGACGAGCTCCTCGGGTGACATCTCCGCCAGGAGGCGCCAGAGCGGCTTGCCCGCGCGGCGGGCGGCGAGGTCCCAGACGGCGTTCATGACAGCGGCCATCGCCAGGTGCACTACGCCCTTCTCCGGACCGAGCCAGCGCAACTGGGTGTCGGATGCGAGGAGGCGGTACGTTGCACCGA
The DNA here is from genome assembly GCF_050632205.1 of Leifsonia xyli subsp. cynodontis. GTDB lineage: Bacteria > Actinomycetota > Actinomycetes > Actinomycetales > Microbacteriaceae > Leifsonia > Leifsonia xyli_D. Next base: position 2,379,764 of record NZ_CP192578.1, read on the forward strand.
GGTCGCCGACGACCTCCTCCACCGAGCGGCCGATCAGCGGAAGCGCCCGCTGGTGCGCGGCTTCGACGCACAGGTCGTTTCCGCGGCCGATCGTGAAAGTGAACCCGAACCCGCTGAGCCCGGGGTCGTCCGTGTCGAGCACGACGTAGGCGGCGGAGTAGTCGCCGTCCTTGTTCATCGCGTCCGAGCCATCGAGGCTGAGCGACGTGGGAAAGCGCACGTCGAAGACGCGGGCGCCGGTGATCGTGGTCATCGCGGCGCCTACAGTTCGAAGACCGACGCCACAGCCCACGGGGCGAGGGCGAGGTCGATCTCGAGGGTTCCGCCCTCCGAGGCGATCAGGCTCTGGCGCAGAAGGGCGTCACCCTGCTCGCGCAGGTAGACGGCCTGGGCACGGGAGAGGTTCAGCGGCTGACCCAGGGCGCTCCACGCTTCGGCGGCGTCGCCGTGCCCGGGTCCGAGGATCTCGACCGCGAAAACGGCGCCCGGCTTCAGGCCGCCGATGGTGTGCCGTACGCGCTGTTCGGCGCCCAACCCGATCAGATCGCGCGTCGCCTCGTAGGAGTTGCGCGAGCCGACCGAGCGGCCGTTCATGTCGTCGGGATAGTTGTAGAAGAGGGCGGCCAGCTTCCCCGTCCCGCTGTGCTGCGAGACGACGCCGCGTTCGGTGGAGGCGATCAGCCGATCGCCCAACCGGTTGAGCATGGCGAAGGCATGGAAGGTCGGCTTGTGGATGCCCTGCTCGTTCACCAGGCCGAATCCGCCGTGGAACGGGCCGATTCCGGCGCCGCCCTCCTCGAAGATGTCGGTGAAGGTCCAGTACGAGATGGAGTCGGCCAGCTCGGCGCAGCGGAGATACGCCCGCGTGATGTAGGTGGCGGCGAACACCGTGTCGTGGATGTGGTCGCGGCTCGACGGTGAGCTCGACCACTCGGTGATGTGCACCTCCGCATCCGGATAGGCGCTCTCGCCGATCAGTTTCCGCAGCACCGTCAAGTCGTCCGACGTCGCATCCGCATAGCGGCTGAGATTGACGGCCTCGCCGTTGGCTCCGAAGGCGAAGTCGGTGGGGTACAGGTGCGTCGAGATGAAATCGATCGGGAGCTCCCGCTCGGCGCACCAGACGAGGAAGTCCTCGATCCACACCGGTCGCCAGTCCAATGCGTCCGGGTCGCACGCCGCGGCGGTGGAGTGCTCAGCCGAACGATCCTCGGTCTCACCCGCGTACCGCTCGTCCGGCACGAAGACGCTGGTCGACGGGCCGCCGACCTTGAGTTCGGGATCGATGGCCTTGATGGCCTGTACCGTTCGGGCGTACAGCTCGAAGTACTCGGTCTTCGTGCCGGTCCAGAAATGCGGAACGAGGTTGGGCTCGTTCCAGACTTCGAACCGCCACTCCCGCACCTCGGCAAGACCGTAACGCTCGACCCAGTGCTCCACCGAACGCCGCACCAGCTCCACCCAACGATCCATGTCCTTCGGCGGGCTGCAGTGCGCACCCCACCAGAACACCGTCTCGGTCTGGGTGGCAAGCTCCCGCGGCATGAACCCGAGCTCCACGAACGGCCGGACCCCCAGATCGATCAGGAAGTCGAACACCTTGTCCACATAGGAGAAGGTGTGCACCGGGGCCTCCAGAGGCGCATCGGGCCCGAAGCCTCCGCCGTAGGAACCGCGGTACACGAACATGTCGTCGTGGAACACGCCGTGGAAGCGGAGGTAGCGGAACCCGAGGCGGTCCACGGCCTCACGGAACTGCTCCTGCCAGTCGGCTCGGAGCGCTTCGTTGGCTCGGCCCGCCCCGGCGCAGAGGCTCCAGACGTGCGGGAGAACGGCCGATTCTGTGACGCGGTCATCGAAGGTGATGACGGGGAGTGAGACGGGTGCCATGGGGATGATCTCCAGATGGTGGTGTGTGAGGTGGTGCGAGGAGGCTTGCGTCAGTCACCCGGATCGCGGTCGATCTCCACGTACTGCGTCGCCACAGTTGCCGGGTCCTGCCCTTCGCGGAGGGGAAGCATGCGGTACAGGACGCTGTAGGGTCCTTTCGCCGGCGTGTTGCTGTACTTGTCCGGCCGCGTCAGCAGGTCCCAGTTGCCGCCGAGGAGACCCTCCTGGGCGGCATCCACGCGAACGACGGTCCGCCAAGACTCCGGTACCTCGTGCCAGTGACGGTGTCCGGCCAATTCATCCGGGCTGTTGGGTTGGGCATTGAGGTACATGCTTCCTCGAGCCACCAGCAGCACTCCCCTGCCGGCATCGTCGGTCACAGCAGCCCAGCGGGTGTCGGCCTTGTTGCCGCTGTCCTGCGGCCGGCTGTACCGGGTGACCTGCTCCGCGACCGATCCCGAATAGCGACCGAAGAATGCCGAAGCCCGCCGGTCAGCGGTCGACTCCCCGGGGCCACGGCCATACCATTCGATGGTTGCGAACTCGGGCCGGAGCCCGAACGTCGTCCCGACGACCTGCGGGTTGGGGGTGTCGGGTACCGGCTCGAATGTCGACAGCACATCCACCTGCCCGTTGCCGTAGATCGTGTAGACGATCGACTGAGGGGATGTCGTGATGCGGTTGCCGGGACGGAACGGCGCCGTGGTGGTGACACTTCCCCGCACTGTCACCCGGACGGCGCCCGGGACGGACGACCATTCGATCTCGCTGATCGCCCAGTCCTCGCCGACGCCGCGCCACGGCACCGAAGGCTCCGGCAGGGTCGTCCGGAATTCCGGAATCGACAGCTCCGGATCGTTCGGGGCCCGCCAGTAGTTCGGCATCAGGTCGCTCGCGAGGAGTTCGCGGCCGTCGTAGCGCAACGACGTCAGCCGGCCGGTGGTGCGGTCGATCCTGACCGCGTAGTCGTCGCCGGCGACCTCGATCAGCTCCGAGGTCTCACGGACCTGGGGCGAGGCCAGCTCCGCCGCCGGGATGAGCGCCGGGGCGGGAGCGACGACGGGAAGGGCCAGTTGCGCCCTGGCTACGACGTGGCCTGCCTCGGCCCAAGCAGTAGGGGTTTCGAGGACGACCGAGAGGTCCAGCCGGTATTCGGAACCGGCCCGCAGTCGCTCCGGCAGCGAGGACGGCAGCGTGATGTCCGCGCTGCTCAAGGACCCTATCGAGAGCTGGCGGCCGGCGATCGTTCCGCTCGTGACCGTGTTTCCGTCCTCCGTGACCGCCCAGTGCAGTGTGTGCCCGTCCAAGCTCATGAACAGATACTCGTTCGCGATCCGAACGGTCCAGGTGTCGGGGTCCACAAGCGTGATGCTCACCGGCTGGTAAGCCAGCTTGGCTTCCTCCAGCTTCGGTGTCGGTGTCCGGCCGGAAAGCAGCAGGCCACTCATGTGTGCGCCCTCGTCATTGGGATCGTCGCCCCAATCGCCCCCGTAGGCGAGGAATTCCTCCCCCGCCCCTCCCGGGATCTGCCACCACAGCCCCTTGTCGGCCCAGTCCCACAGGAAGCCACCCACCACCCGGCCCGGATTCTCACGGATGGCCGCCCACGTCTCATCCAGGTAGCCGGACGTGTTCCCCTGACTGAAGGCGTACTCGACGAGCAGGTAAGGCCGCGGGTCGCGGGCCGCTCTGTCGATGAGCTCGGGCACCGGCGGGTAGAAGTCGCCGTCGAAGTCGGAGATGTCCGACGGAACGATCGGCGACCCGGACCCGGTCGAATCCTGATAGCTCACCGGCCGGGTGGGGTCGTACCCCTTGGCCCAGTCGTACATGGCCCTCAGGTTCGAGCCGATTCCCGACTCGTTGCCGATCGACCAGGCGATCACGCACGCGTGGTTCTTGTCCCGGTCCACCAGGTTCCGCATCCGCCACAGCAGCGGCGCGCGGAGTTCCGGGCGATCGCCGGGGATGTTCGGTCGACCGTCCGCATCGACCCGGTTGATGTGGGTCTCATTGTTCGCCTCGTCGAACACGTACAGTCCGTACTCGTCGGCGAGTTCGTACCACCGCGGGTCGTTCGGATAGTGGGATGTGCGGACGGCGTTGATGTTGCTCTGCTTCATCAGGCGGATGTCGGCGATCATGTCGGCCGAACTGAGCGTGCGACCGGTTCGCGGATTCCACTCGTGCCGGTTGACCCCTCGAAGCGAGATCGGCCGCCCATTGATCCGGTACACGCCGTCGACGATCTCGACCCGTCGGAAGCCCACACGGGTGGATACGCGATCCACGACCGACCCATTCGAGTCGCAGAGTTCGACGACCAACGTGTGCAACTCCGGGTGCTCTGCGGACCAGAGCCGGGGCGACACCATCGGTTCCGTCAGTGCCGCGGACATGTCCCGGCCAGACGCCCCCGGGTCCACCGGCGCGGACCGTGACCAGAGTTCGACGGCCCCCGGATCCGTTCCGTCGAAGAGCGCGGCTCGGACCTGGAACTCCTCGTCGGTTCGCGCGCCGACGTAGTCGCGCACCTCGACACTCAGCTCGAGAGCCGCCTCGGAGAAGTCCTCGGCGAGCGGAGTCCTGACGGTGAAATCCCGGATGAGGACCTGCGGGCGCGAGACCAGAAGCACACTCCGAAAGATGCCGGAGAGCCGCACGTTGTCCTGGTTCTCCAGGTAGGACCCGGTGGACCAGCGGTACACCTCGACGGCCAGCACATTGCGCCCGCTGCGCACGTACGGGGTCAGGTCGAATTCGCCACGGGTGTAGCTGTCTTCGCGATATCCGATGCGTTGGCCGTTGATCCAAACGTAATACGCGGATTCCACGCCCTCGAACTGGATGAACGTTCGCCGGCCGGCCCAACCTTCGGGAAGCTCGAACGTCGTCCGGTACTGCCCGACCGGGTTGTACCGGGTGGGGGCGTGCGGGTAGTCGCCGGTGGGAGCAGGTTGTTCGTTCTCGCCGTTGGCGCCCGTCCACGGCAGGACCGTGTTGGCCCCGATCGGAAAGTCGTACCCGTGCAGCTGCCAACTCGAGGGAACCGGGATCATGTCCCAGCCCGAATCGTCGGCGTCCTCTTCAGCGAAATCAGGCAGTCGCGATTCCGGGTTCGGTGACCACCGGAACTTCCAATCTCCGTCGAGGCTGACCCGGAAGGGGGACGCCGACCGATCGGCCCGCACGGCTTGCGTCAGCGTGTCGTACGTGACGAGAGTCGCATGAGCCGGTTCACTCCCCCACTCGTACACGGCAGGGTCGTTCCACTCAGGCGTCGATGTCATCGTCTCCTCGTATCCGGTCATGCTGTCACCGCAGACCGATCGTGAGCAGCAGGTTGCCGTACAGGCGTTCGTCCCCCGTGGCGATGACGACGCCGACGTCCGGTGAGCGCACCCGGTCGTAGAACGCGAAACGGTCGACTTTCTCCAGGGACACGTCGCTGCCCAACCTGCGCGCGTAGTCGTCCTGCGCCGGGGCGGACACCCCGTCCGGGGTCTGCATGACGGTCGCCGATTCGACGTTGACGACCGTGAGCACGGCATCGAGCACCGAGGCGACATCGAGCAGGCCGGGACGCAGATTGAGATGGATCAGGCGCACCCCCGGTCCGATGGCGGTCAGATAGGGGTAATTCCCGTCGGCGATCAGCACGCCGGAGCCGTGCCCCGACGAGGCGAGCGCCTCCAGGAGCGGAGGATGGATGAGCGGCCCGGTGATCATGCGTGCACCTCCACTGCTGCGTGGCCTTCGCTATCGGCGGCGTAGCCGTCCCAGCCGGGGATCGTGCCGTCGACATCCCACAGATCGAGCCAGCTGCCGGCCCCCGGCCACAGGAACACCTGACCCTTGATGAGGCGGCTGTTCTGTTCCGCCGAGCGCAGTTCCTCGAGTTCGGCGGGAGTCAGCGGATCCTCGACCACCGCCCGCAGGTTGGCGACCAACTGCGACTCCTTCACCGAGAACGGGATCGGGATCTGTCCGCGCTGAACGGCCCACTTCAGGCAGATCGACGCCGGATGCGCCCCGTGCGCGCGGGCGATCGAGACCACGACGGGGTGCTCCATGTCCGAGACGTCCGAGACGACGCGGTCGCGCTCAGGCCGAGACGGCGAGCCCAGAGGTGAGTACCCAACCGGCTGGATCCCGTGATCGAGGCAGAACCGGAAGAGCTCGGGCTGCTGGAAGCACGGGTGCAGTTCCATCTCGTTCAGCGCCGGTGCGATCCGCGCATCGGCGAGGATCGCCGTCAGCTTCGGGATGGTGACGTTCGAGGTGCCGAGGTGCCGCACGACCCCCTCGTCGACGAGGCCCTCGAGCGCGTGCCACAGCGCCATGTACTCCTCGTGAATGTACGGGCGCGCGTCCGGGTCGCGGTCGGCCGCATCGGCGAACGGTGCGTGGTGGTTCGGGAACGGCCAGTGCACGAACACCGCGTCAAGAACGTCCAGACGCAGATCGCGCAGCGACCGGCGCACGGAGGCGACCGCTGCCTCCGGCTCGTGCGCGTCGTTCCACACCTTCGACATGACGAACAGCTCGTCCCGGGGCACGCCCCCGGCGATCGCGTCCTCGAGGACCACGCCGACCTGTGCCTCGTTGCCGTACACGGAGGCGCAGTCGATCAGACGGTACCCGGCCCGGATAGCACCGGCCACGGCAGCGGCCACCTCGTCCGGCCCGTAGTGGTCGGATCCGAATGTCCCGACACCGATCGCGGGCATCACGGCCCCGCTCGCGAGACGGCGGGTGGGCACGGTGTCGATCTTGGTCATGTGTGTTCTCCGTTTTCGATGTCAGATGTTCAGGCCGTGGAAGAAGTCGATGCGCGTCTCCGCGGCCTCCGGCGCCAGCTCGATCCGCACCACGGCGCCGCCGTCTCCGGTGGTCTCGGAGGCGGGCAGCGCAACCTCCAGGTGCTCTCCCGTGCGGGTCCACTCGGGCTGCTCCGGCGAGCCCAGGACCCGCACGCCGACGATCGCGCGGTCGAGGAACCGGCTGTCCGACCCGAAACTCCGGATGCGCATGCGCCCGTCCTCGGGCCGGACCAGCCCGATCGCGTACACGTAGTCGTGGCCGACCTCGGTCATTCTCGTGAAGCGGATGTCCTCCGGGGTGTAGACGGGTGCCGCTTCGTCGGTGAACGAGCCGGCTGCGGGAGCCGTCGGCCCCTCGCCGAACACGACCCACGGACTCGAGCCGTAGATCGCCTCCCCGTGCACGGCCAGCCAGTCGCCGATCGCCTCCAGCAGGACGACCTCCGACTCGGGGATCGTCCCGTCGGGACGGGGGCCGACGTTGAGCAGCAGGTTCCCGTTCTTCGACACGACATCGATGAGCTCCTGGATCAGCTCCGAGGGGCTCTTGTGATCGTGATCTTCCACCCAGCCCCACGAGGTCCGCGACACCGACGTACCGTTCCGCCAGGCATCAGGCCGGATACCGGACATTGTGCCTCGCTCGATGTCCAGCATCGCCGAGCCGGGCGCGAAGGAGTCCCACTTGTAGTTGATGACGACGTCGCGCCCCCACTCCGCCGCGCGGTTGTAGTAGTACGCGGCGACCCGGCGGATGTAGGGCTCGAACGACGGCTCTTCGATCCCGGTGTCGAAGGAAAGGATCTGGGGCCGGTAGGAGTCGATGATCTCGACAGTCCGGAGCAGCCAGTCCTCCAGGAACCGCTCAGTGGGATTCATCTCCTTTCGCAGCGCCGGCCCGTACAGGTCGGCGTACGCCGGATCGCGCACATCGGAGTCGAACTCTTGGCCGCCGTTCATGTAGAACCAGTGCTCGGCCCGGTGGGTGGACGCGCCGGTGATCAGCCACGCTCGGTCGACCGCTGCCAGGAGGTCTCCCATCACGTCACGCTCGGGACCCACTTGGGTGACCTTCCAGCGCGAACGCGCGGTGTCGTACATCGCGTACCCGTCGTGGTGCTCGGCGACCGGCACGACGAACTGAGCACCTGCACGCTTGAAGAGCGCAACCCACTGCTCCGGGTCGTACCGCTCCATGCGGAAGTGCGGGAGGAAATCCTTGTAGCCGAATCGATCGTGCGGACCGTACGTCTCGAGGTGGTGCTCGAAAGTGGGCGTCCCGCGCCGGTACATGGTGCGCGGGTACCACTCGTTCCCGAACGCCGGCACCGAGAACGCCCCCCAGTGCAGCGAAATCCCGAACTTCGCGTCCCGGTACCACTGCGGAGGCCGGTAGCGGGAAAGCGACTCCCAGGTGGCATCGTACGGCCCCGCGGCGATGACGGCGTCGACCATCGCGAGCGCCGGACGGTTGTCCGACACGTCGACAGGCGCCGGCAGCGTCGAGGGGTCGAGCGGTTCGAGATTCATGTGTCGCTGTCGGTGCGGGTCGGCACCCTGTCGATCGCTGTCATGTGTGGTTCTCCGTTCATCGCCGTCAGATGTTCAGGCCGTGGAAGAAGTCGATGCGCGTCTCCGCGGCCTCCGGCGCCAGCTCGATCCGCACCACGGCGCCGCCGTCTCCGGTGGTCTCGGAGGCGGGCAGCGCTACCTCCAGGTGGTCGCCGGTGAGGCTCCACTCGGGCCGTTCGCTCGAGCCGAGGACGCGGACGTCGACGATGGGGCGGTCGAGGAACCGGCTGCCCGACCCGAAGCTCCGGATGCGCATCCGGCCGTCCTCCGGCCGCACCATCCCTATCGCGTAGACGTAGTCGTGGCCGACCTCCGTCATCCTGGTGAAACGGAGGTCCTCCGCCGAGTACACCGGAGCGGCGGCGTCGGTGAACGAGCCGGCTGCGGGAGCCGTCGGTCCCTCACCGAACACGACCCAGGGACTGGAGCCGTAGATCGCCTCGCCGTGCGCGGCCAGCCAGTCGCCCACGGCCTCCAGCAGCGCGGCTTCCTCTTCGGGGATCGTCCCGTCCGGGCGGGGGCCGATGTTGAGCAGCAGGTTCCCGTTCTTCGCGACCACGTCGACGAGCTCCTGGATGAGCTCGGAGGCGTCCTTGTAGTCGTGCCCCTCCACCCAGCTCCACGATGTCCGCGACACCGACGTATCGTTCTGCCAGACGTCGGGCCGGATACCGCCCATGGTGCCGCGCTCGATGTCGAGCACCGCCGAACCCGGCGCGAACGACTCCCACTTGTAGTTGATGACGACCTCGCGCCCCCACTCCGCCGCCCGGTTGTAGTAGTACGCGGCGAGTCGGCGGATGTAGGGCTCGAACGAGGGCTCCTCGATTCCGGTGTCGAAGTAGAGGATCTGCGGCCGGTAGGAGTCGATGATCTCGACAGTCCGGAGCAGCCAGTCCTCCAGGAAGCGCTCAGTGGGATTCATCTCCTTGCGGAGCGCCGGGCCGTACAGGTCGGCGTACGCCGGATCGCGGACGTCGGAGTCGAACTCCGCTCCCCGTTCATGAAGAACCAGTGCTCCGCCCGGTGGGTGGACGCGCCGGAGATCAGCCAGGCCTGGTCGACAGCCGCCAGCAGGTCTCCCATCACGTCGCGCTGCGGGCCCACCTCCGTCACCTTCCAACGCGAACGCGCCGTGTCGTACATCGCGTACCCGTCGTGATGCTCGGCGACCGGCACGACGAACTGCGCGCCCGCCCGCTTGAACAGCGCTACCCACTCCTGCGGGTCGTACCGCTCCATCCGGAAGTGCGGGAGGAAATCCTTGTAGCCGAAACGGTCGTGCGGACCGTACGTCTCGACATGATGCTCGAACGCGGGCGTGCCGCGACGATACATGGTGCGCGGGTACCACTCGTTCCCGAACGCCGGCACCGAGAAGGCACCCCAATGCAGGAAGATGCCGAACTTGGCGTCGCGGTACCACTGCGGCGCGCGATAGCGGGACAGCGAGTCCCAGGTGGCGTCGTACGGCCCGGCTTCGATGACGGCGTCGACCATCGCGAGCGCCGGACGGTTGTCCGACACGTCGACAGGCGCCGGCAGGGTCGAGGGGTCGAGGGGTTCGAGGTTCACGTGTCTCCGTCCGTGGCGGCTCAACGGCCGCCGAAGGCGCCCGCGCCGATCGCGGCCACCAGTTGTCTCTGGGCGAAGGCGACGACGACCACCACAGGGGCGATCGTCATCACGCACGCCGCCATCAGCAGCTGCCACTGCGTGCCGGTCTGGGTCGTGAATCCCGCGATGCCGATGGGGATGGTCCACTTCTCCGAGCTGTTGAGGATGATCAGGGGCCAGAGGAAGCTGTTCCAGCTGCCGAGGAAGGCGAAGATCGCCAGCACCGACAGGGCGGGCCGCACGAGCGGAACGATGACGCTGATCAGGATGCGCCAGGTGGACGCACCGTCGAGCCGGGCCGCCTCCTCCAGCTCCGCCGGGATCTGGAGCATGAACTGCCGGAGCAGGAACGCTCCGAAGGCTCCGAACAAGCCGGGCAGGATCAGGGCCACCCAGGTGTCGGCCAGCCCCGCCTGGTCGAACCCGAGGAACAGCGGCACGACGGCGACCTCGCTCGGCAGGGTCAGCGTAATGACGAACAGCAGGAAGACGGCGCTCCGCCCCGGGAACCGCAGCCGCGCGAACGCGAAGGCCGTCAGAGTCGCGACGATCAGGGTCAGCACGGTCGAGATGGCGGCTACCACCAAGCTGTTCAGGAGGAGGCGCCCGAAGTCGACTTCGGTCCACGCGTCCACGAAGTTCGACCAGAGGACCTTCGAACCGATGAAGGTGATCTGCGCTGCGAACACCTCGTTCGCCGGCTTCAGCGCGGTGAAGAGGGTCCAGATCAGCGGGAAGGAGAACACGAGCGCGAAGAGCCACGCCGCGGTGGTGTTGGCGGCGACCCCGACGGTCCGTCCCCGGCGACGCCAGCGCGGACCCGAGGCCGGTAGCTGGTGCTCAGTCATAGTGGACCCACTTCCTCTGCCCCCAGAGTTGGAACAGCGTGAAGATTGCGATGATCACGAACAGCACGGTGGCGATGGCCGACGCATAGCCGAGCTGGTTGTTCGTGAATGCGGTCTGATAGAGGTACAGCATGATCGTCATCGTGCTGTTGCCCGGGCCGCCGCCCGTGATCACGTAGGCCTGAGCGAAGGTCTGCCAGGCGCCGATCACGGTCAGCACCGTGGTGAAGAACAGCGCAGGGCTGACCAGGGGCAGCGTGATCGAGAAGAAGCGGCGGAACCGGCCCGCCCCATCGATCCGCGACGCAGCGATGACATCGGGGCTGATCGAGTCGATGCCGGCACCGAGCACGATCATGTTGTACCCGAACGACTGCCAGAGCGAGACGCCGATCACCACGGCCAACGCCCAGTTCCCGTCGCTGAGCCACGGGATGGGGCCCAGCCCGATCCCTGCCAGCGCCTGGTTGACGGCGCCGTCCTTCTGGAACAGCAGACGGAAGACCGCGGCGTTCGCCACCATCGGTGACAGCGCCGGGATCAGGAAGATCACTCGGAGCCAGTTGCGGCCCGCGATGCGCGTCTTCAGCCACAGCGCCATCGCCATCGAGATCGCGATATTCGCCGGGACATAGACGAGCACGAAGATCGCCGTCACCATGACGCTGTTGAGGAACTGGGGGTCGCGCAGCAGCCGGGCGTAGTTCTCGGTGCCGGTGAACTGGATGCCTCCCAGCAGGGTCGAGTCGGTGAATCCCAAGATCAGCGAGGCGAGCTGCGGGATGACGATGAATACTGCCAGGCCGACGAGCCCGGGCAGCACGAAGGCCCACCCCACCCAGCGGGGGCCCCCGAGGAGCCGGCGGCGAAGCCGGCCCCTCGGGCGCTCCGGTTGGGCGACGGACCCCTCGGAGACCTCTTCCTCCGCACGGTCCAGACGCACGAACGTCATTGCCCGAGGCCGGCCTTCACCTGCTGCAGCACCTCGGCGACCGTGTTCTTGCCCGAGAAGGCGTTCACCTCGTACTGCGTCAGAAGGGTGTCGATCTGAGCCTGGTTCGAAGGAACAGGCGACGGCGTCGCGTCACCGGTCATCTGCTTGATGACCGCGGTGAACTCGGGCGATCCGACGTTCTTGGACCAGGCATCCAGCGCGTCGAGCCGCGCCGGCACGGAAGCCTGCGACTTCGTCACGAACTCCAACCCGCTCTTACTCGTCATCGCCTCGATGGCTTTGAACGCCTTCTGCTTGTCGCCACAGGTCTTCGTGATGCCGAAGCCCGATCCGCCGATGAACCCCTTCGAGGTGCCGCTCTTGCTCGGGATCACGGCGATGCCGACGTTGTCCTTGCCGAGGCTCTGCTGCGCGTGCTGCAGATCCCACAGTCCCTGCATCTCCATGGCCGACTGCCCGGTGTTGAACGCGTCGATGTCCGGGAACGTGCCGCCGGCGGCTGCCTCCAGCGGCTTCGCGACCTTGTACTTGTTCGACAGGTCGACGAGCAGCTGCAGCGCCTCACGGAAGTTCGGGTCGTCCAGCTTCGGCCCGTTCTTGTCCGCCCAGGGGTGGCCATCGGCCGCCATGAGCGTGCTGATGGGGTTCGAGCCCTGCGGGATCGCGAAGCCGTAGACGCCGTTCCTCGTGGTCGCCTTCGCTGCCGCGATGAAGTCGTCGGTCGTCCAGCTGTTGCTGGGTTCTGCCACGCCGGCGTCCTTGAACATCTTCTTGTTATAGAGAACCACGGTGGGCCCGGCGTTGAACGGGATGGAGTACAGCTTGCCGTTCACGCTGAGCTGCTCGAGCATCGCCGAGCTGTACGCCGACAGGTCGAGCTTGTTCTTCTTCGCCAGGTCGTCCAGCGGCTCCAGCCCCTGCACGTACTGGCCCACGCGTCCGTTCTGGAAAGTGACCAGGCACGGCGCGCTGCTGCTCTTCATCACGGTCGGCAGCTTGGTGTAATAGTCGCCGATGGGCGGCCCGGAGAAGCTCACCGCCATCTTCGGGTCGGCGTGCTTGCCTCCCGCGATGTAGTCGCTCCACTGCTGCTTGTCGGCCTTTCCGCCGATCCACGTGTACATCTTGAGGGTGTTGCCGTCGAGGCCCGACGTTCCGCCTCCGCCTCCCGAACATGCGGCGAGGCCGAGGGCGAGCACTCCGGCGACCACGACGGAGATGCCGACGCGTCCGGGCCCCCTCGTGTTATTCCACCGTGACTTCATGAACTCCTCCTTGAGTTAGAGCGAAACGTTACGACTCCAGTGATGGTAGGAGTGCAGGCACTGCGAAGTCAATAGTTTTCGTCCAGCACTAAACGTTTCGTGCGATTCGTCTCTCTCAGCAGATCGTGCGCGAGGATGGTCTCGGCGACCGTCATCGTTTTCAGCGCATCGCCGAAATGCGACGATGGCAGACGACGGGTACGCACCGCTTCGATGAATTCGGCGCTCTTGGCGCGGAAGCCTCCGCGTACGTGGAGGTCCGGCGAACCCGCCACCTCAGCGGCATCCAGGCCCTCCTGCCCATCGGCATCCCAGACGGTTCCACCGACCTCCAGGTCGCCCTCCGCCATGATCCCTTCGCCGTGGACTTCCACACCGAAGGTCCTCCGGCCGCTCGTCCAGTTCGCGATCATCACACCGACTGCGCCGGTGTCGAACTCGAGCGTCGCCGCGATCACGTTGATGTCGTCGACCCTCACCCGTCGCGTCACATCCGACACCGCGATCACCTCGCCACCGCAGAGGTGCCGGAGGGTATCGATCACATGAACGCCGTCGTCCATCATCCGGTCGCGCGCCGACACCATCGGGGTCGGATCATTCTTGTAGAACCGGCACACCGCATGGACCACCTGGCTGCGCTCGCGAACCCGGCGGACCATGCGCTCCAGCAGCGGAGACGAGCGCCGCTGGAAACCGACCTGCGTGACGCAGCCGTTCTCGTCGGCGAGGCGAGCGAGCGTGCGGGCCTGATGGACGGTCAGGCCGAGCGGCTTCTCGACGAAGAGGTCGAGCCCGCGAACGAGGCACGCGCACCAGATACCGAACATGAGCTCGGGTGGCCCGATGACGTACACGGCCTCAGGATGCGTTTCGTCGATCATCTCCGACCAGTCGCTGAACAGTGCGGCGACGCCCCACCGCTCGCCGGTCTGCCGGAGGCGCTCCGGCGAGAGATCGCAGATGCCGACGATCTGCACGTCGGGCAATGACGTCAACGACGGATAGTGGACCAGGTTGGCCATCTGCCCCGCGCCGATCACGGCGACGCGCACCGGCCCGCGCTCCGCAGCACTCATCGGACCACTCCGGCGACGCCCTGAGCAGCGGCTCGAAGGCTTCGTGCGTATTCGAGATCCCGCGTCACCTTGGCGACGAGGTCGCTCTCGTCGGTGTATTCCGCCGTGAGGCAGATCGGGCCGGCGAACTCACGCGCGACGAGGTAGCGGATCGCGCGGCTCCATTCCGCCATGCCGCTGCGGGCGTCGGTGAAGACCGGTTCCCAGAGGGGTCCGCCTCCGGCGATGCCGGGTCGTCGACTCGCTCGTAATACGCGCTCTTGAGGTTGACGATGCCGAGCCAGGGCCAGAGGAGTTCGAGGCCGTGCTCGGGCCGCTTGCGCGCGAGGGCGTCGTGCGCCGCGTCCCAGATCGCGGCGACGAATCGGTGATCGACGTCGTGGAGGAGCGCTGCGAGCTCCGAGGAGTCGGCGATGTAGTCGTCGTAGTGCGGCTGGATCGCGACGCGGACTCCGTGGCGTTCGGCCCGGTCGGAGAGGCCGGCGAGAGTCCGGCGGATCGCCGCGCCGGTTGCGGTGTAACCGTCGGACCCGATGGGCACCATGATCCGGATGAACGGCACGCCGGCTTCCGCGCAGGCCGCGAACGTCGCTTCGTCCGTGCCCGAGGCGATGCTGGCGACCGCTATCCCGGCTCGTGCGAGTTCACGCACGGCGGCCGGCAGGGCGGTCGCCACGTCCTCCGGCGTCACCTGGTAGCCCGGCCGCACCGGGAGTTCGACGGCATCGAAGCCCATGTCCGCCACCAGCTCGCCGAGAGCAGGGATGGGTGGCTCTCGCCACGGTTTGGTGAAGACACTCCACGTCGTCGTGGGATCTGGGTGCGGCATGGCGGACTCCTCAGCTCAATCACGTCGGGAAAGTTTGTGCAACGATACAGTAATCAGTGCAACGATACAGTCAGCCGTTAGAGGTCAACCAGGGGAGGTGAGAGCGATCGCGACCATCAGGGATGTTGCTCAGGCCGCCGGAGTCTCGCCCTCCACTGTCTCGAACCTGCTCAACGCCCGCGAGCACCTCATGCAGCCGGAGACGCGCCGCCGCGTACTCGAGGCCATGGAGTCCCTCTCCTACCGGCCGAGCCGGGTGGCCCGGCAATTGCGCGGTGCCCCGAACCCGACGCTGGGGCTCATCGTCCCCTCCGTGGCCAACCCGTTCTGGGGATCGTGGGCGGCCCACCTCGAGGCGGCGTTCCATGCGCACGGACGGCAGATCTACCTCTGCAACACCGAGCGCGATCCGGAGCGCGAGCGCGCCTACGTGGAGCAGCTCTGGGCCGACGGCATCGAGCACATCGTGCTCTCCACCTCGCTCCCGTCGCTCGAGCACCTGCGGCCCGCCATGGACGCCGGCGTTCAGATCATCGCGTTCGACCGCGAGCACCAGGAGACCGACCCCCGGAACTGCTGAACGTCAGCATCGACAACGAAGCCGGCGCGTGGATGGCCACGCAGCACCTCATCGAGCAAGGTCATCGGCGCATCGCCTTCGTATCCGGGGCGATGCGCACCATCAGCCGGCAGCGCCGCTTCGCCGGCTACGGCCGGGCGCTCGCGGAGAACGGCATCCCGCTCGATGAGGCACTCGTGCCCCGTTCGTCCGACCTCGGCGACGCGGACAGCGGCCCGCTGGCCCGCACGGCGGTACACGCCCTGCTGGCGCTCGACGACCAGCCCACCGCCTTGGTCGCCGTCAACGACATGGTCGCTCTGAGCGCATCCGCCACCATTCGGGATGCGGGCCGCGATATCGCCGAGTTCGCCGTCGTCGGGTTCGACGACACCCCGATCGCGCGCCTCATCTCGCCCGCCCTGACCTCGGTCCAGCAGCCCTTGCGAGAGATGGCCGAGGCGGTCGTCCGGCTCACCGTGGACGGGGCCGGTGCCGGCGAGCCGAGGACCTCGCTCGTCTTCCCGCCGACGCTCGTGGTGCGCGCCTCGACCGAACGGAGAATCGCATGACCGCATCCGGAGCCAGAGTGCTCATCGCGGGCGCCGCCGGTGGAGTCGGCCGCGCCGTCGCGCTGGCTGCGGCGTCGGAAGGCGCGACCGTCCTGCTGCTCGGACGCGATCGGAACAGCCTCGACGCCGTGCGAGCGGAGGTGGCCGAGGGCGGCGGGGCATCGCACGTCGCGGTCGCCGATGCGACCTCGGCGGCGGAGGTCGACACCGCTGTCGCGGCGCTGCGGCGCGACGCGGGCGGTATCGACGTCGTGGTGAACGCGGTCGGCGTGAACCTCAAAGCCCGTCGCCTCGACGAGCTGGACGAGGCCGGCTGGCGTTCTGTGCTGGACAGCAACCTCACCGCGGCCTTCTTGCTGACCCGGGCAGTGCTTCCCGGCTTCCGCGCTCGCGGGAGCGGGCTCCTCATCCACATCTCCTCCGTCGCTGCTCTTGTCCCTGACATGTCGGGGGCCGCCTACCAGGCCAGCAAAGCGGGTCTGGCCGCACTCGCGCGCGCCACGGCGCTCGAAGCCGGAGAAGACGGGGTACGGGTCACGACGATCTCCCCGGGCCTCATCGATACCGGCTTCATCCGCCACCGCCCGACGCCGCCCTCGCCCGCGGAGCTGGCGGGAGCGCTGCGCCCCGAGGACGTCGCCGATATGTGCCTTGCCGTCATCCGGCTGCCCGCTCGGGCGACCGTCAGCGAAGTCGTCATGCGGCCGACCGCCCGTT
This sequence comes from Leifsonia xyli subsp. cynodontis, assembly GCF_050632205.1. Taxonomy (GTDB): domain Bacteria; phylum Actinomycetota; class Actinomycetes; order Actinomycetales; family Microbacteriaceae; genus Leifsonia; species Leifsonia xyli_D. The sequence goes on from NZ_CP192578.1 coordinate 2,396,490, forward strand.
GAACGAACCCGCGTCCCCAGTTCCGACCGAGACGGAGATCTCCATGACCGCACCTTCCACCGTACGAAACGTCCTGATCACGGGAGGTGCGACCGGCATAGGGCTCGGCATCGCCGAGGCGTTCCTGAGCGCGGGCGACCGCGTCGCGATCACGACGAATGCCTCGCCCGTTCCCGAGCATGTGGCCGATCGGGTCATCGCCGAGCGGATGGATGTCACCGACAGCGCAGCGGTGACGAGGACAGTGGCGCGGATCGGGGAGGCTCTCGGAGGCCGCATCGACGTGCTGGTCAACAATGCCGGAGGCCTCGTCGCACGCCGGACGGTGGATGCGGCCGATGACGCCCATTGGCAGCACGTCATCGAACTGAACCTTTCGAGCGTCTTCTACGTCGTGCGCGCTGCCCTGCCGCTGATGGGCGAGGGCGGCCGCATCGTGAACATCTCCTCGCTGGCGGCCCACAACGGCGGCGGCCAGGGAGCCGCCGCGTATGCCGCGGCCAAGGCGGGTGTCGAGGGCCTCACCCGTGCTCTCGCGAAGGAGCTGGGGCCGCGCGGGATCGCCGTCTCCGCGGTAGCCCCGGGGCTGATCCTCGAGACGCCGTTCCATGAGCGCTTCACCCCGGAAGCCGACCAGCGCGCGACCATAGCCGCCACACCACTTCGACGAGCCGGCACACCCGCCGACGTCGCCGCGACGACGGTATACCTCGCGTCGGAGGCAGGTGGCTTCGCATCGGGAACGGTGGTCGCGGTCAATGGCGCTGCCGCGTTCCATTGAGCGGAGCGATCTCCGCGTCGCCATTCAACCTCTACGGGAAAGAGAACAGACATGCGCATCGTCGTCATCGGAGCAACAGGCCACGTCGGTGGCTACCTGGTGCCGCGTCTCGTGGCGGACGGGCACGACGTGGTCGCGATCACGCGCGGCAGGTCGGCTCCGTATCGCGAGGACCCGGCCTGGGAGAGCGTCGAACGCGTGATCGCCGACCGCGAGGGTGAGGATGACGCTGGCATCTTCGGCTCCCGCGTCGCAGAGCTCGGAGCAGACGCGGTGGTGGACCTGATCTGCTTCACCCCGGAGTCCGCCCGGCAGCTTGCCGAAGCCCTCCGCGGACGGGCGCGTCAGCTGGTGCACGTCGGCACGATCTGGACCCACGGCACCCTCACCGAGGTTCCTGCTCCCGAGGACGCCGTCAAGCGGCCCTGGGGTGAGTACGGCACCCGGAAGGAAGCGATCGAGCGTCTGCTGCTGGCCGAGTCCCGAAACGAGGACGGCCTCCCGGTGGCGATTGTGCACCCGGGTCACATCTCCGGCCCGGGCTGGCCCATCGTCACCCCGCAGGGCACCGTCGACCTCGACGTCTGGCGGACCCTGGCGAGCGGGCGGGAGCTCCTGCTGCCGGGATTCGGGCTCGAGACCGTGCATCACGTGCACGCGGAAGACGTCGCACAGCTCATCCGGCTTTGCCTGGAACACCCGAACGAGGCGAACGGGGAGGCGTTCCACGCCGTCTCGGAGCGGGCCCTGACGCTGCGCGGATTCGCCGAGGCCGCGGCCCGGTGGTTCGGGCTCGAAGCCAGGCTGCGTTTCGTGCCGTTCGAGGAGTTCGCGGCCTCGCTTCCCGAGGAGCACCGTGACTCCGCCTATCAGCATGTGGCCCGCAGCCATTCGATGAGCATCGAGAAGGGGCGCCGGCTGCTGGGCTACGCCCCCGCGCACTCTTCGCTTGCGGCCGCGGCGGAGTCCGTGGAATGGCTCCGGCAGGCCGGCCGTCTCGGCGAAGGCGTTCCGCCCGTCCGATTCGGTTGAGCGGCGGGGATTCGGTATACGGACGCACGGGGCCCGAAACGATTCGCGCCGCGCTAGCGCTGGATTATGCTGAGCGGACGCGACTAGCAGACACGACTACCAGACAACGGTAACCGTAGGACTGCGAGCGGCACGACTAGGGAAGAGGGGCTGTGACGACCTACAAGGATATCCAGCGGGCCACCGGACTCTCGCTCGCCACGATATCCAAGTATTACAACGGGCGAAACGTTCTGGAAGCGAACCGCGAAGCAATCGAGTCGGCGGCCCGCGAGCTCGACTTCCGACCCAATCAGCACGCTCGGATGTTGCGTTCGCGACGGTCACGGACGGTCGGGGTGCTGCTGCCGGCACTCGACAACGACTTCCACCTGACGATCGTCGCCGGTGTCGAAGAAGCCCTCCGCCCGCGCGGGATCAGCGTCATTGTGGCAGCCAGCCCCGATGCCAGCGACGACCCCGTCAACCTGCTGATGGACCGCATGGTGGACGGAATCGTCGCGGTCACCTCTCCGCACGATGTGCCCGCATTGCGCGCCGCCGCCTCGCGCGTTCCGGTCGTGATGGTCGACTGGTACATCGACGACCTCTACGCCGACGGTGTCTTTCTCGACAATGCGGCGGCGGGAGCCCTCGGCGCCCGGCACCTCCTCGATCACGGCCACCGTCGCATCGGATTCATCGGCGGTGAACCGATCATCTCCTCGATGCGTCTGCGCACCGAGGGGTTCGAGCGCGCGTTGGCCTCCGGCGGAGTCCCGGTAGACCCGGCCCTGGAGCGTCTCGTGCCGCTGACGATCGACGCAGGCTACCGTGCCGCTCAGGAACTCCTCGCGCAATGGCCGCGGCCCACGGGGCTCTTCACGGCCAACTACGAACTCACCCTCGGCGCCGTGACCGCGGTGAACGATTCCGGGCTTCGTATCGGCCGAGACATCTCGGTCGTCGGGTTCGACAGCCGGGAGCTCGCCCAGGCGCTCGTGCCGAAACTGACAGTCATCGTGCAACCGACCCGCAAGATCGCCAAGCACGCCGCTCGCTTGATCGCCGACCACATCGAGTCGCCTGGCGATCGCCCGGCGCCGACAATCGAATACCTCGACGCGCACCTGATTCCGGGGGCCTCTGTGACCCGCCTCGACGACTGACTCGGCCTGCCGGACAGCGCTGCCGTGAGCGGAACCGCGGCCCGCAGCCCGCGGCCCGCTCCGATCGGTCAGAGACCGCCGAGGAGTCGTGTGAGAAAGGTATTCCGGAAGACGCCCTTCGGGTCGAGTCGCTCGGCGAGGGCGCGGAAGTCGCCGAGTCTCGGATAGAGGCCCGGGACGACCCCGTCTCGGTCGAGGTACAGCTTGCCCCAATGCGGGCGCGCACCGAGGGGCAGCAGCGCAGCCTCCAGAGCCGGCAGCACCGCCTCTACCCCCTCCTGGTCGCGCAGCCAGGTGAAGTGGAGCCCGACCACATCGGCTCCGTATGCGCTGGACAGCCAGAGCTCGTCTGCCTCGACGGTGCGGATCTCGCTGATCTGGAGCACGGGGGCGATTACGGGAGCGAGTTCGCGGACCGCGCGGATGGCGTCCACTGCGTGCGCCCGCGGCACCAGATACTCGGACTGGATCTCTTCGCCGTTCGAGGGCGTGAACTCGAACCGGAAGTGCGCGAGCCGCTCGCTCCACGGACCGACGACGCCCAGCTGTTGCGTGGTGTTGCGGGCGTCCATCGTCGGGATCATGTGACGGGGCTCGGTGAGCGCTGAGGCGCCGAAGAAGTCGTCGCCGATCGCCGTGTCCGCACCGTCTATCTCTTTCAGCCAAGCCAGGGAAACGGCGTCCTCGTCCCACGTCGTGAAGAGTGAGACGCTGTAGGCGGACGAGGTGACGGCATCGAAGTCGTCGAGCACGGCGCCCCACGGCACGCCGCCGAAGAGCCGCTGCCGGACGTCGAAGGTCGGCCGAACATCGAGGGTAAGCTCCGTCACCACGCCGAGGGCGCCGAGCGAGACGGCGGCGCCCGCCAGATCGAAATCCCCACGCGCGAAATGCACGAACTCACCGGAGGCGGTCAGGATGCGCATGCCGGCGACCGCCGTGGAGAGGTTGCCATTGCCGTCGCCCGATCCATGAGTTGCGGTGGCGACGGCGCCGGCCACTGAGATGTGCGGAAGAGAGGCGAGGTTGTGCAACGCCCACCCGGCCTCCTGAAGATCGCGGGTGAGATCGCCGTAGCGGACGCCTCCGCCTACGGTCACCGTGCGCGATTCTGCGTCTATGCGGATATCGGACGGAAGATCGGCCGTGCTCACGAGGACGCCGTCGGCGTCGGTGTCGGCGAGATCGTTGAACGAGTGCCTGCTGCCGAGCGCACGGATCTTCGGCACGCTCTCGACGATCTCGCGCAGCTCGTCGAGGCTGCGAGGGCGCAGGATGGGCGCGTGGTACTGGTAGTTCCCAGCCCAGTTCTTGTCGCTCACTTCGGCTTCCTTCCTTCGTCGGCGGGCAGCTCCGCGGCATCCAGTCTAGAGATGTGAACGTACACATCCCGCAGCCGGGCGTAGTCGAACGTTGAATCCCACGAGCGCGAAAACCCCCGGATCCCGTGAAAACACTGGGATCGCAGGGGTCGTCTGAACACGGCGACCCGGACGGGGAAGGCCCGGTGCCCTCCCGTCCTGTCACCACGCCGACGGTCAGCCCTCTGCGGACGTCCGCGCGCGGTCGACCATGTCCGCCACGAAGGCGCTGAGGTCGCGCACCTCCTGGCCTGCGACATCGTGTCCGAGGTCGCTGTAGACCCGCTCGTCGACCGAGAGATACGTCGCGCCGAACTCCGCCGTGCGCAGGACCGCAGACCGCGGGATGACCGAGTCGTACGCTCCACGACCCCAATACACAGGAGGCCGGCTGAGTGCGAGGCGCCGATCGCCGGGCTGGGCATCGTCCACGACGAATCCACCGAGCTGGACGCCATAGGCGAACTCGCCCGGGCGCCGGCGCATCAGCTGGAGGGCCATCGCCCCGCCCTGCGAAAACCCCATGACGCCGACCGAGCGGAATCGCGGGAGCTCGTCGTACCAGGCCAGCACGGCGTCCACGGCCGCGTTGGCGACCTCGGGGCGCGGATTCCCGATCGGGTTCCCGGAGGTCGGGAACCAGGCGTAACCGCCCGCCTCCGCGATCGGGGCGCGCAGCGAGGCGACCGTGAGCTCCTGCGGAAGGCGGGAGCGGAGGGCGAACAGGTGCCGTTCATCGTAGCTCCAGCCGTGCATCATGATCAGCAGATCGGAGCCCGGGTCGGCCGGGTTGTGCGACCACAACACCGTGTCGGGGTCGAGAGGCGGGTAGTTCACCGTGCGATTCGAGCTCATCATCAGACCAGGAGCGCTCCGCCGTCCACCGGGATGGACGTGCCGGTCATGAAGGACTGGGTCATCGAATACAGGAATGCGTGGGCGATGTCGTGAACCTCGCCGACGCGGCCTGCCGGTAGGGCGTCGGCCTGTTGCTGGTACATCGCCTGCTGGTCCTCGGCGCTCATGCCGCTCCAGAGCGGGCTCCGGACGATGCCGGGCTCGACCACGTTCACGCGGATGGGGGCGAGTTCGACCGCGAGGGCGCCTGCGAGGCTCGTGGTCGCCCCGCAGAGGCTGGACGCGACGGCCCACCCGGCACCCGGCCGAGTGCGGGCCGAACCGGAGGTGAGGGTGATCGACCCGCCCGGTCGGATGCACTGTGCCGCGGCGCTGACCGCGCTCAGCGCGCCGAAGAATCGCACCTGGAAGAATGCGCGCGCCTGGTCGAGGTCGAGTCCCTCCACGGGGAGGAGGCGGAGGGGCTCCCCCGCGGTGTAGGCAAGGTGATCGAACGCGCCGACCTCGGCGAAGAAAGCCCGGACGTCGGCAGGATCGAGGACGTCGAGAGTCCTCCCGGTGGTGCCGGCGGACAGCTCGCCGAGCGCCGCATCGATGCTCGCCTGACGACTGGATGCGATGACGACCTCTGCGCCGGCGTCGAGCGCAGCGTGCGCCGTCGCGAGGCCGATTCCGGAGGTTCCACCGATGATGACGACGCGTTTTCCGTTGAGAGACATAGGGTTCCTTCCGTTGAGCCGCATCGAGCATGCCTCCCACGCGGTGCCGCCGTCCAAGACCTTTTGCGTGCTCGTTGACACCTAACGGGTATCAACGGATGTGCGATGCTGGTGCTGTGAACCCTGACGTGGACCTGCGGAAGTTGCGATACTTCGTCGCCGTCGCCGAAGAGCTCAACTTCGGCCGCGCCGCGGAGGTGCTGATGATCGCGCAACCCGTGCTCTCCCGGCAGATCCGAGCGTTCGAGACGGAGCTGGGAGTGCGGCTGTTCGTGCGCGACACCCGTGGAACCGAACTCACCGACGAAGGCCGGCTGCTGTATGAGGAGGCTGATGCGCTCCTCGCCTCCGCCGCGGCAGCCCGGCGCCGGGTCGCGACCGCTGCGCGGGGCGAGTCCGAGTTCACCGTCGGCTTCATGCCCGGCCTGACGATCACGGCGGCCATACGCGCGTTCCAGCACGTACACCCGGACGTGACGGTGCACGTCATGCGCACGAGCTGGGACGACCAGGTGCGGGTGCTCCACGATGGCCGCGCCGACGTCAGCTACCTGAGACGGCCGTTCGAGGCCGCAGGGCTGACGACCGAGCTGCTGTTCTCCGAGCCACGCGTGGTCATGCTGCCGACCGACCACGAGCTGGCGGCTGTACCCGACGTGACGATGGCCGACATCGCCGACGAGCATCTCCTCCAGGATCCGGCCGCCGTACCGGAGTGGGCGGCCATCGCCGCCGAGATGCGACGCCGACGCGGTCCCGGGCGCTCGCCAAGCCGGACCGTCGAAGAGAAACTGGAACTCGTTGCCGTGGGCAGCGGAATCGCCATCCTGCCCCTCTCGACCGCCCGCTTCTACCGCCGGGCCGATGTCACCTTCGTCCCGGTGTCCGACCTGCCGCCGACCGACGTGCTCCTCGGCTGGGAGAGCAGCAGGCGGTCGCGCCTCATCGAGGCCTTCATCGCCACCGCGTGCGACGCCAAGCACGACCTCGGCGAGAACTGATCCGCAGGACGGGCGTATCGGAAGCGGAGAGTGCTCGGGGACTGCACGCCACCAGCGAGAGGAATCCCCCAAGCACACCGCTCCGCCGTCCCCGCGCCCACAGCCGGCGTGCGCGGGGAGGCTCGAATGGTGAGGGCCCGCCGATGATCGTGCCCTCCCGTCCTGTCACGGCGCCGTCATGGCGCCGCGGTCTGAGGCGAGCGGCCGCTGTCGCCCATCGCCGTCCGGATCGACGCCGCGACCAGCTGCCGGCGCCGATCAATACAAGGGTGACTAGCCCCGTCGAGGGCGGTTGCGTCCGGCGGTCTCGCGCATGCCCGCGTAGACGGTGTGACCCTGGTCGTCGAGGGCGCGCGCGGTGAGCGCCCCGAATCCGGAGCCTGCACCGGTGATGATCACGCTGTAGTTCGACATGGCTCAGATCGCCCCACCGTTGACGTAGACGATCTGGCCGTTGATCCAGCGGCCGCGGCCGGCGAGGAAGGCGACCGTCTCGGCCATGTCCTCCGGGGTGCCGAGACGTTCCAGCGGGGACACCTTCGCGAGGTTGTCGATCTCGTTGTCGCTCTTTCCGTCGAGGAAGAGGTCGGTCGCGGTCGGCCCGGGTGCGACGGCGTTCACTGTCACATCCTTGCCCCGCATCTCGCGAGCCAGGATGAGCGTCATCGCGTTCACCGCCCCCTTGCTCGCCGCGTACGCGGAATACCCGGGGAACTGCAGCTTGGACACGGATGTGGAGAAGTTGATGATCGCCCCACCCGCCCGCACCCGGCGCACCGCCTGCTGGCTCACCACGAATGTGCCCCGGATGTTCACACGGTGCATCCGGTCGAGGTCCTCGAGGCTGAACTGCACCAGCGGGCCGAGCAGCATGATGCCCGCTGTGTTGACCACCACATCCACACCGCCGAACTCCGCCTCCACCGTGTCGAACGCGTCACTCATCGCCGCCTCGTCCGCGACATCCCCGGTGACGGCGATCGCGCGTCCCCCAGCGTCTGCGATCGAGGAGACGACGGCATCCGCCCGCGACCGGTTGCCTGCGTAATGGACTGCGACCGCCATACCCGCCTCTGCCAGCCGTTTCGAGGTCGCCGTGCCGATACCTCCCGAGCCGCCCGTCACCAGAGCGACCCGCGAGGACTGTGAATCAGACATCATGCTCCTTCGGGAAAGGATCCGGACGGCGGTATTACACATCCGCAGCAGGATGATGCGCCACCCCTTAATACGCCCGGATCCACCGATGAATCGCAGACGGCGAGGCGGTCACGTGAGGCGATCCACGAAGTCGCGCGCCGCCCGCAGCACGCGGCTCACCGCGCGCTCGTCCGGGCCGCCCATGAAGCCGTGAGACGCGCCGGCTATCACCATCAGCGCCGCCTCGAGCCCCGCTTCCCCGTACGCCCTCACCAGCCGGACCGCGTCTGGGACGAGTGAGTCTGCTGACCCGACCGCCGCGAACAGTGGCGGCAGACCCGACACGTCTGACGCGAGGTTCGGGGCGCTGCCGAGAGGGGCACCGGTCCAGCGTTCGAACGCCCAGGCGGAGAGCGACGCGTCCGGTCCGCCCGGCGCGGTCGCATCGAGCCCGGCCAGGCTCAGATCGACGTTGGGATTCGACAGCACGAGCGCCGTCGCGTCCGCGGTGCGCGCAGCCTCGAGTGCGACCGCGCCGCCCGCTGAGTCCCCCCACAGCACGACGCGTCGGGCGCCGGAGGCTCGCGCCGTCCTCGCGGCCGAGATGGCGTCGGCTGCCGAGTCGCCGATCCGATGCTCGGGCGCCAGCCGGTAGTCGGTCGCGAGCACGGCGACCCCTAGGGTCGAGGCGACGCGGCGGCAATAGCCGTCCTGCAGGTTCAGATCGCCGAGCACGCCATAACCGCCGTGGAGGAAGACCACCGCCAGCTCCTGATCGCGCGCCGAAGTCGGACGGTACCACCGTGCGGCACGGGCACCCGATCCCTCAGCGATCTCGGTGTTCTCCACCGTTCCGGCGAACGGCGTAACGGGTCGAGCCAGCGCGCGTGCGGCGGCCTCCTCGCGCAGCCGAAAGACGTCGATGCCTGTCATGGAGCCACGATCCCACGAGCCGTGGCCGGACGCCTGTCAGCGTCGCTCGAAGTTCCCATAGCGACGTCTCCGATAACCCTCGTAGACCACCCGGCCCCCGAAAGTGTGCGTGCCTACCAGCGTCACGTGACGCCTGTGCTCCAGAGGGGGCCAGAAAGGGATGCGCTACCCAAGACCACCCGGTACCGGAACATCCGGGACTCGTCCCGACCAACGTAGGTCCGCCGCATGACGGAAGACAAGCGCGTCGCTTGTCCGCACGGGCCCCACTAGTCGCCGACGGCCGACCACTTCCCCGCAACCGCGCGCCCTCTCTGCAGCTCGGGAAAGTGCGCGCCGACCCCGGTCGTACCCTGCTCGGCGAGCTGCGCCCACAGCCCACGACGGGTCATCTCGGCGCGGGACACATCCACATCGCCCATCGAACGCCAGCCATCCTCGGCTATCTGCTGCGGGATCGTGATCGCGTCGCCCAGCAGAATGCGCCTCTCGCAGCCAGACTCCACAACAACGGCGAGGTGGCCTGGCATGTGCCGCAATGCCGGGCTCCGGCGACAGCCTGCAGACCGGCTCGAACGTGCAGGGCCCTCTCCCCGGGCCCTCGACGAAGTGCGCCTACTCGCCCGCGCCGAACCAGACGCGGCCTTCGGAAAGCCCGACCGCCCATCAGTGCCGAACACCTAGCCGACGTGGTCCATGTGGTCAATGAGCAAAGCCCGCCCACGCTCGCCGCTGGTGAGATTCGAGTGCTCGCCTAACGGCTCTGCAGCGTCCCCTGAGTGAGACGCCCAATCCGACGAAAGCGAAAACCCCCGGATCCCTTGTAAACACTGGGATCGCGGGGGCTTGCACGTGGCGGTACCGGTGGGATTTGAACCCACGGTGGGCTTTCACCCACACAACTTTTCGAGAGTTGCACCTTCGGCCGCTCGGACACGGTACCGCGGACTATCGTACGCGATTCGGGCGGTCGTCTCCAATCGGGCGGGAGGCGGTGAAGACGTCGGTGGCCCGGGGTACTGTTCGGTGCATGAGAGCAGTACCCCGCATCGCCGTCACCGCCGTGAGCCTCGTGACCTCCGCCGTGCTGGGACTGGTGGGCTGGCGGCGCTTCGAGGCGAAGCGGGCGGCGGTCGCGGAGGGGCGGGTGCGGCTGAACGAGCTGCTCCCAGTGCACTCCAAGTGGTGGCGGGACGCCGCCAAAGACCAGGGCGAACTGCTCTACGTCGCCATAGGCGACAGCGCCGCCCAGGGGATCGGCGCCTCCGCCCCGAAGAACAGCTACGTCGGCGTCATCGCCGACCACCTCCGGGCGGTCACCGGACGGACGGTCCGCGTCGTCAACCTCTCCGTCTCTGGGGCAACCGTGGCGCTGGCCGTCGCCGACCAGCTCCCCCGGTTCGCGAAGCTGCAGGCCGACATCGTCACCGTCTCCATCGGGGCGAACGATATCGCTTCCTTCGAGCCGGAGCGGTTCCGGCAGGGGCTGCGGGCGGTGTTCGCGGCCGTGCCCGAACATGCGATCGTCGCCGACCTTCCCTATTTCTTCCTGCCATGGAACGAGCGGCTCGTCGCGGAGGGCAACCGCATCCTGCGCGAGGAAGCCTCCACTCGCGGCCTGCAGGTCGTGCCCCTGCACGAGACGATGCGGCAGCAGGGGCTGCGGGGTATCTTCACCCAGTTCGCCGAGGACCTCTTCCACCCCAACGACCACGGCTACCGCGTGTGGGCGTCCGCGTTCCTTCCCGCGGTGACGGCCCGGGCGCGCGGGCTCTACCCCCGTCACGGCGAGAGCGTCGCCCAGGAACAGCTCAGCGCGTGACCGTCGCCGGTGCGAGGTGCGAGAGGATGCGCCCCCACATCGGCACGATGGCCAGGTGTCCGGCGCCGGGCACCATCTCCATCCGCGCGTTCGGTAGCGCACGCTGGTACCAGGCGGCGTGCGCATGCCCGGCCAGTTGGTCGGCCTGCCCGGCGATGATCAGCGCCTTGGCCGCCACATCCGCCGGCTCGAAGCCCCACGGGCGGGCCGTGTAGCTCAGGATGTCGCCCGCCACGCCCGCGGTCCCCTGCCGGAAGGCGTCCTTCAGCATCCGGCCGAGACGGTCGTGCACGCCGGGACGCGCCAGCGCCTGCTCGTCCACGGCGCCGATGCCCAGAGCGGTCAGCGGCACCTCACCCGGCTCCGAGGCGGCGGCCACCTCGTCCGCCTGGGGCTGAAGCATGGCGCCGAGGCGCGACATGGCCTCGTCCGGCTCCATGGCGGCCAGTTCGTCCGACAGCGACTGGAGGTGCGGATCGATCCACGGCACGGCCTCGTTCGGAGCCGGCGTGCCGACGATCGCGACGCGGTCGATGAGCTGGGGATGGCGTGCGGCCAGAGCGAGCGCCACGCGCCCGCCGGCCGACCACCCCGCGACGCCCACCGTGCGGGGACGAGTCACGCCGATCACGGACTCGGCCAGGACGATCGAGCGGAGGTACTCGGCGATGTCGTCCGCGGCCTGCGTGATGCTGGGCCAGTGGCCGTGCGGCCACGGGTCGCTCGAACCGTAGCCCGGGCGATCGATCGCCACGATGTGGGCGTTGCGCTCGGCGGAGGCGTCGGGGTCCGGATCGAAGACCGACGACCCGGGGGCCGCGTGGCAGAAGATCACGAGGCGCTCGGCGTCGGAGTCGCCGTAGCCGGTGACCCCGAGGACGCGGCCGGAACGGAGGGTGAACATGCGGTCAGCCATGCCGCCCATTCTGCACTCGGGCGCACGGCCGCAGAAGTGCTCACATCCTCGGGCTGCAGCGGGAAGTCCACAGCCTTCCGCGATCCTCCCTCCGATGACAGTGGGTCCCCGTAGTGTGGACCCCGATCGAGGAGGTGCCGTGCCGAAGGCGTCCATCAACTACCGCTGCTCCGAATGCGGCTGGTCCACCGTCAAGTGGGTCGGCCAGTGCTCGGAGTGCGACGCATGGGGAACGCTGTCCGAGCAGGCGCAGCCCACCGGCGTCCTCCGTGCCCTCAAGCCGGTGACCATCGCGTCCGGTCGGGAGGCCCGCGCGATCACCGACATCCGGGCCGAGGGTGTGCGACGGCGGCCGAGCGGGATCAGCGAGTTCGACCGCGTGCTCGGCGGGGGCATCGTGCCGGGGGCGGCCATCCTGCTGAGCGGCGAGCCCGGCGTCGGCAAGTCCACCCTCCTGCTCGAGGTCGCGTCCCGTGCGGCCCGCGCCCGCAACCGCGTGCTCTACGTGAGCGCCGAAGAGAGCGTCAGCCAGGTCAGGATGCGCGCCGAGCGCACCGGCGCCGTCCACGACGAGCTCTTCCTGGCCTCCGAGACCGACCTCGCGACGATCATCGCGCAGATCGACGCGGTGGAGCCGTCGCTCGTCATCATCGACTCGGTGCAGACGGTGTCGAGCAGTACGGGCGAGGGCATCGTCGGGGGCCCCAGCCAGGTGCGCGAGGTCGCCAGCACGCTCATCCGCGTCGCCAAGGAGCGCGATCTGCCGGTCCTGATCGTCGGCCACGTCACAAAGGACGGCTCGATCGCAGGCCCGCGGCTGCTCGAGCACCTGGTGGATGTGGTGTGTCAGTTCGAGGGCGACAGGCAGACGGCGCTGCGGTTCGTCCGGGCGCTGAAGAACCGGTTCGGCCCCACCGACGAGGTCGGCTGCTTCGAGATGGCGGGCGACGGAATCGCCGAGGTGCCCGACCCGAGCGGACTGTTCCTCAGCCGCACGACGACGCCCGTTTCCGGAACGTGCGTGACGGTCGCCATGGAAGGGCGGCGTCCGCTCCCCGTCGAGGTGCAGGCGCTCGTCGTCGGCACCGCGGCGCCCAACCCGCGCCGCGTCACCAACGGCGTCGACTCGTCGCGCGTGGCGATGCTCCTCGCCGTGCTCGAACGGCGCGCGGGCATCAAGCTCGGCGACAAAGACGTCTACGTCTCGACGGTCGGCGGCGTACGCCTGTCCGAGCCGGGCGCCGACCTGGCGATCGCCCTGGCCATCGCGTCCGCGGCTACGGACCGTGCCATCCCCCACACGCTGGCGGCCTTCGGGGAGATCAGCCTGGCCGGCGAGATCCGGCCGGTCGTGAGCGGCAAGCAGCGCACGGCCGAGGCCGCCCGCCTCGGGTTCAGCACGCGGGTCGACGACCGCAGCGCGTCCATCCGCGAGGCACTGCGCCTGGCCTTCGCGGCCGCGACGACCGACCGGGAGCGCGAGCTCGACGCGGCGTTCTGACGTCGCCGCAAGCGGCGTCTGCCGGCCGGGGTGGCCGTGGCTCCCCGAGTCGCGACATCAACTCACCACTCGGCCGGAATAGGCGCATCGAGTCGCCACTCGACGCCGTCGCGCGCGGTGGCGCGGCTCCCCTTCTCGCCACTCCCCGCCGAGTCGCGACATCAACTCACCACTCGGCATGGATAGCGACATCGACTCACCACTCGGCGCCGACGCGCGCGGTGGCGCGGCTCCCCTTCTCGCCACCAGCCCCGAGTCGCGACATCAATTCACCACTCGGCCCGAATAGGGACATCGACTCACCACTCGGCGCCCGACGCCCGACGCCCGGCGCGCGACGCGCGGCGCCCGCGCCCGACGCCCGCGGCAGCGTCACCGGAGGATGAACTGCTTCGTCTCCGAGCTCTTGATGCCGGCGACGCTCGTCTCCAGGTGGTACGACGCGCCGGCCGCGGGCACCTGCTCGCGCTTCGCCTGGCACGTCGACGGGTCCGAGCGCGTACGGTCCCACGTGATCGGGGCCTGCGACGCGATCGTCTTGCCGGGCTTGAGGAGCACCTCCGCATCCACCGTCTGGCTCTGGCAGTCCGTCGACTTCCAGTACACCTCCGAGCCGCTCGTGATGGTGAACGTCTGCTGCGCCGTGCCGGCGTCGATGGTGCACGCCGACGAGCCGGTGTTCGTGATCGCGACAGAGAGCTGCGGCAGCTCGCCCGCCGCGTACTCGCCCTTGTCCGTGACGGCCTCCACCTTCACGTCCGCGGGCTTGCACGGCTGGCCGTCGGCGGAGGCGCTGCTGGTCGGGATGCTCGTCGCGACGGCAGCAGGCGTCGCGGTGCTCGCCGGAACCGGACGCTTGGCAGGCTCGCCGCCCGCCGAACCGGGGCGCGCGACGATGAGCACGATGACGACGACCACAGCGATGACGCCGAGGAGGACGATGAGCCGGCGACGCCAGTAGACGCTGCTGGGCTGGGGGCCGACCGGATGCTTGAACGTCGACATGCCCGCACTATAACCAGCGCCTCGGCGCAGCCAGGGCAGGCGCGCCCGGCACGTGAGCAGCCCTCAGAGATGCTTCAGCATGCGCGTGTTGCCGAGCGTGTTCGGCTTCACCCGGGCGAGGTCGAGGAACTCCGCGACGCCCTCGTCGTGCGAACGCACCAGCTCGGCGTACAACTGCGGGTCGACCGTCTCCGCGCCCATGTCCTCGAAGCCGTTGCGGGCGAAGAACCCCACCTCGAACGTCAGGCAGAACAGCCGGTCGAGGCCGAGCTCGCGCGCATCCGACTCCAGCCTGGCGAGCAGCGCGCGGCCGACGCCACGTCCCAGCCACTCGTCGGCGACGGCCAGCGTGCGCACCTCGCCGAGGTCGCTCCACATGACGTGCAGCGCGCCACAGCCGATGAGGCGTCCGTCGGCGTCCTCCGCCACCCGGAACTCCTGCACGGCCTCGTAGAAGGTGACCGTCTCCTTGCCGAGCAGGATTCGTCGCTGCACGAGCGGCTCCACGAGCTCCTGGATGCGCTGGACGTCGCCCGTCCGCGCGCGCCGGATGCTGAACCCTGGTCCGCTGTCGCTCACCGTTCCACCCTACCGAGTGGCGGCAGGCCAGCCGCCCGTGGCCGAGCGGCGGGAGCACCGGTCGGCCGGGCCCGTGCGGTCGGCGAATGCGGCACCACCCGGGAACGCGGAACGGCCGGTGCCCGACGTGCGGGCACCGGCCGTTCCGGTGAAGCGTTACGACTCAGTCGTTCGCGGCGAGGTCCGGCGTGGCTGGGCCGGTGCCGATGGCGGCGGCGGAGTTGATGCCGGCGCCGATCGGCTCCTTGCGGGTCGTCGTCGTGAAGACGAAGTCGCCGTCGGCGAAGTCGACGTGGACGTGGTCGCCCGCGTTCAGCTCGCCGTGCAGGATCTTCTCGCTGAGCCGGTCCTCGATCTCGTGCTGAACCGCGCGGCGCAGCGGGCGCGCGCCGAGCGTCGGGTCGAACCCGACCTCGATCAGCCGCTCCTTGGCCGGGACAGTCAGCTCGATGGTCATGTCGCGGTCGAGCAGGCGGGTCGACAGGCGCTTGATGAACAGGTCGACGATCTGCAGGAGCTCCGGCTTGCTGAGCTGCGGGAAGACGATGATCTCGTCGACGCGGTTCAGGAACTCCGGCTTGAAGTTCTTCTTCAGCTCCTCGTAGACCTTGCCGCGCATCCGGTCGTAACCGGTCGTCGGGTCGCCCTCGATCTGGAAACCGACGGGGCCGCCGGAGATGTCCTTCGTTCCGAGGTTGGTGGTCATGATGATCACGGTGTTCTTGAAGTCGACCACGCGACCCTGGCCATCCGTCAGACGTCCCTCCTCCAGGATCTGGAGCAGCGAGTTGAAGATGTCGGGGTGCGCCTTCTCGATCTCGTCGAACAGGACGACGCTGAACGGCTTGCGGCGGACCTTCTCGGTCAGCTGGCCGCCCTCCTCGAAGCCGACGAACCCGGGGGGCGCCGAACAGTCGGGAGACGGTGTGCTTCTCGCCGTACTCCGACATGTCGAGCGAGATCATCGCCGACTCGTCGTCGAACAGGAACTCGGCGAGCGCCTTCGCCAGCTCGGTCTTACCGACACCGGTGGGGCCGGCGAAGATGAACGAGCCGGAGGGACGCTTCGGGTCCTTCAGGCCGGCGCGGGTGCGGCGGATCGTCTTGGAGAGTGCCGCGATGGCCTCCTCCTGACCGATGACCCGCTGGTGCAGCGCCTGCTCCATGTAGACGAGACGGGCCGACTCCTCCTCGGTGAGCTTGAACACCGGGATGCCGGTCGCCTGGGCCAGCACTTCGGCGATCAGGCCCTCGTCGACCTCGGCCGTGGTCTTGACCTCGCCCGAGCGCCACTGCTTCTCGAGGCGGAGGCGCTCGCCGAGGAGGTTCTTCTCCTCGTCGCGCAGGCTCGCGGCCTTCTCGAAGTCCTGGTCCTCGATCGCGGCCTCCTTCTGGGAGCGCACGGCGGCGATCTTGTCGTCGAACTCGCGCAGCTCCGGCGGGGCGGAGAGGATCGACAGGCGCAGGCGGGCGCCCGCCTCGTCGATCAGGTCGATGGCCTTGTCCGGCAGGAAGCGGTCCTGGATGTAGCGGTCGGCCAGGTTCGCCGCCGCGACGATCGCACCGTCGGTGATGGACACCTTGTGGTGCGCCTCGTAGCGGTCGCGCAGCCCCTTGAGGATGTTGATCGCGTGGGGCAGCGACGGCTCGGCCACCTGGATGGGCTGGAAGCGGCGCTCGAGGGCCGCATCCTTCTCGAAGTGCTTGCGGTACTCGTCGAGCGTGGTCGCGCCGATGGTCTGCAGCTCACCACGGGCGAGCAGCGGCTTCAGGATGGAGGCCGCGTCGATCGCGCCCTCGGCGGCACCCGCGCCGACGAGGGTGTGGATCTCGTCGATGAAGGTGATGATGTCGCCGCGGGTGCGGATCTCCTTGGTGACCTTCTTCAGGCGCTCTTCGAAGTCACCGCGGTAGCGGGAGCCGGCGATGAGGGAGCCGAGGTCGAGCGTATAGAGCTGCTTGTCCTTCAGCGTCTCGGGGACGTCGCCGCGGACGATCGCCTGCGCCAGGCCCTCGACGACGGCGGTCTTGCCGACGCCGGGCTCGCCGATCAGCACGGGGTTGTTCTTGGAGCGGCGCGACAGGATCTGCATGACGCGCTCGATCTCCTTCTCGCGCCCGATCACGGGGTCGAGCTTGTTGTCGCGAGCTGCCTGCGTGAGGTTGCGGCCGAACTGGTCGAGGATCTGGCTACCGGCCTGCGCGGTGTTCTGATCGTTGCCGCCCACCTGGACCTGCTCCTTGCCCTGGTAACCGGAGAGGAGCTGGATGACCTGCTGGCGGACACGGTTGAGGTCGGCGCCCAGCTTCACGAGCACCTGGGCGGCGACGCCCTCGCCCTCACGGATGAGGCCGAGCAGGATGTGCTCGGTGCCGATGTAGTTGTGGCCGAGCTGGAGGGCCTCGCGGAGGCTGAGCTCGAGCACCTTCTTGGCGCGCGGCGTGAACGGGATGTGGCCGGTCGGCTGCTGCTGGCCCTGGCCGATGATGTCCTGCACCTGCTCGCGAACGGCGTCGAGCGAGATGCCGAGCGACTCGAGGGCCTTGGCGGCGACGCCCTCGCCCTCGTGGATCAGGCCGAGCAGGATGTGCTCCGTCCCGATGTAGTTGTGGTTCAGCATCTTGGCCTCTTCTTGGGCCAGGACGACGACACGGCGGGCTCGGTCGGTGAATCTCTCGAACATGTCTACTCCTCGGCGACACCGTTGCAGGTTCGGCGTCGATACAAAGAGAGTAACCACCGGTTCCCCGGTCTCGTGGCCCTGTTCGCCGTGGGCGTGACGCGCCGTGCGGGACCGGGCGGATTGCCCGCCGTCAGCCCTCGCGGACGGGCAGCGTGAGCGTCGCGTCGGGCAGTTCGACGGTCACCGAGACGCCCTTGCCGATGCGGTCCGGGGTGGCGAAGACCGTGGTGTGCGGCACGAAGTCGCGGGTGCAGATGCCGCCGGGCGCCGGCGCGAGAATGGCCTTGATGGTCTTCGGCCCCGTGGCCTCGACGTTCTGCACCTTCGGCGGGCAGGTCGAGCTGCCGTATAGGACGATGGCGAACTGCGTGCCCTCCTCCAGCCACGCGGCCCAGGAAGCTCCGCCTGCGCTGCTCGGGGGCGCATCCACGCCCTTGGGCTCCCCGCGTAGTCCTCGAGTGGGCGGCCGGGCGCCGTGCTGCAGCCCGCGAGTACGGCGACCGCTGCGAGCGCGGCGACGGCCGGGAGCAGGCGGCGGGCGGTGAGGGGCACGGCACCATTCTAGGAACGGCGGCTGCGTGCCCGCTGCCGGACCGGCCGCCGCGCCCGCGCCGCCCCCGCCGACTGGTGAGCAGATGTCGCGACTGGGCGCGGATTCGCGCATCCACTCACGTGTCGGCGGTCCGGCCTCGGCCGCGGCGCGGGCCATCCCCGCCGAGTGGTGAGCAGATGTCGCGACTCGGCGCGGATTCGCGCATCCACTCACCACTCGGCGAGCGATGCGCCGGGCGCGGTCGGGCGTGCGGACGCCTAGGATGCCGCTATGAGCAACCTCGAGCGCGACCCGGCGGAACTGGTGGCCGGTTCGGCCGTGCTCACCGACGGCCGGATCGAGATCCTGGAGCCGCGCGACGTCCCCCTCGGCGGTCCGCGCGCCATGACGGTGCGCCGCACCCTGCCGCAGCGCAGGCGCTCCTTGATCGGTGGCTGGTGCTTCATCGACCACTACGGCCCCGACGACGTCTCGGCGACCGGAGGGATGCGCGTGCCGCCGCACCCGCACACCGGCCTGCAGACCGTCAGCTGGCTCTTCGAGGGCGAGGTCGACCACCGCGACAGCGTCGGCAGCCACGCCCGGGTGCGCCCCGGCGAGCTCAACCTGATGACGGCCGGTCACGGCATCAGCCACTCGGAGGTGTCGACGCCCGAGACGTCGCGGCTGCACGGCGTGCAGCTGTGGGTGGCGCTGCCGGCGGCATCCCGCGATATCGCCCCGTTCTTCGAGCACCACGTGCCGGTGCCCGGCCGCATCGGCGCGGCCGACGTGCTCACCTTCGTCGGCGCGCTGGCCGGGAGCGGCACGGATGCGACCGTGTTCTCACCGCTCGTCGGAGCGGAGCTGCGGGTGCCTGCCGGCGAGACCATCGAGGTCCCGCTGGATGCGTCGTTCGAGCACGGGGTGCTGGTGGATGCGGGAGATGTCGCGATCGACGGCGAGACCATCCCGGTCTCCCACCTCGCCTACCTGTGCCCCGGCCGCGAGACGCTCACGATCAGCACGCTGACCGACACGCGCCTGGTGCTGCTCGGCGGCGAGCCGCTGGGCGAGCAGATCGTGATGTGGTGGAACTTCATCGGCCGCAGCCACGACGACGTGGTGGCCTACCGCGCCGACTGGCAGGACGACGTCATCGCGGGCGCCGATCCCGAGGGCCGGTTCGGCACCGTCGAGGGATACGACGGGTCACCGCTCCCCGCGCCGGAGCTTCCGACGGTGCGGCTCCGCCCGCGCGGCTGAGCGCTTACTGCAGCGCGGACGTCAGCCGGGCCAGGTTGTCCAGCACGGTGGACCGCAGCGGCTGCTTCATCCACTCGTCGAGGGTCAGCTCGCGGCTCTCGCTGCGGTAGCCGTCCTCGATCCTCCGCATCTCGCTGACGAAGGAGCTGCCGCGCACCATCAGCGACACCTCCATGTTGAGCTGGAACGAGCGCATGTCCATGTTGCTCGACCCGATGACGGCCACGTCGTCGTCGATCGTGAAGTGCTTGGCGTGCAGGATGTACGGCGCCTTGTACATCCAGATCCGCACCCCCGCGCGCAGCAGCGCCTCGTAGTACGAGCGCTGGGCGTGGTACACCAGTGCCTGGTCGCCGATCTCCGAGACGAACAGGTCGACCTTGATGCCGCGCTGCACCGCCGAGGTGATCGCCATGAGCATCGACTCGTCGGGCACGAAGTACGGCGAGGTGATGACGATGCGCTCCTGCGCGTAGTAGAGCAGCGCGAGGAAGAGCCGCAGGTTGTTCTCGCCGGCGAACCCCGGGCCCGAGGGCACCACCTGCGCATCCAGCTGGTTCTCGTCGATGTCGTCGGTGATCGGCTCGGTCTCACGGCGCAGCAACTCGTCGGTCTCGCTGTACCAGTCGGTGATGAAGATGGCGTTGAGACCGGCGACGATAGGGCCCTCGAGGCGGACGATGAGCTCCTTCCACTTGAGCCCCCGCCGCAGGTTCGACTTCTTGTTGTAGCTGCGGTCGATGATGTTCTGCGACCCCATGAAGGCCACGCGGCCGTCGACGATGAGCAGCTTGCGGTGGTTGCGCAGGTCGGGCCGCTGGTACCGGCCGCGGAACGGCTGGATCGGCAGCATGAGCTGCCACTTGGCGCCCATCGCGGTGAGGCGCTTGATGGTGCGCTTGTAGTCGGGCGTGCGCCGGGAGGCGATGTGGTCGAGGAGCACGCGGACGGTCACACCGCGCTTCACAGCCTGCTCGAGCGCGTCGAACAGCGGGGCGGTCGTCTTGTCGAGGGTGAGGATGTAGAACTCGATGTGCACGTACCGCCGGGCCGTGCCGATCTCGGCCGTCATGGCGTCGAGCGATCCCTGATAGTCGCCGTTCAGCGTTGCCCGGTTGCCGCCGACGAGCGGCATCGCGCCCAGCTTGCGGTTGAGCTCGACGACGCCTTCGAGCCACGGCGGCCACGGATGGTCGCGGCGCACCCGCTCGATGCCCTCGGTGCTGTCGATGATGAAGCGGTTGATCTCCTCCTGCTTGCGACGCCGGCTCTTCGGCAGCTTGTAGCTGCCGATCAGCAGGAAGAACAGGATGCCGATGTACGGGATGAGGAAGATCGCCAGCAGCCAGGCGGTCGCCGAGGTGGGCTTGCGGTTGCGCGGCACGATGATGATGGCGAGCACGCGGATGACGAAGTCGACGAGGAGCGCCACCCAGAAGCCGAGGGTGATCCAGAACCCCGTCTCCATCTACACGTCCCTCCGGTGATCGCAGAGGAGCGCGGCAGCGTCCCCAGGGATACCGTATCGGACGGGCGAAGGACCGCTAGTCAGGACTTCGGCGCGAGCCCGCGGCGGGCGCGCTCCTCCGCCTCCATGCGGCTGTAGGCCTTGCGCTCATTGCGGTCAGCCCGCACGATCGCGCGCATGATCGCCCAGAACAGCAGCCCGACCAGCACGGTCGGCGCGAGAGCCCAGACGATACCGCTGATGACGTCGTTCATAACGACCCCATGCTAACCCGCGCCGCTGTGAGGCGGCGCCGCGGCTCCGCGGCTCCGCGGTGAAGGGGCACGCTACTTGACCAGCGGGAACAGGATGGTCTCGCGGATGCCGAGCCCGGTGAGCGCCATCAGCAGGCGGTCGATGCCCATGCCCATGCCGCCGGTGGGCGGCATCCCGAACTCGAGCGCCCGCAGGAACTCCTCATCCAGGCGCATGGCCTCGTTGTCGCCGGCGGCCGCGAGCTTCGCCTGCTCGACGAAGCGCTCGCGCTGCACGACGGGGTCGACCAGCTCGGAGTAACCGGTGGCCAGCTCGAAGCCGCGCGTGTACAGGTCCCACTTCTCCACGACGCCCTCGCGCGAGCGGTGCGCGCGCACCAGCGGGCTGGTGTCGACCGGAAAGTCCATGACGAAGGTCGGGCGCACGAGGTCGGTCTTGACGTAGTGCTCCCAGAGCTCCTCGACGTACTTGCCGGCGAGCGGGTGCTCGATCTCGATGCCGGCGTCGGCCGCCAGTTCGCGCAGCCGCTCGATGGGGGTCTCCGGCGTGATCTCCTCGCCGATGGCGTCCGAGAGGCTGTCGTACATGCGGATGCGGTCCCAC
Organism: Leifsonia xyli subsp. cynodontis; assembly: GCF_050632205.1. Classification (GTDB taxonomy): domain Bacteria; phylum Actinomycetota; class Actinomycetes; order Actinomycetales; family Microbacteriaceae; genus Leifsonia; species Leifsonia xyli_D. The sequence continues at coordinate 2,418,094 of NZ_CP192578.1, forward strand.
TCGCCGCCGAGGTCGTACTCGGTGCCGTCGGCCCAGGTGACCACGTGCGAACCAGAGATGGCGACCGCCGCATCCTGGATCAGCGTCTGCGTCAGGTCGGCGATCGAGTTGTAGTCGCCGTAGGCCTGGTACGCCTCGAGCATGGCGAACTCCGGCGAGTGTGTGGAGTCGGCGCCCTCGTTCCGGAAGTTGCGGTTGATCTCGAACACCCGGTCGATGCCGCCCACGACGGCGCGCTTGAGGTACAGCTCGGGCGCGATGCGCAGGTACAGCTCGGTGTCGAAGGCGTTCGAGTGGGTCACGAACGGACGGGCGGAGGCGCCGCCGTGCATGACCTGCAGCATCGGCGTCTCGACCTCGACGAACTCGCGCTCGGCGAAGGTGCGGCGCAGGCTGGCGACGGCCGCGGCGCGGTCGAGCACCGTCTTGCGGGCCTGCTCGCGGGCGATCAGGTCGAGGTAGCGGGCGCGGACGCGGGTCTCCTCGCTGAGCTCGTTGTGGAGGTTCGGCAGCGGCAGCAGCGCCTTGGCGGCGATCCGCCACTCCTGCGCCATCACCGAGAGCTCACCGCGACGGCTCGACGCGACCTCGCCGGAGACGAAGACGTGATCGCCGAGGTCGACGAGCTCCTTCCAGGCGGCGAGCGACTCCTCGCCGACGGCCGCGAGGGAGACCATGACCTGGATGCGCGACCCGTCGCCCGACTGCAGCACCGCGAAGCAGAGCTTGCCGGTGTTGCGCAGGTGCACCACGCGTCCGGCGATGCCGACGACCTCGCCGGACGCCTCGTCGGGCTGCAGGTGCTCCCACTTCGCGCGGACGGCAGGGATGGTCGTGGTGACCGGCACGTGCACGGGATAGGCGCCGCCGCCCGCGTTCTCGGCCTCCGCGAGCAGGCGGTCGCGCTTGCTCAGGCGGACCGCCTTCTGCTCGCTGACGTCGTCGTCGCCGGCCTGGTCGAGGTCGGCCGCGGTGGTCTGCGCGTCGGTCATCGCTGTCTTTCCGTTCGGGGTGGCGGTGCTGGCTGGTTCGCGGTCACGTCGTGAGGCGCTGGTTGTCGATCAACCGGGTCGTCCCGACCCGGGCGGCGATCAGCATGAGGGCGGGACCGTGGTGTTCGGGGGTCGCCTCGCGGAAGGTCTCCGGGTCGACGATCGCGAGATAGTCCAGCTTAACCGCAGGGTCGGCCTCGACGCGCGCGTGCGCGGCCTCGAGCGCGGCCCGGACGCCGTCGGCCGCCGTGTCCGCCGCCGCCCTGAGGGCGCGGGACAGGGTGACCGCGGCCGTCCGCTCGTCCCCGTCCAGGTACCGGTTGCGGCTGGAGAGCGCCAGGCCGTCCTCCTCGCGCACCGTGTCCACCACGGCGATCGTGACGGGCAGGTTCAAGTCGTCGACCATCCGGCCGATGACGTGCACCTGCTGCGCATCCTTCTGCCCGAACACGGCGACGTCCGGCTGGACGATGTTGAAGAGCTTGCTCACGACCGTCAGCACGCCGTCGAAGTGGCCGGGCCGCGACGCGCCCTCGAACAGGGTGCCGGCCTCCCCCGCCGTGACGCGCGTCTCCGACGGCCCGTTCGGGTACATCTCGGCGGCCGTCGGCGCGAAGACGACATCGGCGAGGCCCTCGAGCGCCGCGACATCCGCATCCAGGGTCCGGGGGTAGCGGTCCAGGTCCTCGCCCGGACCGAACTGGAGCGGATTCACGAAGATCGACACCACGACGAAGCCGCCGAGGTCGCGGGCGCTCGAGACGAGGCGCAGGTGGCCCTGGTGGAGGGCGCCCATCGTCGGGACCAGCGCGACGCGACCGACCGGGGCGTCGGCGGGACCGTCCTGGCGAGCGGCGCGCCGCGCCTCGGCGACACGGGCCCGCAGCCCGGCGATGGTGGTGATGATCTCTGGCATGCGCGTCCCTCCGGCCGGTCGTCCCGGCCGGATCAAGGCTACTCGCCGCGGAGGAACCAGCCGCGCCCGTCGTCCCCGGGCTCGCCCCCGCCCGGTCCGGGGCCGCCCTGATCGTCCGACAGCGCCTCCAGCACGTCCTCGACGTCGAGCCGCGTGGGAGCGCCCGCCCGAGTGAGGGCGTTGTCGACGGCCGAGCGGATGAGGGAGCTGATGAACGAGCCCGGGTTCTCGACGCCGATGCCCTGCAGGATGCCGGTGGACTGCTCCACGATCGAGCGGGAGAAGGAGGTGGCGGTCGCGATGGCCTCCGCGTACGCCGGGCGGTCGGCCTCCGCGACGACGACGGGCTCGCCGCCCATCTCGACGACGAGCGCCTGGGCGATCGGCAGCACGGGCGCCGGCGCGGTCACGGCGAAGTAGCTCTCGGCGATCCGCGTCAGATCGAGGCTGGTGCCTGTGAACTCGAGCGCCGGATGCACGGCCAGCGGGATCGCGCCCGCCGCGGCCGCGGGCTCCAGCACCCCGATGCCGTAGCCCGGCGCGGTGTGAAGCACGATCTGCCCGGGCTGCCAGGTGCCGGTCGCGGCGAGTCCGGCGACCAGCGACGGCAGCTCCGCGTCCGGCACGGCCAGGATGACGAGTTCGCTGCGCTCGACGACCGTCGGCACGTCGAGCACCGGCACGGCGGGCAGCATCGCCCGTGCCCGGTCGCGGCTCTGCTCGGAGACCGCCGAGATGCCGACGATCGCGTGCCCGGCGCCGGCGAGCGCCCGGCCGAGCACCGGTCCGACGCGGCCGGCCCCGACGATGCCGAGGCCGAGCCGGCCGGAGCGCTGCGACGGCGGACGTGCGGACGGGAGCATCAGTGTTCCTCCTGGGTGGCGGGCGGCACCACGGGATCGGCGGCACGGCCCCAGCGGTGACTCCGGTCGACGGCGGCGGCGGTCACCGCCTGCGCGGAGACCTCCTCGAACAGCCGCACGCCGGTGGGCGCGTCGATGGCGGCGAGCCGCGGGCGGACCGGGCCGGAGACCGTGTGGAACCGCGCGCCGGCGAGGGCGAGCGCCGCATCCACCGGGCCCTGCTGCAGCTCGAGGCTCTGCAGGCGGGCCAGCGGCACGATCGCGAGGCTGCGCCAGACGAAGCCGCGGCGCAGCAGGATCGCGCCGTCGACCAGCCGGAAACCGGTCCGCTTCCACGAGAGCGGCCGGATCCACATCGCGCGCCGTGGGCTGCCGGTGAACTCGTCGTGACCGGCGGACGCCATCCCGGCCGCGATCAGCGCGCGGTGCTCGTCGGTCGCGAAGCCGGGGAGCACGAGCGAGAGGACGCGCGCCACGTCGGCCGCGTCGCCCACCGGCAGCATGGTCGTGTTCGGCTGACCCGCCGCGCCCTTCTCGCGCGAATGCCCGGCGGTGTCGATGCGGATCTGCCACCAGCCGAACGGCCGCCAGAGCAGCGGCTGCAGCACCTCGACGGCGTGGATGCGCCCGGGCGGCAGCGTCTCGTTGCTGGTGCTCAGCAGCCCGAAACCGACCCGGACCCCGTCCGGCGTGCCGGCGATGGAGTAGCGGAGCGACTTCGTGAAGCGGTTGATGTAGAAGCTGGCGGAGCCGATCAGGCCGGGCAGTACCACGATCAGCAGCCACATCGCTCCGCTCGCCGCGCCCCAGACCAGGAACGCGACGACGAACAGCACGAACAGCGTGAAGCCGCTCAGCACGAGCGAGCCGAGCAGCCGGAGCGGCGGGATCTTCACGACCGACTCCGGCGGCGCGGCGTTCGGGTCGAGTTCGGGCGCGAGGAACTCGTTCACCCGGCGGCCGACCAGGTCGCCGACGACGGCGGTCCGCGACGGCGGCAGCGAGCCGTCGGGCACGCCGGCGCCGGGCGCCGCCCCTTCGGCAGCCGCCTCCGCCTCCCGCACCCCGGACGCCAGCCGCAGGATGTCGCCCCGCAGACCGTCCGCCAGCGTGGAGCCCAGGTATGCGAGCTGCACATTCGCGTCATGGCCGGCGACCGAGACGTCGAGCTTCGCCGCGCCGAAGAGCCGGGCGAAGAAGGGGCGCACGACGTTGATGCCCTGGATGCGGTCCAGCCGCGCCTTGCGCTGGGTCCGGAACAGGATGCCGCTGCGCACCTCGACGGCGTCTCCCGTGATGCGGAAGCTGTGCATCCGCCACGACAGGTAGAACGCGCCCAGGCAGAGCAGCAGGACGACGGCGACGCCCAGCAGCGCCCAGCCCTCCCAGCCGTTGTCGTAGATCGCGTCGAGCGGATCGCCGCCGTACTGGGGTGCGCCGACGAAGAAGCCGATCAGGCGCTCGCGCAGATTCGAGAGCACGAAGCCGAACACGGCGATGAAGACGATGCCGCCGCGCAGCAGCGGAGTCGCCGGATGGAGCCGGTGCCACTCCCCGTCGGTGTAGCGCTCCGCCGCCCGCTCGGCCGGCGAGAGCCCCGTCGTCCGCTTCGGCGCCTGCTCCGGCCCGGAGGCCTGCGGCACGCTCACAGTCCCGCCCGCCTGCTCTCCGCCAGCTCGACCAGCCGGTCGCGCAGGTCTGCCGCCTCCGCCTCGGGCAGACCCGGGACCATCACACCGGTCGACGCCGCCGCCGTCACGAACTTGAGGTCGGCCAGGCCGAGAATCCTGCTCACGGGCCCGCGGTTGATGTCGATCAGCTGCATCCGCCCGTAGGGCACGGAGACGAAGCGCTGGAACATGATCCCGCGGCGGAACAGCAGGTCGTCGCCACGGAGCCGATAGCCGATGGACCGCGCCCGGCGCGGGGCGATCACCAGCGCGACGAGGGTCACCACCACGACCGCCGTGAGCACCACCCAGCCGAAGGCCCACCCGCCGACGAGCCAGAGGAACAGGCTCGCCGCGGACAGCACCAGACCGGTGATCACGGTGCTGGCGACAACCACCAGGACGTACTTGGGCGAGACGCGGCGCCACTCGCCGACGCTGAGGTCAATCCGTTCGGGCATGGACGCTCTCCGTGCGCTCGTCGTCGTCGCCGGGCGGGAGGGTGCAGAACAACTCGGCGACGAGTCCCGCGATGAGCAGGATGATCGCGCCGGCTGTCGCCAGGGCTGTCAGCAGGATCGCGTTGCCGCCGGGCAGCACATCCCGCGTCAGCAGGTAAGCGCCGATGCCGACGCCAGCGCCGACGAGCAGCGCGCCGCTCAGGCTGCAGGCCTTGGCCAGCACGACGATCCGCGTCGCCTGGAACGGGTCGATGCGCCGCACACTGCGCCCCCGGACCGCGCGACGGATCGGGACGGCGAACGCGACGACGATGATCGCCACCGCGAGCAGCGTGATCGGCAGCGTGGGCGGCGGCACGAAGATCGGGACGCCCATCCCGGACGCGGCCAGCTCGGCGAGGAAGCCGATGACGAGCCCGGCGACGGCGAGGCCGATGAGCGAGGTGGGGCGGGTGCGCTTCACGAGCGGTCCTCCCAGAGCTCGACCGGATCGGTGGCGCGCGCCGCGAGGTCGGCGACCGCGCCGTGACCCACCAGCACGGCGCCCGGGTCGACGTCGAGCCACGGCACGAGCACGAAGGCGCGCTCGTGCGCGCGCGGGTGCGGGAGGACGATGCGCGGGTCGTCGTCGGAGACGATGCCGTCGTAGTCGACGATGTCGATGTCGATCGTGCGGTCGCCCCAGCGCTCCTCGCGGACCCGGCCGAGCCCGTCCTCGACAGCGTTGACCACGTTCAGCAGGGCGAGCGGTTCGAGCAGGGTGTGCACGAGGACGACGGCGTTCAGGTAGGCGGGCGCGTCCTCGTCAATACCCGCGGGCTTCAGCGCGGGCGTCTCGTACAGACGCGACACGGCCCGCACATCCACCCCCGGCTGCTCGCGGAGCGTCTCCACCGCGGCACGGATGGTGGCGGCGCGATCGCCCAGGTTGCTGCCGAGGGCGAGAACCGCCGGCACACCCACCCGCATGCGCACCGGCTTGCCGATCGGCGCGGCGTTCACGGCCGGCTCCGTACGATGCGCACGGCGACGTCGCCGAACGGCACGCTGATCGGCGCCTGCGGCTTGTGCACCGTCACCTCGACCGAGTCGACCGGCTCGTGGTCCAGCACTGTGGCGGCGACCCGCTCGGCGACCGTCTCGATGAGGTCGACCGGGTCGCGCTCGACCGCGGCCACCACCTCCTCGGCCAGCTCGCCGTAGTGGACGGTGGAGGCGAGGTCGTCGCGCGCCGCGGCTCCCGACAGGTCGAGCCACGCCGTCACGTCGACGACGAAGTCCTGGCCTTCGGCCCGCTCGAAGTCGAAGACGCCGTGGTTCGCCCGCACGCGCAGGCCCGTCAGGACGATCGAGTCGGTCGGCCGCGAGTGGATGCTACTCATCGCGTCCAGCTTGCCACGAGCGGACGACGTCGAGGGCGATCCGCGTCGACGGCACGTCGTGCACGCGAACCGCCCAGGCACCGGCCTGAGCCGCGAGCGCGGAGATGATCGCGGTCGGGGCGTCACGGTCCTCCGCCGGCGCGCCCTCGGGCAGCAGCGCGCCGAGGAACCGCTTGCGCGATGCGCCGATGAGGACCGGATAGCCGAGCGTCTCGATCTCGCGGAGCCCGGCCAGCACCTGCCAGTTGTGGCGTGCGTTCTTCGAGAAGCCGATGCCCGGGTCAAGGATGAGCTTGGCCGGGTCGAGGCCGCGCTGCAGCAGGTCGCTGACCCGGGCCGAGAGCTCGGAGCGCACCTCGGCGACGGTGTGCTGGTAGACCGCGCGCGAGTCGGCCGCATCCAGTCTCCCCGCCAGTGCATGACGACATACTGGGCGCCCGTATCGAGCACCGCATCCGGCATCCCCTCGTCGGCCAGGCCGCCGGAGACATCGTTGATGATCGCCGCACCCGCCTCCACGGCCGCCCGGGCGGTGGATGCGTTCAGCGTGTCCACGCTGACCGTCACCCCGCGTGCCGCGAGCTCGCGGATGACCGGCACGACCCGCTTCTGCTCCTCGTCCGGGTCCACGCTCACCGCGCCCGGGCGCGTGGACTCGCCGCCCACGTCCACCAGGTCGGCGCCCTGTTCGACGAGCTCGAGGCCGTGCTCGATCGCGGCCTGCGGCTCCAGCCAGAGCCCGCCGTCGCTGAACGAGTCCGGCGTCACGTTGAGGACGCCCATGATGAGGGTCACTCGGCGCCACGTCCGATCAGCGCCATGAGCTCGGCGCGGGCGATGGGGTCGGCGTAGGCGCCGCGGGCGGTGAGCGTCACCGTGGTGCTGCCGGTCTGGCGCGGGCCGCGGGTGGTCACGCACTGGTGGGATGCGTCGAGCACGACCAGCACGCCCCGGGCTCCGGCGCCCTCTTCGATGGCGTCGGCGATCTGGTCCGTCAGCCGCTCCTGGATCTGCGGTCGCGCGGCGAGGGTCTCGATCACGCGCGGGATGCGCCCCAGCCCGATCACGGTCTCCCCCGGCAGGTACGCGACGTGCGCGACGCCGAGGAACGGCAGCAGGTGGTGCTCGCACACCGAGCGGAACTCGATGTCGCGCAGCAGCACGGTCTCCGCCTGGCGGCCCTCCTCGAGCGGGACCGGCTCGCCCAGCTCGGCGGCGGCATCGCGCCCGATCCCGGAGAAGAACTCGGCGTACGCGTCCGCGACGCGCGCGGGAGTGCTCTCCAGGCCCGGACGCGCCGGATCCTCGCCGATGGCGGCGAGGATCTCGGCGACGGCCGCTTCGATGCGCGGACGATCGATTCCGCTCATGCGCGCGGTGGCCCTAAGCGGTGGCCGGTCGCGGCTTGATGGCGGGCGAGCGCTTCGGCTTCGCCGCCGGCGGCTCGGAGTCGACCCCGCCGTCCACCGCGCCCGCGTCGATCGGGGCCTTCGGGAACGGGATGGGCGGAACATCCGAGATCGGGCGCTTGTCGCTGGAGAGCCACTGCGGGCGCTCCGGGAGCTTCTTCACGTCGGCGAAGATCTCGGCGATCTGGTTGTGGTCGAGGGTCTCGTGCTCGAGCAGGGCCGCGGCGAGCCGGTCGAGGACCGCGCGGTTGTCGTTGAGCACCTCCCACGCCTCGTCGTGCGCCTTCTCGATGAGCTCGCGCACCTCGGCGTCGACGCGCTCGGCGATCCGCTCGGAGTAGTCGCGCTGGTGTCCCATGTCGCGGCCGAGGAACATCTCGCCGTTCGCCTGGCCGAGCTTCACCGAGCCGATGTCGGAGCTCATGCCGTACTCGGTGACCATCTTGCGGGCGATGGACGTCGCCTTCTCGATGTCGTTGGACGCGCCGGTGGTCGGGTCGTGGAAGACGATCTCCTCCGCGACGCGGCCGCCCATGGCGTAGGCCAGCTGGTCGAGCAGCTCGTTGCGGGTGACCGAGTACTTGTCCTCCAGCGGCATGACCATCGTGTAGCCGAGGGCCCGGCCGCGCGGGAGGATGGTGATCTTCGTCACCGGGTCGGTGTGGCGCATCGCCGCGGCGGCGAGGGCGTGGCCGCCCTCGTGGTACGCCGTGATGAGCTTCTCCTGGTCCTTCATGACGCGGGTGCGCTTCTGCGGGCCGGCGATCACGCGGTCCACGGCCTCGTCGAGGGCGCGGTTGTCGATCAGCTGCGCGTTCGAGCGCGCGGTCAGCAGTGCGGCCTCGTTGAGGACGTTCGCCAGGTCGGCGCCGGTGAAGCCGGGCGTCTTGCGGGCGAGCACCTCGAGGTCGACGGAGGCCGCCAGCGGCTTGCCACGGCCGTGCACCTCGAGGATCTTCTTGCGGCCGAGCATGTCCGGCGCATCCACGCCGATCTGACGGTCGAAGCGGCCCGGGCGCAGCAGCGCGGGGTCGAGGATGTCGGGGCGGTTCGTCGCCGCGATCAGGATGACGTTGGTCTTCGGGTCGAAGCCGTCCATCTCCACCAGGAGCTGGTTCAGCGTCTGCTCGCGCTCGTCGTGCCCGCCGCCGAGGCCGGCGCCGCGGTGACGGCCGACCGCGTCGATCTCGTCGATGAAGATGATGGCCGGCGAGTTCTCCTTCGCCTGCTGGAACAGGTCGCGCACACGGCTCGCGCCGACGCCGACGAACATCTCGACGAAGTCGGAACCCGAGATCGAGTAGAACGGGACGCCCGCCTCACCCGCGACGGCGCGGGCCAGCAGCGTCTTGCCCGTACCGGGAGGGCCGTACAGCAGCACGCCCTTCGGGATGCGGGCGCCGACCGCCTGGAACTTGGCCGGCTCCTTCAGGAAGTCCTTGATCTCCTGCAGCTCTTCGATGGCCTCGTCGGATCCCGCGACGTCGTCGAAGGTGACCTTCGGGGTCTCCTTCGTGACGAGCTTCGCCCGCGACTTGCCGAACTGCATGACCTTGTTGCCGCCGCCCTGCATGCCCGAGATCATGATCCAGAAGAACACGCCGATCAGCAGCGCCGGGATGAGGAAGCCGAGGATGTTGACGAACCAGTTCGGCTGCGGCACCTCGTCGTCGTAGCCCTTGGGGAGGTCGGCGTTGTCGACCGCCTTCACCACATCTTGGCCGCGCGGCGTCACGTAGTAGAACTGCACCTGGTTGCCGAGGTTGCCGTCCGGCTCCTTGAGCGTCAGGTCGACCCGGTTCTCACCGTCAACGATCTTCGCGCTGGAGACCTTGTCTTGCGAGAGGTACTCCAGGCCCTTCTGCGTGGAGACGCTCTTGAAGCCCGACATCGTGATCAGGCTCGAGCCGATCCACACCGCGATGATCGCGAGCACGACGTACAGGATCGGGCCGCGGAAGATCTTCTTGACGTTCATGGTGCGACCACAGTACCGCCTGGGCGCTGTGGGTCGGCTGCGTGTTCGCTCTGGGCGCTCTGCGTGCGGAAGCGCCCGTCAGCTGTAGACCGCGGGGGCCAGGATGCCCACTCCGCGGAGGGTGCGATAGCGCTCGTCGTAGTCCAGTCCGTACCCCACGACGAACTGGTTCGGGATGTCGAAGCCGACGTACTGCACGTCGATCTCGACGCGCGCCGCCTCGGGCTTGCGGAGCAGGGTGAAGATCTCGATCGACGCAGGCCCGCGGCTGCGCAGGTTCGACAGCAGCCACGACAGGGTGAGGCCCGAGTCGATGATGTCCTCGACGATCAGCACGGTCTTGCCGCTGAGGTCGGTGTCCAGGTCTTTCAGGATGCGCACCACGCCGCTCGACTGCGTGCCGCTGCCGTAGGAGCTGACGGCCATCCAGTCCATCGTGACCGGGATGCGCAGCTCGCGCGACAGGTCGGCCATCACCATCACGGCGCCCTTGAGCACACCGATCAGCAGCACGTCCTTGCCGGCGTAGTCGCGCTCCACCTCGCGGGCCAGCTCGGCGATGCGGGAGCGGATCTGCTCCTCGGTGATCAGAATCTCGGTCAGGTCGGTCTCGACGTCCGTGAGTTCCATGGAGAGGCGCTGTCCTTCAGGTGGTGGGGTGGAAACTGAGCAGCCCGTTCTGCCTGACCACTCTAACGCCTGGCAGGTCGACCGGGCCCTGCCCGTGCCAGTCGGTGATGAGGGATGCGACCGCCAGCGTGTGCGCCCGGGTGAGCGAGACGCCGAACTCCGCCGCGACCACCAGGCGGATGATGCGCTGGCGCAGTGCGGCGGGGTCGGCGGCGAGGCCGCGCACGTCGAGGGCGACGGATCCGTCGTCCGCCTGGCTGACCAGCTCCTGCGCCCACTCCAGGGCGAGGCCGTCGAGCGCCTCGTCGTCCTCGCGCAGCTGCTCGGCGGTGCGGGCGAGCGCCTCGGCGACGCCCGGGCCCAGTTCGCGCTCGAGCACCGGGAGGACCGCGTTTCGCACGCGCACGCGCGTATAGGAGGGGTCGTCGTTGTGCGGGTCGTCCCACGGCTCGAGCCGGCTGTCGGCGCAGAACGCCCGGGTCTCGGCGCGACGGAGCCCGAGGAAGGGGCGCAGCAGCCGGCCGGTGTCGGGCAGCATCCCCTGCAGGCTCGACGGGCCGGAGCCGCGGGCGAGACCCAGCAGCACGGTCTCCGCCTGATCGTCGAGGGTGTGGGCGAGCAGGATGCGCTCGGCGCCGGTTCCCGAGAGCGCCCGGTGGAAGGCGGCGTGCCGCGCCGCCCGCGCGGCGCCCTCGGGACCGCCGTGCGCCGGCACCTCCACGCGCTCGATCAGCACGGGATCGAGCCCGAGGTCGGCCGCCTGCTCCGAGGCGCGCGCGGCCACCGCATCCGAGCCCGTCTGCAGCCCGTGGTCGACGATGACCGCACCGGCGCGGAAGCCGTTGCGCGGGGCCTCGAACGCGGTCGCGGCGGCGAGCGCCAGCGAGTCCGCTCCCCCACTGAGCCCCACGAGCACGAGGGCGCCCGGGGTGAGCGGCGCCGGACGTGCGGGACCGTGGTCGTCGTGCGGGTCGACGGGCGCAAGAGCGGCGGCCTCGGCGAGCGCCGTGCGGACCGCGCGGCGCGCATCCGCGATCGGCGGCGTCAGCCGCGGGCGGCGCTGCGGACCTTCGGAACCGGTGAGGGGCACCTAGTAACGTTAGTGCGGAATTCACGACCGCAAAGGAGTACGGCATGGCCGAATACGACGTCGTCATCGAGATCCCCAAGGGGAGCCGCAACAAGTACGAGGTAGACCACGAGACGGGTCGCGTGTACCTCGACCGCGTGCTGTTCACCAGCTTCGTCTACCCGACCGACTACGGCTTCTTCGAGAACACTCTCGGCGACGACGGCGACCCGCTGGACGCGCTCGTGCTGCTCGAGTACCCGGTGTTCCCGGGCGTCGGCGTCAAGGTGCGTCCGGTCGCGGTGCTCAACATGAGCGACGAGGCCGGCGGCGACGCCAAGATCATCGCCGTGCCGTACAAGGACCCGCGCTGGCAGCACATCCAGGATGTGAACGACATCCCGGAGCAGACCCGCAAGGAGATCGAGCACTTCTTCGCCCGCTACAAGGACCTCGAGCCGGGCAAGTTCGTCAACATCGAGGGCTGGGGCGACGCCGCCGAGGCCGACCGCCTCATCCAGAAGGCCATCGAGAAGCTGGCCGCCGAGGGCCACTGACCTCTCCGCCCACCTTCACGAGAACGCTCCCGATCGCCGATCGGGAGCGTTCTTCGTATCGAAGGGGATCCGGCCGTTGCACGGCCGAATCTCCCGCGGGACTGTCAATCGAAGGAGATTCGACGCCCGAACTCCTTCAGTGGGATCAGGCGCTGGGGCGCGCGACGAGGTACCAGGGGGAGCCCCAGACGGACTGGGTCTTGACGACGTCGCCCTCCGTCGGCGCGGCGATCATCATGCCGCCGCCGATGTAGATGCCCACGTGGTAGAAGTCGCCGGGAGCGTCGCCCCAGAAGATCAGGTCGCCGGGCTGCTTGTCGCTGTACGAGACCAGCTGTCCGCGGTCGGCGGCCGTGAAGTACTGGTTGTTGACCGAGTGCGAGCCGATGTAGATGCCCGCGTAGGCGTACGCCTTCATCGTCAGGCCGGAGCAGTCGTAGCCGACCGGCCCCTCGCCGCCGAAGATGTACGGCTTGCCGAGTTGGGCGCGCGCGTACGCGATCGCGGTCTGCACAGCGTTGCCGTTCGGCGGGGCCGGTGCGGGAGGCGCACTACCGCCGCCTCCGCCGGACGGCGCCGGGGCGGAGGGACCGGATGCGGCCGGTGGCGCGGCTGCTGCGGCGGCCGCAGCTGCAGCGGCTGCCGCAGCGGCCTCCGCCGCCTTGCGCGCCGCCTCCTGCTCCGCCTTGACCTTCTCGCCCTGGAGGTATGCGGCCTCCGTCTGCGCGGACGTGTTCTTCAGCGTCGCGAGCTGCGCCACCAGCTCGGTCGACTTCTGCTGCTGAGTGGCGAGCGCGGCCTGCGCCGCAGCCTGCGCATCCTGAGCCGCGGCGAGCGCCTTGTCGGCCTCGTCGGCGAGGGACGCCCGCTCCGTCTTGGCCGCCTTCGCCTGGGCGGTCAGCGCCTCGGCCGTGTTCTTGTCCTTCGTGGCCTGCTCGTAGACCGCCTTCGACTGCTCGGTGAGCTTGCTCATCGTGCCGAGCTGGAACAGCAGCTTGTCCGCGGCCGCCCCCGAGCCTCCGCCCTTGAGCATTAGGTCGGTGGTGACGTCGCCGCCGCCCGACTTGGCGAGGTGCGAGGCCAGGAGGCCCGCGCGCATCTTCGACGTCTTGGCCTTCTCAGAGGCGGTGGCCGCCTGCTTCTGCAGGTCGTTCGCCTTCTCCGTCGCCTTCTGGAGCGCATCCTTCGCCTGGAAGTACGCCTCGGCCGCCTTCTCGGAGGCGACGCGCGCCGCATCCACACTCGACTGCAGGCCGGTGATCAGCGTGGTGATGTTGTCGATCATCGCCTGCTGGTTGGCGACGTTGTTCTTCGCCTGCTGCACGTCGTTCCACGACGGGTAGTCGACCGCCTGCGCCGGGGCCACGATGCCGATGGATGCGGTGACGGCGCCCATGACGCCCGCCCCGATGGCGAGCCCCGGGCGGACCCGGCTCGTCTTCTCGTTCTCGTTAGCCAAGGGGTGCCTGCCTGTCTCTCATGAACGGGATGCCGTCGATCTTCGTTCCGTTGATCCGCACCTCGAAGTGGAGGTGGCAGCCGGTGGATGCGCCGGTCGTGCCGACGCGCGCGATGGGCTGGCCCGCACCGACGTGCTGTCCGATGCCGACGAGGATGCCGCCGTTGCGGATGTGGGCGTAGCCGGTGTCGATGGAGCCGCCGTTGTCGAGCAGCACGAAGTTGCCGTAGGAGCCGTTGGGGCCGGCGTAGATGACCGTGCCCTCGTGCGCGGCGTAGATGGGCGCGTTGCACGAGGCGCCGATGTCGATGCCGAGGTGGTAGGTGCTGCCGACGCCGCCCGGGGAGGGTCGCGCGCCGAATCCGTCGGTGATGGGTCCGCCCGCCGGGACCGCCCAGCCCTGCGGGCCGACCGTGCCGCCGGGGAGCCCCGCCGAGCCGCGCGCCGCAGCGGCCGCCGCGGCTGCCGCGACACCCGCCTCATAGCCGGCGACCGTCTTCGCGGTGCTGTCGCGGAGCGCGGCGAGCTGCGCCTGCATGACGACGATCTGCTTCTGCTGCTCGGCCAGCTTGTCCTGCGCGGCCTTGGCGGCGGCGATGGCGGCCTGCATCGCGGCCTCCGCGACGACGCGGAGCTCCTCGCGTTTGGCCTTCGCCACGTCCGCCTGCTCGGAGAGCGACTTGGCCGTGTTCTGCGCCGCCTTGGCGTCGGTGTAGACCTTGTTCGACTGCTCGACCAGCTTCGACATGCTGCCGAGGCCCGAGAGCAGCTTGTCCGGGCTGGTCGTGCCGGCGTTGTTGCCGCTGAGGAAGAGGTTCGCGGTCAGGTTGCGGCCACCCGTGCGGTAGAGCTGCGCGGCCAGCTTGCCGGCCTGCGCGCTGGCGTCGTCGGCCTTCTTCTTGCTCGCGGCGGCCTGCGACTCGAGGTCGAGCGCCTTCATCGTGGCGTCGTCGAGGTTCGCCTGCGCGACCTCCAGCTCCTCGCCGCGCTTGACGGCGGCCGCCTGCGTGTCGGCGACCTCCTGCTTGAGCTGCGAGATGAGGCCGTTGATGCGGTTCACCTGGGCGGACGCGGCGGACTCGTTGGCCTTGGCGTTCTGCACGTCCTGCCACGACGGATAGTTGTCGGCATAGGCCGGAGCGGCGACGGAGCCGACCGCGGTCACGACCGCGACGGCCAGGCCGGCGAGGGCAGCGCGGAACGCCCGGCGGCGGGGGCCGCTCGGGGAGGTCGGGGGAACCGTTCGGCTGCTCGTATCGCGTCTCATAGTGTTACCGACCCGCTCGCTTCCGCATCCACTTCGGTCGCGCAAGTCACACGGGTCCCAGAGTCAACATGCGCCACTCTAGCAACATGGGCTCCCGGCGCCTCGAGAAAAGACGCCGTGAGCGGTCGGGGACGTGCGATCGCACGGGCGGCCGGGGGACCGCCTGGCCCGCAGACTATGGGGAGTCGGCGGGCCTCGCCGGGATTTCAGGGTGGCGTTGCGCGAACCGGAAAGCGGCCACGAAACGGCGACCCGCCCGGGATCCGACCCCGATTCGCATTCTCGCCCCCGCTTCCGTATGCTTGTTCGTCGGTGGTCATCGAGGAGCGAGAGCTGCTCGGGGCGATCCGGCCCCATCGTTTAGCGGCCTAGGACGCCGCCCTTTCACGGCGGTAGCACGGGTTCGAATCCCGTTGGGGTCACGTCCAACGGTCCACTACAATTCAAAAAGCACCACAACATAAGGCCCTGTAGCGCAGTTGGTTAGCGTGCCGCCCTGTCACGGCGGAGGTCGCGGGTTCAAGTCCCGTCAGGGTCGCTACGGCGACAAGCCCTTCCCCACGGAAGGGCTTCCGTCTACGTGGGCGCGGAAGCGCCCCACGGCTCTGTAGCTCAGTTGGTAGAGCGTTCGACTGAAAATCGAAAGGTCACCGGATCGACGCCGGTCGGAGCCACCACAGAAAACCCCCGGTCCTGAGCGGAATCCGGGGGTTTTCCTTGCCTCGGCGCGGCCGGCGAGACCGCGTTTGACTACCTAGGCCGGCCGAGAGCTCTGCCACCCATGCCTGGACGTCGGCGTCCCGCACGCCCTAGGTTCCGGCGGCCGCCGTGCGGAACAGCGGCAGGCGCACATCGAACCGGCAGCCGGCTCCGGTGTTGCGGACCGAGACGTCCCCGTCGTGCGCGGTGACGATGCCCTGCACGATCGCCAGGCCCAAGCCGGCACCTCCAGACACGACTCCGGCGCGCGGGGACCGTGCGGCGCTTCCCCGCCACCCCGCCTCGAACACCTTTCCCAGGTGGTCCTCCGGGATGCCGCCACCCTCGTCCACCACGCTGAGCACGACCGACGAGCCCGCCCCCTCGCTCACCGACACGTGAATGCGGGATCCTGCTGGTGAGTGCTCGATGGCGTTGAGGAGCAGGTTGTGGATGACGCGCGACAGCTCCCGCGCGTCCCCGCACACTGTGAGGTCACCGTCCTGCGATTCGTTCAGCGAGATGGAGCGGGTGGCAGCGAGCGGCGTGAGGTCCGCGACCGCGTCGCTGACGAGGTCATAGAGCGACAGGGGTCCGAATTCGAGCTGCAGGCCTCCGGACTGGATCTTCGACAACTCGAACAGGTCGTCCACCATATGGCCGAGTGTGGCGCACTGACTGCGCAGCTGGTGGTAGTACCGCTCGGGGTCGGCGGCGATGCCGTCCTCGAGCGACTCCGCCATCGCCTGCATGGCCGCCAGAGGGGTGCGAAGGTCGTGCGAGATCCAGGCGACGAGTTCCCGTCGCGACTCGTCGAGCATCCTGACCTCTTCGCGCGATGCGGCCAGACGACGGGACATGTCGGCGAGTTCTCGGGAGAGGGCGCTGAATTCGCTGCTGTCCTGCGGCTGCGCAGCCACCACCTGGCCGTCGGCGACCGCTCGGGCGGCATCGCGGAGCGTACGGCTCGTGCGCACGAGGCCCATCCCGAGCACCGCTGCGACCCCGACGCTCACCACTGCTGCCACGCCGATCACCCAGACGAGCACCGCGAAGTCGTGAGGCGAGATGTACATGGCCCGGGCGATGGCCACGGTGCCGCCGACGATCGACGCGACGGCCGCCAGCATGACGACACCCAGGCGCACCAGGATGGACGCACGGCGCAGCAGGTGAAGCACCGCCACCGCGATCGCTGAGATCACCAGCGCCACGATCAGGCTGGTGCCGACGATCACGGCCAGGTCCGGGAGAGCGAGCATGTCCGGCTCCTCAGGCGCTCATCCGGTAGCCCACCGCCCAGACGGTGGTCAGGTGCCGGGGTTTCGTCGGGTCGTCCTCGATCTTCTCCCGAAGCCGGCGGACGTGGACGGTGACAGTGGACAGGTCGCCGAAGTCCCAGCGCCACACCTCTTTGAGAAGCTGTTCCCGGCTGAAGACCTGGTTGGGATGCTTGAGGAAGAACGCGAGCAGATCGAACTCGCGGGCGGTGAGATTCAGCGGCCGGCCGGCCTTCCGAACCGTGCGGTTGGAGGGATCGATGGCGAACGCCCCGAGGAGGAACGGCGCCTCCGGTGCGAGCTCGCCGACGCTGCGTCGCAGGATGGACTGCACGCGCAGCACCAGCTCCCGCGGCGAGAACGGCTTGGCCAGGTAGTCGTCGGCGCCCGCCTCCAGCCCTTCGATCCGGTCGTCGGTGGAGCCGAGGGCGGTCAGCATGATGATCGGAACGCTCCTGCGGCTCCGCAACCTCCTGGCGACTTCCAGTCCGTCGACGCCGGGCAGCATCCGGTCCAGCACGACCAGGTCGGGCGGCGTGCGCTCGGCCAGAGCGAGAGCTTCGAAACCATCGACCGCTTCGTCCACGATCAGACCGGCCGAGCGGAGGTAGCCGCTGGCCACCTCGCGCACGGTCGGGTCGTCCTCCACCACGAGGACCCGCCGGTCGCGCACGTCGCGCACCGACGGCGAGGCAGTGGGAAGGGTGGTCATGCGCTCAGCATAGGTCGGCAGACAGCGCGCCGGGCCGCACGGGATCCCGGCGAGCGCCACCGTCCGCGTTTCGTAAGATTCTGCCGGCGCCGCCCGGCCATCCCGGTGCGTAGCGTCGAAACGTGACCGTACCGATCGACGTCGTGTTCCCTTGTCTGAACGAAGCGGAGGCGCTGCCGGTGCTCCTGGCCGCCGTCCCTCCGCGCTACCGGGCGATCGTCGTCGACAACGGGTCGACCGATGGCAGCGCAGACGTGGCCCTCCTCGCGGGCGCCGTCGTGGTGGACGAGCCGCGCCGGGGCTACGGGGCCGCCGTCCACGCCGGCCTTGCGGCTGCGACGTCGGACCTCGTGATCGTGTGCGATGCCGACGGCACCATCGATCCTGCAGACTTCGACGCGCTGGTCACGCCGGTGCAAGTGGGCGACGTCGAGCTCGCCATCGGGCGCCGTCGTCCCGTCTCCCGAGCGGCGTGGCCGCTGCCGGCCCGGGTCGCCAACCTGGTGCTGGCCCGGATGCTGCGCTCGCGCACCGGCCTCCCCCTCCGCGACCTGGGGCCCGTGCGGGCCGCGCGGCGGGCGCCGCTGCTCGACCTCGAGGTGAGCGACCGGCGCAGCGGCTACCCGGTGGAGCTGGTGCTCCGCGCGCACGGCGCGGGCTGGCGGGTGGCGCAGGTGGAGGTCGCCTACCATCCGCGCCTCGGCCGGTCGAAGGTGACCGGGTCGCTCGGGGGCTACGTCACCGCGGTCCGCGACACCCGCCGCCGTCTCGCCGAGGTTGCGCCATGACCGCCGTCGTCGTGATCGCCAAGGAGTGCCTTCCGGGGCGCGTCAAGACGCGGCTGCAGCCGGAGTTCACCGCCGAGGAGGCCGCGGCCATCGCATCCGCCGCGCTCGTCGACACCCTGCGGGTCGCCGGCTCCCTGCCCGCGTCGCGCTTCATCCTGTACTTCGACGGCGCGGTGCCACCGCCGGAAGCCGCCGGCTGGGAGCTGTTGCCCCAGCGCGCGGGCGGTCTGGACGAGCGGATCGCGGCGCTGTTCGACATGCTGGACGAACCCGTCCTGCTGGTCGGCATGGACACGCCCCACGCCGACCCCGCCGCCCTCGCCGACGTCTTCGCGGACGACCCGGCGACGGACGCCTGGTTCGGCCCGGCGACGGACGGCGGCTTCTGGGCGCTGGCGCTGCGACGGCCCGACGGCGCCCTGGTCCGCGGCATCCCGATGTCGACCGACCGGACCGGCGCCCACCAGCTGCAGCGGCTGCGGGCCGCGGGACTCCGGGTGCGGCTGCTCCCGCCGCTGACCGACATCGACACGGCGGCGGATGTGCCGGCCGCGGCCCTCGGCGCGCCGGCCCTCGCCCGCACGCTCGCCGCCCTGCGGCCCGCCGGAGTGCTCGCACGACAGGTGCTGGTATGAGCCCGGCGCAGGGCCGGACCTCGGGCGCCCTCCTCGACTCCGGCCTCGTCGACGACGGCCCCTTCGGCGCCCAGCCGGCCGAGTTCGGGCAGGGGGCGCGGAGCCGTACGAGCTGGCGATCCGCGCCGGCGGCGGTGTGCTCACCGTGGTCGCCCGCGACGGTGGCGACGAGGATGCGTCCCCGCTCGACGTTTCCGCCTACCTGGCCTCCGCGACGGACGGCGAGCGCGACCTGCTGGCGCTGACGGACGGTCCGGTGCTCGACATCGGCTGCGGACCGGCCCGGCTGGTGCGTGCCGCCATCGAGGCGGGGAGACTCGCGCTCGGCATCGACGTCTCCCCGGCCGCGGTCGGGCACGCGCGTTCGGCGGGGCTCCCGGTGCTGCACCGCTCCGTGTTCGACCCGCTGCCCGCGGAGGGCACCTGGGGCGCTGTCGTGCTGCTCGACGGCAACGTCGGTATCGGCGGTGACCCGGTCGCCCTGCTCTCCCGAGGGTTGGAGCTCCTGCGCCCGGGCGGGCAGATGGTCGTGGAAGCGCACGCCGACCAGGAGCGCGACGCGAGCTTTCTGGCTCAGCTGGTGCATCCCGCCGGTGCCCGCAGCGCGTGGTTCCCGTGGGCCGAAGTGGGTGCGCGCGTCGTGACCGGCATCGTACGGGAGCTCGGGATGGACGCGACGACGGTCACTACCGCCGGGCGCGCATTCGTTCTCGCCACACGATGACAACGGACGTCACGATCACCGCGCATCCGGTCGCCACCCAGAGCACGGCCAGCCGGGCGCCGTAGTCGCCGGGCAGGACCGTCGGATTCCGCGGTCCGCGCGCCTGCGCGATCAGCTCGGGCACCACCATCGCGGTGAGCAGGGCGCCCACGGCCAGGCCCGCCTCCACGACTGCCACGACGGCCCTCGGCAGGCGCGTGCCGACGCGGCGCAGCAGCAGGTCGACGGCCGTCTCGAGCGGCACCAGCACCGCGTCGTGCAGAACGAGCGCCGCGGCCAGCCAGACGACCACCCCGGCGATCTGCGCGATCCGCAGGTCGACGACGAGGAACACCACGCCGGTGCCGATCAGGGCGAGGCCGAGAGCGCCGACGATCCGGCGGAAGCGCGTCATCCGGGCATCACCTCGATGGAGGCCAGCCACTTGGTCTGCAGCACGCCCGGGCGGCCGGGTGCGATCACGCGGGCCGGATACCCATGGTCGAGATCGAGCGTCTTCCCGTCGAGCGTCAGGGCCACCAGCGTGGTGGGGTCCTGCGCGAACTCCGGGCCCATCGTCGTCCTGCGGTAGGCACCCCGCGGTTGCAGGCTGCTGATCAGGATGGTGGCGCCGGCGGGCGCGCCCACGCGTGCGAGGAGATCTCGCATCCGTACACCGCCCCACTGCGCCGTCGTGCTCCAGCCCTCGACGCACGCGATGGGGAGGGTGGAGCGGGCCTGCGACAGACCCCTCAGTCGGTCGCGGTCGAACGTCTCGACGCGATCGCCGTTGCGGACCGTGAGCGCCCAATCGACCGCCTGCGCCGACGACAGCACCCCGGCCGCCTTCGCGGTCATGTTCACCGGCACCCCCTGCGGCCCTTCGCCCTGCACGCGCGGGGCGAAGAAGTTGAGCGGCGCCAGCACGCCGAACGACTGGCCGGCGGTGAGCGCCACAGCCGTCACGCCGCCGGCGGCGATCGTGCCGAGGAGCGCCCGGCGGGAGATGCCCGGCCGATCAGTCATCGGTCACGCTCCGGTCCTCGGCAGCGCTGCGGCGCGACCAGTAGCGCACGATGATCGGGAGTTTCACGGCGATGTGGAGCGCGATGGACCCGACGATCACCCAGGCGAGCGCGAAGTGCGTCTGCCGGAACGGGAACGGCCACGGGTACCACTGGTAGGTGTTGACGAGTCCGATGGCGGGCTCCAGCAGCGCGGAGGAGACGAGCAGCGCGACGGATGCGCGCTCCAGTCCCTGGCGCACGGAGGCGATCGGCGGCCACAGCAACAGCCGCGGGTACACGGTCCACAGCTTGCCGAGCAGCAGGGGGAAGATCGCGATGCCGACCGTGACGTGCAGGCCCTGGGTGAACGCGTAGAGCCACGGCCAGGTGGGGAACCGCATCCCGGGCAGCGGTTCCTGCAGGAGGTGGCTGTACAGGCCGGTGAGGAAGCACACGACGAAGGCGGAGGCCAGGAGGCGGCCGATCACGACGGTCGTCCGCGCAGTGCGCGCCGGGGCGGCGAGCAGCCCGCGAGTGCTCGCCATCCGCAGCTCGAGGGCACGGGAGACACGGCCGGTGACGGACATGCTCCGATTCTGATCGGCGGCCGGTCGTGGGGAGCGCGCCAAATCTTACGATCCCCGAACGGGAGGGCGGATCCGCCTCCGCAGCGCGCGGCGAGCGGACACACTCGGAGACGTGAAGGTGGTCGTCGTCTCCGTGCTGCTCGCTGCGCTGACTGCTGTCACGGGCGTGGCCACGGCGAGCATCGCCGGGTTCGTGCCCGGCGCCAAGCTCGCGCTCGGGATCACGGCGGGGGTCTCCTGGCTGCTCGCGGCCGCGGCGTTCCTGACGCTGCTGCGCCTGCGGGGGCGCTCGGCGATCGTGCTGGTCGTGGCCGGGTCCGCGGCGCTGGGATGCGCGGCGCTGGCGGGGCCCCCGAACCTGAGCACCGACTCGGCCCGCTACGCCTGGGACGGAATCGTGCAGGATGCTGGCATCTCCCCCTACGCGCACGTCCCGGCCGACGAGGCGCTCGACCCGTATCGCGTGCCGTGGCTGTTCCCGGCGCCGGTGCCGGCCGCCGACGGCTCGCTCCGCTGCGACGGCCCCCGCATCTCCCAGACGACGACCCTGCCGGGCGGCGACGTTCTCTGCACAGCGCTCAACCGGCCGCATGTTCCGACGATCTATCCGCCGGCAGCCGAGGCGTACTTCGCCGCTGTCCGCTCAGTCGTGCCCGTCGAGGCCGAGTACGCGCCGCTCCAGGTGACCGGCCTGCTGCTGAGCCTTGGGACCACTGTGCTGCTGGTGTTCGGGATGCGCGCCCGCGGACTCGACCCGCGCTGGGCCGCGGTGTGGGGCTGGTCGCCGTTCGTCGCGACGGAGGCGGTGACCAACTCCCACGTCGACGTGCTCGGTGTGCTGTTCATGGTCGCCGCGACGTTCGCCGCCGTCCCAATACTGGGCAGACGCCTGCGCGGCCGGGGCCGGCGGCTGAGCGGATGGTTCGGGCCGGAGGGGAGCCGGCGCCGCGCCGCGCTCGTCGGGGTGCTGGTGGGCCTGGCCGCGGCGGCGAAATTCGTGCCGGCGATCGCAGCACCTGCACTCGCCCGGCGACGTCCGGTGACCACGGTGCTCGCTGCGGTCGTCGCCTTCGCCGTGAGCTACATCCCGTATCTGGCGGTGACCGGCTGGGCTGTCATCGGCTACCTCCCCGGCTACCTCGACGAGGAGGGGTACGAGAGCGGCAGGCGCTTCGCGCTGCTCTCGCCGTTCCTCCCCGGGCTCTGGGCGACCGGGGCGGCGGCGGTGCTCGTGCTGGGGGCGCTGATACTCGGATGGCGCAGCGCCGATCCGCGAGCGCCTTGGCACGCTCAGGTGGTCTCGGTGGGGGCGGTCCTGCTGATCACGAGTCCCAGCTACCCCTGGTACGCGCTCATCCTCATCCCGTTCATCGCGTTGAGCCGGCGCTGGGAGTGGCTGGTGGTGCCGATCGCGCTCATGGTGAAGTCGCTCGGCCCGTCGCACATGGCCGCGACCCTTGTCATCGCCGCGGCCGCCGTCGTGGCGGCGACCGTGACGATCGTGCGCTGGCGGCGAACCCGCCCACCGGTCCGAACCGCGCCCATCCTGAACCCCGCCGCGCATCCCCGGCCGGCGCCCAGCCGAGAGGAGACATCATGACCGGAGCCGAGATCGCTGTCATCGGAGGGTCGGGCCTCTACCGGCTGTTCGACGACGGTGCCGACATCGAGGCCGTCACGCTCGACACGCCCTACGGACCGCCCTCGGGTCCGATCCGCATCGGCGAGGCGGCAGGCCGCCGGGTCGCGTTCCTGGCCCGGCACGGCGAAGACCACGCCCTCGCACCGCACCGCATCCCCTACCGCGCGAACATCTGGGCGCTCGCCGCGCTGGGCGTGCGCGCCGTCATCACCTCCTCGGCGGTGGGCGGCCTGTCGGAGCGCGCCCGTCCGGGATCGTTCGTCGTGCCGGACCAGCTCATCGACCGCACCAGCGGCCGTCCTGACACCTACTTCGATGAGGGCGACGTGCAGCACCTCGCGGCGGCCGAACCGTTCGATCCCGTGCTGCGGGATGCGGCGACCCGGGCGCTGACGGGGCTCGGCGAGGACGTCGTCCCGGAGGGCACGACCGTGGTCATTCAGGGACCCCGGTTCTCGACGAGAGCCGAGTCGGCCTGGTTCCGCTCAGCCGGCGCCGACATCGTCAACATGACGCAGTACCCGGAGGCGGTGCTCGCCGCCGAGCTCGGCCTCGGGCTCGTGACCATCTGTTTCGTGACCGACACCGACGCCGGCACAGCCGCCGGCGACACCGTAGACGCCGCGGACGCGGCGCTCGTGCTGGAGCGCATGGCCCAGGCCGGTCCCCGCATCCGGGCGGCCATCGCGGCAACCATCGCCGCCGTGCCAGCCGCCTACCGGCCACGGACGCTGATCCCCGCGGACGCTGTGCGCCGGGTGCTTTCCGCTCCCCTCTCCACGGGTGGCGCCGGATGATGCACCTCATCGTGACGGGCGGCCTCGGCTTCATCGGGTCGCACGTGGTGGAGGCGGCCGCCGGCCGCGGCTGGCGGGTGACGGTCGTCGACTCGTTGCGCCCGGACGTTCATGCGACCGCCGAGGTACCCGGCTGGTTCACCAGCCTCGGAGGCGAGGTCGACCTCGTCGTCGCCGATGCCGGCGCGATCCCCGAGGCGCTGCTGCGATCCGCCGACGCCGTCTGCCACCAGGCAGCGAAGGTCGGGCTCGGTGTCGACTTCGGCGACGCGCCCGACTACGTCGAATCGAACATCGGTGTAACCGCCAGGTTGCTTGCCGGGATGGCCGTGGCCGGCCCGACGCGACTCGTCCTGGCGTCATCGATGGTGGTGTACGGCGAGGGCCTCTACCGCGACGGCGACGCAGTGGTCCAGCCTCCCCCGCGCGCCGTCGACGACCTGCGCGCGGGCCGGTTCGACCCGCTCGACCGGGAAGGTCGCCCACTCCAGCCGTTGCTGATCGGCGAGGACGATCCGACCGAGCCCCGCAATGTGTACGCCGTCAGCAAACTCGCCCAGGAGCAGCTGGCCCGCTCGTGGGCGCGGTCGACCGGCGGCCGCACTGTCGCGTTGCGGTACCACAACGTCTTCGGTGCCCGGATGCCGAGCGGCACGCCGTACGCGGGTGTCGCCTCCCTGTTCCGGTCCCGGCTGGACGAGGGCCTGGCCCCCTCGTGTTCGAGGACGGCAGGCAGCGCCGCGACTTCGTCGATGTCACCGATGTGGCCGCCGCGAACATCCGCGCGATCGAGTGGCTGGAGACTCGAGCGGACGGCGCCGCGCACGCGTACAACGTCGGCAGCGGTACCGTGCGCACGATCGGCGAGTTCGCCTCGGCGATCGCCGGCGCCCTCGCCGGCCCCGCGCCGGTGGTCACGGGCGACTTCCGCCTCGGTGACGTGCGCCACATCACCGCCTCGTCCGAACGGATAGCCGCCGACCTGGGATGGCGCGCGCAGCGCCCCTGGCGGGATGCCGTCCGCGACTTCACGGCGGCGCCGATGCGGCCGCGAGTGACGGCCTCCGACCTGCCGCGCGGGCAGGCGGCCGGCTAGCGTGGACTTGCCCGCACCGTTCAAGCCGGCAAGCGCGTGGACTTCTCCCGGCGCCACCGCCAGATCGATGGAGCGGATGGCCGCTCCCCCGGCGAACGACCGGTTCACTCCGGCCAGCACCAGTCCGGGGAGAGGGGAGGCGCGGAGGCAGCGGGCACCATGGCTCACTCCTCCTGTTCGGATTCGGCGGCAACGTTGCGGATACCCGCAGGACGCCCGTTGCGAATCCACAGCAGAAACAGCCCGGCAGCGATCAGCAGCGCGACGGCGAGGCTGACGATCGGTGTCCCGCGGGACAGGTTGGCGACCAGGGTGAACGCCACGACGAGAGCGCCGAGCGCGTTGAGCAGGAGGGAGCCGATGCGTCGTTCACGCCAGGAGAACCGCGCCATCGCCAGCAGGCCCGCCAGGAAGCTGAGGAACACCGACACGGCATAGAAGAGCACCAGCTCCTGATCGTTCCCACCGGCCACGGCAGTCACGGCACCGGCGAGCAGCAGAAAGACCAGCACCCCCAGTACGGCGTGTGGTGACGGTTCGTCCGGCCGAGCGCTGCCGGAAGGATCCCCAGGCTTCCCCGCCCGCTGCGCGGTCGCCGGCCAGCGCTTTGAGGAGACCGGGTCCGGCCTGGAACGAGGAGCTCGCGGCAGACAGCAGCAGCAGTGCCGTGACCAGCTGGAACGCGGCGAACAGCGGCGCCGGAGCCGCGACTCGCGCCAGCTCGGCGATCTGGGTGGATTCGGCAGGCGGAATGCCGATCCGCAGGCGGGTCGCCTCCGCCGCGAGCCCCAACGTGATCGTTCCGACGACGACCAGGGTCAACACCAGCGTGACCTGCCCGAACCGGCGACGCCCGTCGTCGTCCAACTGGCCGAGCTGCGCGATCGCCGACGAGGGAGCCTCCACGCCGGTCGCCAACGCCATAGCGACCGGGAACGCGAGGATGACCGCCAACGGAGCGCCGCGACCCGCAGACTCCGTGATCGTTCCCGTCGGATCCGGCTGCGCCCAGAGCCCGAACACGAGGACCGCGACCGCCACCACGATGAACGCCATCGTCAGGACCGCGAACAGAAGCCGGCCGAGATGCCCGAACCACGTCAAGCCCCCGACCACGACCACCAGACCGAGCGCGAGGGGCAGGCGGTACGGAGCCAGCACCGGGGCGTAGGCGATCACCGCTGAGGCTCCCGCCGACGCACTGATGGCGATGGTGAGCACGAAGTCGACCACCAGCGCCCCCACCGGCACGAACGACCATCCGTCACCGAACGCCTCGCCGACGGCGGCCGACGCACCACCGCCCTGCGGATAGCGGGCGACCAGCTGACGATAATTGACGATCACCAGCGCGATGATCGCGACGACCAGAGCCATCGTCGGCAGCAGCAGCGCCAGGTCGCCGTTCAACGCACGCAACGCGGCCTCGACCGCGTACGCCACCGATGACACCGGGTCGGCCATCACGGCGAACGCGAACGCGACCAGCAGCAGAGGGCCTGAATGCAAGCGTCCGGACGGCGCTCGACCAGCCGTGCTCAGCGCCGACTCACGAGTGGGCATGGTGTGTTCTCCATCCGATCGAAATCCGGACGAGCCCGAGGGTCACGGGTTCATCCGCCGACCAGACTTCCCGGCACACCAACGCACAGCATATGCCCGCTCGAGACGCTGCGGCGTATTCGTCTGCTCAGCGCGGAGCGTCCGGTCGCAGCTCGGATCAGCCGGATGGACCTCCATCGGGGCGGGCTGGCACAGTGGACCCAGCTGCCGATGCTCGCCGTGCCGAAGGAAAGGAACGCGTCATGAAACTCACCATCAGCCTGCAGGTCACCGTCGACGGCGTCGCCCAGGCGAACGGTGGCAACAACGAGGAGATGGACCCCGGCTTCACCCGCGGCGGATGGGCGACCGGTGTCGGCGACCCCGAGTGCGCCGACTACATCCTCGACATCTGGCGACGTCCCGACGCGTTCCTGCTCGGGCGCAAGACGTTCGACCTGTTCGAGACGTACTGGGGCGCGCGCCGAGACGATGGCGGTTTCGGGCAGGCCATCAGTTCCAGACCCAAGTACGTCGTGTCGAACACCCTGACCGACCCGGCCTGGGAGCACTCGACCGTGATCGCGGGAGACCTCGCAGCGGAGATCCGTGCACTCAAGTCCGGTTCCGAGGGGGAGCTCCTCCTCGTCGGCAGCGTCGCCCTCGCGCGCCGGCTTCTGGAAGACGAGCTGGTGGACGAGCTCAACCTGATCCAGTTCCCGGTCATCGTGGGCCAGGGCGAACCGTTCCTCCCCCGCGAGGGCCGCGACTTCGCCCTGGACCTGCACGACTCGCGCATCTTCGCCAGCGGGATCGTGGCTCTGACCTACCGCGTCGGCGGGCGCCCGCGGTACGCATAAAGGCGGGGCCCCGCCCGTGCGGTCAGCCCGGTCAGGGGGCGCCGCCCCGCCGCTCGGGCGCATTCCCCGGCGTCATCACCCCGCCTGGATGAGCACCTTGAGGGCATCGTGCTCGGCCGCGTTCCCGAACACCTCGTAGGCCTCGTCCAGCTGATCGAAGCGGAAGCGGTGCGTGACGAACTTGTCCGCGGGTAGGCGATGCTGGCTGACCAGCTTCAGCAGCATCCCGAGCGTGTCGGTGTTCACGAGGCCCGTCGTGATGTGGAGGTTGCGGATCCACAGCTTGTTCAGCGCGAGCTCGACCGGCTTGCCGTGCACGCCGATGTTGGCGACGTGGCCGCCGGGCCGGGCGATGTCGACCGCCATCGTGAACGTCTGCGGGATGCCGACCGCCTCGATCGCCACGTCGACGCCGTCCCCGTCGGTGAGGGCGAGCACCTGCTCCTTCCAGACCGCCTGACCGGAGTTGACTGTGTCGGTAGCGCCGAAGTCCGCGGCGCGGGCGAGCCGGGCGTCGTCCAGGTCGACGGCGATGACCTTGGACGGACCGTACAGCTGGGCCGTCATCACCGCCGCGAGTCCCACCGGGCCGGCCCCGACCACGGCGACCACGTCGCCGGGCTGGACGTGCCCGTAGCGCACTCCGATCTCGAACCCGGTCGGCAGAATGTCGGAGAGCAGGATCCCCTCGGCGTCGGTGACGCCTTCCGGGACCTTGTACACGGAGTTCTCGGCGAACGGGACGCGGACGTATTCGGCCTGCGTGCCGTCGATCATGTAGCCGAAGATCCACCCGATCCCCGGGATGCCCTCCGGATTCAGGCAGTGACTGTAGAGGCCCTTGCGGCAGTTCGAGCACACTCCGCAGGAGCTGACGCAGGCCAGGATGACGCGATCGCCGACGGAGAGCTGGGTCACCCCCGATCCGATCTCCGTGATGACGCCGATGCCCTCGTGGCCGAGGATGCGGCCCTTCGCCACCTCGGGCACGTCCCCCTTGAGGATGTGGAGGTCGGTGCCGCAGATCGTCGTGGCCACCATCTTCACGATCACGTCCGTCGGGTGCTGGATCACGGGGTCCGGCACCTCGGTCCAGCTCTTCTCCCCGGGGCCGTTGTACACGAGAGCCTTCATTTCTCATCCTCCAGTCGCATGGGCGCATCCGCCACTGGGCAGTCAACCGGCGCCGAGGGGATGCGGTCAGGGCAGAAGGTCCCGAGTGTTGCTCAGGAGACGCCGAAGACGCGGAGGACCATCCCGATCTGGTGGCCGAACAGGGTCGACACGAGCACCAAGGTTCCCAGTGCGACCGCGAAGAGCAGCACCGCCCAGGCGACCGTCACGCCGGCCATCTCCAGGAAGGCGCCGGTCCGTACCGGTCGATGCATGCTCATCGGCCGTCACCGAGGTGCACGACGAGCAGGTTGTGGACCTGCGTCACGTTCGGCGACGACCAGGCGCTCAGTTCGGCCTCGTGCTTCTCGATCCAGGAGCGGACGGACCCGCTGAGGGTCAACTCCGTCCCCTCGACGGTGACCACGATGTTGCGTGCATCCAACGCGGCGTTCCGGATGATCGCCTCTCGCACCCGATGCTCGACGTCGTGCGCGTCCGGGCGTCCCGTCAACTGGATCCGGTTGTCGACGGCGTGCACGCCCTCGATGCGCCGGACCGCCTTCGCCGCAGCCGAGCGCTGGTAGTCCCAGTCGACCAGGCCGCTCAGGATCACCCGGTGACCCTGCACCTCGAGATGGATGCGATCCTGGGGAACGCGCGACGTCCACCGCAGCACTTCGTCGACCGCCTTGGCGAGCTCCAGACCTTCCGGCTCGCCCTCGACGTGACGCAGGCGGAGCTCGTCGTTGACCGCGCGCACGCCGACCACGCGCTGGGCAGCGGTGACCGCGGTCAGACGTTCGCTGAGCGAGCCGACCTCACCGCTCAGCGTGACAACGCCGCCGTCGACGGCGACACCGATATGTGCGGGTTCCTCCAGGCCGGCCTGCCAACCCAGTTCGGACTGGACATCGTGACGCACCTTCAGGTCTTCCGCGGAATGCGTGCCCGTCTTCGTATCCATACTGCAAGGGTCGGACTCGGAGCGACCGCGGAGAGGGGCGAAAGTCCCCCGATCGGCCGAGGACGCCCCCATCCGGTGGGATGAGGGCGTCCCGGTCCCGGCCTCAGAGCCGGGATGCGCGACCGCTATTGGTCGTCGTGGTCCGTCGACCCCGGTGCGATTCCGGGGACCTCGTCCGGACCGTAGATCTTCGCGTCACCCGGGTAGGCCGAGGTCCAGTGGTGGGTCTGGTACCAGGTCCACCGGTTCATCAGCTCCGGGTTGTCGTAGTCCGGGATGGCCGGGTGGCCCGCGGTGCCGGTGAAGTGCTGCTTGCCCGCCCACTTCTGCCACTTCGCCGCCACGGCCTTCTCGGAATCGGGGATCGCCGACTCCTTCGCGGCCTGGGCGTTGATCGCATCGGCCTCAGCACCGGTCTTCCCGAGGGTGTCGTACCCGCAGGCGGGCTTGGTCACCACGCCCTCGGTCAGCGGCACCTGGTTGGCGACCGAGGTGTACGGCGTCAGGTCCGGCTTGTTCGTGAACGCGTCCGTCATCGGCGTCGCCGCGGCGAGCTTCTGGTTCAGCGGCTGCGCACCGAGGATCTGCTCGATGGTGCGGACCATGTTGATCTGCGAGTAGAACGTGCTCACCGTCTTGCCGTGCACCGCGTACGGGCTGATGACCTGGATGGGCGCGCGGTGTCCGTCGACGTGGTCCGCCGAGTCCTGGCTGTCGTCCTCCGCGACGAAGATCGCGGAGTCCTTCCAGTACTGCGAGTGCGAGATCTCGTCGACGATCTTGCCGAGAGCGAGGTCGTTGTCCGCGACCATCGCCTTCGGGTCGGCGGTGCCGCCGGTGTGGTCGCTCGACAGCCACACCATGTTGAAGTTGGACGGGCCGTTCTTCTCGAAGTCCTGCTTCCAGGTCTCGTAGCGGTAGATGTCGGGCACGGCCAGGTCGAACGGCGCCGCGTTCGGGTCCGAGATGGCGTTCAGCGACGGGATGACCGAGCTCGAGTTCCACTTGATGGACGGGTCGAACAGCTGGGCGGGCGATCCGCCGGCCATCACATCCTGAGCGGCGCAGTAGTACTGCTGCCAGGTGGCGCCGGCCGGCTTGCCCTCGCCGTACTCGAACTCGCCGAAGTTCTTCGCCGACTTGCCCGCGGCCTGGACCGAGTTCCACAGGAAGCCGGAGCGCTGGTGGCCGAGCACATCCTCTTCGGTGTCGTACGAGCGGGTGTACTCGCCGACGCTGGTCTCCGTGTACGCCGGGTTGTCGCCCTGCATCAGCCAGTTGTGGCCCTCGGCGGAGTTCGTGCCGATGTCGTACGTGTTGTCGAACAGCCCGAACTGCGACGCGAGAGCGTGCTGGTTGGGAGTCACCGTCTGGCCGAACTGGGTGAGCGACGGGTCGCCGTCACCCTGCTTCATGTCGCCGAAGAGCTGGTCGTAGCCGCGGTTCTCCTTGACGACGAGGAACACGTGCTTGATCGGGGATGCGTCTCCGATCCGCTTCGGGATGGCGTTGACGGGCTGGTCCTCGCCCTGCGCCTGCTTCACCGACGAGCCGTTCCAGCCGTTCTGGGCGAACACCGCCGCCGTGTACTTCTGGATGTCCTTGTCGCTCGGGAGCGCGAACTTCGTGAGCGAGGCGGTAGTCGAGTGGGTGCCGTGCCCGGTCACCACGGGGACGCCCGCTCCCTTGTCGACCGTGACACCCGGGCCGCGCGCGTCGATGCCGCGCGTGTTGGTGACGACGATGCCGCCCTTCACCGCCGCGACGTTCTCCGGGAAGTAGTCCGTCGGCAGGAGGCCGATGAAGCTCGCCGGGTCGCGCGGGTCCTTCCGGTCGATCTTGTAGACCGCGATGGCGTTCGCGCGGCCCAGGGACACGAGCAGGCGATCCCCCTGCTGCGTGATGCCGGTCGGCTGGTAGCCGGTCGTCGAGGAGGCCCACGGCTGGGTGGCGAAGGTCTGGACGACCGCGTTCGAGCGCGTGTCGACGACCGAGACGGTGTCGCTGTTCGTGTTGGCCACGTACAGCGTCGTTCCATCGAGGTGAAGCGCGGTCGGGTGCAGCTGGACTGGGATGGACGCGGCCGGGCTCGCCGGGTTCGCGGTGTCGATCACGCTGAGGCTGCCGGTCGTGCTCGTGCCGAGGTTCGTGTCCGCCGGTACGGCGGTGCCGTACGAGTCCATCGTCGTGTCGCCCGCGACGGCCTGGCGGCCTCCCTCGTTCGACACGTAGAGGTGCGAGCCGACGAAGGTCAGCTGCCGCGGTGCGATCCCGACCGCGAAGGTCCGGGTGATGGTGCCGGCCGCCGGGTCGATCGCGACGACGGTGTTCTGGCCGTTGACGGCCGCATACAGCGTGGACCCGTCGGGCGAGAACGCCATCCCCGCGGTCAGCGCCTCCTGACCGGCGGCGGAGTTCGGGATGACGATCTTGGTGCCGGCACCGAGCGAGCCGTCGGCGTTGAACGGATAGCGGATGATCCCGGTCGCGACGGGCTCGAACAGGAACTTCCCGTCGGGCGAGAACGCCGGCCCCTCCTGGCCGACGGTGCCGTCGGAGATCGGGAGGTACTTCATCGAGCCGTATCCGGCGTTGGAGGCAGCGGTGGCGAACGCCGTCGCCGCGAGAGTCCCCGCGGCCGCGACGGGCTTGTAGGAGTCGAGGTCGAACACCTGCAGGTCGACGGAGCGGTCCGCGCTCGTGCCCGCGAGGTAGCGGCCGTCGGGGCTGACGGTCGATCCCATCAGCTTGCCGAACGGCGTCATCAGGCGGCTGCCGAGGGGCTGGATCAGCTGGTTGGCCGAGACCTGCTCGCCACCCGGGTAGTCCTGGCCGACCTGATGCTGTCCGAGTGCGATCGTGGAGGCTGCGGCGATGCCGCCGCCGAGGAGGGCGAGCGCGCAGGTCGTCGCGGTGATCGCGAGGACACGCTGCCCGGTGGTGAGGGAGGAGAACCGGCTCCTGCCGGTCTTCTCGCGTCGTGGTCTGTCCGGTCGAAGGGTCTTGCCGTGCATTCTGACGAACCTTTCCAGGAGGAGATGCGGCCGGTCGGGGCCGCACTCACGACCCTGGTTGACCCTCAACAAGGGGTCAACCAAACGGTTCATGAACCACGCGTTACCTATGAACCCTCTGGGCGTGTCCTCTGTGAGCCCTTTCAGAATGGACAGGCGCTGGCCCCTTCCGGCGACTACCGCAACGGCGTTGCGCTAATCTGGTGACATGGCAGAGTCCACGACCTTCCAGCGCGCACGCTCCGCCGAGGCGAAGGCCCTGCGGGAAGGCGCGATCCTGGATGCGGCCAGAGCGCTGGGCGCCGAGCGCGGCATCCGGGCGATCACCCTCAGCGATATCGCCGACGCGGTGGGCATGCACAAGTCGGCGATGCTGCGGTACTTCGAGACGCGGGAGGAGATCTTCCTGCGCCTGACCGCCGACGGCTGGCGGGAGTGGACGCCGGCGCTGCGCCGCCGTCTCGCCGGCGCGTCGACCGCGTCCGAGGTCGCCGAGGCCTTCGCGGGAACGCTGGCGACGCGCGGACTCTTCTGCGACCTCCTGGCGCAGACGCCGCTGAATCTGGAGCGGAACGTCTCGGTGGAGGCGGTGCGCGCCTACAAGCTGGTCAGCGGCGAGCACCTCGCGTTGATTGCGAACGCCGCCCGTGAAGCACTTCCACGGCTCTCGGACACGGCCGCTCGAGATCTCGTCGCCGTCGCCACCTCCGTGGCCGGCACCTTCTGGCAGATCTCGACCCCACCTCCGGCGATCGCCGAGCTCTACCGGAGCGACCCTCGCCTCGGGCACGCCCTCGTCGAGTTCGAGCCGCGGCTGCGCCGCATCCTCACCACGTATCTCACCGGAGCCCTGGCCTCCTGACGGCCGGGCTGCGCCTGCTCACGCCCTCGCGAACAGGGTGTGCCGCACCGACGCGCCCGCGGCCCAGGTGCGGTAGCCGCCGTCGAGGTTGACGACGTCGCGGCCGTGCTGGGCGAGGATGCGCGCGGCGGTGTGACCGCGCTGGCCGACCTGGCAGTGCACGACGAGCGGGCCGTCGGGCAGCTCGTCGAGCCGGTCGCGGAGGTCGTCGACCGGGATGTTGAGCGCACCCGGAATGCTGCCGGCGGCGTACTCGCTCGGCGTCCGCACGTCGACCAGGGTGGCCCCGGCCGCCACGACGGCGTCCAGCTCGTGCCACTGGATCGCGCGGGTGGCTCCCGTGCGGAGGTTGTCGGCGACGTAGCCCAGCTGGTTGACCGGGTCCTTCGCGGAGCCGAACTGCGGAGCGTAGGCCAGCTCGAGGCGGGTGAGGCCGGAGGCGGTGATCCCGCCGGCCATCGCGACCGCGATCACGTCGATGCGCTTGTCGACGCCCTCGCCGCCGACGATCTGCGCGCCGAGGATGGCGTCGGTCTCCGGGTCCACCAGCAGCTTGATCGACATCGACTGGGCGCCCGGGTAGTAGGTGGCGTGCGAGGCGGGGTGGGCGTGGATGACGCGGTGCGCGCGTCCCGATCCCACCAACTGCCGCTCGCTCCAGCCGACCTTGGCCGCGACGGTGTCGAAGACCTGCACGATCGCCGTGCCCAGGGCGGGCGCGTTCCGATCGTCCCGGCCGGCGATCACGTCGGCGACGGTGCGGCCGTGCCGGTTCGCGAGGCCCGCCATGGTCACCAGGGCGGGCTCGCCGCTCAGCGCGTCGGTCTTCTCCACCCCGTCGCCGACGGCGAAGATCTCCGGGCGGCTCGTGCGGTTGTCCGCGTCGACAGCGATGCCTCCCGTCGGGCCCAGGCGGAGACCGGCCGCGCGGGCGAGGTCGACGCTGGGGACGACTCCGGACGCGTCGATGATGAAGTCGGGGCGGAGCGTGCTGCCGTCGGCGAGGAGCACTGCGCCCGCCTCCACCGATTCGATCGTGACCGAGGTGCGCACGTCGACGCCGTGGCTGCGCAGCTGCGCTTCCAGCGGCGCCACCATCTCGGCGTCCAGCGGCGCGAGGATCTGCGGGCCGCGCTGGATCAGGGTGACGTGGATGCCGCGGCGCACCAGGTTCTCGACGGCCTCGAGGCCGATGAACCCGGCTCCGACGACGAGCGCGGACGGATGGTCGGCAGCGGCCTCGACCAGCGCGCCGATCGCATCCACATCCTCCACGGTGCGGAGGGTGTGCGTCGGGATGCCGGGATGGCCCGCCGCCTCGCGGGCGGAGGCCCCGACCGCGAGGATGAGCCGGTCGTAGCTCTCGACGAGCAGCTCGCCGTCGGCGAGGTCGAGGACGGAGACGGTGCGGGCGTCGGGATCGATGCCGATGACCTCGTGACCGGTGCGGACGTCGAGGCGGAAGCGCGCCGCCAGCGACTGCGGCGTCTGCAGGAGCAGGGCCGACCGGTCGCTGATGACACCGCCGACGTAGTACGGGAGGCCGCAGTTGGCGTACGAGACGTAGGGGCCGCGCTCGAAGACCACGATCTCCGCGGTCTCATCGAGCCGTCGCAGCCGGGTGGCCGCGGACATTCCCCCGGCGACTCCGCCGACGATCACCGTCTTCATCCTGGATACCTCCTGAGGGCGGTTCGTTATACCCTCCCCGGTATCGTACTATACGGAGAGGGGTATACCGGACCTGCCCCAACCAGCCCGAGAAAGCGAGAACCTGTCATGTGCTCCCCCGTCACCTGCACCGTCTGCGGCAAGACCACCTGGAGCGGCTGCGGCCAGCATGTCGCCGACGTGCGTCGGCGCGTCCCCGCCGCCCAATGGTGCGACGGGCGTCACACGGAGGCCGAGAAGGCCGCGACCGCCGGCGGCGGGTTCTTCGGCCGCGTCTTCGGGCGGCGTTGACCATGGCCGCCGACATCAAACCCGTGCTCAACCGCCTGCGCCGCGCTCAGGGGCAGCTGAACGCCGTCATCGCCGCGGTCGAGAACGGCGGGAAGTGCCGCGACGTCGTCATCCAGCTCGCCGCCGTCTCGAGTGCGCTCGACAAGGCCGGCTTCCAGATCATCTCCACCGCCATGCAGAAGTGCCTCAACGACCCGGAGGACACCTCCGACCCGATGACCGTCGAAGAGCTCGAGAAGCTCTTCATGACGCTGGCCTGAGGGGCCCTCAGCGGCCACCGAGGGGGACGACGGCAGCCCGCCCGTCCGTGAAGAAGGCGTCTCCGCCGGCGTTGTGGCCGAGCTGGGGGCGCACGACCCTCACGTAGCTCGGATGCTCCACACCGAGCGAACGGAGGAGGTACGAGCGCTCCGCGTCGACGTCGGGATCGATGTGGTGGGTCGGCAGGGGCACCTGCGAGCCGATCCCGACGCCCCTGTCGAGGCTGGCCGTCGCGACCCAGACCGGCCGGCCGTTCAGGTCGGCGGGGAGTCGCCAGATACGGGTGTGGTGCCGCTGCTGCAGGGTGTTCGCGCCGGTCGGCTTCTCGAACGCGAGGTCCTGCGGTTTCGCATCCAGGTAGGCGGGAGTGACCGGGGCCGTCAGGTACTGCTCGTTGCGGGCGGCGGTGAGGAGCTCGCGCAGTGAGTTCCCGACGGTCGGCGAATCCGCCTGGTACCAGCCGGCGGTCCGGAAGGCGTCCTCGAGCTCGCCCCGGCTCCCGACGAAGACCAGGCTGACCGGTTCCATGCGGTCCCCGGTGAGGGTCTCGCTGTAGTGCGGGAACCGGGCCAGCGTGCGCGCATCCACGCTGGTCACCTCCTCGACGGCCGTAGTGGCCGGCGCGGAATGGACAGGCGTCAGCGGTCCGCTGAAGATCGCGGCGAAGAGGGCGGTGACTGCCGCGGCGACGATGACCGGCCCTCGGTCGGCGCGGTCGACCGTCCACCACGGCACCAGCCGGAACCGCTGCGTGATCTCGACCACCGTGATGAGCACGGCGAGGATCGCGCCGCCGAGCAGCGCGGCCCCGGCCACGTCGGTCGGGTAGTGCACGCCGAAGTACACGCGGCTGATGCCGACGAGCAGGACGACGGCCACGGCGAGCAGCACGATGAGCACACGCACCAGCGAGCTCCGGGCGGATCGGAACGCCACGTACGCCGCGAGCCCGTAGACCACCGTCGCGGACAGGACGTGGCCGCTGGGGAAGCTGAACCCGGCGACCGCGACGGCGTGCAGCGCCTGGTCCGGGCGCGGTCGGTGGACGAGGAGCTTGGTGAGGTCGGAGCACAGCGTTTCGAGCCCGTAAGCGACGGCGAACAGCGCCGGGAGCCACCAGCGGCGGCGGACCAGCGCGCCGACCGTGAGCACGGCGATGAAGAAGAGGATGCCCACGAAGCCGGCCGAGAAGGTGAAGAAGGCGAAGAACCGCGTCTCCGCCGGGGTCCGCAGGCTCGGCATCAGGCTCACGACACGCTCGTCGACCGCGAGGTATGCACCGGAGGCGACGGCGCGGATGAGATTCAGGAACAGCACGAGCAGCACGGTCGTCACGACGACCCCGATCGTCAGCGCGAGACCGGTGGGCCGGTCCGTCGCGAAGCGCCGCTTCAGCCAGGGAAGAAGCCGCGGCACCCGCGCATCCACGCGCCGGATGTATTCGTTCTGCTCGATCCCCCGCGACGCCGACACCACGATCGACCAGAGGACCGTCGCGGGCGTCCGCAGGACGATGGCGAGGCTGTACAGGAGGAGCACGATCAGCAGCACCTGGACCACCAGGTCGAGCCCGAACACCGACGGCAGCCCGGCGAGGTCGAAGTACCGCAGGACGAGCGCGTTCAGCGCCGTCAGCACGATGGTCGCGACCAGGACGATCCCGTACCGGAGCGTGTCCCTCCGCAGGCGGGTTCGGTGCCCGGGCCCCGCCGCCGGCTGCTGGGCGGCATCCATACAACGGACGTTACGCTCGCTGTCCGCGCGGCGTGGAGCTCTCGATTGCCTCCGGCTGACGCCCGGGTGGCCTCTGCGTCCCGGCATGCGCCTGGCGGGCCCTTGTACCCTGCCCCCGGCGCACCCCCGGGCTTGGCTCTCGGCATGACCACTCCGCCCCCCGAACCCCGCCCGCGTCGCGCCTGGGTGCTCTGGCTGCTCCTCGCGATCGCCCTGATCGGCCTGGGGACGGTGGTGTTCCTTCCCGGGGCGCTCGGCACCCCGACGACGACGCTCACCTACTCGGCGTTCGTCACCGACGTGCAGCAGCACAAGGTCACCACGGCGACCATCGACGCCGACGGGACGGTGACCGGCACGCTCAGCTCGGGCCATCCCTACACGACCGTGATCCCGCTCCCGGTGGCCGGCCAGCCCGTGCTCGCCGCCCTCCGTTCGGCCGACGTCGCCGTGACGTTCGTCGCGGCCGCCCAGGGCGGGTTCTGGTCGAGCGTGTGGACGTGGCTGCTCATCCTGGGACCGATCGCGCTGGTCTGGTGGTTCATGGCGAGGATGGCGCGCAGAGCCGGCGCCTCGGGCGGGATCTTCGGCGTGACCCGGTCGTCGGCCAAGCTGTTCACGCCGTCCGCACGGACCACCACCTTCGCGGATGTCGCGGGCTACGAGGGCGTCAAGGCCGAGGTGTCCGAGATCGTCGACTTCCTGCGCAACCCCGAGCGCTACCGGCGGCTCGGCGCTGCGGCTCCGCGCGGCGTCCTCCTCGTCGGCCCTCCCGGAACCGGCAAGACGCTCCTGGCCAGAGCGGTCGCCGGCGAGGCGCGGGTCAATTTCTTCTCGGTGGACGGGTCGAGCTTCGTCGAGATGTTCGTCGGCGTCGGCGCCTCCAGGGTGCGCGACCTCTTCCAGACGGTGCGCTCGAGCGCCCCCGCCATCCTCTTCATCGACGAGATCGACGCGATCGGCCAGCGACGATCGAGCGCCATCTCGTACGCCTCCAACGACGAGCGCGAGCAGACGCTCAACCAGCTGCTCGCCGAGATGGACGGCTTCGAGACCTCCTCCGGCGTCGTCGTGCTCGCCGCGACCAACCGGCCGGACGTGCTGGATGCGGCGCTGCTGCGCCCGGGCGGTTCGACCGGCACATCACCGTCCCGCTGCCGAACGCCGAAGAGCGCACCGCGATCCTGGCCGTGCACTGCCAGGACAAGCCGCTCGGGCCGGACCTCGACCTGGACGTCATCGCGCGCGGGACGCCGGGGTTCTCCGGAGCCGACCTCGCGAACCTGGCCAACGAGGCCGCGATCGAGGCGGTGCGCGCCGGGCGGGAGCAGATCATGGGGTCGGACTTCACGGCGGCCCGGGACCGGCTCATCCTGGGCCGCCGCGAGAGCTCCAGCGTGCTCCTCGTCGAGGAGAAGCTGCAGGTCGCCGTCCATGAGTGCGGGCACGCCATCGTCGCTGCGCTGAGCGATCACGCCGACCCGGTCGACAAGATCACGATCCTGCCCGCCGGCGACACCCTGGGCGCCACCGAGCAGCTCCCGCTCGCCGAGCACCGCCTCCAGGGCGAGCAGGCCCTCCTCGACCGGCTGACCGTCGCGCTCGGCGGCCGTGCCGCAGAGCTGATCGTCTACCGCGAGGGCTCGACGGGAGCCGCGTCGGACCTCGCCGCCGCGACCTCGCTGGCGACCCGGATCGTGCGCGACTTCGGCCTGTCCCAGGCGCTCGGCCCGGTCGGCTATCCGACCGGGGAGGATGCGGCCGAGAGCGGAGCGACGCTGAACCGTCCGTACTCGGAGGAGACGCAGCGCGCCGTCGACACCGAGGTCGGGCGGCTCGTGCGCGAGGCCGAGGCCCGGGCGGTCGAGCTGCTCTCGCACCACCGCGCGGCCCTCGACGAGCTGTCGGCCCGCCTGTTCGACGCCGAGACGCTCGACGGGCGCGCGGTCTACGAACTGCTCGGCCGCCCCGCGCCCGGACGGATGCCGGAACTCGAGACCCGGCTCCGCCCGGAGGACCAGCGGTCAGCCCGCGGATGACGCCCGGGCGGAGCGCTCCGCCTCGGATTCCACGGGGAGGGCGCTGTGGTACGAGAACACGAGCCGGGCGGGCACCCGTCCCTGGAGGACCTCCGCGACGGCCTGGTTGACCTCGGCGAGGTGCCGGCCCTTGGCGATGACGCGCGTCCGACCCAGGCGGTGCAGTTCGAAGACCTCGACCAGGTCCTGACGGGTTCCGACGATGGACCCGATGATCGAGATGCCCTTGAGGACGGTGTCGAACACGGGGACGGTCAGGGTGCCCTCCGCGGGCAGCGAGACGAGCACGAGACGGCCTCCCCGGTTCAGCGACCGGAACGCCTGGTCGAACACGGCGGGCGCGACGGCGAGCACGATCGCGACATCCGCTCCGCCGAGGTGCTGGATGGCCGTGACCGGGTCCACCTCGGACGCGTTGACGGCGTGGTCGGCGCCGAGCTCGACGGCCAGGTCCAGCTTCTCCTCCGTGATGTCCACCGCGATGACCTGGGCACCGACGAGGCGCGCGTACTGCACGGCCAGGTGGCCGAGGCCTCCGATGCCGAACACGGCGACCCGCTCCCCGGGACCACCCGGGCGTTCTTCACTGCCGCGTAGGTGGTGACGCCGGCGCAGGTGAGGGGGCGGCGTCGAACGCGTCGACCCCGTCGGGCACCGGCACGGCGAAACGGGCGTCCGCCACGGCGTACTCGGCGTAGCCGCCGTCGATCGAGTAGCCGGTGTTGAGTTGGCGCTCGCACAGGTTCTCGCGCCCGTCGATGCAGTAGCGGCACTCGCCGCAAGCGTGGCCCAGCCACGGCAGCGCGACCCGCTGGCCGACCCGGCGAGCGGTGACGCCGTCGCCCAGGCGCTCGACGATGCCGACGCCCTCATGGCCCGGCACGAACGGCAGGCCGGCCTTGACCGGCCAATCGCCGTCGATGGCGTGGATGTCGGTGTGGCACAGCCCGCACGCCTCGAGGCGGACCAGGACCTGGCCGGGGCCGGGCGACGGGATGGGCCGGTTCTCGATGGTCAGCGGCTCACGGTAGCTGCTCACAACGGCTGCGCGCATGGTGGTGCTCCTTCCGGTTTCTCACGCCAGTGTCGGTCCGGCGGCCCGTCCGCCGCCGGGCCGAAGGTCCTTCGACCCTGCCGCCGCCTCCGGCCGGCATCGCACACTGGGGCCCATGAACGAGACACCTCCGATCGCGCGGGTCACCGTGCTCTACGAGTCCATGTTCGGCAACACCCGGCAGATCGCGGAAGCGATCGCCGACGGTCTGAGGCCGGTCGCCACGGTGACCGTCCTCCCCGTCAAGGACGCGCCGGAGTCGATCGACGACGACCTGCTCGTCATCGGCGCCCCCACGCACGCCCACGGAATGAGCCGCCCCGCCACCCGCGTCGAGGCGGGCAAGTGGGCGGACGACACGGCGCGCCACCTCACCCTCGAACCCGACGCGCAGGGCATCGGCCTGCGGGAGTGGCTGGAGACCTGCGGGCACGTCCCGCCGCGGTTCGCCGCCTTCGCCACTCGCGCCAATGTCCCCGAGATCTTCTCCGGCTCCGCAGCAGCGGGTCTGGAGAAGAGGATGCGCAAGCTCGGGTCGAAGCGGTTCGTGACCAGCCAGAACTTCGTCGTCGACAAGGAGAGCGTCCTGGAACCGGGCGAGCTCGACCGCGCCGAGGACTGGGGCCGCACGCTGGCGACCGAACTGCGGATGCCGGTCCTGCGCTGAGGCTCTTCGCAACGCGGTTGGTCGACTGCCTCGCCCATACTCAGGCGGTGGCGTCGTTCGAGTGTGTGTGGCCGCCCGACTGAAGACGCTGCCAAAAGGGCCTGCTCTTCCCATCCGGCGGGCGCTCCCATGTCTTTGGTCGAAAGCGCTCCTGACGGAAAGCTGTTGAGATGCGCGGCTAAGCGATGATTCCAGTCGCAATCCGGGTCGATCACGCTGAGTAGGTAGGCCATCACAGCAAGCGCGTTGTAAACACCGAACTGCTCCTTAGATCCCGATGCGTCCCGTAAGTGATCCAGCATGGGCACTTTCCCCGTGCCCGGCCTACTCGGCGCGACAACCAGCTTCCGGTTGAACAGGCGCGCGTGATGGGCCGAGACGTTCCGCACATAGTTGATGCTGGCGATCCAACTTGCGAACAGCTTTTTGGTCGGCACCCGGTATGAATTCGCAATCGATGTGGCCAAGTCGCTTTGCAGAGCCGAATACAGCCGGCCAAGGTGCCCCAGTTCGAGGATCTCGGTCAGGGCCCAGATCGGCAGCGCTCCGTCGTACTGGTCACGAAAGTGCGCGACGAAAGCTTCGTCGGACCCATTCTGACGCTCTTGAATTCGCTCGAGCCATTGCTCTAAGCCACTCGTGGGCACACCCCTTTCCGTGTCAATGACTGTGGTCGCGAACGACGGGACGAAGTTGTGGGGATGGCGATGCGCATAGGCCGAACGCCGCCCGAGCGTGTAGCCGATCTGCATGCGCAGAGATATTTCGATACGCTCCACAGCCTCGAGCACCAGTATGCGTAGGGCCCGGTCGTAGTCGATCAGTTGGGCGGCGTAGGCGACGGATGTGCCGGAACGATAACGGCTGAGCACCCGGATGCGTGATCGGCCGGCCTTGTCGACGTAGGCCTCGGACTCACGGCATGGATAGAGATACCCGGTGAGTCGGTAATAGCCGACCTGCTTCAAGAGCTCGTCAGCATCCGAACGTGAACCAATGGTGACGCCGCGACTTTCCAGCTTGTCGATCTGCTCATCGACGCTCAACCACGGCTTCGTGTACTCGGCCACGATCCTCCCGGTTAAAGAAAATCAGCCCGAGCTGTTAAGCGAGCGGGCTGATCGTGATGTGAGTACTCTAACACAGCACAGATGTCATCCTGGGGGCCTTCGCGAGCTATCCCGAGCGCCACGCACGCGGCTCGACCGGCGTCAGCGTCGGTCTCAATGGGGAAACGGAACCAGGCATCCGCCGGCTCAGATGACCGACCAGCCGTTGTCGCTGGGCAGCACCACTCCGTTGACGTTGCTGGAGTCGTCGCTCAGGAGCCAGGCGATCGCGGCGGCCAGCTCCTCGGCGGTGGCGGGCTGCGGCACGTTGGTCTGCATGTACGGGCCCATCCGCTGACCGGCGAAGGGCGAGCGGAAGTCGGCCTGGATGTTCGTGATGGTCGCCCCGGGCGCCACCGCGTTGCAGCGGATCCCCGAGGGGCCGTAGAAGAACGCCGTGCTGCGGGTGAACCCGTTCACGGCGTGCTTCGAGGTCGTGTAGGCGGCGCCCGCGGCGGACCCGCGCAGCGCCGCCTCCGACGAGACGTTGACGATCGTCCCGGCGCCTCGCTCCAGCATCCCGGGCAGAGCCGCTCTCGTCAGCCGCATGATCGCGGTGACGTTCACGCGCAGCACGCGGTCCCAGACAGCGTCCTCCACCTCCGCCGGCGGCAGGAAGTCGTCCATGATGCCGGCGATGTTCGCGAGGGATGTGACCGACCCATCGGCGACCTGGACCACCTCGGAGACGACCGTCTCGTCGCTGACATCCCCGGCGACCGTGAGGAGGCGGTCCTGCGGGGACTCCTCGGCGAGCGCGGTCAGCCGCTCCTCGCTGATGTCGGTCGCGATCACGACGGCGCCCTCGGCGAGGAGCCGGAGTGCTGTCGCCCGGCCGATGCCGGACCCGGCGCCGGTCACGATGACCCGCGCCCCGTCGAAGCGGCCGGGGACGATGTGAGTGCTCATAGCGGATGGTTCCCTTCCGGGCCGCCTGGCGCGGCCGCGTTCCGGGCGACAGCGTAGGAGTGGCTGCGCGCGGCGGGGAGGGACCTTCGACTCTCGCGGGAAGCATCCGGCTCGGCGACCCTTCTTCCATGGACAGCAGCAGCACGATGACCAGCCCCCGCAACGGCCAGCCGGACCACAGCGGACCGTTCGACGACCTCGCGATCCGGCACGCCGTCGAGGCGGAGCTCGCCTGGGCGCCCAATGTGGACAGCGCCGGGATCGGCGTCGGCGTGACGGACGGCGTCGTGACGCTCAGCGGGGACGTCTCCTCGCTCACCGAGCGGACCGCCGCGGTCGCGGCCGCGCGGCGCGTGGCCGGCGTGCGGACCGTCGCGGCTGAGCTCCGCCTGCCGGCCGGCGAGGGGGAGCCCTCCGGCCACAAGCTCGCGGCCGCGGTGGACGGGATCCTCGCGTGGACGACCGGCGTCCCCCACGAGGGCATCACGGCCGACGTGCACGGTCACCGGGTCGTCCTGTCGGGAACCGTCGACTGGGACTGGCAGCGCGTCGCGGCCAAGAAGGCGGTGGAGCGGATCTTCGGCGTCCACGAGGTGGAGAGCCGGATCGAGCTGACCCGGCGTCCGGAGGCCGGCGACGTGCGGGAGCAGATCCGCAGCGCCATCGTGCGGAGCGCCATCCTCGACGCCGCCCGCGTGCAGGTGACGGTCGACGGCTCCGAGGTTACCCTCACCGGGCGCGTCGGCTCCTGGCTGGAGCGGTCGCAGGCGGTGCGCACGGCGTGGGCGTCGCCGCATGTGACGGCCGTCCACGACCTGCTCGTGGTGGACACGGGCGAGCACTGAACGGAGCGCAAGCACGGAAGAGGAGGCACGGTGGAGCGCCAGGTTCATGTCGACCTGATCGCGGAGGTCATCGACGC
The DNA here is from genome assembly GCF_050632205.1 of Leifsonia xyli subsp. cynodontis. Lineage (GTDB taxonomy): Bacteria > Actinomycetota > Actinomycetes > Actinomycetales > Microbacteriaceae > Leifsonia > Leifsonia xyli_D. The sequence continues at coordinate 2,461,708 of NZ_CP192578.1, forward strand.
TCCGGCTCAGGGGCGCCCGTCGGGCTGGGAGAGCGCGCCCGAGTCGGATCTGCGACGGCTCTGGGCCCAATCGTGGGTGAATGCGGGCTTCACCGATCCGGACGAGGTGGCCGCCTGGATCGCGGAGGGAGTGCACCACGCCGGAATCGCCGCCGAGGCCTATTCCGCGGGCTTTCGCCCGGGGGACCCTTGGGTGAAGCGCTCGGATGCCACGCTCGTCCCTCTCCGGCGCGAGCCTCTCACCGCCCCGGGCTGGTTCGTCGTACGCGCGAATCGCGCGCGAGCCCGTCGCGAGTGGCGGGCCCGAGAAGCCGCGAAGCTGCGCGCCGAGAAGCTGTTCGACGAGCAGATGCGCGAGCTTGCCTGGTTGGCTCGCTCGCTGGACTTCGATGAGGGATTCGGAGCCCTCAGTCTCGAGCTCATCGGCAGATCCGACGTGCCCGTGATCGAGGCCGATGTCCTCCGCGGATACGACGAGTACGCTGATGCGCTGGTACTGCTGCGCGAACGACAGGCTTCCGCGGCCGCCTCCGGAGACGACGAAGCGGGCATCCAGAGCGATGCGCAGCGCTGGTACGGAGTGAGCGAGGTCATCGGCCGCCACCTCCACGTATGCGACGGCCCCATCCGCCGCACGATCGAGGCGCAGCTCGCGGTCGACCGGGCCTGGCTCGATCAGCTGCGACGGCCCCGGCAGTGACGGAGGAGAACATCGAGGAGCGCTGAGATGACGGCGGTCGCGCGGTCGCTCTCGTTCACAGGCAGGACCCCCGATCGACCGTCTCGCCGATGATGGCGAACAGCATGCGGCGCAGGCGCGCGACGTCCTCGTCCGTGAAAGCGCCGAGCGCGTCCCGCTCGGCGGTCTCGGCGGAGGCCGCGGTCATCTTCCGCAGCCGCTCCCCCTCGTCCGTGATAGCCGGGATGCGCGCGCGGCGGTCGCGCGGATCCGGCCGCCGTTCGACCAGCCCGGCACGTTCGAGCCGGTCGAGCTGGCTCATCAGGGTCGTCTTGTCCAGCCCGAGCGCCCTCCCCAGCTCGATCTGGGTCAGGCCGGGGGTCTTGTGCAGCGCGCTGAGGACGATGTACTCGCGTAGGCCGAGGTCGTGGACGGCGGCCTCGGATTCCGTCACGGCGTGCATGCGCTGCGCCGCACGGTGCAGCAGCCAGGTGATCTCCGCCTCCGGGCCGGGCGCGAAGGCGTCCCCGATCTCGGCGACCTCCGGATGCGTCATCGCGTACCCCCGCGGCCGGCTCGGGCGACAGCAACGGGATGGCGCCGTACGCATCGCGGTCATGCGAGGGAACGATGTGCATCACGTCGCTCAGTGCGATCACGCGGGCGAGGTTGGTCCGCACCTCGCGTGCGTCGAGGTCCGCCAGCTTCCGCATCAGCCAGGGACGCTCCAGGCGCTCGGTGACGCCGTCCAGCTGCCAGGTCAGGTCGCCGATGAACGCGAACCGCTCCCCTCCGGCAGGGTCACGAACACGACCACCGACCCCGAGGTGTGGCCGCCGGCCTTCGCCACGACGACCGAGCCGTCCCCGTACACGTCATGGCTGGCGGGGAAGCCGAGGTATTCCGGCCCGTCGAAGGCGTACTCGTGGATGGGCAGACCCTCCGACACCGCCCGGTACACCGCGCCGTGCGCGTCCTCGGCGCCGTAGGTCAGTTCGTCTCGGTTGATCCAGACCGGCACCCGGAGGCTGTCCAGGCCGCTCACGTGGTCCCAGTGCACATGCGTGACGAGCACGCCGAGGAGGCGGCTGCGGTCGTATCCGGCCGCATCCAACTGCTCGGCGACCGTGCGCGAGAGCGTGAACGGCGCGCGCTCCATCCGTGCCAGCATGCCGACGTGGTCCGACACGTGCGCGCCGAACCCGGCGTCGATGAGAAGGTCCCCCTCGGGATGCTGCACGAGCACGGCGGAGGCGGCGAACTGCCGCTTGTCCGAGAAGGAACCGCCCTGGATCGCGAAGGCGGCGCGAGTCTCATAGGTGCCGGTCGGCAGGTGATGGATGCTCATCGAGGCGGGTGGCTGCGCCTCGGGCAGTGGGCCGCGCCAGGGGGCGGCTGCGATACGGGTGGTCATACGACAATCATCCGACCTCAGATTATCCGAGTCAAGACGATCGTGCTGGACCGGTCAGACCAGGCACTCCGGTGCAACCACGATCGTCGGCACCTCGATGCGCAGGATCATGGAGTGGCTCACCGACCCGAGCAGGAACCGGTCGATCCCGCGGGTCTGCTGGGTGCCGAGCACGAGAAGGGATGCGGTGCGGGCCTGCTCGGCCAGCGCGTAGTCCACCTGGTGCCGGGTGAGGTGCGACGTGATCTCGAGATCGGGATTACTGCTGCGGAGGCTGTGCAGCACCGCGTCCAGCATCCGGGCGTGCTCCTCCTCGAGCTCGCCGAGCAGCGTTCCCTCGGCGCGGATGTCGGAGACAGCGATCATCGGGTCGAGCCAGGAGTGCACGACGAGCAGTTCCTGGCCCAGCCGGCGGGCCTCCCTCGCGGCGAACCGCGCCGCCTTCAGCGCGACCTCCGAGCCGTCGATGCCGACGACCACACGCGACCGGTTCTGCTCCGGGAGGGCGGGGATGACGGCAAGCGCGCCGCGGACACCGGCGGCCAGCCGCGCACCGAGCGACCAGTGGTACCGCGAGCGCAGGCCCGTGCGCTGCCCGGTCCCGACCACCACGAGGTTGTCGGGGCGCGAGAAGCCCCGGAGCTCGTCGAGCCGCCCACCGGCCATGACGTGGGTGTAGACGCGGAGCCCGGGATGGTCGGCCGAGAGCCGCTCGGCCTGCCGGTCGGCGTCCTCGTGGCGGCGGGCGACCATCTGCGGCGTCACCACCTCGCCGGGTACCGGGCGCTGCGAGTCCTCCACGTCCACCAGGAGGATGCCGTCGCCGTTCTGCTCAGCGCGCTGCACCGCCCACTCCAGCGCGATGTCGGCCTCCAGGGAGCCATCCCAACCGACGACCGTCCGCTCGCTCATGTCCGCTCCCCTCCACGGCGGCGAAGGAGAACGCCCCGTTGCTGGACGACTCCATCGTGCTCGGGCGACGGCGGCGACCGCGGGACTTTGGCCCTGCGGGCTGAGGGAAGCCGACGGGCCCCTCGGCGGTTGGGGGATACCGCCCGACACCCGTCGGCGACATCACGGTATCCGGTGCGCGCAGCGAACCACCAGTAGACGCAGCGGGTTCGCGGGACCTTGGGCCCTCGTGCCGATCCGACCCCCACCGGCACGCTGAGACGGCAGGACCCGCGCACGCGGGCCGCGTCAGAGGGGGTACTGACATGAACATGCGCTCGCGCGCCACCCGGGTCTTCGCCGCCGTGGCGGCCGTCGCCCTCGTGGTGCTCTGCGCCGGAGCGGCGCAGCGCCCGGCCACGGCGGACGGACAGGTGACCAACGGGCAGGGCCCGCATTTCTACAGCGGGACCGCGATCGATGTCGCCGGCCCGGTGGACGGGGACGTGTACGCCGCCGGCCAGAGCGTCACCATCACCGGCGCCGTCCGCGGCGACGTCATCGCCGCCGCGCAGAGCATCACCATCAGCGGCACCGTGGACGGAAACGTGCGGCTGGCCGCGCAGAACGTCACCCTCACCGGCGACGTGACCCGCAGCGGTACGATCTTCGCCGCCAGCCTCCTGGTCGACCGGCAGGCGAGGATCGGCCGCGACCTCGTCACCGCCGGCAGCTCCATCCGCCTCGCCGGTCGCATCGGGCGGGATGTGGTGGCGAGCGTCGCCGATCTCACGGTCGACGGCACGATCGGCGGCGACCTCACCTACTCGAGCAGTGCAGCAGCGCACATCCGCCCGGACGCTGTGGCTGGCACCGTCGAGCATGTCCAGCCGCAGCAGGCGCCGCGCGTCGAGGTGTCGCCGTGGGCCATCGCCGGCGGGTGGCTGCTGGGCGTGCTCTACGCGCTGGTCGCCCTCAGCCTGATCATGCTCGCAGCCGCGCTCCTCGTACCGAAGTGGCTGAACCGGGTGACGGACGAACTCTTCCCGTCGCCGTGGCGCGCACTGCTGGTGGGGTTGGTCGCCGCGATCGTCGTCCCCATCGCGCTGCTCTTCCTGCTGGTGACCATCATCGGCGCGCCGCTGGCGCTCGGTCTGATCCTCATCTGGATCGTGCTCACGCTGGCGACGTTCGTGTTCAGCGCCCACTACCTCGGCCGCCTCATCCTGCGCGGGCACCACCACCCGGTGCTCACCTCGTTCGTCGGCGGTGTGATCCTCATCGTCGGGCTGCAGATCCCCTGGCTCAACATCCTCGTCTGGGCCGCCATGGTGCTCTTCGGCCTGGGAGCCGAGCTGCTGGCCTTCCGCCGGGAGCGCCCGTGGGAGACCGGCGTGGGCCCGGCCGGGCGGACCGCCGTCGCAGCAGGGCCCGCGGCGCCGGTCGTCGAGCAGCAGTCGTAGCGGCACATAGCCGCGCGTACCGGAAGGAGAAGGCCATGCGCGCTTCCGTCGGAGAGTTCCTGGTCGTTGCGTCACGACACGTCGATGAGCCGTCCCGGGTCGGATTGATCCTGGAGGTCCACGGTCAGGACGGCGAGCCGCCGTACGTCGTGAAATGGGAGGACGACGAGTCCACCACGATCATCTTCCCCGGGTCCGACGCACACGCGGAGGCCCGGGGTGGCGGAGCCGAGGGTCAGTCCGCAAAGCGCGACCACTGATCGGTCGGCAGTTCCACTTCATCGCCGGCCCGCTCGATCACCCAGCAGCCGTCACGGAGGTCGACGAACCGCCCGGCGAGGGTCTGCGGCGACCACTCCCCCGTGGGGAACTGCATCCACCGCACCAGGTGGATGAGGGTCCCCTTGCGGGGTTTGGCGCCCGGCGCCAGCTCGATGTCTACACTCACGCCGATCCCCTCCATCGGGTCTGCTTCTGAGACCAGTATCACGAGCGCGGGCAGACCACCGCCGGGCCGAAGGTCCCGCCGCCGGGTCAGCGCGCGAGCGCCGCTCCGGCCCGCTGCTCCGCCTCGGCGATCCGGCCGATCGTGCGCACGAAACTGTCGGGGTTGAGCGAGATGGAGTCGATGCCGCACTCCACGAGGAACTGCGCGAACTCCGGATGATCGCTCGGCCCCTGGCCGCAGATCCCGATCTTGATGCCGGCGGCGTGGCATTCGTCGATGGCACGGGCGATCATCCACTCGACCGCCGGATCCCGCTCGTCGAAGAGCGCCGCCAGCCGGTCGGAGTCGCGGTCCACGCCGAGCACGAGCTGCGTCAGATCGTTGGAGCCGATCGAGAAGCCGTCGAACCGGGCCGCGAACTCGGAGGCGCGGATGACGTTCGACGGGATCTCGCACATCATGTAGACCTGCAGCCCATTCTCGCCGCGCACCAACCCGTTCGCCGCGAGCTCCGCGAGCACGCGGTCGGCCTCGACCGGCGTGCGGCAGAACGGCACCATGACGATGATGTTCCCGAAGCCGATCTCCTCCCGCACCCGCTTGAGCGCGCGGCACTCCAGCGCGAACGCCTCGCGATACGCGGGGTCGTAGTAACGCGACGCCCCGCGGAAGCCGAGCATCGGGTTCTCCTCGGGCGTCTCGAAGGCCTCACCGCCGATGAGGTGCCCGTACTCGTTCGCCTTGAAGTCGCTGAGGCGGACGATCACATCGTGCGGATGGTACGGCGCCGCCAGCTTCGCGAGCCCGCGCGCCAGCGTCTCCACGAAGAACTCCGCGGGGTCGGCGAAGCCGGCCGTCAGCTCGCTTATGCGGCGGCGGTCGATCTCGGTCACCCGCTCCGGATGCACGAGTGCCATCGGGTGCACGGCGATCAGGTTGCTGATGATGAACTCCATGCGGGCGAGCCCGACACCGGCGGCGGGCAGCCGCCACCAGCGGAAGGCGGCCGCGGGGCTCGCGACGTTGACCATCACGTTGGTCCGGGTCGACGGCAGGTCGCTCAGGTCGACCCGCAGCTGCTCGAACGGGAGCCGGCCGCCGTAGACGTGGCCCACATCCCCCTCGGCGCAGGAGATCGTCACGGACCGACCGTCGACCAGGGTCTCGGTCGCAGTCCGGGCGCCCACGACCGCCGGCACGCCGAGCTCGCGGCTGACGATGGCGGCGTGACTCGTCGAGCCGCCGTGATCGGTGATGATGCCGGAGGCGCGGGTCATGATCGACACCCAGTCCGGGTCGGTCATCTCGGCCACGAGGATGGATCCGTCGCGGAAGCGCGCGATGTCGGCGGCGTCCCGGATCACGCACACCTCACCGGCGGCGATCGCGTCGCCGACCGCGGTGCCCGAGAGCAGCAGCTCGCCGGGCTCGGTGAGCCGGTACTCCGTGAACGTGGTGGCGCTGCGGGTCGACTGCACGGTCTCCGGCCGCGCCTGGACGAGGTAGAGCAGCCCGGACTCGCCGTCGCGTGCCCACTCCAGATCCATCGGCCGGCCGTAGTGCTTCGCGACGATGACCGCCCAGCGGGCGAGCTGCAGGATCTCGTCGTCGTCGAGCACGAACGCCCTCTGCTTGCGCGCGGGGGTGTCGATGATCCGGGTGCGCCGCGTCCCTCCCCGGCCGTACACCATCGTGCGGGCCTTGGCCCCCAGCGTCCGCTCGATGATCGGGGACGCGCCGGGCTCATCCAGCAGCGGGGTGAAGACGAGGTAGCGATCCGGATCGACCGCGCCCTGCACCACCAGCTCGCCCAGGCCCCAGGCGGCGCTGATCACGGCGACGCGTGGGAAGCCGGTGTCGGTGTCGAGCGAGAACATCACGCCCGACCCGCCCAGGTCCGAGCGGACCATGCGCTGCACGCCGATGGAGAGCGCCACGGCGAGGTGGTCGAAGCCCTTGGCCTCGCGGTAGCTGATGGCCCGGTCGGTGAAGAGGGAGGCGTAGCAGCGGCGGCAGGCGTCGAGCAGCTGCTGCTCGCCCACCACGTTGAGGAAGGTCTCCTGGGCGCCGGCGAAGCTCGCCTCCGGCAGGTCCTCCGCGGTGGCGCTGCTGCGGACCGCCACGGCAGGAGCATCGCCGCCGCCGCGCTCGCCCAGGAGCCGGTAGGCCGAGAGGATGGCGTCCGCCGTGCCCGCCGGGAACGCCCCCCGCAGGAACAGCCCGCGCAACGCCTCCCCGGTCTCCCGGAGCCCCGCCTCCCCCGAGCGGAAGCGCCGGAGCCGCTCGCGCATCTCCGGCTCGATGCCGTTCTCGGCGACATAGGCGCGATACGCGGAGGCCGTCGTGGCGAAGCCCTCCGGAACGCGGACGCCCTGCTCACCGAGCGACCTGATCATCTCCCCCAGCGAGGCGTTCTTGCCTCCGACCCGGGGAACGTCGGTCATGCCGACGCGTTCGAACCACACGACATCGTCGTCCATGGGCCCACGCTACGTTCGCATCCGGCCACAGACCGGGACTTTAGGCCCCCAGGTGACGCAGCTCCGCCTCCAGCCGCGCGAACTCCGCCGGGCTGCAGAGTTCCGTGCCCGGGGAGAGGACGGCTGCGGTTCCCGCCGCCACACCGGCGATCAGCCCGTCCTCGACCGAACGGCCCTCGGCGAGCCGGAGCACGAGGCCGGCGACGAAGCTGTCGCCCGCCCCGACGCTGCCGACCGCCTGTACGGGCGGCGCCGCGAGGTGGCGGGTGCCGGACGCCGCCGCCAGGATCGCCCCGCCGGAGCCGAGCGTGACGGCGACGTACTGCGCGGCACCGGAGGCGACGAGCGTCATCGCCGCCTCCGCCACCGCCCGCTCGTCGCCGAGGGTGCCTCCGGCGTGGGCGGCCAGCTCACGGCGGCTCGGCGCCACCAGGAAGACGCCCTCCGCGAGCGCCTCCGCGAGGGCCGCACCGGTCGAGTCCAGGACGCAACGGGCTCCGGCCTCGCGCGCGACCCGGGCGACGCGGGCGTAGAAGTCGGTCGGCACTCCGGGCGCGAGGCTCCCGCTGGCGACGACGAGCCCGCCCGGGGCCGCCAGCTGCGCCACGTAGTCGAGGCAGGTGCGCCACTCGTCCTCGCTCAGTTCCGGGCCCTCGAGGACGAAGCGGTACTGCGCGGCATCCTCGCCCTCGTCGATCGTGAAGCTCGCGCGCGTGCTCCCGCGGATCGGGACGACGACCCCGGGCACGCGTTCCGCCTCGATGAGCCGCTGATACGCCTCGCCGATCGGGCCGCCCGCGGTGTACACGGCGACCGTGCGTCCGCCCAGCCTGCGCACCACCCGCGCGACGTTCACCCCGCCGCCGCCCGGGTCCAGCCGGCTCCCGGTGCACCGCAGCTTGTGGTCGGCGATCACCTGCGGCGTCGTCGCACTGATGTCCAGCGCCGGGTTCACCGTGAGCGTGAGCACGGTGGCCGGTTGTCCGGGCGATGCGTCATCCATACTCGAGCTTCACCCTCTCGCGACAGCGGCCGGCGGGTCTTCGGTCCCGCGACCGCGACCGGGACCGCGACCGCGACCGGGACTGCGGCGGCGGAGCGCCCAGCGCAGCCCCTCGTCCGCCGCCCAGACGATCAGCGGGCACGGCAGCATCAGGAGCACGACCCAGAGCGGGAGCGGAGCGGTTCCGAAGAGGGTCTGAAGCGCCGGGACCGTGCACACGGCCACCACGAAGACCAGCTCAGCGGCGACCGCCCACAGCAGCGGACGGTTCGACAGCACGCCGATGCTGCGAAGCGAGGACCGCTCCGTCCGCGCCGCGAAGGCCGTGCCGACCTGGCAGGCGACGATGGTCGCGAAGGTGGCGGTCGTCGCCTGGACGTACACGTCGTGCAGCGCGGTCCCGGCCCCCACCGGCGCGCCCGGGTACCAGCCGCCCACCCCGAGGACCACGAAGAACACGGCGAGCGCCAGCACCGCCGAGAGCGAGCCCATCACGGCCCACGCCCGCAGCAGCAGACGCCGGCTGATCAGGTGCTCCGACCGTGGACGCGGCCGGCGCTCCATGATGTCCGGCTCCGCGGGCTCGCGGCCGAGCGCCAGCGCCGGGAGGATCTCGGTGCCCAGGTCGATGGCCAGGATCTGCAGCACGGTCAGCGGGAGCGGGATCAGCCCGCCGGAGAGCGCGAAGAGGAGGAAAGGGACGACCTCCGGGACGGCGTGCACGAAGATGTAGAGCACGAACTTCCGGATGTTGTCGTAGACCCGGCGACCCTCGCGGATGGCGGCGACGATCGTCGCGAAGTCGTCGTCGGTGAGGATCATGGCGGCCGCCTCGCGGGCCACGTCGGTGCCCGAGCGGCCCATCGCCACGCCGATGTCGGCCCGGTGCAGGGCGGGCGCATCGTTCACGCCGTCGCCGGTCATGGCGACCACTTCGCCCTGCTCCTGCAGCGCCTCGGCGATGCGCAGCTTGCCTTCGGGGGTGCTCCGCGAGAACACGATCTCCCCGGGCTCGGTGAGCAGTTCGTCGAGTTGCGGCTCGGGGAGCGCGTCGGCCTCCGGGCCGGAGACGATCCGGTCGGCGCCGATCCCGACCTCGCGGGCGATCTCCGCGGCCGTCCGCCCGTTGTCGCCGGTGACCACGTGGATCCGGATGCCGGCGCTGTGGCAGGCGGCCACCGCGGGCGCTACCTGCGGCCGCGGCGGGTCGAGCAGCGCGACGAGGCCCAGCAGGCACAGGCCGCTCTCGGCACCCGCCGCCTCGGCGGGGACGTCCACCGCATCCCGCGCCGCCAGCGCCAGCACCCGCAGGCCGGCGCGCGCCAGCCGGTCCACGGCGGCCGTGACCTCGGCGCGGGTGGATGCGGTCAGTGGTTCCACACCCGCCGCCCGCTGGATGGTGTCGCACAGCGGCAGCAGCCCCTCCGGTGCGCCCTTCACGGCGACCACCAGCCCGTCATCACGCCGGCTGACGACGCTCATCCGCTTGCGCTCCGGGTCGAACGCGAAGGTCGCGACGCGCGGGGCCGGTGACTCGCCGAGCTCCTGCGCGCTGTCGCGGAGCGCGGCCTCCATAGGGTCCACGGTGCGCTCGAGCTCGTTGCAATCGGCCATCACCATCGCAAGCTGCCGCACGGCGGGCGAACCCTCCGGCGGCGGGTCGCCGTCCTTCGTCCACAGCCGCTGCACCTGCATCCTGTTCTGGGTGAGGGTGCCGGTCTTGTCGGTGCAGATGACGGTCGTGCACCCCAGCGTCTCCACCGCCGAGAGCTGTTTGACCAGCGCGCCCTTGCGGGCCAGGGCCCGGACACCGACGGCGAGCGCGAGGGTGATCGTCGGCAGCAGCCCCTCCGGCACGTTGGCGACGAGCAGACCGACCGCGAACACCGCCGCCTCGGGGAGGGACAGCCCGGCCAGCAGCCCCAACGGCAGGAACAGGGCCCCCACGCCGACCGCGACCGCGGCGATCAGCCAGGTGGAAGTGCGCACCTGGCGCTCCAGCGGGCTGGCGACCGGCCGGTCGCGATGGGAGAGCGCCGCGATCCGCCCGAGCTCGGTGGCCGCGCCGGTCGCGAAGACCACCGCGCGGGCCGACCCGGAGGTGCAGCCCGCGCCCGAGAACACCGCATCCGGGGCGTCGATCAGGCGCTGCGCCGTGTCCGGCATGCCGGCGGACCGCGCCACGGGGACGGACTCCCCGGTGAGGGCGGAGAGATCCACCTCGACGTTCCCGTCGATCAGCCGCGCATCGGCCGAGACCCGGTCGCCCTCGGAGATCAGCAGCAGGTCGCCGGGCACCAGCTCGACCGCCGGGATCGTGGTCACCACGCCATCCCGCAGCACCCGGGCCTGGAGCGGCAGGAAGCGGTTGAGCGCCTCCACCGCGCGCTCCGCCTGCCGCTCCTGCAGGAATGCCACGACGGCGTTGATCAGGATGACCGCGAGGATCGCCCACGACAGGATGGGCGTGCCCGCCACCCAGGCGAGGGCGGCGGCGAGCCACAGCAGCAGGGCGAGCGGATGCGTGAACTGCCGCAGGAGCTGTCCCAGCCAGCCGGACTTCGGCCCGCGCGGCAGCTCATTCGGGCCGTGCACGAGCAGCCGGCGCGCAGCCTCCCTGCTGCCCAGCCTATCCTGCGTGGTCCGCAGGTCGCGGAGCAGCAGCTGCACGGGGACCCGCGTGAAACGCTCCTCCGTCTCGACGAACTCCCCGTGGCTCACCCTCTCAGGGATAGCCCGCTCGCGCGGCGTGACGCAGGGGCTTAAGACCTGCCCCGGCTACGGGCGTCCGATTCGGCGTTCGGGGACGATGTGAAATGATGCATCGACGTTGCGTGTACCGCGGCCACAAATTCTTCATGGGAAGGCGACGAGGACGAAGTTGAGCGGGAAGATCTCCGCCGATCTCTCGGCACTGCGAGAGGGTGCGGCCGCGCTGGGCCGCCTGCCGAAGAGACCGGAACGCGCGAATGTCGTGATGGGAGATCTTGGCAGCGCACGCGCGGATGCGGCCTTCGAGCGGTACCACCCGACGTGGAGCTCGGAGTGCTCGTCTGCCGCGCACAGTGTCCAGAGGCTGTCCGCAATGCTGCGGTCGACGGCCGATATGTACGCGCGACGGGACACGGAGGACAGGAAGACCTTCGGCGGAGGGCATCGTGCGTTCTAGGGTGCGGGACTGGTCGCCGGTCGAGTTCCACGACGACCCCACCCCGGGGAACGTGGACGTGGTGGCGGAGTTGATGGACGACCTCCGGGCGCGGGGCCTGTGGTTCACCTCCGTCTCCGCGCTGCTGAACCAGGTGCGCGGGCAGGTGCAGGCTCCGACCTGGTCAGGGCTCGCGGGCCAGGTGTTCTGCGCGCGGCTGGCCGCACTCCAGGCCAGGAGCGACAAAGCGTCGGCGCGGAACCGCGAGGCCGGCGATGCCTGCCAGAGATGGGCGGAGGCGATGTTCCACACGCAGTTCCTCGCCGACCGGGCCTTGCGGACCGCGGAGGAGGCGCAGGAGGAGATTCGGGCGGCGGAGTCGTCGATCCAGGCGCTGACCGGCTCGTACGATCAGGCCCTCGCGGTGGTGGAGGGGATGATGGGGCTGCTGCGGACGTACGCCCACACAGCGCCCCCGCCGAAGACACAGCTGCCGTCTCCGGTCGCGGTGGCCGCGGCCCGGCGCCGCGCGGAGTCGATCGAGGACGACCGCGACCGGGCGGTCCGGACGCTGGCGGAGGCACAGGAGCGGTTGGAGCACGCGCGCGCGGAGGCCCGCGCCGCCCACGACGAGTTCACCCAGGCGGAGGCACGGTTCGTCGCGGCCCTCGAACACGCGACCGCGGCCTCCCCGGACTCCCTGTTCGACGACCTGCAGGACTTCACCAGCGCCGTGGCGACGTTGACCACCATCGAGAAGATCACCGGGACCACCGCCGCCACGACGATGTCCCTGCTCAACCGGCTGCCGCTCGACCAGCTGACGGCGCTCCTGGCCGACGACCCCGCCCTGGCCCAGCAGTTCTGGGACCACCCGCCGTCGCCGGAGGCCGTGTCCGGGTGGTGGGCGCGCCTCGGCGCGACCATGCGGGCGGCGTACATCAAGGCCGTCCCCGGGATCGTCGGCAACCTGCCCGGGGTGCCGTACAAAGACCGCAATGTGGCGAATCTGAACAGCTTGAACGCGGCGGCCAAAAGTCCGAACCTCACCGACGCGCAGCGCAAAGTGCTGGATGCGATGGGCAAGGCTCTCGACGCTCCCGCCAAGGGCGTTCCTGTCCAGCTGGTGGCGTTCAACTTCTTCACCGAACCACCGATGCTCGCCGTCGGTTACGGCGACCTCGACAACTGCGCGCCGACCACGTGGTGCGTCGGCGGGATGGCTTTCGGCGCGAAGGACGCCCTCTTGGATTGGAGCCAGGCCGGAAAGAACCTCTGGAACGCGCAGAAGCAGCTGGATCGGGACTCGTCTCCCGGTGTGGTTGCGTGCTTCGAATACGACAACCCGGATGCGGCGAGTGTCAACTTCAGCGACTCCGCGAAGAAGGGCGCAGCCCGCTTCGCCGCAGAGCTCGATGGGAACGCCGAGGTCCGTAACGGGTTCTTCACCCCGTACTCGCCGATCTCGGTCACCGCGCACTCCTATGGCACGACGATGGCCTCGATCGCGCTCACGAGAGTGAAGACCAAGATCGACTCGTTGGTGATGGTGGGGTCCGCGGGGATCGACACGGCGGTGGTGCCGTCCGTGTCCGCGATCAGGGCGGCTCACGTGTATACGACCGCTGCGACCCCGGACCGGTTGGCCCCGGTCGGAGCCGCGTTCTCCGGACGAGCGAACCCGAACCCCGGAGTGACTCTGCCGACCGGCGAGTCGATCGGGGGCGCCCAGGCCTTCAGCTCCGACGGCGACGGGAAGAAGCTCGAGCCGGTCGACGGGCACAACCCGATCGGCAAGAAGGGCGGTTCCCCGAACCCACTGAACGGGAACGCGGAACCCTCAGAAGGGCACGGCTACTACGACCTGAACACCCAGTCACTGAACAACATGGCCGCGGTCACCACCGGCCACCTCGAGAGGCTCAGCGGCGCGTTGACCGACACCGGCACGCAGGCCGCCGAGCACAACCGGCAGGTCCAGGAAGACCTCGAACGACTCTCCCGCGACGTCGGGCTCGGCCGATGAACCGCACCATCCGTCTACTGCTGGTCGCTCTCACCACCATCCTCACTCTTGGAGGTTGCACCATGACATCCCACTACCCGGACTCCCAGAAGACCGGCCAGCAACTCCGCATCGAAGCCATTGAAGCGATGAACGCCGCGATCACTGCCTCCGGCCTGCCCGACGGGTGGCACGCCATTGGACCGAACGCCGAGCCGTGGAACCCGCCGACAGAAGAGTTCCTCGGTGCAGGCTGCACCACCCAACCCGGCGACGACGGCCAACGCTTCGACGTCTCCCTCGCCCACACCCCTGACGACGACCCGGTCGCCTTCGCTAAGAAGATGGGCCAGTTCTGGGCAGACCAGGGCTACACCGTCAGCCTCGTCGGCGACGAGGACCGCGGGCCCGAGCACGACACGTCATATCGCGCCGACCGCCGAGACGGCAGCCTCTACGCCGCTATCTACGCCAACGCGATCGGATACACCCTCAGCGTCTACTCCGAATGCTCCACCCACCCCAGCCTCGACATGTTCGCCGGCCCGAACGGCTACCGCAAGTTCGACTGGAACGACCCGAACCCGTACCACCCCACGAACAGCCCGAGCGTCACCCCGTACCCCAAGCATTGAGCGTCCGGGCGCGAGGCGCCCGATCAGGCGTAGCGCGGGAAGGCGGGAGGCCGGTCGAAGCGCGCTCCGCCGGGCTGGGACGGCAGCAGCGTCAGGACGAGCAGGACGATGCCGCCGAAGAACGGGATGAAGACCAGGAAGAACAGCGGCCCGGCGAGGTTGGCGTCGTGGAGCCGGCGCCAGACCAGTGCGAGGCCGGGGACGATGGTGCCGATGGCCCAGGCGATCCCGAGCATGGCCGGCAGCGCCACGAGCGGGCCGGGAGAGAAGCTGCCCTGCTGGTCGACGTGGGAGCCGGGGAGCGCGAAGACGAGGGAGAGGAGCTCGATGCCGATGCCGATCAGCACGCTGAACAGCACCCACCACCAGTACTCGCTCCGGCTCGCGCGGCCGGTGAAGTCCGCGTACTTGGCGAAGAAGCGCCTGATCGCCTGCGCGAACGTGGCGCCGTAGAGCGGTGCCCACAGCGGCACCGGTTCGGCGGGGTACGGGCTGCCCCCGCTGCGGCCGGCTGGTATGTCATGGTGGTTCCTCCGGAGCTGTTCGGCCTGTGATCCCACGGAACCGCATCCGGCCATTCCGGCACTAGGGTCCTTCGACCCGAAACCCGCCACTCCCCCGTCCGGGCATCCCGGTGTTAGCCTCCGCGTGTCGGCGGGAGGGTCGGGATGGCGCAATCGTGGGGTGCGGTGACGGTGCTCGGCGCCGCCCAGTTCGTGATGGTCCTCGACAGCACGGTCATGAACGTGTCGATCTCGACCGTGGTCAAGGACCTGGATACGACGATCACCGCCATGCAGACGACGATCACCTTCTACACGCTCACGATGGCGGCGTTCATGCTGCTCGGCGCCAAGCTCGGCGACATCTGGGGCCGGCGGCGCGCACTCGTCATCGGGTCCATCGTCTACGCCGTCGGCTCCGGGACGACTGCGATCAGCCCGAACATCGTGGTGCTGTTCCTCGGCTGGTCCGTCGTCGAGGGGCTGGGCGCCGTGCTGGTCATCCCCGCGATCGCCGCCCTCATCGCCGACAACTACACCGGCCACGCGCGAGTGACGGCGTTCGCGGTGATCGGTGCGGCGTCGGGCGTCGCGGTCGCCGTCGGCCCGCTGATCGGCGGCTTCCTCACCACCTACGCGAGCTGGCGCTACGTGTTCGCCGGCGAGGTGGTCATCATGGCGGTCGTGCTGCTGTTCAACCGGCTGGTGCGCGACAGCGGGGAGCGGGAGCGGGTCCGGATCGACGCGCTCTCGGTCCTGCTCTCGGCCCTGGGCCTGGTGCTCGTCGTCTTCGGGCTGCTGCAGACGAAGACCTGGGGCTGGCTGCTGCCGACGACGGACGTCGCGGTGCTCGGCCTCTCGCCCGTCCCGTACCTGGTGGCCGGGGGCGCCGTCGTGCTCTGGCTGTTCTTCCTGCGGCAGCACGCCCTGATCGACCGCGGACGGGCTCCCCTGCTCGACCCGGGCCTGCTCCGCATCAGCCGCCTGCGCGCGGGCGTGGGGAGCCTCGGTCTGCAGTACACCGTGACGGCCGGACTGTTCTTCGTGGTGCCCATCTACCTGCAGTTGACGCTGGGCCTCGACGCGCTCAGCACCGGGCTGCGGATCTTCCCGCTCTCCATCGCGCTCGTGCTGTTCTCCATCCTCGGAACGGTGCTCGCCAAGCGCGTGGCGCCGCGACGAATCGCGCGGATCGGCCAGCTCGCACTCGTCGGTGCCAGCCTGGTGCTGCTCGGCGCGGTGGACCCGCAGCTGGACAGCTGGAGCTTCGGCGTCGGCATGTTCGTCGCCGGCGCGGCCCTCGGCCTGCTGGCCTCCCAGCTCGGCAACGTGACGATGTCGGCCGTCGGACCGGAGCAGCTGAGCGAGGCCGGCGGCATCCAGGGCGTCTTCCAGAACCTCGGCTCCTCGCTCGGGACGGCACTGGTCGGTTCGGTGATGATCGCCGCCCTCTCGACATCGTTCGCCGGGGGCGTGGCCGCCAGCGCACTGCCGCAGGACGTCCAGGCGCAGGTGCAGAAGGAGACGCAGAACGGCGTCGGCGTCGTGCCGGTCGCCGAGGTGCCGCACATCGCGTCGCAGTACGGACTCTCGTCGGAGGACAGCAGCACCCTGCAGCACCTCTACTCGGAGTCGCAGCTCGCCGCCCTCCGGCTCTCGTTCGCCACGCTGGCGCTGATCTCGTTCGGCGCGCTCTTCTTCTCGCGGAACCTCCCGAAGGCGGTGCCGGAGGGCGAGCCGAGCCGAGCGGCGCCCTCGGGCTCGCCGGACGCACGGCCGGAACCGACGTGACGCTCGGGGAGCAGCGGTGCGCGCGCAGTCCGGGTCGACGCCGATGGCGGCCGTGGATGCGGCCAACCTGGCTCTGGAGCGCGGCCAGCCCAATGTCGTGACGCTCGCCGGACTGCTCGCCCCCGGCGGGTTCGTCGACGGCGGCGGCATCCCGGATGCGGCCGCCCTGCGGGACGCACTCGCCCCTCGCATCGAACGGGTGGCCGCCCTGCGACGGTTCCCGCAGCGGGTGGGCAGCGGATGGACGTGGCAGAACGCGGCCCCGGACCTCACGGAGCACATCCGCGTCATCGAGCCGGAGGCCGCCGACCCCGCGCGGCCCGACGCGACCGTGTTCGAGCGGACCTGCGCGCGGGTGGTCATGACGCCGCTCGCCGCCGGCGGCCCGCTCTGGGAGCTCCTGCTCGTGCCCCGGGCGGCGGAGCGCCGGTGCGGAGTGATCTTCCGGCTGCATCACGCGGTGGCGGACGGGCTGGGCGCGGAGGCGCTGATCGGCGCGCTGGCCGACCCGGACGCGGACCCGGCCGGAGCGGCCGCGGGGCCCGTCCGTCGGCCGTCAGAGCCGACGCCGACGCCGCACGCGCGGAGGTCTCTCCCCGGGCTGCGGCCGATATCGCGGTGCAGACGGTCGCCGTCTTCCGCCGGAGCGTGCATTCCCGCATCCTGCTCGGGCCGCTCGGGCCGACGCGCGATATCGCGTTCCTTGACCTCGACCTGGCGAGCCTGCACGACGGCGCACGACGCGCGGGCGGCACGCTCAACGACGCCTACCTCGCCGCCTTCGGGCAGGGGATCCGGGCCTTGCTCGAGGCGGCGGGCGAGTCGCTGCCCGAGACGGTCCCGGTCTCCAGCCCCGTGCGGCTCGCCCGGCACGAGGGCGCGGGGAACGCCACCGGGGTCATGCTCGTCGAGGTGCCGGTGGCGGCAGCGGGCGACGACCCGGCCGGCGCCGTCGCCCGGGTGGCGGCCGTGACGCGCTCCGAGAAGGTCCGGGCGCGCAGCGCCGGGACGTTCCGCTTCATGCGCAGCCCCCGCGCCGCCCGCCTGCTGATGCGCTTCGCCCGGCGCCAGCGCGCCATCGCCGCCATCGCCTCCGAGTTGACGGGGCCGAAGCAGACCTTCCGGCTCGGCGGCGCTGAACTCGTCGCCGCATGGCCGATCGCGCTGCTCTCCGGCAATGTCCGCGTCGGCGCCCTTGCCGTCTCGTACGCGGGCCGCTTCCGGATCAGCATCCAGACCGACGGCGCGCACGTGCCGCCGGCGCGGGTGCTCGCCGACGGGATGGCGCAAGCGCTCGATCGCATCCGGCGGGAGGCGGTGTGGTAACGTTCCCACACACCTACCCGCACGAAGGAGAGCGAGACGGCGATGAGGGTCTATCTGGTCGGAGCGGGCGTCATCGCCCGGACCCATGTGGAGGCGGCGGCGACCCTCGAGGAACCGATCGAGTTCCGCGTCGCAGACGTCGGCGCCGCGATGCTGGCCGACTTCGGCGAGGCGTATCCCGACATCCCGCGTTTCCCGGATGCGGCGGCGATGCTGGCCGAGCCCGCTCGCGACGACGACATCGTGATCGTGGCGACCCCGCCGTTCGCGCACCTCGAGCCGACGCTGCAGGCGTTCGCCTCCGGTCGCCACGTGCTCTGCGAGAAGCCGCTCGCGATGTCCACCGACGAAGCCGACCGGATGCTGGAGGCGGCGGACGCCGCGGGCCGGCTGCTGGGCTGCTGCAGCGTGCGCTTCCGCGGCCTGCCGCACACCGAGACGGTCAGGCGCGTCATGGAGTCCGGCGTGCTGGGCGACGTGTACCACCTGAGCTGGGTCAACAAGTGGGCCCGCAGCCGTTCCGGCATCGAGTACCAGCCGGCGAGCCGATGGTTCCTCGACCGGTCGAAGAGCGGCGGCGGCGTGCTGATGGACTGGGGTCCGTACGACCTGTCGACCCTCACCGACCTCTTCGCTCCCGAGCGCATCTCCGTCACGGCGGCCGCCACCTCCCGGCCGGTGACGAGCGCCGACCCCGTGGACACGGTGTTCGACGTCGAGACCGCGGCGGTCGCGTCGCTCATCCTGCACCGCCCCGCGGGCGGCCTGGTGGTCGACTTCCAGCGCGCTTCGGGAACGCACGGCGAGGAGGTCTTCCGCGCCGAGCTGGAGGGCACCCTGGGCTCGGTGCGCTGGGCTCCGTTCGACTCGCAGGCCGACGTGGTCGTACGCACCGACGATGGCGACGGACCGGTCGAGCGGATCGCGGAGCCGGAGCCGCGGGCCCCGTTCACGATCTTCGACTACCCGCTGAAGCACTTCGTCGACGCCGTCCGGGGCCGGCCCAGCCGGGCGCTCCTGGGGCGGGATGCGGTGCAGTCCTTCCGCACCATCCGCTCGCTCTACGAGGTGGCGGCGACCGGTGACCCGGCGACCATCCCGTTCGGCGCGACGGCCCGCGCGGGAGCCGACGCGTGATCCGGGGCGTCACGACCGCCCTCTACGGCTGGATGGAGCGCTTCGCGCGCGACGGCGTGGAGTGGGACTGGGAGTCCCTGTACGGCGCCTGCGCCGAGTCGGGCGTCGACGCGGTCGAGACCGACCCGGAGCCGCACAAGCTCGCCGTCGCGCGCAGCGTGGGGCTCGCGGTCTCGTCGTCGTACGTCGGGCTGCCGCTGCACCTGCCGTGGGACGCCCTCGACACGGACCGCGCCGTGCTCCCGGTGGCCGAGCGGCTCGCCGCGGCGGGCGGATCCGAGCTGATCCTCAACGCCGACCAGGCCGACTGGGACCACCCCGCCGCCAAGTCGGTCGACGGCGCCCGGCGGCAGGGCGAGAACCTGACCCGCATCGCCGGGCTGGTGGCGCCGCTCGGATTGCGCGTCTCGCTGCACAACCACGCGCACACGTTCGACGAGGCGCAGCTCGACCTCGACTCCGTGCTGACGCACGCCGACCCGGCGGTGGGGCTGTGTGTCGACACCGGATGGGCCTGGTTCGCCGGGCACGACCCGCTCGCCTGGGTGCGCGAGCATCCGCAGCGCGTCTTCGCCTTCCACTTCCGGAACATGCGCGGACAGGTGCCCACCGAGGACCTCAGCGAGGGCGACCTCGACGTGCCCGCGATCGTGCGCACGGCCGTCGCCTCCGGGTACGACGGATGGCTGGGCCTCGAGCTCTGGCATCCCGCCGAGCTGCAACCGGAGCGCTCCATGGTCGAGGATGTGCGCCGCTCGGCGGCCCTGCTCCGCGAGGCGGCCGCGAACGCGAACTGACGCGCGCTGCTCCAGCGCGGCGCTCTCAGCGGCCCCCGGCCCGGACGATCCGAAGCGCGGCGACCGGGCAGAGGGCGACCGCCTGCTCCGCGGCCTCCGCTTCGTCCGGCCGCAGGTCGAGGTCGGTGCGCCGCTCGGGATCGCCGCGCAGCACCACCGGGTAACCCCAGTCGTCGCGACCGAGCGCGCGATCGAGGATCTCGGCGCACAGCCCGCGCCCCTCGCAGCGGGTCCAGTCGATGTGCAGCCGGTCGGCCTGTCCCGACTGCCGGGTCATGACGGCCTCCTCGTGCACCGGCCGTCGGCGTGCGCGTGCACGTCGCGGCCGAACGTCTGCAGGGCGCTCCGGATCAGGCGGACGGTGCCGTCGGGGTGGTGGCAGGCCCCACGGCCGACGACCAGGTCCGACAGCCGGAGCAGCTCGCCCGCGTTCTCGCGGGCGCCGGCCCCCGCGCGAGCGCGTCGAAGCGCGCCGCCATCGTCGGGAGGCCGAACATGCACGGCCCGCACTGGTTGGCGGTCTGACCGGCCAGGTACTCGACGATGCGCGCGGTCGCCTCCAGTCCGCAGCGGTGGTCGCCCACGATGTGGATCACGCCGGCGCCCGGCTGCGCGCCGAACCGGGCGAGCCCGGCTGCGGTGAGCGGCTCGCGGAAGGAGCGGGACGGCACCCAGGCGCCGTGGTAGCCGCCGATGAGGGCCGCCGACGCGGAGCGGCCGTCCGCCCCGGCGACGGCGAGCGCCTCCTCGATCGTCGCCCCGGTGCGCAGTTCAAAGACTCCGCGGCGCGGCACGTCGCCGGTCACGGTGAGCAGCCGGGTTCCGGGGTCGGATGCGTCGCCCACGGAACGGAACCAGGCCGCGCCGTAGCGGGCGATGAGTCCGACGTGCGCGAGCGTCTCCACGTTCTGCACGACGGTCGGGCGCCCGCGCAGGCCGGACTCGGTCAGCCGCACGGTGCGGTCGGTGGGGCGGGGATCGTCGTTCTGGAGGGCGTTCACCACCGCACTCGCCTCGCCCGAGATGAAGCTGTCGGCGGCCTCCACGACGGCGACGCCGCGCGCGTCCTGCCGCTCGGCGATCGCCCGCTCGACCCGGGTGAGGGCGTCGGCGTGCACCATGAGGACGAGGTCGGTCGCCCCGATCGCGCGCGCGGCGGTGAGCATCCCGTCGAGGACGAGGTGCGGGGCGTTCTGCAGCAGGACCGCGTCCTTCCAGCTCAGCGGCTCGCCCTCGGAGCCGTTGGCGATCAGGACAGGCGCGCGCCCGCGACGCCGGGCCGCCGCCGTCTCGACGGCCGCCTCCAGCTTGCGCCAGACCGGGAAGGCGGCGCCGCCGCGGCCCGTGAGGCCGGACGCCTCGAGCTCCCGGATCATCGCCCGCGGCTGGCGTGCCGGCAGCGGTCCGAACGTGCTCAGGTGCGACGCCAGCGTGGCCTCCGCGCCGGCGGCCAGCAGTCGCGCCTCTCCCACCGGGGCGTGCCCCTCCTGAGCGGTCACGGGGTCGCTCGTCATCGTCATCGTGTGCCCTCCTTGTACGCCTCGGCGAGCCGGCGCGTGCGTGCGTACTCTTCGAAACCGCTCGACACCCGCCAGATCACGGCGATCAGCACGAGCAGCGCCGAGCCGGCGACGAGCACCAGGAACCAGCCGCTGGTGCCGTTGGTGCCGTTGCCGATCGCGTGCAGCACGGCGATCGGCCACATCGCGTAGGTGAACCAGTGGATGAACCGGAACACCCGCTGGCCGATGCGGCGCCGCAGCAGACCGGTGAGCACGATGGCCACCACCAGGTCGAACGCCACCGTCCCGAGCCCCTGCCAGAACGGTTGGAAGGAGCCGAGGAACGGCACGACGAGGTCGATCGGGTTGAGCTTGGCGTAGGAGTCGAACAGCAGCGTCCCGACGTGCAGCACCAGGAAGACCACGGCGAGCAGGGACACATTGCGGTGCACCAGCGAGACGGAGAAGCGCGGCAGACCGGGCAGCGGCCGTCCCGAGCGGGTCAGGATGCCGAGGAGCACGCTCGCGGTGAAGAGCAGCAGCGACACCACACCGCTCGCCCTCCCGAACGCCCACAGCACCTCGCTCACGGTGCCGTCTCCTCCGGGTCGGGCCAAGCGGCGGTCGTCACGACGCGTCCCTCCAGGTCGACGAGGCGGGCGGCCGCGCCGCGCTCGGCGAGCCAGCGCGGGGCCTGGCGGCCGCGCACGATGGCGGCGGTGCTCAGGGCGTTCGCCGCCACGCAGTCGGCAGCGGCGACCGTCGCCGACCGCCACGCCGGGATGACCGGCGTGCCGAACCCGGGGTCCAGGATGTGCTGGTGGACGCGGCCGTCGCGGGCCCAGCGGCGCTTCTGCGTGCTGGAGGTGGCGATGGCCGAGCCGTCGGGCAGGAACACCTGCTGGGCCGGATCGCCCTCGAGGTCACGGACGAGCACCTCCCATCCTCCGCGCCGCGTCGGGCCGGCGGTCGCGATGTCGCCGCCGAGGGAGACGAGCACTCCGGTGCCGACCTCGGCCGCGATGCGGGCGGCCGCGCGGTCGACCGCGAAGGCCTTCGCCGTCGCGCCGAGGTCGAGCCGCAGGTCCGACGGAACGGTGAGGATTCCGTCCTCGACCGCGACGTCCATCCAGCGCGGCGGCCGCACGGCGGTCGAGACCGTCACGCTCACGCCGGAGGCCGGCCGGACCTCCGCGGGAAGGAGCTCGACGTCGCGGTCGTAGCCCCAGCCGGCGAGGTCGAGCCCGAGGGTCGGATCGACGCTGCCGTCGGTGTCGGCAGCCACCGACAGGGCGGTCGCAACGAGTTCGGCCAGCAGGGGCGAGACGCGAACGCCCGCCTCGGCGGCGGAGGTACCGCCGAGACGGGACAGCTCGGAGTCGGGACGGAAGCGGTCGCAGGCGTCCCCGATCTCTCGGATGACCTCATCCACGACGGCGCGTGCCGCGGGAAGGGCGCCCGGGTCGTCGACGACGAGCGAGGCGGCGACGCTCCACACCGTCCACTCGTCGCGGGCGGCGGTCAGTTCAGGAGCCGGACGAGGTGCCACTGCTCTGACCTCCCTGGCTCGGCTGCACCGGAGCCTGGGGTGCGGCCGGCGCGGGCGCGGGGGCCGCCGGGGCCGCCGGCGACTCGGAGTCGTCGTCGCCCTGCTCCTGCGGAGCGGGCGCGCTCGTCGACGGCGCGGACGGGGCCGCGGGAGAGGTCGGCGCGGTGCCCGACGCCGTGTGGGTCGTCCCGAGCAGGAAGCCCGACATGACGCCCGTGACGGCCAGGCTGCCCGCACCGATCAGTCCCGTCAGCCAGACGGCGATCCTCTTACCGCGTGCCAGTGTGGCCATGGTTCGCACCTCCCGTATCCGATAGCTCCACTGTGGCCGCGGATTCTTGATGGATTCTTACGTGGCGTGAGTGGTGGCTGACAAACAGCTATCGATCGCCCCAGCCCCGCACTTGCCCGGGCGAGCGGGGATGGCCCATCCTGAAACCGTGACGGCCGCCTCCCTCGCCCTGGTCGTGGCGGTCGCGCTGCTCGGGCCCCTGCTCTCGGCGCGAGCGGTCTGGCGGATCCCGGTCGTGGTCGGCGAGCTCGCCGGAGGGCTCCTGATCGGCGACACCGGCCTGAGGCTCGTGGACCCGCAGCAGGACGGGTTCCGGCTGCTGGCGACCATCGGTTTCGGGCTGACCATGGTGGTGGTGGGCTCGCAGATCCCGCTCCGCGATCCGCGCCTGCTCTCAGCGTCCGCAGGCCGCGGGATCGTGGGCGCGGTGCTCGTCGGAGTGGCCGCGACCGCGCTCGCGGCGCTCCTGGCCGCCGTCTTCGGCACGCAGCACACCGCGGTCTACGCCGTCGTGCTCGCGTCGTCGTCGGCCGCCGTCATCCTGCCCATGCTCGGGTCGGTCGGGCTGGTGTCCACCGGGCTCGGCACCGCGTCGCTCGGCCAGCTCATCTCGCAGATCGCCGTCGCCGACCTCGTCTGCATCATCGCGCTCCCGTTCGCGGTGGCGCCGGAGCATGCGGGGGCGTCGGTGATCGGCGCCCTCGTGATCGCCGTCGTCGCGACAGCCCTCGCGTTCGTCCTGATCCGGCTGGGCCGGACCGACGTGCGCCGGCGCATCCACCACTACTCCGAGCGCCGCCGGTTCGCGCTGGAGCTGCGGCTGAGCATGCTCGTGCTCTTCGTCTTCGCCGCGATCGCGCAGGCGGCCCAGCTCTCGATCCTGCTCGCCGGCTTCGCGCTCGGCCTGGTGCTGTCGGCGGTCGGCGAGCCGCATCGGCTGTCGCGGCAGCTGTTCGGGATGACGGAGGGGTTCTTCGGCCCGCTGTTCTTCGTCTGGCTCGGTGCGTCCCTCGATCTGCGGGAGCTGGGCGCGCATCCCGCCATGGCACTGCTCGGCGTGGCGCTGGGCGCCGCGGCGGTGTTCGCGCACGCGGTGTCGCGGGCGGCCGGCCTGCCCTGGCCGCAGGCGGTCGTCTCCGCCGGGCAGCTGGGTGTGCCGGTCGCGGCGGTCGCGCTCGGGCTGCAGGCGGGCGGACTGCTCCCCGGCGAGGGAGCCGCCCTGCTGCTGGGTGCGCTGATCAGCGTTGTCGCGTCGGCGCTGGCGGTCCGGGTCGTGGTCCGGCGGGCTCACACCCAGGCTCCGGATGCGCGATGAAGGCGCATGCGCGATGAGCGGCCCGCGCCCCTCCCCCGAGACGGCGCGGGCCGCCGCCGGCGCATCCCGTCCGTGCCGGGCCGGAGCCGACGGACCTGACCGTTCGCGTCGTACCGCCCCATGGTCTCGACGCCGCGGCCAGGTTCTCCGCTCTACGAGTGTCGCCGGTTTCCCTACGCCCGCGTAGGGACTTTGGTCATGTCGTGTCCGGGCGCTCCCCCGGCGGCTGCGCGGGGCGGCCGCGCGGCACGGAGCGAGGCCACGATGGTCGCCACGTCCACGAGCTCTTGGAGTATCGCGCCGACGATCGCGGGGATGACCCCGAACGCGGCGACGCACATGAGCACGACGGAGGCGCCGATCCCCAGCCAGATGCTCTGCAGCGCGATGCGCACGGTCCGCCGCGCGATGTGCACGGCGCCGGCGACGAGCCCGATGTCGTCGACCAGCACCACGACGTCGGCGGATTCGCTGGCGGCCGTCGCGCCCTTCGCGCCCATCGCCACCCCGACGTCCGCGCTCGCCAGAACAGGCGCGTCGTTGACCCCGTCGCCGACCATGACGACCGGCCGCTCGCGGATGGCCGCGACGCGAGCGACCTTGTCGGCCGGCAGGCACTCGGAGCGGTAGCGGGCGATGCCGAGTTCGGCCGCGACGCCCGCCGCGGTCTCCTCCGCGTCGCCGGTCAGTAGCTCGACATCCTGGATGCCCAGCTCCTGAAGCTCACGAAGCGTGGCCGCCGCATTCGCCCGCGGCGGGTCGCGCTCGATCAGGGCGCCGGCGTACCGATCGTCCACCGCGACGTAGACGGCCAGCTCGCCCGGGCCGATGCTCTCGCGCGGGGTATCGGGTGCGAAGGAGCGGACGAACGAGCGCTTCCCGACCGCGACCCGGCGGCCCTCGACCTCCGCGAGCACGCCGTCCGTCGCGCGCTCCTCCGCCGAGCCCACCGGACGCAGCGCGAGCGAGCGCGCCGCAGCGGCGTCGACCACCGAGGCGGCGAGCACGTGGGAGGAGTACTGCTCGGCGCTCGCGGTGAGGACGAGCAGCTCCTCGGCGTCGAACCCGGGCGCGGGCCGCAGCTCGCGCAGCACCGGCCGCCCTGTGGTGAGCGTGCCGGTCTTGTCGAACACCATGGAGCGGGCGCGGGCCAGCTTCTCGAACACCCCGCCGTTGCGCACGATGATGCCCGAATGCGCCGAGCGGCTCATTCCGCCGATGAAGGCGACCGGCGCCGCGATCAGCAGCGGGCACGGGGTGGCGAGCACGAGCACCTCGGCGAACCGCACGGGGTCCCCGCTCACGAACCAGGCGACGCCGCCGAGCAGCAAGGAGAAGGCGGTGAACGGGACCGCGAACCGATCGGCCAGCCGCACCACCCGCGCCTTGCTGCGCGACGCCGCGGCGACCAGGGCGATGATCTGCTGGTACTGGCTGTTCGCGGCGAGCGCCGTCGCCCGGATGCGCAGGGCGTCGGCGCCGTTGACGCTCCCGCTGAGGACCTCGTCGCCGGCGTGCCGCTCGACGGGCAGGCTCTCGCCGGTGATCGAGGACAGGTCGAGCGCGGCGACCTCGCTGAGCAACTCCCCGTCCACCGGTACGACCTCCGACGGACGCACCAGCAGCACATCCCCGACGGCGACCTCGGCGATCGGGACCTCCTCGACCACATCGCCCGCGTCGGAGTAGCGGTGGGCGGAGCGCGGATCGCGGCTGAGCAGCGCATCCAGCTCGCGCCGGGCACGCCGGTCCGCGTAGTCCTCGAGGGCCTCTCCGCCGGCGAGCATCAGGACCACGATCAACGAGGCGATCACCTCGCCGACGAGGACGGTCGCCGCGATCGCGACCACCGCCAGCAGATCCACTCCGAGGCCGCCCGCCCGGATGGTGCGCAGCATCCGCACGGCGTAAGCGGCCGCGACGATGAGCGCGTACCCTCCCGCCAGCCAGGCGGCGACCGTGGTCAGGCCCGCGGCCGCGAGCAGCGCGGCGAGCACGCCGACCCCGAGGGTGAGGGTGATGACCCAGTACCGCATCGCCGCAGCGGCGATGCGCGAGAGCCGGGTGGGAGCGTGGTCGGAGGTCATATGACCCCAGTCTGTCCCGCCGGGGAGCGCGGCGATGGGCCTTTCGGCCCTGATCAGCAGGGAGACCGGGCGCGCATCCTGAAGCCGAGAGTTCGGAGGACCGATGAAGCGCTGGATCCGCATCACGCTCGCCATACTGACCGCGGCCGTCGGGCTGACGGCCGTCGCCGGCGGGCTCGCCCTGATCATCGGGGCCGCCACGGCGGGGGATGGCAGCGGCGCCGTCCCGCCCAACGCCTACCTCGGCGGCAGCCCGTTCACCTCGTACGTGGCCCCCGGCGTCATCCTGGCGGTCATCGTCGGCGGCACCCAACTGCTCGCCGCGGTGCTCGTCGGGCGCGGATCGGCGGCCGGAGCCTTCGCCGCGACGGTCGCCGCGTTCGGACTCCTGATCTGGATCTTCGTGCAGATGGTCTTCATCCCGTTCAGCGTGCTGCAGGCGATCTACTTCCTCGCCGGGCTCGCCGAACTGGGCCTGGTGCTCCTCGGCCTGGGCCTCTTCCGGCGCGCGACCACGGTCGCCCCGTGAGCACGACGGTCCGTTTCCTCGGCGCGACCGACACGGTGACGGGTTCCCGCTACCTGGTGGAGTCCGGCAGCACGCGCATCTTCGTCGACTGCGGCCTGTTCCAGGGCTACAAGCAGCTGCGGGAGCGCAACTGGCGGCCGTTCCCGGTCGACCCCGCGAGCATCGACGCCGTCGTGGTCAGCCACGCGCACCTCGACCACACCGGATACCTGCCGGCCTTGGTCCGCGACGGGTTCCGCGGCCGCATCCACGCGACCGCCGGCACGGCCGAGCTGAGCCGGCTCGTCCTCCCGGACAGCGGGCGGCTGCTGGAGGAGCAGGCCGACTTCCGCGGCCGCCACCACACCTCGCGGCACTCGCCACCGCTCCCGCTCTACACCGAGCAGGACGCGTTCGCCGCCTTGGAGCGCTTCGTCCCGCATCCCTTCGAGCAGGAGTTCACGCTCGGGGAGCTGACCGTGCGCTTCACGCCGGCCGGCCACATCCTCGGGGCGGCGCAGGTCGCGGTCTCGGCCGGGGATGCCCGGGTGCACTTCACGGGGGACCTCGGCCGGGTCGACGACCCGCTGATGCGTCCGCCCGCACCGCTCGAGGCCACCGACCTGCTGGTCTCCGAATCCACCTACGGCAACCGGACGCACCCGCAGGTGGACGCCCAGGCGATGCTCGGGAGGATCGTCACGGACGTGTGCCGCCACGGCGGCGTGGTGCTCCTGCCCGCCTTCGCGGTCGGCCGCGCGGAGACGCTGCTGCTGCACCTGAGCCGGCTCCGCGCGCGCGACCTCATCCCCGACGTGCCGGTCTTCCTGAACAGCCCGATGGCGGTGGACGCGTCGGAGATCTACGCGCGGCACCCCGAGGAGCACCGGCTGTCCGCCGACGAATTCGCGGCGATGTACCGGCTGGCGACCCTCGTGCGTACTGTCGACGAGTCGAAACTGCTCAACCTGCGCGGCGGGCCGGCGGTCATCATCTCCGCCAGCGGGATGCTGGAGGGCGGGCGCATCCTGCACCACATCGATGCGTACGGCGGCGACCCGCACAACGCCATCGTGCTGACCGGGTTCCAGGCCGGCGGCACGCGCGGTGCGGCGCTCCAGCGCGGCGAGCGCGTGCTCCGCATCCACGGGCGGGATGTGCCGATCCGTGCGCAGGTGCACGTGCTCGACATGCTGTCGGCGCACGCCGACTCCCGTCAGATCGTCGACTGGATGGGCACGGCCGCCACGCCGCCCGGCAGCGTATTCCTGACCCACGGCGAGCCGGATGCGGCCGACCACCTCCGCCTGCTGATCGAGCGCGCCCTCGGCTGGACGGCCCGGATCGCCGAACTCGGCGAGACCGTCAGCGTGCCCGCGGCGATCGCGCGGTGAACCGGGAGGCGCGCCGCGCGACGCGATGGCGGTACGAGCGGCGGCGGACGGGGACGGCGGGCGCGGTCACGAGGCGCGCGTAGTAGAACGCCTTCGCCGCCTCGACGAGGAGCAGGTAGGCCAGCACCATCCCGACCAGCGCGAGCAGGAACACCGCCGGGAGCGGCGAGAAGCCGAGCACGCCGGCCAGCGGCGAGTACGGCAGCCAGGTGCCCACCGCCACCACCGAGAGCACGCACACGGTGAGCGGCAGCGAGGGCCGGCTGCGGAGGAATGGCACCCGCCGGGTCCGGATGGCGAACACGATGAGCGTCTGGGTCGCGATGGACTCGATGAACCAGCCGGAGCGGAACTCGGGCGGAGCGGCCTGCAGGGCGAACAGCATCAGCCCGAAGGTCGCGAAGTCGAACAGCGAGCTGATCGGCCCGAACAGCAGCATGAAGCGGCGGATCGCGCCGATGTCCCAGCGCGCCGGGGCGCGGAGCTGCTCGGGATCGACGTGGTCGGTCGGCAGGGCGAGCTGGCTGGAGTCGTACAGCAGGTTGTTCAGCAGGATCTGGCCGGGGAGCATCGGCAGGAACGGCAGCACCAGCGAGGCGATGGAGGCGCTGAACATGTTGCCGAAGTTGCTCGACGTGCCCATGAGCACGTACTTGATGGTGTTGGCGAAGATGCGCCGCCCCTCCGTGACCCCGTCGGCGAGCACGTCGAGGTCCTTCTCGAGCAGCAGCACGTCGGCCGCGTCCTTCGCCACGTCGACGGCGGAGTCGACCGAGATGCCCACATCCGCGCTGTGCAGCGCCAGGGCGTCGTTGACGCCGTCGCCGAGGAAGCCGACCGCGCGGCCTTTGCTCCGCAGTGCGCGGATGATGCGCGCCTTCTGCTCGGGCGAGACGCGGGCGAACACCGAGGCGCCGCGCGCGGCGGCCACCAGGTCGGGATCGCTCAGTGCGTCGACGGCGTCGCCGGTGAGGGTGCCTCGGTTGGGCATCCCGAGCTCCGCGCAGACGCGCTCGGCGACCACCGCGCTGTCGCCCGTGGCCACCTTGACCTCGACGCCCAGGCCTTCCAGCCGGGCCAGCGATGCGGCCGCGTCGGGCTTCACGCCGTCGGTGAAGGTCAGGAACCCGCGCAGGACGAGCCCCTGCCCCGCCTCGTCGCCGATGTCCGCCGCCGCCGGAGCCGGCCGGGAGGCGACCGCGACCACCCGGGCTCCCGCCGCGTACAGCCCCTCCAGCGCGTCTGCGGCGGCCGCGCTCGCCCCGCCGCACAGGGGCAGCACGGACTCCGGGGCGCCCTTGATGACGAGCAGGGCGTCCGGCCCCGAGGTCTCCACCAGCGCCGCGCACCGACGGCGCTCGTGGTCGAACGGGCGGATCGCGAGCCGGCGGTAGCCGGTCAGCTGCGACGCCACGGCCGAGCGCGCATCCCAGAGGGCGGCATCCATCGGGTTCAGCCCGACGGCCTGCGGCGCGGCCGGGTCGACCTCGGTCGCGAGCAGGCCGAGGAGCAGGAGCTCATCGGGCGCGTCCCCGCCCGCCACCGGGACGGCGCGGTCGAAGGCCACGCGCCCGGTGGTCAGCGTGCCGGTCTTGTCGGTGACCAGGAGGTCGAGGTCGCCGAGGTCCTCGATGCACACCATCCGCTTCACCAGCACCCGGTGGCGGGCGAGCGCCCGGGAGCCGGAGGCGAGGCTCGTGCTCACCACGGCGGGCAGCAGCTGCGGTGTGATGCCCACCGCGATCGCGAGCGAGAACAGCAGCGACTCGATCGGCGGCCGCCCCAGCAGCAGCGCAGCCAGGAAGATGACCGTCGTCAGCGCGAGCGCCACGCCGAGCAGGAAGACGGAGAAGCGGCCCAGCCCGCGCTGGAACTCGGTCTGCGGCTCGTCCGCGCCGAGACCGACCGCGATGCGGCCGAACTCGGTCTCACCGGCGATCGCGACCACCACGCCGGCGCCCCCTCCGCCGTGGACGACCGTGCCCATCAGGGCGCACGAGGTCAGATCGCCGAGCCCGGCTCCCGGCCCGACCGGAGCCGTGGACTTGCGGACGGCGGCGGCCTCGCCCGTGACGATGCTCTCGTCGCACTCCAGGTCCGACGTCTCGATCAGCCGCAGGTCGGCCGGCACGACCGTTCCGACGGACACGGCGACCACGTCGCCGGGCACGAGGTCGGTGACGTCGATGGCGCGCCGGGCGCCGCCGCGGACGACGACGACCGTGTGCCGCAACCGGTCGTGCAGCGCGTCGGCCGCGCGCTCGGCGCGGAACTCGTTGAGGAAGCCCAGCCCGACGCTGATGACGAGGATGACCGCGATGACCACCGCATCCACCCCCTGGCCGAGGAACGCCGACACGGCGGCGGTCACGAAGAGCAGCAGCAGGATGGGGCTGCGCAGTTGACGCAGGAGCACCCGGCCGGGCCGTGCGCGGTGACCGCGGACAGCGTTCGGCCCGAAGCGCTCGGCTCGCGCGGCGGCCTCCTCCTCGGTGATGCCGTCGGCCGAGGAGGAGAGGCCGGAGAGCACCTCCGCGGCGGTCTGCGCCGCCGCCTGCCGGACCGGGCTCGGGCGCAACTCCGCCGTCGCCGGCTGGGAGTCGATCACAGCGCGGTCGATGGGGCGTCGGCCGACAGCCCGCGCACGACGGCGATCGGGGTGCGCGCGTTCAGGAGCACGTCATGGCCGACCGAACCCAGCATCACCCGCTTGGCGCCGCGCCGGTTGTGCGTGCCGATCACGAGCAGGTGCGATCCGTCGCTCTCGGCGACGATCCCCCGCGCGGCCGAGGTCTCCACCACCTCGGTGAAGACGACGAGCCCGGGATGCGCGGCGCGCGCCTGCGCGGCCGCCCGGGCCACGATGCGCTCACGTGCATCCGCGACGGAGATCTCCGGAACCAGACCGGTCAGGAGCGGGTTGGCCAGGTACCCGGCGCAGACGATGGTCAGCGGCTCG
Source organism: Leifsonia xyli subsp. cynodontis (assembly GCF_050632205.1). Taxonomy (GTDB): domain Bacteria; phylum Actinomycetota; class Actinomycetes; order Actinomycetales; family Microbacteriaceae; genus Leifsonia; species Leifsonia xyli_D. Next base: position 2,493,034 of record NZ_CP192578.1, read on the forward strand.
CGGAGCGCGGCGGCCTCGTCGCTCGCGAAGGCGACGGCCGCCTCGGACGGCAGGTCGCCGTCCACGCCGACCACCACGCCCTTGCCCTCGCCGCTCCAGCCGTGCGGCACCGCGACGACCGTGCAGTCGACCGCCGCAGCCACCCGGACCGCGAGGGAGCCGATGAACGCGTGGGCGCGCTCGGCCTCCGACGGGGTGCCGATCACCAGCAGGTCCGCATCCGTCGCCGCGGCGGCGAGCTCCCGAGCGACGTGGCCGTAGAGCATGCCCGTGGTGACCTCGAGCTGCGGAGGCTCGGCTTCCCCCGCCGTGGAGCCGACGGCGACGCGCCTGGCGGCCGCCTCTCGGATCCGCTGCACGGCGACCCGCTTCTCCTCGTCGAGCAGGGTGCCCGCGGCGAGCTCCAGCAGGGTTCCCGGCTCATCGTGCGCATCGCCCCAGGCGCGCTCGACCACGTGGACCAGCCGCAGGCGCGCGCCGTCACGCGCCGCGCGCGCGGCGGCCCAGTCGAGGGCCGCCCGGTGCCCGGCCTCGCCGTCCACCGCCACCAGGATCGCGTACGTCATCTTCGCCCTCTCAGCGCCGTCCGGCGCCTTCGGCGTCGTGGATGACGAGCACCGGGCAGTCCGCATGCTCCACGCACGACCGCGACACCGATCCGAGGAGCAGGCCGGTGAACCCGCCCAGGCCCCGGCTGCCGACGATCAGCATCTCGGCGCCCTCGGACTCGGCGATCAGCTGCCGCGCGGCGGAACCGCTGCGGATGACGGTCGAGTACCAGTCCGGCACGGAGCCGCCGAAGACCTCGCCGGCAGCCTGCTCCGCGATCGCGTAGGCGTCCGCCTCGGGCGACCAGCCCTCCATCACGTAGCCCGGCCATGACTGCGGGAACTCCCACACCGTGACACCGACGAGAGTGCAGCCCAGCTGCTCGGCGATCCGGGCTCCCCGCCGCAGAGCGGAGAGCGAGGAGGCGGAGCCGTCCACCCCCACCACGATGCGGCCGCCCGGGTGGATGCGGTCGCTCGAATCCGTCCCGGTGCCCGGTGCGGTGTCCTTGTCTGACATGCGGTGCGTCCTTCCTGGCTGCTACCAGCGGTCCGGCTCGGGCGAGCGCTGGAAGCGCCGGCCCGTCATGGTGTCGATATCGATGTGAACGTAGCGGTACTTGAGGGTGGGGATCCAGGGCTGCAGCGGTGCCGTGTCGGCCTCGTCGATCTCGGCCTGGTGTTCGAGCTGGCGGGCGCGGCCGTGCGCGATCACGCTCCAGGCTTCGTCATCCGTGTAGCCGTCGGTCTCGAAGGCCACGGCGCTGTGCACGGTCAGCTCCAGGAGCTTCGTGCCGGGCGCCGTGCGGATCAGGATGCTGTCGCCGTCCGAGTAGTAGTTGACCGGGAAGATGTCCGGCTCCCCGCCGGCGGCTGTCGCCAGCCGGCCCAGCGTCCCCCGCTTCAGGACCTCGCGGCATTCGTCGCGGGTCAGCTCCTGCACCGGCTCATCCGATGGCATGGCTCTCTCCTTTCGCGTGCGGCGGAACCGTCACGCTCGCCTGCGGCGCATGGACCACGATCGTGGGGGACGACAGATTGAGCAGGACGTCGTACGCAACACCGCCCAGGCCGCCCAGCTGCGGCTGCTCCTTGCGGGAGTCGCCGATCACCAGCAGCTCGGCGCCGCGAGCCACTTCGTTGAGCGCGGTGCCCGGCGGCCGCCGGACGACGCGGCTCCGGATCGTGATGCCCGGCTGCCGCTGCCGGGCGCGCGCCGCAGCGGAGGCCAGCAGTGTGCGGGCCTGATCGTCGCGCTTGGACTGCCAGTCGGGCTCATCCTCGTGCCGGCCGATGTCGAGCAGCACGGCGGTGCTGGAGGAACGGACCGCGACCAGCTCGCACTGATGGTCGCAGGCGAGGTCGGCGGCGAGGTCGAGGGCGGCGTAACCGGCGGGCGAGTCGTCCACGCCGACGACGACGCCGCGGCGCAGCCGCGACTCGCTCTCGGGGACGACGGCCACCGGGCCCACCGCGAGGTTCGCCAGCTGGAGGCTGCGCGAGCCGAACGCGCGCCCGTAGTGGAACCCCGTCTTGTGGGTTCCGACGACGAGCATGACGTCGGTGTCGCTGAAGGCGGCGAGCGCGGTCATCGGGCTGCCCCTGAGCAGTTCGCCGGTGACCGGCACATGCCCGGCCAGCGAGTGGGCGTAGGCGAGCTCGTCGTCCAGTCGTCTCTGCGCGCCGTCGTCCACCTCGTCGATCAGCTGGGATCCGATGACCCCCACTCGTCGTCGGCGACATGGATGAGCGTAACCTCGGCCCCATGGTCGCGTGCGTGCGCGATCGACCATCGGACCGCTGCGCGCCCGGGCACGGACCCGTCCACCCCGACGATGAACCTGCGGATGTTCATGACCACCTCCGATCGCAGTCTGCGTTCGCCGCGACCGGCGGGAAAGGTCCTAGGTCCCGCGGGACCTATGACCCCCGGCACGGTGGTGCCGCACCGGTTGACTTCGAGGGGAAGGAGGGCGAGGGATGAGCGTCATGCGCGCCTGGCGCACCACCGGCAGCCCGGGCGGGCTCGAGCCGGTGCAGCTCGCCGTGCCCGAACCGCAGCCGGACGAGGTGCTGGTGCGGGTCGAGGTGTGCGGGATCTGCCGCACGGACCTGCACGTCGTCGACCACGAGATCCCCGTCCACCGCGCCCAGGTCGTCCCCGGCCACCAGGCGATCGGCCGGGTGGAGGCGGTCGGCGGCGCGGTGCGCCATCCGTCCGTCGGCGATCGCGTCGGGGTCGCCTGGCTGCGCCGCACCTGCGGCCAGTGCGAGTTCTGCCGCAGCGGGGCGGAGAACCTATGCGCCGACTCGGAGTACACGGGGTGCAATGCCGACGGCGGCTTCGCCGAGCTGCTGACCGCCCCCGCGGCGTTCGTCTATCCGCTCGACGACGGCGCCGACCCGCTCGAGACGGCTCCCCTGCTGTGCGCCGGCATCATCGGCTTCCGTGCGCTGGAACGCGCGAACCTCCCGCCCGGCGGCACGCTCGGCCTGTACGGATTCGGCTCCAGCGCGCACGTGACCGCCCAGCTGGCGCTCGCATCCGGCGCGCGGGTGTTCGCCATGACACGCGGCGAGCAGAACCGGTCGCTGGCGCGCGAGCTGGGCGCCGCGTTCGTCGGCGGGGAGGCCGACGCACCTCCGGAGCCGTTGGATGCGGCGATCGTGTTCGCCCCCGCGGGCGGCCTGGTGCCGGTGGCGCTGCGCGCGACGCGGAGCGGTGGGACGGTGGTGCTCGCGGGCATCGAGATGTCCGACATCCCCTCCCTGTCGTACTCCGACAGCCTCTTCCGCGAACGCGACCTGCGGACGGTGACCGCGAACACGCGCGCCGACGGCGCCCGCTTCCTGGCCCTGGCGGGTAATCTCCGGCTACGGCCGACGGTGACCGCCGTCCCGTTCGAGGCGCTCGGCTCCGCCATCGCCGACCTCCGCGAGGGCCGGGCCCGCGGATCCCTGGTCCTCCGGATCGACCCCCGGAATGAGGAGAGAACGATGCTCGAGCGAACGGTCACCTGCTGGAACGGCTCCGACGCGTCGGAGGCCGCCCTGGACTGGGCCCTGCGCCGGTCGCGCGACACCGGCACCACGATCGAGGTGTTCGACGTGATCGACCGGGCGCTGTTCGAAGGCGACCCGGCGGCGCTCGAGCGGGCGTCCGTCCAGGAGGAGCAGCGGCTGGCCGCGCGTCTCGACCACATCGCGGCCACCGATCCGTCGGCGGTCTCCGCCAGCGCCCTGCTGGTCGGCGACCCGCTCGACGTGCTCTCGGAGCAGACCCGGCCCGACACGCTCGTCGTCGTCGGCACCTCCCGCCGCACAGCGCCGCGCATGCGCTACGGCTGGTCGCTCGGGGCGCGACTCGCGACCACGGCCTCCGGCCCGGTCGCCATCGTGCCGACCGAGGATGAGGACGCCGCCCGGACACGGTCGGGCGTGGTGGCCGGAGTCGACGGCTCGGAGATCGCCGCCCGCGCCCTGGAGTTCGCGGCGGCCGAGGCCACCGCCCTCGGCGAGCCGCTGACGGTGGTGCACTGCTGGCAGGAGCCGCTCGCCGACGAACCCCTGGTCGTGCCCGACGACGAGTTCGTGGACTCGCAGCAGCTCGCGCACCAGCAGCTGCTGGACGACCAGGTGCAGCGCATCCGCGCCGCCTACCCCGACCTGACGGTCGAGCCGGTGCTCCTCCGGCGCCACCCCGTCGCCGGGCTGGCCGCCGGCTCCGAGCGCGCGCGGCTGCTCGTCGTGGGCAGCCGGAGGCTGACCGGATGGGAGCGCACCTGGCTCGGGTCCGTGTCCCACGGCGTGGTGCTGCACCTGGCCGCGCCCACCGTGATCGTGGGCCCGGAGACCCGCGTGGGCGGCTGATCCTCCCCATTCTCGGAATGGCCCCCTGGGGTACAATCGCGCCCAAGAGGACCCACCTCCGGCCGTCGGCACGACGGCACCCGGAAGGGATGCGATGCAGGGCGACGAGCCGATCACGTTCCCGGACGGCCCCCGGGCGGAGTTGGACAACGCCCTGGCGCAGCTCGTGGAGCAGGCCAGCCGCGTGATGCAGACGCAGGGCCGCCTCCGGGCGCTCGTCGGGGCCAACCGTGCGGTCGTCTCGCACCTCGACCTCGCCACCGTGCTCCGGACCATCGTCGAGGCCGCTCTCGACCTCGTCGGCGCCCACTACGGAGCCCTCGGCGTCATCGCGGAGGGCGGCGGACTGGAGCAGTTCATCCACGTCGGCATGCCGCCGGAGGACGTCGAGCGGATCGGCCACCTGCCCGAGGGACACGGGCTGCTCGGGGCGCTGATCGACGACCCCCGGCCCATCCGCATCCCCTCGATCGCCGACGACCCGCGGTCCGCCGGCTTCCCCGAGGGGCACCCGCCGATGACCGCGTTCCTCGGCGTCCCCATCACCGTGCGCGACACGGTCTACGGCAACCTCTACCTGACCGACCCCGAGTCCGGCGGTTTCACGGACGAGGACGAGCAGCTGGTCAAGGCCCTGGCCGCGACCGCCGGCTTCGCCATCGACAACGCGCGGCTGTACGCGGAGTCGTCCGCGCGGCAGGCCTGGACCGCCACGGCGGCCGAGCTGACCGCGTCCGTCCTCGGCGGCGAGTCGACGGACGCCCTGGCCGAGCTCATCACCCGCGCCGGCGACCTGCTCGGGGCACGGGTCGTCTACGTGCTGGAACTGGAGGCCGACAAGGCCCCGCTCCGCATCACCGCCGTGACGGAGCCCGCGCGGGCCGCAGCCCAGGAGGCCGCCGACGTCGACCTGCTGCGCAGCGCCCTGGAGGGGCAGCAGCCCACGCGCCTCGAAGCGCTCCCGGCCGCTCCCGGGCCGGACGGCTGGCAGACCGGTCCCGCGCTCGCCGCCCCCTTCCTGCTCGCGGACGGCCGGCCCGCGGTCCTGGTGGCGGTCCGCGACGCCGGAGCGCTCGGCTTCAGCCCGTTCGAGGTGGAGCGCGCCACGGGCCTCGCCCGGCAGGGCTCGCTCGCCCTCGAACTCGCCGCGGCCCGCGCCGACCGCCAGCGCGCGCAGCTCCTGGAGGAGCGCGCCCGCATCGCCCGCGACCTGCACGACCACGTCATCCAGCAGCTCTTCGGCGCCGGCATCGAGCTGCAGAGCGTCGAATCCGCACTCGGACCGGGGGCCCTCACCGACCGCATCGACGCGGCGGTGACGTCCATCGATCAGGCCATCGCCGAGATCCGGACCGCCATCTTCGCGCTGTCGCATCAGCGCAGCGACGGCCGCAGCCTCCGCCACCGCGTCCTGGACATCGTGCAGGAGATCGGCGGTGCGCTGCCTGAGCCGGCCACGGTGTCCTTCTCGGGACCGGTCGACATCGTCTCGGAGCCCGCCGTCGCCGACGACATCGCCGCCTTCGTCCGCGAGGGACTGACGAACGTCGTGCGTCACGCGGAGGCGGGCACCGCCTCCGTCGCCGTCTCGGCCTCGGCCGACGAGATCGAGGTCGCGGTCGTCGACGATGGACGCGGGATCGGCGACACCACCCGCCGGAGCGGCCTCGGCAACCTGACGGACCGGGCGGAGAAGCGCGGCGGGTCCCTCTCGGTGGAGTCCGGGCCGCAGGGGACCCGCGTCTGGCTGCGGCTCCCGGTGCCGACGACCGGAAGCGCCCGATGACGGCGGCCGTGCGGGTCTTCCTCGTCGACGACCACGAGATCGTCCGCCGCGGGCTCGCGGCATTGATCGACGCCCAGGACGACCTGGAGGTGGTCGGCGAGGCGGCGACCGCGGCCCAGGCCCGCGCCCGCATCCTCGCCGTGCGACCGGACGTGGCCGTGCTCGACGTCCGGCTCCCCGACGGGACGGGCATCGACGTGTGCCGGCGCATCAAGCAGGAGGCTCCGGAGATCCGCTGCCTGATGCTGACCGCCTACGACGACGAGGACGCCCTGCGCGCGGCCGTCATCGCCGGCGCCGACGGGTACGTCATCAAGGACATCCGCGGCAGCTCGCTGCTCGACGATATCCGCGCCGCCTACCGCGGCAAGCGCCTGATCGATCCGCGCGTGGCGACCCGCGTCGCCTCTCAACTGCGCGAGCCGGCGGACGACCCGCGCTTCTCCTCCCTGGGCCTCCGCGAGCGCCAGGTGCTGGCCCTGATCGCGGACGGCTTCACGAACCGGCAGATCGGCGAGCGGCTGGGGCTGGCCGAGAAGACCGTGAAGAACTACGTCAGCTCCCTGCTCGCCAAGCTCGGCCTCGAGCGCCGCACCCAGGCCGCCGTGCTGCAGCTCGAGCACCGCAACCGCGGCTGATCAGGCCGGCGACTGCGTCTGCTGCCGCTGCTCCGGCCTGTGCCGGTGATGCTCCCCCTCCGGGCGCACGACGAGCACGGGGCAGGGCGCCTGGGTCGCGCAGTACAGACTGACCGACCCCAGGAACGGCGACGCCAGTCCGCTCACCCCGCGGCTGCCCACCACGAGCATCGCCGCGCCCTGCGCCGCCCCGACGAGGACCGAACCGGGATGACCGGGCTCGGCCCGCAGGTGCACCCAGTCGGGGATGTCGCTGCCGAACTCCTCATCCACCAGGTTCTGCAGGGTGCCGTACGCGACGACCTTCGGCGAGCGCTCGGGTTCGGGGAAGTACGCGTCGTACATGGAGGTGGAGTGCTGCCACGCCATGACGACGTCGAGGTGCGTGCCCAGTGCCGCCGCGAGCCGGGCCGCCTCGTGCAGCGCACGGCGGGACTCGTCGGAGCCGTCCACTCCGCAGACGACCGCCGGCGATGTCGTCTTCGATCTCTCCATGGCCGGCCTCCTCGGTTCAGACCTCGGCCGCGACATCCGGCGTGACGAAGGTGTACTCCTTCGGCGTCACCAGCACCGGGCACGGCAGGTTCAGCAGCACGTCGTGGCTCACGGAACCCACGACGGCGGCCGTGAAACGCCCGCGGCCACGGGTGCCGACGACCAGCAGCGCGGCTCCGCGCGCCCGCTCGATCAGCGCCGACGCGGGGTTCTGCCGCAGCACGACCGGAGTGATCGGCGCCTCGTGCGCTGTCGGCACGTCGGCGATCGCATCCGGGACGACGGCGTTCTGCCGAGCGAGGTAAGCAGGGTCGACGTCCGTGCCCTCGTCGAGCGCCCGGTGGAAGATCTCGGGCACGTCCCAGGCGTGCACGGCCTCGATGTCGGCCCGGAGCCAGCTGGCCTCGGTGACGGCCAGCGCCAGGGCCGACCGCCCGAACGGCGACTCGTCCACCCCGACCACGACGACGTTCCGCTCCACGTCGGGCATGTCGGGGATGACCGCGACCGGGCACTCCGCCTTCGCCGCGACCCGCAACGGCAGCGAGCCGATCCGCGCGCCGGACCCGTCCGTCCGCCGGTCGGTGCCCACCACGAGCAGGGAGGCGCCCTCCGCCGCCCGCAGCAGCGCGCCGGCGGGCGGCCCGTCGACCCAGCGGAAGTCCGCCGACACGGCCGGCGCGCGATCCCGCACGTGGGCCTGGGCCTGACGGAGCTCGAACTCCAGCCCGGTCGTCACCTCCGCACGCGGGCCGAACACCGCGGCGCCGAGCCGGGTGTCCAGCCCGGCGACGACGTCGAGCGTTCCGCCGCGGCGGTCGACGCGCTGGGTGGCCCAGTCGAGGGCACGCCAGGCGGAGGGCGAGCCGTCGAAGCCGATGACGACGCGCGAGCCGGTCATGAGCGTCCGTCCGCCCGGCCGGTGATGGTGTGCAGCCGGAGGCGGAAGATCGCGGCCGAGTTCACCGGCCGTCCGAGCCCGCTCCGGTCGTCGTCCAGGCGCGGGATGTCGAGCGTGCGCCGCATCCCCATCTGCGCGCCGGGGTGCTCGCTGCCGGAGGGTGCGGCCAGGGGCCGGAAGCGGTCCAGCAGGTAGTCCATCCCCTCCCGGGCCTCGGAGCCGAGAAGCTGTTCGAACGTGCCCCAGGCGATGACGCTCGTCCACTCGTCGATGCTCACCACGTCATCCACCTCGAAGCAGATCTCCGGATGCGCACGCAGCGCGTCGAGCTTGCGGCCCTGCGCGCTGTGGGCGTAGACATCGCCGTCGCGGTAGGCGTACGAGATGGGGACCACGTACGGCGTCGAGCCGTCGACCAAACCGAGGCGTCCCACCGTCTGTTCCGACAGGACGTCGTCGATCTCGTCGCGGGTCAGTTCTCTGGGCATCGGGACTCCTGTCGTGTCTGCTGCTTCGAGCCTCCCGCCCCGCCGCCCCTCGCGTCGGGACCTTCGGCCCTTCGCGCACACGCCCTCCGGGTCTTGAGTGGAGCCATGAAAGCCAAAGTGCAAGAACGGCATCGCGGGCAGCTGCAGGAGATCGCTCCCGCCGGCCGCGCGCTCATCGGCGTGGGGATCGCGTGGAGCCTCGCCTGGAAGGGCGCGTCGCTGTGGCGCGCCGCGCGCAACGAGAGCAAGCCCTGGTTCGTCACACTGCTGCTGTCGAACACCCTGGGCGTGCTGGACGCCATCTACCTGTTCGGCGTCGATCGACGGCACCGTCGCGACGATCGGACGGAGCGAGCGATCCTGGCCGCCACGGGCGAGCCGGCGCAGCGGGGCCACCTCTCGGAGACGTGATGAGAATTTGGCTAGCTTCTCCAGCTATACGCCGTCGAACGAGTTAGTCTTCTCCCGGGGGGACGGAGAGACCCATGCCGAACTACCTCATCACGATCGCCGGTCGCCGTTTCACGGCCCCCGAGAACGACATCGCCCAGATCCGTGCGCGCATCACGACGGCCGTGCAGTCCGGAGGGGCCTTCGTGCCGATGCACGTCAGAGACCAGACCGTGCAGGCCCTGATCAGCCCCGGCTCGGCGGTCTTCATCGACGAGCTGCCGTCGGAGGAGCGTCAGGTCGCCGGCGCCGCTACCGTCGAGACTGCGGCGCCCGCCCACGACGAGTTCGACGAGTGGGGCATCTAGGAGCCGACGGCGACCGCCTCCACGAGCCAGACGGTATCGGGATAGGAGACCGGTGACTCGACGCCGGCTCGCGCGAGCGCTGCCCCGGACAGGATGACGCCGTCCGGGTCCGCCGCCCACGCGGGTGCTGCCGCCTCGCCGCGGGGAGAGCCCAGGCCGAGCAGCCGCACGCGGTAGCGGCGGTCGGCGGCCAGGCCCCGCATGGTGATCCGCCCGATCGGCGCCACGTCGGAGCGGCTCACGTAGGCGAGCGAGAACAGCGCCCGGCTGCGGTCGGGGGCGACGACACCGCCGATCAGCAGCGACGGGTCGACCTCGTCCATCCGCACCAGGTCGCCGCTGTGCAGGAGGTCGCGGTTCGCCCGGTAGTACGCGATCCACTCGCGCAGCTGGCGGAGCTCCGCCTCCGTCGCCCCGGTGAGGTCCCACTCGATGCCGAGATGACCGAACAGCGCCGTCGCGGCCCGGAAGGCGAGCGTGTGCACGCGATGCGTCGTGTGCGACCGGCCGGAGGCGATGTGCGCGCCGAGCAGTTCGGGCGGCAGCAGCTGCTGCGTCCAGCGCATCATGCCCTGGCGCTCGAGCGGGTCGATGCAGTCGGAGACCCACACGCGGTCGGTGCGCTCGACGATCCCGAGGTCGACGCGGGCGCCGCCCGAGCTGCACGATTCGATCTCCAGCTGCGGGAAGCGCTGCTTGAGCTCATCCATCAGTCGGTAGACGGCGAGCGTCTGCTCGTGCACGCCGGGACGGCCATTGGGAGCGGACCCCGCATCCACCAGGTCGCGGTTGTGGTCCCACTTGATGGAGGCGATGTCGTTGTTCGCGAGGATGTCGACCATCCGGTCGCGCACGTACCCGTACGCCTCGGGGAGGCCGAGGTCGAGCACCTGCTGGTGCCGCGACTCCACCGGGAGCCGACCGCCGGTCTGCAGGATCCACTCGGGATGCGCCCGCGCCAGGTCGGAGTCGGGGTTCACCATCTCGGGCTCGAACCACAGGCCGAACTCCATGCCGAGCGAACGGACGTGATCGATCAGCGGGGTGAGCCCGTCGGGCCACACGGTCTCGTCGACATACCAGTCGCCCAGGCCGGCGTGGTCGTCGCGCCGGTGGCGGAACCAGCCGTCGTCGAGCACGTACCGCTCGACCCCGAGGTCGGCGGCGCGGTCGGCGAGGGCGGTGAGCTTCGCCAGGTCGTGGTCGAAGTAGACCGCCTCCCACACGTTGAGGGTCACCGGGCGCGGGCGACGGGGATGCTGCGGCCGGTCCCGCAGGTGCCGGTGCAGCCGGCCCGCCTGGTCGTCGAGCCCGTCGCCGTAGACGGCGAACAGCCACGGCGTCCGGTAGCTCTCGCCCCGGGCGAGCACGACCTCGCCCGGCAGCAGCAGTTCGCCGCCGCCGATGACCTGGTCGCCGGCGGAGAGCCGCTCGGCGTAGTGCCGGTGGTCGCCGCTGAAGCCGACGTGCACGCCCCAGACCTCGCCCCGGGCGAAGCCGAAGCCGGGCTCGCCCGCGGCGAGCAGCGTCGCGGCGTCGGCTCCCGTGCGACCGCGGCGGCCCTCGCGCACGTGGGCGCCGACGGTCAGTGCCGTCCGCTGCGGCGTGCGCTCCTTGCCCCAGCGTCCCGCGAAGTCGAGCAGCTCCCGCGCCCGAGGCGGCACCGGCAGGGCGAGGGAGAGGTCCTCCAGCCGGTACAGGTCGCCGCGGTTGGTGAGCTCCGCTGCGAGGCGGAGCACGCCCGCCGCCGAGAGGTCCACGTCGAGGGCGAGCTCCAGCTGCGCGACGTCATCGCGGGCCAGGATGCGGACCGCGCCGCCCGGCACCGTCACCAGCCCGTCGGCCGGGTCGATAACGCCGGCGTCGACCTCCGTCACCTCCGTCACGCGGAACCACGGCGACCACGCGCCGCCGTCGTCACGGTTGCCGCTCAGCCCCGGCCGGCCGAGCCACCCCGTGTGCTGCTCCGGCAGCAGGGAGAGCCTCACCGGAACATCCGGCGTGTTCGGCACCACGGGGCGGGCGCCCGCGGCCACGATCGCGCGCGCATCCGCCGCGGTCAGCTCCCCCAGTGCGGCGCCCCAGTGGGCGACCGCGGGAAGCCGCTCCTGCGACACGTCGAGGAGCACGCTCACGCCGCCCGCCGTCAGATGGATGCTCTCGAGGGACACCGGATCTCCTTCTCGCATGCGGACGGGGCAGGCGAACCGCCTGCCCCGTCCATTGTCGTCGTGCTGTGCGCGTCAGCCCTTGACCGGGATGGACTGCGCCTTGAGTGCCTTGACCGTCGACTCCTGCGCCGCCTTCAGCGCGTCGGTCAGGGTGCCGCTGCCGCTGACCGCGCCCTTGAAGCCGTCCGCCACATCCGCGTACGTCTGCGTCATGGTCGGGCCCCAGGTGAAGTCCGGCTTGACCTGCGAGGAGGCCTTCGCGAAGACGTCGTAGATCTTCTGGCCGCCGTAGAACGCGACGCCGTCCTGCAGCGCGGGCAGCTTCAGGCCGTCCTTCGTGGCCGGGTACAGGTTCGCGGCCTTGTTCAGAGCGGTGAGCGCCTCCGACGACGTGTTCAGCCAGAGGGCGAACTTGGTCGACTCGTAGAGGTGCTTCGAGCCGGTGAAGGCGACGACGGAGCTGCCGCCCCAGTCACCGGCGGCGGTGTCGCCCGCGGACCACTGCGGGGAGGGCGCGACCGCCCAGTCGCCCGCCGTGTCCGGAGCGCCGGACGAGATCGAGTTGGCGCCCCACACCGCGGAGTTCCACGTCCACGCCTTGCCCGAGTTGTAGGCGTTGTTCCACTCGTCGGTCCACGCCGGAACGGTCGAGACGAGGCCGTCCTTGATCATGCCGTTCCAGTAGTCGGCGACCTTCGTGGACTCGCTGCCGGTCAGGTTCACGTCCCAGGTCTTGCCATCGTTGGCGAACCACTGGCCGCCGGCCTGCCAGACGAAGCCGGCGAACTGGTTGATGTCGGTCTGCGAGAAGTTGGTGATGTAGCCGCCGAGAGCGCGGATCTTCTTCGCGGCCTCCTTGTACTCGTCCCACGTCTTCGGGATCGCGATGCCGTTCTTCTCGAAGAGGTCCTTGCGGTAGAACATCGCCATGGGGCCGGAGTCCTGCGGGATGCCGTAGACCGACTTGTCGGAGCCGAGCGACACCTGGTTCCAGGTCCAGTCGACGAACTGGTCCTTCGCCTTCACGACGGCGGAGCAGGCGCTGAGGTCTTCCAGCGCGTTCTGCACGCGGAAGTTCGGCAGCGCGTCGTACTCGACCTGGCCGAGGTCGGGGGCGTTGCCCGCCTTCACCTCGTTGAAGAAGTTCTTGTAGGTGCCGTTGTTCCCGTTCGGGCCCTCCTGCACCTTCACCTGGATGTCCGGGTTCTTCTGGTTCCAGAGCTTGACGACATCCGCCATCCCCGGGACCCAGGTGGTGAAGTCGAGCGTGACCTTGCCGCCGGACGGCTTGCAGGCGGCCGCGCTGTCGCCGGAACCCGACGACGACGAAGACGAGGAGCAGCCGGCCAGGGCGACCGCGGCGCTCATCGCGACGGCGGCGAGGACGGCGATTCTCTTCGGGTATCGCATTGTGATCCTTCTCTCGGTGTGATTCACCCGGCTTCGGCGCCGGGAGTCGGTGGGGTCGTTCGCCGCGGCTACTTGAGCGAGCCGGAGCCCAGCCCGTTCCGCCAGTAGCGCTGGAGGAGCAGGAAGGTGACGACGAGCGGGATGATGGACAGGAAGGCGCCGGACAGCACGAACGTGCGCAGCTCGGGCACCTGGTTGATCTGCGTGTTCCACGTGTAGAGGCCGTAGGTGACCGGGAACAGCTCGGTCGAGCGCAGCATGATCAGCGGCAGGAAGAAGTTGTTCCAGATCGCGACGAACTGGAACAGGAACACCGTCACGAGCGCCGGCGTCATCAGCCGCACCGCGATGGTGAAGAAGGTGCGCAGCTCGCCGGAGCCGTCGAGGCGGGCGGCCTCGATGAGCTCGTCCGGCACGCTCGCCGCCGCGAAGATGCGGCTGAGGTAGACGCCGAACGGGCTGACGATCGACGGGAGCAGCACCGCCCAGATGGTGTCCGTCAACTGCACCTTGCTGAACAGCAGGAACAGCGGAAGGGCCAGCGCGGTCGCCGGGACGAGCACGCCGCCGAGGACGACGTTGAAGATGCTCTCGCGGCCGCGGAACCGGTACTTGGCGAGCGCGTAGCCGCACATCCCGGCGAGCAGCGTCGCGAAGAAGCCGCCGACGCCCGCGTACAGGATGCTGTTCAGCATCCAGCGCCCGAAGATCCCGTCGCCGTAGGCGAGCATGTCGCCGATGTTCTTGAACAGGTTGAAGTCGGCGAACCACAGCCCGTTCGTCGTGAGCAGCTGGCCGCGGGACTTGCTGGAGGCGACGACGAGCCACCACAGCGGGATGAGCGTGTACAGGGTGAACAGCACCATCACCGTCATGGCGACCGTGCGCGACACTGCGCTCTGGCGCGGGGCGGTCCCCTGCCCGCGACGACGGCGACGGCGCACCTCCCGCTCGGCGCGGGCTCCGGTCGGGACGGGGATGAGCGTCTCGGCGGTCATGCGTCCTGCCCCTTTCGCTGCGTCACCTTGAGGAAGGTGAACGAGAGGACGAAGGTCGCCAGCGCGAGCACGACGCTGAACGCGGCGGCGAGGTTGTAGTTCGGGAGCGAGCTGGTCGCGTAGATCGTCATGTTCGGCGTGTACGTGCTGGTGACCGCGGAGCTGAACGAGGCGAAGACCTGCGGCTCGGCGAGCAGCTGCAGCGTGCCGATGATCGAGAACACGGCGGTCAGGAGGATCGCGGGACGCACGATCGGGATCTTGATCGACCACGCCATCCGGAACTGGCCGGCCCCGTCGAGACGCGCGGCCTCGTAGATCTCCTGCGGCACCGCGAGGAGCGCCGAGTAGATGATCAGCATGTTGTAGCCGACGTAGACCCAGGTGACGACATTGGCGATCGACCAGAGCACGAGGTCGGCGCCGAGGAACGGCACGGCCTTGGTGAGCGCCGAGAACGGCGACAGGTTCGGCGAGAACAGGAAGCCCCACATGATGGCCGCGATGACGCCGGGCACGGCGTACGGCACGAAGTAGGCCAGCCGGAAGAAGCGCTTGCCCCGGATCAGCGGCGAGTCGAGCAGCAGCGCGAACACCAGGGCGAGGCCCAGCATGACGGGCACCTGCACGACGCCGAACAGGAGCACGCGGCCGACGGAGGTCCAGAACGCCTGGTCCTGGAACACCAGCGCGTACTGCTGCAGGCCACCGAACACCTCCGTCGCCGGGCCGAAGGTGCCGTCGCGCTGCACGACGAGCAGCGACTCCCAGACGGCGTAGCCGACGGGAAGCGCGTAGAACAGGGCGAACAGCACCAGGAACGGTGCGACCAGGGCGAGGATCGCGCGCTTGTGCGGGGTCCTGATGCGACGGGTCGGGCGCTGGATGGTGTCGGCCCGCGGGGTGGCGGACGTCACGGTCATGACGCATCCTCTCTGCTGGTCCGGCTGTCGCCGGCGGGGACGAGGACGGGCACGGCGTCCTCTCTGATGACACGGACGCCGCCCGCGGGCACGACGACGCTCGCGTCGAAGCGGTCGCCCGTCACCAGGTCGGTGCCGGTCGATGCGAGCTCGATGTCGTGGTCGCCGTGGTTCACGGCGAAGAGGAACGAGACGCCGTCCTCGCCGATGCGGCGGGTGACGTCGAGCTCGGCGGCGCCGGCGGCGAGGGGGCGACGCCGGCGCCGTCGAGGGCTTCTCGGACGAGGTCGTCGAGGTCGAGCTGGTCGAGCTCCGTCGCGACGTACCAGGCCACGCCGCGCCCCAGGGCGTTGCGCGTGATCGCGGGGCTGCCGGCGGCGGGGCCCTCGGCGAAGGCGTCGACCACCGTGGCGGAGGTCGCGCGGCCCCGCTCGCTCCACACGGTCCCGGTGCGGCCCGAGGCGAGCCGCACCCGGTCGCCGGGGGCGAGAGGCGCGAACTCGTCCATCCGCACGCCGAGCACGTCGCGCAGCAGGCCCGGGTAGCCGCCCGTGACGACCGCCTGCTCCTCGTCGACGATGCCGCTGAAGAAGGAGACGAAGAGGTGGCCGCCCTGCTCGACGTAGTCGTGCAGGGTCGCCGCGTCCTCCTCCCGGAGGGAGTAGAGGGCGGGCACGGCGACCAGGCGGTAGCCGCCGAGGTCGGCGCCCGGCGCGACGACGTCGACCGTGATGCCGGCGGCGCGCAGCGCGCGGTACGCCGCGTGCACCTGCTCCAGGTAGCGCACGCCCTCGCTCGGCAGGTTCTCGCCGTTCGCCGCCCACCAGGCCTGCCACGAGAAGACGATGGCGGCATCCGCGTGGACCGTCGTGCCGACGACCTCGGTGAGGTTGCGCAGCGCGTGAGACAGCTCCTGCGCCTCCCGCCAGGTGGCCGAGTCGGTGCCGGCGTGCGGCAGCAGAGCCGAGTGGAACTTCTCCGAGCCGCGGACGGACGCCCGCCACTGGAAGAAGCAGATCGCGTCGGCGCCGCGCGCCACATGGGTGAGCGCGTTGCGCAGCAGCTGGCCCGGCGCCTTGGCCAGGTTGACCGGCTGCCAGTTCACGGCTCCGGTCGAGGTCTCCATCAGCATCCACGGACGGCCGCCCGCGAGCCCGCGGGTCAGGTCGGCGGCGAAGGCCAGCTCGGTGGTCGGGTCCTCGAGGCGGTCGTCGAGGTAGTGGTCGTTCGCGATGATGTCGAGGTCGCCCGTCCAGCTCCAGTAGTCCATGTTCTGGATGTGCGCCGCGTTCATCAGGTTCGTCGTGACCGGCAGGTCGCTGTGCCGGCGGATGACCTCGGCCTCGGCGCGGAAGTGGTCGAGCAGGGTGTCGGACGAGAAGCGGTGGAAGTCGACGACCTGGGCCGGGTTGCGCGTGGACAGTGTGGTGCGCGGCGGCAGGATCTCGTCCCACTGCCCGTACCGCTGGCTCCAGAACGCCGTGCCCCACGCCTCGTTGAGCCGCTCGATCGTCTGGTAGCGCTGGCGCAGCCACTCGCGGAAGGACGCGGCGCTCACGTCGCAGTAGCAGAGCGCGTTGTGGCAGCCGAGCTCGTTCGACACATGCCAGAGCGCGACCGCGGGGTGGTGGCCGTAGCGCTCGGCGATGCGCTCCACGAGGCCGAGCGCGTAGCGGCGGTAGACCGGGGAGCTCGGGCAGAAGGCCTGACGTCCGCCCGGGAAGCGGCGCGTGCCGTCGGCGGCGACGGGCAGGAGCTCGGGGTGGAGGGTGGTGAGCCAGGCGGGTGTGGACGAGGTGGCCGTCCCGAGGTTCACCCGGATGCCTGCCGCGTGCAGCAGCTCGATGATCTCGTCGAGCCCTGCGAAGTCCCACTCCCCCTTCGCCGGGTTGACCTGCGCCCAGCCGAAGATGTTGATTGCGACGAGCCCGACGCCGAGCTCGCGCATCAGGGCGATGTCCTCGTGCCACACGGCGCGATCCCATTGCTCGGGGTTGTAGTCGCACCCGAGGATCATGCCGTCTGCGTCGGGGATGAGCACCGCGGCTCCTTTGCCATTCTGTGAACGTGCACACATCGAGGTGCAATCGTCCCGGTCATACATGTGGGAACGTGCACAGTCCGGTTCACCCTAGAGGAGGATCGGCGGGACTGTGAACGTGCACAGACTAAGCAGATCCAATCCCGGCTGTCAAGCTCCGCATCCCCTAGACTTCGAGCATGACCGAACCGCGCCGCCGGGCCACCGTGATGGATGTGGCGCTCGAGGCGGGCGTCTCCCGCGGCACGGTCTCGCGCTACGTGAACGGCGGCCACTACGTCTCGAGCGAAGCGCGGCGGGCGATCGAGGCGGCCATCCGCAAGGTCGGCTATACGCCGAACACGGCCGCGCAGAGTCTCGTCCGGCAGCGCACGCAGGCGGTCGGCTTCATCGTCCACGAGCCGCACTCGGTGTTCCTCGAAGACCCCAACATCGGCGTCATCATGCTCGGCGCGAACGCCGCGCTCTCGGCCCGCGACTACCAGATGGTGTGCCTGATCGTGGACTCCGACCGCGACACCGACCGGGTCTCCCGCTACCTCAGCGGAGGCTTCGTCGACGGCGCGATCGTCGTCTCGGCGCGCGACCGCGACCCCATCCTGTCCGTGATCGAGCGGCTCGGCCTCCCCGCCGCCTTCGTCGGCCACCCACCGGGCATCACCGCCCCGTACATCGGCATCGACAACCGCGGCGCCGCCGCCTCCATCACCCGCCGCCTCATGGACACCGGCCGCCGCCGGATCGGCATGATCGCCGCCGCCCTCGACCGCGACTCCGGCGCCGACCGCCTGGCCGGCTTCCGCGAGGCGCTCGGGATCGCCTACGACCCCGAGCTGGTGGTCCCGGTGCCGCTGTACTCGTTCAACGACGGCGCCGCCGGGATGCGCACCCTGCTCGAGCGCGCCCCCGACATCGACGGCGTGGTCGCCGCCTCCGACGCGGTCGCCGCCGGTGCCATGCAGACGCTGCTCGAGGCCGGCCGCTCGATCCCCCGCGACGTCGGCCTGGTCGGCTTCGACGACAGCTCGTGGGCGACCCGCACGACTCCGCCCCTCTCGACCGTGCACCAGCCCGCCGAGGGCCTGGGGCAGGCCGCCGCCGAGGCCGTGCTGGAGCAGATCCGCACCGGGGACACCAGCGCCGGCGGCCTCGTGCTCGACACCCCGATCGTCTGGCGCGAGTCCGCCTGAGGCGCCATGCCCAAGATGCGACTGGAGGCGTTCAGCGACGGGGTGCTCGCCGTCGCCATCACGCTGCTCGTGCTCGACCTGCACCTCGAGCCCGGGAACGGCGAGAGCCTGCTCGACCAGCTCGCTGCCGCCTGGCCGTCGTTCGCCGCCTACATCGTCAGCTTCCTGGTGATCGGCGTGATCTGGGTCAACCATCACTCGATCTTCCGCATGGTCACGTCCATCGACCGGGTGCTGCAGTTCTGGAACCTCATTCTGCTGATGGTCGTCACCACCATCCCCTTCACGACCGCCACGCTGGCCGGAGCGCTCGCGGACGGCAGCGCGGCCGACATCCGCGTCGCCGCCGTGCTCTACGGCGGCGCGTCGACCGGGTTCGCCATCGCGTTCACGTTCTTGTACGCGCGCATCACGCTGCTGGCCCAGCGCTCCGGCGCGATGGACGCCACGGGCCGGCGGTCGGCGCTGCTCCGGTTCGGCGTCGGCACGGTGCTCTACCCGCTGCTCACCGTGGTCGGCGTCATCTACGCCCCCGCGATGCTCGTCGGTTTCGCGGTGCTGAGCGTCTACTACCTGTTCAACCAGACCGGCTCCGCCGAGGCGTGACGGGGCGTGACTCGCGCCGGGTGGCTCGGTAGCATCCAGCACATGGCCATCACCCTCGAGAACGTCGGCATCGCCGTCCGCGACCTCGAAGAGACGATCGCGTTCTTCACCGACCTCGGGCTGACCGTGGTCGGCCGGGACACGGTCAGCGGCGAGTGGACGGACACCGCCGTGGGCCTCGACGGCAACCACGCGCGCATCGCGATGCTGCAGACCCCCGACGGGCGAGGACAGCTCGAACTGTTCGAGTACATCCACCCCGAGGCGATCGAAACCGAGCCGACGCTGCCCAACGAGATCGGGATGCACCGCGTCGCGTTCCAGGTGGACGACATCGACGAGGCGCTGGCCGTGGCGGCGCGGCACGGATGCTTCCCGCTGCGAGGCGTGGCCACCTACCGGGACGTCTACAAGCTGAGCTACGTCCGGGGGCCGAGCGGCATCATCGTCATGTTCGCCGAGGACCTGCGGAAGTGAATGCGGAGGTCCCGTGCTGCGAGGATGGGATCACCATGACCGACACCGTGAGCGCCTCCACGATCCGCATCCGCCCCGCCGAAGCGTCCGAGTATCCCGCCATCGGCGAGCTGACGCACGCCGCGTACACCCACGACTACGACGACCTGCCGGCGCACTACCGCAACGAGCTGAAGCATCCCGAGGCGTTGGTCGACGCGTTCGACGTATTCGTGGCCGAGGACGCGGACACCGGCGAGCTGGTCGGCACGATCGCGCTGCTGCGGCAGGGCGAGGACTTCGAGGGCCACATCCGCCCGGGCGAGCTCTACTTCCGGCTGCTCGCGACGCACCCGTCGGCCCGCGGGCGCGGCGTCGGTGCAGCGCTCACCCGGTTCGCTATCGAGCAGGCGGCGCAACGCGGCGACCGCGCGGTCGTGCTGAACAGCGGCCCCGACATGCTGGGCGCGCACGCCCTCTACACGAAGCTCGGCTTCACCCGCCGCTCCGAGCGCGAGGAGGTCATCACGCTGCCCGACGGCCGCGAGCTGGAGCTGCTCACCTTCGTCCTCGACCTGCCGGCGTAGGCGCCTATCGAAGGAGATCGGGGGTCGATTCTCCTTCGATGGGCAGTCCTGCGGGAGATTCGGCCGGGATTCGGCCGAATCTCCTGCGTCGCGGATGGCCCGGCCTTCAGCGTGCGCTGACGGATGTCGTCGGCGAACGCGCTGCGTCGTCGAAGGCGCTGTGCGCCGGGAAGATGACGTCGGCCTGGCGTGCGGCGAAGTCGCTGCTCGAGGAGCGGGCGGCGTCGCACGGCGCAACATCGCCTGGCAGCCTTCGCGCACTGTCACTACAGTGACCCCATGCCGGACGCACGCTCCCGACCGCTCGACTTCGAGACCCGCCAGATCCACGCCGGAGCCGTGATCGACTCCGACACCCGCTCCCGGGTGACGCCGATCTACCAGACGGCGGCCTACGTCTTCGACGGCTTCGACGACGGCGAGGAGCGGTTCGCCGGGCGCAGCGCGTACCGGGCGTACTCGCGCAACGACAACCCGACGAACGCGGTCGCCGGACGCCGGATCGCGGACCTCGAGGGCGGCGTGGACGGGATCGTCGTGGCGAGCGGGCAGGCGGCGATCGCCTCGGCGCTGAGCGCCCTCGCGGCCAGCGGTGACCACATCCTGGCCACAAGGTCGCTGTACGAGGGGACGCGCGAGATGTTCCGCGGCGTGCTCGCCCGGCAGGGCATCGCCTTCGAGTACGTGCCCGACGACGCGGACGACGCCGAGTGGGCGTCGCGCATCCGCCCGAACACGAAGGCCGTCTACACCGAGACGCTGCCCAACCCGCTCGGCCAGGTCGTCGACATCGAGCGGCTCGCGCGGCTCGCCCACGCGGGCGGGGTGCCCCTGGTGGTGGACAACACCGTCCCGACCCCCTACCTCTGGCGGCCCATCGAGGACGGCGCGGACATCGTCATCCACTCGACCTCGAAGTGGCTCTCCGGGCACGCGTCCGTGATCGGCGGGGCGATCGTCGACGCCGGCAGCTTCGACTGGGCGGCCCAGCCCGCGCGGTTCCCGCAGCTGACGGAGGAGCCGCGGCCCGGCGTGCCCTCGTTCGCGGCGCGGTTCGGCGCCGGGGCGTACCTGGCGTACCTCCGCAGCGTCATCGTGCTCGAGTACGGGCCGACCGTGCCGCCGACGAGCAGCTTCCTGCTGCTGCACGGTATCGAGACGCTGTCGGTGCGGATGGACCGGCACGTCGCCACCGCGGGAACCGTCGCCACCTGGCTGGAGGGTCGGCCCGAGGTCGCTCGGGTGCACTACCCCGGCCTCGCCTCCAACCCCTTCTACGAGCGGGCGCAGCGCTACCTGCCGCTCGGGGCCGGATCCATCGTCTCCATCGACCTAGCCGGGGGACGGGATGCGGCGCGCCGCTTCATCGACGCGCTGGAGCTGATCTCGCCCATGACGCACATCGGAGACGTGCGCACGCTCGCCATCCACCTCGGCAGCACCATCCACGCGAAGCTGACCGCCGAGGAGCAGGCGGAGGCGGGCATCACGCCGGGCCTCATCCGCCTCTCGATCGGGCTGGAGAGCCCGCGCGACATCCTCGACGACCTCGCCCGCGGCCTGTCCGCCGCCGGCGCCGCCTGACTTCACCCGGCGCGAGCGTCGGAGATTCGAACGAATCGCGGCCGAAACTCCCGCCGCACCGCCTAACGAAGGAGATTCGGCACCGGTTCTCCTTCGTTCCAGAGACGGTTCAGCCGGCGAGTCTCAGCCCGCCAGAGCCCCCGCGGGCTGCGCCGCCGCCGCCGTCGCGGCGATGCGGCGCACCGCCTCCACCACGGTCGACGGGTTGCAGGCCAGGTTGATGCGGGCGAACCCGCGCCCGGGCTCACCGAACGCGAGGCCGGAGTTGAGCGCGACGCGCCCCCGGTCGATCAGCACGCGGGCGGGGTCGTCGCCGAGGCCGGCGTCGCGGAAGTCCAGCCAGACGAGGTACCCGGCGTCGGGGCGGATGACGCGCACGGCCGGCGCCCGGGCGGCGAGCTCCGCCTCCAGCAGCTCCACGTTCGAGACCAGCAGCTCGACGAGATCGTCGCGCCAGCCCACGCACGAGAGGGCGGCGATGTTGGCGTGCAGGCCCAGGATGCTTGTGCGCGCGGCCAGCTCCTCCGGCAGCGCGGTGAGCAGCTCGGCCGACCAGTCGTCGGCGGCGACGACGACCGCGCACTTGAGCCCGGCCAGGTTCCAGGCCTTGCTAGCGGAGGTGACCGTCACCGAGCGGGCGCCGACGGCGCGGGCGACCGGCGCGAAGGGGGTGAAGACGGCTCCGGGATGGGCGAGCGGCGCGTGCACCTCGTCGCTGACGACGAACACCCCGTAGCGGGCGGCGAGGCGGGCGAGCGCCTCCAGGACCTCACGGCTGTGACATCGCCCGGTCGGATTCTGCGGGTTGCACAGCAACAGCGCGTCCGCCCCGGCCGCGAACGCCCGCTCGATGCCGTCCAGGTCGAGCGACCAGTCCTGCTCCTCGAGCAGCGGCACGGTGACGGCGACGGCATCCGCCTCCTCCACCATCTCGAAGAACGGCGGGTACACCGGCGGCGTCAGCACGACCCGTCCGCCCACCTCGGGCAGCGCCAGCCGCAGCGCCTCGACGACGCCGACCGTCACATCCGTCGCCAGGTGGACCGTCGCCGGCTCGACGTGCCAGCCCCACTGCGCGTCGGCGAACCGTGCGAACGCGGTGGCCAGCGGACCGGCCGAGTCGAGGTAGCCGGTGTCCGAGTGACGGAGCGTCTCGGCGACGCGGTCGAGGATGGCCGGCTCGACGTCGAAGTCCATCTCGGCCACGAAGACAGGCAGGACGTCCGCCGGGTAGCGGCGCCACTTGATGCTCGACCTGGTCGCGAACAGCTGCTCCAGGGAACGTGCCGGTCCGAAGCTCATCCGCATACTGTGGCAGCAGGGCGACGGGGATGCGACCCGCGGCGTCAAAAACCGTAGTGTTCGACCGCGGCGCGCGGCGATTCAGGTCAGGATGCGAGCGCGAGCTGCCGGAAGCGGATGACGGAGGAGTCGGCGCCGCGGTCCGCGCAGTCGTAGGCCGCGCGGATGGGGTTCACCGCCCGGCCGTTCGGCAGCACGACCTCGAGGCCGGCGTCCGCGGGGGCGCCACGGCGACGCGCCGCGGCGCTCCAGTGGCCGCCGTCCGTCCGCACCAGGATCTCGCCGATCAGGCAGCCGAGGCTCTGCACGGTGAACTCGTCGCCGACGAAGCCGTCCTCCGTGCGCAGGTCGATGAACAGCCGCTCGACGAAGACGAGGTCCTCGGCCGCATACGTGACGGTGTGGCCGTAGATGTCGAGGATCCCGCCGGCCATGGCGCCGGCCAGCAACGAGCCGACGGCGGGGTCGGGCCGCCGCCGGCTCGTTGCACGAGGGAACCGGAACATGCCGCCCACGGTAGGCCCCCGCTTCCGCGGCGTGCTCGCCCCAGTCCGAGTGCCCCCACAGCGGGTCACTTCCGGTGCGCCGCTATGCTGACCCTGAACGGGAGTGGCCACATCCATCCACAGCGATAGTAAAGTTCTCCCAGGTCGCGCGGGGCGACCCCGCGTGAGCGGTGAGCTTCAGGAGGCGCCGGTGGCGAAACGGACGCGGGCGACGGCGACCACGAGCACCCTGGCGCGCGTCAACCAGACGGCCATCATCGAGGCGCTGCGCGAATCGGGGGCACTGTCGCGGCAGCAGCTCGGCGCCAAGACCGGTCTCAGCCCGGCGACCATCAACCGGCTCACCGCCTCCCTCATCGAGGACGGGCTGGTCGTCGCCGCGGGGCAGGAACCGTCGACCGGGGGCCGGCCGTCGGTGCTGCTGCGCTACGCGGGCGGCTCGCGGCTGGTCGCCGCGATCCAGCTTCGGGCGGATACGGTGACCGGCATCCTGGTCGACTTCGACGGCAAGGTCGTGTTCCGGCGGTCGGTCGCGCTCGGGCAGCGCCAGGCGGAGGATGCGGCCACGGACGGCGCACGCGGCGGTGCCGGGGCAAGCGACCAGGACAAGCAGCTGCGCAAGGTGTTCCGTCTCTTCGACGACCTGATCGCGACCGCGGACTCGATGGGGACGCCGTGCCTGGCGGTCGGGATCGCCGTGCCCGGGGTGGTGCAGCAGCCGGACGGCGTGGTCGGCACGATGCCCGAGTTCGGCTGGACGGGCGTCCCGTTCGGCGCCCTGCTGCGCGAGCGCACGCACCTGCCGGTCGTCGTCGAGAACGACGCGAACGCGCTTGCGTACGGCGAACTCCATGCGGGCGCCGGGCGCGGCCTGTCGAGCCTGGTGGCGCTCTTCCTCGAGAACGGCCTCGGTGCCGGCATCGTGGCGAACGGCGAGCTGCACCGCGGGGCGCGCGCGGAGGCGGGCGAGATCGGCTACCTGCTCATGGAGCGGTCGTCGCTCGAGCGCTCGTACGACGCGCGCGGCGACCTGGAGGACCGCATCGGCTCCCTCGCCCTGACGCAGCGCGCCCGCGAGCGCGGGATGCCCATCCCGGCGTCCGGGTCGCTGACCGCCGAGGACGTGTTCGAGCTGGCGCGCGACGGCAACGCCGACGCGCAGGAGCTCGCGGACGAGATCCTCGACATGGTGGCGATCGCCGTCGCCGCGCTGGTGATCGTGCTCGACCCCGAGCTGGTGGTCGTGGGCAGCAGCTTCGTGGGCAGTGCCGACACGGTCATCCCGGGCATCCAGGAGCGGCTGCGCGGCCGGATCATCCGCGTCCCGCGCATCGAGCCGGCGACCCACCGCGAGGATGCCGTGCTGCTCGGCGCGGCGGAGCTGGCCGCCGCGGAGGTCAACGGCTTCGCGTACCTCGCCTTCTGACGCGACCATTCGTCACGAATGGTCGCTTTCCGCGCCTCCTGACCCCGAGGATTCGTCACGAATGGTCGCTTTCGGCGGCGCATAACGACCATTCCTCACGAATCTCGACCCGGAATGCTTGACACGCCTCTGCGATGCACCCTAGGTTTATCGCAACTTCTTCTCACTCCGATAGGAAAGAAGAGCCACTTCGCGACACAGAGGAGCAGACGTGATCGTCGGAATCGACATCGGCGGCACCAAGACGCACGTGTGCGTCGAGGACGACGCCGGCGCCGCGCTCCTCGACCAGTCGGTCAAGACCGCCGACTGGCTGCACGGGGGCCACCTCCACTCGGAGGACAACGTCCGCAGCCTCCTGGCGCTGCTGGATGCCGTGCCCGGAGCGGACAGCGCCCCGCTCGTCGTCGGCGCCCACGGCCTCGACAGCGAGGCGCAGACACTCGCCTTCTCCGAGACTCTCGCCGCCCTCCACGGCGGCCCCGCCCTCGCGGTGAACGACGTGGAGCTGGTCGGACCGGCCGCCGGCTTCGACGAGGCCATCGCCGTCATCGCCGGCACCGGCAGCAAGGTCGTCGGCCGTCGCGTCGACGGGACGCTGGTGAGCGCGGGTGGCTACGGCTACATCCTCAACGACCCCGGCAGCGCGCCCGCCCTGGTGCGCGACGCGGTCCGCACCCTCTTCGACGCCGTGGACGAGGACGAGCCGCGCGACGTTCTGGCCGACGCGCTGTACGCCCACTTCGGCGTGGACGAGATCGTCGGCCTCTCCAACGCCCTCACCGTCCGCCCCCGGGTCACCGCCTGGGGCGCGGCGGCACCGCTCGTCTTCGCCGCGGCCGACGCGGGCAGCGTCCGCGCGGCGCGCGTGATCGAGAACGCCGCCGACGAGCTCGCCCGCAGCGTCGAGCTCGTGCACCAGCGCGGCGCCGCAGGCGACGACGTCGTCTGCGCCGGCGGCGTGGTCAGCCACCAGCCGCGGCTCTTCGACGCCCTCGGCGAGCGCCTGCGCGCCCGCGGGCTCACCCACTCCATCCACCTGCTGGATGTCGCCCCGGTGCGCGGCGCCCTCGCGCTCGCCCGGCGGCTCACGGAGGCGGCCACCGTCGTCCCCTTCGCACCAACACACACACGGAGGAAGTCATGAGAACCACATCCACGACGCGCCGGCGCGCGCTCGCGGCCCTCGGGCTCGCGACGACCGCTGCGCTCGCCCTCAGCGCGTGCAGCGTGACCGGCGCGGGCAGCTCGTCCGGAGGCGAGGGCGACGGCACCGGGACCATCAACGCCCTGTTCATGAAGCAGGCGGGCTACTCGGAGTCGGACATCAACACGATGATCAAGGACTTCGAGGCCAAGAACCCGAAGATCACCGTCAAGCCCACGTTCGTCGCCTACGAGGCACTGCACGACAAGATCGTGACCTCGGCCCCCGCGGGCACGTACGACGTCGTGCTGTCGGACGTCATCTGGCCGGCGGAGTTCGCGTCGAAGGGCATCATCACCGACGTGACGAGCAAGTTCCCGGCCAGCTGGAAGCAGGACATGCTCGGCGGCGCGCTCTCCAGCGCCGAGTACAAGGGCAAGTACTACGGCGTGCCGTGGGGCCCGTCCACCAAGCTGTTCTTCTACAACAAGGACATGCTCGCCAAGGTGGGCGCCGGCCCCGACGACGTGAAGACGTGGGACGGCGTGCTCGCGGTCGCCAAGAAGCTGAAGGATGCGGGCGTCGTGCAGTACCCGCTCGCCTGGAGCTGGGCGCAGGCGGAGGCTCTGATCTGCGACTACGCGGTGATGCTCGGCGCCTACGGCGGCCAGTTCACCGACTCCCGCGGCAAGCTCGACATCAACAAGGGCGCGGGCGTGCAGGCGCTCGAGTTCATGAAGAAGTCGATCGACGACGGTCTCACCGACCCGGCGTCGACGACCTTCCTCGAGGACGACACCGACAAGTCCATGGCGGCCGGCAAGACGGCGATGGAGCTCAACTGGGAGTCGACGTTCCGCGACCAGAACGACCCGTCGATCTCGAAGGTCGTCGGCCAGGTCGCCGTCACGGAGCCGCCGGCCGGTCCCAGCGGCGACAACCCGGGCGTGA